>CAVYSE010000006.1:0-166929 GCA_963771075.1 candidate division FCPU426 bacterium | reverse complement strand
GTTAAGGAACATCCGAATGAATAGGTTTGTGAGTCGCCTTTCCGTTGCCTGCTGGGCGGCCCTGTCCTTGTTATTTCCGCTTCATCCCGTGCTTGCCCAATACACATATCGATGCGATATCTGCGCCCAACAACTGGGCGGAAACAATATCGTCGGCCCCTTCGCCACAGATGGCGATTGCGAACAGTCCAGGAGCAATTTAATCACCTCCCAAAATCTGGACCCCGGCGCCGTTTCGCCCTGCCAGGGTAGCGGCGGCACTAGTTCCTCCTCCACCTCCAGTTCCGACAGCCTCGATCACCTCGCCGCCCAGGTCATTCTCGACCCCCATTCCACCTCCCAGCAGAGGGTTTTGGCCTTCTCCGCCCCCCTGCTCCAGGGTTTCATCGCGGGTCTCTTTTCCCAACCCGATAACTCGGCTGAGATCGCCGCTGAGGAAGCGCGGGAACAAGAGGCACAACGCCGGCTCGCCATCGCCGCCGAGATGGAACGCCAGCGGCAGATCCGCCTGGCGGAGGAAAAGTACCAGCGCATCAAGGGCATGCTCAAGCTCATCTCCAACGCGGACAACGTTCAAATGTCCAATATTTCGCAGGCAGGCGATGTTCAGCACAAAGACATGTTCGGGGATACCTCAAGCGATCCCGGCATGAAAACAATGGATATGGACACTGGGAACGCGGCTCCCGCAAACGCGCCGGTCGGCGACAGCGGCCTCGATCAGCTCAAGCGGGCGGTCTATTTTTCCCAGCAGGCCGCGAGCGCTTCCAGCGACGAGGACGCAAAATTTTTATCCTCGGAAGCTTTCGATCCGACGATCACCCAGATGAAGGAAACCGATTTGCCTCCCGCCGTCAACAGCGTCCAAGTCAGCGAGGACCAGGCCCGGCAATACAACGATCTTTTGGCGAAACGGGAAAAGGACCATGTCGACTATGAATCGATGAAGATCGCGGTGGCGAATATCGAGATCGATAAGGAAAGCTTTAAGGCGGTTGTGAAAGACCTGGAAAAAAAGATCGCGGCCTATAACCAAGCCGTCTCAGGGCTAGCACCCGGTGACACGGCCGCCTTGGAAAAAGCGAAGGCCGAATATGAGCGGTTGAAAGTATTAAAAGCCCAGGCCCAAGAGGCGATGAAGAAGGAAGCCCTGAAGGAAAAAGAGGAAAAAACGGAGGAAAAGGAAGACCGGGCGGCGAGCTTTGCCGATGAGGACATGATGCGCAAATACGTCGAGGGGATCATCATCGCCGAGAATCCCAAGATCCCTGGCAGTGGTTGGGCCCAGGTCTCGATGCAGAACAACAGCGGAACCTGGCTTTATCTCATCGTGGATGGGGGTTCCAAATGCGGCCCCGCCATGCCAAACGGGTTTTGCACCACCCACGTCCGGCCGGGGCAACATTACCTGGAGGCGATCCGGGCGGATAACGGACAACCGGTCAAAGGTCCTAAACCTTTTTTCGTCCCAAAGGGTACCTCGCCCACCTGGCCGGTGCCGTGAGAGATTTTTGAATTTTTGATTTGGGAGGGAACCTTGAGATTATCAAAAAGCATCATCGCGCTTATGGCGGGAGGTCTGGTTTTAACGGGTTGCGTGACGCTCCCGCCCCGGGTCAGCGCCCCTAATACCTTCGAGGATTGGTACACCGGGACGGGGTGGACGAACACTCAAGGCGCCTCCCAGGCCGATATGTCCTACCTTGATAATCCTGGCGGAAGGGTGGCTAAATTCACCTACTCCGTTGCGAAGGGGGGATATGCATGTTTTTGGCATTCTCCAAGCCCCAATAATCCCGCCGATCTATCCGGTGTCCGCTCACTGAAATTCAAAGCGAAGGCGACCCTTCCGCAATACGTCATGATCTTCATGCAGGATGCCAACCAGCAGTATTGGTACTCAGTCTTCCAGATTTCATCGGCCGATTTTACGGACGTAACAGTCCCCCTCTATTCCTTTTTAAAAGACACCGATCCCAATGTTGTGCCACCTCCTGCCCTTCAGGGCCGCCCCATGAACCTGAGCCAATGCCCCGTTTTTCAATTTTGCGTAACTTGGCCGGGGACGGGAGTGATTATGGTGGGCCCGATCATGACCAGCACGGAAAACCCCTACGAAGAAAAATACAAGGCGGCGCTTGAGGCCTATCAGGCCTCCGGAGGAAAAATGGCCTTGCCCGAGGAAGCCCGCAAATACTTCGTGCAGGCGGAAGCGGCGGTGGGTGACAAGAACTACGACGGTGCCGTGAATTTTTATTACCAGGGACTGGTGGAGGCGGCCTGGTATCCGCAGGCCCATTACAACCTCGCCATCCTCCTTGCGGAGCATGAGAACAAATATCCAGAAGCTGTGGAGGAGATGAAAAAGTACCTGGAGCTTAACCCCAAAGCGTCGGACGCGAGGGCGGCCCAGGATAAGATTTATGTTTGGGAATCGAAGGGCCAATAGGGAGGGATCATGAAATTTCTAAATAAAACCACCGCGATTGTGATGGCGGGATTATTCTTCGCGGGGATGGCATTATCCGCCGAGGCCATAAAACCCCAAAGAGGCCAGCCCCGAGAAGGCGCCTCCAATATCGGAACCACCCTGAAAGCCTATGGGGATTTCTCCAGGCTTTGCCAAACCGTCAGTTTCGTGTATTTTCCCGACACCAAAAAGAGCGGAACCCTCGGGCCCGTCACGAAAGGTTTGATGTCGGTGCAATGGGTGGATGCCCCGGAGACCTCCATTTCCATCCCCTGCGGCGATTTACGGGAAATGGAAGAGGGCTGGTGGGACGGGGAATGTGCCGAAGCGAAAATACCGAAGGAAACTTATAAGTCGTTCGGGGAAAAGATCCGTTTTGTGTTTTTCAAGGACAAGGATCAAACCGGCCAAAAATACTCCTATTCCAGCAAAGACGAAGCGGCCAACGCGGCCCATCAATTCGTGGATGATTTCAACACCCTGGCCCAGGACCCTTCCCTATGGTCGCTTTCCTACGAGGATCAATACGATGCCGCCTTGAAGCAATACCATTCCGCCCATGGGAAACTGGCCGTGCCGGAGGAGGCCAGGAAATATTTCGTCCAGGCGGAGTCGGCCTTCAACGGCAAGAATTACGGCGAGTCCGTGAAAAGATATTACAAGGGCCTTCAAGCCGCCCCCTGGTACCCGCAGGCGCATTACAACCTTTCGATCCTCCTGGCCGAGCAGGAAAATGACTACGGCGATGCCATTGTTGAGATGAAACGTTTTATCGAACTTGACCCCGGCTCCCCGGACGCGAGGGCCGCCCAGGACAAGATTTACGACTGGGAAATGAAAAACGAGTCCGAGCCCGGTTCGGATTCTAAAAGCCAAGACGAATCAGGACCGAGTAAGCCGTCTCGTTATTAAAGGAATTTGACAATCTTTTCACACCCTGGGAATCAATAGGAGTCGAAATTGAAACTTTCAAATAAAGTCATCGGCCTTCTCACGGTGGTGATGGCGGGATTAACGGCGCCGGTTCTCGCGGAGGATTCACCCAAAACAACCTCCCCGGCCCATCCGCTGGTCATCGAGGATTGGTTCGGGAAGGAGGGGAGCCCCTATATGGACGCCACGGGGACCACCGCCTCGGTCACCTTCTTGGACCGGTCGGGCGAACGATGGGTCAAACTCACCTACAACATCGTTTCGGGCGGTTACGCGGGATACTGGCAAAGCCTCAGCCCTGAGAACGTGGTCAACCTTTCCGAAGCCCGGTCCCTCAAGCTCAAAATCAAAAACTCCTATCCCGCCGATGCCGGGTTGTGCATGAATGACGCGAATCACGTGAATTACGTGGTCGGTTTCAAAAGCACCACGGATCTCAAGGAAGTGCTGGTTCCTTTTTCCGCCTTCTTCAAAAACCCGAGTTACACCCCCCCGGGGGCCGTGACCGGCCACCCCATGGATATGAGCCAGGCTTCATATATCTGGGTCGGTATAAACACTCCTGGAAAAGGGGAGTTCACGGTAGGGCCCGTCATGGCCAGCCCCGCCGTTCCATACGAGGAAAAGTTCAAGGAAGCCCTGCAGGATTTCCGCGATTCGGACGGGAAGCTGACCCTGCCAGCCGAGGCAAGGAAATTTTTCGACCAGGCGGTAACGGAGTCGAAGAAACACCACGCTTTCGAGGCGGAAGGCCTTTACTACCAGGCGATCCTGCTGGCCCCCTGGTACGCCGACCCCCACTTCCCCCTGGCGAAGCTTTTTGCGGATAAAGAAATGGATTACGAAGACGCCGTCGCGGAAATGAAGAAATTCATAGAGCTCGCACCCGATTCGGACCGGAACACGGAAGCCGAGCAGGATATTCAATTGTGGGAGAACATGAAATAAGCGGGCAGGTTCCTCAGTGGAAAGGGAAGCATGAAAAGCTTAAACGCTGTTTACGCGGGTGTCTTGTTGGCCTTTTACATTTTGGTCGCGGCCACGGCTTGGGCCGGTCCCTATACCATTCAGGATTGGATATGGTTGACCGGCCAGCCCTATAGCGATACCCTCGGGTCCAAATCGGAGGTCTCTTTTGACCACGGCGCCGACGGCATGATCGCCAAACACAAATACACGATTCTTCCGGGCGGTTGGGCGGGTTTTTGGGTAAACCTCAGCCCGGCTAATCCAGCCAACCTTTCGAGGGCGCGTACCCTGAAGTTCAATATCAAATGTACCCTTCCAGGAACGGCCCTTGTGGGCCTCTACGACACTTATCACGTTCAATACATCGCCTACTTTAAGATCCCCTCTTCCGATTTTACGGAAGTCACGGTCCCGGTTTCCGCCTTCATTAAAAACCCCGGCTACACCCCGCCCAACGCCATCCCGGGCCACGGGATGGACTTGGCCCAGACGGACATTATCCTCTTTGCCCCGACCGACCCCGGCACCGGCGTGATGCGGGTTTCTACGGTCGATTACGGCACTGTGGACCCCTATGAGGACCAATACCCGGCTGCGCTGGCCCAATATCTAGCCGCCGGAAGAAAAATGGATTTGCCGGAAGACGCGAGAAAATATTTCGTGCAGGGCGAGGCCGCCATCAAAGAAAAGGGCTACACCGAAGCCATCAACCTTTTCTACAAGGGACTGGAACAAGCGCCCTGGTACCCGGACGCCCATTACAACCTTTCGATTCTTCTGGCGGAGCAAGAGGCCAATTATGCGGAAGCCATCAAGGAAATGAAGAAATACATCGAGCTTTCTCCCGACTCGCCCCAGATCCGAGCCGCGAAGGACAAGATGTACGAATGGGAAAGAAAGCAATAGCCGGACTCCCGCCATGGGGTAACCCCGAAAAAAGATCAAGCGTTGTCCACGACGGGGACCCGTCGTGGACATCGTGCCAGCGAAGGTTTGTAGAGCCAGCAGGTGAGGGAGTAGGCCGAAGAGGGCCAGCCCAAATCCTGACCAGGTAATCGCCAGAGAGCCTGGAAGTCAGCCCCCGGCGTAGGACCGAGAGGTTCTGCCCGAAACGGGGTCATAAACCTCATTCAGTGAGGGAACAATCTAGCAGTCCGCAACATCAAGTGAATCCTGCCGCGTCGTGAATGGGACACCGAAAGGTGCAAGAGGATGCCGAGCCGCGTGTCTACCGGCGAAGGCCACGATCCCGCTGAAGAATCTGGAGCAAGCGGGGCAAGTCCTCCGGCGTATGGGGAACGGAATGCTGGAAAGGCTTTGCAAGCAACCTGGGAGATCCTACCCGCCAAAAGACTTGCCGCTATAAGGCTAAAACCGAAAAGGGGCAAGGGCGGGAGGAAGTCGGAGGGGGTCACAATACCTGTGAAGGGTGGACAACAAAACCACCTGGAGGGAAGGACCCCTGCTTCAACCAAGCAACCTTCAAAAGGGAGGCGCTGGAGCATGCCCCAAAGGGCCAACAACTCCGAAGACAAGGCGCGAACCCTTCAAAGGGCGCTATACCGAGCGGCCAAGAGGAGCCCAAGCCGGAGATTTCATGTACTGCATGACAGGATGACCCGATGGGATGTCCTGACAGCGGCATGGAAACAGGTGAAGGCTAATAAAGGCCAAGGAGGAGTGGACGGGGAAACGCTGGAATGGATCGAAGAGAAGGTGGGAATTATTCCATTCCTGAAGGGCATCCAGGAAGAACTCAAAGCTGGGAAGTATCTGCCTAAACCTGTGAGACGAGTGGAAATACCCAAGCCTGATGGAAGCAAGAGACCGTTGGGAATCCCGGTAATTCGGGATCGGGTAGTTCAAGCGGCTTGCCGGAAGGTGGTGGAACCCATCTTTGAGGCGGACTTTCTGGAAGGCTCGTTTGGATTTCGGCCAAAACGCGGAGCCCAGCAGGCCCACCGGGAGATCAAGAAGTGGATCAATGGCGGGTACAGATGGGTGGTGGATGGAGATATTCGGAAGTATTTCGATTCCATCGACCACGACAAACTGATGGTGCTGGTGCGCCAGAGGATCAGTGACCGGAAGGTTTTGAAACTGATCCGAGGGTGGCTGAAGGCGGGTGTGTTTGAGGAAGGAAGGCTTACGCCGACTCTCCGAGGGACACCGCAAGGCGGGGTGATCTCACCGCTGTTATCCAATGTTTACCTTCACTTGCTGGACAAGGTTTGGAATAAGAGGCACAGGAAACTGGGTAGGCTGGTGCGCTACGCCGACGATTTTGTGGTGTTGTGCGGAAGCCAAGCCCATGCGGAAAAGAGCCTGGAAGTCATCAAGGAATTGATGGGACGACTAGGGCTTGAACTGCACCCCGAAAAGACACGGCTGGTGGAAATGGGGCCTGGGAAGGAAGGGTTTGACTTCCTTGGGTTCCACTTTCGAGTAGGTATGCCGGTGGTAGGATTGGGTAAGACCTGTTGCCTGAGCTGGCCGAGCCGGAAGGCCATGAAGAAAATCGCCGAGAAAGTGAAGCAGATGACGGCGGGCCGAGAGCGGCTCTTATCTCCAATGGAGGATGTAGCGAAGGCTTTGAACCCGGTGTTAAGGGGGTGGGCCAACTATTTCCGAATTGGGGACAGCCAGCCATACTTTTCCAAGCTTCAATTTTACGTACTCGAAAGGCTGACTTTGTTTCGGAGGCATAAGTACGCCTGGGAAGGACGAACATGGTCGATCGAGGAAGTGAAACGCCTTGGTTTGAACTGGATTCCAGCTTTTGCCTTGAATGCTGCCGGTTGAAAGGTTGTCGGAAAGCCGTATGATCGAAAAGGTCACGTACGGTTTGATGAGGGGGCGCTGGAAACGTGGTGATGAGAGCCGGACTGAGGCCCAATCCGAAAGGGTTGGATTCGCCACCGTACTCTAAGGCATACGCGCCAGCGCTCTACTCTGCAGGAAATAGTTCCCTTTAGACAACGATAAGGAGAAGTGGCTATGGCAGACGAAAAATATCCAATGGGCGAAGATCCATTTATAGGGGGCGGTTACACTATTAATCCTTTTTATTGCCGAAAAAAAGGGGATGAAATTATCTGCCGATTGACTTTTTCTTCCCAAGCATTGTGGCTCGTCTTGTTTATGTTTATTGGAATTGGTTTTCTGTCATTCTGGTTTTTCCCTGAGGATGTGGCTGCGGCCACCATGACAAAGAAAATCGGCATGGGCGCTTGTGCTGTAATCATATGGGGCATAGTTCTCACGCTTATTTTTTATTCCTTTCGTTGGAGGGCCATATTCAATCTTCCGGATCACACAGTTGATTTCCATAAAAACGGAAAATCCCTCCTTTGCGTTTCCAAAAATGAAATCAAATCAATAGATCAGGAAATGGTGGAACGAAAGGGGGGCAGCAAGGCCGCTCCGTACAAGGCCTATGTCATTAATATCCGTTTGAAATCCGGCGGAGTTATTACCTTAGGAGAGTCACCGTTCGAACCATACATCAAAAAGGCATACGAGTTAATACAAACAGAGTTCATGCGCACTTGATAGAAATTGGTTGGGAGCCGTTTCGGAATGATATCAGCTGTCCACGACGGGGACCCAAAAGGAACACTCAGTACTACTGATTATCTTAACTTGAAGTGTTTTTCCATTACCTTCTGGGTTTTATCCCAAAGTTTTTGCGGAATGATAGGCTTGTACTTACCCCGGTAATTTATCTCTCTCCATTGGAACACCCCCGTATACATCCGGTTAGTTAGTATTTTATAAACCGTACTCTTGGAAAGAATCTTTTTGCTTTTCCGGACCACCAACCCTTTATTCCAGTACCTCTTAGTTATTTCCTTGAAGGAATAACGCCCCGTCGAATAGTCCTTATAAAGTGAATAAATAATCCTGCTCATTTTGGAATCCGGCTTTATGGTTCGCTTGCCGTCACGCCCGGCAATGTTCTTGTAACCAAGGGGAGCGGCGGATGGCCATATCCCTTCCGCCGCCTTTTCAGTCATCCCCTTGCGAGTTTCCTCAGAGAGGTTATCCACGTAGTTTTTGGCCATTAAGACCTTAATCCCGTGGATGAACTTTTCGGCCGATTTAGAATTATTCGAAACGATGGAACCTTCTTTAACCAGGTGGATCTCAATTAGGTTACCATTCAAGTATTTCATTGCGCTATTTCTTATAGCCTCCTTGCCGCCACGCTTTGCCGCTGATGGATTTGGGGAGCACCGGACGCATATCGCTCAAGAACGAACTTTGAAGGGTGTTTCCCCAACTGCCGGTACCCGATGCCAACTCGACCATATAGTCGGGGTTCCAATCCCTTGGCATGCCCATGAAAGTGGAAAGGACCACCTGTTCGGTCGCACGGGTGATGGCGACATATAGCAACCGCCTCTGTTGCTTGAGTTTTGCCTTGTGCTCCTCCGTCGTTTCCGGGTCCCGGTTCGTATGGGGGATCATGCTGTAGACGCATCCGGTCACGATCACGATCTTGGCCTCCAGCGCCTTGGCCCGGGAGAGGGCTAAAATCCTCACCGAATCGGGTGATTCGGGAAGCCCTTCCTCCCAGGCGCATGAGCGTAAGAGGCGCAATAGTTCCTTTGGCCCTGCCTCCGGATGGGCGTATTTCAGGCAAAGGGTCCCTGCGTTCCGCCCCCAGATCTCGGTCTTGGGGAACAAAAAGCCGATGAGGTCATGGCCCTTCAGACCCTGGAGGCTGGCCATCCCGGCCACCAGTTCCTCGAACCTTTTGAGGAGATCAGGGACGTTTCCGATCGGGGTCCCGCCCCCGAGGGCCCGGGAAAGGGCGTCAAAGGGTTCCAGCTTGTTCTTTTTGCAATAGGCCATCAGGTTCAGGTATTGGCCGGTGTAAAAATCATTCTGGGTCATCCCCAGCCAGAAACGCAGCGATATCCGGTCATAAGGATCGGCCAGGAGGGATAAAAGCGTGACCGCCTTTTGAGTCCCCTCGGTCTCGAAAAGCTTTTCGCAGTAAAACCCCTCCGCCTTGATCCTCAATTTGCCGAAAGCGGCGCGGATCAGGCGGGCCAACCTCGCGCTCGGGGCCAGGATGAGGATATCCTTGGGACGGTATCCCCTTTGCAGGCATTTCCGGGTAAAGTCGGCGATGCCGAAACCCTCCGCGAGGGGGGAAGCCCAACGGATCCATTTCAACGAACCCTTGTCCTTTCCCGTCACGGGGTTGAGCCGCGTCGACCCGAGGCTGGGTCCATTGGTTTCGAGGAGAAGGTTGGCGGCTTGGGCGATCGGTCCCGGACAGCGGCGGCTTTCGGTCAAGGTAACCACCTGGACGTTCTTGAGGTTTTCGCCGAATTCCACCCACCCGAGGGGGTGCGCGTTTCGGGCCCAGTGGATGGATTGGTCCAGGTCCCCCGCGACCGCCCATTCGCAATCCTTTCCCAGGAGATCCAGAAGGGCCTGCTCAGGGCGGCTGAGGTCCTGGTAGTCATCCACGACCAAATGGGTGTAGGCCTTGAGTTCGGGATAGGCGGGGTGGTTCTTGAAATAGCGTAAGACCAGCGACGCCATTTCGCCCAACAGGATGCCGCGGTGGTACCGAAGCCATTTCAAGAGCGTTTCCTCGAAACTTTGCGGCGAGGGCGGATCGGGGTCCAAGGACCGCTCCCAGGCCAGGATCGCTTGGGACCTTTTCCTCCGGTTGCCGAAGACGCCCTTGTTCTTGATGTCCTTAAGGAGGGGGCCCGCTTCGAACCGCAGGCAGGCTTTGTGGCTAAAGGTGATCATGGGGCGGGGAACGCGGTTGGTGTAACTTTGGACTTCCGGTCTCGACAAGACCGCCAGGCAATAGGACCGCAGGGTGCCGGCCGGAACCGGGTGCCCCAGGAGACGGGTGAAATCGGCGGCGGCGGTGTCCGAGTGAGTAAAAACCAAGATCCGGTTGGGGGCTACGCCCTTTTCCAGCAGTTCCTGAACATGGTTCCGGAGAAAAAAAGTTTTACCCGTTCCCGGGCCGCCCATTACCTTAATGCGAAGAGGGTTGGAAAGGGGATGGGTGGAACCCATCGGTGAGTCGCAATGGACTTTTAAGGAAGAACCCATGTTCGAAATCCCCTGGATTTCTTGGTATTCTCCCCACAGGCTTATTTTAAATGAGCCCGAATGTTTTGAATAATGGAAATGTTCTAGGCAAGGGAATGGTATCTTTGTGCCATGGAACGAATCAGCGGATAACCACCAGGGTCAGGATTTTCCGGCCGATCAGTCCGCCCGGCCCGGTCATTTCGACCACTGTTAAATAGGGTCCATCTGGAGGGCCCCCCCAAAAAACCGGGGACCGCTTATTAAATCGAAAGAAACACTGTTTAAAGCTCGTTTTAAGGCTTTACCGGATAGCATCCGCCTCGCCGCTTCGCCGGTAAACTCCTAAATTCTTACTAGATATCTTCCTGGAAGTAGGGGCAAAGAACCTTTATTGGGGGTCGATGTCATCCACTCGGTCCGCATCGAAATCGGGCAGGGGTTTAGGGGTGCCGTTTTGCCCAGCTTTTATTTAACAAATCTTCCTCGGTACCGATCGCTTTTGAAACAGGAACGACAAATACGCTCCCCCCGCCGGAATTAAACTCAGATAGCCATGCCTGGTAGCCCTCTTCATAGTTGGGCAAGTCGGCCCCGGCCTTGATGAGCCGGGTCACGCTTTCCTTCAAGGTGTTTTCGGCGAAAGCCATGTGGGGGATCACCGTTCTGTATGTGCTGTTACCGGACGTATCCATTAACTGCAATCCATCCAAATAAACGGAAACGATATTGCCCATTCGGGGATCGGAATCCACCTTGACGACCGTCAACAACGATTTTTCCTCGCCGAGCCGGGTTTTATAGGCCCAAACCTGACCGGGTTTGAACATGGAATGGGCGGCCTCGGTTAAACGGTTTTGAATGATCGGGGGTGGTTCGGGCCCCTGGGCCATCTTGACGACACGCAGGGCCAGGAAAACCAAAAAGAAAAGGGTGAGCAAGGAAACGACGACTTTGAAAGCCGCTTTCTCCTGGGCTCCCCAACGTGATCCGTTTGGAAATGATTTTGCCATAGGGTTTAAGGCCAATTATGGTTTTCTATTTTCAAATTTCCACCCTAATTTTGAATGAAGAAGCGGAGATAGGTTATTTCAATGACCAAAATCCACCCCGGGGGAAGAGCTCAGACACTTTAAGGAGTGATTTGCAATATTCCCCAAGGGATCCGGTGGATTGAAATAACGGAATTAATTAATATAATATTATTAACTATTTATTAGGAGTTCCCCATGAAACGATCGGTCGTTGCTAGTTTTTCGCTTTCCCCGGAAACCCTCCAACAGGCCCAAGACATCGCCGACGTCGAAAACAAAAGCCGAAGCGAAGTCGTCGGTGAGGCTTTAAAACAATATTATCTTCTCCGGCAGTGGGAAGACCTGAGATCCTTTGGAACCCGTCAGGCGAAAAAGCTCGGCATCCGGAACGAGGATGATGTGGACCGGCTGATTCATGAGTTTCGCCGGAAGAAATAATGAAATTCAGGGTTGTCATCGACACAAACGTGATTGTTTCCCATCTTCTTTTTCCGGGTGGTAATCCCTCCAAAATCCTCGATTTAGCCGCCGCCGATAAACTAACCCTGCTGCTTTCTGATGAAATCTTGGATGAGGCGGGGAAGGTTTTGAGGGAGAAATTTGGTTTCGATTCTCGCCGCGCCGGGGAATCGCGGAATTCGCTTTTAGCCATCGCGGAGATAGTGAAGCCCCGCCATGCGGTCGATGTGATCAGGGAAGATGAAAGCGATAACCGGATATTGGAATGCGCCTGGACGGGAAAGGCCCATTTTCTCATCACGGGTGACAAGAAACACCTTTTACCCTTGAAACAATTCAAAGGCATTCAAATTCTCAGCCCAGCCGAGTTCGTTCGGGAGTTCGTTCCGTAAAAGCCTATCGGGTTAAGAAATAAACCCATTTCTATTGTGAATTTCCTTGGCGGTCAGGATAGGGAAGAGTTGACCGGCCACTTCTAACCGCATTTGGCGATCGGAAGTTCATCCCAGGAAGTCGTGTAGCGCCTGGATTTGAACTCGAACTTCGTCTGCCAGCGGTGCGCGAACCCTTCCGCGGCCATTCGCACCTTTCCCCGGCCCATTCTTCCGTTCACCCGGTCCAAGGCTTCCATCAAGGCCCGTTGCTTGGGCGCGTTCACCCTTCCGAACAGGTTCTGCTGGATGGCGTCGGCATCGGCCAGTTCCGTGTATAAAATCCCCACGCGTTTGTAATTGAACCCGGGGCGGTAAAGCAGGTCGAGGGCCCGGTTGCCCACCGCGACCAGGTGGGGCGTATAGCGGGTGGGCTCGGGAAGGGTATAGGTGGCGGAGTTCTCGTATTGGGGTTCCCCCTCGCGGAAGGGATCGGTGGCCACCCAGACCAGCATGGCGGCCACGGCCTGGTTCTGTTGCCTCACCTTCTCGGCGGTGCGGGTGACATAGCAGGTCAGGGCTTCCTTCAATTCGTCCTTGCCGGTTACGGGCACCCCGAAGCCCTTGCTGGACCCGATCATCTTCTTGGGCGGCGGCACGTCCTCCAGGGGCAGGCAGGGAACCCGGTTGAATTCCATTTGGATGCGCGCGCCCACCACGCCCATGCGCCCCCGGATGACGGGCGGGGGGCAGTTCTTGAAATCCAGGGCCGTCTTGACGCCGATCCCCAGGAAAAATTCCTCGTACCGGCTTCCCACGCCCCAAATGTCGCCCACCGGCACGCTTTGAAGGGCCCGGTCGGTGAAGGGCGACGCCAGGAGGTTCACCACCCCCTGGGCTTTGCGCGACTTCTTGGCCACCTTGTTGGCGATCTTGGCCAGGCTTTTGGTTTCGGCCACGCCGACGGAAACCGGGATGCGGGTGGCCCTTTCCACCGTGGTCTTGAGGCGGCGGCAGGCGGCGGTCAGTCCCTGGGGGTCGAGGCCCGACAGGTCCATGAAGCATTCGTCGATGCTGTAAAACTCGATGCGGGGCGAGAAACGCTGGAGGACCCGGCGCACCCGGTTGGACATGTCGCCGTAAAGGGCGTAGTTGCTGGAAAAGACGTGGATGCCGTATTCGCGTATCTTTTGTTTTTCCATGAAAAAGGGCCCGCCCATGCCGATGCCCAGGGCCTTGGCCTCCTTGGACCGGGCCACGATGTTGCCGTCGTTGTTGGAAAGCACCACCACCGGCTTGTTCCAAAGCCGGGGGTCGAATGCCTGCTCGCAACTGGCGTAGAAGGAGTTGCAATCCACAAGGGCCACGGCCTCACGCCGTGGCCCAGGGTTTTGTTGCACCGGTTCCATAATTATAACCGGTGGACCAGCGCCACGACTTCAGGTCGTGGCGCACGTCTTGGTAATGCCGATTCCAAAGGGGAATCGGCGCCCAGCGCCACGGCTTCGGGCTTCTGTGCCGAGGCCTCCAGCCGAGGCATAGGGTTTGAATGTGCCAAACCCCCTGATAAAAGGGTTTGGCTTAGTGGCCCACTTCGGACCAGCGCCGTGTCGCTCACGGTTTCCCCCGCTGGAACAGGCGGACAAAGCCCCGCACGACGCCGAAGATCACCAGTTCGTCGAATTCCTTGAGGAGGATGGGGGCGTAATCCGGGTTGTGGGAAATCAGGGCGGGACTGCCGCCCACGGCCCCCAGGGTCTTCACGGCCCAGTCGCCGTTCACCCCGGCCACGACGATCTGGCCCAACTGGCGCTCGGCCTCGGTGTTGACCACCAGGATGTCGTTGGTATGGATGCCCGCCTCCGCCATGCTCTCGCCCCGCACGAAAAAGCCGAAGGTGGACTCGGGGGGGTTCAATAAAAGCTCGTTGAAGTCGAGTTCGCGCATCAGGTAATCCTCGGCGGGGCTGGGGAAGCCCGCCGGGATGGGGGCCAGGTAGGTTTTCAGCAGGGAGTGGACGGTGAGCTGGAACCGGAAGGGGCCGGTGAGCGGCTGGGTTTCGGACATGGTCGCCTCGGGTGATAGGTATACATGCGTATACTTACACCTTTCACCCGGGGAGGTCAAGAATTAAGGAAGTTTAATTTCCTGGATGCACTGCGGGCCCTCGTGGCGGGCGTTGCTGACGAAGGTGGAAACGGGGTAGCTGTCCATCCGCCCGGGGTCGAAGGGGACCAGTAATTTCACCAGCCCCTCCACGTCGTGGTTATCCGGGTCGAGCCAGAAGGCGAAATCTTTTTCCTCCAGGATCACCGGCATGCGGTCGTGCACCTTCGCCGCCAGGGCGTTAGGCCCGGTGGTGAGCAGGGTAAAGGTCTGGAGGGGCGGGGCCTGGGGGTCGCGGGGCGCCCAGGTTTCCCAAAGCCCGGCCAGGCAGAAGGGTTCGCCGTCTTTCATGAAGTAATAATGGGGCTGTTTGGGTTTGGTTTCCTGGTTCCATTCGTAATAACCGTCCACCGGCACCAGGCAGCGGCGGCTTTTGAAGGCCGACCGGAAGGAAGGTTTCACGGCCGCCGTCTCGGCCCGGGCGTTGGAGAGCTTGAAGCCGATGGAAGGATCCTTGGCCCAGGAAGGCACCAGGCCCCACTGGAGGGTTTCCAGGACGGCCGGGCTACCGGAAGCGGGAATCCTCAAAACGGGAACGAGGCTGGAGGGGGCGATGTTGTAACGGGGCTCGTGTTCCAGGAGGGCGGCGGGAACAACCACCGCGAATTTCTTCGCCAGCTTCTTCGGTTCGGTTTTTTGGGCGAATCGTCCGCACATGGGCCTAGTCTAACCAGGGCGCCCCCGGAAAAAAAGGGAAGGGTCCGTGCATGGGTAGCCTTTCAAAACGGCCTTCTCAGGCACTATTTCCAAGGTTATAAATCTTGCTTTCCGCTGAAACCATTCCTTAAAGTACCTCACCCTAGGCTTCAGACGTGGACCACCCTTGGCGTGAAAGGCGGCACCCGTGCAATCGATCCGGGCCCTCGGTTTTTTATCTTTGCTCCTTCTTTTTCACCCCAACCTGATCCTGGCCCAAGAAAAACCGGACACCGAGTTCGCGACCCAAGCCGGGCCAACGACTCAAACCGGTTCGCGCACGCCCGCCCTCTCGGTGGAAGACCTGGGATTCTCCTCGGCCGACCTGCAGAGCGACCCCCAATACCAGAAGGACCTGCAAACCCGCTCCGATATGCTCCAGATCCACCAGACCCTGGGGCTCATCACCGCCATACCCCTGACCACCGAATACGTCCTGGGGCTTACCACCGCCGGCAACGTATCCAACGGCAGTACGGATACGGGCCTCCACGCCACCCTGGGCATTACCACCGTCGCCCTCTACGGCACCACTGCCCTCTTCGCCATCCTGGCGCCCAAGCCTAAGGGCCTGAAGGCCAGCGGCAACACCCAGACCCATGAGGACCTGGCCTGGATTCACGCCCCGCTCATGATCATCGTGCCCTTATTGGGCGATATGGCCAATGACCAGGTCCAGAGCCACCAGCCCCTGGGAGGGTTGGGGACCCTCCACGGTATCCTGGCCACGGCCCTGGTGGTCTCTTATCTATCGTCCGTCACGGTGATGACCTTTTGAGAAAGACCATCAAAATATGGATATGGGGTCTGATCTCTATACTTTCCTTCACTTCGGTCCATGCCGAACCCACCCTTCACTGGAAACTCGATAAGTCGGAGATCACCTTCACCGTGACCCATCCGCTCCACGTGGTGCGGGGAGTAAGCCATTCGGCCCGGGGAAAGGGTTTGCGGGGAAGCGACGGCGCCTGGCAATTCCTGGTGGGAGTACCTGTGAAAACCTTCGATTCGGGGGACACGAACCGTGACCTGCATATGCAGGAAGTGACCCAGGCCGGTCTCTATCCCATGGTCACTGTCCAGGCGAGAATAGGCAAGATGCAGGAAGGCCTTTCGCCCCAGATCTTGAAGGCTGACCTGGATATCAACTTCGCGGGCCAAAAGGCCCACTACGGCCAGGTGCCGCTCCAGGTACTGGATTGGAAAGAGGGCCGGGTCCATCTTGTCGGAACGATCCCAATCACGCTGAAGGATTTCCACATCCCCCCGCCTTCGCTTTTGACCCTCTCCGTTTCCAACGAAGTGCCGGTGAAATGGGAGATGTGGTGGAGCAAGTCAGAAAATTCCCAATAAAAACATCCAATCTCCCCGCTTGTAGGAAATTGGGTATGAATCTTCATCTTCCAGAATGCCGGATTAGCCAACCGAACCCACATCAAACCCATTTAAGTGCTTAAGAGGACGGTCTTTCAGAATTGGCTTTGGATAAGAATTCCAGGGCAAGTTACGTTGAGGTTACTTTATTCGCTCACCGCATTGGGGTAGAGGCCGTAAAACCGGTGATATGATGAAGCCAAGGGGAGAAGATTCCGTTTGGATTTTTTCCCCTCTTACTTCCCTGGATTAAAAGTGAGTTCATCCCAAAAAGGACGGTTTTTCCCGCCCTGGGACGAGGAGGGTTTCATGAATATCGGACATTGGATCTACAAGCAGTCGAAATTAACCATCTATTCCTTGGCGACGTTCCTGTTTCTCTTGGACGAATATATCGATTACCGGTCAGGGCCGGAACTGAATGTTTCTTTTTTCCACCTGATACCTGTTTTTTTAATCGTCTGGAATTCAGGGCTGATACCGGGACTGGGTTACTCCGTCTTTTGCACAATTGTCATTTTATTCGTCAACATCCAGCCCGCCATCACCCACCCGACGGCGGTCCAGCTGTTTAATGCGCTGGCCAACCTGGTCTTCCTGGCGGCATTTTCCGTTGTCCTCAACCTGCTGAAAAAACACCTGGAACATGTGACCGCAAGGGCTGACCTCGATGGGCTGACGAACCTCCTTAATTCGAGCTCTTTTTTGAGGGACGCCCACAGGGAACTCAAGGTTTCCGCCCGCGTTGGTCGGCCCTTCACGATCATCTATATCGATCTGGATGATTTTAAAACGGTGAACGACACACTAGGCCATAACGCCGGAAGCGATGTTTTGAAACAAGTCGGGAAATTTATCGCCGGTCATTTCCGCAAGGACGATCTCCGGGCCCGGATTGGCGGGGACGAGTTCGCAATTTTTTTACCCGATTTTTCGTTTGAAAAAGCCAAAACGGAAGTCCCCCAATTTCACGAAAAATTGAACCGTGTTTTGGGGAAATGCGAAGTACCCATCTCTAGCAGTGTGGGCTCGGTCACTTTCCAGGAAGCCCCTCCGGCAGTCAAAGAAGCCCTGCATGAAGCGGATATGTTGATGTACCAGGTCAAAATGAACGGTAAAAATAATTTTCAGATGAGGGTCTATGCCCCCGGTGGATCGGATCAAACGGATTCTTCAACACAACCGGTTAAAAAAATCCTCGCGGACGCATAAATAGTCGCCAACTTTCTTTTGACAAATAATGATTCGGAACCTTTCTGCGATTGGAAGGCGGTTGTAAATTTTGACGAATAAAATTTTATGTTTTTTTGCATTGCGTGGAAATCATTGGACCATAAAGCTTTTGGCTATCCCTAAATTCATTCAAAAACATAACCGGTGGCCACGCAAACCCGCTTCGAGGCGGGCTACCTTTGAAGATTATGTGTTCAATCGAATGACCGGCCCTTTTACGCCTTTTGAACGAACCTGTGTCGACAAGGAAACCGCGAAGCAGGTCGCGGTTAGTCTTTCTCCGGGGGTGAAGACCGCCCGAACGATATCGGTCCTAGCGATTGAGCCCACCACTACCCTCGACCAATTGGGACGTTTCTTGTATCCCTTCATTGGAAAAAACCTTGTCGCCAAACCCTCCCACGCTTCCGGTGGGACAGTATTTTTGGGAAGCGGGGACATCAATTCCATTGTCCAGCAAACGGGTGTCCTGTTCCAAATAGCCGAATCCAATTACTTTTTTCGTGAATACGAGGCCCAGTACCTGGGTTTGACACCGAAAGTCATCATCGAGGAATGTCTTCCTGCCGAAGTTTTGTCTGAACCCAAAGGGGGCGGATTTCAACCGCCTCCTGATTTCCGTTTTTATTCCTCCCGTGGAAAGGTTCTCTTCTTCCAATATGACGAGGGAAGGTTTGCTGACCACCGCCAGGCCCTTTTTACCGTTCCCGAACACGAACCTATACCCATCCCGAATATCCACAAAATGCCCGATCCTTTGCCAAATAAACCTTCACATTGGGATGAGATGCTTCAACGCGCTTCAGAACTCTCAAAGCCTTTCGATTTCGTTCGTGTGGATTTATACGATTTACCGGATGGGGTTTATTTTAGTGAATTCACTTTTACACCTAACGCGACACTTTTTCCATTTCGTGAAGAAGCTTTCAGCCGCAAACTTTTAGCGGATGTTTTAAAGGGTTCAAGAGGGTAAACATTGGGAAGAACTTGGGTTGGCCAATTATTCAAGTCTCAACAATTGATTCGCCACAATAAATAAGGCCCCAGGCCCACCACAACGACTAGATAGGTCGCTCCTCGTATAGGTCGTTTGGTTTTCCCTTGCCCCAGTGGTATAGTTTTTCCGTTATAAAATTCCGTTCTATCGGCTGTGGCCCAATGAGATTTCACTATTTTTCAGGCTTTACCCGGCTTTTACTCTTCGGTGTCTTGTTCTCTTTCTGCCCCCTTGACCTTCATTCCCAGGCCTGCGCCCTGAATGTTTCTCCCAGCGCACCGGCGACCTTGGTCAGTACCGCCGTCACCTATTGTTCCATCACGGTCTCGGCCGGGGCCACGCTCTTCATCGGTGGCGCCGTGACCTTGACCGTGACCGGCAACACGGACATTGAGGGCATGGTGGAAGGCAACAGTAATGGTTATGGGGCTGAAGGTTTGAACTTGTGGACAGCCCCAGGGGCTGGGTTGGGTGGGAGTGGGTCCAGTGGCGGCGGCCACGGCGGGGCGGGTGGAAGTTGTGGATTCTATAGCGGTGGCTCAGCCTACGACAACCCGCTGGCCCCGGTTCTTCCAGGGAGTCCAGGAGGCCGTTATTGCACTCTCTCTACATCACTCCCATATTGTTCCACCCCCTACCCAGGTGGTGGAGCTTTTATCTTGACCGCCCCCTCCGGTTCAGTCCTGATCAATGGAATGATCGACATGGGCGCGGGCTCCTGGGGCAACTGGGGAGACATTTCTTTTGACGACGGCGGGGGGGGCGGGGCTGGCGGTACGATATCCATTAGCGCCCAATCCATCACCTTCAACGGTTTCTTGAACGCCGCCGGGGCTGCCGGGAATCATAATGGCAATGATGGTGGCGGTGACGGCGGTGGCGGCGGTGGCTTAATCTTGCTCTGTTCAACCCTATTACCCATGACGGGAACCGGCACCTATTCAGTCGCGGGCGGGGCCGGAGTTTCCGGCGGCAACCCGGGCGGGAACGGGGCCTACAACACCTGCGCCACCTTTACCCCCACACCCACCGCCAGCCCGACTCCCATCGCCACCCTGACCCCCACAGCCAGTCCAACCCCTAATGCCACCCCCCAACCCTGCGACGGTTTCACCGTTTCCAAGAACCTTTTCATTCCATCTCAGGGTCCGGTCTCTTTACTTGTGGACTCTTGCCAGGGTTCAGGCAAATACATTCTGAAGGTCTACAACAGCGCTGGGGAATCGATAAAGACCCTACAGGATGGCAACCTGACAGCGCCTGTCCACCAGGGCTTTACTTGGGACGGCACCAACTTTAGTGGCGATCTTTGTGCCAGCGGGGTCTACCTGATCTACCTGCAGACCCCCCAAAAAACGAACTGGCGGAAGGTTTTGCTCGTGAGATAAGGGCCTGGCCCCTTGGCAAGAGTCCTTTTTCATGCTTATCCGAAGAGCGCCCGCTAGTTGTGCGATAACGGCTTTTTTAATTTCCCCCCCTTCCCCCATGCCCCATTTGAAAGAATGACATGGGGCATGGGGACGTCCCCATTTACATTTTTTAATACTTAATGGTGAAATGGGGGTGAAAAAGGGGGGAAGGGGGGTATTAGCCGTTACGGTTGAATTGGCGGAGAAGCTAACTCCCCCTTTTTCCCCCTCTTTCAGAAGGGGAGAACAGTGTATGGCCTGCGGATGAATACAAAAGTCCATGAACCAACGGGCGCTGTTCGGATAAGCATGCCAAAATTGGTCCGGTAACACAGGGTGGGCGCTTTGGATTGGATTTAGTGGGCGAATTCAATTGGATTGGATGGACGCTTTCGTTGGAATATGAAGCCTTGGTTATCGCCTATTGAACTGAGAGCTATTTGTTTTTGCACGCAGGCTCCGCTTATTGGACGGGCATTCATTACTTATTGGACAACTCCATCTAACTATTGGACATATGGCAATATTTTATTGGATAGCGTGACAGGCCTATTGAACAGAATCCTATTATCTATTGGACAATTAAACTTATCTATTGGATGGGCGGTAATACTCTATTGGACGGAACCGCAAGACTATTGGACATAGGTATCCGTTTATTGATTTAAATCATATTTTTGTTTGAAGAGTTGGGTTAGAAAATACCGTCTATTTAACTTTGAACCATGGGGGTATCCATGGGTGAATTTAAGAAGGAATCCTTGGGTTGGCTGGACCGCCTGGCCCAATTAGAAATTGAAGTTATCAAGGCACCCAATGCCAATTACGCCGTTCTTGCTAAAACCCTTGGCATTAGTAAGGGTAATCTTGGCAATTTAATGCTCATTAGGGCCATTTTAGACCCCGAAGCCATCGACAAGATCCGTCGGGCGGCCCTATCCCACAAACAACAGGCATTGCCAGAAAGTGCTTCACAGCCCGTGGCTGTCACCCAAGAAGTCGAAGCCCATCCAGGTTATATCCTCTCCCTAAATTGTGCCCTTGCCTTAACCAAGCTAAAGGGAAATGTCCCGGATCTTCCCAAGGCGGTCCATGAGGTTCTGGATGAAGTCATCAGCCACCGCTTTCGCACTAAACAAATATCAAACCTAGTGGCTTGGGTCATTTCAGGCAAATCTGCTAAGGATTTTGACCCATCTCACACCCAATCCATAACCAAGGCAGGGGATCATCCCAACCCGGGTTCAGAAACCCCAAATTTGACCTCGCCCGGCGTAAATGAACCTGAAATCAAGGATTCCAATGACCTGCCAGAAGAAAATATAGCTGAAGAACAAGAAGTTAATCGCACACATAAGCTGCCTCAGGGGAAAGGAACCACCCTGGGGCAAAAATTAGATGCCTTTCTTAATCAGTTTAAATCCATACCTAGCAAGCGTAAAAAGACCGTAAAACAAACAAGTAAGAAGTCTAAAGTTAAGTCTAAGAATTTAAACCGTGTGCTAATTACAGGATTTAGAGAAGGATTTCAATATTTACATCGTTATATAAAAGAGGTCGGGAAGAGCGTAGCGCATAGGCTGGTTGGTAAATCGAAGAAACGTCGAGGGGCCAACCCCCTTAAGTCCTTGGCCTATTGGTTTATTTACGGGTTTACAATATTCGCCGTCTATTCAACCTTGCTTGGCTTTATCACCCACTTCATCCCTATCATTGGACCCTTGTTGGATGGACTGATCGGGTCCGGCTTCAACCTTCTGGGCCGGTTATTTTTATTGGCCTTAGGTTATACCCTTCGGAACACCTGGGCGGCAGTGGTCCTGGGGCTTTTACTCTTGAGGCTTATCTATAAAGTTTTCAGGCCTGGTATCTTTCAAATCATCATCATTGGCGCTCTTTTAGTGGCAGTCTGGTGGTTTAAAAGCCTCTGGATTGGATACTTTCCGACCAGGTTGGCCCTGGGGAAGAGTGAACAACCTAAGGTAACCGAAGCCTCTTCGCCGACACCCGTTATCTCTATACCAATCACTAACCCAACCCCTGTTAAACCTGTTTCGAGAGGCAACAAAAAGAAATTAACCTCGAAATCCCTGCCCCGATCCTCGTATTCAGTCGCCCCATCGGCTGCCACCGTTCCCGAATCCCCGAAAGCGAACCTCGAATCCAATCCCGTCCCATCCGGGCCGATGCCTTGGGATTCTTCGCTAGAAGACCGGACCAATTTAGAAGACGAAATCGCCTGTTTGCCCCAGCCCTTCCACATCAAAAACTGCGACATCCAGCCTGACCCTGCCATCACCTTGGATATGGCCGACCGTCGTTTGGCGGATATGCAAGACTCGGAAAAGTACACCGTCTTTTGGGGGCATGACCGGCAAAGACTGCAGTCGGCATCGCCGAACCCATCCGGCTTAAGCCTGGGCTTTGCGGGTACCTTTGGCAACCTGCTGGGGGACAACTCGAAATGCGAGTTTTATTGGGAGGACGTTAAAGCGATCCATTGCTCCCAAATTGATGTCGCATCCAACGCGCCCAAGGGCTTCTACCAATGCACTCTCTTGGTTTCAGGCCTCAAGCGGCCCCTGACCTTCCAAAGCAGTGCCGACGGCATCCGGCACCTCGTGAGCGCGGTGGAATTCAAGATTCGATCAACCACCGGCGGGAAGAACGCGCCCATCGCCGGCATCCCCTACTTATTCCTGGGCTTTTGGCTGGACCGGGGAAACCAGGTGGACGGCCTCTGGGAAAACAGCCCGGCTTCCCAAACCAAGGTGAACCTGGGCGACCGGATTTGGGGAATTGGGGAAAACAAGGGTGATCCGCAGGATTGGAAAAAATTGCAGGAGGCCTTTCAAGGCCTTACCCCGGGGAAGCATCCACTGTATTACGTCCGGCAAGCGGATTGGCAAAAGGCGGAGCAGAACCAGTCCGATCCCGAAAGCGGGCCCATAAGCCCATCGAGAATGATGACTGTTTTAATCGCACCCACTCCGTAAAGAAAACACGAAGGAAGACTAAAACCCCTCGCCCTAATGCTTCACGGAAGGTCGGCACATCACAAATTTCGTTTTGGAAATCTAAGATTTTTTGGAAATAACCGCAAATTCCACCCGCGCGAGGCGGAAGCGTGGAGGGCCGTGTCTTTTTGAAGGTTCTTACAATAGTGAAAGAAGCTATAATCCCTTTCTTGATGGGATGTCATGAAAGTTAATAATCTTAAGATTTGAATCGGGAAGCAAGATTGCCAACAATAAGCATGTTTTTCGGGATATTTGTTCGAATGTACTTCGATGATCATGGACCGCCGCATTTCCATGCCTATTACGGTGATGATATGATTGTTGTGGAAATAGAAACCTTGAAAATTATTGTTGGGCATCTACCCCAAAGAGCCCAGGCGATGGTTTTGGAATGGGCATCAGAGCACCGTGAAGAATTGATGGATGATTGGAAGTTAGCATCGGCTCATGAACCGTTAAATAAAATTTCACCGTTGGAGTAGGAAGATGGAAAAAATTAAATCCGTTAAACCCTTAGCCGAGTATCGGTTGGAAGTGGTTTTTGCCGATGGAAGTAAAGGAGTTATTTCGTTGAAGGATCGATTATTCGGATCTGTTTTTGAACCGCTAAAAGACACAAAGTTGTTTGCCCAAGTAAGCGTCGATGAGTTTGGCGCGATTTGCTGGCCCAACGGAGCTGATTTAGCCCCTGATGCTGTTTATGAAAAATTGCGGTCTGTTCCAGCTTGAAAATGAATAAGTTGATTGTTCCGAGAATTTAGCCCCCGGTTTGCATTCCAATACCTAGAGAGTGTCGGAAAACCCTCAAAGAATCTCTACGAATACGCCTTTATGGCCCTTATCTTTACCATATATAGGTTCATCAGAAGAAAAAAGCTCTTGTTTGTTCGCGGGAGCTGGATGGTTTTTTATTACTTACCCGGGTGAAATTTATAATCGTAATTTGCTGGAAAGCTTTAGGATTAAATATCCAGGAGGCATGAACATATTTTGTGGACCGTTTGAGGAAACGGGTTTTTTGGAACAAATTAGAAAAGCATTTGTTGAACTCCAAATGAAGCAAAAGAAATAACGAGGTTTTTGAGATGAAAAAAGAAAGAATCCCGATACCTAATCACATTTCTGCAAAAGTTCAATTTGACTCAGATAGAACTTGTTGTTTTTGTAGAGCCCCAAATAAAACCATACAGATTCATCATATTGATGACGACCCTGGTAATAACGATGATGATAATTTGGCTGTCCTTTGTTTGGAGTGTCACAACAAAACAAAATTATTTGGTCGCCATCTTAATGCCGCCCAAATTAGGTTATATCGAAATGATTGGGTTCTTTTGGTTGCTAAAAAACATTCTTCAATGACCGCTGATCAAAAAGACAATTTTTTAATCAACGCATTCATGAAACTCGGTGATAGTTACGAAGAAGCAAAAGTCTTCATTGAACGGGTAGCCGAAAGTGAACGAGAACGCCACAAAAAGCTTCTTTTAGCGGAAACTGAAGATGGCAAACTCGCCAGATTATTAATGGACATCCCAATTCGCCGAAGAAAACTCTACGCGATAGCCCAACCTATTTGGGATAGGGGTTGTACCGCTGATACTCTTGGTGCTAATGGAACTCTTATCGAAGGTTTGAAGAATGTCATGACTGAATTAACAAAATATTTTAAACAACCCCATTTCATGTCAACCACATTGAGCGATCCTAGAGGAAAAGACTATTTAAATGAACGTATAAAGAGCATGTACGAATGGCGGAGAGCGTGTGAATCAACAACGGGTAATAAGGGTCGGGGAACTATTGCCAATGTTATTTTGAGCGGGTCCGTTATTAATGACGTTGAAAGGATGTTATTGGATATGGTTTGGAGCTTATCTCAAGATCTTTATGAATTTAACTATACTGAATGGAAATTATTATGGGATCAAAAGTCTAAATAATCAAAGCCCCTGGAACCCAATCCCCTTTTCCCGCCTGACCTTCACAAGCTTCCTGTAATCATCCTGGAGGTTCAAATCCTTCAATTTCCAGAGCAAGGTATTGCGGTGTAGGCCCAGGATTGCCGCTGTCCGGGTCTGGTTACCCCGGGCTTGTTCCATGGCTTTCCGGATGATCTTCCTTAAAGTTTTGAGCCCCTTTAGCCCTGATCAGTAATTCAGTGATCCTGAACTTCTCGGTCCATTATTATTTTTGACACGCCGGGGACCCATCGTGAACAGGCAGTAATACTTATTTTTCCTCCCGCGTCCTGTCAAAAGCTTATCCCACCTGTCTATTGGACGGATAATTCGTCCGTCACAACAAATGGATTATGGAATGCTATCCATTAACCATTTGTTTGGAACTTGAAAAAAGTCTTATCACGTGTTACACATAATTACGTGTAAAGGAGGCTTCCGTGAAACAAAACTTAACCTTGAGCCTGGACAAAGACCTCATCAAGAAGGCAAAGATACTCGCCGCCCATCACGAAACTTCCATTACGGGTTTATTGGCGGCCTATATCCAAAAGATGGCCGAGGAGGACCAGGTTTACCAGAAATCCAAGGTGAAGGCTTTTGAGGTGATGGAAAAAGGTTTGTCTTTCGGCGGCAAGCGGGGTTCTCGGGAAAGCCTTCATGATCGTTAAGACATTTGTGGACACGGACATCCTGCTTTACGCTTATGACCGGGAAGCGGGGGAGAAGCACCAAAAGGCCCGGAAAGCGGTGGGTGAGCTATGGGAGAACAATAACGGGGTCTTGAGCGCCCAGGTGTTGGAGGAGTTTTACGTCAATGTGACCCGCAAAATCCCGAAACCCCTGACCAAAAAGCAGGGGTTGGAATTGATTTCCCATTATCTCTCCTGGGAAACGGTGAGCCTACACGGGAGTATGGTGGCTGAGGCGGCACAACTAGAGGAAAGGGCCAAGATTTCCTTTTGGGATGCCCTGATCGTCGTTTCGGCCCAAAGGAGTGGTGCCCGGCTGCTGTTGACCGAGGACTTTCAAGCCGGAAGGAAGTTCGGTGAACTTACGGTTAAAAATCCATTTTAAAGACAAAGGCTGCCCCAGTTTTTCAGATTCCTTTAATATTCCGCAGGATTGAAATACGAGTGGTCTACGACGGGGAGAGATTATAAGTGATAAAAAAATATGATTGTTACGGGTGTAATAAGAAAGGTTACGTGGGGGATTATACTTGCCCTAAGTGTCGTGGAAAAAAATTCCTTCTTTCAAAAGAAACACACATTGATTTTCCGAATCAATTATGTGTTTTGGATTTAGAGACATATAAAACTGATTTTAAAAACCCGGAAAATTCAAAACCTTCCATTGTTGGAACAAAAAGTTTCAGTCGAACAAAAAACGGCTATAAATCGTCGGGTTATAAATATTATTTAGAAACAGGGCTAAAAAGATTAAACAAGTTTCTGGTTAAATTTGAAGGTTTGATTATCGGATATAACATTTACAAATTTGACTTAAAGGTTTTAAAAGCTTACTTTGATGTTTCGCCGATACTAAAAAAAACAGTCGATTTGTTTATCCCTTTAGTTTTGAAAAATAATGGTTACAAGAAAGGTTTGTCCCTCGATTCTTTGTCCTATACCAATTTCCGAAAAAAAACTAAAAATCCAAGTAAAAATATGCCTGCTTTATGGATTGCTGGAAAAAAGAAAAAAGTCATTGAACACAATAAAAGAGATTGTGAATTAACTTTTTCTCTTTGGTATCAAGCCGTAAGAAAGGGTTTTGTACTATTTGACGATCCGAAACCCTGGGGTGAAACAAAACAGGAATTATTTTTATTTGACCCTACAGACTATAAATACCTTCTTGGAAAAATTCCGATCCCATATAAGTCTTGGAAAATCGACAACTTTTATGAAAAAATAGAAGCGTTTAAACGCAGAGACCATTTACGTTTTTTAGGTAAAAATAGAGATGTTTAACCACGAATTATTTGAAATTTTACGGTTCGCAAATCGTACGTGATGGGGACCCATCCCGGCTTTTCGTTGGCCGACAGGGAATCGTCCATTCCGTCAGTTAATAATTACCGATCGTATCTTTTTCAAAACCGATTTCCCGTTGGCCTATTTCGGAAAAAACTAAAATTTTTAAAAATCATCCCGTGATTCCTTTTTACTTGGACCCGCCCGGCATGTGGAAGGCCAGGTGCCGGTAAAGGGGAGTGGGCATCATCAGCTTCCCGATGCCTTGGGCCAGGAAGGCCGCGATCATGAAGGGAATGAGGAGCGAGCTTTGGTCGGTCATTTCCATCACGATGACCACCGCCGTCAGCGGCGCCTGCACGACGCCTGAGAAAAAGGCCACCATCCCCAGCAGGGCGCAGGCCTTGAGGCCCGTGAAATGGAATAGCTGACCGAATGTGAAGCCCATCCCGGCGCCGATGGAGAGGCAGGGCGAGAAGATTCCACCCGCCATGCCCGAGAGGTACGAAAAGATGGTGCAGAGGAGCTTTTCCAGGAAAAGAATAGGCGGAAGGGAGCCTTGGGGGTTATCCATGAAACGTTTGGTGACCTCATAGCCCGAACCCGCCGTGTCGCCATTGGAAAGCAGGCCGAAGAGTGAGCAAACCACCCCGCATAAAAGGGCCCGGGCCCACCAGGAAGAGGGGAGGAGGGACCAGCGGGCCTTGCTGATGGAACGGGCGAATAGGCCCCCGAAACCCCCGCCCAGGAGCCCCAGGCCCACCGCCAGGGGAAGGATGCCCAATTCGGGCACCAGTACGGTGGGATGGCCGAAATAAAGGTAATTGCCGCCGATGGCTTGGGCCGTAATGCCCCCCACGATGACCGCCAGCATGACGGTGCGCTTGAAATGACCGAAGGTGTTCTCGGCGATCTCTTCCAGCGCGAAGGTGATGCCCGCCAGGGGCGTGTTGAATGCCGCCGCGATGCCCGCCGAGGCGCCCGCCACCAGGTAGGATTGCAGGTCGAGTTCGCCGAAGTATTTACGGGCGTAGCGCGAGGTGAAGGCGAAGAGGGAGGAGGAAATCTGAACCGTGGGGCCTTCGCGCCCGATGGAGGCCCCGCCCAGGATTCCGACCAGGCTGGAAACGACCTTCCAGACCGCCGTCTTGATCGAGACCAGGGGGCTGGTGACGGGGGTTTCGGGGTTGCGGGAGGTTTCCTCGATGGCCTGCAGTACTTGCGGGATGCCGCTGCCTTTGGCCTCTGGCGCGAACCGCACGACCAGCCAAGCCGCCAGGAGGAAAAAGAGGGGTCCCGAGGCCGCGGTCAGGTAGGGATGCCCCAGGAAAAAAAAGGTGTAGGCCTGTTGGGTGAGGGTAATGGCTTTCGCGTAAAGATAAGCGCCAATGCCCACGAAGACCGCCGCCAACAACAGCGAGGCCTGGATAGAAGTTTGGGGATGGATGGGGTTCAGGTCCCTGGCCGCGTCCGAGATTCCATCGCCGATTTTATTCAGCGAGGCGGTCAATTGATCCAGGTTCGATGGGTTGCTGGGTTCGGTCAACTGCGTTCCTTTTTGTCCAATTGATAAGGTCAAAAGTTTAAACCAATTCTTTTAACTTCATGGCCTTTTTCTTTATTGCAAAAACATGAAAGAAGTGGAATGCGGAACTAAAGCGGGCCAAGAAATTGATAATATCACTCATGGGCACCCCGAAAAAAATGGAAAAGGGTGAAACTTTTTCGGGAATTAATCGTCTTATCAGTGAACGGGAATTGAAATCCACCCGGGGATTATTTTAGTATTCAAACAATTCAATCAAACCAGGTGTTGAGCTTTGAAAAACACGATTCGCTCGGTATTCAAATGTGTTTTTTTCTTCCTCATGACGGTGGTCGCCCTCCGGCCGGTCATGGTGGACGTAAGCAATAACGTTCCTCAACAAATACGGAACGATCATTGCTCGTCGATAAAAACAACCCTTCAATCCCAGATTCCCCTTTCCAGTTGTGTCATTTCCAAGGGAAAAGTCGGTCTCTCCAGCCTGAAATTTATCCCGAAAGAATCTTCTAGTTTTGTGTCGTTAGCGCCCCGGTATTCCAAGTCCTATCTTTCCCTGGACTCGGGCCGTTCTTGGGCGTCCCCCACCGCTTACCCCAACTTCTTCTCCAGGCCTTTCCTTATCCTCCGAATCTGAGAATTTCCTTTCATAAGCTGGCTTAACCGGCGTGTTTTAACACGCCCGGAACCAGTCTATTTTTCGCGCCCGAAATCCCATTCAACAGCGCGACAAAGAAAGGAGATTTCATGAAAAACCATAAAAATCAAACCCAAGACGGCAATGGTTCAGTTCAAACGATCCTTCCTACCCTGGACAAAACCACCCAGGCCGAGTCCCCGCGGGTTGCGGAACCTTGGAAAACGGAAGCCGAGTCTTTTCCCGCCGTTTCGCTCTTTTTGAGTTGGTACCTACGCCGGGAACAACTGGTCAAAAACAAAAAAATCAAGGCGTTGCTGGATGAGATGGAGGGAGGACGGAAAGTGGATACCGAGCAATGGAGCGGTTCACTACGTGGCCTTCTTTCGACCGAAGCGCTCCGCGTCTTGAACAGGCTGTTGGAAAGGCCGTTGACCGGGAGCGAACTCGTGCGGCTTTTCGAACGGATTGACGAGTTCATCCAGCTTTACGCGGTGGGGATTAAACCTTAACCGAACGATGGGAAGGGTACCACCCCGCATAGTGGGACGGTAGACAGAAGCTTTTAAAAAAAATCTATTTTGAGGAGGAAGAACATGCTGAAAACTACCAAGACACTGATGCTTTTGCCGGTCATGGCCGCCCTGTTGGCATGCGGTTGCGGGCAGAAGCGCATAAATACCACGCAGGTGCCGGACAAGCCGATGGGGAGCGAGGCGGAATCCGCGAAAGCGGTTACGCCTGCCCACTTCGCGAGTTACCGGGTGAGAAGACATGACAACCTTTGGGCCATCGCCGGAAAACCCTCGATTTACGGGGATTCTTTCCAATGGCCCGAGCTTTTCAAGGCCAACCGGGACCTGATCCATGATCCGGACCTGATTTACCCCCGGCAGGACCTGAGGGTGGAGAAGGGTTACTCCCTAGAGGAACGGAACCACGCGAGACAGACCGCGATGCTGACACCCAAGTACGCGCCCCATTCGGCGCCCCGGGCGACATTGCCGGTGGATTATTTCTGATCCCAACCTCCTTCGAATGGGCCCGCCACCCCGGGCTCCACGCCCGGCTGAACGCCGGGTGCCATAGAACCCGCGATTGAGTCCCGCGGGTCCCAGCGGGAAGAGTGGACCGCCCTTTGATAGATAGGGGCGGTTCACCCCTTCCTCATCCTAGAAAGGAAAAAAATGAGAAGCCTATCCGTTGTTATCTCGGTGTTTCTGTTTTTGGTTTCGGCTTTCGGCGTGGCCTGGCCGGACCAGCCGACTCCGGGGCGTTCTTTGACGGTCCAACACCAGAAAAAGGGAAAAAGAATATCCCGGAAAAAAGCCAGGCCAACCGGAAGCCCAACCCCCATGGCCGTTCCCACCCCAACCCCGGAAAAACATTGGTGGAAGCTTTGGTAATGGGCTGCAAGGCAGAACGATTGTTCCATACCCTCTCGTGGGTGATGGAACCGGGAAGGTCCTATCCCTTTTGTCCAAAGGGATGGGTTTCAACCCGGATTATCAACAGCCGTTAAAAGGAGTCGGTTATGAAAAAGATGATGGTTTCATTGATGGTGGCGCTTTTCCTGGCCGCGACATCGGGGACGGTTTTTGCCGCCCCTGCCACGCCCTCGGCCACGCCGGTTAGCAAAACCATGAAGCACAAGAAGGTCCATAAAAAAGGGGGCAAAAAAACCAAGCCCAGCACCACACCTGTCGCGAAATAGTGGCAGAGGGTGGAAAATCCGCGTGGGCATCAACCCGCGCGGATTCAAACCCTTTGGATGGAGCAGTCATTCATCCGCCTTTGCCAAATCACCACGGGCTGTGCCCGTGGCCGAAGGGTGGTGATGGCGGATCGTCGCCTGCGCTCCGTCGGAGGATAACCCACCGAGGCATTTAGTTGGTGGGTCAATAGAAGTACCACGAGCTTCGCCCGTGGGGCTCCATTACATATTGGGAGGTTTTCATGAAAAAGTTTCTTGGATTTATCGCGGCTTTGGGGGGAGCATGGATTTTAAATGGGTGCGGCACCGCGCCGGTTAAAAACCACCCTGTGGCAATCATGAATTGGGAGGACCGGCAAAACAGGGAATTCAACCCCATCACTGAAACCACCGTCACCGAAACGGGGGTTCAGCTTTATCTCAAGGGTGACCTGCTTTTCAATCCTGGAAAAACCAAAATGAACCAGTTGGGGATTGAAAAGATCGATGCCATCGCCGCGGTCTTGTTGAAACACCCGGAGGATAAGGTCGCAATCCTGGGGTTCACCGACTCAAGCGGAAATAGCCAAAGGAACCTCAAGCTTTCCCAACAGAGGGCAGGAATGGTCAAGGCGGAATTAGTGAAACAGGGAGTGAACCTGGATAACCTCACCGCCAACGGGATGGGAGATTCGGACGCCGTCGCAACCAACGACAGCCCCGAGGGCCGGGCCCAAAACCGCCGGGTGGAGATGGATATCACGAATTAAATATAGAGGCTTGTCCCGACGACCAGACAGTCCATCCGCCCATGGGCTTCGCCCTTGGGGCTCCCTTTCGACTGTCTGGAAGAAGGGACAACCCTTTGGCTGACATCCCGCTTAAAAACGTGTAACATTTGCCAGTAAATCCCATAGGTTCAGAAGCAACAAAACCAACACTAACACGAAGCCACCCCTTTATTACCCTTGTGCAGTTCTGAATACATTCGTGTTTCGTGTGGATGTGGGTTTGCCTTTTCCTGAACGATTATTTAAAGAGAGTGAAATTGCGTAAATTAAATCTCTTACTCCTCCTGATCGCCGTTACCCAATCCTCTTTTGGCGCCGGAATCGCCCCGCCTTCCCCCACGGACGAGGGAAGGGTATTGCTCAAGGCCCGGGCCTACCGCATGGCCATGGAACGCTTCCTTTTGGTCGAGGAAAAGAGCGAGAACATGCTGGAAAGGGCGATGGCCCTGCGTTTGATCGGTGAAACCCAGTTCCGGGAAAAGGATTATTCCTCCGCCTACCAGGCCTACCAGCAGTCCCTCCGGCTTTATCCCCTGGCCCCGGGGGCGCTGGGCTACGAATTCAAATCCGCCGTGTCCCTGGTTTACCTGAAGGACTACAAAACCGCCCTGGCGAAGTTCCAGGGCCTGGAGGATCGTTTCAAGCAGACGGATTTCCTGGGCGACCTCTACTTCTGGGAAGGGGAATGCTATTTCCAGATGGAACAGTACCCCGAGGCGGGGGATCGGTATTCCGCCATCCTCTCGCGCAAGGAAAGCGAACCCTATATCCCCCTCGTGCACTACCTCCTGGCCTGGTGCCAGTTCCAGCAAAAGGATTACGAGAAGGCCTTGACCGGCTTCAACGACGCCCTGAAGCAGGCCAAAGACCTCTCGCTCCAAAAGCTCTGCCAGTTCCAGGTGGCCGAAACCCTCTATCGGAAGGGCGATTTCGTCCAGTCCCGGGTCGCCTACAACCAATTCCTCGAGCTCTACCCCAAGGATTTCCTGGAACCGGCCGCCCGCTACGGCTTGGGCTGGTCCTATGAGAAGTTGAAGAACCAATCCGAGGCGGCGAAGGTCTACGAAAAGATGCTCGCCGTGAATTCGGGCCACCCGCTGGCGCCCTGGGCGGCGGTGAGGGCGGGCGTTTGCAAGGATTCCCTCAACCTTCCCGTGGAGGCCCGCCGGGATTACCAAAAGGGCCTCGATTTGGCGGGGGCCAATCCTCCCGCCGACCTGCTTCAATTCGGCTTGGGGCTTTTGGATTTCAACGACCATCAATATGAGGCGGCGGCCAAGGAGTTCGAGGCCGTCTACCGTTTCACTCCCGAAAGCGACCTGAAGTGGGACGCCCTCTACCTCAAGGCCGGCGGTTTCTACCTGCAGGGGAACTACCTGGCGGCGCTCGAGAATTACTCCCTGGTCGCCGAATCCGACTCCGAATTGGCCAAGGACGCCCAATATTGGGAAGGATGGAGCCAATACGCGGTGGGTAAATACACCGATGCCATGGAAAAGTTCCAAGCCCTAAGCAAGAAATCCACCGGCGTGTTGAAGGCCAAGGCCCTTTTCGCCGCGGGCGAATCGAGCTACCAGGCCGAGAACTACAAGAAAGCCGCCGGATTCTACGCCCAGTCCCTGGACGAAGGGCCCGACTCGGCATTGGCCCAGCAGGACCAATCGGGGCTGGCCTGGTGCGATTTCCAGCAGGAAAAGTTCGATACGGCCTCCGAGAAATTCCTGAAGGCCGCCTCCCTGGCCCCGAAGACGCCCCTGGCCGCCGAATCCTATTTAAGGGCGGGGGATTGTTATTACAACCTGCACGACTATCCCAAGGCGCAGGACACCTACCGCAAGGCCCTGGCCGCCTCCAAGGGCAGCGAAAGGGGCCTGGACGCTCAGGAACAGATCGGCTGGTGCGATTACCGGAAGGAAAAATTCGCCGAGGCGGTGGACGACTGGGACGTGCTGCTGCAGGACCCCCAGGCGGCGGGGCGGGACGCCCGGCTTTTGTACTGGACCGGTTGGGCCTATTTCCGACAGAAGATCTTCGACAAGGCGGCGGACGAGTTCAAGGCCGTGGAGGCCCAGTTCCCCAAGGATAACCTGGCCCCCGAGGCCCATTTACGCGAGGCCGACTGCCTTTTCAACCTCCAGAAATACACCGATTCCAAGGCGGTCTACCAAAGCTTCCTGGGGCTTTACCCCGACCATCCCCTGCTTCCCGACGCGCTCTACGGGCTTCAATGGTCCGCCGAGAAGCTGGGGCAGAAAGAGGAAGCGGAACAGGTTTCGAGGAACTTTTTGGAGCAATACCCCAACAGCAAATTCGCGGCGGACATCCAATACCGTCTGGCGGAAAGCCTTTTCCACCAGGAAAAATACCAGGAAGCCATCGATTCCTTCCGGGACCTGCTGGCCAAGCACCCCGATTCGCAGGTGGTGCCCCGGGCCCTCTTCTGGCTGGGCACGGCCTACGTGAAGCTGGAACAGTCGCAGGACGCCATGGCGACCTTCAAGCAATTGCTCCTGAAATATCCCGACGACCCCCTGTCGCTGGAGGGCCAATTCAGCCTGGGCTCCCTCTATTTCGAGGCGCAGGATTACAAAAGGGCGCTGGAAGCCTACACCCAGATCTACCAGAAATACCCGGACCACCGCCTGGCTCCCCATTGCCTCTTCAACTGCGCGGTTTGCGAGAAACAGTTGAAGCACCCGGACAAGGCCCTGGAGGATTTCAGCAAACTGACAAAGGACTACCCGGAGGACCCCTTGGCCGAGGAAGCGGCCATCAACGCGGGCATCCTGTTGGAAGCGCAGGGACGCCGGGACGAGGCCCTGGTCGCCTACGCGACGAGCATGAAATCGAAAGACCCCAAGATCGCCGCGGAATCTTCCTTTTACCACGCCGACCTGTTGAAGAATATGGGGAAGGTGCCCGAAGCCATCGTGGAATTCAACGCTCTCGTGGACAAGTACCCCGACCAGGACCAATGGGTCGTGACCGCCTACGCGCGCATCGCCGAATGTTACGAGAACGAGAAAAAGTACGGCAAGGCGGCGGAAACCTATAACCGCATCCTCAAATACACCAAGGTGAAACAATACCGGGTGGCGGCGCAGAAACATTTGAAGGCACTGAAGGCCATTATGGCGCACGCGAAGGCGAAGAAGGCCCCAGGCGCGCCGGGAGTGAAATTAACGCCCGTGTTAGCGGCGGCGACGCCGGAGGCGAAACCTTGAGAAAACAATGGATTCACCCCATACCGATCAGGCAAACCTACGGCCAACACGAAGCCACAAAGCCACAAAGAAAGACAACAACTACACAGATTTCAGATTCTTTACGAAAATTACTCCTTTCTTTGCCGTACTTTGTGTCTTCGCGCCTTCGTGGCAAAGAATTTTTGTTTATTCTTGCCTTGGTCGTGTCTATGGGTACCGCCCGGGCGCAGGATAACAGCGGGGATAATGACACGGCGGCCGCCCCCGAGGCCCCGGCCAAGGGTGTTTCGATCTCCAAGCCCGCGCCCGCCAACAATGAGCCCGCCGCCTTGTCCCAGGCGCCAGGTCCGGGACAGGTACCCTCGCAAGGGGAGGGGGAAAAGGCGCCGGTACCGGAAAAATCCAGCGCGGTTCCCGAATTTTCCCTGCCCGAAGTCGTCATCACCGGCGAGAACGAATTGACCATCGGAGCCAGCCGGCTCGACCGCCGGGAAAATGACGTGACTTTGGGGTCCCACGACCTGACGGGCATCGAACGGTCCATGAACGACTTGCCCGGCTTGAACAAAACGATGACCGCGCTATCCACCGAGGAAGCGGGCCCCTCGCGGGATACCGCCCTGGTTTTGCACCTGGGCGGGGGTATTCCCGGCACCTACGGGGGTTGGGGCCTGGTGGGCGCCGACTTCAAGGACGTCCAGGCCCTTTTATCGGGCTACTACTCCACCTGGGCGGGCGAAACCGCAGGCCCCGGTCTCGATGGGGACCAAAAGGCGGGCGGCAACCTGGGACTGCGCCTCTATCCCGATAAAAATCTAAACTTCCGGGTGGGAGTCGGCTATGACGACAACCAGGCCAATTTGCCCTACGAGAATTCCATCACCGAAACGAGGCAGGGATTGGACCTGAACGGGGAAGCCCAATGGAAACAAACGGAACTTTCCCAAACCCGCCTGAAGGTCGCCTACCAAACCACCCAACTGGACGGCTGGGACCAGACCGCGATCACCCATCAAGCGCAGGAACTGGAAAGCCGGCTGAGCTGGGAAGTGGAAAACCCCGCCGCCTTCCTGGGGATGCTTTCATTGGACGCCGGGTGGCGTCACGCCCAATCCGATTTCACCGGGAACGGAGCGGGTGCCTACGATTGGTATTGGGGAACCCTCAAAACTTCCGTCACATCCGGGGAGAACCTTTCCCTCAACCTGTCGGCCCAGGTCCAGGCCGGAGACGGTTTAAACCTGCCTGTGAACCTTTATCCGGTCGTGGACCTCATGTGGAGGGTCTTCGGCACCAGCCAATTGGATATCTACTGGCGCAGTGACCGCTTTGTGGACCAATTCCACAACACCTACATGGAAAGGGAGCACGTGGCCCCCGATAGCGGGTTTCCTTCGCCCACCGAAGTCGCTTCCGAATGGGGAGCCCGCTTGACGCAGAAGTTGAACGAACGAATCATCGTGTCCCTTTCGGGTTCCACCGCCCAAGTCAACGGATACCATGAATGGACGGACCTGAACGGCCTGGCGCCCGACTATATCCAGCAATACGGCGCCTTGAGCCAGGTGCAATTGAAAAAGGCGGGGGCCAGCCTGCAATGGGACTTCGCCAAATATTGGCAGGCCAGCGGCCTTTATGAGTATTCGCAAGGGGACAACACCGGCAACGACGGCTTGAATATCACCGCCTTGCCCCAAAACCGGGGCGTTCTTTCGTTATACCGTGGGAACGACACCTGGGAGAGCCGGTTGGAATTCGTGATGGTTTCCTCCGTCAACGCCTTCGCCAAGGCGGGCGGAACCTTGCCCGGTTACAACACACTGAACCTATCCGCCACCTACCACCTGAACAAATCCTTTTCCCTCTGGTTGCAGGGCGAAAACCTTTTAGGCGAGGTTTACCAAATCCAGCCCGGTTATTCGGAACCCCAATACCACATACGCGGCGGAATCGAGCTGATTTTCTGAAGGTAGGTGAATCCAGGATTGGATGTTACGATGGGTAGCCTCATGAAAGCTCGAAGCGTAAACCCGGACAATGGGTTTATGATTCCTTGAATTTAGAAAGGTTTTTCTCTGTGCCTCTGTGGCCGCCAAAGGCGGCCTGTGGTGAAATTAGGTATGGTTATAGTCTCTTAAAGTAAATTTTCCGGAGGAACCGCATGACGCACGATTTTAATTTGTTGCAGGTGATGTCCAAGGGCGGATGGACCATCGGGATACTCGTGATCCTTTCGATCGTGGTCGTGGCCGTCTTTATCGAGAGGATCGGCTTTTACCGAAAGGCATTGGGGTCGCTGCAAGTGCTATTGGAAACCCTCTCGCCCACCCTGAACCGGGCCAACTTCAAGGAAGCCCTGGAGGTTTGCGATAAACTGGGCGGCTTTTTGGGTCACATCGCCCGCTCCGGCATCCTGGCGAAGATGGAAAAGGCGGACCCGGTGAAGGCCATGGAACGGGAAGCCAAGATCCAGCTTTTGGAACTGGAACGGCGCCTGCCCTTTCTGGCCACCATCGGTTCCATCGCGCCCTTTATCGGCTTGTTCGGGACGGTGCTGGGCATCATCCAGGCCTTCCGCGACCTGACCCAGGCCAACGCCGGGGGCGCGGCCGTGGTTTCCCAGGGGATCGCGGAAGCCCTCTTTGCCACCGCCACCGGCCTTTTCGTGGCCATTCTTTCGGTCTTTATGTACAACTCCTTCCAGGCCCGGCTGAACCGCGCGGCCCAGGAAGCGGAAATCCTCATCTCCGATCTCGCCGAAAAACTGGACAGTTAACATGCGAACCACGATAAGGAAAACCGGCCAAGTGCCAATAGCGTTCAAAATCCAATTTGAAGATTTGCCCGGGAGGCTGACATGGAAAGCCGCTTAAGACCCCGGCCCCGTCTCATGGCCGAGATCAACATGGTGCCCTTCACCGATGTGGTGCTGGTGCTTTTGGTGATCTTCATGGTGACGACCCCCTTCCTGTTCCAGGGGAATTTCCAGGTCAAACTGCCCAAGGTCGCCGCGCCTTCGCCCCACCTGCCGGAAACCATCACCCTGACCATTACCCAGGGGGACAAGATCTACCTGGACGCCAAGGAAACCGCACTGGATAGCCTGGAGACCGACCTGAAAACCTTAACGTCGCAAAAACCCGGCGCCCTGGTGATGATCAACGCCGATAAAAATGTTTCCCATGGGACGGTGGCGGGCGTGATGTCGAAGGCCTACCTGGCGGGCGTTACGAAGTTGGGCATCGCGGTGGAGATCGAAGAAAACGGATCGGCCCCCGCCGCTTCAACCACGAATCCAGCCCCGGGAGCTCCCACTTCATCGGCCGCGCCTTCCGCATCCGCCGGGCAAGCCCAACCGGCCGCGCCTGCCCAACAGGCCGCGCCGGCTGCCTCCAATCCGGTTAAAACACAGTGAGGGTTTCCCGTTTTTTGTAGTCGTCCAAAATATCCGCCTTGGCGCCTCCGCGTCTTGGCGGTGATTAATAAGAAGTTTCCATAAGGATCAATATGGACCGCAGGTTCAACCAATCTCTCCTCTACTCCGCGCTTCTTCACGCGCTTTTGCTTTGGCTTTTTATCTGGATCTATCAATCTTTCCTCGTGACCCCCACCCCTCTCTTGATGGAGTTGACCTTGATCGGCCAAATGTCCCAGGGGCAGGGAATGGGCGCCCCCGCCGCCCAGCCCGGCCAAACGGCCGGCGCGCTGCCGGTGGCCCAAACCCAGGGGACCTTCGCGAACCCGCAACAGGCCCAAGCCAACCCATCGGTTTCGGACAACGTCAAACCCGAGGTGGCCATCCAGAAACCGCTCAAGGTCAAGCCCCATTCCAGCGCGCAAAGCGAGGAGCAATACCTGGAAAGCTTGCGAAAAACCGCCCCCATCGGATTGGCCAATCCCAAGAAGGTCGACGCGCAGGTGAAAACCACCACCGGGCTGGGCCTTTCCGGCGTGGCGGGCACCCCCGACGGAAGCGCCAACATCGAGGGAGAATTGGCCGCGCGAAACATCAAACGCCAGGTCAAACCCGTCTATCCCGAATGGGCCAAGAAACAGGGCGTGGAGGCCACCGTCCGTTTCCGCATTACGGTGCTGCCCAACGGCCTTTTGCGCGACGACCTGGAAATGGTCCAAACGTCCGGATACCGCGAATTAGACCGGGATGTTTACGAAGCCCTGATCCAATGGGAATTCGAACCCCTGGCCCAACAACTGCCGCAATTGGACCAATCGGGCGTCGTGACCTTCAATTTCAGCCTCAATAATCCATGAGTGGGTTTGCCATCCGATTTGTTTCCGGGAAATGGTTTGGGCCTGTGGTTCTGGCCCTTATTTTGGTTCTTTGGGAACTTTCCCTATGCGCCCCCGGCATTGTGGCGGGAGACGCGCCTGAACTGACCACTGCCGCCTTTCACCTTGGATCGGCCCACCCGCCCGGTTATCCGCTGTACGTGCTCCTCGGCAAATTCTTTCTTCTTTTTCCCGTGGGCTCGGCGGCCTTTCGACTGACCTTCTTTTCCATCTGGATCCTTTTAATGGCCTTCCTGCTTGCGGTCCTTGTCTTGGGAAAAAACGGACCGGATACGCCGCCCCTCCCTTTGCCTGTCATTCTTCCCGCAGCCGCCCTGCTTTTTATGTCCCCCCAGCTTCTTCATCAGTCCCTCAGCCCCGAGGTCTTCGCGCTTCATAGTCTTTTCACGATGCTCTTCCTTTATTTTGTGCTGAACGCGTCCCAATCCAATTGGCCGTTTATTTGTTTTGCGATGGGCCTGGGACTTTCGAACCAACATTTGACTCTTTTGATCCTGCCCGCGCTTTTGTGGGCCTATCGGAAGGTCTGGATGGACCGTACGGAAGCGGCGCGGGGGATCGCCTTCCTGGGATTGGGGTTGTCCCTTTATCTCCTTTTGCCCCTGAGGGCCCACCTGCACCCGCCCGTGAATTGGGGCGAGCCCGATTCGTGGGGGCGGTTCTTCACCCACGTGACCCGGGGCCAATATGGGGGAGACATTCCGAAGGGCCGCTTCCTGGACGCCTTTTGGGACCTTTGGTTTTATTTAAAGCTTTGGGCCATGAACGGCTGGGCTTTCGTTGGCATGATCACACTGCTGGGCTGGTGGGCCCGCCGAAAATCAGCTCCTGGAGCCTACTGGATCGGGCTGGGCTCAACCCTGCTGCTTCCGCCGCTGCTTCTTCGCACCCCCGACACGACCGAATTCCACAGTATCATCCTGCCCTTCCTGACCCCCTTTATCCTTTGGTGTCTTCCCGGCCTGGCCTGGGGGTTGGATTGGATCTTTAATCGGACCCAGGTAAATGCCCGGGCTTGGACGGTTGGCTGGACCGCGGCCCTGTTGGTTTTGGGTTTGGTCACGGGAGGAGACCAGGACCAGTCCCGGAACCTTTGCGTCAGCGACATGAGCCATAACATCCTTCTGCAACTTCCCCAGAAAGCCGCCCTTTTTGCCGAGGGAGACGAGGTGACCTACCCCCTGGCCTACCAAAACCTGGTTTCGGGAAAAAGAAAAGACCTCTTTTTATTCGACCGCACCGGAGGCCTGCTCCAACACCTGTCGATGGGAAACGACGGCATGCCCCAATTTATGCTGGAGCAATTCTGGGCAAAGAAAAACCATCCCTCGGCGGTCTTCTATTCGGAAAACGCAGAGGCGATCCACCTTCCCCTGAAAATGTCCGGTTTTTTATTCCAAGCGGACAGTTCCAATGAAACCCCGAACCCAAGGGGAATTTGGGACTTGGCCATAACACCCCGAATCCCGGAAAAGGCGGATTACCTGACCCGGGAAACCGCCTCCCGCTTTTATATCTTCCGCCTCAACCAGGAACAGGACCCATCCTTCCAACAATCCGACCTCCACCAGGTCAAGACCTTGGCCTTCGACAACGCGAGGTTATTGCTGAATGTCGGCCTTTGGGAAAAGGGAAATCGCTTGCTGGACCCTTCGGTATTGACCTTTACCCAGGCTATTCAATGCGATCCCGGGTTTGCCATGGCCTGGTACCAGCTGGGGGATGCCCATTTGGCGCAGGGAAGGGAAGCCGAAGCCCTTCATGACCAAAGGGAAGCGGTTCGGCTCGACCCGGATAATTTCCAATACCATCACCATCTGGCCTATTTGCTTTTCAAAACCCATCAGGTGGAGGAGGCCCAGGTGCAATGGGAGGAAACCATCCGGTTGAATCCTTCCTTTCCCGAACCCTACCGGAACTTAGCCTTTACCTCCCTCCAGGCCAACCCTTTGTTCGCGCTTCAGATGTTCCACCAATACCTGACCCTGGTGCCGAACCCGCCCGACAAGGCGGTTATCTTGAAAAATCTCAATGACCTGGAAAAGCTCTCTTCGAACACCCATTCATGAAGGCTGTGTTAATATAAGGCGTTTTCGACCCATCCTTTTTCCAGGAGTTTCGCCCGATGGCACGCATCGCCGCTGTTTTCCCCAACGAGGGAGCCCAATATGTGGGCATGGGCAAGGACTTTTACGCGAAAAGCCTTTCCGCCCGTAAATTCTTCGACGATACGGAAAAACTGATTAGTTCCAAGATCGCCAAGGTCTGTTTCCTGGGGCCCAAGGAAGACCAGGACACCCTCTTTAACGCCCAGTTGGCGACCTTCGTCAATGACGTGGCCTTTTTCGATCCCTTGGTCCAGAACCGGAGGAAACCCGAAGCGGTGACCGGGGTGGGGGTGGGGGAAATCGCCGCCCTGGTGGTCTCCGAAGCCATACCCTTCGCCAACGCCGTCCAATTCGTCGCCAAACGGGCGGAACTTTTGCAGGCCTTTGCCCTCAAGCAGGGGGGAGCCGGGCTTTCTTTGTCGGGGATCACCCAGGAACAGTTGACCCCCCTCTTGCAACGGGAGGAGGGAGAACTCATGATTACGCATTACCTTTCCCCCGACACCTTTATCGTTTGGGGTTCCAAGGAATCGGCGGAATCGTTGAAAGTGGAATTACAAGGGGTCAAACAGGTCAAGATGAACCCCCAGTTGCCCCGGGGGCCGCTCTTTACGCCCCTGGCGCAGGAATTGGAAAAACCCATCGAGAAATTATTGACGGAATGCCTGGGCCCGACCGCGCTGAAGACGCCTAAGATATCGTTCCACCACAGCCGGGGCGGGGACATGGTCACAAACCCGGATATGGTCCGCGATGTGCTGGTGCGCCAGCTTTCCAGCCCCGTTCAATGGGTCGATACGGTAAGGGCGGTCATCTTGCGTGGGTTCCGTACCTGGGTGGAGATCGGTCCGGGCCGCGTCTATACCACCATGGTTAAAAAGATCGACGTGGATACCCGCAACACGAACGTGGAAGACGCCAAGAGCCTATCGACCGCGGTCAAAGTCACCGGTTAATGAAACCGTCCCGTTTTTTTATCTTATCCCCAAAAGTTTTATCGCTACGACGCGAAAGCGCCAAGAACGGCCTCTTGCTAGATACTCCCAAAACCAAAAAACATTTTACTGAATGGACCCTTCTTGTTTTTGCGGTAGCCCTGGGACTGGCCCCGGTTTTATACGCCGACAGCCCGGCAAAAAAAACCAAAAAAAAGGCAAGCCCCACACGAACCGCCACGATCACCCCAACGCCCGCTTTCTCCTCCAAACCCTTTACCCCTTGCCCAACGGTGACGCCTATCGCGACGGACACTTTCCATTTTGACCTTTCGTCCAAGATCGAAAAGTCCTTGGTCACCGTCATCCCCAACCCCGCTTGGGGCGCAAAATTGTCCTTTCGGATCATGTTGCCGAAACCGGCTTTGGTGAAGATTCGAATCTACAACCGGAACCTGGAGCCATTTGACAAGATCGAAAAAGACGGAGAAAAGGTTTTTGATATCCTTTGGAGCTTGAAGAAAGTGCCCGAGGGACTTTATTACTATCAAGTACAGATCGTGGACGACGAAACGGGGAAGATCACGAAATTGGCTTTGCAGAATTTCGCCGTCATGAAATGACCCAGTTTCTTACCGCTGAGCGGCTGTATGGGAATTTTAAAATAGCAGAAACGATAACTGCCGACCCTCATTTTGATTTTTATTGAGGTCGGTATAGTACCTTTTCAATGAATGGCTGAAGATTAGGAGATAGGTAAATGCCTTACCCGGAAGTTTTGATCATCGGAAGACCCAATGTGGGCAAATCCACCTTTTTTAACCGTTTGGTCGGCAAGAACCTGGCCCTGGTCGACAATCAACCCGGTTCTACGCGCGATTTCAAAACGCATGAGGTGGAATGGCAAGGCGTTACCTTCCTTTTGACCGATTCGGGCGGTTGGGTCCCCGGCGAGAAGGATTCCATCGCCAGCAAGGTCGGGCAAAAACTTGATGAAAAGATCAATCAGGCGCCCGTATTGGTGATGCTGGTCGACGCCCTGGAGGGTCTTTCCCCTTCGGACGATCTGGTGATCCGCCACCTGAGAAAAAAAGGCGTTCAACCCTGGCTGGTGATCAATAAAGTGGATGAATTCAGCCGAAAAGACGAGCTGATTTCCGATTTTACGACCCTGGGATTTCGGAAGGTTTTCCCCATCTCGGCCCTGCACGGCATAGGAATTGACGACTTTTTGGATGAATTGATCCTGCACCTGCCCGCGCCGAAACCGCTGGATGATCAGTCCGAGGACCCCGACCGGCCCATCCGGATAGCCATCTTGGGGAAACCCAATGTCGGTAAATCCTCCCTCGCGAACGCCCTCCTAGGCGAAAACCGGCTCTTGGTTGATGATTTGGCCGGTACGACCCACGACGCGATCCCGGTCATAATAGAAACCCCCGATTCCTTGATGACGGTCGTCGATACCGCCGGCATCCGTTTGTCCAAGCAACAGGACAGCCGGATCGAGAAAATGAGCGTGGAACAGGCCTTATTTGAACTTCAGACCTGCCAAGTGGCCGTTTTGCTGGTGGACGGGGAGAAGGGAATTACCCACCAGGACGTGACGATCAGCCGGATCATTCATGAGGCCTTCAGGCCGGTGGTGATCCTCATCAACAAGTGGGATATCCATCCCCTGGGCGCGGAACAGGCACGGGCGGAGAGGATTACCCGGCGTGAATTGCGACTTTTATATTTTGCGCCGGTTTTGTTCATATCCGCCAAGACCGGACAGGGTTTGGAGAAAGTCCTTCCGACCGTGAATTCCGTTTTCGAGGAAAGCTGCAAGGAGGTTTCGACCTCCAAGGTCAATGCCGCCCTCCAATCCGCTGTCAGCAAGCAAAACCCGCCATTCCGCAAGGGCAACCAGGTTAAAATCCTTTATGGGTATCAAAGAAAGGGCCATCCGCCCGCCATTGAGATATTTGTCCGCCACGCCGAATGCATGGCTCCCTCTTATCTCCGATTTTTGGAGGATGAAATGAGGGTGGCCCTGGGCCTGGAAAGATGTCCCCTTCACTTGGCCCTTAAAGAAAAACCTGAGGAAGGGGAGGTTAGAAGGCCAAGTTACAGGCGTAATTTCGACCCGAACATCAAGATCCGAAAAGACAGGATAAAAAAACAAGTCCATAAGACCGGCATTAAGAACTTCAGAAAGAAGAAGAAAAAATGACCCTTGTTGCCTGCTGGCTGATCGCCGCTTACCTGTTGGGATCCATACCGACGGGTTATTTATTGGTTAAAGCCGTGAAGGGTTTCGACATTCGAACTCAAGGAAGCGGAAATATCGGCATGACCAATGTTTGGAGGGTCGTGGGAGCCCCATGGGGCGTCCTGACCCTATTGCTGGATATCACCAAAGGTGTTTTGGCGGTCAAGGGCGCCCAGGCATTAATGCCTGACGCGGAGTGGTTCCGGGTTGCCGCAGGTCTTGCCGTTCTCTTGGGGAATGTTTTCTCGGTATTCATGCATTTCAAGGGAGGGAAGGGAATTGGGGTGAGCGTTGGCGTATTCTATTCGCTTCTTCTAATTCCCAGTCTCGCCGGGACCTTTGTTTTTATTTGCGCCCTTGCCGTTTGGCGGATGATTTCGGTCGGGAGCCTCTCGGGTGTCACGACAATGGCGGCCTTAAGCCTCGCGCTTGGCCAGGGCCAGCACCCCTATTCGACAGGCCTGGCGATGTTGGGGGTCGTCCTTGCCTGGTGGACCCACCGTTCCAACTTGAAACGCATCGCCGAAGGAACCGAAAATAAGATCGGCTTAAATAAGAAAACAGGGGATAAACAGTGAAAATCTGTGTTTTAGGTTCCGGAAGCTGGGGTTCCGCGCTAGCTTCTCATTTGCAAGGTAATGGCCATCAGGTCTTTTTATGGGCTTTCGATCCCAAACAAGCGGAGGAATTATCCATTCAAAGGCGTAGTTCGCTCCTGCCGGATTTGATCCTGTCCAAAGAAGTGGCGGTCTCTAATTCTATTTCAAAAAGCCTCGAATCGGCGGAAGGCGTTATTTTCGCCGTCCCCTCAAACGCCATTCGCTCCACCGCCCTTTCCTCAAAACCCCATTGGCCCAGCCAAGCATGGGCCGTTTGTGTCAGCAAAGGGCTGGAACCCCAGACCCACCTGCGGCTTTCAGAGGTTTTGAACCAAAATCTTCCCGCCGGGACTCCTGTTGCGGTCCTTTCAGGGCCAAGCCACGCGGAAGAAGTAATCCGCAAGCTTCCAACCACGGTCGTGGCGGCCTCGAATGTTGAAGGTTTAGCCCGTAAGATCCAGGATGTATTCCATTCCGACTACTTTAGGGTCTATACCTCACCCGACATGCTCGGCGTAGAGTTGGGAGCGTCTTTGAAAAACGTCATCGCTATCGCCGCGGGAATAGGCGATGGGTTGGGGTTGGGGGATAACACCAAAGCCGCCTTAATGACGCGGGGGTTGTACGAAATGACCCGATTAGGAGTGGCACTGGGAGCCCAACCTCAAACTTTCGCGGGTCTGACAGGGATGGGCGATTTGACCGTCACCTGCATCAGCCGACATAGTCGTAACCGCCTCCTTGGGGAAAAAATAGGCCAAGGAAAGAGCCTTGAACAGGCCTTAAGCGAAATGACCATGGTGGCCGAAGGGCTGAATACGGCCAAGGCTGCCCTGGATCTCGCCGCGACCGTAGCCGTGGAAATACCGATCACCCAAGAAGTTTATAATGTATTATTTAAGAGGAAGAGCCCAGCCGAGGCGGTGAAAAGTCTTTTGGCAAGGGTGGCCAAACCTGAAAACAACTGATCAAAAACCCCTTAAGCGGGACCAATTCATCAAAACCTTGATGGATTTAGGTCTCAAAAAAAAACAGGCTCAAATCGCCCTTGAATCCTTTTTTGACGCCATTTTGGACGCCTTGAAGGCCGGGAAAAAAGTAACTATAGTTGGTTTAGGCGCCTGGCAATGGAAAATCAGGGAACCCAGAAGGGCTCGCAATCCAAAAACCGGTAAAACCCTTCGATTAAAAAAACATTTTGTTTTATCTTTTACACCGGCCCCGCTATTTAAGAAGAAATTGAATCCTTAGTGGCTAAGTCGCGAATCATCTGGAGTAAAGAATGACCGAAACGAAATTATTTTTTACGATCGGAGAAGTCGCCCAGATCATCGAAGTAAAACCCTATGTTCTACGCTATTGGGAAACTGAATTCACCTTGTTGGATCCCCAAAAGTCCGAAACAGGCCAACGAATATACCGGAATCAAGATATTCAAATTGCCAAATTGATCAAACAGCTTCTTTACGTTGAAAAATATACCATTGCCGGAGCAAAGCAAAAATTAGAAGAACTTGAAAAATCCGGTTTTGATTTTACGAATATTCCACCTGTTTTAGCACAACCCGCTCCGGTTTCACCCGAAATTCCGGGGATAACAGCTCCGACCCCATCTAAAAGCAAGTTTAATATGGACCCTGAAAAGGGTTTCGAGTTTAAGAATTTGATCCTCGAAATCAGGAAGATCCTGCAAAAATACAATTTGGCTTAATAAAAAGGTCACCCTTTTTCTTGAAGGCTTATCTGTTTTAGAATAATATGAGTTTCCTTTTAAAAGTTCATTTTCAATTGCCGCAAGTTGTAACTAAGTTTGGCAAGGTATCTTTGGACGGGGTGTAGCGCAGCGGCTAGCGCACTTGGTTCGGGACCAAGGGGTCGGAGGTTCGAATCCTCTCACCCCGACCATGGATATCCTGTCTAAAACACAGGTTTTTAATGCATAATGGTCGGAATATCGGGGCGTGGCGCAGCTCGGTAGCGCAGTTGCATGGGGTGCAAAAGGTCGCAGGTTCAAATCCTGCCGCCCCGACCATTATTCATCTTATTTCCATCATCATTCAAACTTCCTCTCTCTTAAATCCTGGCTCTTGATTGCTTAAATATCATAATTTTCAGATTTACTAGTCAAAATCCTTATTGCCTATTCAAAAAACTGACAAATCCATGATTTTAAAGACATTTTAAAAGGAGTATTCGCATGGGGAAGGGTATATCCATCACTCTTAGGGGGCGAGTCCAGGGGGTTGGTTTTCGTAATTTCACGCAAATGAAGGCTGTAGAAAGGGGAATCACCGGATGGGTACGCAATACTCCCGATGGCGGGGTGGAGGTATTGGCTTTTGGGTCCGCAAATAACTTGGAACAGTTTATGCAAGTTTTAAAAGAAGGCTGTTTGGGAAGCAAGGTAACCGAGTTTCATTCCCAATGGGTCCAAGCTGAACCGGATGGTTTGAATTTCTTGATCAGGTACTGAAATGGCCAAAAGTTTAGGCTCGCAACACAAACCTAAAACTGAAATCCAAACAACTCTGCAACCTAACCACCATAGCTGTAAAACATTTACCCCTTTCTAAAAACGAGCGAGTTACCACCGACAGCCTGAAATTGTACTTCCGAGAGATTTCCAAAATACCCTTGTTAACGGCTAAAGAAGAAGTGGTCTTGGCCAAAAGGATCGAAAAAGGGGACGAAGAAGCCAAACACATCTTGATTGCTTCCAATTTAAGGTTGGTCATTAATGTCGCGAAGAAATACATGTACCATGGCCTAACTTTCCAGGACTTGATCGAAGAAGGCAATTTGGGATTGATCAAGGCGAGCGAGAAATTCTCTTGGCGACGCGGGTTTAAGTTTAGCACCTACGCCACTTGGTGGATCCGTCAGGCCATAACCCGAGCACTTTCCAATTACTCAAGAACGGTTCGTGTTCCCGTTCATGTTTCGGAAGACATCAGCCGGGTTGAACGAATTAGCCGAACCTTGACGGAAAAATTAGGTCGTGATCCAAGCCTATTGGAATTATCCAAATCCGCGAAAATCAAATTCGAAAAGATCCATAAACTCCATCGTTTGGCCCAAAGGGATGTTTCTTTGGAGCATCCGGTCGGGGACGAGAATCACGCCAAGAATTTCGGCGATTTTATTGAGGACAAAAACACGATCAATCCCGCCCAGTCGTTTTTTTATCAATTACGGCGTGAAAAACTCGATCGCCTGATCCGCAAACTTATCCGAAAAAGAACAAAAAGTGGTTCAAATGAGGTTTGGAATCGACACCGATCAATCCCATACCCTCGAACAAACCGGTCAATCCTTGGGAGTGACACGTGAAAGAATTCGCCAAATCGAAGAAAAAGCCCTTCAGAAAATTCGTACTTTGATAAAATCCCGCCAACAAGAATATCATGAACTTCTGAACGAATTTGTGTAGAATGCCACTCCAATTCACCCTTTAAAAACTTTTAAATCCTATTTTTATTTTCTTTCGGAGGATTTATGGATATTAAATCTTTTATTCGGGATGTTCCGGATTTTCCCAAGCCAGGTATTGTTTTCAAGGACATTACCCCATTATTGAAAAGTCCCGAGGCCTTCAACTCTGTTCTAACCCTTTGGGCGGAACGTTACGCCTCCCAAAAGATAAACGCTATCGTCGCGATGGAATCCAGAGGTTTTATTTTTGGAGCCGCCTTGGCCAATCGCTTAGGGATTGGTTTTGTTCCAGTTCGGAAACCCGGAAAGTTGCCTTGGAAAACTTTCAATGAAACATATGAACTCGAATATGGTAAAGATACCCTTGAAATTCACCAGGATGCTCTAAATTCAGGTGATCGGGTCGTGGTCTTGGACGATGTGTTAGCTACTGGGGGAACCGCCGCTGCCGCCGTTCGATTGGTGGAGAAAGCGGGTGGGAAAGTATCGGAAGCCAGTTTTTTAATGGAACTTCTTTTCCTTAAGGGGAAGCAAAAATTGAATTCCACCCCTGTTTTTTCTATAATCCAATACTAATTTTTCATTTTTGGACAGAAAAAATATTTGAGGGCCCTCGTAGCTCAGTTGGATAGAGCGACCCTTTCCTAAAGGGTAGGTCACGCGTTCGATTCGCGTCGAGGGTACCACCCGATGAAGCCTTCCTCTAGAGGAAGGCTTCGCTTTCAGAGAAAACGAATGAAGGACATGAAATGACGCAAGCGATCCACCCTGTACCCGGAGTTTCCCACAACACCGACCAGAACCAATTTAAAAAGGTTTTGGCTTGGGCAAAAGCCCATCAAGAGATAGTCTTTGTAGGCGTCATTATTCTTTTGCTCGTTGCTTTTGGCATCCCCTATTACCTGCACAGTCTTGAACAAAGTGAAAAAGACGCTCAAAACACTTTGAATTTGGCCCAATATTATCTTCAAGCTTCGGTAGATCCCAAAAACGGTCCCTTCAAAACTGAAGCCGAGAAATATCAACAAGCTCTTCAAGCCTTCCATCGCATCACGACCGATTATGCCGGAACGAAAACAGCTAAAGTCGGTCGTTTTTTCGAAGCTAAATGCCAATACTTTTTAGGACAATATCCTCAAGCTTATGCTGGATTCGACGTCGCTTCTCAATCCTTGAAAGATAGTCCTTTGGGAAGTGAGGCCGCTTTGGGAAAAATTCTATGCCTGGAAGCCCAAAATCAATGGCCACAAGTAATCAATATGCTAGAACTTTTTTTAAAAGAACAACCGCAGGGTTTTATGACCCCCGAGATTCAATTGCGTTTGTCGGAAGCCTATCTCAAAAATCAGAATAAGGATAAGGCTGTGGAAGAGTTGAAATTAACAGCTAAGCAATACGCCGACACCAATTGGGGCAAGGAAGCGGCCCAAAGGCTTAGTGAGTTAAACTCGTAATTTCTTTCTCAGAAATTGTATGAGTTTGTCCACTCCAAGCTCAAAAATTTCTCGTTTTGTGATTAGGCTGATGACACCAAAACATCCCTCTTCGATGTCATAAAAACATCCTGGTTGGATGATCACCTTCTCTTCATTCATTAATGCGATAACCCATGCCTCATCATTGAATGGCGAATTAACGATTTCAATCAAGTTGTACCATCCACCTTCCATCGGCCAAAGCTTGACGCGGTTGTTAAAAACAGCGAATTTCGCCTCCAAAAATCTCCTATTCTGACTTATGCGAACCATCACTTGGTTTTGGAAATGCTCTGATGTGGACAATAATTTTGATAAGGAATTTTGAACAGGCGATTGAAGGGATAAATAGGTATCCGATATAAAATCTAACCTTTCAATCGATTCGGAAACTAACAATGCTGGTCCTTCCACAATGATCCAAGCGAGTTTTAGTTGGGGCAAGCCTAAGCTTTTGGAAATACCCCCTAATCGGAATGTAAGTACATTCGGATTAGGAAAAAGCCGGATCGGTCGAGTGGGCATTAAGAAATCCCAAAAGACCTCGTCTGATATAAAAGCCATACTTCTAAGGGCGCATTGTTCTAAAACAAAGACTAAATCGTCGTCTGAAAGAGGCACGCCGGTTGGATTTTGGGGATTAACACTTAAAACAAACTTGGGATTCTCCTTCAACAAATTTATGAATTGGGGCCTGTCAAGCGGCCAACCAGGTTGGGTTTTGAATGGATAGGGAATGGGTTGGATCGAATCCAAGCGAGCCAAAAGCTCCAACAAGGGGTATCCAGGGCTAGGAATTAACGCTTTATCGCTCGGATTCCCAAGCAATTTGAACAGGTAGGAATAAGCTTCGCTCGTACTCGAAGTCAAAATTAATTGTTGTTCCGAAACTTGAATCCCTTTCGCTGTCACATGTTTTGCCAAGGCCTTCCTTGCCTCAAGCATCCCTTTGGCATCAGGTTCATAGAGCATGTTTTGAGGTTCTGAAAGTGGTAACAACAAATCTGAAGGATAATCAAACCCGCATTGGGTTGGGTTCGAGACGGTCAAATCAATGTAAAAACCCGCTGGCAGGGAATCAGTTAACCTTGAAATGGGGTTCGGTGTTAAATCGCCCGGAATTTTTTTTGAGAATTCGATCAAAAATTCACCTCAAGTAAAACCTTAACTTTTCCAGAAACGTCATTTTTACTGTTAAAACAAGCTTTTTGTTATCAAAAAATGTTTCTAGGGCTTTATCAACCTGCTTAAAGCATTCTGCGGATAAGTTACCTCGTTAAAATTGACTGTTTGTATTAATTTACAGGTGCGTTACAAGGCTGAATCGAATGGTTTGGAACCCCGATTCAAGGTCAATTTAGCCTTTAAATATGAACGTCCAATAAGACTTTTAAAATAATATCTTTTAAAAAAACGCCCTTTAAACGCAAAATTGGACGTTTCGGCGTTAAAAATTTGCATTCCATTATTTTGGTTTTTGATACGGATTAAATCACCTAATAATACAGTGGTAAATATAGACTTGAGACTTGTACTTTAAAAAATAACCCTCAAAGCCATCATAAAATTTTCAAGTTCCCTTAAACTTTCGCAGTTTCTTTAGAACCGACGCAGGCCCGTCTTGTGCCTGAAGTTGGAGCGCCATCGAGGTCCAGGTGACTGGAAAGGCTTTCCGATGGGCTTGCTGGGCCTTAGTGGAAGCCAACTTCACGTAATTTTCGCTGACCATGATACTGGAATGGCCCATGAGGTCCCGAATTTCGTAAACGCTTGCGCCCGCTTCAGCTAATTGGGTCCCAAAAGAATGCCTTAAAACATGTACTGTCAATTCTTCCGCATGGTCCAATTTTGCCCATAGGGCTGCCTTTTTAACCCAGGTTTCCAAGTAATCCACGTGAATAGGCTTTGCATCGGTACGAGGGCTTGGGAAAAGATATTGGCCCTGGTATTCCGTTTGAATTTGAATGTATTTCTGAATCAAATTAACGAGCGGATCGGTCATGGGAACGACTCGTTCCTTGTCGCCCTTGCCAATGACCGTGACTAGGCCGCGCGTAAGATCCAGGTCTCTTAAGCTCAATTGGGAGATTTCAGAGACCCGAAGTCCGCAATGGTATCCAAAGAGGACGGCAAGGCTTATCCGTATGTCATCCAGGGTATCAGTTTTGAGGTGACGAACTAAGAGCTCGCGGTCTTTGGGTTGAAGCGGCCGGGGATTGCGTTGGGGACTGCGAATCGCCAAGTTGTGAAAGACCGCAGTGGGGTCCGTGGTTATATGCTGGATAGAGGCCAAATAGCGGTAAAAAGACCGTGTGGAGGCCAAAATGCGCTTAACAGAGCGAGTGGAATAAGCTGCTCGAGGCTTTCCGGAAGGGGTAAGGTTCGGTTTAATTAAATGACTAGCGAACCGAGTCATATCAATGGGTTGCACTTTTATAGGGTCTGTTATACCGCTTTGATCTAGAAATTGTTTTAGTACCCGAAGATCCTGATGATAATTGGCTTTTGTATGAATGGATTTACAAAGAGCTAAGAACCCGGAATAAGGCTTTAGCTCCAGAAGACTTAAAACATTAATTTTCAATTCAACTTGAGGTTTTGTTTTCATCGAAATTCGGTATAACTATAATTATACCGAATTTAAATCATGCATTCTATAGCAAATTAAACTTCCGGGCATGATTATCGGCAAAGTTAAAATCCTTCAAGGTGCGAATCATTCTTTCATATTTTCGCCGCGCCTAAGACTTCGCACGAACAATTCCTTTGATGATTTTGCATTTAATGGGCATTTTTTAAACGATCTTGAAGAATTATGATCAAGATGTGGCTAAAAGAAATTCCGCAATTAGGCTTTGGAATTCTTCCGGATCTTCCAATGGGATCAAGTGGCCCACATGTTCGATCAATCTAAATTGCGCGTTGGGGATTAATGACGCCATGAACTTTGTCTCTGCGACCGGAATTAAGCCATCCTCGGAACCAGCCAGTACCAAGGTTTTCTGTTTAATATTCGGTAAAATATCCGTTTGATTACACCTGTTGGCCATGACCCTTTGTGCTGAAGCAAATGCATTTGGTGTGGAAGATAGAATGAATCGCTTCACCGCCTCAACCAACACAGGATTATTATTTTGCGTTGTCATACCCAAAAGACCCTTAGGTAAAGCTTCAGGCAACAAACCCAGACCTATGTTTTCGACCTTCTCAGCCATGGCGATCCTGTTTTGTTTGGCTTGAGGCGTGTCCAAACCCGCCCGGGTGGAAATCAATATTAATTTGGACACCTTTTCGGGAAACTTACGTAAATATTCAAAAGCTAAATAACCTCCCATGGATATTCCGCCCAGAACCAAGATTTTATCGGGATCTAATATCTCATTCAGTCTCCGGTTGAGCGCCTCGGCAATCACTCCCATGTTCACGTCAGGTTCTATAAACGTTGAATACCCAAAACCTGGAAAATCCGGGAAGATAAACTGATAACCCGGTAATTGATTTAGATGAAACATTTGGGAATTCAATGGAAAGGCATGAAGCAAGACGACTGGTTGTCCCACTCCGATAATTCTTAAGTGGATACCCAAGGCGAACTCCCCAGTTATACAATTACTTTAGGCCCATTCAAGAGAATCAACTTTAACGGCTCGGTTTTACTTTAAGTCTAACCTTGGTGGCATCATGATGATCAGACCCAATAAAGGGTTTGAAACGTTCCAATCTTTGTTGATCGCCTAATAACAACTGTAAAATTAAGGCTTCCTTATACGCTTTTCCATAAAACTTATAAGGAATGGGGTCAAATCGAGTTAATAACAACTTATAAGTTAATTCCCTTTTCTTCAAAACGAGATTTATGGAAATTTATTTACTTGTAGGGGTCTCGGTTGACCCGGGAGTAGGTGATTCCTTGGGATTAATCCAATTATTCACCTTTTGATATAAACTTGGTTGGGGCGTAGAGGTCACTGTGGGCGTAGGTGTGGGTGAAAAAGCGACCCTTGCATCCAATACGATTCCTACTTCGTGGCTTCCCCGGCTAGGTGAAGTTCCCTCAAGGACTTCTAATTCCAGAGCATACTCTGATTTTTCCAATTTGTAGTATTTGCCATAGAGGGCGACTTTCTGTCCATCCACCAGATTATTCAATTCATGTAAATCGCCAATGGAGGATTGAACAAGAATCACGGGAAAGGCGAAATGGATATTATCCAGTTCCTTCAAACTCATCTCTAAAACATTGTATTTATTAACATCGAATCCGATTTTTTCGAGCCGTTCCTTATAAGCAATCGGTGATTTCCAGTGAACCCCTTTATAATAACCTTCAATCCTTATCGGCCTTCCGTTATTGATCTGGGAATATTGAGTCCTCAAGAAATCTAACCGGATATCTTCGTAGTGGGTAAAAAATAAATCCCCTTGATTTTCGGCCAAAACCCAAATGATCGGACCAGCAAAAAACGTTATAAAAAGCAAAATTGCCTTTTTCAATGAGAAAACCTCTTTTCCCCTAAAATCAGCCTGAAACTTGAATATTATACCGTTTACAACCCGCCGGGTAAAAGAATTTAAGCCTTTCATTCAAAACATTGGGGCCAAATTGAAATTAAAGGTGGGCGGGTATGTTCCATCCATGCGCCAGGCAACGTCAAAGCGAAACATGATGAGCGCCCTTTGATAAACGGAAGTGTAAAATCGCAATCCTGTGCCTAGGCTCCACAATAACGGCGTCGTCGAAATATCCTCAATATTGTTGTTGGTCATCCCCGCGTCTAAAAACCCGGCCAATTCGATATCTTTGAGCAATAAAAAGGAGAGGGGTTGAAGTGGAAAATTGAGGTCGGTCGCAAATGGATACCTCAACTCGGAATTTAATAACGCCAAATTATTCCCGAAGAAGGTAGTTCCGCCATAACCCCGGATGGTCGTGAAATAAGCTTGGAACGGGGCGTCATTCCCTATAAAAAAAGTTTGGGGATTGGGCCCCTGCGAGGTCATCCCGATTAGCCGGTTCGCCCAAATGAGATGGTTTAAGAAACCAATATCCGCGTAAGATTGCGTTTCCAAAAGCAGGTTTGCGAATTGGACATTGGCGTCCAGGATCGGCAATGCCTGAAGCAACGTGAAGTTTAAGGCGTAGCCGCTGGAGGCCCAGAAATGGGTGGCCTTTCTCTCGTCTTTCACGAATGAAAGGGTGTAGAAATTCGCAACATCCCATTGATTCGTATCCAGTGAGAAATTGGAAATACCTTCGGAAAACTGAAGATAAAGCGGACTTCCCTCAAATCTTTGGCTACCTATCCCGTACTCAACACGAGTGGAAAAATCGATTGGATATGTGAAATTAAGGTCAAAACCGTTCTCATTGTTGCGGTACTGATCCACGATATTCCCGGATTGAAGGTCGTAGACCTGGAAATAATTCTGGAAATAATAAAAATCGGCGTCAACCGTGGTCCGCCAGTGGGAAAATTCATAATTCGCCTCCAATCCGGTTTGGACACTTGGAATGGTGTCGCCCATCAAGGATAAGCGGTGATCCCCCAAATAATCGCTCATTTGAGCCAATCCCCCACCCACGAAACCGAAAGAACTGTCGTACCCGGCCAGGAAGAGCATGATATCGGGTGTAAAAGTAAACTCATAATCCTTATTCGTGAGGGTCAGTTGGGGATTCGCCTGGACCGTCTTTGAACGGGGACTTTCCCCGGCCGAGTTAAAAGCCGTGACATAGTATTGATAAGTTTTTCCCCTTAGCGCTGTGAAATCGGCGTATTGGCAGGGTTTGGCGGCTTCCGTTTTGCCGATAAAGGCAAAGTCGGATTGAGGGGAGGCTGAGCGATAGATTCGGTAACCCTCCACCGTGTTGGTATCTGGGTCTAGCGGCGTCCATTTCAAGACCACCAAACTGGAAGCGTCGGACACTTCCAAATGATCGACCTTCGAAGGCGCACTGACCGCTTGGGAAAGCTTCCCCATCTGTGTGCCATCGACATTGGGTGTTGCGCTCGGAGTGATTCCCGCCAGCGATTTTGCGGCGATCACCTTGTCCGCGTTTGAAAAGGAATCGGATAGGAACTGATTATCGTTTGAGCCTATAACCGAGCTCGGTGTTGGAACAAGGCTTTCATAATGGTTTGAAGTTAATAGGTATAAGGATTCTTTGCCTTTCTGATAAACAATAGCTGCCGTCCGCTGTCCATCCACTGCCGGTTCCGCATCTACCACGTCCGTGAAACTGTTTGTCAGTTGAACGCAATGGGCCCCGTCCATATCCGTTTGAAATAGGTTGAATATTTTTTTCGCGGCGTTTGAGGTAAAAAAAACCGAACCAGTATTCACCCAAAAGGACGAAACAGTTCCCGCCGGCAAATCCAACTCAGTGGATTTGCCTGTTGGCAGGCCGTTTCCATCAAGTTCAAGCCGCTTGATCGAAGTTTTCCCTTCCCATTCATCCAAAAAATAAATAAAACGGCCATTGGGTTCATATTGGCACCAGGCTTTGGTGTGGTCGTCGTCTGTCAATCTTTCGATCTTCCTTGTCAATAAGTCCGCCCGGTATAGATCCGTGGATCGGTAATCGAAAGCGGAAAAAAGGGCGTATTTCCCATCCGGGGAAAAAACCGGAGAATTAACTTCCGGAAATTCGTTAAAACCCAACCGGCTCAATCGATGGGAAAACAGGTCGTACAGATAAATCCGGTACTCCCCCTCCTCTACGGCCGCGAAGATCAATCGTTTGCCATCCGGGGACCAGGAAACCGCTCTTCCCCTCGTTTGAAAATGCCGTTGAAGGATCGTTTCTTCTTTTTTCGTATCGGGATTCAAAAGAAAAAGTCGGTCCCCCATCAGGCATGCCAATTGGCTTCCGTCCGGGGACCAAAACGACCGGCTCACACCATCAAGAAGCTTTTCCCCGTAACGCTCAATCTCCGGCATCCCCTTGATTCGGGACCAGGCTTGAGATTTGTAATAGAAAAGCCAGTGTTGATATAGTTCCTGAAATGTGATTCCTATTTGCGTTTTGGCGATAGTCTCCATCGATTGGTTCCCCGCCATTTTTAAAAAGAGCTGGGGAACCTTATCCCGGCCGTAAACCTGGGAAATATAGTCCAGGATGCTCTGGGATTCCTTATAGGCCATGTAAACCTGCTCAAAATGGTCGAACGAGTCCAGAAGGGAAAGCGGCATAACTTGGTCGTTTAATACGGCGTCCCTCAAAACCATTTCACCCTGGGCGTCCAGATGTTGCGCGTTCCATTCCGCCATTCCCTCCATCATCCATGTTGGAACCGAAACCGCCTTAAAGAGGTTGATGGATCTCCAGCCTTCGCCGTAAATAACGTCGTATTGGAACGCGTGGGTTAATTCATGGTGAAGCACCTTTTCAAACTCATGGTAGGACCCATCCATTGGCAGAACGATGCGGTTCTTGAAAACCTCGGTGAAACCCCCTACCCCTTCCCCCAATATTTCGGAGGTAATGTTGGTTTCTTGGAATTCCAATCCGGTCGCGTAAACGAAGAGCGGAATTTTGGATTTGGGGACATAATCGAAAGCCTGGCAGGTGGGTAAAAAGGCCGCTTCGGCATATTGAACGGCGACCTTGGCTAAATCCTCGCAAGGGGAGTAATAGTAAATTTGAAAGTGGGAACTCTCTAGGATTTGCCAGGCCCGGTCATGGTATCGAACCTTGTTGTAGCCCAATTCGAGACCGAAAATATTTGAACAAACGGGAAAAAAGAACAGAAAAAGAAACCAGGCGAAGAAAATAACCGGTTTAACCCCCATTCCCTGTCTCCCCAGGAGAGCCTAGGACCGTTAATGCAATACGGCAACCCAAATTCCGGAATGGTCCTGTAAACCAAAAGACGGATACCAAAGGCCAGAACTTCCCACGAAGGCTACTTTAACCCCATCGGGAGAAGGAGCGGGTGAATGGTGGGAAATTTGCGGCCAAATCAAGGATTCCATTTCGGCACCGGTCTGGTTCGCCTCTTCGATTAGGATTTGCTTCGATTTCCGGAAATACATCGCTTGCCGACCGGCTTCCTCGAATATGATTTTTTGGCCCAAATCCATCCAAGAAAGATGATCGATCGGCTGGAAGGACCGATAAACCTCGTTCGCCTTGGAACCGTCCGCCAAAGCTGTTTCCAGGACCGTCACGTCATCCTTCACGCATTTGAATAAATAGCGAAAGGCGTCGTTGGAGGGAAGAACCTCCGTCGCTGGCAAACCGAGCCTAAGTTTGCCACCCGAAGCTGCAATCTGCGCCCTTTCATCGTCCGAAAAGAGGGCCTTGGAAATCTTTAATTCTTGATCGTAGATATAAGGGCGCTCGCAAATACCATCCGTATATGCGATTTGATAGCCGGAACTCACCCAAGCAGGAGACAGGATGGGTTGGGCCGATTCAAACACTTTAACCGATTTCCCGGTCGGCAAAAACAAAGCGTTAAGCTGAAAACCTTTCAATGTTTTGGTCACGTACAAAAATTGCTGTTTCGATTCCGACCAGGGAATGCCTCCCTTTATGAGCTCGACGCCCGAATGGGTCAAAGCCTTTAGCGTACTCTTTTGGGGTTCATTGTTATTGAAGGTTAAAAGATATAGGTCGCGCGTACTTCCCTTGAGAATATCCAAAAGAACCGATGAACCCTTATTTACAAATACCGGGGTGAAGGCCCCGTCCCCCGCCTGATAGTTGACGATTTTGTTATCTGTCGCCTCGGGGTCCAACAAACATAAAAACCATCCCTTCTCGTTTTTTTGAGTGAAGGCGATTTTTTTGCTGTCGGGTGTGTAGGTTAAATTGTCGATTTGCCCGGTCAGGTTTTGAGCAGCCGGACCCAACTCGATCAAATGGGCGATGTTGTACTTGATCGGATTCGCGGCCAGCCCGACCGGGAGCAACAACAAAACGGACAACATTAAATAAAGCGGTCGAATCCAATTTCCCCGGGTCTCCTCTTTTTTAAAAGGCGCTATCCCCAACGATATCAAGAGGGCCAACACGGAAAAGAACCCCGCTAAAAGGCTGAGCAGCACAAACTGCAATCCGTTCCAGGCGATAAAGGATATAACGGCTAATATCAAAGCGGTTCTTGCGATTTGCAGTCCCGCGAGGTTTTTATATCGGTTAAAGAAATGAGCGATGAGATACCAGAAGAGGTAAGCCAGGATAAAGATCACAATCCCAAAAAAGAACATCAAATTTCTAACAGGATTCTTGATGACATCAAACCCGACCAAAAATCCGTAAAGCCCGGCGAGTTGAAACATCAATATTTGCGCGACCACAAGGGGAATCTTCCAACCATGGGCCGAATTACGGTTCTTTTGAGCCTCTTCCGAGTAAAGGCGATAGACATTGATCCTGGCCTGAGCAATGAGAATCAACCCAAGCCCCACCAGCAGGTACGTCAATTTCCACTGGTGTTCGTTCAACATTTGAGTGACCGGTCCCAGATCCCAGTGTTTTTCATGCGCCAAGATCCCAAAGAGAACACAAACGAACCCGGAAACCAGGAAAAAGGTGGTAGACAGAAGCCGGGAGACGGCTTTTAAAAAGGCGTTTTCGGTCTTGGGCGCGGCGGATACCTCGGGTACGGCCGCGGGCGCGGGGGTTGGGGCAGTTTTTGCTTCGGCCAATTTGTCCTCCAGTTAACTCGAAATCAAAATGAACGATATTCCAATTGAAACCCAGCGCTATTGCGAGAAAAGAGCGAAAAGGGTAATAGCCCGTTCACCCATTGGTCCAATTTACTGGGTGCGTCTTGCCGCACGGTGGGTTCACCCTTGATTCCGGCGAGTTCCGCCGTCACCTTGACCGCGTCCTCGTAATTCCCCAATTGATCCACAAAACCGAGCTCATAGGCCTTACTTCCAGTCAATACTCTGCCATCGGCAACGGGTTTAATATAGGCAATTATCTCCTGATCAGAGACCGAATCAGCCGGTTTCTTTAAAATTTTAGAGAGTTTCTCTTGAAAAATCTTTCGCCGACCATCCACCACCGACTGTAAAAACTGGGCATAAACATCGTTAATCGTTTCCTGTAAATATTGCCGTTCCCGGGGGGTCATCGGCCTATTAAAAGAGCCCGTGTCCTTGAATTGGCCACTTTTAATCGTCTCAAAATTCAATCCGACTTTTTTTAGTAGGATCGAAGCATCTGGGAATTCCGCGATCACCCCAATAGAACCGGTCAAGGTGCCAGGATTGGCCACGATACGGTCACAGGCTGAGGCGATATAATAAGCTCCGGACGCCGCCAAACTGGACATGCTAGCAACAACTAACTTTTTGCTTTCCCTTGCCCTCAGAATTTCGGTATATATCTCTTGAGATGGCGCTACGGCTCCGCCAGGGCTATCCAAACGTAAAAGAAGGGCTTTTTTATCGCTTTTTTTGAACTTTTTGATCCTTCGGACAATATCGTCGCTTTCATAAATGGGGCCCTTGATATTGATGAGCGTTATCTCGTCATCTCCAGCAAAAATCGCTGAATTTCCATGGGAAAAGGTCTTTTGTATCGAATAGAAGATAAAACCAATGGTTAATATAAAAAAACAACCCAAACCCAAAAGAATATAAAGCAGGGTGTGTTTCTTCGGTGAAGGATTCTGTGGGAGCATTGAGTAGATGTTAACAAACCTCTAAAACCGTTGCAATCATTGAAAAAAATGCGTTTTTATCATTTCGATTTTAAAAAATTTATATGATTATTGTTACAGCACTTATCAATCCCACCGATTTCCCAAATATCGGCAGCTTTCTTGCCAATGATTAATTTCACCTTCCAAGATTTCTTTTTTAATATTCGGATTAACTTTCAAGGTTTGAAACTGGTCCAGGGCAAAGAAAGCTGCGCCCTTAAGTACCTTATCTTGAGTGACTTTTATCTCCGTCCCCTGCGTTTGAACAAGAAAATACAAATTGAGTACCTGTCGATGGCGGTCGGGCGGAATCGAATCTTGCACCATCACCAATTTGCCTACCTCAACCGATAGACCAACCTCTTCCATGAATTCCCGTGTAAGGGCTTGTCCCGCGGTTTCCCCAAACTCCACCCCCCCGCCTGGCAATAAATAATAGCTTTGACCATTCTTTTCATGCCGGACAAGGAGAATCTTTTGATCTTTCACCAAAATTCCGGCGACCCTAATCCTAATTTGGCTCATTTTTCCTTCTTGTCATTGATCTTAACAATAAGTTCCTCAACTAAAGCTTTATGACCTTCTTTTATATTCCTTTGAACCCACTGCACCTTATGCTGTCGGCGGAACCACGTCCATTGCCTTTTCGCATATTGACGCGTGCGTCGAAAGATCCGCTCCAACGACTCTTCTTCAGTCATTTCATGTTTCATGTAACGTAAAGCCTCAAGATATCCAATGGCTTTCCAAGCAAGAAGGCTATCCGAATGAGGATGAGCATATAGCTTTTGGGTTTCTTCCAGAAGCCCTTCCCCCCACATCTTTTGGCATCTCAGTTTAATCAAGCAATCCAGCTCTTCCCTTCCACATTCAATCCCATAAAGTTTGGCGAAAACGGGTTCAAATTCCTTTGGAGTGAAGCCCATGGGTGATAGGGCCTTCTCAAGGGCCCGACATATCCTCATTCGGTCATGGGCGTGAATCCTTTGGGCCGTCGGGGCATCTAGCTTCCTAAGCCACTCATGGGCGCCCGCCAAACCCATGGCTTCTACCTTTTCCCCCACTTCCTCCCGTACCTTTGGGTCAACCGCGGTGCCGGACGGTGGGCCTTCCAGAAGAGATTTGAGATAAAACCCAGCTCCTCCCACCAATATTACGCCTATTCTCTTTTTCTTTCTCTCCTCCAAGATCGCGGAAGCTTCTCTCGAAAAATCACCCGCCGTCCAGCTGTCGGATGGTTTTCGCGAGCCCACCAAATGATGTGGAACTTCCCTTTGCCACTCCAACAGGGGTTGGGCCGTCCCAACGGCCAAGCCCTCGTAAACCTGAAAAGCGTCGCACGAAAGGATCTCATAACCTAATTTCTTGGCGATTTCGAAAGCGATCTCCGACTTGCCTACGCCGGTAGGGCCCACAATGCAGATTAAGGGAGGTTCCTGGGTCATAGTACCCTCAGTGCCGGTCGAATTTTTTGTATAGTTCGGAAAGGGGAATGGAAAGGATGGTAGGACGGCCATGAGGGCAGGTAAAGGGAAGGTTGGCACTTCGCATCCGTTCGATCAAGACAACCATTTGCTCCTCATTCAAACGGTCACCCGCCATCACCGCGCTCCGGCAGGAAAGAAAGGTCAGCGATCTTTCCCGAATTTGATCGATCCGGTTCGGCCCTCCCGTTCCATCCGCTTCTTTTTTTGAAAGGTCTTCAATTAATTCTCTCAACAGATTGGCCAAATTCTTTCCCGCCAAGTCCGCCAAAACGGTTCGAATCACAAAAGTATTCCCGCCGAAAGCCGCCACTTCCATCCCCAGTTCCATCAACAAGTCCAATTTATCCCTGAGCCAATGGGCCTCTTTGGCGGAAAGTTCCACGGTTACAGGGATCAAAAGAGGCTGTATTTCAAGGGCTTTTTCGCTTAATCCCCTCATTAATTTCTCGTAATTCAACCTCTCATGCACGGTATGCTGGTCGGCGATAAACATCTCTTCATCTGACTGAAAAACGATGAAAGTGTTGAAGAGCTGGCTGAAATGGTAAAGGGGAATTTGGGGATCGATCTTCCGCGCCTGGAAGTTGGATTTGGAAAAGTCCTCTTTGGGTACGTAGGAATGGCCCAGGTTGATTTCTGAGGGTGCGTAATCTTTCGTGTGGCTGGGAGCGTCCGGCGCGGTGGACATGGGGGCCCAAAGGGACTGAGCAGGCTGTGCTTCATCGGCCCTTAAGACCGAATAGGGCTGCGGTGCATTCGAACTTATATAGGCGGTGGAAGGTCCGGATTTGGGGTCGGCCTCCAACACGGCGTTTCGAACCGCCCATACGATGGCGTCATAAACCTCCCTATCTTTGGCGAACTTTACTTCCCTCTTGGTCGGGTGAACGTTCACATCTACCTGGCTGGACGGCATCTCGATGAATAGCGCGGATACAGGAAAACGTCTCGTGGGAAGCAAGGTGTGAAAACCCGTCATCACCGCGTGCCCCAGGGATGGGTTCATGATCCAACGCCGGTTCACGAAATAGAGCATATTTTCCCGGGTGGGTTTGGAAATGGCCGGGGTGCTAATAACCCCCGTAATCTTAATGTCGCCTGCCTGATAGTTAAGGGGGGTCAAATGTGAAGCCGTGTCTTTGCCGAAAACCTGGATAAGTCGGGTTTTAAAATCACCTTGAGCCGCGTTTAAAACCGGCTTGCCCTCAATTGAAAGCTTAAATCCAACAGAAGGGCAGGCCAAGGCATAGGTATTCATTACTAGAACAATATGGTTTTCTTCTGTGGATTGTTTTTTCATGAATTTCAATCGGGCTGGGGTGTTAAAAAACAGGTTTGAAACCGTCATGGTCGTGCCCTCAGGCCGACCGCTCTCGCTGACTTTGAGTTCCCCCCCGCCCCTCACGCGAATCTGGGTGCCCGAAAGGTTCCCCTTTTGGCGGGTATTGATCTCGAAATGGGATACGGAAGCCATGGAGGCCAGGGCCTCGCCCCTAAACCCAAAGGTCCCGATATTTGACAGATCTTGAATCGACTCAATCTTGCTGGTGGCGTGTTTCTCGACGGCCAGGCGTGCGTCTTCCTTGCCCATGCCATCCCCATCATCGGAAACCTTGATCAGCTTTAATCCGCCTCCCTCGATCTCCACGTCGATCCAGCCCGCGCCCGCGTCCAGGGCATTTTCCACCAATTCCTTCACGACGGAAGCGGGCCGTTCCACCACCTCGCCTGCGGCGATTTGGTTGATGACCTTTTCATTCAGCTTTTTGATCTTGATCATAGGGTGAATTTTCGTTTAACAGCGATTAAAAACAAAGGGAATTTGAACCGTTTGGCTAAAAAAAAAACCTGTTGATTTGGGATTGCCTGAGCGAATTAAGACTTTAGGGAAACCACTTCGTATATCTGAACCTTTGCACTTTTTCCCTTGAGCTGAACCGGTGAAAGTTTCTTAACTTCTGCTTTGCCATCCAAGGCGTTCAGCGTCGATTCGGTGATGAAGATCTGGTTATGCTCGGTTTCGCCCTCCACCCGGGAGGCCACGTTCACCATGTCGCCGATAGCGGTGTATTCCATACGGCGTTCGCTGCCGATGTTGCCGACGATGGCTTCGCCCGTATTGATCCCGAAGCCAACCTCTATCTGAGGCTTATTTTCGCCTTTCCACTTCAGGTTCAATTCCGCGAGTTTATCCTTCATTTCAAGGGCCGTTTTAACCGCCTGGAAGGAACTATTGGGAAGTTCCAGGGGAGCTCCGTAAATGGCCATCACCGCGTCACCGATGAATTTATCAAGAGTTCCTTGGTTCTTGAAAATGACCTCGCTCATGGCGCTGAAATACTCATTGAGTAAACTAACCACCGTTTCAACGGGCTGTTTTTCGGACATGGGAGTGAATCCCCTTATATCACAAAACAAAACCGATATTTTCTTCTTTTCACCGCCCAAGGCCATGTTCACAGTGCCCTTCTTGAGCATATCATCCACCAGATTGGGGGAAAGATACCGCTGAAGGGAGGTTCGCATCCGTTCCTCGCGCCTCACATCGTCAAAAAGTTTCGCGTTGGTAATGGCAACCGCAGCCTGATTGGCGAAGGCGGAGAGAAAATACATATCCTCTTCATTGAAAGTTGCGGTACCCTCGGCCTTATCCACATAGATTACCCCAACGATCGTATCCCGTTCCCATATGGGAACGCAGATGACTGAGGAAAGGGGCAAGGCCTTGAGACTATCTCGATTGGAAAAACGAACGTCATGAGAGGCGTCCAAAACCAGTACAGGCACCCTTTCCTTCAATACGGTATCGACAATGGTCTGACTGTAGGGGGCTGAAGCTTCCGCAACGGTCAGCGCGTGGGTGGCAACCGGTCTCAGGTCACCCCCTTTATTTTCTCGTAGCAGCAGGAAGCCCCGGTTCGCTTGCATGACCTTGATCGCCATTGCCATGATGATAGATAGAAGGGTTTTGAGTTCCAGAACCGAATTGACGATGTTTCCTACTTCATAAAGTGTGAGAAGTTTTTTATGTGCTAGTTCGTCGATTTTGAGCAACTTCTCGTCACCCTCTGGCTTGCTCAATTCCAATGCGAACCGGATGCGGGTGCCGCCAACGGAAATCACGTCCTGGTTACGCAATGGGCTCTCGGTCACCCTTTGTCCGTTCAAAAAGGTACCGTTGGTGCTTCCCAGGTCACGTAAACTAATTCCCCCCATACCCAGAAGGATCTGGCAATGTTGACGGGAAACCAGGGGATCCGAAACGACGATCTCACAGGTGTTCGAACGGCCCATCGTGGTGGTAGGTCGGTTGATCTTGAAAACCGAGCCCTGTTCAGGCCCGGCCAAAACGGCCATAGTGATTTGGGGTTTGCCGGAGGATTTGGCGGGCGTCAGTACAATACGTCCCGGGGAGGCGTTTTCGCTGGGATTGGTTTCGCTCATTAATTCCTCATTTCTTCAAAGCGTAAACCAGCACGCTGCAATTAGCGATATCGGTGACGTAAACGCTGTTTTCCGAGTCCGTGGCGATTCCGTAATACTTGGGAGCTATTTTATAGTTTCCCTGCGGTGTTCCAAAGTCCGTTAAATAATATCCTTCCGAGTCAAACACCTGGATCCTTAAGTCCCGATCGGTGACGAAGATGTTGCGTTTAGTGTCAGTCGTAACGCCGATGGGAGCGGCAAATTCGCCCCTTCCGGTCCCACGCTTTCCGAACTTGTTCTTGAAGACCCCCCTCGCGGAGAAGATTTGTACCCGGTAGTTTTTCTCGTCCACCACCAAAAGATTACCCGCCCCGTCCATGGTAAGGCCCGCGGGGTTGTTAAATTCGCCTAAACGCGCGCCTTGGATGCCGAATTTGTTCAATACCTTTCCGGCCGGGTTAAAAACACGGATGCGGTGGTTGCCTGTATCCGAAACATAAATATTGTCTTTGTCATCTAATGCGATGGCTTGGGGATGGAAAAAACCACCCGTGCCTATTTCAATTTTTCCGGTGGTGGGGGATGCCGGTTCTCCGAATTTGGTAATTAACTGGCCCATTTTCCCGATGATTTGGACCGTGCAAGTTTTCGCGTCCAACACCACCAGATTGCCGCCCTGGTCCACGGCCAAGGATACGGGCATGAGAAAATTCACGTCCTTCGAGTCATTGCTATCCTTGCCGAATTTGCCCACGCCATAGAGGAACTTGCCCTCCGCATCAAAGACCTGGACATTGCATTTCATGGAGTCGCAAACATAGACCCTTTTCTGGGGATCGACTGCTACCGCCACGGGCGAAATGAAATTGCCCTCTTCTTTTCCCCTTGTCCCCAGAGTTCGGACCAACTTGTAATGATAACCTTGGTAGCGAAGGGTATTGATGTCGCCGGTTTCTTTCGGCGCTTTTTTTGCGGCCTCTTGAACCAGTGTATGGGTCAAGAGATCCTGCGTGGTGCTCCCTACCGTAATGGGGTTTGCCAGAGCCGCTGGGGCAATCTTGTCTAAGTCGGCTTTCATCTCGGCTGCCGACTGGTAACGCTTGGATATTTCCTTTTGGAGCGCCTTCATGATGACCGCTTCCAATTCCTTCGGAAGCAAGGAATTATAGGTATGGGGCGCGGGGGGATCGTCTTTTAGTATCTTGTTCAAAACCGCCATCGGCACCTCATCCGAGAAAGGCAGTTTCCCAGTGACCATTTCGTAAAGGATAACGCCCACCGAATAGACGTCCGAAGCGGGGATGGGATGCCCCAATACCTGTTCTTTGGCCATGTAATAGATAGTTCCGCCGATTCCAGCGCCATTCTTCCCGGATTGGATCATGGCGGTCCCAAAATCGGTGATTTTCGCCTTACGATCGCTGGTCAAAAGGATATTTCCGGGTTTAAGGTCCCGGTGGATCACGTTTTTTTCGTGGGCGTACTGAAGCGCCAAGAGAATCTGCGTAATAATGTCCACCGCCTCTTTGTAAGTCAGAGTGGTTTCTTGGATGAGTTGGGCCAGGTTTTTCCCATCTACGTATTCCATAACCATGAAAAAGATGTTTTCGGCCTTGTCCACGGTAAGAATTTGAACAATATTGGGGTGGTCGAGGGAGGCTAAGAGTTTCGGTTCAGCGATGAGGGTTGTGAATTCTTCTTTTTGATTGTGGGGAATCTTAATGGCAACTTTTTTGCCGATCCAAGTGTCCTCGGCCAACCAGACGGTTCCAAAGGTTCCGCTGCCCTTGATTTCAATAAGCTTATATTTATCGATTGTGCCTTGAAGCATTCAATAACCTCAATAAATATTGGGCATAAACAAGCAGACCTGTCAAAAGACTATCATCACAGGTTTTTTATATTTTATCAGAGGCTTTTCTCCCTGTAACTAACTTCAGATGGCTTCTTTGAGGGTTTTGAGGGGGTTTAGAGGCTAAAAGGGGTGGCTGGAGGGCGAAAGATCGGGCTCGATTTGGGGATCGCCAAGTAATGGCCGGCATTTGGGTTCAATGGATCGTTGAAACCATCTTCTTCAACCCAATGCGGGATTATCGGATTTGATTCATAAAATTTTAAATAAAGTGTTGATCTGAAACCCCGAATAATCGAGAGCCATGCTGTTACCGTAATAATCCAGGAGGTTTGTAGGCGTTATCGGGACGTCATTGACCGTCCCAGAGGCTTTAAGTGGTGAAAAGTCCAAGTACCGATATCCAATCCCGATATCCAAGGCCCAATCATTTTTTCCAAAGACAAATTCAATATCCTCTGATACCAAAAAACCCGCGTTCATCGAGCTTATATTTTCGAATCCTGAATTGGGTTGTAATAGGAAAATGGTTCCATTCATCGAATAAAGGCCAAACTCCCCATGTAGGACGAGATTCGTAAATCGGTCCAAGGGAATTCCATAATTCCCTCCCAACGCGCCACCCCAGGCGTTACTAGTCCATCTTTGGGGTTGGGAGGAATTGTCTAATTCATCCCTTGAACGGTCAAGGTATTGAAGCCTCAACCCGGCGGACAAACGCCCTCCCAGGCAAACATCGATCCCTAGGTCATTCTCCAAACCAGAAGAAGTTCCGCTCGATTGAAAGAGGGGCCCAAAATATCGCGCGAAATCATCCTGGTTTGAAACCCAATAGGCCAAACCGACCACCCAACTCAAATGCCCGATGTTCGGCATAGGGTCTGAACCGTTATAAGGTCTCGAAAAGGTATTGGATCGGTCCGTGTTACTAGGATTGAAGGAGATGGGGTCAGAAGGTAATGCCATCGAATCCATCGTTTCGACTGGGATGCCCGGGTTCATACCTCCCGGAATCGAACTTGGGGTGGGCGTGGGGTTTTGGGGAGTTGCGATGGTTAAACTCTTCAGGAACTGGTTCCGGAAGGAATCGATAAAATTCCGAAGGGGCGGGTTATCGGGATGGATTTGAAGGCTGGACTCAAACGCTTCTAGGCAATTCTTTGTATCGTTTAAACGGTAATAGCAATTCCCAACCATTTGTTGGGCCTGCCAATTACTCGGGTTGTCCCGCAAAACCATTTTGAACTGGTTGATGGCCTGTTCGAATTGGCCTGATTGGTAAGCATTCAACCCCTTTTGGTAATCAAGGCTGTCCGTTTGCGCGCACAAAAGAAAGGGAACAAAAACGAATAGAAGTATCCACCTCAATTGGAGCACGGAAAGGCCCTTCCATTTATGGATCGGTGATCCTTTTGCAATTTAAACCTATCGGATAAATCCATTCAACGTTAATCCCCCGCCCGCCGGAATGAACAATTGGGACCAAAGGGTACGGGTTTATTTGGTACGATATCGAAATATTCTGGAAGACTTGAAGGAAAGCCCTCATGGTGGATATCAACAATGGACCGGCTTTCGAGGAAGACCTGGATCCGGTTCGTCCCCTCACCAGCCTCGCCAAAATGGCCCTCCGTCAGCGAAAGCTCTTTATCTCCATTTTCTTACTGGCCGGTTTTTCCAGCCTTCTCCTTTTACTCCAGCCCATCCTATACCGCGAGGCGGTCAACGACGTGGCCGGCGTATTCGTGCAAAAGGGCCCGGGTGAGGATTCCATCGACAAGGTCGAACAAAGCCTGGTTGAGGCTTGGAAGTCAAAGAAACCACACACTCGCCACACCGTCGCCTACCGCACCCCCAAGCAGGCCATGGGTACCCTCTTCGCCGTGGTCGTGTTGCTTTTTCTCATTTCCATCGTGGCTTCTTTCACCTCGGCCTGGGCGGAGATCTTGACCAGCCGGGCCGGGCATGGCATTGAGCGGGCGGTCATTCTCGCCGCTTTTCGCAAGGCCCTACGGCTTCCCTTAAGCCGGGAGAGCGCGGAACGCTCCTCCTTCCTCACCAAACAGGTGGATCAGATCGAACAGGTAGAACCGGTCGTGACCATGCTGTCACTGCGCGTGGGCCCGGAGATCATCAGCCTGGTCTGCATCCTCGGCATCATGCTTTCCCAAAGTCGGCTGCTGGCTTTCCTGGCCTTAGCGCCTCTTCCCTTTTACGCCTGGGTAGCTTATTCGTCCACCAAGCGTTTGGGCCTCAATCTGGACGGTTACTACCAACAATGGCAGGGCATTTCCGGTCGAATCTCCGAAAGCCTGTACGGGCTCAAGACGGTGCGGGCCAGTGGGGCCTCCGGCCGCGAGCTGAAAGCCCTGGAACAAGAAACCCAAAACGCTTACTCCGGCGCCATTCACCGCGACCTTTTGAGCGCCTGGACCCTCTTCGGCCAGGAGTTCATGGTGCAGGTCAGCAAGGCCTTGGTGCTCCTGGTGGGGGGGTGGAAAGCCTTTGAAAAACAACTGACGCCGGGAGATGTGGTGATGTTGGTGGCCTATATCGAACAGGTCTATGGCCCCCTGGATTCGCTTTCCGGAATGGCCGTGGTCATCCAAGAGCATGTGGCTTCCTTCCGGCGGGGCCTGAGGCTGGCGGTCCGAAAACCGGAGCATTTCGGCAAGTCACCCCTCAACCCCGGGCCGGGGCTCGTGGTCGTTGAAGATTTGGATTACGCCTACCACCATGGTTCCAAGGTCCTGCGCGGGGTCCAATTCAGCCTCCTGCCGGGAAAACTAAACGCGCTGGTAGGGCCGTCGGGTTCCGGCAAGAGCACACTGGCTGAGTTGATCTTGGGCTTGCGCCCCGCGACCCGGGGGCGGATCCTACTGGACGGCCAGGACATCCATGATATTTCGGAGGAGGACCTGCGCCACGCCACATCCCTGGTCTCGGCGGACGGGGTTTTGTTCAGCGCGACATTGCGGGAAAATCTCTTGTACCAATTCCCGACGTCCAATGACCGGCAAATTTGGGAAGCGCTGAAATGCACTGGTTTAGACGGGGTGGTCAGGCATCTGCCCCGGGGTTTGGACACTTTCCTCGTGGACGGCCACGGACCCTTGTCCCTGGGTGAGCGGCAAAGGCTCCAGATCGCCCGCACCCTACTCGCCAAGCCCCGGCTGATGGTGCTGGATGAAGCCACCTCCAATCTGGACAGTTCCAATGAGGAACGCATCTTGAGGGTGCTTCAAGGTTTGCGGGGTCGTTGCACCCTATTGGCCCTGACCCATCACCCCGCCCTGGCCCGAGGGGCGGACCAAGTGTTGGTGATCGTGAAGGGAAAAATCGAGGATGTAGGGCCACCAACCCAAGTCGCCCGCCGGAACGCCTATTACAAAAACATGATGAAGGGCTGATTCGGTTAAAACGGCCTCACGGTTTAATCTCGTTTTGATAAACACGGCCCGATTCGAAAGGTTCGCCGTCTTTCATAAAAACAAAATGGTTGCTTGGGGTGTACAACATGTTTTCGATTTAAAAATCCGCCTCTTTCCTGAATTTGCAGATAGAGTCTGTTTTAAATCTTGCTTTATTTGATTGTCATTGCGACGAGTGGCCGCCGATATCCCGCGTTTCCTTTTGAAAATATTAAAAGGTGATGCGGGATCATCCCATTTTCCTTATTTACCATTAAAGAAAAACGGGGCTAGGCGGACGTTCACGAGAGGCTTGTGGTAGTTGGCCTGAATTCGGCCAACCATCCATGGGCTAAAGCCCATGGACAATCCCAGTTTAAAAAAGCCAAGACGAACATCGAACTGAGATCGCGACGTCGGCAACCGCCCCGATTGGGGCGCCTCCTCTCGATGACAGACCACAAAAAGCACTTCAAAAACCCTTTATCTGCAAATTCGGGAAAGTCCCAAAAATCTCTACCCTGAGCGCCTTCATCGCCTTACTTAAACGAGCTACAGGCATGTTTGGATTTCCCCATGGACTGGGTGGACCGCCTTTTTACATATTCCAGATAGAAAATGGTCCCAATGATAAAAGCCAGAAATTTCGTACACTTTCAGGGGTTACTTTCAAAAAAATATCGTCTTAGGTCTAATCAAAACCGGCCACGAATACACGGTTTAAAGCCTCATTTAGGCATTCATATCGTGAAAACGTCCTTATAGTCCGAAGGAAAAGCGTAAAAACGCTTAAATTGATTTCTGCCCAATAAATATCCGATGGGTTCGATACTTTTTCCCCGATTTGTTAATATTTAGGTATTAGGTGATAGCGATCAACTGAAATTGGTCTGCCAAAAAAAACTATCGAGTTAGGACAATCGCTTGGAACGTGTGTGTGTGTTCATTGATGGAAGCCACTTTTACTTTGCCTTGAAACGGAATAATTTTTCCACCAGGGTGAGTTACTTCGAGTTGTCAAAAGCCCTCGCGGGTCCTGATCGCCAGCTGGTCCGCAGTTTTTATTTTAATTCCGCCTACGACCCCGTTCTATCGCCTGAACAATACGCGAGCCAGAAACCCTTTTTCTCCTCCTTGGAGAAAAATCCGCTCCTGGAGATAAGGCTGGGGAAACTTCTCCCTGAAAAAGGCGGCGGCTTCACGGAAACGGGAACGGATATCCTCCTCGCTTCCGAACTGCTCTATCGCGCTGGAAAAAACGACTGCGACACCCTAATCGTCCTGACCGAGGATTCGGATTTGGGGCATCCCCTCACCCTCGTCAAGGAACTGGGGAAACACTTGGAAATCGCCCTATTCCCGGACAACCAACCAAGGGAACTGATGCAGTCCGCCGATCGGATCATTCCACTTCAAGAGGTTTTAACCAAATTCAAAAAGATAATCTTTCCCACCGCCCCACCACCCGATGAAACACCCGATGAAATCAACGGGAATCGGTAAAAACTAGTTCTGAACCTATTGACTCATCAGGGGGGGTTCAACCGCCCATGCTCCGCATCCAAGTTAAGGGTAATAAAAGAGCCAAAATCCTCCTCATATAGCTCCAATTTTCCGGTTGATCAGGTTTGTTACTCAACTTTGGCAAATTTCTAATAGCGCATGCTTATGACTATTCCCCCTTCCCCCATGCCCCATTGGAAAGAATGACATGAAGCATGGAGACGTCCCTATTTTCATTTTTTAATACTTAATGGTGAAATGGGGGTGAAAAAGGGGGAAAGGGGATATTAATCGTTGTCGATGGGGTTTAAAAAGGCTAACTCCCCCTTAGTCCCCCTCTTTCAGAGGGGGAAAATTAGAACGACTCCAAAATTTGCCAAAGTCGAGTTTATTATTACCTTTTAGGTTTATTCCATATCGCGCGCGCATTTGAATCCTGTGTAAATTCTAAAGCTGTCGAGAATTTACCTTTTTTTAGGGTTATCAAAGGGTCATATAATTTGTAACCTCAGAAAAAAGCTTTTTATGGTTCGTCTGCTTTGAGGTTTTCACTGAAAAAATAAATATTTTTTGGCGTACTTGGCGTCTTGGCGGTGAAATTTTCGAGTTTTTCAGAGGTTACAATTTTTAAAGATTGAATCAAACATAGGCGGGCCAAAGCTTCTTTCTCCCGCCCATTCAAAAATTCACATGCATCAAGGCCCGGCCATGAAGGCTCTTCTTTTACATTCCACCCAAAGCAATGACACCCTCGGCCTCCAACTTTACCATATGCTCACCCAAACGCTCCAACAGCGTGGATGGAGGACCGAAACCCTGGATATCGCCGGGATGAAGATCGCCCCCTGTATCGGTTGCTTTAACTGCTGGGTGAAAACCCCGGGTATTTGCGCGCAAAACGATGATGGGCGGCAGGTGGATGAAGCCATCGCCCATTGCAACGCCCTCGTATTTCTTTCCCCCGTGACCTTCGGCGGATATTCCAGCCGGTTGAAAATGGCGGTGGATCGCATCATCCCCACCATTTCCCCTCTTTTCGAGAAATACCAAGGTGAAATGCGCCATCAACTGCGCTACAAGCCCCCGCATTCTTTCCTGGCCCTGGGTTGGCAGGAAAAAAGAGATGAGGAAAGCGCCAAGGTTTTTGGTCGAATCGCCGCGCGCAACGCCCTCAACATGCACGCGCCCTTTTCGGGGAGCGCGGTATTGCATAAGGATCTTTCGCCGGAAGAACGGGAAGCGCAAGTGGAACAACTGGCCGACCAACTGGAGGGGCGTTCATGAGAAAAAAATTCCTCGCCCTGGTTGGCAGTCCCCGCCCCAACAGCACCTCCGGATATTTTGCGGATTACTTGGTGGAAGCCTTCGTTTCCTGGGGTTGGCAAACCCAAAATCAAACCGCCTGCCAAGCCGTGCGCCAATGCGAGAAGTGGCCGGTCCTGGAATCGGCTTTCCGGGAAGCGGACGTGGTCGGCATCATCACGCCATTATACGTGGATGGCCTTCCCGCCGAATTGACCGCCACCCTGGAACGCCTGAGCCTCGCCCCTGTTGCTCCGAAACGGATTTTCGGGGTGGTCAATTGCGGGTTCTTCGAGGCCGATCACACCGATACCGGCCTGGATATCTGCCGTTTATTCACCCGCGAGATTGGCTCCCATTGGGCCGGCGGCTTGGGGATCGGCGGCGGCGGAATGTTTTCGGGTAAGCCATTGAAACAACAGGGTGGCGCGGCCCGGCACATTCTCCGCGCCTTCGACCAATCAGCGGCTTCGCTGGCGGCGGGCGAAGACTTGCCCCAATCCGCGATTCAGGGCATCCGCAAACCGGCGATCCCCTCCTGGCTTTATTTCGCCTTGGGCAATTTTGGAATGATGGTCGGCGCGGCGAAAAACGGCGTATTGCACAAGATCAGGGCCAGGCCCTATGGTGAAAAGCCAACTTTTTAACCCCGGCCCCCCCATCCCAAACCGTCAGGTCCGTTATATTTTCCGCACAGGCTTCCCCTTACCGGTTATATAGGTATCTTTCGGGGCGCAGATTCCATTCCGGCCTTTCAACTTTTTCAGGAGCGAACCATGATTCAAACCCTTTCGAACGAATATTTCACCACGCTGGAGGCCGCCCAAAAACTGGGAACCTCCCGGAAGAGGGTCGCTTCCCTTTGCGCGCGGGGAAAATGGAACGCTGAGAAATTCGGCGCCGAATACGCGATTCCCCGGGCTAACCTGGAACCCAAGGCCTGGCGCGAACAAAAGCCCGATGACTTGGCCCGCTATTTCCGAACCCGTTTGAGGATCTACATCGGGCGCCACGGCCTGAAACTGCGCATCCTGGGAATCCTCGCCACCGGGGACAAGGCTTCCCAGGTCTACGCCCAATACCTTATCTACGCCTGCAAGGAAGTCGGCATCACCCTCGACTTGAGGGTGCTTTCCCCCCGGGTGGTGAGGCGGACCATCGAAAAAGCCAACGCCGACACGAACGTCCACGGTATTTTCGTGTTCTATCCCATCCAGGGAGAACCCCACGACAGCCACCTCAAGTCCCTGGTCTCGCCCCACAAGGACATCGAGGGGCTTTCCCCCTTCTGGATGAACCGCCTGTATAAAAACATCCGTTTCGTGGACGCGAAAAAGACAAAGCAGGCCATCCTTCCTTGTACACCCCTGGCCATCCTGAAGATGCTGGATTTCGTCGGTCTCGCGCCCGACGTCTCGCCCGTCAAGTCCTTTAAGGGCGTGAGGGTGGCTGTTTTCAACCGTTCTTACCTGGTTGGGAAACCCTTGGCCTATATGCTCGCCAACGACGGCGCGGAGGTCTATTCCTTCGACATCGATGGTGGCATCCGATTCGGGGGCCATGCACCCGGTTCATCCATTCGGAGGGAGGAGGCTTTACACGCCGCAGACTTGGTGGTGACGGGAGTTCCGTCCCGCGAGTTCGTGAAGATCCGGGGCGAGGAAATCAAGGAAGGGGCCATCTGCCTGAACTTTTCCTATTACCAGAACTTCGAGGACAGCGCCAAGGTCAAGGCCGGGGTCTATGTGCCGAGGGTGGGGCCCATGACTATCGCCATGTGCCTCCGGAACATGGTGCGGCTTTACGAGAATTACAAAAACCGGTATGCCGGGTGAACGGGAACCCGGTGACCGTGAAAGGAACCGCCGCTAGCCCGACCCTCCGATAATTTGGCCGCTGGGTTGTCCGTTATTAATATAGTAAAGAGTATCCTTCCCTAATGAACAAAGAGGCCAGCCTGGCCCCTTTGACTTTCGCCAATGGCTTATTCTCTCGGCCCAAATATTGTTGGTGGCTGGTCCAGGGATATATTCCCAAATGGCCTGGCTGACTGCGCTTTGATTTTTCCCAAAATATACCCCTATCTCTCTTTGGCTTATGTGTGTATGGGGTCAGCCATCAATTATTAAAAATTCACGCATCTTTCGATTGCCGACCTTTTATTATCCTACTCCTTGAATACCCCTAGCGCTCTTCAAGAATATCTCGAAAATCTGTTGTCTTTTTGTCCGATTGAAAGGTTCAACCAGCCCGCCAGCCTAAAAAAATACACCCCCTTTCATTTTTTATTTTTCTTCAATTCCCTCAGGGTGTTTACTAAGGCCATCTACCACGCATATTAATTTTTGGAGGTCCGCTATGGCCGATGAATTATCTAACCAGGCAATACCCCAGACTTCTTCATCCTTGCGACGGGTCCCCCTGTCCCAAATCCGCCCCAGCAAACGCAACACCCGGAAGATCATCCTGGAAGACATGGTCGAGGCCAGGCGGGCCAGCATGGCCGGCAAGGGTCCGGCCAACCCCATTATCCTCCGCCCCCTGACCGACCAGGAGAAGGTGGACGCCGGTTCATCTTTGGAACCGACACAACCTAACCTTGGGCCTCAGTTAGTGGCTTCAGCCCAGGTGGAACCGGATAAGAACATCTTGTATGAGATTGTGGATGGGGAAATCCGCTACCGGGCGGCCCTGAAGAACGGGGATAAGGAAATTGACGCCTATATCAAGAACCTGACCCCCGACGAGGCCTACCAGGAATCCATCAAGGGTAACCGGGGGTTCAAGCCAGGCTGGTTCGAGGACTATCTGGCGATGGTTGAGTTGAAAAAGATCATCCCAAACATCAAAAACCAGGAAATCGCTGATTTATTTGAGGCGGATACCCGGGCGGTGAGCCATGCATTGCAATTTATCCCACGTATCAAAAATAAGGCGATTAATGAAATTCTTGCAATTTGCAAGAATCCTCAAAAAACCCTGAAAATTGATAAGGACCCAATCTACCGTTTGAACGACCTGAGCGACCCGGAAGACATCGATAAGGCCCTCCCGGTCGTTATCGACCGCCAATTCACCGAACCCCAGGTCAAAGGCCTGGTGGCCCATATCCAGGCGGGGGGCGCCCCGGAGGATTACAAGCCGGTTGTGAAACCCTCAAAAAAGAAGGGGCCCCCTAAGGGTGGTCCCGGCCCAGGGGGTGGTCCCGGCCCAGGGGGTGGTCCTGGTGATGGGGGAACGCCGGCGGAAACCATTACAGCCGTCACCCCGGATAAGCCGGGAGAAGTTGACCAGAAGGCAAAGACCGGCCTTTTGACGAAATTCAATACGTGGGTATTGGGGGTAATCGCGGGTTTGGGCCCAAACATCGCCAAATTGGCCCCCAAATCGGGCAAAGAAGCCTTCAAGCTTTTTTGGAAATTTTTAACCCTGCCCCATCGCCCTTGCAAGTACCTGGCGAACAAGATGGTTCCCGTGGGCCACCCCGGCGGTTCCCACTCTTCACATTCCCATAGTGGATCGGGTGTCAGCCTGATTCTTCTCGCCAGGCATTGGGGGCTTTACCTGCTTATGCTCCCGTTTTCTTATTTGGGCGTCATAGCCGTGACCGGGTTCCTGGTGGGGCATTTACTGACCTTCACTAGGGCCTGGTTCGACCACTTGACAGGTTACCTGGTTCACCTGCTTTTTGGGCAGGTCATCCTGGGGTTGGCGGGCCAAGCCCTTCATGAGCCGGTAACGGCCTTGATTCTTGGGGGGACTCTCCTTTGGCTGTTATACGAAACCGCCCGCCCCCCGAGGGGTGTCCTGTTCGGGGTAGCGGCTGTCCTGGTCGTGGCCTGGTTGTTCCGGGGCTGGTGGATGGGGGTGTTGCATGTCACCCTCCCTTCAGGGCTCCCAACCGTGAGCGCGCCCGCCCAAACGACACCGGCCCCATCGGTGCCTTCTCCGATTCAATCAACCCCTAAAGCCTCACTGCCAACCCTTCGACGGGGCTCAGGGCAGGCTACCGACCGTCGACGACCGTCCAAGGTTTCCCTGTCGACTGTGGACCGTCGACCGTCGACTACTACCCTTTCTACTTACATTCCTTCCAAACCCTGGTCAGCCACCGATGAAGATAGGGACATACTCGATGCGGAATTAGCTGTTTTCCGCCAGCCCTGCCGGATCGTGGATTGCCCGGTCACGGTGGATAGCGCCATGGGCGAGGGCATGGCCACGGGACGCCTGCAAGACCTGGCGGACCCGGACAAATACATCCTCGTGCAGGGGCACGACAAGAAACAGATCCAGTCGGTCCAAGTGGGCGCCACGGGGCTCACCCTGAACCTGCCGGGGGACGCGCTGGGAAACCTGGCGGGCAATTTCCTGGGGGTGGGCGCCAGCCCGGCGAAAACCGCGTTCTTTTGGGAAGACGTCCGGGCCATCCATTGCTCCAAAATCGAAACGGTGTCGGACCACCCGGGGACTTCCTACTATTGCGGCGTGGTGGCGTCCAGCCTGAAAAAGCCCTTCATGGTGCAATGCGCCGGCGCGCAGACCATGGAGCACCTGGTTTCGGCCATGGAATTTTTCATCCAAAAAGCGCAGGGCGGGCACGGCGTACCTATCGGCGGTGTGCCCTATATCAACCAGGGCGTCCGGCTGGATGACCAAGGCAGGCCGGCGGTGATGTGGGACAACAGCCCTGTAGCAGAGGCCTTCGGCCACGCTACAGGATCAGAACCCTTCGGGTTTAGAATTTGGGGAGTGGATTATGACGCCGACGCACAGCTTAACCGGGAAAAACTGGAGGCGGGCCTTCAAGGCCTCGCGCCCGGGAAACACAACCTTTACGTCGTGACGCCCCAGGATTGGGATAAAGCGAGAAGGTCCGAGGATTTCCAATCGGACGAGACCCCCAACCCTGAAAGGCGGTTGTACCAATTATTGGTTCCTTAAAGAAGTCGACAGTCCGCAGCTCGCAGAAAAACATAGGCATCTAGGCTTGTGGACTCAAGCCAGAATCGCTTTCATTTCGATCGCTGATATCACCATCCCGGATGGTGTGTGGGTTTAGGATGGTGTTAATTAGGGTTTGGGGTTGGTTTGACAACACGAAATATATTTCGTATACTTCTTGGAGGATTAGATGCAAATCAAGTTGATGGGGTTTTTCCAGGAGTTTGCAGACTCTGTGATGACGGGCAAGGAATACGGCCTTTTCAGGGTTCAAGCGTTAGCCCTGGCCTTTGAGAAAGACCGTACCCGGCATTTTGAGAAGGTTATTAAGGGGCCGGACCGGGTTCTTGTCGTTAATTATTACCTGTCCCTCAAACTCAACGCCCTTTTTGTCTTAACGGCCCACATTCAAAGGGGCGGGGAGCCGAGGGAAAAGGAAAAGCAGGCTTTACAGAAATACATCGAAGAACTTAAAGCACTTGAAGGAGAGGGTTGAAATGAAACAGCCAGCAACTAAAAAGACGGAATTGCCGGGGGTGTCGCTTCAAGAGCACGCCCAAATCCTGAAAAAGAAACGCCCTGATATTTACGCCGCTTTGAAACACCCGGACCCCCACATCAATCTTGCATGGAACATCTTGAACTTGCGGAATAAACACGGGTTTACCCAGGTAGAGCTTGCGGAACGTTCCGGGGTTACCAGCCGGACCATCCAGAATATTGAGAATGTAAACAGCGGATATAATCCAACCTTGGACGTAATTACCGGGCTTGCAAAGGCACTTGGAGCGAAGCCGGAAGATTTGATTAAAACCGTGGATATGACAGTGAGTTTCTGACTTTTTTCTTTGAAGTATTTTTAGGTGTCCACGCTGGGGACCCAGCGTGGACAATAAGGGGAGTCTTCTGAAAAACAGGTCTAAACTTGGATCGAATATTGGGGGAACTCCAAAGGGACTACTATAAACAAATGCTCTATTATTCTTTTTCATTTAAATATTGGTATTCATCAATATGGAACCCATCTTTACCACTCCAGCAATAATAAATATTTCCATTTTTATCAAAAACAAAGGCAAGCTTGTGTATTCCTGGGTCCAATTCTCCTAAGGTTGGCAATTTTATCTTCATGGTAAGAAGCAATGACCCGGATTTATCGGTTTTAAATATAGTCGTTTCATAAATACCTTTTTTGTTTTCATTCCAATGCACTGCAGGCCAATGCTCAATATCGGTTGTTGCAGTTAGGAAAATATTTCCAAATTTATCCTGATATTCAGAATTCCAGTCCCAAATTTTTTCATTTGTCCACTCTTTGACTTTCGAGGATAAATTCAAAATCTCCATTTGTCCCAAATTTAACCCGATATGCTTGCCATCACTGAAGTCATATAAATAATCATTCTCGGCGGCAGGGTTTGCTTTTCTTTCTTCCTCATCAAAGACAAAAACCGATGGTTTATTGGGTTCCACCCCAGTTCGTTTGAGGAGAACGCCGTTTATTGCTTTTGAAAAAGTCATATCATATTCTTTCGGAATTGAGAATTTCTTCAATACAGAGAGGTCACTCCGTCTTAAATATTCCACTTCATGAGCTATACCATTTTTAAGAATGATTTTGTCATCCTGAATCCAAAATAAAAAAAAATACAACTTTTCCCTGGGATTAATCTCAATACTAGCGGCCTCGTTCCCTTTCATGTCGAATTTTTTAAGAACTGGTGGTTTAGCCAAGTAATCTGGGATATATACATTTCCCTCATCGTCCAGCTTAAATGTTGAGGGAGCAAATTGCCTTGTTACAGTCGCGTTGTAGTATGCCTTGTTTTTTTCTAACGCCCATTTGGGCGTGTCAGGGGAAGGCAAATGAATCTTCTCTTGATCAAGTCTTAAAGTAAGCTTCCCTTTACCCTCGCCCCAAGGAATCAACATGTAATGTTTGAAAACATATTTATCTTGTTCAGGCAATGGTGTTTGCGAATGCACGTCCTTTGAAAGCAATAGCGAGAGAACGAATGAAGCAAAAACAAAAGAGCCAGGTAGGAGTTTCCAAACAACCCATCGTCTGATCTTTGTCATGGAGGATCTCCAACAATTCTGAACTTTTGATCGAGTGGGCGTATTAGGCCGTGTTCTTAGACGAGCCTTTTCCGTGGGACGCGGCCCTTCGCGCGATAGGGACTCTGGACCTTAAAAATGGAACGCCCAGGCCGGAAAATTCGTCTGGCACTAGACCCACCCATTGAATGGTATTAAAAAATGGTATGCCCAGCAGGACTTGAACCTGCAACCTTCTGATCCGAAGTCAGAAGCTCTATCCAATTGAGCTATGGGCACCCAGGACTAAACCCCCGCATTTTAACAATATATGGCTTCCAAGGCGGAACCTTTAAACGACAAGAATGTCAGGAACTCCTTTGCGGCAACGACAAAAATGTATAACTTCGGTTAAGGTCCCCAAAGCATCGGCCCGATTGTGTCGCTTTTCAATTCCAACCCTTGGCACGACCTATGCGAATAGAGAAGACCGGAACACAAAAAGTGAAGGAGGCCGACATGGCACGATTTCAAACTCTCGAACTGGTGTTGGAACCCCAAAAACTTGAGGAAGGATATCTCCTACGCCTCAAGAGTCCGTTGGAAAGCCCTTCGCTTCCCGATATGGCCGAGCGTTTGGGAACTTATATCGCCAAATACGGCTCGGGTACCCTCATCCTTGACCTGACCCATTGCCCTTCTGTTTGCGCTTCCGGATGGGGTTTGATCCTTTTTGCCCATCAACAGGTAAAAAAATTGGGAGGCCAATTCATCCTGACCGGTTTAAATGGGACTGTCGAAGCCCCGGGCCCGGCCCGGTCAAACCGGAAAAACCGGGTCACCGCCGAGCTAGGTTCAGTCTTGGAATCCTTCGAAGCCCTGGACCTTGGCCGTTCCATCACGAGTTTCCCCACAGTGAGCGCCACATTAAAGAGCGCGCCCAAGACCAAACCCATCAAACTTTGGGACTCCATCCGCATACCCCATTGGTCCCTGCAAAATTAATTCGGCTCCTCATTTATCCCTGGAAGTAATCGGAAAAGGGACTAAGCGGTAGCGATGCGCTAATCCCGAGTGAATTAGGGATCAAGGCCCGAAGATCTCATGCTTATCCGAACAGCGCCCGTTGGTTCATGGACTTTTGTATTCATCCGCAGGCCATACACTGTTCTCCCCCTCTGAAAGAGGGGGAAAAAGGGGGAGTTAGCTTTTCCGCCAATTCCACCGTAACGCCTAATACCCCCCTTCCCCCCTTTTTCAAGGGGGGGGGATATTGAAAAGCCGTTTTCGCGCAACTAGCGGGCGCTGTTCGAATAAGCATGGAATATCTTGACGATGTTGTCGGCACCCTCCATGCCTATTCCAGCCATTACGCTGAACTGCCCGGCACCCACTGCTAACTTCCCCAAAAGCTTGGCAAAGAAAGCTAAATTTGAGGGGCTATTTCAAGGTTGATCGAAGGTGAAAAGGGCCCTGGGTTGGCTTTGACACCCAAAGGCAGGGTCAAGGACACTCAACCGAGAGGATATTACAGCCATTATCCGTGATGGAACCCGTCAAAGTAACAGCTCCGCTGCTCAAACCGAATTCACAACTGTAGCCTGTCATGGTGGAACCATAGTTCGCGATCATGCAGGGTCCGGGGGTGGCGGAGCATGAAACGGTCGCTGTCGTATTGACGGTCAGGTTATGGGTCCCGGAGGAGACATTCGTAAATTGATAGAGGGTGCCAGGAAGGATGGTGACGGGCCCCGTGGTGTCGAGCCACACGTTCACCGGGCAAGTTCCAATAGCGACATCATTAATGGCTACCGTGCCCGACTTGGTTGCCGAGGAAGCGCTAGCGGAGGAACTTGGCGGGTTGATTTGGCAGGCCGGGATAAAACAAAACAATGAAAACAAGCCGCATAAAACTAATAACACCGCTATTTTTCTCATAGGATCCCCCTTCTCATACCGGCCCGTGAAATGTTTGATTGAATACCACTTTATTTTAACCCAAAGGCTTCGCGCTGGGGCCCACGTTTTTTTACTGCAAGCGCCTGCCCTTTAGATGAAAATGGCAAAGTCTTTTTTAGATGTTATATGAATGGAGGACCATGATGCGCTTTCTTAATACTATTTTTCAGGACTATGCACTTGGCAATGCATTAAGGGCAAAAACCAGTTTTTCATGGGTTCCCCTTCTCCCCGGGAGGGAGAAGGTTGGGATGAGGGGGAATTCCTGCCGCAAAGCACCCCTCACCCTGGCCCTCTCCCTCAAGGGGCGAGGGTTTACTGGCAAGCTTTGCCAAGTGCATAGTTCCCTTATTTTTTTCAGTTGGCTACTCGTCGTGACAGGGGCTTCCTGGGCCCAAACCGCCTCTCCCACCCCAACCCCGAGCGAAACGGCCGTCCCCACCCCATCCCCCATACCCGCCCCCTTTTCCCCCGAGCATTTGAAAGGCAGAACGGGGGTCGGGATCGCCTCCTTAACCAATATCCCCACCGCGTTCGCTTACCGTTATTGGATGGATGACGCGACGGCGCTGGACATTTACTTGGGGGGGACTTACAGCCAGACCAACAGTTACGATTTCTCGGGCGGCAGCATCCAGGTGCCCACCTGGAACTACGGCCTCTCGGTGGGTTTAAAGGAAAATTTCAATCGGCCCGTCAAGGACGTTTTCGTCCAGTGGATCGAACGCCTGTCCTTTTCCGAAACATATGCGGAGCAGGTCTACTCGGATGTTTCCAACGGATACACCTATGGCTCACAATATTATTACAACCAAAACCAGGTCGTGAATCTGTTCCTGGGGGTTGGCTTTGAGGCCTTCGTTCCCTTCTGGGAGAGCCTTTCCATCGAGGGAAGCGTGGGGTTAAGCTCGAGCTTGTCGTTCAATGAGCAGGACACTTTCTACAATCCTGCCTTTTCCAGCAGCGTCAACACCCATTATGCCAGTTATGTCTTGACCACGGGTTTCAATTCAAATGCCTTTTCCATTTTCAACGGCGCGGTTCACTTTTACTTTTAACACCCCCCATAAGGAGTCATTCTTTGCAAACCTTCGACCTTCCCTTAAGCAAACTCAGGACCTACCGTGGCACCAACCCCAAACCGGCTGATTTTGACGCTTTCTGGGACCGGGGCCTTAAGGAAATGCGGGCCCTCGATCCCGAGGTAGAGATCAAACCCAATAAGACCATCCGGTCGAATTTCGCCGACTGTTTCGACCTCTATTTCACGGGCGTGGGCGGCTCCCGTATCCACTCCAAGCTCATGAGACCTAAAAAATCTTCCAGCCCACAGCCCGCCCTATTCATGTTCCACGGTTACAGTGTGGCTTCCAGCGATTGGAGCGACAAACTGGGGTACGTGGCCTCCGGCTTTACAGTGGCCAATATGGACTGCCGTGGCCAAGGCGGTTCTTCCGAAGATAGGGGAGGGGTGACGGGTACCACCCTGCGGGGCCATTTCATCCGGGGTTTGGACGACAAGCCGGAAAACCTCCTTTTCCGCCAGATCTTTTTGGATACGGCCCAGTTGGTTCGTATTGTCGCTTCCCTTCCGGGGGTGGACCCCCATCGGATGGGGGCCCTGGGAGGCAGCCAAGGCGGTGGCCTGACGCTGGCCTGTGCGGCTTTGGCCCCTGAGATCAAGCGGATTGCGCCCATCCATCCATTCCTCTCCGACTACCAGCGGGTTTGGGAACTGGACTTGGCCAAGGGCGCCTATGAGGAACTCACCTACTATTTCCGGCAATTCGATCCCCATCATAATCGGGAGAAGGAGATATTCACCCGGCTGGGCTATATCGATGTCCACCACCTGGCGCCCCGCATCAAGGCGGAGGTATTAATGGGCGTTACCCTGGCGGATACCATTTGCCCGCCTTCCACCCAGTTCGCGGCCTTCAACAACGTTCGGCACAAGAAAAAAAAGATGGTCCTCTACCACGATTTCGCCCACGAACACATCCCGCATTTCGACGACATGATCTACGAGTTCATGCGGGGAATGTAACGGCCTTGAGGATGCGTTACGCCTTCCCGTTGTTTCCGGACGGGGTATCGAGTGAAAATAGATCCGTCTGGGCCGAGTCCAAATCCAGTTCGGGGATACGCAAATCACCCTTTCGTTTGCTTTCCAGCCAGTAAGTCCGCATGTCCCCTTTTTTCGCCCTTTTGGAGGAAAGAAGTGCCGCACAAACCCTTGAATTAGGTGGGTTTAAAAGTCACTTCATTGAATCCCAGGATTTTAGCGGGGGTTGAAAGACGTCCCCAGCCGAAGGCTGGGCAAGTGAAGCTTGTGCCGATTTTCATTGAAACTCGATTTTTATGGAATTCGGTACTATACCGACACCAATAACTATTTAGGGAAGGTCGGCATGGAATTCGTGAATCGATAAATTTATGGGCAGGGTCTAAACGCCATGTCCAAGGAGAGTCCCTTTGCATCTCTGGCCCCGAATACTTATCTTTTTGGCCATAACATGTTCCATCCTCATTGTGATCCATTACTACCTCTGGGCGCGCCTGGCGCGTGACACAGGTTTGAATCTCCAGTGGGAAAAACGCGCCGCGGTCATTCTTTTCGTTTTGATGATCCTGATGCCCATTACCATGGTCTTGGGCCGGCTGACGCCCCGCGGACCCTTCATGCCCGTCGCGTGGTTCTCCTATACCTGGATGGGATTGTTGTTCCTTCTCCTCGTAACCCTTGCCATTGGAGATATTGGAAAATGTTTCCTTTTGGGCTTACCCTCCTTGCTTAAGCAAGAACCAGTGGACCCCGAGCGAAGGCGTTTCCTGGCCACACTCATCGGAAGCACTGCGGTTCTGAGTTCCCTCGGCCTGACGGTTTCCGGGTTATGGGGTGCCACGGCCCAAGCGGTGCGGATCAAAAGAGTCAAGGTCAAGTTGGACAAGCTTCCCCGTACCGTAGGACCCTACCGCATCGCACAGATCACCGACCTGCATGTGGGCCCGACCATCGGACGAGGTTTCATGGCGGAGATCGTCTCCAAAGTAAACGTCCTGAACCCGGATTTGATCGCGATCACGGGGGATCTCATGGATGGAACACTCGAGAATTTGCGGGATTCAGCGGAACCTATCAAGGACCTAAGGGCTCCCGACGGGGTCTATTTCGTCACTGGAAACCATGAATATTTTTCCGGGGATGTGGATGAATGGATCGCCTGGATGGAAAGTTTCGGTATCAAAGTCTTGCGGAACGAGCGTGTTTCCATCCGAAACAGCTTTGACCTGGCTGGAGTGGATGATTGTTCCGCGAGAGGCAACGGCCATCGTTATGACCCGCAAAAGGCCTTGGCGGGCCGCGACCCAAACCGTCCGGTCGTCCTAATGGCTCACCAACCCCGGGGTTTTGACCAGGCGGTCAACCTGGGCGTTGATCTCCAAATCTCCGGGCACACCCATGGCGGCCAGATCGTTCCTTTCAATTACGTCGTTGAGCTCTTCGAGCCCTATGTCGCTGGTTTGTATAAAAATGGCCATTCTCAGATCTACGTAAGCTGTGGAACAGGTTATTGGGGCCCGCCCATGCGGATCGGGGTTCCCTCGGAAATAACGGAGATTGAGTCTCACAGCCGCAAGCTGAACATTTTTTAATGAGGGCGTTTTTTAAAAGTCGACGCGTTGAAATCCCCGGCTAGTTTAAGGGTTAGCGGGCGTCACCGCCGCGCCGGGATTCAAGGGCCTTTCCCGATACCCAAATTTGCCGGCTTCGGCGGGATCGATCTTGGGAAAGATATCGTCGGCCGTAAAAGACGTCCCATCCGCCCCACTCGAAAAGAGATAATAGGTCTGGCCGTCCGGCATCAGGACATAATTCACGTACTTGATGTTCTTGAAGTCCCCGTTCATTGCCATGATATCGAAGGTGCGTTTCTTGGCGTCCGCTGGCAGGTCGGACAAGGCCGCCGGATAATGACCATTCGATAATTTGTAAAATTCGATATCCTTCACCAACAAAGTCAATTGGTCTTGAGTGGCTTTGACCCAAATAGTCCCCATGGTTCCCGACCGGTTGACGAACATTTGGTAATAAGCGAAATAGCTGACTCCCCCGGTGACGGCAAATCCCAGTAACGCCAAAATTAGAAGAATCCAACCACCGCGTTTGAAATTGAGGATGCCCAGGATGAACGCTGCTATTCCGGTCAGGACCCCCAGGTAGGGGATCAGGGCGGATACGCCCAGTAGATAATAAGGCCAGGACAATCCTTTCGAGGAAACTGCGGGGGGTGTTGAGGCGGAAGCAGATAACGGTGCCATATCAATCCTTTCTTAATTAAGAATCACTCATAACAACGAAATTATCTTCCTCATGCCTCCGCAATGCCAATTAAAATTGAGACGCCAGCCCCCTGGGTTGGCGGGACAACCGGATCTCCCCTTTTTACCCCTTCATCGTCCAGGCTCCAGCAAATGCTGGGAAATATAGTTGAAGATTCGCTTTTGAAGGATGTTCCGCTCGTGCGCCAGCAATTCCCGGTTGAGCATTTCCTTCAGCGCGACCATCGCCCCGCCCAAAAGCATTCCGTAGTAAAAAATACACAGGGCCTTCGTTTTTTCGTTTGTCATCTCAAGCGGGTCTCCCTGCAGGTTTTCCGGCAAGTGGACCCGCTTCAGGGTATCCGGGACCAGGATATCATCCAGGAATTCGCTTATTCTCAAGATGTCCTTGATTTCCGGGTTGGAGTGGGAAGGGTTGGAAGGTTCTATTTCCATGGGTCATATTATAAATCCAAAATACCCAACAAAATGCGGGAGGACCAAAGCAATCAATCATTCGCCCCAATTACGCCAGATGTCCTAATGTTTCCCGGGTTTGTAGGGCCAATAGGAGAACTGGTCCTGGACACATCTCGCGTAGAGAAGCTGTCCTTCCAGGGTGGGGTGGTCGTTATTCGCCTGGTCATTGTGGTGGAAATACTCGCTGTGGGACCCGATGGCCTTATAAAGGTCGGCGATCCTCATTTGGGGGTACTTCGCCTTTAGCTCAAAAAGGCGCTGATTGTAGGCCTGATAAACCTCCGGGGGCGCGAAATGGCCCGACCCGCCGGTCGTGTCCGCGATCCCTAGCACCACCAGGTGAATATCGGGGCATTTGGCGTAGATCCTGCCGATGGCATAGTCCATATATTTTTGATAGGTATAGGAGATCGAAACGCCCTCGGAAACGGACGCGCCCTTGCAGCCGTCGTGGCCCGGGTCCGGCGCGTAATAAAAACAACAGTTCCCCGTCTGAAAGAGGGCGTAACCGATAGGGACGTTCGGATTGCTTTGGATGATACGGTCCAGCCATCCGTCGATCTCATGCGCCCAACACCCCGGATCGCAACCCTCACGCACCACTACGTCATTGATAGTCGCTTCCACGCCGGGGTACCATCGCTGCAAGGCCTGAATGGTCAGCCCCTTGTAATTCCGGTCCTTGGGGTCAAAACCATACCGGCTGGTAAAGGAATCGCCAAAAACGGCCAGGACGCACTTGAAAAAAGGCGCGGCTGTCTGGCAGGGCGTGGCCGTAGCAGTCGGTGTGGGCGTGGCGGTGGTGGTCATGGTTCGGGTGGCCGTGGCGGTCAGGGCCGGTTTCGCGTTGGTGGCGGGTGGAGGAACCGGTGTTTCTATGTCCGTGGTAAGCGAAGCGGAGGAGGGGGTGGGCGATGGATGGGGCTTGGCGGGATGGGGTTTTTCCGTCCATGCGCTTGAGATCGTGATGGGCGTTTGCTCGAAGGAATCTCCATCGCTGTCTCCCAGACCTTGAGCGCGAAGGAATCCGTCAGGTTTGAAACGGTACCGGACCAGAGGGTTCCTTCCTGGTTCGGGTGCAGGGTTTCCTGGATGAAATAGGTGTTATGTTCCAGATCCAATAAAACCGTTTGATTCATGGTCAGGTCCCGGACGGCGAATTTGATCTTCTGGTCCCCGTAGGTCGGGTTCGATAATTGGATCGCGATTCGATAAGGGGCTTCCCGGGTCCAACCCAACCTGAAATTCAGATGCTGGAATCGCACCTCATTACTGCCGGGAACCTTAAAAGTGGGGGAAAGGATGGGATAGAGATCCTCCATCTTTTGGGTTTCCTGACCTTGAAGAAAAGAGTCAAAACAAAAAAACGCCAACCACAGGAAGATAAGGCAGAGCCCAGCCCGATTAATCACGCGAATCCTATTCCCCATCACGATCCATCCCCTTTATGTGCCAAAAAATGTTTTATGCATAACCTTCCTAAGTTCCGGTCTATAGACGGATTCAATCTATTTTATTGCGCCAAAATTTTATAAAAACGAGGTCCTCATTTCCACGAGGAGAGGTAAAAGCGGAGAGCCAAAGGAACAAACCCAACTTTGTTCCTCGGGATTATTTTTTGTTACGACGACCCTTTTTGATCTTCGGATGGTAAGGCCAATAAGAGAACTGGTCCAAGACGCATTTCGCATATAGGGCATGTCCCTCGAAGGTGGGATGGTCATTATCCATTGTCTCCGTATGCATAAAATATTCGCTGTGGTTTCCGATCAACGGATAAATATCGGCGATCCTCATCCGGGGATATTTCGCCTTGAGTTCGTATAGACGCTGGTTGAAGGCCTGGTAAACCTCCGGCGGGGCGAAATGGCCCGCCCCCCCGGTCGTGTCGGCGATGCCCGTCACAACCAGATGGACGTCCGGATATTGGGCATAGATGGCCTGGAGGGTCTCATCCATCTTTTCCTGGTAGATGTAGGAGATCGAAACACCTTGGGATACGGACGCACCCTTGCAGCCGTCATGATCAGGGGCGGGAGCGTAATAAAAACAGGCGTCACCCGTCTCAAAGACAAAGTATCCGATCGGAATATCCTTGTGGCTTTTGGCCAACCAATCGAGCCAGATGTGGATCTCATGAGCCCAGCAACCCGGGTCACAACCCTCTCGAATCATCACGTCATCATCGGTCGTTTGCAGGCCAGGATACCATTTTTGCATCGACTCGATGGTAAGCCCCTTGAAATTGCGGTCCCCGGGCCGGTAACCGTTGCGGCTCGAGAAGGAATCCCCGAAGAACACCAGGGAGCATTTGAAGAAGGGCGCAGGGGTCTGGCAAGGGGTCGCCGTGTCGGTCGTGGTCACCGTGTCAGTCGGGGTCGGGGTTTCGGAGGAGGTCATGGTCCATGTGGGGGTGGAGGTCGGGAGAGGCGTCGCGCCTGGGACAGGAGACCGAGTCACAGTCGGAACCATTGTTTTTGTGTAAGTGGGTGTGGGTGAAGGTGACCTGTGGATCTTGACCGGCCGTGGTTTCTGGGTCCAAGCGCTCATGAGGGTGACTGGTTCCTGTTGAAAGGCGTCGCCATCATTGTCCCAAACCTTGAGAGCGAATTGGTCGGACAGGCTGTTCACATCCCCGAACCAAATGCTTCCTTCCTGGTTAGGATGCAGGGTTTCATTGATGAAATAGGCGTTATGTTCCTCGTCCAACTGGACGGTTTGACCCGTGGTAAGATCCTTGATTGCGAATTTGATCTTCTGATCCCCATAGGTCGGGTTCGCCAATTGAATGGCGATTTTCAGTGGAGCCGCGTTAGTCCAAGCAAACCTAAAATTTAAATGAGGAAAATGAGTCTCGTCGCTTCCTGGCACGTTATATGAAGGGGAGAGGATGGGGTAGAGATCCTCAAGTTTTTGGGATTCTTGTCCACGGGCTACGGGAACAGATAATAAGGCTGTACAGATTAGGAATAAAAGATGGCTCTTACCACAGTTCCATTTCATCACGATCTATTATCCTTTTCCCAGTAAAGAGTTTTTAGAACGTCACTTGCTCTGTTTTAAGACTTGGGAAACATGAATGGTTACACCGATGAATGGACAAAATAATATTCATAATGAAAACAACCTTAAAGAGAAAAATCCAATGACCCTTGACCCGAACCTACTTGTTAACTGCCAGGTTAATGAGTTCAAAATAGGGCGCGGAAGGCGGCTCGGGGCAGGTCTCGTTCGCCAGTTTCCCCGCCAAGCAATTGTCCAAAAAATCATCCCGGTCGGCGTAAACCCCCGAAATCGCCCCGGTCTTCTCAATCTTCAAGACGATGGAGTGGTCGTCCGTTTGCGGATGGTCGAGCGTGCAAACACGCAGGAAGCTGTCCAGGTGGTTCCCCACCTGGGTGGTAAAGCTTTTCTCGTATTCGGCCCCCGCGGTCGAGGCTGCGTTCTTTTTCGCCTGTTGCAAGATATCCGATGGGATGGTGGTGAATGAGGGCGCGGGCCCTTCGGGGCCCTTGGGCCGATCGGCCGGGTTCAGGCCCTGGAGGGATTCTTTCCATTTCTTGGCCATGATCTTCTGGAAACCCTTGAGAAGCTCGGCGTCGTCGAACACCAGGGTTTTGCGGTTGAAATGCGAGCCCGGGTCCCACAGCATCGGGCACATCCCAGCCTCGTAGAAACGCCCGGCCACCGCGAGCAAGTAAAGACGAACGCTCTCCGGGTCCTTATTCTTGAGGGTCGCGCCATACTCCCCCAGTATGATGGGGATGCCCTGGTCGAGGTAACGGGGCTTCAGCTTCTGCACATTGGCGTCCAGTTCGTCAAAATCCGCCTTCTCGCCCCATGTCGAGCGGGCCTTGCCCCAGCTCTCGTCTTTTTCCAATCCGGCGAAGGTGTAGGGTGTGTAATAGTGAACCGAGAGGATCAAATGGTTCACCGCGTCCTTGGGCATGAGGAAATCCGGGTCGGTTGTAAGATCGATATCGGTGGCGTACCCTGCGATCAAGAGGTGGCGCTTGGCGTTCAACCCGCCCGATTTGCGCACGAGATCGACGAAAGCTTGGTTGATGTTGTTCAGGATGCCGTAGGCCTTCAGTTTCTTTTCAGGAGCCGCGGGACCCCATCGGTTCCAGACGTCGTTGAAACAGCCTTCCTCGTTCAAGGATTCGAAAATCAGCGTACCGGGATAATCCTTGAAATTCTCGGCGATCTGCGACCACATCGTAGTATAGCGGCGCATGCAATTGTCGTAATCGGCCGGGAATTTGGACCACCAACCTCCGTCCCAGTGGATGTTGACGACCACGATCAGGCCGTCCGCCAGCGCCCAATCCACGATCTGCTTCACGCGCGCCATCAAGGCGGGGCTGATCTTGTAGTCATTCCCCAGCATGTTCGACCAGGCCACGGGAATCCGGATGGATTGGAACCCGTCTTCCTTGATCTTGTCGATCATCTCCTTGGTGGTCTCTGGATTGCCCCAGGCGGTCTCGAAACTGCGGACTTCCGCGCTCTTGATCCAATCCCCGGCGCATTCCATCGTGTTTCCCAGGTTCCAACCCAGGCCCATGAGGTGAACCACCTCCGGCGAACTCAAGGCCTCCAGATCGGAAGGCGCCGCAGCGGCCGGCGCGGCCTCATCGGCATACAGGTTCATGGAAAACAATGTCGCGAAGATAACCGCCAAGGCGATAAAAAATGGGATGTGGGCATTCTTAAATGACATGTAGAAGCCTCCTTGAGAGTCCGGTAATTGAAAATCATTTTGAGGAATAAGTAAAACAAAAAATCTTTGGTGGTAGCCGAGCTAACGGTCAGTGAATTGGCAACAGGGGGGCGAACGGAATCGGAGATTACCGAATCAACGAGCGGGGATTGGGCTTGCCGGAGGGAATATCTTTTCGTTTGTCATAACCGATGGGTTTGATCTTCAGCTTGAAATTTTCCATGCTGTCGAGGCTTTGAGCCCTTTCCAACTCGAATTTCATGGCGGGAGACGCGTAGCTTTTGCCTGTTAATTGGTTGTGGGTCAGGTAGTAGGTAGACTTCTCGACCTTGCGGATCCAAAACCCCAGCCCGTTGTCGAGCTTGCAGGTCGCTTCGGAACATTCCTGGAGCTTGGCCTCATCTTCAAGGCTCAATCCCTTTTGGTAAACGAAACCGAATTCGTCCATGACGTAGCGGGTTTGAGTCTGTGTTTCGTGAAAGACACCAGCGGCAATATGCCATTTCAGGTCACCCAAGAACGATTTGATCTTCGTGACCAGTTCGTCCCGGTCATCCGCTTTGGCCTTTACCACCACCGCGAATTTGGACAATTCTTTCAGGGGAATCGCGTACTTATTGTCTTCAATATTTTGCGCGTCAATATAGTTTTCGTTGGGCATGGATCACTCATCGTTGGCGTTGTTGTAACCAGTCATGCTCCAAAAAAAGGATGAAAAGAACTTTTTTTGTCACATCCCTTGTGTTGAATATCCCTCTAAACCGAGGGATTGTCAAATGGGAGTAAAAATAGCCCGAGGTTTCAGGTGAAAAGGGCTTGGATTTCCCTATCCGTCATTTTGGGAATCGGCTTCACTATGGCGCTAAAGGCGAGAGTTGGGGTTTGTGACATTTACGCAGATGGACAAGAAAAAAAGCCGGTGGATTTGACCCACCGGCTTTTTCCAAATGTAAAGTGACTATTAATTGGCCGCGGCCGGAGCACCCGGGGCCGCACCTTTGTTCCCTGCGGCAGGAGGCTCGCCGCCTTCAGGATGCTTCTCGTCGTAAATGATTTTGGAATTCTGGTCCAGCATCTCGTTGAGCTGTTTCTTCTGGTCCACGGTCAACATGCGCTTTCCGTTGGTCTTGTAGTCGGCGTCCATCTGCGCCTGCACAGCCTTAAGCTGGGCCTTAAGCTGGTCCGCTTGCGCCTGGGTCAATTTGCCAGACTTGAGGCCCGCCTCAATGCGAACGAACTGGTCATTCATGCGGTGGTGGACTTCATGGATTCGGGGATGGGGGTGCGGATGGGTGACAGGAGCTTGAGCCAAGGCCCTGCCCGTGATTGAGGCGACGAACAGCGACAGAACCAGCGACAATAGCTTCTTCATGACTGCCCTCCTAGGTAATTTTACAATGAACTTCTTGTTAATTAGACGGGGATGTCTTGAAGAAAGTTTCCCATCAATTCAGGTCAAAAATTGTTATTTGAAGGCAAATAAACCTACTTCTTTCCGCGATTTACCTTGCGGGTTGAACTCCCGATCTTGGTTTTAAGTTTTGATATCAACGGTTTCTCGGCCTTTTTCATTTTTTTCTTTTGGATAGCCATCAGGCCGACAGGTGTGTTTTCTTTTTTTAATTCATAGGAGTCGTTCGCGGACCAAGAGGGCTCGGATAAGACGAGTGAATGGGTATCAGGTGGTTTACTCTCAAGTGTTTGTTTTTTGAGCTGGATAAATTGGCCGGCCCAGGACACCACCCCCTGGGCCAGCCCCAGGGCTTTTTGAAATTCATTTTCGTCCACCGGCTCCGCCCTCCCTGGAATACGCGTATGGGTAAGGTATTGGGTCAAACGGCTCGATCCCAGGACTTCAGGCGGGGGAACCAATCCTTTTTTTTCGAGTCCTTTCAAGAGTTTTCCGATATCCTCCTCGTCCCCGAATACGATTCCCCGGCTTCGATAAATAGCCTTGAGGGCCTTTTCAGCTGCTTGATGGGCTTGATAGCAATAATCCTCGAATAGGATTTGGTCCAGTTTGGGTTGGCGCGCCATGGCCAGATTGCTTTTGGCCCGAATCAACCATTCTTCGGGGGTTCCCATAAACTTGTACTCATGCGCCATCAAAATATCCCTAAAATTTTTTAATAAGTCTTACGGCGAAATTATAACATTGATCATAAGGATGGTTGGAAGTCCTAGTCTCTTGGACCTACAGAAATGTAGGCTTTGCCATTTATTTACCAACCTGCGAGCTAAGACTTCTCCATTAAAGCGAATATGAAATGACCATAAAATCTAATAACAGGATCTAGAAAAAATTCTATTCCTACGGATTATCCACCTTAAGAAGTTGCAACATATATGCCCTTGAGATTATGCCAATGCTTATAAATTTCAAAAAACCTTTCATGGACTTTTGGTCATGCGAATAACACTCAAGAAACGACCCTTTGAACGCAACAAAAGAGCCATTAATTTAATCGGGTAATCGACTGGCCTTTTTCCAGGTCTATTAGTATTTTTTTTGTTTTTTCACATAGGGATGATAGTGCCCATGCTCATTATTTGCGCCTATTGCAACTCCATGATGGGAGAAAAAGAACCCTTCGACGATCCATCGAAGACCCATGGCATTTGTCCCAAATGCTTCATGCGGGTGACGAATAAGTTCGAAATTCAAAAGGAAATTAAAAAAACGGGTAAAGGGAAGGATGGGTCCCAACCGCCAACCGAACTGAATAGCGACTCCTAAATCTCACCCAAAAACCCTATTCGATTTACTTAGCTGAGCGGCGAGTCGAACTCAACCCCACGGTTACCCGCAATGACTTCCCCGATAGTGAAAGGTTCGGCGCCGTTCTTTTTGAGTTCACCAAGAGCCTTTTCTGCCTCCACCTTTCCCACCAGCAAGATCATCCCGATGCCCATGTTGAGGGACCGGTAGGACTCAAACTCAGAGAGGTTCCCTGTCTTGACCATCCAGCGAAAAAGTGGCGGGATAGGCCAGGAACCCTTCTTGAACCTTATGCGGCGGCCATCAGGGAGAACCCTGGGTGGGTTATCGATCAGCCCACCACCAGTGATATGGGCCATCGCTTTCACCTCGACCCTGTCCAAGATGGGGTAAATCTCATGGAAATAGCTTTTATGGGGAATCAACAGTTGTTCGCCGATGACCCCGCCCAATTCGGCCACCCTATCGGTATATTTTAGGCCCGCCACTTCCTTGACTAATTTGCGTGCCAGGGAATATCCGTTCGTATGGAGCGAAACCGACGGCAGGCCGATCACCACGTCGCCGGGTGCCACGTTTAGGCCGCGAATAACCTTGTCCTTTTCCACGACCCCCACGATAGTTCCGGCGATATCGTAATCCCCCTCTTTGTACACCGATGGCATTTCCGCCGTTTCCCCACCAATGAGGACTAGCCCTGCCTTGACGCATTCATCCGTCATACCGGATACAATTTCGGCCACCACATCCACTTCCAACTTTCCGGCGGCCAGGTAATCAAGAAAGAAAAGCGGTTTGGCGCCCTGGACCAAAATGTCATTGATGGAATGACCCACGATATCCGCTCCCAGGCCCCTAAACCTGTTCATCTCCACGCCGATCTGGGTCTTGGTGCCTACTCCGTCCGTGGAAGAAACGAGTACCGGTTTTTTATACCGAGTGGTGTCGAACTCGAAAAGACCCCCAAATAAACCGATATCGGAAAGGACGGAAGTGTTAAAGGTTTTTCTGACCAGCTGTTTGATGCGCTGGACGGACTCGTTGCCCTTATCAATATTGACTCCAGCATCCTCGTAAGAGATCTGTTTCAAGGGTTCCCCCAATTGAACGGTTCATGGTCGTTGAAATTTTGCATCGTTCGCATATCGTAAAGGGAGGTGGAGCGGAGAACAAGGGATAATCGATGTATCGTTCCCCGTCTAACCTGGGGCTCCCTGTAAAAACCCTAAACCCATCACGCGATGACCGTCCTTATTTGTTTTCTTGATCCAAGACAAAACCATAGAAGCCCGGACTGTGGGGTTCTCCGCCCCCCTTTTTGATGGCCGTCGCGATCTGGCCCCGGTGGTAGCTGCCGTGGTCGAAAACCTGGGTCAGGATTCCGCCGGCCGCCATCTGATAGGCTTGTCCCTTCGTGTTCTTGTAAGAAACAATCCTCCCGAATTCCTTATCCTCCAAGCGGGACAAATAGTCCGTCCATCTTTTTGCCAATTCGGATAGTTTTTCCCTGCATTCGGCCAGGGAGCGGTCCACCCAAGTCGTGGTGAATCCCAAACTGTCCCGACCTTCGAGACGGGTCAACCATATATCCTCGGCGGTGAGAATATGGGACATCCTTGCCAGCGCGATGGGGTCGGGCGTCGGCAGGGCTTCCATGTCCTTGAGCAATAGGCCGTTCGCCCATTGATCGTAGGCAAGCAATTTGATGAAGTGATCTTTCAATGACGCATTAAATTCCATTACTTCCTCCTCCGTTCATGTCGCGCCACACAATATATAGAGTGATGCTCGCAGTAAACCAATAGCCAAAAGAGAATGATGGTTCCATTTACATTCTCTTACGCCTTTGGTTAGATGATGCCAGATTTTGATTGACCAAGTCATCAAGGGGCGGCGGATGCCAAAGGCCAAAACATTAACTAGCCAATGGGTTCTCATTTACCTGGGACTTAGTGTTTTGCCATTGATTCTCTTTTTGCTTCAAAATCTTCTATTCCCCAGGATCTCTTCCACACCGCTGAATACTTTTTTCGTTTATACCCCATATCTTCTTTTAGGGATCGTGGCCCTTCTCGGCTGGCAAATCAACCAAACAAGGGTTTTTTGGGCCGTATTAACGGACCTATTCCTATATATATATCTATTAGACCCCTCGAAGGTAGTCGCTCTCTCGACGGATCGGGTTACTACTTTTGACATTCTTTCCGCGGGTCTTCCACTTTTCTGGCTTATCCTTTTTTCGATCAAGGAATGTCGTCTTTTGAGTGAACATTCCATTAGCCGGATTGCCCTAGCCTCCTCCCCATTGCTTGTCTTGGCGGCCCTTTCCGGTTGGGCGCCCGATATCCATAAAAAGGTCCTGCACTGGAAATACCTGGGCGGTTCCCTGGCCGTTTGGCCCGAGTTGGCCATCCTGACCTTGTTGTTATTCGCGGCCCTGATCTATTTTCTGGATGACTCGAAGATCAAGCCTTTCCTCCTCGCCTTTTACATCACTCGCGTACCCCTTTACCTAGCCCTTTACCTTTCCCTGACCCCGACAGACCCATCCTTTCAACCCACCAACCGGTTCCTGGTCACCAGTTGCTACTTGGTTCTTTCTTTTGTGTTTTTACATGTGATCCTTCGCATGTACTGGAACCGGGTATATCTAGACCCCTTAACCGGGGTTCCTAACCGACAGGCCCTGGATGACCGTCTCCATACCCTTCATGGGACCTATGCCTTGGCCATGGTGGACATTGACCATTTCAAGAAATTCAACGATACCTACGGACACGCCGAAGGGGACCATGTGCTGCGCATGGTGGCCCAGCATCTGCAGGGACATTTGGGAAAAGACATCTACCGCTACGGAGGCGAGGAGTTTTGCGTCGTGTTCGAGAAGGAAAAGAAGGACGAGGCGGAATCCCAAATGGAAAAAACTCGGGAATCCCTGGCCAAACGGAAGTTCTCCTTGCGGCACAAAAGCCGTCGAGGCGATGAAAGACCCGAAGAACCCGCTGAGGAACAACCCCGCGGAAAAAAGGTCCAGATCACTATCAGTGTCGGGATCGCCGAACATAAAAAAAATTCAATTGACTACCACGATGTAATCAAAAGGGCAGATAAGGCGCTTTACGAGGCCAAGGAAGCTGGAAGGAATCGGGTCGTCAAGGCGGGCTAGGTCCGTTCACGCGGTCCCGCCTAAAAGAGGCCTTCCGCAAACGATAAACCTTTATAACCGAAAGGGCAAAACCTTTTATATTTTCAGCACTTCGCCACTTCAAGGCTGTATTTCTCAGTTTCCTCATCAAATGGAACGGGATATTGACTCGTAAAACAGGCAGTGCAATGACCCTGGGGCGTACCTTCCACCGCCTTCATCATGCCGGCGACGGAGAGATAAGCGATACTATCCACCCGCAGGTAGGTCCTGATCTCATCCAAATTGTGGGTAGCGGCGATAAGCTCCTTTCGGCTCGGAAAATCCATCCCGTAAAAACAGGGCGATATGATGGCGGGTGAGGTAATTCGTAGATGAATCTCCTTGGCCCCCACATTGCGGAGCATCTTCACGATCTTGCGCATGGTGGTTCCACGGACAATGGAATCGTCTATAAGAATAACTCGCTTCCCTTCCAATGATTCGCGTACCGGATTGTATTTCAACCGGGCTCCAAAATCACGGATGGCCTGGTTAGGTTCAATAAAGGTACGGCCAATGTAATGGTTTCGGATTAGACCCATTTCGTATGGAATCTTAGATGCTTCTGCGAAACCGGTGGCGGCCATGTTGGAGGAGTCCGGCACGGGCACTACCACGTCCGCAGGTACGGCCGATTCTTGGGCTAGGATAGCACCCAGGCGTTTGCGCACCTTTTGCACACTGGTGTTGTAAATACGCGAATCAGGCCTGGCGAAATAGATGTATTCGAAAATACAGGAGGCATGCGGGACTTCCTCAAAGGGTTTAATAGAGACGAGTCCGTTTTCATTAATCAGGACGATCTCTCCTGGCTCCACGTCGCGAACATACTTGGCATCGATAATGTCGAAAGCGCAGGTTTCGCTTGCCAAAACCCAGGCGTTATCCAATTTCCCCAGGCAGAGGGGACGGAATCCGTTTGGGTCGCGCATGCCGATGAGCCCCTCATCGGAAAGTACCAGCAAGGAATAGGCCCCCCGGACTTTCTTCAGAGACTCGATCAGACTCTCGATGAGGGTGTGACTGCTGGATCGGGCCAGGAGATGGATGATGACCTCCGAATCGACCGTGGAAACAAAAATGGAACCTCTGGCCTCGAGTTCGTCCCGAATTCGGCGGGCGTTGACCAAATTGCCATTGTGGGCAAGGGCAATGGAACCCCGGGCGTATTCAACGGCAATGGGCTGGGCATTGCGCAATTGGGAAGAACCGGTGGTGGAGTAGCGAACATGGCCGATGGCGGCAGGACCCGGCAGGTTCTTGAAGTCCTCTTCGTGGAAAATATCGGCGACCAGGCCCATACGCTTGTGGTTAAAAAGTTGGCCATTTTGCATGGTGCAAATGCCCGCAGATTCCTGCCCCCGGTGTTGAAGGGAATGGAGTCCCAGATAGGTGATCTTGGCGGATTCGGGGTGACCCCAAATACCAAAAACCCCGCACTGATCGTGTGGTTTGTCATCTTCCGCGAAATAAGGCAAACCATCCTCCTTGGGCAAACTCTTTGATCAGCCCATCATCTTTTCAATGGATGTGAAAAACAAGTCCCCCAACTCCGCGACCGGAGCGGTTAAAACGTTCGCAATTTCCAATTTCTCCCCTGTAACCAAGCCTATGGGTGTTATTGGAACACCGAACGATTTAGCCAGGGCTTCCACCTGAGCGGCCTTGGCGGGCCTGCAGGAAACGATGGCGCGGGATTGGGCTTCCCCAAATAGACGGCCATCCAACCGACCTTCACCGGGCAGGGTGGACTTTACGCCTAATCTTTTATTCTCGTGGGTCACGCCCGTAAAACAACATTCAGCCAGAGCCACGGCAAAGCCGCCGTCCGAGCAATCATGGGCGCTTTGAAAGAGTTCTTTTTCGGCTCCATGAATGAGCGTCTGATGGAGTTTTTTTTCAGTATCGATGTTTAAACGGGGGCACAGCCCGGTTTTACGATTGTGAACCAACTGCAGGTATCGGCTTCCCCCGATGGAATCCCCGATATCGCCCAACAGATAGACCGCATCGCCCTCATCCTTGAACCATTGGGTGACGCTTTTTCCCACATTTTTGAAAAGGCCTATCATTCCGCAGATGGGAGTGGGATCGATGGCCCCGGTCGGGTTTTCGTTATAAAGGGAAACATTGCCCCCAGTGATGGGAATTCCAAGGCCCCTGCAGGCGTCGCCCAGGCCGGAGACAACCTTGTCAAAATAGTAGAAAACCTCGGGTTTCTCGGGGTTACCGAAATTCAGGCAGTCGGTCATACCGATCGGCTCGGCACCCGAACAGGCGATATTGCGCGCTGATTCGGCCACCACGATTTTAGCGCCCTCATAGGGGTCCAATGCGCAGTAGGAGCCAATGCCGTCAATGGTCATGGCCAACCCAAAGTTCGTCCCCTTTACCCTTATAACTGCCGCGTCCGAACCGGGGCGAATAAGGGTGTTGGAACGAACCATGTGGTCGTATTGGCGGTAGACCCATCTTTTACTCGCGATGGTCGGATCGGACAATAGTCTTTTCAGAACCCGCAAGGGATCGTTGCAATCGGGGATTGTGGACTCATTGAACTCGCGATGTTCTTTCAGGATGCCGGGTTCACTCTTGGCGGGATGGTAGACCGGCGCCTCGGTAAGGGATTCGGCGGGCACATCCACAACGACCTTCCCGTTTTCCTTCACGACCATTCTTCCCGTGTCGGTCACAAAACCGATGGTGGCCGCGTGCAAGTCCCATTTGGCCAGGATATCGTGGACCTTTTGCTCAAAACCAGGTTTGGCCACCAGGAGCATGCGCTCCTGGGACTCGGAGAGGAGAATCTCATAAGGCGACATGCCCTTTTCACGCTGGGGCACCTTGGCCACGTCGATCTCAATGCCCGCACCTCCCCGGCTGGCCATCTCACAGGTGGAGCAGGTCAGGCCCGCCGCGCCCATGTCTTGAATTCCCACCAGATAATTCCCGTGAATAAGCTCCAGTGTGGCTTCCATGAGCAATTTTTCCATGAAAGGATCGGCCACTTGGACCGCGCTCCTTTTTTCAGTGGACTCGTCGGTGATTTCGGTTGAGGCGAAAGTGGCGCCGTGTATACCGTCCCGGCCGGTGGTGGCCCCGATGTATATCACCGCGTTGTTTTTGCCGGTGGCCCGGCCCCGTATGATCTGGTCGTGTTTGACCAAGCCCACGCTCATTGCGTTCACAAGGCAGTTCTCGGCGTAGCTTTCGTCGAATACCACCTCACCTGCCACAGTGGGGATGCCCATGCAGTTCCCGTAATCGGCGATCCCATGCACCACGCCGGCAAACAAGCGCTTTACCTTCGGGTCGGACAAGGATCCAAAACGAAGAGAATTCAAGCTGGCCACCGGCCGAGCGCCCATGGTGAAAATATCGCGCAGAATGCCGCCCACGCCCGTCGCCGCGCCCTGGTAGGGTTCGATGGCGGAAGGATGGTTGTGGGACTCGACCTTGAAGGCCACGGCCCAACCCTCCCCTATATCCATGATGCCGGCGTTCTCACCCGGACCTTGGAGAACCTTGGGGCCTTTAGTGGGCAGGGTCTTTAACAACGCGCGGGAATGCTTGTACCCGCAATGCTCGCTCCACATGACCGAATAGACGCCCAGTTCGTTGAGGTTGGGTGTTCGCCCCAAAATGTCGCAGATGCGCTTGTATTCCTCTTCCTTAAGGCCATGTTCTTTGATGATCTTGGGCGTAATCTCGAAATTCGAGTCGGTCATTTGACCGCTCCGGTGCACGAGGCCAGGATGGATTGCCAAATATAAAGGCCGTCATGGCTTCCTAACGCGTCCTCACACGAACGATCGGGATGAGGCATCAGGCCGAAAACGTTTCGGTTTTCATTGCAAATACCGGCCACCGATTGGAGTGAACCGTTGGGATTGGCCTCATCCGTTAAGGCGCCTTGAGGATCGCAATACCGCACCACAATAGATCCTTTATCTTCCAGTTTTTTCATGCCTTCCGGGTCAATGAAATAGTTCCCTTCCCCGTGGGCAATGGGGAGTTTTAATACTTGGCCCGGTTTACAGGCGGAGGTAAAGGGGGTTTTCGTTTGCTCCACGCGCATATAAACGTTCTGGCAGATAAATTGAAGGCTCTTATTGCGAATAAGCGCTCCGGGCAGTAACCCCGCCTCACAAAGAATTTGGAATCCATTGCATATTCCGATGACCAGCCCCCCCTGGGCGGCGAAATCAGCCACCGACTTCAAGACCGGAGAAAAGCGGGCGATCGCACCCGTCCGCAAATAATCGCCATATGAAAACCCTCCGGGAACAACGACGCAGTCGGGTTTCTTGAGGTCGGTGTCCTTGTGCCAGATCATCTCCACCGGTTGGCCCATGATTTCACCCACCGAGTATTCGCAATCATGATCGCAATTGGAACCGGGGAAAACAGTGATGGAAAATCTCATTTCTTGTCCAGGCTGAAACGGTAGGATTCGATATTGGGGTTGGCCAACAATTTGTCGCAGATCTCATTGGCTTTTGCCTTGGCTTCTTCTTCATTCAGGGATCCGTCGAAATCAAGTTCCGTGAACTTGCCCATGCGCACGCCCGTCACGAACTGATAACCCATTTGGTTCAGGGCCCGTTGGACCGTAGCCCCCTGTGGGTCCATGACGGATGGTTTGAGAGTCACAAAAACATTGATGTGCCAAGCCATGTTCTTCTCCTAAGGTTTAGCGAATGCCGGCTCTTTTGAAGATATAGTCCACATTCCTCACATGGTAAGAGAGGTCAAAACAGGCTTCAACTTCTGGGACCGTCATCTTTTGCCTCACTTGCGCGTCTTCCAATATGAGATCCTTGAAATTCAATTGGTTCTTCCAGGCGTTCAGGGCATTGCGTTGGACCATGGCGTAAGCTTGTTCGCGTGTAAATCCCTTTCCAACCAGGGCCAGGAGCACCTTTTGGGAAGAGACCAGACCCCGGGTCAGCTGGATGTTTTCCAGCATACGTTTTGGATAAACATTGAGTTTGTCCATGACATTGATAAATTTCTCGAGCATGTAATGAAGGAGGATGGTGGAATCGGGAAGAATGACGCGCTCCGCCGAAGAATGGGTGATGTCCCGTTCGTGCCAGAGGGCAACATTTTCCTGGGCCGCAACCGCATAGCCCCGGATAACGCGGGAAAGGCCCGCGACCCGCTCAGCCGTGAGGGGGTTCCGCTTGTGTGGCATGGCCGAGGAACCCTTCTGACCCTCGGCGAAAAATTCCTCCACCTCCAATAGCTCGGTGCGCTGGAGGTTGCGAATCTCCGTGGAGAATTTTTCGAGGGAGGAAGCGATGACAGCCAAAACCGAGAGTAGGAAAGCGTGGCGGTCCCGTTGAAGGGTTTGGGTGGAAACGGGCGCGGGAGCCAAGCCAAGACGGGCGCAAACGAACTTCTCGACCCGAGGATCGATATTGGCGAGGGTGCCAACCGCACCGGAAATTTTTCCCACAGCAACTTGCCTGCGGGCCAATTCCAGCCTTTCGACATCCCGTCCCACCTCGTCGTACCAGAGGGCCATTTTCAATCCAAAGGTAACCGGCTCCGCGTGCACTCCGTGGGTGCGTCCGATCATCATGGAGTATTTATGCGCCTTAGCCTGACGATGGAGGATTTTTCTCAAACGGCTTAATTGGCCCAAAATTATATCGCAGGCCTGAACCAACTGTATGGCCTGGGCGGTGTCCACCACGTCGGTCGAAGTCAAACCCAAGTGAATAAACCGCGAGGAAGGACCAACGTTTTCTGCCACCGAGGTGAGAAAGGAGATCAGGTCGTGGTTGGTCTTGCGCTCGATCGCTTCAATACGCTTGACGTTAAACTTGGCTTTTTTAAGTATGATTCGCAAGTCTTTTGGTGGAATTTTTTTAAGTTTTGCCCAAGCCTCGCAAGCGGCCAATTCGACTCGAAGCCATGCATTGAACTTGGATTCTTCGGACCAAATAGCTTCCATTTGCGGAAGGCTGTAACGCGGGATCAAGTCTCCCCCTCAAGGAAAAATAAAATTTCACCGAATCCATTGGTCGATCCGGGAATACGATGTTTTAAACGGCATAAGCTTGGGAGTTGGAAAAGAAAGGTGGCCACAGTATAAAAGACTTCGATAGAAACCCCAAATAAAAAGGCAAAACAATCGGCGAGCGTGTTAGACCGCGACTACTTCCTTTACCTCTGGAATTTGTTCCATAAGGATGCGTTCCACGCCCTGCTTGAGTGTCATGATCGAGCTTGGACAGTGGACGCAGGCGCCCTTTAACTTCACGCTGACAATTCCGTCATTAGAGACCGACACAACCTCAATATTACCGCCATCCGCTTCAAGGATGGGACGGATCTCGGAGATGACTCGGTTTACTTCTTCTAACATTGCTCCCTCCAATCTTTTAATCATAAGATGCGGTTTCGAGACTAATCAACGTAAAAAGGGCGGATTATTCCGCGGCATTACGCCTCCTCCATTCATCAGAAAACATTTTCAACATTTTCAGGGCAAAACCGCAATCCTCCAAGGTCGAGGCGCCCAAACCGCAGGAGGTTGAAAAAAAAGCATGTTTCATAATGTATCCGCGAGGGATTCCTTTTTCCACGAGGGATTCGGCTTTGAGATCCCAGGCCTTTAAATAATTTCCTACGGAATGATCAATTTGCGAAGTAGGTATTTCCCCCCAAATAAGAGAACCTCCCCTTTCGTAAAAAGCACAAAGGGCCTGGGCGTCTTGGATCAAATCCGGGCCAAATCGCGATGTGTCGAGATGGATAAAGTCTACTTTCAGGTCAAAGAGCCAGCCCCACGGCCCCTCCCCGCAGCAATGGATACCACTGTAGGCTTCCATTTCTTTGATCTTTTGAAACAAGGAATCCAAAAATGGGATTGCCCATTCCCTTCCAAGACCCTTCGAATTCCGATCAAAGATCCGGCCCAAGATCGGTTCATCCAAAAAAAAGATTACCGGTTTGCCTAGCGCGGAAAGTTGATGGATTTGCCATTGCAAATGTTGGGACAAATGCCGGGCTAGCTTATCCAACTTGTCGGCTTTATCTTTGAAAAGCCGACCCGTGTCATCATTATAAAAAGAACTTAATGTGATCGGACCTCCCACCTGACCCTTCACAGCCAGAATTTGCTGAGTTGGAATTGATGGGAAAGTTCGAAGGAACTCAAAAAAACACGTTCCATCTCCTTCGGTCAAAGCTACGTCATCCTCCAACGAAAGGCCACCCAGACCTTGGTAAAGGATGGTTTCCCCCAAAGCACGTTTAGGCAGTTGGGGCCAGGCCGGAATCTCTGGAAAATACCGCAGATGGGCTTGAACAGCTTGCGTTGTATCAACATAAGGCAGCGAACCAACAGGTATCAGCGCACCCGACTTTATTCCTTCCATAAGCCTTGGTTCCACGGCCAATCTGCGAAATATCCAAAATGTTCGCGCGCTGTAAGATCGAGTTGAAGTGGAGTAACCGAAATGGACCCATGCTTCACCTGATGCACGTCAGTCTCGGGATGTTCATCCACTGGCTCGTGAGGGGAGTCTAGAATGTAGGAGAAATGATCCTCCATTTCATGGTGAGGTTCCAAATCGTCAATATGACGGAATTGCCCTTGGGCGGTGAGAGCAACACCCTTGATTTGACTCCCCGGAAGAGGAGGTACGTTTACGTTAAGAAATACCCCTGTGGGAAGAGGTTTCGTCCCGATCCGCTTGCAAAGTTTGGCGGTAAAATCGGCCGCCACGGAAAAATCACGAGAATGATGGGATGTCAGTGAAACTGCCAGGGCGGGAATTCCCAGCAGGACAGCCTCTGCCGCTGCGGCGACTGTGCCGGAATATAGGATCAGTGAACCAAAATTCGCTCCCTGATTGATCCCCGAAATCACCAGGTCAGGCTTCTCGGGAAGAAGTTTGAGAACTGCGGTTCGCACACAATCAGCTGGTGTGCTCGAAATGCGATAAGCGTGAGCAGAACCAGGCCATGAGGCGACTTGGACCTTAAAGGGCTCCCGAAGTGATATGGAATGCCCGCTCGCGCTGGCCTGCTCATCAGGGGCTGAAATGAAGATATCCCCCATGTGTTTCACTGCTTCAAACAACGCGCTCAAACCTGGAGCGTCAAAACCATCATCGTTGGTCAAGAGGATTTTCATGGCAATAGGATACGGCCCCGAAAACCGCACGACAAGGAGACCGAACGGAAAAACCAGTGTCCAACCACGCAGAACAATTTAGAACAGGTTGCCCAGATTAAAATGCAATACTCCGCCCGGCGGCGCCGCAGTAATGGGCAGTGTTGAATCAATCGGCCAGCCATAATCCAGTCGGATATCCATGATGGTACCAGGTATGGTGAGGCGCAATCCGATTCCCGCGCCATACTGAACCTGGTTTTCCCCGGCGAATGCATCAAAGGCGGAGTTCCAAGCGTCACCAGTGTCGAAGAAAACCACTCCCCGCAAGGGGCCGGCGATGGGATGATGAATTTCGGTGTTTGAGACGAAGAGCGCATTCCCCCCTTGAATGGGGCCGATCGTTCTCTCATTGTAGCCACGGATTGTATCCGTGCCACCCGCGTAGAACTTCTCGTAAATGGGGACATCCGAGTAGCCGCGCCCGGCGTACCAGTAGCCCTGGGCCGCCCCTAAACGCACATGCTCCGCGAACACGAAATCCAATGGTAATTGGATGAATCGGCTCGAGTCCTCGATCAACTTGATGAAGTTGTTGTCGGCTCCCAACGGCCCACCGGCAAGTTCCAGGGATAGTTGATGCTTCCACCCCGTGTGGGTGTCAAAGTAATTGTCACGGTTGTCAAAAGTGATGCGGGGAGTCAAGCTGGACGTGGTGGAATTGGAGGATTGGATATATTGGGGTGTCCCGGGAGTTTGGTAATACTGCCCCACATTGTTGATCTGCACGTTTTCCAGCAGGTATGTCCCGTTGATGGTCCAAAAGCGGCTCAAACGCCTACCCAAGCTGATGGACCCCCCCACGCTCACTTCCGTATAAAACTGCGTGGAACCATAGGTAGGGTCTGGAACCGCGGTAGTGTAGATCCGGGTGGTATCAAATAAATTCAATCCCAGGGATGTAGGCGTGTTAAAGAGCCATGGTTCGGTAAAGCCAATGCTGATGCTGTTTTCATTGGCCCCGAACTGCAGGTCTAAATTCACCTTTTGACCCTTTCCGAAGAGGTTGGCTTCTTCCAGCTTCAGGTTTCCAATAAATCCATCCACCGAGCTGTAGCCGCCGCCCAGACTGATGGTGCCGGTTTTGCGCTCCTTGACGCGGAAAACAAGGATTTCTTTCCCCGGCGAATCCCCCGGTTCCACCTCCGGATTTACTTCATCGAAGTATCCCAAGTTATACAGGTCGCTCGCCGAAGCCTTGATCCGATCCGCTTCGAACTTATCCCCCGCCTTGATGAGCAATTCCCGGCGAATTACATAGTCCTGGGTTTTGTAATTTCCAACAATCTTGATGTCCTGGACATAGGCCACCTGACCCTCCACCACATTGAAAGTGATATCGGTCTTCTTCAAATCGTCGTCATAACTCAACTGGGGAGTTACTCCCGCGTAGATATAACCTTTATCCGCATAAAGGGTCTTGACCCTCTTGGTTCCCTCATCCAAATCTTTCTGGCGGAGCACTTCTTTCGATGCGAGGTTCAAAGTGCGTTTCAAGTCGACATCGTCGAACTGGACATTGCCGTGGAATTGAACCTCACCTAGTTTGTATTGCAACCCCTCCTGAAGCGTGACGTACAAATAAACTCTTTTGCGGGCGGCGCTGAGTTTTTCCTTGTGGCTCAGGATCACCGCTTTCAAGTAACCCTCATCGTGGTAAAAATCCTCGATGTCTTTCAAGTCGTCCGCCAGGGATTCGGGTTGGTATTTCTCCCCTTCCCGGTTTTTCTTCATTTGATTGGCAACCTTCTGGGAACTGAAGGCTTTGTTGCCGATCACGGTGATATATCCGACCTTAATTTGGTCCCCTTCCGTGATGTCAATAATCACAGTCATCTTGTTGGTCGTGGCATCTAGTTGGGTAGTGGCGGTGGCGAGTACGGTAGGATAACCTTCATCTTGGTAAAGGTGTCGGATCGCATCCAAGTCGCCGTTGACCTTGGCGGGATCGTACGCCTCCCCGGGAGAGCTTTTCATTTCCTCGAGGAATTTATGGGAGTCCCATTTCTTGTTCCCGCGGAAAATAATCTTGCCCAATAAGGGCCTCTCCTCGACCTTGAAGGTCAAAATCATTTCGCCCGGGTGGTTTCCCTGGCCTATCTCCGCTTTTACGTTGGTAAAATTGCCCATCGAGAAAAGATTGTGCAGGTCCATGCGGATTTTACGCATGGAAAATGGATCGCCTTCTTTTTCGCTCAAGTGGCCGAAAATCAGGAGAGCGGAAACGTTTTTATTACCCTCCACTTTCAAGGCGGCAATTTTGGCTCCAGTACCTGTGACGGGCAACGGAACTGTGGTTTGTGCTTGGGCAAAAAAAGCAAAACTGATGACCAAAAGGGTCAACCCAAAAAAAGCAGGGGCAATGACAAGGCGATTTGATTTATATGTGGGCAAAATCATTCACTCCAGAAGGTCTCCCCCGGAACAACGGACCGAATAAGCGCTGAGGGGTCCACGCAAAGGCGGTAATTCTAGCATGATAAAAGGAAATAGGGCAAACGAATCCCCTTCCGCCTATTTGGACGGCTGAGCGGACGAAAAGGGGCTGGTTTGATGCCTCCCTATTCGGAAACCGCAGGGATTTTCAAGGTCGAGACCGCCTCGTTCCCATTTGGATCCTTGGCGGAGATGAGAATTTTATAGTCTTGGCTCTCATTCAAATTCGCAACGTCCATATTGTGCCGGTAATCCCAATCCGTTTTCTCCGTTAAAATCTGAACCACCGCGCCTGATGCATCGAAAACATGGACCGAACCCTTGGTGACCTTGTCCAGCGTCCAGGTAAGATGGTATTTACCGTTTCCAATGGGGTAAAAGTCGGCCTGCTCAAAGCGCGGTTTTTCCTTGTCACCTGGCTTGGGGGCGATGATATCCGGCAAGTCGGTCTTGAACCGAGTCTCCACCCTTTCGTCATTTTGATTCCAGTCATTTTGTCCCACCGAACCTGAAAAACTCCAGTTCTTGGAGACGTTGTAGTTCATCCCAACCCGTTCCTGAAATAGGCTGGCCCCGCTGACGATGTCCCTTCCCAAACCACCCGTGTACTCGATGGAAAGGTGCGAGTCCACCGGCTTGATTAAATCCAACTGGACCATGGGCAAAGTGGCCGCCGCAAGACTGTTGCCTGTGGCCTCCAAGGCCTGCGCGCCAACGACGGGTGTCGCGGAACTGGATGGGCCGGAGCCGCCCGGGATTACATTTCCTTTGACGTGGGCGTCAATGCCGAAGAGGCTGGAGATAGCAGGCCGTATCTGACCGGAAAGGTAATTGGTTCCTATCCGGTTAATCGCGTCAATAAAGGCCGGCAATATGACTTGTCCCGCATTCTGTTGGTAAATCTGCTGAAGTTGCTGACTGGAATAGGCCTGACCGGAATAGCCCGTCATGTCCCGACCGAAAATAATGTAGGAAAGAAGAACTTTTTGTTGGACATCCTTGTCGTTGGTACTGAAACGCGGATTGGAGTCCAGCCTGAAATCAATGTTACCGAAGGTACCTTTGAAATAAACATTCACATCCATGTCGGTTTGTTCTGTTGCCCCGCCCGGCGTCATCAAATCCACATTCGGGAATTTGTCGATTGCCGATCCCTCCATGAAGGGTAACTTTCCCTTAGGGATGGTGAGGCTCGCTTCCTGCAGTTTGAACTCGTGGCTTAGATACCGCAAAAAGCCGCTGCTAGACCCCGCCTTCCCATGGCATTGGATACCGGCCTCTTCGGCGGTGCGGTTTGAATCTTTTCCCTCAATGGTGATGACGTCCCCTGGATCAACTTTCAAATCCAGGTACATGGTATTGAAATCGTTGGAATACCAAGTGTTTTTTCCTGAAACCAGATTTAGTTGAAAAAACACGTTGGCCAATTCCCGGTATTCGATTTTTTCTCCATGTTCGTCTAAAGCGGGTTCCGGCGGAAAAGTGTAGTGTCCGGTATCCAACAGGGCGGTGCCGATCACATGAGGTTCGGTCAGGGGCCCGTGGATGAGGAGTGGGTCTTCCGGGGTTTGCCCGTAAAAATAAACCTCGCCCCATTCCCCCTTATGCATGATGGTGGGTACATTGAGCCAAAGCCCATGGTTCCCCACTGTGCGCACCATGAAATCCAGGTATTGGGGAATGAAATTCTCCATCACCATCTTGGATTGCTCGATGGGAGGCGATGTGATGAAAACCCTTCCCTGGCCAACTTGGAAGTTCAGGTCCTCTACCGCCAACTTATTGTCGCGCACCTTGATACGACCATTAATATCTTCAAGGGATTGAGCGATCATGGAAGGCACCATCCGGCATTGGTTCAGCGTGAGGTCCATGGTCTTTACTACCGGGTTGTCCAGCGTACCCGTCACGTGGGCGTCAAAATCCATTAAACCATGGGCATCCTTCGCCAGACCCGCAGCCAACAACAGACTGAAATCGCCCTTATCCATTTTCGCGACTATGTCCATTTCCCTGTTCTGGGTCTCGGCCCGAGTCGAGGAAGTGAGGGCTAGGGGCATCTTGCCGGAAAGGGTGAAGTCATAAAGCCCGACTCGGCTGATCTCCACCGGGGTATCCTCGTTGCCTAAGTAGAGGGTGTCGTTCTTGGCTCTCAATTGCGCCGTTAAGAGGTCGAACTTCAGCTGGCCCACCTGTCCTCCGTTTACGGTGAGTGAGGAGGTCATGAGCGGATGGCTAAGGGGGCCATCAAAAACTAAATGGTAATTGGCCCTGCCGGTTAATGGGAAATCCCGAAGAATCCATTTAGCCACGTCCTGGATAGGGATGTCCTTAGCGTCCGAGGTTAAATGGCTTTCCCCTGCCAGATCAAGCGTACCATCTACGGAAAAAGAACCCGGGGCGTTTAGAAGTTGTATCTGTTGGAACAATATTTTATCCGGCTGGGAAAGATCCAGGCCGCCCACCAACTGGGGTTTTCCATTGCCAAGAGGAAGAAGGTCTACGATCTTTTGTTTCACCCGAAGGTTGAGTTCAAAAATGGCCGACTTGGCGGTCGATGGATCGGAATCAAGGATGGAAAAGCGTCCGGCGAAAGTAGGTTTTTCCTTGGTTTCACCCAAATAAAGATCGCCGGTCAAGTTAGCTCGGTTCGTTAGGTTAAAAAGGGAAATGGAAAGATCTTGGGTAGATCCCGAAAGCGCAACCGAAAGATGGGAAGGATCAGACGGGTCAATCACCAAGCTTCCACGGTCAATATTGATTTCACCCTTAGGCAAGGTCAACCGGGTCTTGTCCAGGAATACCCTTCGATCACTGTAACCGCAATGGAGGGAGCTGGAGATCACTTGGTTGTCATCGAACTGAAGATTGCTCCCATTCATGGAAAAATCGAAATCAAGCTTGGACCAGGTGCCCCCGATGACGAGGTCTCCCTTCAAGGAGCCCCCGGCGTGATGCACAGCGGGATCCAAGTCGGCCAGGAGCAAAAGTCGGTCCAGGCTGTCATTAAAAGGCCCCCGCAAGTTCACTCGGGCGTCAGGCGCCCAAAATCCGTTTGGGGAATCCAAGGTGCCGGTCAACTCATAGGAGGTTTTTTTCTGTTCCAGACGAATGGTAGGTTCCAGATGGGCACGGTCTCCCGCGAAGGACAAACTCAGGTTCTCGAAGGCGTATTTTTTAGCAATATTCCCGTCCGCGATCTGGAGGTTTCCGGTCAGGGGAAGCTTATCCCAGGTTCCAATCCCGAAGCGGATTTTCCCCGAGAGGATCCCTTCCACCTTCAAGTCCGGCGGGATGAATTGCTCCAAATCAGGAATCTTGGAAATCAAGACTGGGTTGATGGTGAGGGACCCCTTGAGTGTCGGGATCTTTTCACCCAGATTAAAAGACCCTCGGCCTTCCACCGAATCTCCCAGCTGGAACTTGCCTTCCAATGAAAGGTCCTGAGAGGAAGCGTCGATTAAAAAACGAGAAAAGGCATAGCCCCGAACCTTTCCGTCCCCAATGCGGAAGCCGTCGGAATAAAAGCGGCCTGTCCAATTCTTGAACCAAGGTGTACCGGTTTGGGCATCCCAAAGGAAGTTCCCGGTCAGGAAAGGCCCCTTACGCAATTGGAAATTCTTACTGAAAAATCTCAGGTTCATGGTCCCGGGCTGAGTGCTGGTGTCCCAACTGCCGCTGGCGATCAGGCTATTGACGCCTTGGGTGAACTTAAGTTTGCGGATGATCAGTTTGCCCTGGTCCCGGTTAATTGAAGCTTCCACTTGATCGGACCACCAATCCTCCAACTTGAATTGGCTTACCAACACATCACCATCAAGCACGGGGTTTTTCCTTTGGCCCGACAAGTGAAGCCGGCCTGTCATAAGGCCTTCCAATGGCTGAGGTGGGTTCAACCAACCCGAAACTTCCGCCAGCGTGGGGATGGGAAAACCCTGGGCGTTAAAGTTTAAATCCATGGTATCTTCCCGTAATCCCCATTGGCCCCGAGCTGAGAAGATGGGTCCGTAATCCAGGTTTTTTATGGTCATGACGCCCTTGGACGATTCCAAATCGACGGACAGGGGGTAATTCTCTAGTTTGATCAGGTTGGTTTTTTTGATATTAGGGTTCATCGTTCGCTTGATGATTAAAACGCTTGGCCCATTTAGAAGGATCGAGGACTCGGGGTTATGCTTGGTGCCAAAAAAATGCATGTTCAATTCCACGGGTCCCATGATGTCCTGGAACCTCTCATGAAAAAATGGAATTTCCTCCAACGCGATCTCCTCTCCATGGGGGGTCCCGAAGGTAAGGTTCATCGGTTGATCCGGATCCGTTGGAAGGTATCCTGACCCAGTCAACCGGCCACCCGCTTTCGATACCGAAAGTTCCGCTTGTTGCAATTTCCATCCATCCGCAGTCTGTCTCACCTCCGCCTTCATTTGGTCCTGTCCGTTGATCTTTGAGTTCAAAGTGATCACGCCTTCTGCCCAATTGAAAACATTCTGCATGGAATAGGCATCATGGGTCGGGGATGCGTCAAAATCGGCCCGGTTTACCATGGAAATAACGGGATCTTGGAGGGAGTGGGATATCTGAATTTGGGCCTGCGTCTTTCCAACGATATCATTCCAGCCGAAGGAAAATAAAAGCTTTCCAATATCTAAATTTTTCAAATCAGCCGTAATGGAAATGGGTTCATTCAGGGGATCTTGAAGCCCGATTTGTCCCTGGGCGGTGAAGGTTCCGTCGTAAAGATTTCCTTGCAGTTGGTTCAAAACCAGCTGTCCGTCCTCATAAGTAGCCTGGGCCTGAAAACCATCCAAGATAATGTCTCCCAGGTGGGAGGACCCCAACTGCGCATTCGCCGTGAGTATGGGTTTTTGAAATGTCCCCTCTACATTGAGGGAAGCCTTACCTTTACCCTCCCAGGGAGCGCCTTTCAGTTTGAGCAACCCAACAGATAGACTGGATAGAGCGAGATCCTCGGTGGAGGCTTGTATTTGGATTGTCCTTCCATCCAGGGGCATCAGGCCATGGGCTTTCCATAGAGTCCCATTCGTGTTAAAGGTAAGGTCTCCCGGAATTTCGATTTCGGCGGGGCGAACCGTTACCCTTCCTTTTATATTATCGAAGGAAAAAGCCAACGGCTTGGGCGATATCAAGGAAGCGTCTACCATGTCAACGCGAGCATCAAACCAACAACCCCGGCCTGGCTGGTAGACGATCGGGCAATCCGCGTTCAGTTTTCCCCCTGTCATCTGCCATCCCGCCAGATCCTCTAGCAACAAACCCGCCTGAACAAGAGGCCAGTCCGCCAGGGTGATTTTCCCAGATACCTTCAAGCTATCGAGATGTAGGCTGCCGTTAAAGCGCAGGGAACCCCCTTGGGAAGCGTCTGCGGGCCGCGCGGACAATATCAGGGACCAATCCGTGCCATCGTTTGAGAAGGCCTCGAAATCCGTCCCCGTGATCAAGGTTTGGGGTTCCTTCCCCGCTTTTATTTGAAGGGACCCGCCCTTTACGAATAAACGGGGTGCGGGGACAAGAAAGACTGGTATCCGGATCGAAGAAGGCGCGTTGGTTGGGGTGGCAGAAGGACCGGACTGGGTCGCGGGGCTAGAGGAGGTATCAACGCGGATCAGGTCCACCTGGGGTTGGGAGAGGGTGAGGGATACAACACTGTTTTCCAGCGCCTTGTGTTTAAGAAGGAGATTCAACAGGTCTAGTTTGACCTCGACCTGGTTGGTTTTCAAATATACCCGCCAGGGTGACCCGGGCAAATCTAGCGTCAGGTCCTTTATCACCACATCTCCGGCCAGGTTACCGGTGACAGAGGAAAGGGATACCGGACCTTGAACGGCCTGGCTCAAACCCTTGATGATCAAGGGTTTGAGCTCCAGCTCAACTAAGTGGTTAAAAAGAAGGAAACAAAGCCCCAAAAGGGCCAATAGACCCATTGACCCCAAGAGCCAACGGGGCCTCCTGGGCTTGGGTAGGTCGGGCATAGGCCCCCCTTTCCCTATACGGCCGTGGGTGATGCCGGTTCGGTTTCAGTAGCTTGGAAAGCCAGCTTCTCACCTGCGGAACCCAGAACGAGAGCTTTGCCATCCTTCACGTTGCCCCGTAACATTTCCTCAGCCAATGCGTCCTCGACATACTTTTGGATGGTGCGTTTCATCTGCCGGGCGCCATAAACCTTATCGTAGCCCTTCTCGATGAGGAAATCCCTGGCCGAAGCGTCGAGCGAAAGGGATATTTTCTTTTCCTTAAGACGGCTCTGCACGTCGGCTAGCAGGATGTCCACGATCTTCTCTATATGTTTCCGGTCGAGAGGATGAAAGGTGATGATGTCGTCCACACGGTTCAGGAATTCAGGATTGAAAGCCTTCTTCAATTCGTTTTGGATCTTTCCCTTCATGCTGTCGAAAGAAGCACCGTTTGAGGACTCGGGATTGAACCCCAGGGTCTTCTCGATCCCAATTTCCCTCGCGCCTAGGTTGCTGGTCATGATGACCACTGTGTTGCGGAAGTCCACCACCCTGCCAAGGGAATCGGTCAGGCGCCCATCCTCCAGGATCTGGAGCATCACGTTGAAAATTTCCGGGTGTGCCTTTTCGATCTCGTCAAAGAGAACCACGCTATAGGGCTTGCGGCGGACCTTCTCGGTCAACTGGCCGCCCTCGTCATGGCCCACGTAACCCGGGGGAGCCCCCGCCAGCCGGGACACATTGAACTTTTCCATGTACTCGCTCATGTCGAAACGGATCAGGGCATCCTCGTCGTCGAACAGGAATTGCGCCAATGCCCTGGCAAGTTCCGTCTTTCCAACGCCCGTGGGCCCCATGAACATGAAGCTTCCAATAGGTTTCTTGGGATTGCCAATGCCCGCCCGGCTACGCCGGATGGCCTTAGCGAGCGAATCAATGGCTTCCTCCTGCCCCACGATGCGTTTATGGAGTTCCTCTTCCATGCGAAGGAGCTTTTCGCTTTCCTTTTCGCCCAGTTTGATCATGGGGATGCCGGTCCATTTAGAAGCGACGTAAGCGATATCTTCCCAGGTGACCAAGGCCTCTTCCTTGCTCTTCAAGTTCTCCCATTTCTCTTTTTCTTCCCCGAGTTTGGATCTCATTTTCTTCATCTTATCGCGCAGGTCGGCGGCCCTTTCAAACTCCTGTGTTTTGATGGCCTCTTCTTTTTCCTGTTTGATCTTTTCCAGGTCTTTTTCCAGGGTCCGTATCTCGGGCGGCATGGTCGTGATTCGGAGCCTTGTGCGACTTCCCGCCTCGTCGATCAAGTCGATGGCTTTGTCCGGAAGGAAACGCCCAGAAATGTAGCGGTGGGACAACTGGGCGGCCGCTTCTACGGCGTCATCGGTAATGCGTACACGGTGGTGGGCTTCATAACGGTCACGCAAACCCTTGATAATCTGGACGGTCTCGTCCACCGACGGTTCATCCACCATGATCATCTGGAAACGGCGTTCCAAGGCCCCGTCTTTCTCGATGTATTTGCGATACTCGTTCAGGGTGGTGGCCCCGATGCACTGCAGTTCACCCCGTGCCAGGGCGGGTTTAAGCATGTTGGATGCGTCGATTGCTCCTTCGGCGGCGCCAGCTCCCACCAAGGTGTGAAGCTCATCCACGAAAAGAATGACTTTCCCCGACTGGCGGATTTCGTTAATAACCGCCTTCAGTCTTTCCTCAAATTCACCACGATATTTGGTGCCAGCCACAAGCGCGGCCAAGTCCAGGGTGACGATTCGCTTGTCCAGGAGTAATTCCGGTACGTTCCCTTCCTTAATCCTCTGGGCCAACCCTTCGGCGATAGCCGTCTTCCCGACTCCCGGTTCGCCGATTAGGACGGGATTGTTTTTGGTGCGTCGGGAAAGGATTTGGATGACACGCTCGATCTCATCCTCGCGCCCAATAACTGGATCCAATTTGGATTCCCTGGCCATTTGGGTCAAATCCCGGCCGAAGGCGTCTAGGGCGGGGGTTTTGGATTTCTTGACTTGTTTGGAAAACTTCGGAAAGGTGCCACCCAACAAGTTGATAACCATATCCCGGGATTTTTCGTAGGAAACCCCCAAGTTTTCTAGGGCCCGGGCCGCGACGCCCTCACCTTCCTGAATGATCCCCAAGAGCAAATGTTCCGTTCCTATGTAGTTATGCCCGAGTTTTTGGGATTCTTCCGCGGCCAATTCCAATACCTTTTTGGCCGAGGGAGTAAATTGAGGATCGCCGATGGTCAGCGTATCGGAGGAGGGGGTGGTCAGGTTTTCCACCTCGATGCGCACCGACTCCAGATCCACGCCCAAGGATTCCAGAACGGCCACCGCCACTCCGCCGCCTTCGCGGATCAAACCCAAAAGCAAGTGCTCGGTACCGATGAAGTTATGGTTTAGCCTTCTGGCTTCTTCCTTGGCTAAGGGATTGATGACCTTTTTTGCCCGCTCCGTGAATCGCTCGAACATTGAATGCTCCTTAAAAAAGCTCTCGTTTCCTTATTTCAACTGAACCGGGTGGATAAATCAATGAATTAAGCCTGAGGTGCCTATACCGGTTCCACGCTTTTCAACACCTGATTCAGCAGCCGGGCTCGGTCGGCCCACTCGGTTTGGGGGTTCATTTCCCCTTTCGACTGTTTGGCCAAATGCGCCGGTTGAATCATGATCAGAAGCCGGTTCAAAATTGGCAAGTCGATGCCACGTAATAATTTTTGGTTCACACCCACTCGCAGGCCCGAAAGCCCATCCAGGCCTTCCTGCAGATCCACCCACCGGGCGTACTTCAGGGTGCCCAGGCCCCGACAGATACGGTCCACCACCTTATCTTTCTCCTTTTGGAAAAGAGCCTTTTGGGCCATGCTTTCGGCCTCTACCATTTGACGCGCTACCCTCTCCACGTGTTCCACGATTTCGGACGTGGTTTTGCCCAAAGAAGTCTGGTTGGAGATCTGGAAGAAAGCGCTGGCAATTTGGGTGGTTTCCCCCTGCAAGCCACGCACATTTAAACCCACCTGGGCGACCCCTTGAAGCACCTGGGCGATCCGGTTGGAATAGACCAGAAAGGGCAGGTGAACCATGACGCTTGCCCGAAAGGCCAAACCCAGGTTGGTGGGACAGGCGGTCAAATAGCCGTATTCGGGATGAAGGGCAAAGGGTAATCTTTCCGACAACCGGCGTTCCACCTGGGTGAGGGTCTGGGTCGCCTCTTTTAGGCTCAGCCCGCTCCGAAAAGCCTGCAAGCGGATTTGATCTTCTTCATTTATGAGGAAGCTATATCCCAACTTTTCGTCAAAGGCGACCGCCCTTTCCCCCAAGCTGGCCGCGTGCTCGGCGGAAATGAGTTGGCGTTCAGTCAGGAATTGCCGGTCGAGGGACGAAACCTCGTTCAATCGGACGAATTGAAGATGGGAAAGATCGGGTTCGGTGAGGAACGCCCGCTGGACGGTCTCCACGATTTCGCGCTGTTCCGCCGCGCTCGCATGGTGCGGGAACTTCCGGCCCTCAAAATTTCGCGCGAAACGGACACGGGCGGACACGATCGATCCGTTCAGGGGGCCGGATTGGGAAAACCATTCATCTGAACTTTTCAGCAATTCCTCAAAGGCCATTTTAGGTTGTCTCCAACTTTTTGATCTCGTCGCGAATCCTCGCCGCTTCTTCGAACTTCTCTTTTTTAATGGCTTCCTGCATCTTCACCCTCATCGCGGAAATCGCATCGGACGAAGCGGCTCCGGTATCCTGGGCAGGTTCATCCGCAAGACTCGTCGGAGCCTTCTCATCCACGTGTCGGGCATGACCGTGGATGCTGGTGATGAGGTTATCCATAAAAGGCGCGAAGGTTTCATAACACTTGGTACACCCCAGGCGGCCATTTTGTCTAAAGGTGGATAGTTGGTAGCCACAATGTGGACACTGAAGTTGGGTCTCAGAAGCGGGGAAGGCGGAAGCACCCTCTCCCCCAGAACCGTCAGCGGTTGTATTCCACGGTAGTATTTGATGGATCAGACCCGTGAGGGCAGCCAAGGGATGGAAATTCAGGGCGTTCCAGACCCCGAATGACTGACCCTGTTCCTGGGCGCAAACCTCGCACAAATGCGCCTGGGTGGTTTCATTTCCCACTGTTTGGGAAAAGAAAACGGTCGCTTGTCTTTGCCCGCATTTTTGACAAATCATTTCTTTTAAAACGCTCCCGTTTGGTTGAAAGGGGATAAATTAACAGAAATAAGACAAAAAACAGTAAGAATGTGCTCAGTGGCCAGGGTCCTAATTGCGTTTTTGTGTGACCTGGCCGTTTTGAAGGGTCAGCACATGGTCGGCACGTTTGGCCAAAGGCTCAAAATGAGTCACCACGATGAGGGTCCGGCCCTCGGTCTGGCAAAGGTTCCAAAGGGCATCGTGAATTCCATCGGCGGTTTTGTAATCCAGGTTGCCGGTGGGCTCGTCCGCTAGGATCACTTCCGGTTCATTCATCATGGCTCGGCAAACCGCCACCCTTTGCTGTTCCCCCCCGGAAAGCTCACCGGGTTTGTGATTCGCTCTATTCGAAAGTCCAACTTGTGATAAAAGTTTCTTCGCCCGATCCAAGCATAATTCGTAGGGTTTTCGGGCAACCCTGCCCGGCAGAATGATATTTTCAAGGGCTGTTAATTCGGGCATCAAATGGTGGAACTGGAAAATAAAACCAAAAAACTTGTTTCTCAACCCGGCCAAAGCATGCCCTTTCAAATCATACAGGGATTGGTGTCGGCAATAGACCTTACCTTCGGAAGGGCTGCTCAATCCCCCTAGTAAAGTAAGCAGGGTGCTCTTGCCCGACCCCGATGGGCCTAGGACGACGGTGATGTCTCCCGCGTCCAAGGTAAAGGAGACGTTTTTCAGGGCGTTGATTTCCTGCCCGTCCAGACGAAATGTTTTGGTGACCTTGTCGACTTCTAATATTTCCATTTCAAACCTTGATCTTATTCAACTGTAACGAATTGCTTCAACAGGCTCTAACTTCGCCGCCTGGAGGGCCGGGTAAAGGGTCGCCAAAAAACAAAGCACGACCGACACGAGTGGGATGACCCCATAACAAAGACCCGGTTCCACTTTCACCGGTAAGCGGTCAATGTAATAAACCATTCCTCCGCCCGGCATAGGGATAGGGACCCGGGCGATGATTTCACACAAAACGTACCCCCCCAAAAGGCCTACCAGTATGCCGATAACGCCGATGAACATACCCTCGAATATAAAGAGGAGCGTAATGCTTTTATCCGTGCTACCCATGGCCTTGAGAATACCGATTTCCCGTGTTTTTTCGATCACCATCATGGTGAGGGGGTTTACGATGTTCAGGGCCGCCACCAACACGATGAGGAAAAGAATAATGCCCATTACCCACTTCTCGGTCTGAAGGGCCACGAAGAGATTGTGGTTCATCTGCAACCAATCCTGTACGAAATAAACTCCATTGAATTTTTCCCGGATAGCCTTGGCAACGGCCGGGGCCTTATCCACGTCGTCCACCTTCACCGCGACCCCGGTCACATTGGGGTCAAGTTGATACATTTTTTGCCCATTTTCCAGCGAAACATAGGTATAAGCCGAATCATAGTCATACATACCCGTGGAAAGGATACCAACCACCTGGAACTTCGAACTGCGAGGCATCATTCCCAAAGGAGTCTGCTGAAGAATAGGCAGAAAGAGGATCAGGTCATCCCCCACCGTTACCTGGAGACGTTGAGCCAGTTCCGCCCCTAGGAAAATGCGCTCGCTTCGTCCCGCACCCGGGTTAGCCGGCAAAAGCAAATCCGTGGCCTTGGCGCTCCACAAAAACTTGTTTAAATCAGCGATGGCCTGGGGTGCGTTAGGGTCCACGCCCCAAACCATGACTCCCAAAGACCTTTCCTTGGATCGGGCAAGCGCCTGGCCCTCAACGTAAGGGCCCACCGATTTAACATGGGGCATGGTGCGGATGGCTTCCGTGATTTGCTGGTAATTGCCTAGCGGTCGGTTTTTAAACCCTGCCACCACGATATGGGCATTAAGTCCTACAATTTTCGACTTCAGGTCGTCATCGAACCCATTCATGACCGATAGAACAACATTAAGAGCCATCACCCCGATGGCCACACCCCCGACAGATAGCCAAGTCAGGATGGATATGGCCTTGCGCTTGCGTTTTGAGCGCAGGTAACGCAACCCCAGGAAGATTTCAAAAGGAAGGTTCACGTCAAGCCTTTAAAAGAAATCGAAACTGTCGAAACAATGACCAACCATCTTTCTTCGCATAGCTACGAGGTAAATCTTGATGTGTAAAAAAAATGCCCTTTCGATTGGGGCCTAAAATTTTGGTTCTTCAAACAATTTTATCTTTCTTAGCGTCTTAGTGTCTTTGCGTTAGATTTCGGTTCTTCTTTATTCAAAAACAACCGTTTCCTCGTCGCCCCGAGGCCGCAAAAGAGGGAAAAGTATTACGTCCCTAATCGAGGGGCTGTTGGTCAAGAGCATCAACAAACGATCAATTCCAATTCCAACCCCGCCCGCAGGGGGCATCCCATATGAAAGAGCGAGGATATAGTCCTCGTCCAAATACATTCCTTCCTCATCGCCAGCCTGGCGTAATTCCACTTGCTTCTCAAATCGCCTGCGCTGGTCCACCGGGTCATTTAATTCGGAAAAGCCATTTGCTATTTCCCTTCCATAAATGAATAGTTCGAACCGTTCCGTCAATTCAGGCTTATCCGACCTTGCCTTGGCCAGGGGAGAAACTTCAACGGGGAATTCGGTGATAAAGGTCGGTTGAATGAGTTTGGATTCGACCAGTTCCCCAAAGAGGAGATAAGCCAATTCCGCTTTGGAAAGTTTGTCCAAATGCTTGACTTGGGCGTTGGTGCCTAAAACTCTTTTGCGCAATTCCTCAATGCTGGTTGTGTCGTAATCCACACCCCCCAATTCTTTTAAAGCTCCAAGAAGGGGCATACGTTTAAAAGGGGGGGTGAAATCTAGGTCCACTTCTCCAGTCTTGAATTTGAGCCCTTGGCCGGCAGCCTTAGCCATTTCCGCGAGTAAACTTTCGGTGAGGGTCATGGCGGTTTCATTGTTTCCATAAGCCTGGTAGGCTTCCAACATGGTGAATTCGGGGTTGTGCTTAATGCTGATGCCCTCATTGCGGAAGTTTCGGTTGATCTCGTAAACTCGCTCGAAGCCCCCCACCACCAGTCGTTTTAAATAAAGCTCAGGCGCCACGCGAAGGTAAAGATCTATATCCAGGGTGTTGTGGTGCGTGACAAAGGGGCGTGCCGTGGCCCCGCCAGGGATGGGATGCATCATGGGGGTTTCGACTTCCAAAAAGCCTTGGGAATCCATGTGGTTGCGGATAGCGGCCACCACCTTCGACCGGATTTCGAAAGTTTTCTTAACATCGGCATTGACGATTAAATCCACATACCTGTTGCGGTAGCGGGTTTCCAAATCTGTCAGGCCATGCCATTTTTCAGGAAGTGGATGGAGAGCCTTGGATAGCAATTGGAAAGATTCCACATGGACGGAAACTTCCCCCGTCTTGGTTTTGAATGGAAATCCTGTGACACCCAAAATATCGCCCAGATCGAGGGACTTAAAAAGCTCGTAGTTGGCTTCCCCGACCCCATCTAACCGGACGTAAATCTGGATGCGCCCTTTGGCATCTTGTAAGTGGGCGAATGAACTTTTACCCATTCCCCGAATGGTCATGAGCCGTCCCGCGAGGGAGACCTTGTCTCCCTCGACATGCTCCCCAGCCTGAAGTTGAGGATACTTGGCGATGATATCCGCTGAATGGTGGGTTTGAGGAAAGGCAGCGGAAGGATAAGGATTAATTCCCTTTTCCCGTAGCGTTTTCAGCTTTTCGAGGCGAATTTTGACGAATTCGTTGAGTTCGGACAAGAAAGATTCCTTAATGGCCGTTTGTATTAGGACCTAAATCCCGTGAATCATAACAATGAGCCTGAGGGGGGTCAATGCAGGGACAAATCCATAAAAAATCCAGAACGAATTTGGAATATCAAACTTTTTCATCTTTCCATTACTTAAAAGCACCATTTCCGAGAGACCCGAATGTAGCCGAATTAAAGTTCAACTGTTAAACTCCAAAAACTATTCGACCAATCTCGCTTTTAGGGCCGCTTCGATAAATGGGTCCAGGTCCCCGTCCATGACCCGGTTGATATCGTTGACCTCCACCTCACTTCGGTGGTCCTTGACCAATTGGTAAGGCTGGAAAACATATGAACGAATTTGGCTTCCCCACTCGATCTTCTTCTTGGATCCCGCCACCTTGGCCATTTCCTCGTCATGGATATCCTGGTAATAGGTAAAGAGACGGGCTTTGAGCATCTTCAGGGCCTGTTCCTTGTTTTGAAGCTGGGACCTCTGGGTTTGGCATGCCACGATGATGCCTGTTGGAATGTGGGTCAGGCGAACGGCTGTTTCCACCTTGTTGACGTTTTGTCCGCCTTTGCCGCCGGAACGAAAGGTATCGAGCTTGATGTCGTCCCATCGGATTTCAAATTCCACATCTTCGACTTCCGGCATAACATCCACCGATGAAAAAGAGGTATGGCGCCTCTTATTGGCGTCAAATGGAGAAATTCGGACCAGACGGTGAACGCCCCTTTCCACCTTTAAAAAACCAAATGCCCAGGGGCCTTTCACCCAAAGGGAAACGGACTTGATGCCCGCCTCATCGGCGACTTGATAGTCGAGAGTTTCCACTTCATAGCCCTTGGATTCCATCCACCGCAGGTACATGCGCAAAAGCATGCTGGCCCAATCCTGGCTTTCGGTGCCGCCCGCGCCGGGATGGATTGATACATAGGCGTTATTGAAATCGTATTTTCCAGTGAAATTGCGTTTTAATTCGAAATTCCGAAAATCCACCTCGAAGCGCTTGTGGCTTTGCTCCATTTCGGCCAAAAGGGCAGGGTCGTGCTCGTCTTTCAGAAGTTCCTGGCAGGCCAATAGGTCGTGGTACTGCTTCTCGAAATCATTGACCAGGGCCTGGGTATCCTTGAGTCGGGAGAGTTGTGAAGTGACCTCTTGTGCGGCCTTGGGATTGCTCCAGAAGTCAGGTTGGGTGGTTTGAGCCTCTAAGCGCTCAATGTCACGGTTGACCTGAGCGGGGTCAAAGATGATCCCTCACTTCGGTGAATTTGCGTTCCAATTCCCTGACGTCCAACTCGAACAACGCCAAAACCACCACCACCCTTCTCTTGTAGAATGCTTAAAAATTTAAGGCCTTATTAAAGTCGGGTTTAGCTTAAAGGATAGGAACACACGAATTCATCAAAAAAAGGTTCAAATAGTTATTATTGCGAGCCCGAATGATTTGGCGCTGCGAACTCATTTCACGGTTGGTTATCGAAGTAATTTTAATGGAAGATCAAAACTGGGTTTGCTTCGTCATTAAAACCCGACTATTCGTCGGGCATACCTCGCAATGACAGCGATTGATTGACAGGGTTTTTCGGCTAATCTAAACTTTGCAAACCATCACACTATTCGCTCATGAGGTTCCAAGGAATTCCAATGCTTATTTCTGAAAAATGGCTCCGTCAATACATCGATTGCTCCGCTCCCCTCCCCGAAATCCTGGATAAATTGATAAAAGCCGGCATACCTGTGGAGTCGGTCCAAACCTTTGGAAAAGATATTACTCAAGTGGTCGTAGGCGAGATTTTGGAAGTAAACAAACACCCCCAAGCCGACAGGCTTTCCTTAACCAAGGTTTCCATTGGTACCGAAACCCTACAGATTGTTTGCGGGGCTAAGAACATCGCTCCCGGACAAAAAGTCCCCCTAGCTAGGATCGGTGCGGTCTTACCCGGCAATTTTGAGATCAAAGCCACGAAAATACGAAACGTTGAATCTTTCGGAATGCTTTGTTCGGCAAAAGAACTGGGTTTGGCCGAGGACGCCGAGGGAATCCTCATCCTTCCACCAGATGCCCCGGTGGGAACTGACTTTTTACAATACATGGACCTACCTAACACCTTGTTTGAGCTTGAAATCTTCCCAAATCGCCCAGACCTCTTAAGTCATCTGGGTGTAGCTCGTGAGATTTCAGCTCTCTTCAACTGTCCTGTCCGGTTCCCGGATGCAGTCTCTCCTGTTGAAGCCGGCCCGGCTATTGCAACCAAAACCAAGATCACGATCCAAAACCCGACTCTCTGTCCCCTCTATACCTGCAGGGTCCTGGAGGGAGTCAAAATTGGCCCCTCCCCTCGTTGGCTCAGCCAAACCCTGGAGCGTTTAGGCCAGCGTTCCATTAACAATGTGGTGGATGCGACCAATTACGTCATGCTGGAAATGGGCCAGCCCCTTCACGCATTCGATTATGACAAGCTTTCGGGAAAAGAAATCATCGTCCGACAGGCCAAATCAGGCGAGAAAATCCCATTATTGGACAACTCCATTCGTGACCTTCAAGAAGACTTTCTAGTCATCGCGGACGCCGACAAGCCGGTTGCCCTCGCCGGGATCATGGGCGGAAACAATTCTCAAGTTACCGAAACCACCCAAAACATCCTTTTGGAATCCGCCCTTTTTCAACCCGGCGGAATTCGCAAAGCCGGCAGGCGATTGGCCATCTCCACCGATTCCTCCTACCGCTTCGAGCGTGGGGTGGACCCACATGGCGTTGAGAAAGCCTTGAACCGCGCCGCTCAACTTCTTTTGGAATTGGCAGGTGGAAGCCTTTGTAAAGGTATCCTGTCAAAAAAGGGCGAAGTATCAATTCCTAGCGCGGTGGATTACCGGCCTAAACGGGCTGATACGATCTTAGGAACCCAGATCCCTGAAGAAAGGCAATTGGTGATCTTGAAAAATCTAGGTTGTACCCTTGAGAAAGGCTCCAATGTAGGGATCTTCAGGATCACACCGCCCTCTTCGCGTTTGGACCTGACCCGTGAAATAGATTTCATCGAGGAAGTGGCAAGGGTCGCGGGATATGACTTGATCCAAGTCCAGGCCCCCAAGATCTCTTCCCATCTCTCACCAGTGGGTTCTGCCATCCCCTTCGAGGAAGAAACCCGATTTCTTTTACATCAGAATGGTTTCTACGAGGCGGTGAATCCCACCTTCCTGCCTCCCGATTACGCGGACCATCTTCTATTGGGCCCAGACCACCCCTTAAGGGAAAGCCAGGCCCTCCTCAACCCCATCACAGAGGACCAAAAGGTCTTGCGGCCCACTTTGTTGCCTTCTTTGTTGGGAAACCTTCAATTGAATTTTGCCCACCAACAGCCCCGGGTCGCGCTCTATGAGTTGAATAAGGTCTTCCACCCGGTCAAAGGAAAGGGACCGGCTGAAACCTACCAAATCGCCGCAGTAGCCACCGGACTCATTCAAGAACCTTCCTGGACCGCCCATGAACGTCCTTCTGACTTTTATGACGCGAAGGGTTTGGCCGAAAGCCTGGTAAAACTCGCCCGTTTGAAGGAATCCAAGTGGGAATACGGGGTTTTAACCATGCCCTACCAAAATAGTGAAAGTTTTAGGGCCTGTGACGGGTCCGGCAATACACTCATATGGGGAGGCATGCTGAGCCCCCGCGCCCTGAAAAACTTCGGCCTCACAGGCCCTGTCGCGGCTGTGGAGGCGAACCTAACGCTTATGGGTGAGGAACCCGCCGAATCTTCCCACTACCAACCCCTGCCCCGCTTCCCTGAGGCATGGAGAGACGTTGCCCTGGTTGTACCTGATGGTGTAACATCGGCTCAAGTGTTGGAAGGGGTTAAGGCCTCAAAACCTCCCTTTTTGGTTTCCATGGCCCTTTTTGACCACTACCGGGGGCAAGGGGTTCCTGAGGGGTCCCGCAGTCTGGCCTTCCGGCTTCGGTTCCGACATTCGGACCGAACCCTGACCGACGCCGAAGTAAACGAGTCCGTGTCTAAGATCCTTTCCTATTTGAAGGAGATATTCTCCATTGCCATTCGATGAACTCTTTCCTATCGAGCCGCCGACCCCCTGGCCACTACTTGAAAACCGGATCAACCGGCTCTTGGAAGCCATCGTTCAACTCCGAAACGCCAATGCGGCCCTCATGAAAGAAAACGTCCTTCTTCAAAATCAATTGAAAGAAAAGGAATCGGAACCAGCCCCTGCTATCCCCGCACTCGCCCCGGGCCCCAGCCCGGAGGAAACTCGCCTACGACACCAATATGACGAGGCCCTCGAAGACCTGAAGAAGGTCAAGACCAACCTGCAGAGGCTGGAAACCTTAGCCAAAGAATTTCACTTGGTGGAAGACTCCGAATCGCTTTCGGAGGAACAACATGGCTGACATCAAATCCGTTACCGTCCACATCTACGGCAATGAATATACTCTGAAGGGTGAAGCGGACCCTAAATACATCTCGGAGCTGGCTAAGTTTGTGGACGCCAAGATGGCGGATATTGGCCGTAAATCCTCCGCCCCCGCCGCCAAAGTAGCCATCCTGGCGGCCATGAATATCGCCGACGAATACCACCGCATGGAAAAAGCAAAGGGCGAGAACCTTAAATTGATCGAGACCCTCGAAAAAAACCTGTTGGAAATGAAGCGTTCCCAAGACGGTTCCCTGCGCCACTCCCTTGAAATGAAAGAGCAATTGGACCGTTACAAGGCGGAAGCGGGGGACAAAACCCAGCTGATCGAGGAAGCCGCCAAGGCACGGGTGGACCTAGAGGAAACGAAGAAAAAGATATCGATGATTGAATCAGATTTCCTTAAGGCCCAAGAAACGGTTGTCGAACTGAAAAAGCAGGCCGAAAAGGCACAGTTGACCCTTGATTCACAAAAGACACAAGAAGAAGAGAAAAATAAGGAAATCAACGAATTGAAGATCACCCTGGGTGAAACAAAGGCCGAGATGCAAAAAAACCAGGAAGACATGGAAAAGGTCAAGGAAGAGCTGGTAAAAGCGCAAAAAGAACTTGATCTTTCACAAAACGCCAAAGGCAAATCCGACAAGGACGCGGAGCAGCTTTTGGAAGAACTGGAAAAAGCGCAAAAGGAACTAAAGGACGCCCAGATTGAGATGGAGAAATTAAAAACGGCTCAACCCAAAGGCCCATCCGTTCTCAAATCCCCCGCGGAATTGGAGCCGCCTCCCAGTTTTCCTACCAACGAAAAGCTTCAGGCTCTCTTCCGTAAGATCGACGCCATTCTCGAATAAAACCTTTCGTTCGAACAGCGACAAAACCACTTCCAACGCGAAAACGCACGCTCCAAGAAAACATGTGTTTCTCACCTCGAAACAACCAACTGAATAGACTAAAAGATTTCTTTAAAACAAGATTTGGCTTTCCTTCACGTCTTCGCGGCAAAGCCTTGGCCGCATGTTTCTTATGGGATCTTTACCCCTTTGATCTTCCAGATGTCCTTGCAGTATTCAGCGATCGCGCGGTCACTTGAAAATTTACCCATGCGGGCCACATTGAGGATGGACATCTCCGTCCATTTGTTCTGGTCCTGATAAAGTTCCGCTACCCGGTCCTGGCATTCCAGGTAACTGTCAAAATCAGCCAAAAGCAGGTACTCGTCATGCGACATGAGCGATTCGACGATGGGTTTGAAAAGCTCAGGATTCTCCGGGGAGAAAAATCCGCTAGAGATCAAGTCCAATACTCCCTTTAGCTCCTGCGATTTCTCATAATATTCCCAGGGTTTGTATCCTTCCCTTTTAATCCTGGCCACTTCATCGGCTTTGAGACCGAAAATGAAGATATTTTTTTCGCCCACCTCCTCCATGATCTCAATGTTCGCGCCGTCAAGCGTGCCGATGGTCAGGGCCCCGTTGAGGGCGAATTTCATATTGCCTGTGCCCGAGGCTTCCTTTCCGGCGGTGGAGATCTGTTCTGACAGGTCGGTGGCAGGGATGATCTTTTCCGCAAGCGAAACGCGGTAATTAGGCATGAACAAAACGGTCAGTTTGCCTTTGATCTGTGGGTCCTCATTGACCACGTCGGCGATGGAACCGATGAACTTGATGATGAGCTTGGCGATGGCGTAACCCGGGGCCGCCTTCCCGCCGAAAAGCACCGTGCGGGAAGTAACCACGGAGGATGGATCGTTTTTGAGCCTCCGATAGAGGGCGATGACATGGAGCGCGTTCAAAAGTTGGCGTTTGTACTCATGCATCCGTTTTACCTGCACGTCAAAGAGGGTGTTCGGGTTAACGGCTACCCGGTGTTCGGCGGCAATCAAGGCCGCCAATTTCTCCTTGTTCTGGAGTTTGACGGTGCGCCATTCATCCTTGAACTTCTTGTCCGAAACGTATTTCTCGAGCTTCTTAAGCTCCGTGAGTTCGGTGATCCAATTTTCCCCGATGCGCGAGGTGATCAGATTGGCCAGGGAGGCGTCGCATTTACGAAGCCATCGGCGTTGGGTAATGCCGTTGGTCTTGTTGTTGAAACGGTCCGGGAACAATTCGTAAAAATCCGGTAGTAATGAGGTTTTTAACAGTTCCGAGTGGAGCTTGGAAACGCCGTTGATCGAATGGCTTCCGATGATCGCCAAATAGGCCATTCGGATATGGGGATCCGGCCCCTCCTCAAATATGGATACCCGCCTTAGGCGGTCCACGTCCCCGGGATAGCGGAGCGCCACCTCCCGCAGGAAGCGCGCGTTGATCTCTTGGATGATCTGCAGGTGCCTGGGAAACAACTTTCCAAAAAGGGCCAGAGACCACTTTTCCAACGCCTCGGGCAAAAGGGTGTGGTTGGTGTAGGCGAAAATAGACTTGGTCATGGCCCAGGCCTTCTCCCATTCCAGGCCCTCCTCATCCACCAGCACACGCATCAGTTCGGCGATGGCGATGGTGGGGTGGGTATCGTTCAATTGGATGGCGGCCGCCTCGGGCAGTTCCCGGATATTGGCATGTTCCCGCTTGAACCGCCGCAGGATGTCTTGGATTGAGGCTGAAACGAAGAAATACTGCTGCTTCAGGCGCAATTCCCGGCCCTCCAGGTTGTTGTCGTTGGGATAGAGAATCTTGGAAATGGTTTCCGACTCGGTTTTTTTCGATGTGGCGGCGAAATAATTTCCCTTGTTAAAGAATTCCAGCTCGAATTCCGCTGTTGCTTTGGCGGACCAAAGCCTCAAGTTGTTGACCGTCTTATTTCCATAGCCCGGAACCGGGGTGTCATAAGCCTGGGCCAGCACATCCTCTGTGTCCACCCAGTCAAATACCAGTTTTCCATTCCGGGAGGTCCGTTGAACCACCTTTCCCCCGAACCTTACTCGATAGGTGTATTCGGGACGTGAAATTTCCCAGGGATGTTCCTTGGCCAGCCACTCATCCGGCTCCTCCACCTGGTAACCCCGCACAATCTTTTGGCGGAAAATGCCGTAGTCATAGCGGATTCCGTAACCGTAAGCGGGAATTTCAAGGGTCGCCAACGAATCGAGGAAGCATGCCGCCAGACGGCCCAATCCCCCGTTGCCCAAACCCGCGTCCAGTTCCGCATCGCGTACTTCCTCCAGTTTGAGGCCGAACTCGTCCATCGCCTTTAAAAGGTTCTTCTCAATACGAAGGTTCAGGATGGAATTTCCCAGCGTCCGTCCTATCAAGAACTCGAGAGAAAAGTAATAGACCCTTTTGACTTTCTGGGAACGGTATACCCGCTGGGTCGAAACCCAATTCTCCACCAACCGGTCCCGAATTCCGTAGGCTAGGCTCAGGAAACGGTCATAATTAGTGGCCGTTTCCTCCTCCTTCACCAGGCGGTATTTCAGGTTGTTGATATAAGAATGCTTGAAATCATCTGGGGAAACCCCTTTGTGGTAATCGTGGTCGATCGCAAAACTGGTGGGATGGTCCGAGGCATCGGTTTGTTGGGTCTGCTTCGTCTTTTTAACCGGGCTATTCTTTTTCATGGGTTTCCTTTACCTCATATTCAGCGTCCAATACCCGAACAGGATGGTGGGAAGAGTCGAGGCGTTGGGAAGATGCTTTGGGCGGACCTTGGAAGACCCGCCCGCTCGCGGGCCTGGCCGAACCCGGAAGAAGGGTCCGCACTGCCAATAGGCCCACCGCCAGGGCCCCTAAGGAAAAAGCCAACACTAGGGCAAACGGAATCAGGGCCAGGGCGGCCAGGATCAAAAACGGCCCCATCCATCGGGGTATATTGAATGTTCTAACCATAACCGGCATCAACCTACCTCCCCCACATGACTGCGCGAAAACCCATTCCAACCTTCTTGGCAATTCGGGAACTTCGAATTCCAAGCATTGTGCCGAAGGATTTCCCAATACTCAACAATTGATTGGAACCTTTCCGCTCGCCCCTATTCAAATTTGAGTTGAACAGACAAAACGGAACACTTGTCAAGGCCCACCGACACTTCCCCGATTACTAAAGATTTCGCCAACTTGACACCGATGGGGCGGGTCCTAGAATAGCCTTCAGGCCTTCTGCGGTGTTCGACCTTGGAATGGGAAATTTTGAGCCACAAAACAAAAAACGGGTTCCCATACACCTGCCGGGGATAGTCTTCTTCGGAAGCGATTGAACCGTCCGGGCGGGAACCCACCTGACTCTTGTCAGGCCTCAAAAGAGTACTGTTTCAACCGGCACAGGCGGGGGCTTTTTTATTTTTCACCATTTTAGCCATCCAAATCCACCCCACTTCAACGGCGCAAGATAAAACTCAATGGATTTATTCGATTCGATCCCGGAAGAAAAAGACCCCGTCCGCCCCCTCGCTATCCGCATGTCCCCCAAAAGCCTCGAGGAATATATGGGCCAGGAACATTTGCTGGGCGAGGGAAAACTTTTGCGTCGGCTACTTGAATCCAACCGGGTCATATCCCTGATCCTTTACGGCCCTCCTGGAACCGGCAAGACCGCCTTTGCCCGTTTGGTCGCAAGGCGTACCAAGAGCCGATTTACCGCCCTCAATGCCGTGACCTCAGGCCTCGCCGACCTCCGCAAGGTGTTCGATGAGGCTACGGAAAACAAAAAACTCTACCAGCGCTCGACCATCCTGTTTCTTGATGAAATCCACCATTTCAACAAAAGCCAACAGGACGCCCTGCTTCCGCACCTGGAACAAGGCACACTGATTTTGGTGGGAGCGACCACCCAAAACCCGTTCTTTGCCCTTAATAACGCCCTCCTTTCCCGCTCAAGAGTATGCGAGTTAAAACCTCTCGAGGAAAAACATCTGCGCCTCATAATGGAACGAGCCCTTAGGGATATGGAAAGGGGCCTGGGACAAACTCCTGTCCAGCTTTCACCCAAGGCGGCGGACCACCTGCTCAAGGCTTGCGGCGGGGATGCCCGGACCCTTTTGAATGCCTTGGAAGTCGGTGTCCTCACCACCCCTCCCGAAAAGGATGGGACCATCGACTTCACTTTGGAAGTGGCCCAGGAATCCATTCAGAAACGCATGATCCGTTATGATTCCACCGGTGACGGTCATTACGACACCATCTCCGCCTTCATCAAGAGCATCCGGGGATCGGACCCGGACGCCGCCCTCTACTGGCTCGCCAAAATGCTGTATGCGGGGGAAGACCCGCGTTTTATAGCCCGTCGGCTCGTGATTTCAGCCTCCGAGGACGTGGGCAACGCCGATCCCCAGGCCTTGTTGGTCGCTTCCGCCGCCCAGCAGGCTTTTGAATTCCTTGGCTTGCCGGAGGGGCGCATTCCCCTTGCCCAAGCCACGGTTTACTTGGCGACCGCGCCCAAGAGCAACGCATCCTACATGGGCTTGGAAAACGCGACAGAGGATGTGAAGAAAGAAACCGCCAAAGAGGTGCCTGATCATTTGCGCAACGCGCCCCACCCCGGCATGAAGGCCTTGGGCAAGGGGGTCGGATACCAGTACGCCCACAATTTTCAGGACCATTACGTGGGTCAGGAATACGCTCCCAACCTTCCCCAATATTACATTCCCACCCATTTGGGGTATGAGGCTAAGATTAAGGCCTGGATGGAGCACCTGAAGGAATTGGCCCAGGCATCAACCGAAGCCTCCAGGAAAAAGGAACAATCGCATGGCGAATAAGGACCCCTTGACCCCCATGGAAACACCAAAAGATTCCAAAAACGAATTGAGGGAAAAGCTGAAATTAATTCGGGATTCGGTTGATTCAGGCCTCGCCGAAACCGCCTCCCAGGGGGTTTGGAACATCCTGAAGGCCAGGCCCGAATACCTAAAAGCCAAGGGAATAGGCGCTTTCGCCTCCATACCCCATGAGATCAACACCTATCCCATATTGGAAGGCACCCTTTCTTCCGGAAAAAAGCTTTATCTTCCTAAGGTCACCAAGGACATGGCTCATTTTGAGTTTCACCTGGTCACGGACCTGAAGAATTTGAAGCCCGGTCCATTCGGCATCCTGGAACCGACGTCGACCAAGGCGGCCGACTGGAATGATTTGGAACTGGTGTTGGCCCCCGGCCTCGCCTTTGACCGTAACGGAAACCGATTGGGTTTCGGCAAGGGTTTTTACGACAGGGTCATTCCCCGATTGAAAAAATCATGCCTGGTGGTGGGCCTGGGGTACGCATTCCAACTCGTGGAGCAGGTGCCTGCCGGTCCCCACGATATCCCGGTCAAGGCGGTTCTTTGCGAAACCGGCTACCATCCTTGTGGCAAATAACGGCCAAAAAAAATCAATTCGCCGAGAAGACGCGAAGAAAACCAAAAGAATTTTTAAGTTAATTCCGTTAATCCCCAGTTCAATAACGAAGTGCAACACTTAGGCCCGGCAGAACCCGGGGGTTATCCTAAGTTTCATGAAACAATCCTACAGGCATCTATTGTTAGCCGAACGTGAAAAAATCTCTATTTGGAAGGCTCAAGGCCTTTCCCTGCGAAAAATCGCCAAACGCCTTGGCCGTGATGTTTCCAGCGTTTCCCGAGAGTTGAAGCGCAACGCCCCTCCCTTACGTCCCGGCCGGTATCTTCCTGCCAGGGCTCACGATCGGGCCATCTTGCGCAACCAGATCTCTCGAACTCACTTTCGGCTCAAGAAACCCGAACTGCGCCGGTATGTCTTGCGTAAACTTCGGCAAGGTCTTTCACCCGAACAAATCGCCGGTCAACTTCACCAGGAGAAATCCAAAATCTCCATTTCCCACGAGGCCGTCTACCAGTTCATCTATAGCAAAGCTCGGCATCTCATTCCCTTCTTGGCTCGCTCCCATCGAAAACGACTTCGGCAATGGCATTCCCACAATCACCGCAAAAGCCATATCCCACAACGCGTTTCAATCACCCAACGCCCTGCCATCGTCAAGGCACGGGACCAATACGGCCACTGGGAGATGGACACTATCATTTCCAGGCAGAGCAAAGCTTCTATCTTGGTCATGGTCGAAAGAAAGAGCCGACTGGTAAAACTTGCTTGGCTGCCCCAGAAATCCGCGTCAAATACCCGTATGGCTATCAATCGTCGCCTCGGTCAATTTTCCAAGGGACTCCGCAGGACCATCACCTATGACAACGGCTCGGAGAACGTCGAACACCTCCAGGTCAATGCCGTTTTGGGCACTAGGTCTTTCTTCTGCCTGCCATTCCACAGTTGGGAAAAAGGCACCGTGGAAAACACCAACGGTTTGATTCGACGCTTCTATCCGAAGAAAACCGATTTTGCTAACATAACCCCAGCTCAAGTCAGGCGCGTGGAACGGATTCTCAATGGTCGTCCCCGCAAGTGTCTTGGCTTCAAAACGCCGGAGCAAGTCTTTCGCCTAGGTGTTGCACTTACTGGTTGAATTCAGCAATTTACTTTTCAAAGTTCTTCACTTCTTAGTGTTTCAGAATGAATTTTAGGTTTTTTTCCTTTATTCACGTCGTCGCGGTGAATGTTTTCTTTTGCCATCCAATTGCCTTTCCCGGCTCTTTTGATTACTCTTTGGGCAATTCCATGCCAGAAAGGCTTTCCCATGAACATCCTCATGATTGGCGACGTTGTCGGAAAACCCGGCCGACATGCCGTCCATAACAGTCTCTCCCGCATGAAAGCGGATTACTCCATTGATTTCATAGTGGCGAATGGGGAAAACATCGCCAACGGTACCGGCATCCAACCCGACTCCTTCAAGCAAATGGTCGATATGGGAATCGACGTAATCACCTCAGGCAATCATATATTTTCAAAAAAAGAGGTGAAGGAAATTTTGGGCAAGGACCCGCGCCTCCTGAGACCGCACAACTATCCATCGGAAAACCCAGGTTCGGGTTTGGGCATCTTCGACTGCAAGGGAATCCCCGTGGCGGTTTTGAACCTTATGGGACGGGTTTACATGTACGCCATCGATTGTCCCTTCAAGTGCGCCGATCGGGCTCTGGAACAGGTTAAGGGAAAAGCCAAGGTGGTTTTGGTGGATATGCACTGCGAAGCCACCAGCGAAAAGAGGGCCATGGGTTTTTACCTGGACGGCCGTGTTTCCTCCGTCACCGGCACTCACACCCACGTTATGACCGCGGACGAGGAGATTTTGCCCGGTGGAACGGCCTATTTGACGGATATCGGAATGACGGGTTCCTCCAAATCATTGATTGGCATGAAACCCGAGCCGATCCTGCAAAGGTTTTTGAGCGGCGCCCCGGCCCGATTCGAGGTTTCAGAGGAGCTTCCCTATCTCTTCCAGGCGGTCGTTATATCGGTGGACCCGGAGAATGGCAAAGCCACAAAGATCGAGCGAATCCGACAATTCGTGAACTGAACCCGAAAAATTCGTTCCCGACTCAATCGGATCCGGCGGGCTTGAAACTTTTCTGAATGATTAGGGCGCCGGGATAGGGTTTATCGACAGGTTGGAACCAGCTGGGGACGCCGTGGCGGCTATTCCGTTTTCCACAGGCGTGGTGGAAGAGGATTGTGAAAGTTTGTCTTTCAACTTCTTGTAATACAGTTTCACCGCCATCGTATCCGGGTCGATCTTCGCGGCCTTCTTGTAATTTTCAAGAGCCAATCTCAAATGGCCCCTCACAGTACTATGGAACTGGTAGATGACCGCGATGGTAGCGTAGGATTCGGCGTAATAGTAATACTTAACACTTTCCTTGATGGCGACCGCCTTCTTCAGGTTCACGAGGGCCTTTTTATAATTCCCCGCTGCGAAAGCCTTCGTTCCGATGGAATAATACTTTTTCATCCGCGAACCAGGGATGTCCTGAATGACCGGTTGGGGTGTAGGCGTGTCGGTAAACACCGGGGTCGGAGTGTTGGTCGGGGTGGTCATGTACAAGGGGGTTATGACCTGCGTGACTTGTTCGCTGGGGGTGGGACTGATCATCAGTTTGGCCGCGGCGGTGGGGGCTGCTGTTGGGGTTGGAGTCTGGGGATTTTTCATGGGAAGCGCGAAATCAAGGCCCATGCGGAAGTCCACATACTGAAAAAAGTTAGGCGAATTCCCCATCCAATGGCTCTCAATGGCGAAATCCAGCGATAACGGGCCCACAAAAGCCACTTGGGTGCCCAAGCCCGCTTTCAAGGCGTAGGCGCCTCCCCACTGGGTGGACGTGGCGGAGGATAAATTCAAACCCGCTTCCCCCACCACGTAGGGGTCATAGGGTAGCCTCCAACCGGCCATGGGAAAAAACCTTCCTTCCAAATTCAGGGTGCCGGCGGTCAGGTTGGGTGTGCCGTAGAAAGTCGCGGTCTCGTAACCAAGCCCCAACGAAGCGTAACGGGTCGGGTGGTATTCAGCCAAAAAATCCCACCCCAACCCATCGTAATTGCTGAAGCCCAAGGAGGTGGGTTGCACGGGAGTCCCGTAAAGCGCGAAAAGGGAAATTGAAAGGGGGTCCAAATCCTCCGAGCCCCATGTCACCGAAGCGCCCAGTGATAGGATCAAAGTGGCGAAGGCGATGTGTAGTACTTTCAAGTCCATTCCTTTTTTTTGTTCGCTATTTTTCGACTGTTCGCTTATTGGGTTTCTGTCTTCAGCTTTTTCAGGTACTTCAATGCCGTGGGATTCGTCGACTCATACCGGAGGGCATGCTTGTAATACTCCCTCGCGGTCTGGAGATGGCCCTCCACCGGGAAATAAAATTGGTAAATAACGCCCAGAGTAGCGTAGGCCTCGGCATAAATGTATTTGGGCGTGTAAGGATCGCTCTTGATAACCGCGTTTTTCAGATAACGGATGGCTGTGTCATAATCTTTCTCTTTGTAAGCCTTAATTCCAGCTTCGTAGATATCCTTGGCCTTAAGGACTCCCTGAATGACCTGAACCACCGGTGTAGGGGTAATAGAAGGCTGGCCATTTCCCGCGGGGGAGGAATCAATGGAGTTAGGTGTTCCTTGGTTTGTGGGAGTATTTTCTCCCCTCATCGCAGCTCCAATCATGGGTGTCTTGGTGCTTGGGGGAACAGTTTGAGAGGTGTTCGACATGGAAATAGGCGCTGGCGTGGGCGAGGCCAACTTTGAGGGGGCAGGAGCGCTTTTGGAATCGCCTAGGTCGATCTCAATGTCACCGAAAGCCTTTTGAAAGGCGAAAAACGCTAATCCGAAAACCAAGGACAGAGTGAAAAACCGGTTAATCTTCATGAAATGATTCAAGTTTCACCTCCCAGTTTCACCTGAAAGTTTATCAATTTTTGGCGGTTTCCTCCAAACTTTCTCCAACCGATTTCACAATTTTCTTGGCGAGATCCATCGTTAAGGCGTCCGAGAAGAACCAACATTCAAATTGAGAGGGCGGCAAGTAGACGCCCCGGCGGGCCATGCCCCAGAAAAACTTGGCGAACCGGGCTGTATCGCTCCTTTTCGCGTCTTTGTAATTGCGAATGGGACCGGCGGTAAAGAAAAGTGTTCCCATGCTTCCGACCCTTTGGAAACATCCTTCAACACTGGTTTTCTGAAGGGCGCGCTTGATCCCTTCCTCAACAAAACCTGAGACCTGTTCCAGCTTGGGATAGACCTGATCGTTCTTGAGTGCTTTCAGGGTCGCGATACCTGCTGCCATGGCCACCGGATTGCCCGATAGGGTTCCCGCCTGGTAAACCGGACCCAGGGGCGCAATTTGGTTCATCAGCTCTTCCCGGCCCCCGTAAGCCCCCACCGGCATTCCGCCTCCGATGATCTTTCCCAGGGTGGTCAGGTCGGGCTTGATTGGGTAAAGCTCCTGGGCCCCACCCAAAGCCACTCGAAAACCGCACATGACTTCGTCGAAAATCAGCAATGCCCCGTTCTTACGGGTGATTTCCCTCAAACCTTCCAGAAAACCGGGTTCGGGAGGTACCAGACCCATATTTCCAGCCACCGGTTCCACGATGACGGCGGCTATATCCTTGAACTGATCAAAAGCCATCGCCACCGAATCCAGATCGTTATAGGGCACACTTAAGGTTAAAGACGCGATCTCTCCGGGCACTCCCGGGCTATCCGGCAAACCCAGGGTGGCGGGGCCGCTTCCTGCGGCGACCAGCAAAGAATCCCCATGACCGTGGTAGCAACCATCGAATTTGAGGATACGATTTCGTCTCGTGACCGCCCGAGCCAGGCGGATGGCGCTGAAAGTTGCTTCGGTCCCGGAGGATACGAACCGGATCTTCTCGATAGAGGGATAGGCATCCTTGACCTTGACCGCCAGTTCCGCTTCCAACGGCGAAGGGGCACCAAAAGTGAATCCCTTGCGCATGGTCTTTTGTACCTGGTTCAAAACCCCTAAATGAGCATGACCCAGGATGAGAGGGCCCCAAGAACCAACCAAATCAATATAGCGGTTCCCATCCGCGTCGATTAAATAGGGGCCCTTGCCACGAACGAAAAAAAGTGGGGTTCCCCCTACGCCCTTGAAGGCCCTAACCGGGCTGTTCACGCCGCCCACTAGGTGTTTTTGGGCGGTTTCAAAGAGCTTTAGGGAGCGATGGGTTGGGTAGGGTTTCCTCATGGGGCCTCGATGAATTTCGTTTACGGGTTCAGTTTAACGAATGCGTCGTAACCTGACAACGAAGGTAGTGATCCAGCAGTGTTTCAGTTTGATTTCAAGTTGTCATTGCGCCGATTTGACCTCTAAGAACGAATAAGGTAATCGGTACTATACCAATCTCCATATCAGTTGCATGTAAGGTCGGCTTGCGAAGCCTAGCCCTCGTAGCGGTGGGGCAAAAGTTTCCGCAAGGGCACCTTCTTTCGGAGGCCCAAAATCACTTCGATGTCCGGCTGGTTTCGGCTCAATTGGGACATGAATTCCCGGCAGCGGCCGCAGGGCGGCAGGATTTGGCCATTCCACTTCACCGCTACGATCCGCTGGACCCGGCTTTCCCCTTGGGCCAGCATCGAGGCGATGGCGCTGTGCTCCGCGCAAAACCCCATGCTGCAGGCCGTATCAATACTGCAGCCGAGATAAACGCGGCCGCTTTGGGTCACTAGGGCGCAACCCACGTCGCCGTATTGGAAATCATTCGAGGCTTGCTTCCGTTGGGCGAGGGCTTTGGCTTTTAGGATGAGCGTCCGGTCGGTGATGGGGGGCATGGTTTAATCCTGTGGTCGAGGGGTTGCCGGTTGGATCATCGGAAGAACTTGGCGGCTTCCTTGGCCCAATAGGTCACTATTCGGTCAGCGCCGGCTCGCTTGATCGCCATCAAGCTCTCGGCCATAGCCGAGTCCCCATCCAGCCATTTAAGTTTGGCGGCGGCCTTGATCATCGAGAATTCCCCGGATACGTGGTAGGCCCAAACAGGTGTTAGAAAGCGATGTTTGGCTTTCACGATCAGGTCGAGGGCGGTAAGGGCTGGCTTGACCATGACGGCGTCCGCGCCTTCCTCAATATCCAACATGATTTCCTTCATGGCTTCCCGCGCGTTGGATGCGGGCATTTGGTAGCTCTTGCGGTCCCCGAAGGAGGGGGCGGAGTCCGCTGCGTCGCGGAAAGGTCCGTAAAATGCGGAGGAAAATTTAGCGGCGTAACTCAAGATGAGGGTGTCATCCAAGCCCTGTCGATCCAGGCCCTTGCGGATGGCCCCCACCCGGCCGTCCATCATATCCGAGGGCGCCACGATATCGGCCCCGGCCTCCGCGTGGGAAAGGGCGATCTTTTGAAGCAAACCCAGGGTGGAGTCGTTATCCACTTCCTTTCCCTTCAAGATCCCGCAATGGCCGTGGGAGGTGTATTCGCAGGCGCAAACATCGGTCACCACCACCAATCCAGGAACTTCTTTTTTGAGAAGCCTCACGGCTTTTTGAACAATCCCGGCCTTGGCATAGGCCTGAGTGGCCATAACATCCTTGGATTTGGGTAAGCCGAATAATAAAACCGCGGGGACACCAAGCGAAAAGGCTTGTTGGGACTCCTGGACGAGGGAGGAAAGGCTGTGCCGATGCACTCCCGGCATGCTGTCGATGCGCTCCGGAGCCTTCAACCCTTCCGCCACGAACAGGGGCAATACAAAATCTTCGGCCGTAAGGCGAGTTTCCTGAAAGAGAGACCGTAAGCCCTTGGTTTTTCTTAATCGGCGCATCCGCTGGGTCGGAAAGGACATAAAGATCTCCTTGGAAGATCAATTTAATGCGAATGGGGGCCTGAATTGGCCCAGAAACAATCTGTCAACCCCTAAGAAGTGCTCTGTTTCGAGAGAAAGGCCTTCAGGGCTTCGTTGTCTTCTTCTTTGATCGCCAGGAAATGCAGGCCTAATCCTTCCGCATTGGACCAAACCACCTCTGCAAAGGAGGCGATGCCGGTTGCCCGACCTGGCAGGTCGATATCCAAACGAAGGATGCTTCCCACACCGACACTAATATTCGCGGACAAATAAAGACCACCCAGGCTCACATCCACGGTTTTACCGGACTTATTTCGATTCTCGCGGTTAAAGACAGTCTCAATTTCTTTTTGGTCCTCGATCAACCGATAACGGACAGGTACATGCGCAGGAACCCGTGGATAGGCTCTTTTTTCGAGAAACATATTTCCCTCAGGCATTCAGACCTCCCCTCCAAACTGGAGCTTATTAACTTACCCATTGTACCAAGATTTACCTGTCATCTTACCTTTTCGGGCCGATTCTTGCCCTCCCAAAAATGACCTAACCACCTTTGGGAACCTTTTTGAATGAAGGTTGTCCAATTGTCTGATGTTTGTTTATATCCATTGAAACAAGGAGAAAAGTCATGCGTTTCCCAGTTAAACTGTTTATCGCGATGGTGGTCTTAGGTGCGGCCCGGGTCGATGGGGCCGTGAAGGATTACCCTGTTAAGGTCCGTGAAGTTATTCAAGAGGCGGATAACCGCATCCTTTACCACCCCATGGATCAAAGAACACTCTTTCGGGTTGAGATTGTGGACGACAGCCAGGGGGTGAAGTCCGAATCCGACAAAAATGGTTACCCCTTTATAACCGCCTCCCCGGGGGAACGTTATTCCGTCAGGCTTTACAACCCCTTGCCAGTGCGGGTGGCGGTGAATTTGACCGTGGATGGCCTTAATTCCATAACGGGCCAACCCAGCGGAATCGAGGATGGCCAGAAATGGCTGATTGAACCCAATAGTTTTATCACTATTTCGGGTTGGCAAGTCAATGGCGGTGAGGCCCGGAGATTCTTTTTCACGGGGAAACACCATTCTTATGCTCAATGGCGTGGTAATAGCACAGGGAAAGACCTAGCTGCCAATTGCGGGGTCATCGGGGCGGCTTATTTCTGGAACCAACAGGAGTTGAACCAGTATTACGAAACCCATCCCATCTATCGTTATGGCAATTATCCTTCGCCCAGTTCTGGTTTTCGATCTAATAACTCAATCTGCGATTTAGCCATGGCCGGTTGTGCGCCTGCGCCGGCCTGCCAAGAATCAAAGATGAAAAAATGCGAAGAACAAGCCGGCACGGGAATGGGCGAAAGGGAGTCGAATCCCACTTACCAAGTCGCCTTTAATTATGACCGGGGTATGTTTAATCCAGATCAAGCCTTGGTGATCTATTATGGTTTCGACGAAACTCCAAGCCCCAATCCCTTTCCGGCCCTGGGATACGCGCCCGAACAACCTTAAAAGGGTTCACTTGAACCGATGAACGACCAAGGGACCAGCCTTAAAGCCGACAATGTTTAGGACCGGTCCCATAGGCCTTTTCTGAAGGACCCCAACCCTTCCCACAAGAACCATCGACCCGAACGGGACTGTCAAATGGAGCAAAACCCCCAAATGGTCGAAAACCCTTTATTTCCCTAATAAGGTAGCGGTTAAATCCATATTCTTCAGGTTTAAATTTCATCCAAATTCGTACTTTCCCTCCCGCTTCAAGTGAATTCGAACCGATCGAGGCCTTTCCAAAAAGATATTTTTAGTTTCAAATTTTTTTCGACATTTATGCCAATTTTGCATTTAAACGTGTTTTTTTTAAAAGATAATTCTGATTCAGTTATGGTTGGTCGTTCCCGTCAAACGCTTCAATTAGTGTTTTTTAGGTCCCTATTGAACCCAATCGCCTTCCCATTTGACTTGTTCCGCCATGTGAAAAACAATTAATACCCTTATAAAATTCTCTCTAATCCATCCAATGATAATTTATTGATTCACCTAAATGGTTTTGATCGCTGAAAGGTGGGTTTTTTATAGTTATTTTGAAATGCTCGGCAAGACTTAAAGTAATTCTTGAACCGGATAAACTAGTTTTCATGTTCGAAACCCACTTCCAATGCACGAATAACCTTATCAAGCTTTATAATGCGGCGCTTAGAGGTGCCTTGTATTTCAATTCACCCTCGATCCATGATCAAAGGACAACCAAAATGCCAACAAAACCAGCCCTAAGTTTGGAAGCTCAGCGACATCTGGTCTCAAGGAAAAACATGAAATACATCATTATCTTCTCCACAATCCTCATCCTAGCCCTTGTCTGGCTAACCAGCCTTCTCCATCCCCTTCCCCCGCGCACCCTGAGCCTGGCGACCGGACCGGTCGGAAGCGCTTATGAGCTGTTCGGTAAGCGATACAAGATCTTGCTGGCGAAATCCGGCATTACCGTCAACCTGATAACAACCGCCGGGGCCGTCGACAATTACAACCGGCTCATGGACCCCAAATCGGGCGTGGATGCCGGCTTCGTCATGGGTGGTTTGGCAACCGAAACCGATACGACCGAACTCCTATCCCTGGGGACCATCGGATATGAACCCATGTGGTTCTTTTCCCATAAGGTCATGACGGATAAGGGTTTGTTTTCACTCCGGGGGAAAAGGGTCTCCGTGGGGCCGGAGGGAAGTGATTCCCGGGCCCTTTTTACCGAGCTAATGAAACGTTATTCGGTGGAGGAAAATTCCATCCAACTGTTGAGCCTTGCCCCCGAGGAAACCGAGAATGCCCTTCTCCAGGATAAGATCGACGCGGCCATCCTGGTCAATTCTTGGGCCTCGCCGATCGTGCGAAAATTGGCGATAACCCCCGGCATTGATATCGCCAATTTCGCCAGGGCCGACGCCTATTGCGCGGTGTTCCCTTCCCTGAGCAAGCTGGACATGCCCGCAGGTGTGGCGGACCTGGAATCCAACAGGCCCCCCCACGACACCACGCTTCTCGCCAGCAAAACCAGCCTTGTCGTCAAGGGGAACCTGCACCCGGCGCTCCAATATTTGCTCCTGGAAGCGGCCAGCCAGATCCATTCCCGGCACGGCATCTTCCAGAAATCGGGAGAGTTCCCGGCAGCGGAGGCCCTGGAAATCCCCCTCAGCCCAGACGCCCGGCATTACTACAAGTCGGGCCGGCCCTTCCTGCAGCGTTACCTGCCCTTTTGGCTCGCCGCCCTGGTGGAACAGTTCGTGGTTTTGATCATACCGGTACTGGGTTTGGCCTATCCCATCATCAAAGGGATCGCCTCGTTATACGGTTGGGGAATGCAGCGGAAGATTTTCCTGATCTATGGGGAACTTCATTGGTTGGAGAACGAAATTAACAAGTTGGGGAACCAGCGTCCCACGGAAGAGATCCTCACCCGAATGAAGCATTTGGAGGAAAGGGCCGCACGGGTAAAGGTGTCCCAAACCTACATTCCCATGCTTTACAGTTTGAAGGAGACTATTGCCTATGTTCGCGGGCGGCTGGATAGACTAGGTCAAGCCGGATAGGGACCCGAGAAACCCCAACCGAAATAAAAAAGCCCGGGAGTTATGGACATATAACTCCCGGGCTTTTAAGAAGAAAGCTAGGAAATATACTGCGTTGGAGTGGGTGCGGGGGGGGCTATATAAGTGTTCTGGTTGCAGTTGGTGTGGCCATAGGTGGTTTCGTCGAACTTCATGTAGTTCACGCCTTCCTTGTTGTAAATGAACCAAAACTGCATAAGGGAGGAAGCGGTTGTAGCGACGCAATTGCCCTGGCTTGAATTCATCTGGTTCGTCAGCCATATTTGGACCCAGGCCATGCCGTTGGTCGAAGGCACCTTAACCGCGAATATGTCGTTTTGAACGATTGCCGCCGAAGCAGCCCCCACCACGGCGGCTTTGGCCAAGGCCGTGGTGGCGTAAAAGGTCGCGTTACTTGGGATCATCGGGTAATTGACCAGGTCCCCATTCCCAACATAGGCGTAAATATTGGCGTTGGACAAACTTCCAAGAACCGTCGAATTGCTTGTCGAATCCCATTGTGCCTGTATATCCCCGGTTGAACTTGTCACGGAAGACGATAACGCGTCCGTATCAAACGAATACAGATCGACCCAATCATAAGTGGGATAGGAATCACAATTGGTGTTATCCGTGAGGTTGCCGTTATAACAAACCCCTTCCCCCGTATTAAAGAATTCTCCCATGGCCAAGGTGAAGGGGGTAACTCCTTGGACATTCACCCTATCGGCGCCCGCGAACAAGGGTTGCACGGTCAAGGATGGGCCCAGATCCAACTTCGAAGGCATGGGTTTGGTAGTGTCCGTGTAGGTGTATACATCGAACCATTCGGCTGCGACCACCCAATTCCCCGGTTTGGGCAGGTTGATAAAAATATTGCTCACATCCGATCCGCTGTTGTAAAGGACGATGCCAGTGACTGGAGCTTCACCCGGGGCAACGATGTTGTATTCCAGGGCCCCTGAATAGGCATCGGGAACCGCGTCTTTACTGATCCTTTTTTTCGTTTTGGCGGCGGCAACGTAACTCTGGATGTTGGCAGGGATGGATAACTGCAACACCGCCGAGTTTGCGGGAAGGACAGGGTTGTTGTTCTTATTACACCCTATTTGGATTCCCGAAAGGAATAGACAGCCTAAAACCGCGATCGATAATAATTTTTTCACCATTTGACCCCCATGTTGGTACCGACTGTGATGCGTTGGTAAGTGATCGTTCCCTGGTTTCCAATGCCCGCGTTGTCATTTTCAACATAGTGATAAAGCCCCGCCAGGCTCAAGAAGGTGCCAGGGGTGAGTTGAAAGGTGATGCTTTGTTCCGCCCCCAATAGATTGCCTCCGCCCTCATAAAGGATATCCGGGTTTCCGGAGCCGAAATTGAGCGGAAACCCGTTGGGTTGGAACCAATCCCAGAGCAATCCAGTCTCCATTACGACCCCTTTTCCCACCCCATATCCCAGGATAGGGTGTATTTCCAGGTGGTCCCCGAAATAGGCACCCGGGTCTTGTGAAAGGGAATAGGGGGCGCTTGATTGTGCCGTGAATCCCGCGTTATAGAAACTATACGAGGCGTTGACCACCAAACGGTCCGACCCCATTTGGCTGGTCCATTGGGTGGTTACGACCGAGCCCTGCCCCTGAGTGAAATTTTCGGAAGGGTTGGCGTAGGTGGCTTCAATGGGAAAAGTCCTCACAAAACGGAAACCCCAAGTATCCCCTGGCGAAAGACGGAACCCCAGGGTGGCCATGGCGACTCCAGCGTCACCAGGACTGTAGGTCCCAACATCCGAAAGGGTAATGTCATACTTGCCGGTAGACATGTACCCGCCGCCGATCCCATATTCCAACCCGGGGTTCGAAAAGGACAAGGTATAAAATAGGCTCCCACCCCAATCCCGGCCATGGTAGTAGGTCGGCTCGAAGATGTAGGGTATGGAGCCATTCTCGGCCTGTAATTCCCAGCGGTTATCGCCCGTCGGGATGTTCAAACTCCCCACGATGTTGGATTTCACCGATTCACCCAATCCAAATCCCCAGTTCATCCCAAGGGACGTATCCGAAAATTGGCTCGACTTATATTCGGAGCCCGTGAAGCCTTGGGCCGCATCCTCAATGTAATCCCCCATGACAAAGGCAGTATTCAAGGAGAGGGAGAGGTTCGGCATTGAAAAATAATAGGACATGGGAACCCTTTGTTCCGATCCATGAATGACCGAATTACTGGTCCAAGAGTTGTATACATACCCCAATTGAAGTTCCTCTTGTTCGGCCCGTGCGGAGCCCCAAAATAAAAGAGCCAACCCCGAGAGGATCACGACCCCTATCTTTTTATTTGATTTCATCAATGACCGTTCCTTAAGTATAAGTTATTGAATTCAGGTAAACGCTATTTGCCAATCAGTGCGAAAACTGTGGAAAACTCAGTTGCAAATTCAGGGTCGGATAAAGGCCCGTGCTGCCTCCCGTGTGATCCGAGAGGCCGTTGTTCCCCGTTTGACCCACGACCCCTGGGACGCCACCCGTTAAATCTGTCAGGTGATTGTTAAAGTCATCAATCCCAGTCCCGTTGAACCCGTAAAATGGGTTGGAAGCGATAAAGCCCGTATGAGGAGCGCCGGTCGAGGGTGGTTGTTGGGGAGGTTGCGGTTGGGATCCCGGATGGAAGTCCCACTGGCCGTTGGAAAAGGTGCCCTTATCCCCCGCGTTGAATACCTTGATCACGCCCCCGGACGAGGTCGTCCAAATAGTTCCGCCCACCACCGCCACATCTACCTTCCCCGTGGCGGGGTCGTAGGCCACCGAGTATTCGGTTCCGCGCACACCGCAAACCACGCCCCCGGCGTTGATCTCAAAGGAGGATTTGGAGGAGAGCAGATGAGTGACCTTCGCCCAAATTTGGCCTGCGGCCAATTTGAATTTAATGATCTTGTTGTTCGTGTCGGGTTTTTGAAGCTGGTCTAACCATACATCAGAGCTTGGACTGATCTTGATTTCGGATCCGTCGAAGATTTGCAAGTTTGCCTGGGCGTTCGCCCCCGTGACCAGCCGCTCCCCTTCCACCACGGTCGCGTCTTTTTCCGCGATACGGAGCATGTGGCCCTTATGTCCCCGAATCTCAACCTTCCCTGTGACCGAAGTAAAAATGGCCTGGGTGGCGGCCCAAAGCCCTCCCGCCGGAATCAAAAGAAGAACTGCCAATAAAATTTTTATTTTCATTTGAACCCTTTCAACAAGGTAAGCCCCGTTTGAAAGCGCAGTTTATATAAAGCCGGACAAAATATATAGATGGGAAATTCATAAATTTTGGCACAAGCGCCCCAAAACCGGTATTAGTTAAACGCTTTAACCCATATAAAATAACCATCTGGAAATTAACCATTCATTTGAACGCCAATGTAGCGATTGCTCTATTATCTTTTGGTTTCACCGATCCAATGTACCCAAAGGAGTCCTATGCGCCGCCCGATCCTCACCGCTCTGCTGGTTTATTTATCGACAGGAACCATCGCGCAGGCCGCCCAAATCGAAGGGGTCACCGATAACGGCCCCGCGATCGGAAAATACGAAAAATTCGAGGCGACCTTCGGCTTGGGCCAAACTTACAAGAACCCCTTTGACCCGGCGGAGATCGACGTCACCGCCGTCTTTATCTCCCCCCAAGGCCGGGCGCAAACCGTTTCGGGGTTCTATTACCAGAATTATCGAAGGACCATGGCCATGGCGTCCCAAACCCTGGTACCCGCCGGTAATCCCGTTTGGAAAGTCCGGTTCGCGCCCGACGAAACAGGCGACTGGTCCTATACCATCACCGCTCAGGATGCCTCGGGCCGGGTTTCTTCGGCATCCCGTGCCATGAAAGTCACGGCCTCCGATTCCCACGGTTTCATCCATGTCTCATCCAAAGACCCGGATTATTTCGCCTTCGACGACGGCACCCCCTATTTTCCCCTGGGCGAGAACATGGGCTGGGGCAAGGAGGGCCGCACCTTTGACTATGACAAGTGGCTGGTGGCCCTTTCGCGCGCGGGCGGCAATTACATCCGCGTCTGGCAGGCCCCCTGGAGCACCGAGATCGAGTGGTCCGATTCCTACGGCCCCGACACCTCCCTCCCCGGTAATTACGCCGAACGGCTGGGACAAGCTTGGGAACTGGACCAGTTCCTTCGATGACAGCGGCCAATTGGGCGTCTATGTCATGCTCTGCCTCCTCAACCACGGTAAATTCTCCAGCCAGACGAACGCCAATTGGGACAAGAATCCCTACAACAAGAAGGCGAACCCCAAGGGCGGTTTTCTCGACAACCCCGAGGAACTCTGGACCAGCGATCAGGCGCGCCAATACCTGAAGCGCAATTGGCGCTACCTCGCCGCCCGATACGCCTGCTATACCTCGCTCATGAGTTGGGAGATCTTCAACGAGATGGAATGGACCGACAACTACCGCTACCACGTGGGGGAATCCGCCCGGTTCCACCAGGCGATGGCGGATTACCTTCAAAGCATCGACCCCTACCGCCACCTGGTCACCACCAGCTACGCCAACGCGCTCAAGAACTCCAACGAGGTATGGAAGTCGGGAATGCAATACACCCAGGAGCACAATTACGGCGGGCTGGATACCTCCCAGCTCGTGGAGTCCATCACTTCCCAAATGCGCTCCCGTAACCCGGGGAAGCCCTTTTACGTGGGGGAGATGGGGCTGGGTGGCGCGGGCGGCACGGAAAACAGCGACGACCCGACCGGTATCTTCATCCACAACACCAACTGGGCTTCCCTCACGGCCAAGGCGGCGGGAGGGGGGTTCCCCTGGTGGTGGGACAACTATGTGGATCCGCTCAACCTCTATTGGCGCTGGACGGGCATCGCGAACTTCCTCAAGGGTGAGGACCTGGATTCCCGGGGTTACCAACCGGTCGCCTTCCCGATCGATTCAAAGGCGCTCTCCGATTTCGGGGTCTCCCCCGGCCAAAACGCCTGGGGCGTGAAAGCCGGGGCTAACCGTTTCACGCTCTCGCAGGACGGCACCATCACGCCCGACCCATCGAACCTGACGGGCTATGTCTACAGCCCCGCCAAGCCGGAATTCCGTAACCCGCCCACCTTCCACGTGGACATGGCCAGACCCGGCAAATTCCGGGTGAACCTGGGTAACATTTCCTCTTGGGGGGATAACCGCCTGACCATCACCCTGGACGGCAAGCCCACCTCCGTGAACAACATGTCCGCCACCGCGAGCTCGGCTTATGAGGTGGAGGTGCCGGAGGGATCGCATGATCTGTTCTTGGATTCCACGGGCCAGGACTGGGTCCAGGTGACGTCCTATTCCATCAGCGGTTACGCGGAAGCCTTGCGGTGCAACGCGCTCAACGGAAAGGGCAAGGTCCTGGGCCGGGTGGAATCGAGGGGTTTTGTCTACACCCGCAAGCCGGGTACCCTGCCCCAGGTCCAGGGGGCCCTCCTGAAACTTTCCGGGCTGGCGCCTGACGGGGCCTGGACGGTGGAATGGTGGGACACGGACAAGGGGATAGACACCGCCTACCAGAATTTCACGGTTACGGCGGGATCCGCCAACCTGGTCCTGCCCGCCCTCACGACGGACCTGGCCTTCAAGGCCTATGTGGCGGGAAGCGAAACAAAACCGTTGGAAACCCATTCCTCGAATCTTCAGGGGGCGGTACCGGGAGTTCCTTCCCGGTCCCATGGATCCGGCGGCTATTGAGCGAAAACCGATTGAAAATCCTTGGTGGAAAGAACGGCCGCCTGGGCGGCGAATACTTTTTCGGTCAGGACCCGGTGCACCTCCTCATCCCGGTCGAAGCAGGCGTCCTTGACGACGGTGCATTGGTAGTCCAGGTCGCAGGCCTGGCGGATCGTCGATAACACGATGCCGCTGGTGGCGATCCCCATGAGCACCAGGTTCTCGATCCCGCGCGCGCGCAGGATCAGGTCCAGCGAGCTTCCCGCGAAAGCGCTCACCCGGTTCTTGTAAAGCACGATGTCGCCGGGCTTGTAGATGGAGGGATGGGTCTTGGCCGATTCCGACCCCTTGATGAAGGCGCCGCGTTCCTTGACCATCGTGAACCGCTTCGAGGCCGGCCCCACCTCCGGGTACCCCGGCTCAAATCCGATGCCCACATGCATCAACAGGTAACCGCCGTTCCGGGCTGTTTCCACGGCCTTCGCGGCGTTGGGCAGGCAGGCCGCGGCTCCGGGAACGAACCCCAATATTCCCTCCTGGATATCCAGGGTTAGGACTGCCGTTTTTTTCACGTCCATTTTCATATTGATTCCTTTTCACTGCCAGATGGAACGAACCTATCCCTTTTCCCGCCGCCGGTCGGCCGCCTTCTTCTTTCCGCCCATCATCCTTGCCCCTCCGCAAAGGGGGCAAACGAATTTCCGTTGTTTATGCGCCGAATGGGGCTGTTCCCTCATTTTGACCTTGCATTTCCGGCAGAACATTCATCCCTCCCATCCCGGCGTCACGAAACACCTTCCCGGGATAGCACACGGGGAGCCCGGTACAAGGCTTGGATCTCCTCGTGCGTATTTTCCTTTTCCAGGAAATCGCACCACAACATGAACCATACCCAGCGGGGCTGGCGTTCCAGCACCGAAGGATCGGGGACCTTCCCGATCTCGCCCAAGGCGATGGGTTTTCCCTCCGCTACCGCGAGCAGTTCCTCATAATGCCGGTCCTGGTAGTTTCCCCCGTAAATATCCGTGGCGAGTATATCCACAACATCATGCCCCGGATAATAGTCCCGGTAGGGGCCGGTTCCCTGCCCGCCGTCCCGCACCATGTTGGCGTTCCAAACCCAAAGAAGGTTGTGGAGGCCGTATTTCCGGGTGAATATCTCATACATCAGGCGGTGAAGCGCCTGGGTACCCTTCCGTCCGGGGCGTCCACCCCACCAAAACCAATCGCCGTTTCCCTCATGAAAAGGCCGCCAAAGTACGGGCACACCGGCCACGCAGAGCTTTTGAAGGTGCCGGGCCACTTCATCCAATTGGGTCAGCCAGCGGCGGTGGAGCGCCGTCCCCGGCGTGGTTAATTCATCCCACTCGGCGTCGGTGAGCTTGTTCTGGACGCTCTCCTTCCATCCGTTGGGTTCCCCGTCCAGGGGCCGGACCGCATGCCACATGAGCGTGATCCAGGAGCCTTGGCGGTGCCGGCGGATGGCCTCCTCCATGTTTCCGTAGCGGCTGTGGATGCTATCCTTACCCTCCGCGGTAAACCCGAAATCCTGCCCCCAGAGGGCCGGTGGGCGGCCCGTGATCGCAAAAGCACGGTCGGAATAGGCAGAGCCATGGCCGGGATAGTTGTGCTGGCCCGATAGGGTCCTTTGGCCGGATAGGGAGTAAAGGGTTTCCAAAAGGCGCCGAGCCTCGGGCGAGGCCTGGGGATTGACGGGTTCAAATGCCATGGGGAGTCCTTGGGAAATCCCTATTTCTTCACCTTGACCAGGGGCCCCACACGGTTTCTCCCGGCGGTTTTGGCCTTATAAAGGCTGTCATCCGCCCTCTTGATGAGCGTTTGCGGGCTGTCGGCGTTCTCGGGAAAGGTGGCGACCCCGATGCTCAGGGTGACCTTGTGCCGGGCCTTGACCAGGGCTTCCACCGGCGGATGGGCTTCCAGCATCTTATGGTGCAGGCGGTTCGCCACCACCAGGGCCCCCGGGGAGGGGATCTCGGGCAGGATCACCGCGAACTCGTCCCCGCCCAAACGGGCGACCACGTCGATGGTGCGCAGGTCGGCCCGCAGGAACATGGCGATATACTTCAAGACCTCATCCCCGGTGGGATGACCGTAGGTGTCGTTGATCTGCTTAAAGCGGTCCACGTCGAGGTAAAGCAAACTGCAGGAACGCTTGTACCGGCGGGCGCGGGCGATCTCGTCCTCCAGGAACCTCTCGAAATACCTCCGGTTGTAAATGCGGGTCATCTGGTCGGTGATGGTCAATTGCCGCACCTGCTCATGCAGCCGGATGGTCTCGATGGCCATGCCCGCCTGGGTGGCGAAGTTCACCAGCGAGGCGATGTCGTCCCGGGTCAGCTGCCGCTGGGTGAAGAGGTTGTCCACCGCCAAAACGCCGATGATCCGCTTTTTCCCCACGCAGATGGGCACGTTGGCGTTGCAGGTCACGCCCTGGTCGATTTCCTTGGCGTCCGGATAAAGTTTGAGCAGGTTGCTGGTGTAAAAATGCTTCCGGTAGCCGTTCACCAGGTCGGAGAAGGTGCTGTAATTCTTCTTGGCGGAAAGCGGGAAGGTGATGTCATGCCCCACCTGGAACCGTCCCTTGGCGTCCACCCCGATGGCCCGGGCGATGCTCTTGCCGTCCGGTTCCACCAGGAAGATGCCGGCCCGGTCGTAACCCAACCCCTTGCAGACGCAGGTGACCGTCAGCTTCAACAGGTCGATATAGGAAAGCTCGTTTCGCATTCCCTCGATGATGCGGTTGAACATCTCCAGTTCCTGCCGGAGGATTTCCTTTCCCAGGTTCGTACTTCTCGTTCGACCCTTCAAGGATTTCGTTTTCGGGGTAGGACGGGTTTTCATGGGCAATATCCTTTACCGGCGGTGGTGGTGAACTTCCAAGACGAATGGGCCCTCATCGGCCCATCAAAAGAGCGCGGAAATGTTCAACGAAAGGACCGGGCCGCTCAAGTCCGGGTCAAAGGGCGTCATGCCCGGCGGATCGGGCTGGCTGTCCGGAACGGCGTAGTAGATTTGGGACCCGGTGGCGGATTGGGGGTTGTATTCCAGGCGGGAAAGCACGCCCTGGCCCGCGTAGGTGACCGTGCCCGTCAGGTGTCCCGTTTCCATCCAGCGGTAACCCAGCGAGGGGGAAACCAGGAAACCATCGGCATATTCCCAATCGAACCCGAATTGGGCCTCGGCCCCCCAGGCGGTCGATGTGAAATAGGAAATGTTGGTGCTCGACACGCTCACGATCCCCTCATTGAGCTGGGTTTGGCCCATCCGGGGCCCCAGGGAAAGGAAGAACTGCAGGGGGGCGGCACCGGTCAGGTAACGGAAATCAAGGCCGGCCAGGAGCACCCCCAAATCGAACTTGGTGGTGGTCGAACCAAAAAGATTGCTGGTGATCCGGTCGGTGATCGAGCCGAAGGACACATAGCCCAGGGGCAGGCCGATTTCGAAATGGGAATTGAGCCGCAAGAGGGGTTCGACCGACCCTCCCAACAGAAGGTCGGGGTAGGTGCCGGTATATAGGTAGGCTGGGTCGGTCCCGCCCGCGTTTTGGGCGAATAAAATTTGGCTTTGGTGATTAGCCGTGAACTCGGAAAAGCCGGGAAAGGAAACTTCCGGAACGAGCCGGACTCCCCATTGGGGGTAATCCGAAGGCGGGGGGCCCACCGGAACCTCCTCAATGCCGTAAGCCGACACCTGGTCCTCGACCCATTTGTTCTCATCCGGTGTCAGGGTGGATTTCAGCCGGGCCAGGAACACCAGCATGGGTTCGGTGGGCTTGATCTTGCAAACAATGGAAAAGGTGATTGCCGCCTCTCGGCGGTGGCCCGCTTTGAATTGTTGCGCGCCGATGGAATAGAAAAGCTTGTAATCCTTCGGATTGGGGGATCCCGTCTGCCGGAACAAACTGAGGGCGGCATCATATTTACCCATTTTATAGAGGGCAACCGCCTGCTCAAAGACGGTAGAAATCGGCGTGGAGGTGGGTATGGCCACCGCGGGCATCGCGGTTTGTGCCTGGGCTCCACCCTGGGCGGACCCCCCCACAGGGACCGGCGCTGCAACAGGTGCCGGAGCACCGACTGGTGCTGGAGCGCCGGCTGGTGCCGTAGCGCCAGGAACCATTGGGGCATTCGTACCCCTGGGGATGGTCGTTTCGGCGGAAGGTATGGCGGGAAGCCCCGCGTTAGGAAGGGCATCGGTGGCGCTGGGAAATGCCGGGACATCCGGTATGTCAGGCACGCTGGGTGCCGAAGGGGCACTGGGTGCCGAAGAGTTGGAAGCGGGTAGCGCCGGTGCAGGCGCCGCCTGAACTGGCGCGGCCTGAACGGGTGTGGCGGGAGCGGATGAAGGTTGGGAGGGTGCGGCCATTGCGGGCAGTGAGCTTTTTCCGTTTAAGAGATCATCCACCGGGGGCATGGCATCCTGTGCATAGGCCTTCAGAATGCTCCCCAGGGAGCACAACAAGCCCAACAAGAGTAGACTGGTCCTCAAAATTGGTTTTGCGGTTATATCGCGATCAGAAATTAAGCTTTTCTCCGCGTCTCTGGGTCTCCGAGGTGAAAATTCAGGTGTCACAAGAACTTTATTTCCCATATTTGCCCGCCTGGATAAAAAGAATGCGTTAATTATACACAGCCGGAAGTCTCTGAAAGGATTGAATTTGAATTTCAATCGTCCATACTTATACGGCGAGTTTCAAACCAATTCAGGAGCGAAGCAATGAAACCTATTGTCATAGGGCTGGCAACAACCTTGTTGATCTCAGCCGCTTCTTTATGGGCCGATAACGACTCTACGGGAGGTAAAGGCAGGGGAAATAATAACAGCTCACCTTCAGCCCACAGCCCATCTCCCCGATCAGCCAGTCCGGCCCGCCCGGCCCGGCCCGTGGCCCAAGCCGTTCAGCCCGTTGTCATCAATATGAACCATGGGACCAGTGGCGGCCATAACCGCAATTTCCCATCCCAGCAGCCCGCGATGCAAAACCAATCGCGGCCCATGCCCCAATCCCAACAGGCCGTTCAACCCTCCTATGGGCAGTTCCACTGGAACGCCCCGGCCCCCAAGCGGAACCAACCCACCTCCGCCCAGCCCTGGAATCCCGCCAACCAGGGGCGTTTGTCTACCCGGCCCAACCCCCAGCCCTACCGGGCGCCGGGCGTTCGAGCGGCCGTGGCGGTCCATCACCACGCCTACACCCAGGGTTACGTGCGAAAGAAACTGCAAAAGATCGGCGTTACTGCCGAGCCCAATCTCATCACCGACCGTTATGAGATGATCCATACCGACCGGGCCCATTCCATGATCCCCTTCCCCCACTACGGGGTGGACCGCCAGATGATCGGCGCCGCGGCCCTCTCACCCAGGCATTTCAACGACCCCGTCGTGCGGGACCGCATGCGCATGCTGGATGGGGGGGATTGGAACGCGCGAATCCAGGGATTCAATGCCGCCGAAACCAGGAACAATTTCTATTATTGGCACCGGGACAACGGCTTGAGCTACTGCCACTATATCGACGGCTCGGGCTATCACTGGTGGGGATGGTACGCGGGAAGCCAGTTCTTTTGGGCGCGCAACTACGCCTCGCGCTGGTGGTGGTATGACACGGATTTCGACCGCTGGTGCTTCTGGAACAACGGCTTCTGGTGGTGGCAGGACCCCTACCACGTGGGCGACCTCTACTGCTACAACAACGACAACTATATCCCCTGCAACTCGTCGGAAGACCAGGTGGTCGTGACCGCGCCCACCGATGCCAACGAACATGACATCAACAGCGCCGACGGCACCCGCACCGTGAAGCTCTTCAGCGACAGCGAGGACGCCTTCCTCTACGACACCGCCAACCCGCCCACCTTTGACCCGGTTTACCTGGCCTCGGGCGTGAAAAGCGTGAGCTTTTCGGACACCAGCAACGGGCGTCCCCTGCAGATCATCCTGACCCTGAACGACGGGTCCTACGACATGTTCGACAACTTCGGGAACCCCTACAACCCCGGCGCGAACGACGCCGACCAGGCCGCCCAAGCGGGCGGGACCGACCTGACGGACCAGACCCTCCAGAACTACCAGGCGCCTCCCAGCGGCCAGGACAACACTTCGAACCCGCCCCCCCAAGGGATGTAATCGGGAGTAAAAGAAAAGGCCTGGGCTTCCCTCGGGGAAGCTCCAGGCCTTTTTTATTTAGGACCCAGACACGAGTGGTGAAATTTTAGGCTTTCGTTTTGGCGGATTTGGATTTCCACTCGTAGTGCAGCCGCATGACCGGTGGCTTCGAAAGCCGGGTGGCCACCTTGGAAGCTCCGGCCGGGTTGACACCTTCCGAGGGAGGGGCGAATAGGCGGATGGGAAAGGGCTTCCCTCCTCCCCATGCCTGGGCCGCGGCGGTCACATCCACCCATTCCACGCCTGGCTTCTTGTAGAACCACTTATTCCCCGCCTCGATCATCAGGTTCGCTTTTGGATCCAGGAGTAATTCCAGGAAGATGGGCCGTTTTTTCAGCGGCACCTTCCATCCTAAACCGTCTGAATCCTCCGCGGCCCGCCATTCCATCCGCAGGGCCCCCCGGTTCCTTTTCCAGTTTTCCTTGGGCTTGAAATGGGGGTTCTGGATGAGTTTCTTGTATTCGGGAAGCATGTCCGTGGCGATTCCGTTCATGGGATTGTTGGGGTCTTCCCTTTCCAACCCCAATCGGGCGCGGTCCCGGAACTGGTAGTAGGTAATGCCCTTCAGGTGGCGGGGCTTGGAACGTAGAACCCGCCGGTAAAAATCAAGGGTCTGTCGAATGCGGTATTCGTCGCCGCCCACATTGCCGTCGGCGTTGAACTCGCCCAGTTCCAACCCCTTGTCCTCCCCCGTCAGCTCGCAAAACCGCCGGTGGATGCGTTGGACCTGTTTCCAGACCCGGTCGACGTTATCCCGCATGTAGTATTTGTCCAAATGCTCGGGTTCGGCCCGGTGGAACGGCCAGCCGTAGTCGAGGGTGATGTATTTATCCGTGGACCAAAGGTCGGCGGCCCGGAGGATGGGGGCCAACTCCTTTTCATGTTCCAGGGCCAGGGGTCGGGTGGGGAGGGCCTTTCCCCAACAGCTCATGATCTGGATTTCCGGGGCAACCGCCTTCGCCAATTTCGCGAACCGGCCGAAAAAAGCCGCCACTTCGCCATAGGTATAACGGCGGTTGAAGGCGAACCAATAACCGTCGCACTCGTGGTTCAAGCGCAGCCGCAGGCGGCCAAAGGGCCTTAACTGCCGGGCGATCACCCGGATATGGTTGTCCGGCACCTTGCAATCCATGGTCAGGGTCAGGGTGACATCCTGCCCATGGCGGCGGATATCGCGCATCTGTTCGAACACCGGACCCTTCGTATCGCCCTGGGGACCGCCGGAGAAGGGATAGTAATCATCATAGGGATAGGGCCAGGCCCGGTCCCCTTTGGGTGGGTGGGCCTCCGACGCTCGAAGGGGCCAGCCCTTGTCGAAGGGATAGTAGCAGTACATCAGGTTGATGGAACGGTGCGGTCGGCCCAAGACGTTCAGGACGTAGTCTTGATCGACGTATTCGCCCCTCTCGCTCCCATCCCCCAGGTCGAGCGAGCAGTCCGCCGGGGACATGGTGACCTGGTAGGGGTTGGTGAGGGTTTTCAGATGGGACATGAAATGGGCTCTCCGGGGTTTTAGGAATCCTAGTGATTTTATTCAACGGTGCCGTTAAGTACATGATTAATTCCCCGATTCAATCGCCCTTGGGGAATCTATGGGAACGCTTTCTCGATCATTAGTTTGTTGCGTGAAATATGTCGAATGTTTAGCGATGAACCTTTTTGGAAATTCAGGGACGAAGTTTTCGATATGGATTGTCAATTTCGGGGGTCGGGAAACCTAATCCCTGGGAACCCCTTTTTTCTACATGGAAACATTGCCATTTTAATATTTTTACTTTACGGGCTAATGACCCCGAGACAGTGTCTTGCTTCTTCCGCCCCTCTCCCCCTAAGGTGGCATATCAAACCCAGGAGGAAGAACGATGCCACTTCAAGAAGGCAGTGCCGCCCCCGATTTCAAGCTCAAGGCCGCGGATGGAAGCACCGTCGAACTAGCCAGCTTCAAGGGGAAGAAGAATGTCGTCGTTTATTTTTACCCCAAGGACGACACGCCGGGATGCACCAAGGAAGCCTGCAATTTCCGGGATGACTATTCCGATTTACACGCCCAGGACGCGGTGGTTTTCGGCATTTCCACCGATAACCTGGAAAGCCATGACGCCTTCGCCAAGAAGTTCAACCTCAATTTCCCCCTTTTAAGCGACCCGGACGGCGCGGTTTCCAAGGCCTACGACGCCTTCAACGAGGATAAGAAAATGAGCCGCCGGGTGACCGCGGTGATCGACAAGGAAGGTAAGATCCGGAAGTATTTCGCGATCGTCAACCCGGAAGTCCATAGCAAGGAAGTCATCGGGGTTTTCCATACCACTTTCTGAACTCATCGTGGGAGAGCAGAGAATGGATTCAATAGGAGCTTTATCGAGAAAGACAGAATGCCTGGCCGGGGTGACTCAACCAGGCACGGGGATGGTTGGAGGCATGAGGACATTCGAGATATAAATTCCATTGGAATTGATCGCGACCCCATTGGGCTCATCCGTGTATCCAGGCGCGCCGGCGGGCGGATTCCATTGGGTGATAAAGGCGCCGCTGGAGGTGAATTCCTGAATCAAGTAAAGCAAGCCATCCACCACATAGACATTTCCCGAAGGGTCAATCCCCATCCCTAAGGGTGATTCAAATTGCCCGTTTCCACTGCCCCACGACCCCCATTGGGTGATATAGGTGCCGGTGGCTGAAAATTCTTGAACACGATGATTTCCATAATCCACTACATAGACATTACCCGAAGCATTCACGGCGATCGCGTTCGCGACGTCAAATTGCCCGTTTCCTTTCCCGTAACTGCCCCACTGGCCGAGATAGGCTCCGTTTGGCGAAAATTCCTCCACGCGGCAAACGCTTGGGTTGTAATCGTTATCCGACACGTAGACGGTTCCGTCGGGGCCAATGGCGATTCCATCGGGGCCTTCAAACTGTCCGTTCCCGGTTCCAAAAGTTCCCCACTGGGTGATCGGCGTGCCGTTCGAGGAATACTTCAACACGGCGTTAACGACATTATTGATATCGGAATTGACGACGTAGACATTACCCGAAGAATCGGTCGCGATTCCGCAAGGATTCCCCAACCCGGTGTTCCATTGGGTGATCGGAACACCCGTCGCGGACAATTCCTGGACGCCCCCACTGAGTATATAAACTTGTCCCGCGGCATTCAGCGCGACGCCATAGGCGTTCATTCCCCACTGGGTCGAATAAAAGGTGGTTGGCCCTGAGCTCGGAACGGGTTTGGTGGGATTGGGGAGTCTTGTGCAAGCCAAGGATGTGGCTAAAAAGCCCAATAAAATTAGAATTAGATACCGTTTCATCTTTTACCTCGGAACCTTAATTTTACCCCGTTCATATATATAGAGTCATGAAATAGGTTTTTATTCCATTCAAGGAACCTGCCGCATACTTTTTTTACCCATCCATATTTAACATAACAATAAGGGCCTAACCCCCTTTTTCTCTCCTGGAGGGCGCTAAAAACCACAAAGCACTGCCCCCGGAATGCCTGGATGGATTGTCGACCTTGCAGCGCCGTTGGTCCGAAGAGACGGATAAAAAAAAAGGCCGCGTCCTAAGGCGCGGCCTTTCGGCTTTCTTCAGGCCTTCTCAAAAATCAGCGGGCTTCGCAGACCTTCAGCTGGTCCAACGCACCGTTGATGGCGGAAATGGCGTCCGCCTTGTGGCCGTGGAAGTCGTCCGCGGCTACCCACAGGGTATGCTTGGCGTTCTGCAGTTGCTTTGCGGCTTTCCAAATGAGTGGGTGGTGATGTCTCATGCCGGCTTTGAAGTCAAAATGGCTCTGGTCGTCCATATTCACGTTCACCGTCAAATCCAGCGCCTTCGCGGTCATGGGTACCGCCAACAGGCCCATCATGGCCATCGCCAACATGCCGACCCGCAACTTGCTTGATACTTGCATGCAACCCTCCGTAAGTCATGGATTTCCTGATCCACGATCGTCCGTGAATCGGGTGACTTTAGGACGAACGGCCCCAGCGATTGGTTACTGGAAAAATATCTTGGGGGGGCTTCCAATTGAGGTATTTTGAAAATATTTTGTTGTCCTTATCAACTATATGACAGGGATGGAATCCGACCCAGGCCCCTATTCCCGACAGCGGCTAAAGATTAGACGCGATCGCCGCCCAGGTCGCGATGGCACTGTCCACCGTGGTCCAGTAGCCGTAGGTTTCGTAAATCTTCCCCGCTTGGGTTTCCTCCGCTTCCAAAGTGGCACCCTTTGGAATCTGCGGATCCGAAGCGTTGCGCACGATCAGCCAGGGGGGGCAGTGGGCTCGGTTCTTGGCGGCAAGCCCCAATACGGCGTCCCCCATTTCCACCGCCGAGCCCAATTGCTGGAGCCCGAATGTGTTTTCCGAATCGTCGAAGGCGAAAAAATCGGTGGTGACGACGACCGGTTTTTCCTTCAGCGGGTGCTTGGGGTCGATCAGCACAGGCCCGCGCTTTTCGGGACCCAGCCGGTCGGCGTTGGCCGGGAAAAGCTTGTTTTCCAGCATTTCCCGATATTCCTTGGTGATCATCGTGGCGGAGGAGGTGAAAAGCTCCTGGCTGTAGGGCTGGTTTTTGAAGGTCTTCAGGCAGTCGAACCGTACCTGGTTGGTGACCACCACATCGCCCAGGACCACGTCCGACCCCACTCCCCCCGCCGTCCCCGTGCTGATGACCAGTTGGGGGTCGACCTCGTTGATCAGCTGGTTCCAAAGATCCAAAACGGGCATCTGTTTCCCATCCCGGGCCATGTGCAGTTCAGACTTCATGCAAAGCACGCTCTTGGTCCCGATGTTCGTCACGAAATAACTGCCCAGCCTTTTGCTTTGGCGGGCGGGCGCCATGGGACCCAGCTTGGGCAGGAAGCTGGCGAAATTGTGCTTGTAGTCGTACCAGTCGGTTTTGCACGCGTAGCCCGGCGTCAGAATGTCGGACAGGGCCCGCGCCTCGGCCACCGTCCATGTGACGGCCAGGAAATCGCATTTCGGAAGCGCGTCGTTCACGCCCGGCTTGCGGCGGGCGGGTTTGGGCGTGGGCGCCAGGGCCTTGGGAAACGGCACGGGCTTGAGCTGGGAAGCCCGGATCATCAGTTCCGGCGCGGTGGTCTTGGAATAAGTTTTCGGATTCTCCTGGTCGAATTCGAATAGGTGCCGGATGAACTTTTGATTGGCATTAAAGTCTTTCATTTTGTCCCCCTTGATAGGTTTGGTTTCCGGATTTCAAACCCGCCTTAAGCCACGACACGGATGGTCCAGTAGTCGCTGGAAAGTCCCGACTGGGTCAGGTAGGCGTAGGGCATCATGAAATAACCCTTCAGGCCCCAACCCGCCCCCCAGGAATTTCGCACGATGAACATTTGTTTGGAATCGTCGTAACCGGCGGCCATCACCGCATGGCCCCCCAACGTCTGCTCGTTGGGCGTGGGCATGGGGACGATTCCGTTTTTCGCCACCTGCGGGCTCTCGAAACTTTCATAGACCGTGAACCCGAAAACGAAGGGGTAGCCCGAGGCCAGGCAGCCCTTCATCTGGTTCAGGTTTTGCGCCACCTTTTGGTAGGTCAGGGCGCGGTATGGGATGGCGTTCTTGTAGCAGCTGGCGGGCGGCTTCACGGCGAACTTGGAAATAACGTAGGGCCATTCGGTTTCAGGGCAGTCCCCTTGTTGGCCCACGCTCTTGAGGCCGTCGCGGATCTGCGCGCCGCTGTCCTGGCTGGTCGTGCCTTCGATGGCGCGCTCGTTGTAGTAAATGAAGAGCCGCGAGGGGACGAAAATCTTGGGCAGCTTTTGCTTCATCTGGTCAAACTCGATGGCGCCCGCGATGGCATTGGCGGTACAGCTTCCCAACTGTCCCTGGTTGTAAACTCCCGGACATTCGCTCCGCAGGTCCATCTTGGCCGGCAGGGAGGTCAAGTAAACCGGAGGCGCGGCGTAAAGGTGGTCCCGGTGGTCGGGCAAATCCGGAATCCAGCCGTAACCTTTGATGCTGCGGTTTTTGGGGCCTTTCGATTTTTCGATCATTTTTTTCCTTTCGTTTGCCGGATGGTTTCGGGAACTTTATTGGAGAATCCGTTTCACCGTCAATTAATTAATTTTTAAATTATTTTTCTGCACATTTTTTGTCTGGTTTAAGATTAAAAATTAAAAAGTCGGATGAAATTTGGTCGATCCGCAATAGCCATCCGTTAGGGGTCAAGCATCTCCACGGTGGGCGATATCAATGATTTGGGGGCGGGTGCGCAGCGGGCCGCGTTTGGACGGGGGCTTTTCTAAGCTTTCTTTTCGCCTCTACCTTTCCCTCCTCGGTTCTTGCGTCAACAGGATGCGGCAGGCTTCCACTCGGTTGGGCATGGGCGGTTTCACCCCTGAAATAGGGTTTGGGTTAATAGAGCCTGAAACGGGGATAATTTATATTCAGGGAATCGATAATTTGGTATGGGTTGGGTTAAAATTTATTTTTCAGCTTGTCCTATAGCGTCCCGCGAAGCGGGTTGGCTATAGCGCCCCCCTTCACAGGGGGGAGGCTTTCCCCGGCATTTCATTTCCAGTTTAAAGCTTTTCTTAATAGATCCGATTGTTCCTGCCGCTTTTGGGCGCTCATTTGGCGGATATTTCCTAGCTTCCACCGCAAACCCGGCAAACGTTCGATGTTCGGCAAGTCCAAAAGGGTCCAGTCCGGTTCTCCGTCCTTGAGTGACAGCAAAAACTTTTTCTCGTTATCTTGCAGATCCTTATGAATGGAACGGAAGATTTCGTCCCTGGCCGCCAACAAATCCTTCAAATCCACCGGTTCAAGGGTCATGCCTTTGAACTCCTTTTCGAAAACGGATTTTATGTCCTTCCATTTGGGTTTAAGAAGTTCGTTCATCGGCCGGTCATGACTCGCGAGATAGACCACGAAAGCCCGACGAACCTCATCGGTTAAACCCTCGTTTTCCAAAAGAAGCTTAACGTCGAAAAAATCCCTGGGGTGTTGCCGGTCCAGGGCCGCGCATATCTTTCCGCCGTAAATGTCGGCTATCGATAGAACTTTGGTCGTAATTGATAATTCAAATTCTTTTTCGGCTCTCTTACAAAGCTTCGCTTGGACTGGCGGATAAATGGTCCCCCTTAAAACCAAATTGGGCTCCACCTTGATCGTGGCTTCCGCCTGCCGAACGGTCATTTTGACGGTGGTGTCCGTGCCTTTGAGAGTTTGCTCATCCACCTTGGCGCCTAAAACCCGCCTAACCTGGGCGGCTACGTCCTTAAGGGACCTGGATATATCCGTTAAGGTTTCTTCACGCGGATTGAGAGGAAGGTAGGTAAGGTCAATATCGACAGAAAACCTTGGCATATCCCGCATGAAAAGATTGATGGCCGTTCCACCTTTGAGGGCAAAGTTGCCTGACTTTTCAAAGAAAGGAAGCACCTGTAATAGAAGCTTTGCTTGTTTGAAGTAACCGGTATCTTTCATGGAACGTTCACCGAAGACTTGGCAGGAACAGTGATTTGGTATTTGGAATCGAAGGTGCCGCCTGGCACCACAACCCTTTTGCCTTTGCCTAATTTCACTTTGGAAAGGCTTAGTTCTTTAAACCAAGCGTGATTGGCTTGCTCCGCCATATATAGGAAACACCGCTTCACTTTAAAAGATTGGCAGGCTTTTAAGAGTGTCATAACCAAGTCGGGTCTTAATGTGGAAAGACCTTCCATAAAATGGGCCGCGCCCTCAAAGGTGGTGTGTTGGGGCATTAACAACAGGGTTTCGAGCATGGCACGTTCGGGGGAGGAGAGGGTGATGCCGGTCTTTTCGTCCTCGGTTAAGCCGAATTCTTTTTTATAGGGGATAAAATCCGTAGTTTGGTATTGGATCTTATCGGTCCAATTGAATTTGAGGAACCATGACGGCGGCTTTATTCCCTGGGGGCCAAAGAGATAAACGGGATGAAATAAGGAATTCATTTGTGCGGTATGGCCATAACCCTGCCTCACCAAGGCGGTTTCACCCCCGGCATGGATAGGCAGATCAAGCAGGTGTTGGAGGGTGTAGAGTCCGCTCTCCCAAGAAGGTTCGGCTCTTCCTTCGATTTTGTAAAAGGCGCCTCCCCCGGCAGACTTTAGCCAGCCGCCTTTTACATATTCCCGGGCTAAAAACCTGCTAACGCCCTTCTCGGTTAGCCACTTTTGAGTGACCATGCCCCCATGCGGGGGCCATTCTGTGATTATTTTGTTTATTTTGCTTTTATTTTGTGTAGTCATACTACACATTTTAGCACTAATATTAACTATTTTTCATAAATAGTTTATTTTTATATGATTATGTGTAGTTTATGTACACATTTTTTAATATTTCTAACCTTGTGGACTTCCACTCGGTTGGACATGGGCAGTTGTACCAGTTCCACACAGGAACTGGTGCGGTGGAAACCTGTCTCTGACATTGGAATAGGGGTCACCTATGAAAAAGAATGTCCAGGCAAAAGCGTAGTGAACGGGGTGAACGGGGTCAGTCATCATTTATTAATATTCTAAGAGAACGGGGTCAGTCATCATTTATTAATATTCTAAGTGTCGCGCCCATCGAAACCACTTCTCCTTTTCCCCGGGCTGTTCTTTCCACTTCATCTCCAAACGCCTAATGGCCTGGCTGACAGCGCTTTGATTTTTCCCAAAATATACCCCTATCTCTCTTTGGCTTATCCCACACCCCTCAAACGCTAGATAGGCCGCTTCTTCCATTAAACGGCTTCGGCGATGGCCTGTCGGATCTTCATGAACGGGGTCAGTCATCATATATTAATATTCTAAATGTCGCGCCCATCGAAACCACTTCTCCTTTTCCCCGGGCTGTTCTTTCCACTTCATCTCCAAACGCCTAATGGCCTGGCTGACTGCGCTTTGATTTTTCCCAAAATATACCCCTATCTCTCTTTGGCTTATCCCACACCCCTCAAACGCTAGATAGGCCGCTTCTTCCATTAAACGGCTTCGGCGATGGCCTGTCGGATCTTCACTATGCCCTTCCCGTTTCAAAAGTACTTTCCATATTTCAGGTAATGTTTTCTTCACCTTCAAACTCGCACCTGACAGCGGACGTTGGGCCTTTTGATGCGCTTTTTGTTCGAATTCCTGGTCCCCTAAAATATGTCCCTGCCGGACATCATACAAATCCTCCCGATGGCCTTCCCCCATGCCTTCCTTTACGAACCTCAAATAGGCCTTTTGGGCTTCTTTCTTCCTTTTGCTGAAAAGAGCCAAAACTGGTTCAACTTCCACTTTCGCCAATGGCTTATTCTCTCGGCCCAAATATTGTTGGTGGCTGGTCCAGGGATATATTCCCGGCTTCTCCTCCAATTTCGCCCTGAACGGATTCAACCCAATGTATCGAACCAATTCCAACAGATATGAATCCTTGTCCACCAATATGGCCTTGTACCGACCCTGAAAAAGATGGCCTATTTTCTTATGGGTCCGGTTGAAGAATTGGGTATAAGCCGTTTGGAGCCGATGCATATACCGGGACAAGGGATAATCACCGGCTTGTTCTACCAACAGATGAACATGGTTGGGCATCAGGCAATAGGCATAAAGCCTTATTTCACGCGTTTTCAAATGCTCGCCTAATAGTTCCAGATATTTAAGAAAATCAACCTTGGCCAAAAATGTTTTTTGACGTTGATTACCCCTGGCAATCACGTGGTACAAGCCGCCGAGATAAAGAAGTCTAGGTTTTCTCATAGCCCCGACAAGCTAACCGATTGCCTCCAACTTGTAAATATTAATAATTGATGACTGACCCCTTATACATCTGAGCACTAAGGGATTGGGGAATTACAAAAAACGAACCGAGCAAAATTACCTCTAACGTGAACAACCAAAAATTCCGCGACCAATCAAGGGTTTGAAATTTTATAGTTGATTTCTTCGGTACCATATTTTTTCTCTCATTCTTAAAAACCTTAATTTCGACAGCTAGTGTTGCACACCATCCTTTTTGCGACAGCCATGTGCAGGTTAAGCCCTGTGGTGGTCTCCTGGAATTGCCCAGTGTACCCGAAGGTGGGTTGGAAAGTCCCCTGGATCTGCCTTTGCCTGCCGTAGGGGTCGTAATCGAACTGGGCTTGCACGGTTCCGGTTGAGTCTGTGACCTCTCGAACGCTTCCCAGGTGGTCTTTGGTGTAGTAGTAAGGGGTGGATTGGGTCCCGTTGACCTGCTGTTCCCCCTGGCTGTAGAACCTCTTCAAGACCTGGGTGCCCGTTGAGTCCCTCATCTCCGAGATACGGTTCCCCGCCCATACGTAGGTGTAGGAAGCGACGGTGGCGGCACTCGAAAGCTGGCCCACACTGGTCACCGGACCCCCTGCGTTCAGGGCTGTGATCCCTACCCTTCTTCCCCGTCCGTCGTACTGGAACGCCACCGTGTCGGCAGAACCTGTCGGGGATCCACCAGGCATGTTGATCACAGCTAGGCGGTTCTCTCCGTCGCTCAAGTAATTGAAGGCGGTATCGGATGCGGTGTTGCCGTTGGGATCAAAATTCACTAGCTGATTGTTTGGGCAATTGACGGTTACCACGGTCGTCGCCCCGTTTTGGGGCCGTCGCCACTACCTGCATCGGCGGTCGCTTATCAGATCGTTCAATTCTTAAATCCATTTTATCTTTTTCGGACCTTCCGGCTTGGGCGGTTCTTTTTTTCGCAATTCTTCTTTTTTCTTGGCGATTTTAACCATCCAAAACAGCGTTGTTACTATCCAAGGCACTACCCAAAAAAGGCGAAGATCAGACAAAAGCTTATTAGAATCTTGTTTTAAAATCGTATGAACACAAAAACTCGAAAGCGGGATATAAATAAATAAAATACCAACAACAGAAAACAAATGTCCAAAAGCCCAAACACCGCCATCGTATTTTGATAAATTTATAAAAGCATATCTTAGATAAATAGCCATCAAGGCCGCTATGAGCCCCCCTCCCACTAATCCCAATACGACAAAAGCGACCATTTTTATTCTCCTAAAAAAAGAAAGCTTTACCAGCGTACATCTCTCAATCAGTAATCCACGAAATATCATTATTGGGATCTGAAGAATGGTCAGTAACCCACTGAACATCATTGTTAGGGTCGTATGAAATATCAGGTGATGAAGATGCTGTATCTGAATTAGAAGGAATACTTAAACTTGGATTGGTTAATAGTCCCGCAATTAAACTTGGTAAAATCCCAATATGTCCACCTAAAGCAGCAGCGGCTGCACTACCCACATTCCCAGCAAATGCCTCT
>CAVYSE010000005.1:0-152858 GCA_963771075.1 candidate division FCPU426 bacterium | reverse complement strand
CATTAATATTGGTCAGCGATAGCTTGCTTCCAATGTTCAGGTTGGCATTGCCGCCGTTGCCACCGTTGCCGCCATAGGAATCGCCCCCGCCGTCGGCGTAAACTTCGACCTCGCTGGAATCCAAGGAGACCGCGCCGGCCACGTTCAGGGCCGCGTTACCGCCGTTGCCGCCGTTCACGGAATTCTCGGAATCATCACTAGCGCCGTAACCGGAATAAACCTCAAAGAAGGAATTGACCCCGGTCGTCCCGCCGGACGCACCGTAAACGTCGGAAGTCAGGGTGAGGCTGGCCATGGTGGCCGTGGCGTTGCCGCCCGAGGGCTCGCTCTGACCGGCCTTGGCGTAGCCATAGTCCGAACTGTTACCTTCCACGTAGAGATAGCTGGAATCCATGGAAACAGCGCCCGAGACCGTAAGGGTCCCGTCCCCGCCCTTGCCGGCGAGGCCGAAATAATCACCCCACAGCCCCCCATAACCTCCATCGATATAGAGTTCGGACAAGCGGTTGCTCGCGGTGAGGGTCAGGTTGCCGCCAATGTTCACGCTGGCGAGGCCCCCGTTGCCGGCGTTGCCGTATTCCGAGTAATAACCTTCCCCTGCCTCCACATTCACCTCACTGGAATCCATCGAAACGGAGTGGGAAACCGTGAGGATCGCGTTGCCGCCGTTGCCGCCGTTTGCGCCGTTATAGCCGTAATCTTCCGCGCCGGTCCCGCCGTAGAGGTCGAAAGTAGAGTTGGAAGTGCCGTTGGAAGTCATGATTAAGCCGGACATGGAAGCCGTAGCGTTTCCACCCGCGCCTTCGGTCTGGCCTGCCGCGCCGTAACCTTCGTCACCGCTGCCGGCTTCCACTTCCACGGAACTTGAATCCACGGAAACCGCGCCAGCGACCGTCAGGGTGGCGTTGCCGCCGTTGCCGCCCACTCCGGGTGCGCCATACTCGCCGTCGTTATAACCTCCCTCGGAGCCGTAGAGGTCCAAGGAAGAGTTATTGATCATGGCCAGGCCGGAGCCAACCGTCATCAGGGCGTTACCGCCGTTACCGCCGTTGCCGGTATAGGTATAGCCCCCTTCATAGGTATCAAGTTCGATACTGCTGTTATCCAGGGAAACCGCGCCCGCGACTGAAAGGGTTGAGTTGCCGGCTTTGCCGCCATTGGCACCGCCATAACCGTCGTCATAGGCCCCATAGCCGCCGTAAAGGTAAAGACTGGAATTGTTCGTCAGGGACAGGTTGGAGCCCACCATCATTAGGGCGTTTCCGCCCGAAGGCTCGGTTGTTCCGGTGGCGCCGTAACCGTAATTGTCGTCGTAACGGTTTCCACCATAGAGGTCGATACTGCTGGAATCCAAGGAAACCGCACCCGCAACCGCCAGGATCGCGTCTCCGCTCTTGCCACCCAAGGCGGCCACACCATCCTCGCCATCGTTATATTCACCATACCCGCCGTAGAGGTCGATGTATGAATTATTCGTCAGGGCCAGGCTGGATCCTACGCTCATCAGCGCGTTGCCGCCGTTTCCACCGTTTCCGGTATAGGCATAGCCTCCATCCCCTCCATAAAGGTCGATGCCGCTGGATCCGTCTAATGAAACCGCGCCAGAGACCAAAAGGGTAGCGCTTCCGCCATTGCCGCCATTGGCCCGGCCATAGCCATAGTCATAATCCCCAGTGCCGCCGTACAGTTCAAGGTAGGAACCGCTCGTCATGGCCAAGCCCGAGCCCACAGCCATCAGGGCGTTTCCACCCGAGCCTTCGGTCGTCCCGATGCCGCCATAGCCGTCCTCATCCCCGCCGGCCTCGACATAAACTCGGCTGGAATCCATTGAGACAGCGCCCGAAACCAGGAGGGTCGCGTTGCCGCCATTACCGCCCACACCGGGTGCGCCATACTCTCCGTCGTTATAACCCGGATCCCCACCGTAAACGTTGATGCGGGAAGAATTAGTCAGGGCCAGGCTGGAACCCACGCTCATCAGCGCGTTGCCGCCGTTGCCGCCGTTTCCGGTATAGGCATAACCACCGTCATTGCCATCGACTTCGATTTCGCTTGAACCGTCCAAGGAAACCGCGCCCGAGACCAAAAGGGTCGCGCTTCCGCCGTTGCCAGCGTTAGCCCCGTTGTAACCATAGTCATAATTCCCTTGTCCACCGTCCAAGTAGAGGTAGGATCCGTTCGTCAAGTTTAGGCTGGAGCCAACCGTCATCAGCGCGTTGCCGCCCGAGCCCTCTGTCTGGCCCGGCGCGCCGTAGCCATCCTCATCCCCGCCGGCCTCGACATAAGCCTGGCTGGAATCCATGGAAACCGCGCCCCCGACCGCCAGGGTCGCGTTGCCACCGTTTCCGCCCACACCGTACGCGTCGTCATCGTTATATCCGGGACTTCCCGCTTCATCATAAAGGTATGAACCACCGGTCAGTGCCAATCCAGAGCCTACGCTCATCAGGGCATTGCCGCCGTTTCCTCCGTTTCCAGAATACGATTCTCCCCCATCCCCTCCGTAAACCTCCAGCGTGCTGGAACCCTCCGACACCGCGCCCGAAACCAGAAGGGTCCCGTTGCCCCCATTGCCGCCGTTGCCCAGGCCCGGGTCATCGTAATCATAGGCTCCGCTGCCGCCATCCACTTCAAAAGTGGAATTCGTCATGGAAAGACCTGTCATGGTGGCGGCCGCATTGCCGCCCGCGGCCTCGGCCGTACCCTTAACCGCATAGCCGTAATCCCCGTCTCCCCCGTAAACATAGATGTCGCTCCCGACCATGGAAACCGCGCCGGCCACGTTCAGGGCCGCGTTTCCACCCTGGCCGCTGATGCCGTAGGCGTATCCGTCGTTGTATCCACCATCACCGCCCTCTAGTTCGATTTCGGAATAGTGGCTGTTCGCGGTCAAGTCCAAGTCGCCCCCGATATTCATGGTGGCATTGCCGCCGTTACCCCCTTTGCCCGAGTAGGAATCTCCACCGCTCCCCCCATACAAATACATAGAGCTTGAATCCATGGAAACTGCGGAGGAAACCGCCAGGGTGGCGTCGCCGCCTTTGCCGCCGTTCGCGCCGTTATAGCCATAATCGGCGCTGCCACTCCCGCCGTCCAATTCCATATCGGAGGATCCGGTCAGGGTCAGGCTCGTCATGGTCGCAGAGGCGCTTCCGCCCGCCCCATCCGTCGAGCCCTTCAAGCCCCAACCTTCACTCGCGGAGCCTCCGTCCACATAGAGATCGAAAGAATCCGACGAAACCGCTCCGCCCACGTTTAAGGTCGCGTTTCCGCCCGTCCCGCTGATGCCATAACCGACATTGCCATTGTCACTACCGGAGTCGCCGCCATACACGTACAAGCTGGCGTCCCCCCCTGTCACGGAACTGGTAGTCATCAAGGCGCTGCCGCCGTTGCCGCTATTGCCGCCCGCGGAATCTCCGCCCGATCCCGCGCTCACTTCCACCTCGGTGCCATAAATGGAAGTCGCTCCCGCCACGTTGAGCGCCGCGTTGCCGCCCGCGCCCCCATTGCCCAGGTTATAATCCGATCCGCCCGAACCGCCCAGAATCCCAAAACTAGAATCATTATCATTTCCCGTCAAGGTAACGCCGCCCAGGTTCGCCAAGGCGTTTCCACCGGCCCCTTCCGTCGTGCCAAGGGAGCCATTGCCCGATCCGGCCGAGCCTGCGGCCACTTGGAAATAGGTTGAGTCGCTTGAAATCCCGTTGATGATGGTCGCGGTCGAATTGCCCCCGTTGCCACCCACACCTTGGGTTACCCAATTGGAGCCGCCGTCGCCACCGAGGAGGATGAAGTCGCTATCCCCTCCGTTGTAGTTGTTCATGGCCGCCGAAACGTTTCCGCCATTACCGCCGTTCGCGCTGACCGCATTGCCACCAGAACCGGCGATGGCTCCGCCTTCCCCGCCTAAGAAGGTGACCGCCCCGGCCGTAAAAGTCGCGTTGCCGCCGTTACCGCCACTGGCCAAGTTGTAATCGTCCGCCCCGCTCCCGGCTTCCACGGCATACAAGCCGTTATTATTTGTGAGTGCACCCACCGAGACCGATCCGTTCGCGCCCGATCCCTCCGTTACTCCCGCGTTGCCGAAACCGGACACCGCGGAACCCGCAATCACTAGGTTCTCACTTTTATAAATGGAGACCGCGCCCGTGGAATTAAAGGAAGCCGCTCCGCCGTTCCCGCTGATATTGCCGATCGTCGTGACGGCGGTGCCATTACCACCCAGGACAAATAACGCACTGCCAGAGTTTTGCTGAAAGGAGCCCGTGTTGAGGAGGGCGGAGGTGCCCGACAGGCCGTTGCCGTTCCCCAGGAGGCCCAGGCTTGTCCCGCCACTCAAGGAAAGGTTTACGTCGTTATCGAGGGTCAGTTGCGCCGAAGAAATAAAACTCACCGCGGCACCCGTGGAGTTCAGAAGGGTGACTGGGGCTGATCCGAAATTCCAAATTAGGACGTTCTGGCCCAGGGTTGGAAGCGTCAGGCCGGAAAGGTCAATGGGACTGCTCTCAAAGGTAATGGTGGATGGAGCTCCGCCCGCGTTAATGGCCGTGACCGCCGTGTTCAAATCGGACCCGTTGTTAACCGGATTGGGCGGGATGGCGAATACCCCCTTCGCCACAAAGGCAAGAATCAGAAGGAGAAAAAGAGGTCGTTTAAACCCTTGGAATTTTTTCTGTTTAGACACCAAAATTTCCACCCCAGTCGTGGCAGTTTTCGGCGCAGATATCACAGAGAATTTTTTCATCTTCGATCCTTTGTCTTAAATGAGTTTCTTGCAGGGTGTTGTTTGACCATTACAACTAAACAAAAAAACTAGGTACTTTGTACAGATGACTAAAATCATAATCTTGCAGGTGGCAAATAATACCCAAAATGGGGAAAAAAATCCAAGGTAAACGTAATTTTTTCGATTTTTGTAACTTAACGCAAAAAATGTGGATTTTCAAAGGCAAGAGAATTAGATCATTAGAGTTTTCTTATATATCGAATTTAAAGGTTCGCGGTGGTCTTGAAATGTCTTTTGAAAATTTTAATTGGTGGAGGAATACTCCCATTGAAGTGAAGGAACGCTTGAGAAGCATCCCCACAACCCAGCTCATTGATGTTCGATAAAGGGATTAATATATAGAAGGATTCATCGCAGGCGCCCAATGGACTCCCCTTTCTGAAATAACCTCTCGATTAAACGAGATCAAACTAGACATCCTGTCCTTCTTTATCGCCGCTCCGGCATGAGAAGCTCCAATGCAATTCATTATAGAAAAGGAAAGATGGGTCTATTGCGGGGTGGGTCTGGGGCCCTATTACCCCAACCAGGCGCCGACCCAGACCGGCTTCAAGACGGGCAACCTGTCCGGAGGTTTCAAGGCTTACATAAGAAGCTTCCCCACTCGCTATGGGTGAGGATTACTTCACCTTGCTCAGGTCGGGATCTTGAGTCCCAAATTGCGAAGCGCTTAAATCCACGTCTTCCTTGGGAGTTTGCCTATAAAGCCGGTAGGCGGTGGCGTGGCCCTCATAAGCCCAATAGCCGAAATCCAACTTCGTTTTATTGACCCGGTCGAACACAACCGCGTTAGCCCCCACCTCGGCGGCTTTTTTTTGAAATTCCTGGACAAGATCCCTGTACGTCCATTGGCTTGGGTAGGGTGTCAATAATTCAGCCACGGGAAGATATTGGAGTTCGGGGGGAAAAGCTTCCTTAGAAATAAAATAGTAAACCTCTTGGGTGGAGAGGGGGGTAAAAGAAACTTCGGGGTCGGAAATCCGGGCCAACGCCGAGTGCTTTTGTAAAAAGAGGGAGCATCCGGACAAGCTTAACACCAGCCAAATAGTGAAAAGGATGTGAACTTGTTTAAATAGGTTAGGCACGACTTCCTCTCGTTCGTTGGAATAATGACCAGCGGGTCTTATAAATTCCCTGGGTCTTTCCCAAATTCGCAAATAAAGGGTTTTGAAGTGCTTTTGTGGTCTGTCATCGAGAGGAGGCGCCCCAATCGGGGCGGTTGCCGACGTCGCGATCTCAGTTCGATGTTCGTCTTGGCCTTTTTAAAGGCTTTTTTAAACTGGGATTGTCCATGGGCTAAAGCCCATGGATGGTTGGCCGAATTTAGGCCAACTACCACAAGCCTCTCGTGAACGTCCGCCTAGCCCCATTTTTCTTTAAGGGTAAATAAGGAAAATGGGATGATCCCGCATCATCTTTTAAAATTTTCAAAAGGAAATGCGGGATATCGGCGGCCACTCGTCGCAATGACAACCAAATAAAGCAAGATTTAAAACGGACTCTATCTGTAAATTCAGGAAAGAGGCAATTCCCTTGACCGTGAACCCTTTCAGGGCGCCGACCACGATCCATAACCCGACCAGGCCCCCAACACCAGGCCGGTTGCCACGAAAAGGGCGGGCCGGAGGTCCAAGTCCCTTGTTTGTAATATTACATGACCGCCAGAATACCTGGGGGGGGAAAAGTAGAAAAGTAAGGCTTGTGCTCATCGCCTTTTCCTGAGTGATATTCGCGTAAAGGGTCAGGCCTAGACGATCAGACCCGCCCACGCCGATCAAAAAACGCCTTTATGCCTTCTGGCCATCCTGTTTGAAATCGAGAAAGTCTTTTAATTCCCGGGCCAATTCAGGACCCTTCATCCATTCCCCGAAACCTTCCTCGACCAGGACCCTCTTGTCGTCCGCGATGTGGGTGATGACTTCCCAAGCGATGAGCGACATCCTCGCGTCATAGGAAAGTGCGTATACGGAAAGCTCCTTCTGGTGGTCGAACATTTGTTTGAAGAACTCGATGTGGGTTTGGGTCAAATAAACGATGGTTTCGGACTCGATTCCCTGGGTCTCCGAGAATTGATCGAGAGGCTTTTTATAAACATAGTCCAAAAAGACCACCAGATGGTTGTTTCCCTTGCGCTGTATCCCGCGCCGGTTGGTGTCCACGTCAAAAATTTCCAAATTGGTTTTTTTGAACCGAGGGGCAAAGAAGTTCTCGAAGGTATACTCCCCGGGAACCACTAAGACCATTTTTTTAATCATAGGGCACGCCAACTCCTTGGTTATATCGGACAAGATATCATAAGACGGCCCCATAAGACCCAGTTCTTGGCGAACCAAAATGAAAGCGTTTTACCCTTTTCAGGCTAAGAGACTATAACAAAACCTAATTTCACCACAGGCCGCCTTTGGCGGCCACAGAGGCACAGAGAAAAATCTTTCTAAATTCAAGAAATCTAAAACCCATTATCCGGGTTTACTGTCTCATGGATGGACGGCATGTGTCTCTGTGTCTTTGTGGTAAATATTAGGTTTTGTCAGAAAATATAAAAAAACCAGGCAGTCTTGCGCCAGGGGTTTCGCGTCCTTCGAGTTTATCGTGTTGAGGGGATCGGGTTAAAAAACCGCCGAGAATTGCAAACCAAAGAAAAGCCCGCTTAAGTCAACGTCGAAGGGGGTGCTTCCCGACAGTGTGTTCCCGGAGGTCCCCGGGAAGAAGGTGGACCAACCGTTGGAATTCGGATTCAAATATAGTTCCACGTTTTGACCGTCGACGGTGGCGGTAAAGCCGCTGATATCCGCGTATTGGTATCCCAAAAAAGGCCCGATTGACATCGTGTCACCCAACTGGTAATCCACCCCCAAATGAACCTGGGCTCCCAACCCGATCGCGGAAGGATTAATGGCGGTCGTCCCTGCACTCGATGGGGAGCTCAAGCTCATGGGAATCACCATCGGCCCTCCCGCTATGAAAAACCGCAGGGGCGCCGATCCGAAATAATAACGTCCTTCCAAACCAACGGAAAAGGCCGAAAAATTAAAGGTAGTCCCATAACTGTAGGTTCCCGAGCCCGAAGTGACCGCCTCCGAGAATTGGCCGATGATCCCGTACCAAATCGGGAGGCCCACCTCGAAATCGGGTCCGAGTTTATAAAAGGGCTCCACCGTTAGATTGGTATAACCGCTCGGAACCTCGGCGTTGAACCCGACTGTCGGATCGATGTTTTGCTGGTTCGCCGCCCAGCTTTTCGCGAACTGGGCCTCGTTATTCAAGGCCGTCATGTTATTCAACACGAAGGAAGGCATTAGGCGGACGCCAAATGGGTGCTGCTGCCAGGCCTTAGAACCGGGGCTGGCGGCCAGGGACGGGGTTGTACCAGGCGCAGAACCCGCCAACTGGTCGGTCACCCATTGTTGGTCGGCGGGGCTGAGCTGGCCCATCACCTGGTTCACGTAGGCTTCCACGCTTGGATTGGGTTGTTTACGATTCGACAGGGAAAGGTTCAATGCGCCTCCCCGGGCGTCCCCGACCCACATGTCACAAAGCCCCAGGTAGTAATAGGGCTTCGCGTCGGATGGATTCAATCGGCTGGCTTCCTGGAAATCGGGGATCGCGGCTTGATACTGCTTTTGGCCGTAGAAAGCGACTCCCTGGGCGTAAGGGTCCCCTGGGGCCGGTCCCGGCGCGGCGGGAGGCGTGGACCCTACCTTGGTTTGAAGCGCCTGGACGAACTGGGCAAGCTGGGGGTTGCTTGGATTTTGGGCCAGAACCTTCTGGTAATCCGCCAGGGCGGCGGAAGTGTTGCCTTGGGTGTAAAAACAATTCGCCCTTCCCTGCAGGGCCGCCGCGTTATTGGGGTCTACTTGTAAGGCCGCGTTGAAATACTTTACGGCTTGGTCATAGTTCTTGGCGTTATAAAGAGTCATGGCGGCTTTGTAATAGTCGTCGGAGGTCGCGGCGAAGGCGTAACTCCACAAAAGGGCGATGCCAGCGAAGGCGATATGGGCAAAGCGGAGCGGATGTCGCATGAAATACCCCACGATCAATAAATAGGAATCCAACCGGGATCTATGTATTTTATCTCTGAACCCATTTGTCAGCATAAAAAACGAACTTAAAAGCAGTAAGAAAACTCTGTTTTCTTCGCGTCTCATGCATTTTACTACCCTCCCCCAAAAGGGGACGGGTCACGGTAAAAGTTGGAGGTTTTGAAACCGGTTCTTAGAAAGCAAATCACCCTTTATATAGAACAAACCGCTGGGAGAATCTCAGCCGATCCTCCCTCCTTACCGCAAGCCAAGCATTTGGGGTTTCGAGAAGGAATTATCGACCGCAGGTTCCTCGTGAGTAAATCCATCTTCCAAAGTCTCAATCGACTTTCCCCCTTGAGCAGACGCGAGGCCTCCAGGGCGGCCAGGGTTCCCACGCTTTGCGAGAAGGACCCCAGAACCCCAGCCTCGCGGCAAGTGGGCATGGCGAAAGGGGGCGGGATCTTGGGAATCAAGCAGCGCAGGCAGGCGCTTTTTCCGGGGGACACACCCATCACCTGTCCCTCGAACATGACCACCCCCGCGTGCACATAGGGCTTGCCTATCCGGACGCAGGCATCGTTCAGGAAAAACTTCTTTTCCAGGCGGTCCAGCCCGTCCACCACCAGGTCGAAACGGGAGAGGACTTGATCCCCATTGGAAGCGTCCAGGGCCAGGGGGATTGCTTCGAAATGGCCCTCCGGGAAAAGACTGGATAATTTTTGCGCGGCGGTTTCAGCTTTGGGTTTTCCCAGGTCGGACTGGGAATAGAGCACCTGCCGGTGGAGGTTGGATAACTCGACCCGGTCCGGGTCCATGAGGGTCAAGCAATCCCAACCCCCGGAAGCCAGCCCTAAGGCGGCGGGACAACCCAATCCGCCTACTCCGACGACCAATATTTTCTTATTTCGGTTCAAGATCATTTAAAAACATTAACCCCAAGTTGAATCGGATAATCAAGGGGTAGGATCGACGAAAGCCCCGCGCACCTTGGGGTCAGGGTGACTCCGCCCCGATTCGTAAAAACACATCCTTCAGCCGGGTTTCATCCAGGGTGAAAACCACCCGATAGGTGCCGGGAGGCTCCATTCGCCCCGATCCGTCCTTTCCATCCCAATAGGCCCAATCCTCTTTCTGAGTGGTCACCCTGTTCTCGTAGACCCTCCGGATGACTTTGCCCTGAAGGTCGAGGATGTCAACCCGGTAAACCCCCGGCCCATCGGCGAAGTTAACGTATAAATTTGCCGGCAGGCTGTCCGCCACCAACGTTTGGGGCAAGGCATTGGATCCCGGCGGCGGTACCGTGGGCGTTGGCAGGATCGGCAGAATGTCCAGCGCCTGCGGAGTGGGAGTTGGTGGATGATAATTCCAAAAAATAGTGGGAGTTGGAGTAGGCGTGGAGGTCGGTGTTGGGCTGGGCGTCCAAAACTTGACCGTCCAAGTTGGATAAATGGCCTGAATTTTTCGTTTCCTATGAATGGGACGCGGGATGGGCGTCCAGGTGGGCGGAATTTCCTCCGGGGAAGGCGCGGACTCCCCTGGATTGGGTGTCGAATGCCAAAGGGGTTTGGATTTAGGGCGCAGGGGTTTGATCGGAGGGACCACCACGGGGGATTGGAAAGGCCCGGTATCGTTCACCCAGGGGGTATCGGTCAGCCTGGGAATGGGGGTCGGGGTAAAGGGAATGAGGGGTGTTGGGGTCGGTAAGATGGGTGGTATTTCACGAATGACATTCACCGGCGTGTCGGTTGCGGTCGGGGTGAAAGTTTCCGTGGGTCGGGAAGGATGGGACAACTCGGGATGCCGAGGAGTCTCCGGCAGGACGGCGGCGGGCCTTTCGGACTCCTTTTCCGGAGTGGGAGTCAGGCACCGCGGATTGGGGCGGATGGGGAGGCTGAAAGCGCGTCGAAAGAGGTGCCTTTCCCCCGGTTGAAGGGATTCATAGGAGATACCCCGGGCCGAAAGAAAAGGAGCTTTGGTTCCGGTCCGCGGGTCCGGCACATCGGTGCAATCCGGTATGGTCACTCCCGTTAAATAGGCGGAACCCCACGACGAGTCATCGAACCCCTTGCGATTCCAGTCCCTCGGATCGCTATCATTTTGGTTCGGAACATAAAAGGCCTTGTGATCGGCCGCTTCCGCGCTCGTCAGGGTGATTTCCCTGCCGTCGGAAAGCTTCAGAATGAGGATGTAGGCGAACCCGACGGATTTTTGGTCCTGGTTTTTAGGGGGCAAAACCGATTTGCTGATTTCGATCGCCAAGACATTGTCCCGGGTGAAGTAACAAAGGGTGGAAAGCTTGTTTTTAAGCCTTTTGGTATAAACGTTGGGCGGGGTATGGGGCAGTGAGTCCACGATGGAAATGCCATTGAGCCAAATATCCGCCCAATTATCCACGCTGACGTAAAAGTCCGCGGATACCAGATAGGGGTCGCCGGTTTGGGAGCGAACCGGTAAAACGCAATCCATGAACAATACAAAAAACGCCAGGGGAATAAAAAGGGGAAGGGATCGGGATGGGCCTATTTTTTTCATTGGGTTTTAGGATAACACGCGGAGGGCTGCCTAAGCTTCACGGCAAATCTTTAGCGCCTTCCTTCCATGGCTTCCCCCGTGGGGTCCTGGAGGTAATAGGCAACCTCAGCCCCAAAAAGAATGATCGTCCAGGAAACGTAAAACCAGATCAGGATCACCGGAAAAACCCAAAGGGCCCCGTAGACGTGGGAATGTGCCAATACATGTACCGTGTAATAGTTCATGCCTTCACGGGCGATCTCAAGCGCCAGGGACGCCAAAAGCCCCGCCCAGACGGCCCCGCGCAGATGCACCTTGGTATTGGGCACCAAAGCGTACATCAGGGCGCAGCTTAACCACAGGCCCATGAAGGGAAAGATCACCGAAACCAGGGAAAGATCCAGGAAGGGGCGCATGATCGGCCAACTCAATACCCACCCCTTGAAATATAGCCAAATCACCGCCAACAGGGGAGCGGCCACCAGAAAACCCAGATGCCTCAAAACCTGCACGCTGATCCTGCGGCCCTTTTGGATTCCCCACAGGTAATTGAAGGAATGTTCCACGTCCCGAAGCAGGAGAAAAACCACCACCGCGAAAGCGGCCAGGCCCGTGATCCCCACCCCCCGGGCATGGCTGGCAAAGCGGTTCATGGAACTCATGATCTCCTGTTTACCACCCTGGTTGAGTTCCTGCATCTTGGACCTTTCCAGGTCGTCCAGGGTCGGGTCATGGTCTAAATTTTCCACCGGGTATATCAAATCGACGATCTTGTCGAGGATCACCTCCCTTTTCTCGGTGAAAGCGGGTCCGGAGAGGATCGCCATGGCGATGGCCAGGGCCGGCACCAGCGCCAGGATGGTTTTGTAGGCCATCGAACTGGCGTAAAGTCGCTTGTGCCCCTGGGGTCGGTTCTTGTTGACGGTCAGGGCTTTCTTGACGGCGGAAACCAACATCCGGAAATGGTGGTCGCCGAAAGGCGCCTTTTTCTCAATCAGGGAGGTTTTCCCCCGGTAATTCGCTGTCAAAACTTCTTTCCTCTTGGGCAAAATAAGTTTCCTCACGGCGGGGTATTTTATACGATGAGGGTCACCACCCGACTATCGCGGTGGAATAAATTATTTCTAAAGGCCTGGTATGTCCGGCTCCTCCCCTTTTTCCTTAAGAGACCCAACCCCCGCCCCCTGGGCCCTCCTGGCCCTGAATGACCCAAACGCCCTCTTGGCCGACCAGGCTTACCTGGAAAAAAAGGCGGCCAACAACGCCCTGGAGTTTTTGAACCTATGGCCTTCCCAGGAAGCCCCCGAGGCTTGGCTATCCTCGGTGGCCTCCATCGCCAAGGACGAGACCCAGCATTTAAGCCTGGTGTTACGTTTACTGGATAAACGGGGAGGGACCCTGCCGAAAACCCACCGCAACCCCTATGCATTCGCCCTGGGCCGCCTGGTACGAAAGGGGAAGGGCCCCGAGGAACTTGTGGACCGCCTGCTGGTTTCGGCCCTGATCGAAGCCCGTTCCTGCGAAAGGTTTGAACGCCTGGCCGAAGGATCGAAAGACGCCGAACTTTCCCGTTTTTTCGGATCGCTGGTGAAAAGCGAAAAAGGCCATTATCGGATCTTTATTGAAATGGCCAAGAAACTATTGCCCACGGAAAAGCTGGAACCGCGGTGGCGCGCTCTGGCGGAGGAAGAATCGAGAATCATCGAAGCCCAACCGGCGGGCCCCCGGATTCACAGCGGTTGGGCTTGAGCCATTCGGTTCAGGGCTTGCAGGAAGGTTTCGGTCGTTTGGGCGCCTGAAACCGCGAACTGGTTGTTAAAAACAAAAAAAGGTACGCCGGTGATCCCCAAGTCGTAGGCCTTCTCCTCGGCGTTGCGGACTTCCATCGCACCTTCCGCCGAGCTTAAAAGCCCATCGACTTTATTCCGGTCCATCCCGGCGGAAACCGCCAACTCGATCAAGGTGTCCTTTTGAGTCAGGTCTTTTCCGCCGGTGAAATAACCGTCGAAGAATAGGTCCTGCGCTTCCTTCCCCACGCCTTCCTGGTCGGCAAGCCAGAGAACCCGATGGGCCAGAAAGGTATTGGGGATCTTGTCGATGAGCTCAAACTTGTAATCGATGCCGACTTCCCTGCCCAGCGCGGCTAGACGCCTATGGGCCGCTTCGAGCGCCTGTTCGCCCCCCATTTTGGATGTCAGGTATAAGTGGTGGTCGATACCCTCCTCGGGCGTGTCCGGATTGAGTTCGTAGGGGCGATAGCGGATCTCGACCGATTCCGCTTTGCCCCATTGGGCCAGGGCGGATTCAAATCTTTTTTTCCCCAAGTAGCACCAGGGACAGATCACATCGGAATAAATGTCAATCGTTTGGGGCATGGAATCCTCCTGATGTTCACCCTAGGATTCAACGCCTTCAAAAGCAATGGCTCACACCCCGCCTTTTTGCTTGCGGCTGACGATCACTTGGTTGAGAAATTCCAAATCCCCGCGGTGGACGGCGAGGATGATCATCCCCACGCTAAAGACCATTTCCTTCATTTCGGCCTTGAAATCCACAGCCTTCGTTTGGATCAGGAATTTCAACTTGCAGTGAAAATCGGGAAGAAACATGGAAACTTCCAAAAACATTCCATCTTTTAAGGGTTCCTGGCTGCAATAACGAAGCCTCCCTTCGGTTAAATCCTCGGGTTGGCTCCTCAAAAGATGGGCCAGGGTCCGGGCCAGGTCGCCCCCATGAAATGCGGTCTTGGAATATTGCGGTTCTTTCAAGAGAAGGGCGGCGTCCGCGACCGCCACAGCACGGTAATCGGTCAAGAGTGGGTCCTTCGGATGACTGGGGGTCTCGATCCAACCTTTTTTCATGGCTTTCCCTTCCCCTTCTGGATATCCGCCCCACCCATTCTATCAGGCTTGATTCAACCAACGGGCCAGGAACACCACTCTTTTTTGTTTTTCCGGGCTTGCCAGCGCCTCTTCAAGCCGGTCTAAACGGGCCATACGGATAAGTTCCCAACCTTCCTTTTCAAGGAGTCCACGCACTTTTTTCAAGCGCAGGGAGTAGTTATAAATTGTCTCATCGAAGTTTTGCCCGTCCATTGCTCCCCTCAGCCTCATCCAGGCGCTTCCGGTGGCCGGGTCAAAACGGCCTTCCGTTTCAAGGATGCCTTGTCCCAGGGGAATCTGCTCCTGAGCGACCCATTCCCTCAGGCCCAGACGGGTCTGATAGTCAAAAAGCATCACTCCCGAGGGGATCAGGCAGGCGCCCAAACGGCGGAAAGCCTCGGCCAATTGGGCATCGGTCAGATGATTGAAAACGTTATAGGTGGAAAGGACTAGGCCGAAGGGGCCCAACTGGTCCACGCGAGACAAATCGGCGTTCACAAACGAGGCTTGCCCATTGTATAGAAAGGCCAGACACTTGGTTTTGGCCAGTGCCAGCATGGCGGGGGACAAATCCAACCCGGTCACCTCATAACCCGCTTCCAGGAACCGGCGGGCCAGGTGCCCGGTTCCACAACCCAAGTCCAGGACCTTGGGAAGTTTTTGATCGATTGAAAGTGTGGAGGCGAAATGCAGGAGGTAAGGGGCGGAATGTTCCGAATAGCCATTAAAGTATCGGTCGTAGAAGCAAGCGAAAGAGTCCCCGTAACAGTTCATGGACACCCTTTGCAGAAAATTACGGCTTTTTTATCTTAAGGGGTTCCGGGTCGCGGAGTTATGACAAGCCTCATGCAAGATCAATGGGAAACTTTGAAAAAAGGGGCTTAGCGGGAGACCGTAAAAAGTACGCCCACACCCTTGGCCTTGGGCTTGAGGATGGTAAGCCCTTTCGATAGGCAAAATTCCCTCTCGCTGTAATGGAGAAATTCGGCATCCCGTTGGGCGGTTCCCCTCTGGCCGCACTCGACACAAGCAAAATCAATTTCGACCTGGGGTTTGGTTTTGGCTTTTTTGGGCGCCACGCGACAATCCACCATCTTTACGTGGCCACGGCAAGACTCGCAAAAAATACTCTCCGCAAATTTGAAGGTTTTCATGAAAGACTCCTCGTAACACCAGACAGGCGGGAAAACCGGTAGGAAACTTCACCTCGAAGGAACCATCAGCCTGACAACCTATCCCGATAGCCCAACCGAACAAGAATCCACTGTCTGGGAAAGACATGATGCTCTCACACTACCCTATATGGCAAGTGACAAGCTCACTGGGTCCGAATAACCCCCATATAGGGGGTAACATTCTCTGTCCCACCCCTATCCAGCTAAACCATATCGCTTAAAACACATCTTGTTGACCAACCTCTAAGTTGCTTACCTTTTAATACCAGTTCCTAAAACTCACTTCTTGATCTGGCGCAGAATCCACAAGAGAACCAAAGCCCCCACGACCGCTGAGATGATATTCCCAATCAGACCAACGGCGGCCAAACCAACCAAGCTGAAAAGAAAATTACCTAACATGCCGCCTAGAATTCCCACAACCAGGTCGCCGATCAGGCCAAACCCCTTTCCTTTCCATATCTTTCCGGCCAACCATCCGGAGAAAATCCCAACGACTACAGCCATGATCAAACCCATGAAAACCTCCTAAAATGACAAAATCGGCTCCCATCATCGTCCATAACCCAAAGCCTATCAATCAGGGTTTACTCTTCCCCCCCTCCTTCTGTCTTGCGTCGGTAGGACAGATTCGGAGGGTAGGCCGGGGTTTATAATACCCCCATGGAAAGAATAAAACTGGATACCCATCAACGAGAACAAATTTTAGACATCACAGGGCAAGTGGAACGGTTCGTTACCGCTCAAAAATCAGGTTCTGGGATCCTTACGGTTTATTGTCCCCATACTACGGCCGCGATCTCCGTAAACGAAAACGCAGATCCCGACGTGAAAAGGGACCTTCTCTTCCATTTGAGGAAAAGTATCCCCCCATCTCCCGAGTTCCACCACGCCGAAAATAATGCGGACGCCCATATCAAAGCGGTCTTAACAGGCTCATCCCAGGTTTTTATCGTTGAAAACGGGAAGGTTCAGCTGGGAACATGGCAGGGTATCTATTTTTGTGAGTTTGACGGCCCACGAACCCGGGAAATTTGGCTGAAATTCATGGCGGGATAGGGGCCAACCGGGAAAAGGGCCTTAGTTTTCCATAATAAGTTTTTCAAACTTCATGCGTACCACGGGCCCATGCCGTTCAGTGGATATTTCGAAATGTTTCTCCACCGATTTCCCCATTTCAATGGTTTTCAGGGTGGCAGGAACTTTTTCCTGGGGAAGACCGGTTCGCAGTGTTTTCAAGATCGCGTTTCGGAAACCGCAGGCAGGACAAAATTCCGTTCTTCCGCAGCCTTCCGCCAATTTGGAGTTGGAGCAATTCAAAAACTCGCCGCAAAGCACACCGATGGTTTTTTCGTCCCCGGTCAAGAAAGCTTGGGCGTACCCATTGTTATAGGCAACCACCCGGGTGTTGGGATTGAAAAAGGCCATGGGCTCCTCGAAAGTATCCAGGTAGTCGGATAGATGAAACCCAACCCATTGGCGGGAAAAATATTCGAAACACTCTTTGCAAATGCTGTGGGTGGTGGTCGTGTCGTCCAGGGGTTCTTTTTCCCCAATCGGGACCCTGCAGTAGGAACAAATAACTTTCATGGCAGGCTCCCTTAAGACGCGACGCTGGGACGTCATTTCACTCAACGACCTTCCATAATATATCCATTATACCCCATCCCGATGAGGGGTTATAAGAGCCCCTCAATGTCCTTTTCCAGGCTCTCCGGCTTGTCCATGGATCCGTATCGTTTAACCGGGTTTCCTTCCCGATCAGCCAGGAATTTCGTGAAATTCCACTTGATCGCCTCGGTGCCCAATAGGCCCGGAAGATCCCGGGTTAGGAATCGGTAAAGGGGATGGGCCTTTTCCCCGTTCACGTCGATCTTGGCGAAAAGCTGGAAAGTCACTCCAAAATTCAGCTCACAAAAGGATTTGATTTCCGACTCCGCGCCGGGTTCCTGGGCTCCGAATTGGTTGCAGGGAAATCCCAATATTTCCAAACCCCGGGATTGGTATTTTTCATAAAGTTTTTGAAGACCCTGGTATTGGGGTGTAAAACCGCAATGGCTGGCTACATTGACGATCAGCAGGATCTTACCCCTGTAATCGGCTAAAAATTTTTCCTTCCCATCAATCGTTTGGGCGGAGAATTCATAAAGGTTCATGGCGGCCTCCCGAAATTCCATGCTAGGGGGCAGGTGCAAAAAAATGCTAGCGGGCCCTGAATAAAATTTCAGGATATTGAAGCGGAAGAACCCAGGGTTGGACTTCCCGCTGTGTCTGCCCCCATGTCCTCGATCATGAGTTTAACCAAAATGCCGAATCCCGGATTATGCCGAATGGACCGGAGAACCTGTTGAACTGACTACTCCGGCCCAATCGTCGATTCGGCATAATCAAAGCGCCTCCAGAAACGCGAGCAACTTGTCGTCGGGACGATACCGCCCCGGCTTACATGTGCTTGTAGCCACACTGGACAAGGCTTTCTCCTTGATCCGAAGATCCGCATGCATGTAGACCTGCGTGGTTTCGATGGACTCATGCCCGAGCCAAAGGGCGATCACCGATTGGTCAACCCCGTGTTGCAACAGTTCCATGGCCGTGCTGTGCCGGAGGACATGCGGGCTGACCCGTTTTCCAACCAGCGAACTACATGTCGCTGACGCCGATAATGTGTGTTTTCGGACGATACACTCAAATGCGTCCCGACTCATCCGGTCTCCCCGTATCGTGGGGAAAAGAGGACCGTTTTTAGCGGCTTGATGTTCTTTCACCCATGCTTCGAGTAGCTTTACGGTTTCTTTTCGAAGTGGGGTGCACCGCTGTTTACGCCCTTTTCCTTCACACCGGATATGAGCGCCCGCACCAAGAACGACATCCTGGGGGCGCAAATTGATCAATTCGGATGAACGCAATCCTGTTTGCAGCGCAACTAGCAAAATCAACTGATCACGACGACCAACCCAGGTTGCCCGGTCCGGCGCTTTGAGAAGCGCTTCAATCTCCGACCGATCCAGGAAATCCACAGTTCGACGGACATAGCGTTTACTTGGCATGGCCAGTATTTTTTGGCAATGGAGCATATAGGCGGGCTCGCTCATTGCCACGTAACGAAAGAAAGATCGGATAGCGGTCAAACGGATATTCCTACTGCGCGCGGTATTCTTCCGAGCGGTTTCGACATGGTGGAGAAAGTCGCCCACCAGTTCGACATCTAAATCTTCAATCCGAAGTTTCGTTGGGCCCTTGCCGCGTTTTTCACCGGCGAAACGCAGGAACAAGCGAAAGGTATCGCGATATCCGGCAATCGTATTTGGGCTTGCCTCCATCTGGTTGCGCAAACGCTCGGTAAAAAAGTGCTGGAGAAGTTCAGGGAAGGTTGAGGGGTTCATTGCCGCACCTCCCCAGCCAAGTTACCGGTTACCCGCCGAGAGGCGAGTTCCAGCAATTCGGGGACCGCCTCGATATACCAGTAGGTGTGCTCCGGACTTTTGTGACCGAGATAGGTCGTTAACTTAATCATCTCTCGTGCAGGGTCTTTACCCGCTCGATACCACCCGACCATCGTGCGTGCGGCGAAGGTGTGTCGGAGATCGTGGATGCGCGGACCCCGCCCATGCTTCGAGAATCGTTGTGGGGACCGAAGTCCGATTTGCTGGCAGACCATCGCGAAGTTGTAGCGTGCGCTACAATCATCTGGACGGGCTCCTTCTTCCGTGGCAAAGAACGATTGAGGCACGAAGCCTACAAGCTGGTCGCGTTTGATAGCGTAGGCTTTCAGCCGTCTGGAGACGCTGTCTGAGATAGGTGCCAACCGCGCCTTTCCTGCTTTACCTCGTCGAATCGTCAATACGCCGATATCCAAATCAACGTCATCATTGTCCAGGCCAAGCGCCTCACTGATCCTGAGACCGGTGACAGCGATCAATCCGAACATGGTTGAAAAGGTCAACGCACGAATTCCACTCATCGAGGGAAGCTCTGCCGCAGTTTCAATAATCTTCCTGACTTCCTCATCACTGTAGATGTGGGGTTTTGGACGGCGAAACCGATAGGGAATAAGCCCTTTCGGCGGCACTTCATGCGCCGGGTCGAGGCCATGAAGCCATTGAGCAAAAAGCCGGATTATCGTTAGGCGAGCGGCCCAAGTCGGGCGGCGCGCCTTGCCAAAATCCTTTTGCCATTTCAGGAACAAATCGGTAGATATGTGGTCAACACTTTGTTGTTCTGCGAAGGCAATAAATCTTCGAAGCACCCTGGCCGAGGTACTGAGGTCGAAGCCCAGGCCGCGGCGGATCGTCAAATAACGGTCGAGTTCTTGGGATAGGTTGCTCATTTTGCACCTCCCTCAGTTGGCCAGGGTTGGGCGACCGAGCGCAGGCCTTCAATGTCGATCTTGGCGTAAATCATGGTCGTTTGTCTGGATCGGTGGCGTAGTATGTCGCCCACTTCGGGAAGCGATGCTCCACGGCCCATCAGCTTCATGGCCAAACTATGCCGCAAAATATGGGCCCCCACATATCGGGTTGGCGGCCTCAGGCCGGTCTTCTCAAAGGCGTCCTTCAAAATCGAGTTAAGTATCGTCGCGTCGTGGAACGGTATACGTGGTGCACGCTCTGTAACGAACAATGATCGAGAAGCCGTCTTGCGATCCCGCCGAATATATTTGGCTAGGACTTCGCCCACGTCCTTGGGAAGAGGCATGCGATCGTGCAGTTGTCCTTTTCCGCGAATGAGAATCTCGCCCTTGCGCCAATTGATATCGTCAATTTGAATCGCTATTACTTCCGTGGGACGCAATCCTAACCGTGCCAGAAGAAGCACTATGGCGTAATTGCGCCGCCCGATAGGTGTGTCCTTTTTGACGGCAGCAAGCAGAGTTTCCACTTGCTCAGGCGTGACATGTCGCGGAAGCGCAGGCTGGTGCGGTTGAGCAATTCGGGGGACACACGGCGCAAGATTGGTGGCCGTTCTCCCGCTTTTGAAGAGAAACAGCAGAAAGTTTCTCAGTTTCGTTGACTGGGTTTTGTCGCGAAACAGTTTTCGGCGCGATAACTGGAACTGAATAAACCTTACGATGCCTTGGGGTGAAATCCCGAGAAGATCATCCTTTCCATCTGGAAAAAGAAACTTGAGGAAACGATCAACGAAGTACCAGTAATGGATGATTGATTTCTCAGTAAGTCCTCGTTGGCGGCGAAGATGCTCCTCGTAATCCTTCCTGAGGCGCATACGGGGAGTATCGGCAATCACCGGTGGCAAGACCGGTTTCGTCACTCCCAACTCCACCAGGAATTTGATGAAATTCCTGACCATGAAGTCGGTCCCCTTTTTCTTATAGGATGGTGGTAAATCCAAGTTCGTGAAAAGGTCGACAACTCGATCCTCATCAAGGTTTTTCACTTCGACTCTGGATCTTCTCATGAACTGATTTAGAGCCGCGATGCAGCGGATATATTGATAGATTCTCGCCTGACTGTAGCGCTGACTTTCCAGGAAGCTTTGGAATTGTCTTGCGTACTTACCAAGTGGACCGTCGATCATCCCAACCTTCTCGCAAATCCTATCTGCTAGTGCCGTTCTCATTTCATTGCTCCTTTTGACCAGATTTCCGACAAAGGAGAAAAAATAACACGGCCTGACAGACGGTCCGACGAAAGTTAACCCGGTTCCGAGTGCCATGTGCCTACCTCAAACACCGCTCAACTTCTGAGTTTTATGCCGAATGAAATCACCTTTTCTTACGGGAAAACAGGCGGAACGGAACTGATTCGGCATAATCCGGGATTCGGCATTTTGAACACTATGCCGATATCGGCATAGCGTCCATGAGTCCTTGAATTTCGGAGGACAGCCGGAGTTTCTTGACTGCGGGTTTGCCGTTCACGTCGGTGTTCAGGAAGGCGGGTACATCCTTCTGGGACTGGCCCGTCCGGAAGGTGGCGTTGATGGTGTTGCGGATGGCGCAGGAACGGCAATGGACGGTTTTGCCACATCCCTCCGGCAGGCGGGCCCGGGCGCATTCCATGAACTCTCCCCCCAAAAGACCCCGGGGTTTCTCCCCATCCTCCAGATAGGCCTGGGCGTAACTTTGATTGAAGGCGATTAACCTCGTGTCACCGCTAAAAATGAGGATGGGCTGGTCAAATTGATCCAGGAAATCGGATAGTTGATAACCTTCCCATTGGCGGGAAAAGTGGTCATAACAGGAAGGGCATATACCGTGGGTCAAACCCGAATCGCCGAAAGGTTCCTTTTCACCCATCAATTCCCGGCAATAGGAGCAAATGATTAGGATGGGACGCCTCCCCCAAAAAGAGGGGCGGTCCGATTCGATCCCCTCCCTTGAAAACAGGACCTGAACTCAGGGATCCTTCCGCTCGTTGCCTTGAAATCCATCTGCCCCGCTCTTATAACCCGCTAACGTACGTAAATAATGGGCTCTTTCAAAGGCCGAGGGGTCCTCGCAATGTTCCTGGCTCATGCACCCCTTCATTTCTTGGAGCGACTGGTATTCGTTCTCTTCCATCCACTTCACGATATTTTCAAGCAACGTCTGGATATAGGGCACCCCATTTCGAAGAAGCGTACTGCAAAGCTGGGCAATATCGGCTCCCGCCATGGTCACCTTGAGCACATCCACGGCGTGCTGAACCCCCCCGGTCGCCGCAAGATTGACCTTGAGCTTCCCCCGGAGGATCGCGATCCAGGTCAGGCAAAGCCGCAGGTCCTGCGGACCGGACAAGACGGCCGTGGGAGACACCAATTTATTCTCGATGTCGAAATCAGGCTGGTAGAACCGGTTAAACACTACCAGACCGTCAGCGCCCGCCTCGGAAAATTTCCGGGCTGTGTAGGCCATGTTCGTGTGAAAAGCCGACAGCTTGACGGCCACGGGAATACGCACGGCGCTCTTGACCATGCGGAATATCTCGTAATTGCGTTCCTCGAAAACCGCCCCGGGTGTGTTGAAATCGGTCGGGATGTTGTAAAGGTTCAGTTCCAGGCCGTCCGCCCCCGCCTGTTCCATATTCTTGGCGCAATCGGTCCACCCGCCCAGGGTCGTCCCGTTCAAACTGGCGATGATGGGTATTTCGGTGGAACGTTTGGCCTTTTGGATTAGCTGGTAGTATTTCTCGCTTGCCAAGTCCAGCGTCTCAGGCTCTGGAAAATAGCTCAAGGCCTCCGGGAAACTATCCACTCCCCGGTTCAAGTCGTTCTGCAAACCGTATTGCTCGACGAAAATCTGCTCCTCAAAGAGCGAATAAAGCACAAGGGCTCCGGCCCCCGCGTCCTCGACCTTCTTGATCGAGTCCAGGTCTTTCGAGACCGGGCTGGACGAGGGCACCAAAGGGTTTTTGAGTTTCAATCCCATGTACGTCGTGCTGAGGTCAACCATATCGGCTCCTTAGTTCTTCATTTCCTTTTGAACCTGCGCCCTTGGCCCCACCCGGGCGCCCCTAAGTTGGTATCGGCTTTGGGGAAAGCCGCCGTTTCCAGCTAGCTGCAACCTTTCGGCTTACGCCTTTTCCGGGACGGGAGGCGTGACCGCCTGGGCGAGGGCCGCGACCCCTGTCGAGAAGGCCTTGGGGTCCAACTTCGAGAGGTACTGGTAATAATTCCACCGGTACTGGGCGTCCGCCTGGGCCTGCTCGAAATATTTCTTTGCTTCCTCGGGCTTGCTCAAAGTGAGCATCTTGAATCGGTTTTCCTGCATTTCGTATTCCTGCACCGACATTTTCAAGGCGCCCGAATCAACCGTCAGGGGGTTTTCACCCACCTTCATCCGGTCGGGGTTATACCGATAAAGGACCCATTGGCCCGAATCCACCGCGGATTTCTGCTGTTTCAACCCGTTGATCAGATCGTAACCATGGGCTATGCAATGGGAGTAGGCGATGATCAGGGAAGGCCCGTCATAAGCTTCCGCTTCCTGAAGTGCCTTCAAAACCTGGCCGTCGTTGGCGCCTAGGGCGATCCTCGCCACGTAAACGTTGCCGTAGGTCATGGCCATGAGGCCCATATCCTTCTTGCCTTGGGGCTTTCCCGCAGCGGCAAACTTAGCCACGGCCCCCTTGGGGGTTGACTTGGAAGCCTGCCCCCCGGTATTGGAATATACTTCCGTGTCCAGGACCAGGATATTCACGTTCTTACCCGTTGAAAGCACGTGATCCAAACCACCGTAGCCGATGTCATAGGCCCATCCGTCCCCGCCCATGATCCAAACCGATTTTTTGACCAGACTATCGGCGAGGCTCAACAAGACCTTGGCTTCGGGTTTGGCGATTCCCTTCAGTTTTTCCTTTAATTGGGCCACCCGGCCCCTTTGGGCTTCGATCTCTGCGTCCGTCTTTTGAACCGCCGTCACGATCGAATCCACGAATTCTTTTCCAATTTCGGCCTCGAGGCGGCGCATGAGGGATTGGGCGGTCTTGTTTTGGTGATCCAGTGAGATCCGGTAGCCCAATCCGAACTCGGCGTTGTCCTCAAAAAGTGAGTTGTTCCAAGTCGGGCCCCTTCCCGAAGAGTTCTTGGCCCAGGGAGTGGTCGGCAGGTTGCCCCCATAGATGGAGGAACATCCAGTGGCGTTGGCCACCAACATCCGGTCCCCGAACAACTGGGAAACCATCTTCACGTAGGGGGTTTCGCCGCAGCCCGCGCAGGCGCCCGAAAACTCGAACAGGGGCTGCTGCAGCTGCTGCTGGCTGATCATTCCCAGGTTGATCTTGGAACGGTCCGCCTCGGGAAGGCCCAGGAAGAAATCCCAATTCTTGGCTTCCTGCTCAAGCAGGGGCGGCTGGGGTTTCATGTTGATGGCTTTCACGTTGGCCTCGGTCTTGCTTTTGACCGGACAGGCTTCCACGCAAAGACCGCAACCGGTGCAGTCCTCGGGCGCCACTTGCAGAGTATAGTTCATGCCCTTCCAGTCGCGGTGCTTGGCCACGGCGGTCTTGAAACCTTGGGGGGCCGATCCCAGGAGGGAGGGTTCGTAAACCTTGGGCCGGATGACGGCGTGAGGACAGACCACCGCGCACTTTCCACATTGGATGCAGAGGCTCTCGTTCCAAACGGGGATTTCCAAGGCGATATCACGCTTCTCAAAAAGCGCGGTGGCGGTGGGGAAGGTGCCGTCCGCCGGCATGGCCGAGACGGGCAGGTCGTCACCCTCTCCCGCGATGATCTTACCCAGCACGTTCTTGACGAAATCGGGCGCGTTGTCGGGCACCACCTTCTTGAAGGACAGGCTCCCAGGCTTTTTCCCTTCGAAGTTGACCTCATGCAGGTTGGCCAGCGTGGTATCCACCGCGTCCAGGTTGGCCTGGACGATCTTATCGCCCTTTTTCTTGTAGGTCTTCACGATTGATTTCTTGATTGCGGCGACCGCCTCTTCCCGGGGCAGGACCCCGGAGAGCGCGAAATAGCAGGCCTGCATGATGGTGTTGATACGCCCCCCATGCCCGCCTTCTTGGCGACGGCGATGGCGTCGATCACATAGAACTTAATCTTTTTGGAAATCAATTGTTCCTGGACCCTCTGGGGCAAGTGTTCCCAGACATCCCGGGGACCCTGGGCGATATTCAGGAGGAAGGTTCCACCCGGCATCAGGTCCTTCAGCATGTTGTAGCGGGTGAGGAAAGCCGGCTGGTGGCAGGCCACGAAGTCCGCCTTGTTGATCAAATAGGCGGATTGGATACTCTTGGGCCCGAACCTCAAATGGGAAGTCGTCATGGAACCGGATTTCTTGGAGTCGTACACGAAATAACCCTGGGTCCAGAAATCGGTGTTCTCACCGATGATCTTGATGGAATTCTTGTTCGCGCCCACCGTTCCATCCGCGCCCAAGCCAAAGAACAGCGCCCTTTTGACCTCGGGGGGCTCGATGGAAAGCGTGGCATCGTAGGAAATACTGGTGTGGGTCAGGTCGTCGTTGATGCCGATGGTGAAGTGGTTCTTCAACTCCTTGCCCTTCATATGATCCAGGAGGCCGATGATCATCGCGGGGGTAAATTCTTTGCACGAGAGGCCGTAGCGCCCGCCGATGACGCGGGGCATTAACTTCAGGGAGGTTTTTCCCACGGCGAGGGTTTCCGTCAAGCCGGCCATCACGTTCATGTAAAGGGGCTCACCCAAGCTTCCCGATTCCTTGGTGCGGTCCAACACCGCCAGGGTCTTCACGGTAGGGGGCAGGGCCTTGGCGAAAGCCTCGATGTCGAACGGCAGGAAGAGTCTGACCTTCAGAACCCCCACCTTTTCACCCTTGGCCAGCAACCAATCGACCGTCTCGTGAGCGTCCTCCGCGCCGGATCCCATTAGAACCAACACCCGTTCCGCGTCCGGCGCTCCGTGATACTCGAAGATCTTATAGGAACGGCCCGTGAGCTTGCCGAACTGATCCATGGTCTTTTGCACAATGCCAGGTAAGGCGTTGTAATAGCTATTGGCCCTCTCCCGGCCCTGGAAGAACACATCCGGGTTTTGGGCGGTGCCCCTTAGGACGGGATGGTCCGGGGACATGGCCCGCGAGCGAACCTCGGTCACCATCTCCGGCGTGATCAAGGCCTGCAAGGTTTCGTCGGGAATAAGGGTCACCTTAGAAACCTCATGGGAGGTCCGGAAACCGTCGAAAAAGTGGAGGAACGGCACGCGTGACTGAAGGGAGGCGGACTGGGCGATGGCGGCGAAGTCCATGGCCTCTTGCCCGGAGTTGGAGCACAACATGGCGAAACCGGTCATCCGGCAGGCCATGACGTCACTATGGTCGCCAAAAATGGATAGGGCGTGGTAGGCAAGGGACCGGGCGGACACGTGGAATACCGCCGGAGTCAGTTCTCCCGCGATCTTGAACATGTTGGGGATCATCAGGAGCAGACCCTGGGAGGCGGTGAAGGTGGTGGTCATGGAGCCTGTTTGGAGCGCTCCGTGGGCCGTTCCCGCCGCGCCGCCCTCCGATTGCATTTCCATGATCGTGGGCACTACGCCCCAAAGATTGAGGCGTCCCGCGGCGGCCCACTCGTCGCAAAATTCGGCCATGGGCGATGAAGGCGTAATGGGATAGATGGAGATCACCTCGTTAAGCCGGTAGGCCACATGGGCTACCGCTTCATTGGCATCCATCGTCGCGTAGGGGGAATCACTCATTTCACTCTCCTTAAAAGGGTGCACAAAGCGCGCATATTCGCAGCAGGGGTATTTTGGTCGCGACAGGGGCTTTACGTTATGACCCCCGTCACATTTAAATGAAGAGAAATTGTTTTCCAAAAGGGTTGAAAGTGAAACTGGTTGTCAGGATTTTTGAGGGGCTCCCGACCGCAAAGGGCGGGATACACATGAAGGATTTTTATTTTCGGTTGGAAAAAGCGTCAAACCAGTTGGTCAAGGGGGTTTCTCGATCTTCATTTCGGATAGAGCTGGCCAGGGCCTCCCGATATCCCACGGGTTTGACGGGAAAAATCTTTGCGGCGGTCAAATCATTCACGACCGATTGCTCCCGGAGCCCCTCGACGAGTTGGCGGGCCACCCGCGGGTAGACCGGGGTGATGAACCCCAGCCAAAGGGCGGACATAACGGGAGTACGAATGGGCACGGGAATCAACAACCGTTTCAAACCCCTTTGTCGGGCATATTCCCTCATCAATCCGCCATACGAAATCTTTTCGGCCCCCCCGATGGGGAAAACCTGGCTCTCCAAATAGGGTTTTTCAAGAGCCGCCACCAGGTAAGCGAGAACATCGTTAATGGCGATCGGCTGGCAGAGGGTCCCTACCCAGCGGGGTGTCAGCATAACCGGCCAACGGTCGACCAAAGATCGGATTATTTCAAAGGAATAACTCCCTGAACCGATAATGAAAGAAGCTTGGAATTCAACGGTGGGTACCCCGCACGAACGCAGGATTTTTCCCACTTCCTCCCGGCTGGCCAAGTGGCGGTTTCCCGAAGTGTCTTGGGAAAGTCCGCCCAGGTAGACGATCTTTTTGATATGGTTGCGACGGGCGGCCTCGGCGAAATTTTTGGCCGCGATCCGGTCCATTTCCTCGAAACGGGAAGTGGACGCCATGGAGTGCACGAGGTAAAAGGCCGTATGCACGCCCTGCAGGGCCTTGAGCAGGGAATCCTTGTTAAGCACATCACCCGGTATCACCTCCACCCCCGCAGGAGTTTTGGCTTTCAATTGCTCAGGTGTTCTCGCCATGCAACGCAGGGCGAAGCCCTTTTCAGCCAGGAGGGGTAAAAGCCTACCACCCACATAACCGGTGGCTCCTGTTATTAAAATGAGAGGTCGAGGAATTGGTTCCATAAAAGTGCGGAAAGTTTAGCGAAGGGAGCCGGACACTCCATCATAAAATAATTAAGAAAGGGTGCCCTTACCCGATGATCACATCCCTTGGCCTAAAAACGTTTTTAATGCCCTTTCTATACCATTGCACGGGGTATCGGTTTCCCAAATTCTCCTTCCGAATACCTTGAAAAAAACGTTAAAACCTTTTAATAATGCCGGTTATCTAAAGGCTTTCATTTTTTCGAGGGGTTAACCATGGCTAATTTAACCGTTTCCGCTTCCAACCATCCCCTTCACAAAGAAATCACGATCATCAACGCCAAGGGTTTTATCGACACCACCACCGCGCCCGATTTTGAGCGAACCTTTCAAGCTGCCTTAAGCCAGAATAAGTACAACCTGATCATCGACTTGAAAAACATCACCTACATCAGCAGCGCCGGCTGGGGCATTTTCATCGGAGAACTCAAACGCATCCGGGCTCAAAAGGGTAACTTGTTTTTTGCAGGCATGAGCCCGGAGGTGACTGAAACATTTGAGCTCTTGGAATTAAACAGCATCTTGAAGGCATTCCCCTCTGTGGAAATGGCCCTTCTGAAGGGTTTTGGCAAAACGATGGAACCCGTTCGGGTCGAAAAACGCAAAACCTCCAGGACCGCCACGCCAGAAAAGGTGAAGGCAGGATTGGAAAGCCCTCGCGAGTTGCCTGTTACCGAATCCTCCCCGGTCGCGGTACTCGCGGAAGAATCCAGGAGCCTTCCGACCCGCCGCAACAAGTCTCCCTTTGGGGATTTTTTCAAGTTTTTCAAGTGGTTTTAGAATAAATCTTTCTTGATTTTATGATCACTCGCTTCCTATCCTGCCCCTACCTCCTATTCATCAAGGAAGCTTTCTATGGATATCAAAATTCGCTTAACCTCCCTCTTCGGAAAAAGCGATAGTTATCAAAAGGATTACAAACGTTTCAAGAAGGCGCTGGAGTTCAACCCCAAAGACCACGGGCTACAGGCACAGTTCATCAATTTTTGTCTTTTGAACCGTTTTACCCAGCATGAACCCGCGCCCCACCATATCGCCGAAGCCCTGGCCCTATTCGAGGCAATTGACCCGAAGGAATCCTTCGACCTGCAATGCCACTACCTCGTGGGTAAATACTATCAAGAGGAAAAAGACATCCGGAAGGCTTACCAGGTTTACCTGAACGCCATTAAGCTATTCAACCGTTACATCGGGATGGACCCCAATCTCAAGGCCGACAACGCCGAGTTGGCCTATTCCATGGCCTTGAACGTCATGACCCTTCAAGCCCAGCCGGTCGATCCGGAATTGGAAAGATGTTTCAAGATCCTCCGGAAATCCTACCCGCTCCACCTCAAACGCATTGAGTTGGACAACGAGCTAGCCAAACCGGTACCCGACAAGACCAAGGTCCAGCACTTGAAAGAGGAAATCCACAGGCTCAAGGAAGATGAGGAATTAATCGCCTCGGTCACCACGACGGAGCGGAAATCCAAAAAGCTGGACCCCCATTTGGAAGATAAGGAAACAAGAAAACACATCCGGGACAGTCAACCCATGGACAAAACCCGAACCTCGCACCGCGGGAAAAAAGAGGAAGAGGGGACCCCCGAGATACTCGACGAGGAAAAGGAAAACCTTGATTTTCTCAAGCTTTCACCCCTTTCCGAACCGGCTCCGAAGGACACTTCTTTCATGGTTTATAAAAATGACCGCTGGGAAGGGCCCTACACCTCCTCGCAACTTCGTGCCATGAGGATTTTAAAAAAGGACACCTGGGTCTGCCGGGAAGGCAGCCAGCACGTGACCCAAGCCTATGAGGTTCCCGACCTGTCTTCCCTGTTCAAACATTAGCCGAGGGCCCAGGCACCCAGTTTATAGGCCGTCCGAGGGGGGCTCACCCTGGAACTCCTCATCCAAGCTGAAATAACGTTCTCCCATGTCGCAACAAATGGTTACCACCGCGGCCTCCGGGCCGAGCCTCCGGGCCACCCGGCATGCCGCCGTCACGTTGGCGCCGGAGGAGATGCCCAATAGGAGCCCCTCCTCCCGGGCCAGGCGCTTGGTCATATGGTAGGCGTTTCGGTCATCCACCTTCATCACTTCATCCATGACTGCCCGGTTCAAGATGGAAGGGATAAACCCCGCCCCGATTCCTTGGATGCGGTGGGCTCCCGGCTTTCCGCCCGAAAGAACGGCCGAGGCGGAGGGTTCAACCCCGATGATTTGGATTCGCGGGTTTTTCGCCTTGAAGTATTCCCCCACTCCCGTGATGGTTCCACCCGTGCCGATGCCCGCCACGAAGGCGTCGAATTCGCCTTGGGTGTCCCGGTCGATCTCGGGGGCGGTTGTTTGGATATGGGCCTCGGGATTCGCGCGGTTTGAAAATTGTCCCGGCATGAAAAAACCGGGGTTTTCCGCCAGGATTTCCTGGGCCTTTTCCATCGCCGCCGCCATGAATCCCGGGGCGGGGGTCAAAACCAGTTCCGCTCCGTAAGCCTTCAGCACCACCCGACGCTCCCGGCTCATGTCCTCCGGCATGCAAAGGATTAATCGGTAGCCCCTCTTTGCGCAAATCATTGCCAACCCGATGCCGGTATTTCCACTAGTGGGTTCCACCACGGTTCCGCCGGGCTTCAGGAGGCCCTTCCGCTCGGCGTCCTGGATCATGGAGAGGGCGACGCGGTCCTTGAGGCTTCCCCCGGGATTGAAGGATTCCATCTTGCAGAGGACTTGGGCGTGGCCGGGGTCCGGAATTCTTTTCAATCGGAGCAGGGGCGTGTTGCCGATGAGCTCGATCACATTCGTGGAAAGGGGATAGCGATTATGGATCATGGCGTGTGGGACGCGCCCTCGTCTTCCAATTGGGCGGGGCATTTATAGGACGAAAAAACCTCATGGTGAAGCGAGATTCCCGTGTCCAGGGCGGTGATCCAGACCCTTTGGGCCAGGGGGGATTCCCCTTTCAAAAGATACAGCAGCCCCTCCGAGGCCGCCACCTGACCCAGGAGTCTTTGGATCATGGGGGTCCCATGCGTGAAAGCCTTGGGATTCAGCACCTCAAAACATTCCAAACAGGGACAGGGCCCAGGGGCGTGGGTGCCCACCCATAGGGCGAACCCGCTCGCGGCGGGCCAGGCGAAAATACCGGTCTTCCTCAATTTGCGAAGTTGCCGGCTGATCCTTCGGCGGATCTCCGTCCGTTCCGTTACGACCAAGGTCAGGTCCGAATCGGACTGATCGCCGATATCGGCAAGGAGGTCTGTCTTCGCTTGATGCTGGTTTTGGGAAAGGGCTTGCAGGTCGTAGGGTTCGGGGCTTCCGATCCAGAGGGTTCCGGCTCCGCTCGAGGCCAGGGCGGTCAAACAGGCTTCCAGGGCCGGCCCCTCCCCGATCACCCGAACCCGGGAATTCGCCCATTTTTTTTGTCCTTCCACACCCACGCCCTTCAACAGGGTCTGGCGGGAATAACGCTCCAGCCATTCGGGTGACCCGGAGGCGGGAGAGTTCTGCCCTTCGGGAATCTCGGGCATGGCTACTCGACTATGTCTTTGGTGATGGGATTCACGTCAATGTGGAGATTTTGAAGGTAGGCCAGGGCTTTTTTTACTTCGTTTTCCTCGCCATCGATTTCCATTTGCACATAGCCGAAACCCTTGCTGATGGAGGCCCTCCGGATGTTCACAATGACATCGTGGGTCTTGATCATCTCCGAGAGGACCGGCTGGGTGACCTTGTCGTTGGGATAATCCAGCTCAATGAGTTTCTTGATGGAAGTCATGCACACCCCCAAACTACAAATTCCATATCTAACTCAAAGCCGCAAAGACGCCAAGAAAGTCAAATCAGGATTAAAATTCAACAGTTTCTTTCGAATCTTTCAGACTTTTTGCCGGATTTTGGTTTGATGCCTTAATCTCGATTTTTTGAAATTTCTTGGCGTCTTTGCGGCTTTGTGTTGGACGTTGTTTTTTATTTTCCCCCCGCGATGGCGGGTACGATGGAGATCTGGTCCCCGTCCTTCAGGGCGGTCGCTTCCCCCTGCAGGAAGCGAATGTCTTCCTCATTTAAGTAGATGTTCACGAACCGCCGGATCTTACCGTTTTCATCGAGGATACGGCCCTTCAAACCGTCATAACTTTTGCCGAGATTCTCGATGAGTTCCTTGATGCTTGCGCCTTCGGCGGTTACCTCGGCCTGGTTTTGGGTGAGGTTGCGAAGAGGCGTGGGGATCATGACTTTAACGGGCATATTTTCCTCCTGGGTTGACACGATGACGGGTTGGATTATGGCCTAAAAGGGTCTTTATTTTCCAGCGTCCACAGGGCCTTTTTAACCCCGCGAAGGGTCTTCCGTGCGGTCCGGACCCATGCCAGCTTCAATTCCTATCTCCCTTTGAGTGGGTTAAGCATGCTGAACACCCGGCCCGGGAAGAAACGGGAGCCGGCCTTCAGAAACTTGGCCCTCTGAATGACGAGTTCCTTTTTCCCGGACTCCAGCGCTTTCAGGGTCTCCTGGGTGAACTGGTCCAGGGGCATGCGGGGGTAATTGCCTTCGGGCTTTCCGGGTGCTGCGCCCAGGTCGGTCTGGACCGCGGGCGGGGCGATCTCGATCACCTCCACCAGGGTGTTTCGAAGCTGGTAGCGAAGCGAATCGGTGAAAGAATGCACGGCGGCCTTGGTAGCGCAATAGATGGGCGTGGAGGCCAGGGGCACAAAGGCCAGGCCCGAGCTAACGTTGACCAGGGTGGATTCCTTTTGTTTCTTCAATAAAGGCAGGAAAACCGCGGTCATGCGGATGAGTCCCTTCAAGTTGACGTCAATTTCCTGGTAAAGGTTGTCGTCCAGCCTTTCACCGGTGGCGAAATCGGGCCAGAGCATAAGCCCCGCGTTGTTGATCAACGCGTCGAGGGTTGGATATTTTTTGGATACCGCCTTGTAGAGCCGTTGCACGTCCGATTCGGAGGAAACGTCCATGGCGAAGGCTTCCATGCCCTTGTGTTTCTGGGTCATTTCCTTCAATACCTTGGGCCGCCGGCCGGTGATGATGACCTTATTTCCCCTCTGGTGAAAAGCCTCCGCCAATCCCCCGCCTATGCCCGAACCCCCGCCTGTGATAAGGATCGTGCGACCTGTTAATCTCATGGAAAGCCCTCCTTGGGTTTTGGAAACGCTTGAAATCTGGTTCCGACCGCGCAAAATGGAGCGTCAGACTTGCAAGTTTACTCTATTCAACGAGGAAGAAGAACAATGGAGAAACGAAAACTTGGGACCCAAGGCCTGGAAGTTTCCGCCCTGGGACTGGGCTGCATGGGGATGAGTTTCGCCTATGGCAAGGCCGACGAGGCCGAATCCTTGCGGGTTTTGCACCGCTCCCTGGAGTTGGGTATCGATTTCTGGGATACCGCGGAAGCCTATGGACCTTTTAAGAATGAGGAATTGCTCGGCAGAGCCCTCAAGGGCACTCGCTCCCGGGTGGTTGTGGCCACCAAATTCGCCTGGAAAGAGGGAAAGACCGGGTTTGAAAACCTGGATGGTTCTCCCCAAAACGCGCGCCGGGCGACGGAAGGTTCCCTTTCGAGGCTTGGCATTGAAACAATCGATCTCCTTTACCTCCATCGGGCCGACCCCAAGGTGCCCATCGAGGAAACCGTGGGGGCTATGTCCCAACTGGTCAAGGAAGGCAAGGTGAGGTATTTAGGCTTGAGCGAGGTGGGGCCCAACACCCTGCGGCGAGCGCATCGGGTTCACCCCATTTCCGCCCTTCAAAGCGAGTATTCACTCTGGGAAACGGGATTGGAGGAGAAGATCCTCCCGGTCCTGCGCGAACTCAAGATCGGCCTGGTTCCCTTCAGCCCCGTGGGCCGTGGATTTTTAACCGGAGCCATCAAAAGGTACGAGGATATTCCCGAGGGCGACATGCGCCGAAACCTGCCCCGTTTCCAAGGCGGGAACTTTCAAGCCAACATCCGGTTAGTGGAGGAAGTGACGAAGCTTGCCGCAAAAAGCAACGCGACTCCCTCCCAAGTGGCCTTGGCTTGGCTCTTAAAAAGAGGTCCGGACGTGGTGCCTATCCCCGGGACCACCCAGGTGAAACACTTGGAGGAAAACGCGCAAGCCGCCACCCTTTCTTTTTCCGACGCCGATTTCGGCGCTTTGGACCAAATCCTGGCCTCCTTCAAGGTTCAAGGTGAACGTTATGGCGAGATGATGGGTAAGATGGTGAACCGGGATTAATCGGTCGAAACGGCAAGTTCAACACCCAGACCTCCCGCCATTTTTTCTTATCAAAATTTATAGAATAAAATGACTTGCCCATCTGTGTAACAAACCATGAAAGCCCAAGGTCATCTTTTGGAAACCAACCCTCCCAAAATTTCTAATTCACCCACATCGATAGTTGCCCTTTTCTATAAACTTATCCTATATTTTTCCGACAAACCTTTTTTCACTTCCTTTTTGATCACCTTGGGGTTGGTTCTCCTTATTTACGCCTTTTTTCGACCCCACTTCCAATATGCGGATGACGTCCAAGTTCTCCTTCTATTAAAGGGAGTGGGCCTGACCCAGGCCCCCAGCGCCCTCAATCAACGGGAGAACATCCTGCTTTGTTCATTATTAAAGACACTCTACAAACTTTTTCCCGGCTTCCAGTGGTATAGCGGCCTGCTGGTTTTGACCCAGTTCCTATCCTTTTGGGCCCTCTTGACGGCTTTTCAATGGGGAGGACACAAGGGCTTCCGCACCCTTTTGTTCCTCTTCGCTTCCGCGGGGCTGGGAGCTTACTTTTTCTCCAATCTACAATGGACCATGACCTCCTCCCTGGCGGGGCTGGGGGGAATCCTATTAATGGCCGCACTTTGGAGGGAGAAAGACCGTCAGCCCCCCCTCTTCGCGTACCTTTTGTTCTTCTTATTGATGGTCCTCGGCGTCCAGATCCGTTATCCGGCGGTGGGCCTGATCGTCCTCCTATCCCTCCCCACCCTGGGGGCCCTGGGGCGGGGCCAGGCCTTGACCCCGACCCGAAAAAAATTGCTGGGCCTGCTCGTCGTCACCGCCTTGGCCGCCGGCCTATCGGTCGGAACCCAATACGCCTTCTACCACCGGGATCCCGGCTGGATGAAATTCACCGAATTTTTCGACCAACATTTCGAGCTCCACGAGGCCCGCAACCCGGTGTACGACGAAAAGAGCAAGCCTGTATTCGATTCTATCGGCTGGACCGCTAACGACCTGAACCTGTTCCAAAGCTGGTACTTCCTGGACGAGGACACCTACAGCGTCGATAAGCTCCAAAAACTGAACGATTATTTCCCCAAGTACGGTTTCGACAAGAATCCGGCCTTTAGCCTCTTCAATAAGTTTTCCTTCGACACTACCCAGATCTCCCTGCTTTTCCTGTTCGCGATTCTTTGGCTTATTCCCCGCAGTTCCGGCCGCGCTTTCGGGATGACGGCCCTTTGGGTTTTCCTGGCACTGGGTTATTTGATGTTCTCGGAAAAGCTCCCCGAAAGGGTTTTCCTGCCCGGCCTTTTCTTCCTGGTCACCCTGGGCGTTTTTTACGCGGTGCCAAAATGGAAGGACCCCTCCCTGCCCCCCGCGAAGACCGCTTTCATCCGCTGGTCCGCCTGGGGCTCCGCCCTTCTACTGGCCCTTTTCTCCATTTACTTTTTCCAGAAGGAAATTTCCCGAAACCAGCGGTGGAACCAATGCGAGTCCCTTTTCAAGGCCTCTATGGACGGCATCCACCCGAACGACCAACAGCTTTACGTGGTCTGGGAATCGGGTTTTCCCATGGAGTTCAACCCCGCCTTCGGCGATTTCGAGATGTTCCGGGGGTTCAACATGCTTCCCCTGACCTGGTTCCAGCGCACCCCCACCGCCCGCGCCATGATGAACCGATTCGGGGTGAAGAACCTCTTTCTCGACCTGGTGGACAATCCCAACCTTTTTCTCATCGCCACGGAGGAGGAAAGGGGGTTCTACCAAACTTGCTTGCGGGAAAAGTACGGGATGGTAACCGAGTTTGAGACGGTCTACCCCTGTCCCTTTTTCCAGGTAGTCAAGGTCCACAAGAGCCTGACAAATAGCAAAATGCGGTAAATTCCATTTCGATCAAAATTTCTTTTGTTAAACTAGGGTTGGTTGACGTTATCGTTTTTCAAATTATCCCGAGGTAACCCTATGCGCTTTCGTATTCGTTCGTTGGGTGTGATATTGATCCTGCTTTCAGTTTTCGTGGCCGCTCCCCGCCTCCAGGCCGCCACTTCGGCGGATTACTACCAGGCCGGTCTCCAGCTTTATAACGCCAAAAATTACGCCTTGGCCGTTCAATATTTCGGCGCGGCCATCAGCCTCGACCCCAACAACCTGGCGGCCTACCAGGGCCGGGCCAACTGCGAGTACACCCTGGGCAACAAGGCCGCCGCTTTGGCCGATTACCAGAGGGTGGAATCGGTCCAACCCAACCCCCAACTCGCCCAATTCATCCAAGCGCTCCAGGCCCAAGTGGGATATGTCCCGCCCCAGCCCAATGTCGCCGCGATGCAGCCCGCCCCTCCCAAGGACATCACCTTCTCGAAAAAATACGATGTCCGTCTGACCTTCGGCGCTTCGATGATGTCCCTGGATGATTTCAAGGCCGACGCCTCTCTTATGTGGCCATGGGCCAATACGCGCAAAGCATGGGCGATTCCCCGACCTATTCGGGAAGCGTTCCCGACCAGGCGGTCGCCCAAATCGGGATCGAAGGGTCCCAGCGTTTCGGCCCGGAGTTTGAGCTGGGTGTCTTTCTGACCTTTCTGCCCGTCGGTACGGTGAACAATACTTTTCAACTCCCCAACCCCGGCAACCCTTCCTATCCACTCATCGCGACCGATTCCTATTCCATTACCTCGGAGCTTTTTGGCCTCCAGGCCCGCTACATTTTATCCCATGGGGATTTTCGTCCCTTCATTTCCGGGGGCCTCGCCTTGGTGGCGATGCAAATCAACTTTAATAGCAGCGATTCCTTTGGTAACCCCGACACCCTGGAATACGATACGGATACGATCAACGGCAATTTCATGGGCTTAGGGTTTGGCGGACAGGCCCAAGTGGGATTGGACTGGGATTTGGGGGGAGGTTTTGTCGTTTCCCAATCGGTCGGTTACCAGTTCGCTTCCGCCAGCAATTTCCAGGCGCCCGTGACCGGTACCTACTCCGAAGGCCAGACAATGACGCTTACTTTGGATAAGGTGCCTACCGACTTTGGAACCATGATCGTTCCGGTCTCCAGCGGGAACGTGGAAAGGCCTGTCTACGGCCGCACAACCCCCAATATCTATCCGGGAGACCCGGCTCCCAGCACCACCCCCATGACGGTGGATTTGAGCGGTCTAAAGGGCAACCTTCAGGTGAGTTATAATTTTTAGAGTCGCCGGGTTGAATTCCCCGGGCTTGTCCGGGGATCTCCACCACGCTCCTGGAGGGCCCTGGCAAGCCTGACCCGAGCGCCTCATTCCGGTTAAGTTCCCTCGTCATTTTTCAAAATGGGCAAAAGCCCCCCTTTTCTTAACTTTCCCCTTTTTGACTTATATAATGTCCGAGGTTTAACGAATAACTTTGAGGGGACCTATGGCCGAGTCGGAACTGGAACGCAGGCTTTCCGCCATCATGTTCACGGATATCGTGGGCTACAGCAAGATGATGGGCGAGGACGAGACCGGCACCCTGCTCTTCCTGAAATTCCACGACACCCTCATCCGCGAGGAGATCCAAAAGCATCAGGGCCGGGTCATCAAGACCGTGGGGGATTCCTTCATGGCCGACTTTTCCAGCGCGGTCAACGCGGTCAAATGCGCGGTGACCATCCAGAAGCGTTTCCAGGAACATAGCCGTATCTCGGGCAACCAGCGGCGGGTTCGCATCGGCATCCACATCGGCGATGTTGTCATCCGTGACAACGACATCTTCGGCGACGGCGTCAATATCGCGGCGCGCATTTACCCCCTCGCCGAACCGGGGGGCATCTGCATTTCCTCCGATGTTTACCACCACATCAAGAACAAGGGCGAGTTCAAGGTGGCCTCCCTGGGAGTCAAGGATCTCAAGAACATCGACCAAAAGATCGAGATATTCAAGGTGAAGATCGAGGGGGTGGGAAAACGTAAATCCTCAAGTTTCGGGGCTTATCTTGTCTTGTTCGTCATTTTCCTGCTCCTGGGCATGCTTTGGTTTTGGGACGGCACGCCCGGGTTGGAAGAGGCTAAACCCTATATTCTTTCTTTCATAACGACCCCCACTCCCATCCCGACCCCCACCGCGGTTCCAGTCAATTCCCCGACCGTCACCCCCACAAGGTCGCCCTCTTTCACGCCCACGGCGACCGCCACCAGCACGGTCACTCCCCTCCCCACCGCAACCCCCATTCCCAAACGGGCTCCTAAGAAAAAAACAAAGTTACCCAAACGAATCACCCCGCCTGCCCCCACGGATACGCCCATCCCGCCCGCTCCGACCCCAACTCGTTTACCCGCGCCGGGCGTTAATGTTCCGCCCCCGCCCGACACGGATGTGCCCCGAACCAACCCGCCGGAACTGGTTCCTCCCGGTGGGGAAACACCCACCCCCGTGGCTAGGGCTGTGCCCGAGACCGCGCCTCCGGCCCAGCCCTCGGGCGAGTTGCCCGCCCCACCCTGAGCCGGTTCGGAGGTTTCCCATGACGGTTGACGACCCCTTCCCGCCCGTGGACCCCATCGTGCAAACGCCCCGCGCCCAAAAAGTGATTCCGCGCCGAAGGCGCTTCGGCCAAAAATCGCGCGAGTTGCAAAATGAGTTGAACCGGGAACACAAGAAACTCAGGGACATGAAGGATGGGGAAGGTTCGGGAGATACCCAGGACGAGGCGGTAGGCTCAAATCCTGGGCCAAGCCCCAAGTTCGACACGCTTGCTTAATAAGAAAGTTTTTTCTCTGTCCCCTTTCGCCCAAAAGGCGAAAGAAATCGGGACAATACCGACCCCATTTAATGTCTCATGGATGGTCGGCATGTGGCCGCCAAAGGCGGCCTGTGGTGAAATTAGGTTTTGTTATAGTCTTTAAGTGTGAATAAATTGGAGCCCAATAGGTCTCCATTTACTTTGGTTATGCCGTTTCAAAGAGGCATGGGTGAAAAACCCGATTTAGCTGCTTCTCCAGCAACCGATTAGAGGTTTATGCTCGAACAAGTCACCCCCAGGCGTCTATCCTTCCAAACCTTTTGGCTAGGGTTCCTGCCAGGGATCCTCACCTTCATGGTTTACCTGCCGGTCCTGGGCTACGACTTCGTCACCTGGGATGACCAGGTCTTCATCTTCGCCAACAACCACATCCAAACGCTTGGCCCCGCCTTTTTCAAATGGGCTTGGACCAACTTCGACAGCGGCAATTGGATCCCCCTGACCTGGATCTCCCTGGCCTCGGACTACCATTTTGCCCAATACCATCCATGGATTTATCACCTTCACAACCTGATCTTGCACGCGCTGAACACGGTTTTGGTCTTTTTCGTCAGCCTGCGGTTGTTGAACCTGGCGGAAAAAACAAAAACCGAATCTTTACCCCAGGGGCCCAGGAACACCGGAACCCACACCCATTCGGAATCCGGAAAGGCTATAGGGAAGCCTTCTTCGAAAATCCAAAACCAAAAGTTAACCACCCGGGAAGAACCACGAAGTTCACTCCCCTTATGGGCGATCGCGGGGTTGGGTTCACTGCTTTGGGGGCTTCACCCGATCCACGTGGAATCCGTAGCCTGGTGCTCGGAGCGGAAGGACGTTCTGTGCGCCTTCTATTTTCTCTTGAGCCTGTTTTTTTACCTGGGCTACCCGACCCCGCCCGGGTTCATCGGCGCCAAAAAGAGGACCTGGTTTCTGGCCCTCTCATTTTTTTCATTCATCCTTTCCCTGCTGGCCAAACCCATGGCCATCACCTTGCCCCTGATTCTGGTCCTTTTGGATATCCGGCCCCTGGGCCGGCTCCGGGAAGGTTTTCTGAATTTGCTGAAGGAAAAGACCCTCTTTTTCATCGCCTCCATCGTTTTCGCGGTCGTAACCTACTACGCCCAAGCCAAAGCCGGCGCGATGCTCTTGATGCAGGATTTGCCCCTGGATTTCCGGGTCATGAACGCTTTCCATTCCATCGTCTTTTATCTCTACAAATTCCTGGTCCCCACCGGCTTGGCCCCCTACTATCCCATGCCCGCCGACAAGAACCCCTTTACCCTGGTCAACATGGGCGCGGCCCTTGCCGTCCTGATCCTGAGCGCGGCCTTTTTCCTGCTTCGTAAGAAGTTTCCCTATTTACCCATCGCCGGGTTGTATTTCCTCGTCACCCTCGGCCCCGTCCTGGGGATCGTGCAGGTGGGATTGCAGGCTTCCGCCGACCGCTATACCTACCTCCCCAGCCTCGGTTTGTTTCTCTTGGCCGCCGCCCAGTTGGTCAAATGGACCTCCCCCAAACCTGCCACCCTGGCCTTGGCGGGATTGGTCCTCACCCTGGGTTTGGGCGCCGGCACCCTGCGCCAGCTTTCCACTTGGAAAAATTCCATCGCGCTTTGGGAGAACGCCGTGAAACTTTTTCCCGATGCCCGCGTCCCCCACGCCAACCTGGCCCGTTCCTACGCCCTATCCCGGCGCAACGACGAGGCCCTTCGGGAATTTGACATCGCCATAACCATGCCACCGCCCGACCCCCATTTGAATATGGAAAAGGGCGCGGTTTATATCGCCCAAAACCAGGTGGACCAGGGGATCGCCGAATTCCTTCGATCCGAGGCCCTTTACGGTTCCAACGTCCCGCCGGACCTGTACCAATACCTCTGGTATTCCTATGAACGAAAAGGCGCCGAGCCGGAAGCCTTGGACGCGATCCAAAAGGCCATTCGCATCCAGCCCGATTTCAGCGACGCCTACCACGACATGGGCATCACCTACTGGAACTTGAAAAGGATCAAAGAGGCGGAAAGTGCGTTTCAAACCGCCTATTCCATGGATCCATCCAACCCGGACTACTTGGATAGCCTCGCCTCGCTTTACCAAAAAACCGGCCGTGTGGACCAGGCGGTCGCGACATTCAACAAGGCCAGCCTATTGATGCCCAAAGAGCCGGTATTTCACGAGCACTTAGGGGACTTATATATGGATAGGAAGGATTACGCCATGGCCGCGAAACAATACCAGTTGGCCGGAAATCTCCAGCCCCCCAACGCCCAACTTTATGAAAAATACAAAGATGCCTACGCCAAGGCCATGGTGAACTATTCGGGGAAACATTAAAAACCTTCACCCTTAGACCCTTAAAAACCCTAAAAACTACTCATTTTTTGGGAAATTGGGCCAACCAGGCCTTTCCATTCCCGCCTCTCTATTCCCGGAAAATTAATTATTTTTTGAAATAAATCTTCCTTTTCCCGTCTATAGGTTCGGAGGGTTCTATATATGAAAAGACCAAATATCTACGTCGTTGGATTACTGGCTATTTTTAGTTTTGGTTATTCTTATGCCACTGTTACCTCTACCCAAACCCCCACCAATACGATTACCGCCACGGTTCTTACCGACACCCCAACCACCACCCCCACCCAAACCTTAACCCCCTTGACGCCCTTTCCAACCGATACGATTACCCCGACGCCCACGATCACCAACACTCCAACCTTTTCCAATACCACAACTTCTACCTACACCCCAACTCCCTTTCCGACGGAAACATCCACAGGCACCCAAACCTACACGTGGACCATCACCTTGACCCCGACTTCCTCTTTCACGCCCACGATCACTTCCACACCCACCTTCACTTTTACCGGCACTTCCACTGGCACGGATACCTTCACGGCCACCGCCACAACTGATCCCCTGACTCCCTACAACACCTACACCCTTACCAATACACCCACCATGACCAACACTCAGACTCTGGTAAATACTACCTGTGTAACGCCCACAATGACCAATACCCAAACCCCAACCACCACCGCAACCGTCACCAATACAGGCACCTGGACCTGGACTTCCGGAATCATGACCTATACCACGACTTATACGCGCACCCCCGCTTTCACCCAAACCCCTACCACCACTAATACCAATACCGCAACATCCACAACGACCTATACCCGAACCCCAACGACCACCGCCACTACCACCTTCACCAATACATCCACCGTGACCTGGACACCCGCCGCCATGACCTATACCACGACTACTACTTACACCCCCACCACTACCCCCACCCAAACCTTAACCCCCTTGACGCCCTTTCCGACCAATACGATTACCCCGACGCCCACGATCACCAGCACGCCAACCTTTTCCAATACGATCACTTCTACTTACACCCCCAGTCCCTTCCCAACGGGCACATCCACCAACACCCCGACCTATTCTTTGACCGTCACCAACACCTCGACTACCTCTTACACGCCCACGATCACTGCCACACCCACCTATACTTTCACCGGCACTTTCACCGGTACCGATACCTTCACGGCCACCGGCACAACCGATCCCCTGACGCCCTACAACACCTACACGCTTACCAATACACCCACCAACACCAACACCGAAACGATGACAGGAACACCTGGTACGGTAACGCCCACAATGACCCATACCCAAACCCCAACCCGAACCACCACCGTCACCCTAACCACCACCGTCACCAATACCAACACCAACACCAAAACAATGACAGGAACACCCGGTACGGTAACGCTCACCATGACCATTTCCCTAACCCCCACCCTAACCACTACCGTCACCAATACCATTACCTGGACTATGACTTCCGGCATCTTTACCTATACCACGACTACTACTTACACCCCCACCCGAACGCCAACCACCACTAATACCAATACCCCAACGTCCACCAACAGCTTCACCCAAACCCCAACCTTCACCCCAACCATCACGTCAACCACCACAACCACTGCGATTCCCACACCCATCGCCACCGCGCAAGCCACGTCGGGGGCAAGTGGGGTGGCGGTAGCATTGGCCAATGGAACCAGCGTCAGTATTGGCGCGGGGGTTTTAAGCTCGGGAACAACAGTGACCGTCGACCAGATAGCGGCTTCGTCAGGCCCACCCTTGGGAAGCTTCCTAGCGCCCGACGGCACCCTCTATACTTTCGAGGCGGATAGTTCTACCGGACCGGTGAGCGAATTCGGCTCGAACACCGTGACCCTGACATTCACCTACAACCCCTCCGAATTGGGCGGACAATCGCCCACCAGCCTGCAGGTCGATTACTATGACGGTTCCAACTGGGTGGCGGTGCCTGGCACCTTGAATACGACCTTGGACACCATCACCGTTGTCACCAACCATTTTTCAACCTGGGCACTGCTCCTTCCAGGAAATACACCCACCCCGACTTGGACCTATACCAATTCGGCGACTCCCACCGTCGAAGGGACCATTACCGTTACCAACACCCCGATCTATAGCCCTACCATCACACCCACCGTCCAATACACACCCACCTCCTGCGGGCCAGGAACCGGCCTGAACCTGAGTTGGACCACCCTGGCCCCCATGTTGGCTAACCAGGATGGAATGGGCTTAGGGGTCGTCAATGGGCAGCTCTATGTGGTGGGGGAAAATCCCGCGATCGCGAACTCGAATGAGGTTTACAACCCTTCGACGAATACCTGGACCACCTTCCCTTCCATGCCGTCCACATGCACCGGATTCGCTGTGGGAGCCGTCAATGGCATCCTTTATGTCGTGGGAGGGGATAACGGCTCTTCCACGAATATGCTGCAAGCCTATAACCCTTCCACCAATACCTGGAGCATGATGGCCCCCATGCCGACGGCCCGTCAGGGGTTATGCGTGGGCGTGGTCAATGGAATCCTTTACGCAATGGGTGGCGAAACGAGCACTGCCTATACCAACGCGGTGGAAGCCTATAATCCCGCGACGAACACCTGGTCCGAAATGGCCCCGCTTCCAACCCAATCCACAAATAACTACTGGTACATGGCGGCGGGTACGATCAACGGGATTTTATATACCGTCGGCGGCGGCGGAGCGCCCGTCAATTACCTGAACGCCTATAACCCCTCCACGAACACCTGGACCACACTGGCTCCCATGCCGACCGCGCGTTATTTCTTGGGAGCGGGTGTCCTGAATGGAATTCTTTACGCCTTGGGTGGGTTTGATGACGGCCCGGTATTGAACACCGTTGAGGCTTATAACCCCTCCACCAGCTCATGGAAGGCATCGACCGCCATGCCCACCGCCCGCGAAGAATTGGGCGTGGGAGTCATCAACAACGTGATGTATGCGGTAGGCGGTTATAACGGGGGCAGTAGCTTGTTAAACGTCAATGAGGCGGCTGTGCTGGGTTGCGTGCCCTTTACCTCCACACCCACGAATGCCTCAACGCCCACCATTACAGCCACCTATACCGTCACCTCATCGCCTACCGTGACCTTTACGGGCACCTTGATTACCTACACACCCACGGCCACTCCCACCAATTCCCTAACGGGAACGCCTACTTCCTTTTCCATGGCCACCTATACGCCTACCCTCACCCGAACAGCCACACCTACCGTCGAAGGGACCGTTACCGTGACCTCCACCCCCACCTGCACCCCCACAGTGACAATCACCGCTACAACGACATGGTCCATCACGCCCGGAACACCCACTTCCAGCCCAACCCAAACAATGACCGTGACCTATACCCCCACCTTTACCCTCACTTCGGGCGTGTTTACCGCGACCAACACCGTGACGCCCACACCCAGCACCACCCCTACCTTTACCCATACCTCCACTCCGTCCTTCACCTATACCCAGACGGTGTTGCCCACTAGCACGCCCTCCTGGACTTCCACCGTCACTTCCACGGTCACCTTCACCTATAGCCCAACTGTGATTCCCACCACCACCCCGACGGTCACGGCTACCTATACCAAGACCACCCTCCCCACCACCACCTGGACCGCCACGCCCTCCTACGGCGTTTCCATTGTTTACGGGGCCTATCCCAACCCCGTGGCAGGAACCACGGTCAGCATTTCAGTCCCCGCCAACTTTCCCCAGGGCAGTTTGAAGATCATCATTGATTCGGTTTCCATGAGGCTGATCAAAACCGTGACGATTGCCATGGTCCACCCCGGCTCGACCGTCACGATTTCGCTCCTGGACAATGCGGGGGTCATGCTCTCCAACGGGCTGTACTATCTTCAGCTGACCGCTTCAAACGGGAAGACCTCGGTCATCAAACTGCTGGTCCTTCGGTAACAATTGACCCGGCCTGGAACTCGGTGACTCCTATCGGGCCTACCGTAAGCGGTTTCCGCCTCCTTCCTTTTGGATCGTTCCTCAGAAAAACTCTCGTGGTTTGGTAAATGGCCCTAAACCCCTTGATTCTTAATTCGCATATGCAATAATATATACATGTTCGACATCCAGTTATCGACCGGCGTCTGGAACGACCTGAAGCCACTGCCCGTACGGGACCAGCGGATCATCCTGGATGCGATCGAAGAACAGCTAACGCATCAGCCCACGACGAGGACGAAGAAACGAAAGATCCTGTTGAATTTAGTGCCTCCCTGGCAAAACGTGCCGCCCATATGGGAATTAAGGGTTGAGGATTACCGTGTTTTTTACGACGTAGCGGAGGAGGAACGGACGGTTTATGTACGTGCCATCCGCTTCAAACCGCCCCACAGCCAAACGGAGGAAATTTTATGAAAACCGTCAATGTCCGGGATCTCCAGAAAAAGATTAAAGAGTATGTCGACGCCTCCCAAAAGGATCGCGTGGTATTGACCCGGCATGGCAAGCCGTCCGCCGTCCTGGTCGGGGTTGAGGGAGAGGATTGGGAAACGGTTGTTCAGGAAACGAACGGCGCATTTTGGAATCTCATCCAAACCCGCAGGAAACAAAAAACCATCTCACTCGCGGAGATGAAAACCCGCCTGAAATTGAAAAAATAATTTTTCCGTCCCAGCCCTTTACACCCCTGATACTCAGGTTTGGGGCACCCTCACCCGGCCCCAAGGGCCGCGCGTCCATGGCCCCCGGCCCAACCGGATCGCGTCTGACCCTGGTTCCTGGCGGATTTCGGGGTTCTCGCAAAAAAGGGATGTTGGTCCATCGCGCAAGCCTGGCAAAGACCTTTCCCCGCCGAGTTCATTCTTGTGGAAACTTAGTTTTTGGGAAATGATGAAAGGTTTTTACCCCTCTGTTTAGCGGGTAAAAGGGTTCGGCCTGTTATGTAAAGGTGCCGGATGCGATAATGGCCCAGCCACTCCCTCAGGAGGTTTCCCATGAGAAAAAAAACTCCCCAGGTTCGCCCGGTGCCCCCCGCCATGACGGTTTTTGGCATCGGTCCCCAGTTCTCTAGTATGTCCCTTCTCTTTGCCGCCCTGGTTTACGGGTTATGTGCCGGTCATGCCGGCGGGTTTCCGATCGCCTTCCTCCCGTCCGCTGTCAGGGTCGGCCTTGGGGTCATCCTGATCGCCTTGGGCGTTCCCGGGTGGATCCTTTCCGGCGTGAAAGTGGTCAAGGGCTTCCATGCGGGCAGGCTTTGCACCTCGGGCCTTTACGGCTTCTGCCGCCACCCCCTCTACGCCAGTTGGTGCGTCCTCATCGTTCCCGGAATCGTTCTGCTGACGAATAACTGGACCGCCTTCATCATCCCCCTTTTCATGTGCGCCTTGGTCTTGATGCTGGTTCGGGAAGAGGAAACCTGGCTGGGAAGCCGGTTCGGCACCGCCTATCGGGCCTACCGTAAGCGGGTTCCTGCCCTGCTGCCTTTGGGTTGGATTCGATAAAATAAAGCCCCAGCTTGAACCCTTTGTTCATCTATTCCGAATCTGTGAACCATCAAATTCGTAATAATTCGATGTTAGAACACTATTTTTTTGTTAGTAAGATTGATCTTTTTTTCCACCCTATAAAAAACAAAGCCGACCCCAACACTATCATCATCACTGTTAGTTGCCACCAGCAGAAATTGCCCCAATAAATATCCTGGCTAACTGCTACAGATAAACCCTTATGACCATTAATGATTACAAGGAATGCCGTCACTAACGCCGCACCCCACAATAAAATTGCGCTAACTCTTGGAAGGATGATGCCAATCAAGATTGCAGCACTGCTATCCTAAACAACTCAATCTGACCGCTGCCCCCCAAGAAAAACAAGCGATTTTGGACAGGTTTGTGAATTTCCAGGGATAAGCCCCCCCCTTTCGTCCGGATGCTGTCCAAATCACGAGGGTATTAATTCCATCTGTTTTTCCGCCGGTTCCAATCTCGCCACCAGGAATGGTGCATCCAACCAAGCCCACAAATCGCGGTAGGTCAATAGATTCATCCGCAGCATGGCCGCCAAGTGGGACAGGCTCCAGGCGATATGGCTCTTCAGTTGAAGGAATTTCAACAGCAGCATGGCAATCAATGCTGTCCAAATCTGCGTCTGAACAGCATTCTCAGTGGTCCCTACGAAAGTCTTCACCCGTAAGTTCTGCTTGAGAGCCTTGAAGAACAACTCGATCTGCCAACGTTCCTTGTAGATGGCCGCCACCGTCGAGGCAGCAAAACCCATGTGGTTGGTAAGGAATACGAGTTCCCGCTTCTGGTCTTCGTCCCATACCACCACTCGTCGCATCTCTTTCGGGTAGGCTTCCTGTGACCGAAACGTTGTTAACCGTATCACTTGGTCCTTCAGGACGTTGCCCGTTTTCGGAACCGGCAGGTTCTTCACCACCTCGTAGGCCATGTTGATCTTGGCACGGGTCACCCACCACACGCCTTGGAACGTCCATCGGGCCAGAAGAAAGAAATCCACATATCCCCGATCCATCACTACGATTGAATCCACCGGAAAATCCAGCTTTTGAGCCACTTTCACGTCATGCACGCCTCCCTCCGTTACGAGTCCCCAGCAGGGCAAGTATCCCTGATGATCCAGCAAGAGATGGAGTTTGATGGCCCCTTTGGTCCTACGGAACTTTGCCCAGTCGAAGACTGACAAACAAAGATCAATGGTGCTGGAGTCCAGGCTGTAGAGGGGATTCTTGAACTTGAATTTCCTCTTCGAGATGGCCGCCTGTAGCTGACACTTCGATAGCAGATGGTAGAAAAGACTTTGCTGAACCTGCCAAGGACGGTTGGCGTTAGCGTAAGCCAAGGTGGATTTAGTGGGTGCTTCGCAAAGACCCAAATGGGTCAATTTCCCAAGGGCCGTGTGGAGGCCACCACAGATTTCCCTCAAGGAATGGGCGGCTCCCATCTGGCAGAAAAGCATGGAAACAAACTGATTCCAGCAACTGAACCCCTTGGCGTGTTTTTCGGCTTCAAACTCCCGCACAATTCGTTCAAAAGCCGTGCGATCCACAATTTTCAACACTTGGGCAAAAAGACTGGTTGGTGGTACCATCGAAATACGCCTCCGGATGTTTGAAGTAGCGACGGCTGGTAACCGTCGCTTTGGGCTTGTCGACTAACCCAATTCTACTTCAGTCGGAGGTGTCTTTTTTTAGTCCTTTATTTAGGACAAGAGTGAGATTGCAGGCAAAGTTATACATCCGCTTGATATGGCGTACCAACCCAATCGGTGTCGGCATTGCTCATCACCATACCGATCCCAAAACTTGAAAAAAAAGATAAAACGCCAATGAAAAAACCGATAAGAATAGTTACGGTATGAACCGTTTTTAAAAAACTAAGGTTTTTATCTTCATCCATTAATATATCCTTTGAATAATATTTAATTGCTCCCCGGGTTGGACTCGAACCATTCAATTATCCGCTTTGAATTGCCGTTATTTTAGCTCCGGTTAAATCCCTTAAGTCGGGGTTTTAGGAACCAAGTACCCAATATGTGGCCAAAAGAGAAGTCCAAACCGGGTTCCCGCCATGTAGCATGCGCTTGCGCTTAGCTACATGGCCCGCTGCGGACAACCAACATTTCAATCCAACCAGTTCAGAGAATCGCGTGGGTTGGGCAAACCTGGCTGCACTTACCGCAGAGGATGCACTCCGCGGAAAGTATTTTAAGCCCTTTTTGAATATAGCTCCGGACATCCACATCCATCGGGCATTCCTTGTTGCATTTTCCGCAGCCCGAACAGTTTTCCCCCGAGGGTCTCTTGCGGATGATCGAAAACCTGGATGGAACCTTCATCACCAGCGACACCGGGCAGGCGATCTTGCAAAAAGCCCTTCTTTTTTTGAACGCGAAAGCCAACAGGATCCCGCTTAAGTAATAAAGGCCGTTTCCGGCCAAGAACCAGAGGAATTGGTCCCATTTGTGGGTTTGGATCAGGTTACCCGCGTCCCCCTGAATATGCCCCTCCATATAGTTGTATCCCGCGCGAATGAGGTAAAAAGGAAGGCCGATGGAAACCGCCAAGACGGGCCAGCGGACCCAAGTGTATTTCGCGGGGATGGGGTTGTTTTCTTTAATCGGCAGCCAATCCAAGATAGCGGCGGTCCAACAGGCCCAGCCGCAAAAACCCCTCCCGAAGAGGAGCGGGCCGAACACCTTTGCGATGGAATAATGGATCAGCACCCGGGTGAATACGCCCCCGGCCAGGAAAAAGGCCCCGTAAAAAACCGTTTCCTCCAATTGCATATTTTCCCGTTGGAAGAAGCCAAAAAAGACGATGAAGATAGGCAGGATGAGAAGAAGGCTCACCCTTCGGCCAAGATCGGGTTGAACCGAGCGGGACTGGATCCAATTCCCTATCGAGATGAATAAACCGATGGAACTGAATACGATATAAAACCACCGCCAAACCACCGTTCCCAGGATGAGGGAAAGGATCAACCCGATCGCGAAGGGAAGGTAAATGGCGCTTTGTTTACTATTCTTTTTAACCAAAATTAAACCCTTTTGACGCATCTTTAAAATTAAAAAACGGCTTCTGCTATTCAGACCCCATCATCTTTGTCCAAAAATCCCGGGGTGAAATAATACGGATTTGCCCATAACGTTTGAGCGAAAGTAAATCCTTGTCTCCCGAGACAAGATAATCAACTTTACCCGCCAGGGCAGTTCCAAGAATAGGGTCGTCGGATGAATCCCGGCTCACAGGTTTATCAAGTGGGTGGGGCGTGACTTTCAAAGCCCCTTCGGACAATATCTCCAGCGCTTCCGACACATCCGAAGCCGATTGGCCGAATTTACGGGTGAGATTACGTCGAATTTCTTTGAGAATGTAATCGGATAGGACGAGTTCATGATATTGGAGGCAATATTGATAAACTTCGGCGCAAAGGCCTTGGGTGACTAAAGCGGCAATATAAACATTGGTATCCAGAACGATTTTCATGAAACGATCTTGAATACGTCCTCGTCAGTGAAAACCCCTTTCTTTCTCGCTTTTTTAATCATTTTTTTCTGCAGCTCTTGGAAACGCAAAACAACCACATAACGTTTTAAAGATTCGCGGACTATATCACTAACGGGGATTTTTCCTTCTTTGGAAGCTTTTTCCAACTGCCGGCCCAATTCGGGCGTCAAGCGAACGTTTAACATGGTTTTCATCGAACCCTCCTATATGTAATACATTGTAATACTCTCAGTTAATTTGTCAAACGGCCCATTGAAATAGCGAAGGTACAATCGCGGGTTATTCTGGTTCCCGCCATGTAGCATGCGCTTGCGCTTAGCTACATGGCCCGCCGTGGAAAAAGCTTTATCAGCTAAAAGCCGATGGTTCGTTTGGCCGCCGAAACTCCCGGCCCATCCGGTGGTTTAAGGGTTCGGGGTCAGGGCCTTGGTCATCCTTTGCAACTCGGCTTGCGGGTCGAGGTTAAAAAGACCCATCTGCCATTTCCCGCCGCGGAGGGTAGTGGTCACTAAAACCTTGCTGGTCCCTTTCTCGAAATCTGCCTCAACGGAATAACCGGCGACGACCGTATGGTCCGGCCCTTCGGTGGGTTTCCCCAAAAGGGTCGCGCCTTTGTAGGTTTTCATGGAGCCAACCGCGTCCTTGAAGGATTGGATCCCTTTATCGAAGGCGTCTTTATTCGTGTCGGCGAAATTCTTCAGATCCGGATCGGCTTCGGCCAAAATGAGGGTCGAATCCCAGTCCTTGAATAGGACCGGCGCGACTTTATCCACGTAGGCCTTGCTATCGGCTTCGTTATCCGAGCTTGAGCAGCCCCAATGATTCATACCCAATAAAACGAGGCCCAGAACCAACCCGATCATCCCAAGCGATTTCAATCTACGCACGATCATCCTCCTCAATTCAAATTATTTATTTGCCCATCCCGGCCCCCCGTCGCGGACAAACCTTTCTACCCAAAAAGCCCTTTTAACGTGTCGATAGCGGCAACCAGGGAATGGGCTCCTCCCTCAAAGGGATGAAAACCGTAGCGCAAGTAAAACTCTTCAGCTTTTTTGTTTTTAGCGTCTACGATCTTATACTTAGCCGCGACTGATTGAACCGCCGCAACAGACCGGTGAATCGCATCCATCAATAGGATCTCCCCCAATCCAGCCCCTTGCCATTTGCGGTCAACGGCAAGACGGCCTAATCGAACCGCAGGAACAGGATACTTCGGTAGGTTTTTGCAATGGGATTCGGGCAAGTTTTGCAGATCCACCTGAGCCATACTTAAGGTATGGTACCCGACTGCCAGTGGTTCCCCCTCGGCGGGAACGAGAACGTAAGTGCTGCCCAACCCTTTTCGGTGGTTCTGGCCCGCGTACCTTTTCAGGTAATCATTGAGTTCAGGTATCCCGCAATCGAAAGATTGGAGTTCAGCTTTTTCCGTGACGGGTACCATTTTCCATTTTGGGCCAGGCATAGTCCGGATCAGGACATTTCTTTTTGATAACGCCGCGCCGCCGCTTTAAGCTTTTCGTTTGGCAGGGGGGGAGTTTCCAGAAGCCGAAGAAACAAGTCCACATCCCGCTTGGAGGGTATGTAGGTTTTAACCGGAACCGCGTCTTCCTGGGCCGCATGCAGGGATCTCGTCACAAGATAAGAACTCAGGCTCAATCCTTGGGCTTGAGCCGCTTTTTCCAGCAGTCGCTTGTCCTGGGGCCTCACCCTCAATTCGATACGTTCTTCTTTGGTTTTTAGAGCTTTCGTCATGGTCATACCCTCCATCGGCAATATACCATATGTACGGTATTATTACGTACATTATATAGGTCTTTTATTGTCAAAGAAGGAGCCCCTAATTGGCCAGCCGTATATATCACCCGAACTTTACGATTCTAAACAGAACGGAACTTTTGATAAGCCTTAACTGCTTTGGGGTCACCCGTCATTGCCTTTTTCTTTAACTTATTCCATTTTTTCCAATATAGAATTCTTTCCTTTTCCCCAAATGTCGCGGTTTGAAAAATGAATTTGTCCCATTTTGCCGAGTTGGACTTTTTCTCCGATTGACCGAATTTACCACATTGACAAAAAGTTTCCCGGAAACGTTTATTACCAGAAAGGATAATTTTCTTGGCTTTTGGGAAATACTCATTGAAGTGATACTGAAAAACATGCTCCAAAACGCATAAAGCTATGGCCTGTTGCAACTCCCCATTGTTTCGGGAACCATATTTTACAATTCGATCCCAGATTAGTTCAGGCTGGTCAATAACGTAACCGCATAGGTCCGCGGCCCCCTTCCAGATATTTTTCTCATTTTTAGACGAAAGTAATTTATCGATCGTCGAAAGGTGACTTTTAACTTCTTTGTTCATTCTTGTTCTTTCTGATTTTGCCTTCCCACGACGGGGACCCGCAGTGGAAAATCCGTAGCGTGCCCAGAAGCCCCTGCAGAATGGGGCCTATTATGGGTTTGGGGTGTAGTGCGTTCCGATCTCTTGCAATAACGAAACCTCCTTACAGGCTGTGATCAAGATCATCACGCCAATGGCCAAAAAAAACAAAAAAGGCTTCAGGTCGCATTCGAAGTCGGAATTCGCGAATTCCTTTTTCATGATCACAGCCACCCTTTTCAATAACCCTCCCGTATCTTTCCCTTTTACACTAATTTTCCCAATCGACATTGCCACCGATGCCGTCAAGGTAATGTCGTGGGCGGGCAAATAGATACCCGTCATGTTTTCGGTGTATTGCAGGTTTAACTCGTTGACCGCAGCCAGGAGCGATTTACGGATCGTTTCGGCGTTCGCGCCATACACCGAATATCCTTTTGTGATCTTCCAGTAAAGGGTGAAGATCAGGATAAGCAGGAGGGGATCGGCCCAGGTTATCAGATCAAAGCCAGGATTTTGATGCACCATAAAAGGCAGGCTGAAACCAGGAAGCAAAATCGGGATCATCATGAAGATAATCCACCTGGAAGGCATTAAAAACGGCTTTCGTTTCACCAAACCCCTTAAGCCGATATAGAGAAAGGTACTCGCGACCAGTCCGAACGTTAATGGAAGCATCATCTGGTAATTAAAATAATTCATTTTTTCCCTTTTCAAAAAATACATTCAATTCACTCTTGTCCTAAATAAAGGACTAAAAAAAGACACCTCCGACTGAAGTAGAATTGGGTTAGTCGACAAGCCCAAAGCGACGGTTACCAGCCGTCGCTACTTCAAACATCCGGAGGCGTATTTCGATGGTACCACCAACCAGTCTTTTTGCCCAAGTGTTGAAAATTGTGGATCGCACGGCTTTTGAACGAATTGTGCGGGAGTTTGAAGCCGAAAAACACGCCAAGGGGTTCAGTTGCTGGAATCAGTTTGTTTCCATGCTTTTCTGCCAGATGGGAGCCGCCCATTCCTTGAGGGAAATCTGTGGTGGCCTCCACACGGCCCTTGGGAAATTGACCCATTTGGGTCTTTGCGAAGCACCCACTAAATCCACCTTGGCTTACGCTAACGCCAACCGTCCTTGGCAGGTTCAGCAAAGTCTTTTCTACCATCTGCTATCGAAGTGTCAGCTACAGGCGGCCATCTCGAAGAGGAAATTCAAGTTCAAGAATCCCCTCTACAGCCTGGACTCCAGCACCATTGATCTTTGTTTGTCAGTCTTCGACTGGGCAAAGTTCCGTAGGACCAAAGGGGCCATCAAACTCCATCTCTTGCTGGATCATCAGGGATACTTGCCCTGCTGGGGACTCGTAACGGAGGGAGGCGTGCATGACGTGAAAGTGGCTCAAAAGCTGGATTTTCCGGTGGATTCAATCGTAGTGATGGATCGGGGATATGTGGATTTCTTTCTTCTGGCCCGATGGACGTTCCAAGGCGTGTGGTGGGTGACCCGTGCCAAGATCAACATGGCCTACGAGGTGGTGAAGAACCTGCCGGTTCCGAAAACGGGCAACGTCCTGAAGGACCAAGTGATACGGTTAACAACGTTTCGGTCACAGGAAGCCTACCCGAAAGAGATGCGACGAGTGGTGGTATGGGACGAAGACCAGAAGCGGGAACTCGTATTCCTTACCAACCACATGGGTTTTGCTGCCTCGACGGTGGCGGCCATCTACAAGGAACGTTGGCAGATCGAGTTGTTCTTCAAGGCTCTCAAGCAGAACTTACGGGTGAAGACTTTCGTAGGGACCACTGAGAATGCTGTTCAGACGCAGATTTGGACAGCATTGATTGCCATGCTGCTGTTGAAATTCCTTCAACTGAAGAGCCATATCGCCTGGAGCCTGTCCCACTTGGCGGCCATGCTGCGGATGAATCTATTGACCTACCGCGATTTGTGGGCTTGGTTGGATGCACCATTCCTGGTGGCGAGATTGGAACCGGCGGAAAAACAGATGGAATTAATACCCTCGTGATTTGGACAGCATCCGGACGAAAGGGGGGGGCTTATCCCTGGAAATTCACAAACCTGTCCAAAATCGCTTGTTTTTCTTGGGGGGCAGCGGTCAGATTGAGTTGTTTAGGATAGCAGTGCATTCAATTAATTGCACATTTGCCCTATCCACGATGGATCCCCGCCATGTAGCATGCGCTTGCGCTTAGCTACATGGCCCATCGTAGACAACCCGATAACGGCTATTTTACCCCCTTTGGTCATGTGGACTTCCCCGATTTAGTGGTCACCCTAGTTTGGCCGCTAAAACAACCGCTTCCCTCACGGCGCGACCAGCCGTACCGCCCTGCGGGGCGGGTTGAAGGGGTCGTTTTCGTATCAGGGGCCAGGCCAACATTTAACACTTTTCACAGGGACGTAGGAGCTCAAATGGGGATTGGGGCCAGCGCGGTGGGAAATCGATGGCTGGTAATGAAAAAAAGGATGGGAGAGGAAAAGAACTCACTCGAAGGATCGCAAAGTGTTAAATGTTGGCCTGGCCCTTTGTTTTTTGCCCTGGCCCCTATGGGTTCTTCAAATATTGCTGGGTTTGTACTATTTAATGGGCGGGAGCTGGATGGTATCCAAGGTCCCACCCGTCTGGTTGAAATTGATGCCCAAGCCCGCCTGGGTGGCCCTGGGCCTGCTCCAGGCCCTGTTCGCGTTGGGTCTGGTCTTGCCTGGCGCGATGAAGGTCTTGCCCAAACTAACACCCATTGCGGCTGTCGGCGTGGCCGTTGAAACGGTGTTGGTCTCCATGATGACCGGTGTCAAGTTTCCGGGCATTCTCTGGGCTGGGTTGCCCGCCCTTTTGGCCTTGTTCGTGGCCTATGGGAGGCTCGTGCTGAGTCCTTTCTAAAAACAGTAGGCCACAATAGGCAGTCCACGGTCGACAGTCGGCAGTTGGCAGTTTGTCTTAAGGCTGAACCTACGGACTGTCAACCGTCGACTACGAGCTGAGAGCTGTTAACTGATTTTCAGGGGATCGTTCCCCACAGGAAAGGGACTGAGCAGAACGATGGAGCCGGTCTCCAGTAGGGACTTCAGGTTCGAGAGGACCATCGGCCAGGCGGCGGAAACCGCCGCGATGAATTTTGAGTTTTCGCGCTCCAGGCTGTGGGTGACCGTGAGCCGGACCGCCCCGCCGCCCCCTTCCAGCTCCATCACGCAAAGCGACTCGCCCTCGGCCTTGAACTCCATCTTGTCCAGGTGCCGCCAGCGGATCGCCAGCCTGCGCGGCGGCTCGGCCTCGGCGATCTCGCCGGCGTCGGTGGCGCGGCCGTCCGGATACACCAGCTTCCAGGGGGCCCCCGCCGTAAACCGGCTTTCGCACCGGGCGCCGAACCAGTATTGCCTCATGGTTTCCGGGTCGGTCAGCGCCGCCCACAGCTTTTCCGGCGTGACGCGGATATAGGTCACGTAGGCAAAGGTCGATGTAGCCATGGTTTTCCTCCCCTTGTCGTTTTAAGCCCCGGCGCCTTATTTCTTCCGGCCTCGCCACCCCTTAGGTTCCTGAACGCCTTCCGGCGAACCGCCGGAAAAAGTTTTCACCAATTTATCGAGGAAATAATTCCAGCCGTCCTTGTGGGCTTTTGACTTCTCGTTGTCGGGCAGTCCGGAATGTAAAAGCGTCATCAAGGTGTCTTTTCCCTTTTTCTTGAAGGTCACCGTGACCGTCGATTCTTCCCCGGAGGTGTACCGGGACATCCAGGTGTGCTGGACGCGACCCGGCCGCTCGATTTTCGTGAAACGCCCGTAATGGGAGGTCCCGTGGATGAGCCAGTAAAAGAACCCGTCGACCTTAGGATTCAAGATCAACTTGTCATTCTCGTTCCAGGGCGTGCCCGGAGTTTTGGGATCCAGCCACCCGTCGAACACCTCGCCCGGAGGCGCCGGGATCACTCGCTCAAATTTAAGCTCCAGAGTCTTCGCTGTATTTTTCATCGCTTCCTCCCCTTTTTCTTATCCTTAAAATGCTTCTCGAACCGGTCCAGGCGCTCGTTCCAGAACCGCTCGTACCCATCCACCCAGCCCGCCACCTCCCGAAGGGGCTCCGCCCGTAACGAGATGAACACTTCCCTGCCCTGTTTCCGGCGCTCGATGAGCCCGGCCCTTTCCAGGAGTTTCAGGTGTTTTGTCACCGAATTCAGCGCCGTGTCAAAGGGCTTGGCCACATCCAAAAAACGGGCCGGCCCCTTGGCGAGCTGCTGGAGGATTGTCCGCCGGGTGGGGTGGGAAAGGGCTGCCAGAACATCCGTCAGGTGATCCATGCCTATATTGCACCTTATGGTGTAATGTTTTGCAAGTCTTTTTTTGGAAATAATTCTTTAAAGGGAGGTCGTTTCAATATTGAAGGAAAGAAAGGATTTTGGCCTTTTGTTCACTTAGTGGATTGTCCACTTCGGGTCCCCATCGTAGACAACCCGATAACGGCTATTTTACCCCTTTAGTCGTGTGGACTTCCCCCGATTTAGTGGTCACCCTAGTTTGGCCGCTAAAACAACCGCTTCCCTCACGGCGCGACCAGCCGTACCGCCCTGCGGGGCGGGTTGAAGGGGTCGTTTTCGGAGCCGCCGCCATGAGCAGGCAAGAGCATAAAAATTATTTCTTTGTAATTGGATCTTTTCTTGAAGTGCTTAAAAAATTGTTTTACGGGTTACCCTTTTTCCCCGGAAAAACCATTTCCCTCACCCCGGTCACAAGCCCCTTCGACTCCGGCTCACGGGAGAGGTCAATCACGAGCCCCGCGGGTTTTTGGGTGGTGACGGGTTCCGTGTAACATAGGGGCCAGGCCTACATTTTACACTTTAGAACCATCCGGCCAAATTCAGGGTCCTCGGACAGCTTTTTTTGATCTTCGACCATTGGTTCCCCACCGCCGAAAAACCGACCTCCATCCTTTTTCCGATTTCCCCCAGGCTCAAACCCGATTCCTTCTTGAGCAGGTAAATCGCCACCGCCCGCGCCACGCTTTTCCTGCGCCCCGCCCTCAATACCTCCTCCGGCTTTTCCCCATACACCTTCCCGACCCTCCTCAAGATAGACGCGTTTCACGTAAAGTGTAATATGTAGGCCTGGCCCCTTTTTCTGCGGTTATTCCGCCGATTGAATTTCTGGGTATAAACACCATTCAGGTGCCGTATGGCCCGTGACAAGTTGGCTTCCGGCGTCTCCACCAACAAGTGGTAATGATTATCCATCAATACCCAGGCATGGCACATCACATGATGATCCTCCACGACTTGGGCCAATACCCACAAAAACAATTCCCGGTCCTTATCCGACCGGACAATGTTTTTCCGCTCGTTCCCCCGCGAGGTAACGTGATAAACAGCGCCTTCATAATGCACTCTTAACGGTCTAGCCATTTGCGGATCTTATCACAAAGTTATTATAAAATGAAGACCTGACCCCGTTGTTCTAAACGCATCGGGATCTTGATGGACTTGGTCCGCCTGTTTGACCGCATCAACATGGATGTCCTTGAGGCCTTGACCGTCCGCCGAGGAGTCGCCTTGATCCGACACCGCGTCTTTCAAGCCGGTGTCCGAATTCCCGCCATTCGCGCCGGAAGGGTCCTTGAGATCATTGAGGGCATCCTGCTTGTTTTGATTGAACTTATTCCTTTCGTCGATTTTATTCTGGGCGTTTTGGAGGTTTTGCTGAATCCCCGTATCGTTGGGCGTTTTATCCAAGGCCTGTTGAAAAAAACCGAGCGCGGCGTCGTAGTCGTTGCTTTCGAAGGCATCCAAGCCCTTTTGGTTGAGAGCCCTCGCGTCCGCGATAAGCTGGTTTTGGCGAATTTGTTCCGGGGAGGGGCCGACCGGCTGGGCTTGAGCGCCGCCGCCGTTGTTGCAAGGCATGCCTTGCGCGACCCAGGTGTTGTAAGCGAGGCCGGGATCAAGCCCGCAATTGCGCTTGATCTGCTGCCAATCCGCGTTGGATTGGGCGAAGACCCCATGGGGGAGCAACACCAGCCAGAAACTAACCGCTAAAAGCGATGAAATTTTATCGTTGGAAAATAAACCGAAGGGGCGGCGTTTCATGGCATGACCTTTTTTCTATTTAAAACCTTCGATCCAACAAAATCTTTCGACAAGGTTTAGCCGGGAGAGTATGGGGGCTTGCAAAGGCAATAGAAACAGGTGAAAAAATTATAATACCTGTAATACCTATTCGCGCAAAACCAAGAGGTCTATTCCCCTTGATCTGTTTTTTGTTGTCCATGTTGGGTCCCGTAGGGTCGAGAACTGGAGTCAAAGGGGCCAACATTTAAAACTTTTCACAGGGACGTAGGGGCTCAAAGAGTCAAAGGGGCCAGGCCCGGGGAATTCTGGTTGAGCTGGTTGTACGTGGTTGCACACCATCCTTTTAACGAGAACCATATGCAGGAAAATTTCACACCCTCATAACAATCTTCGGTTTTTATCCCATCTTGTTTATTTTCCCGGTTATTTGTACGGCTCCAACCCCGACTTGGGCCAAGAAACCCGCCATTCCTTGAAAACAGCCCTTCTCCGGCGACACTTTCGCGAAAATCGGCATCTAATAATTATGAAGGATGCCGCGGGAAAAAGCGTTTTCGCGCCCTTTTAACGCCGTGTTGGCCAAAAGGGATGGTCCCACCTGAAAAACATAAAGCCGATCCTAACCTTCCTGGCTTTCGCGGCGGCCTACCCGGCCTTCATGCCTCCCATGGCCCAGGCCCTGCCGGCCACGATCACCATCAACTCCGCCGTCACCGTGTCGTCTTTTATCCCCATCAGCATCTTCGGAAATAACATCGCGGATTATGACAACGCCACCGACGTGACGAACACCCAAAACCTGGTCCAGGGCGCGGGGAATTTCTTCCTGGGCTACGCGGGCGGATCCGGCGCGGATTACAATCACTGGAACGGCACGGGTAGCTACGACTCCCATCATTACTGGATTCCCAGCGGGACCACCTATTCCCCCGGTTTCGATTGCCTTGAGACTTACAGCGGCACCGATACCCAGTTCGGGTTCCCCTCCAACATCACGGATGGGAACAGCTCCACCGCCTGGCTTTCCAACGTGGACACGGATTTTCCAAACCACCAATGGGTCGAACTGGATTTTAACAGTCAAGTCACGGTCAACGCCGTCACGATCGCCTGGGGAACGCCCTACGCGGCTTCGTTCCAAATCCAAAATTGGACCTCGGCTGGTTCGTTTCCCCTTTACAGCGGGCAATCCGAATCCCATTGGGCGACCATCGGCACCTACACGGGTACGCCGGGAACCCAGGGAGTGACCTTCCCCCCCGTTTCATCCTGGTATTACCGTATTCTCATGACGGCCAGCTCGGCGGGGGTCAGTGGGGCCTATTCCATCGCGGAGGTCATGCTTTACGACGCCGACACCCAAGTGACCGTCAACACTTCCTCCGGCGTCAGCCAAACCCAGGTCGAGGTTTCCAGCACCGACCCGGGGAACAGCCCTAACACGGGTTGGACCCCTCCCTTGGATTTCGAGCGCTACATGACATACGTCCATTCCTTCAGTCCCCACGCCATTCCCATGGTCGCGGTGAATTTGGGAACGGGCACGGCCCAGGAGGCCGCCTCCTGGGTTTATTACGCCAACATCGTTCGGGGTTATGACATTAAATACTGGGAGATTGGCAACGAGACCGAGGGCCAATGGGAACCGGGCGGGCCCCTGCCCGCCGAGGACTTCGTGCGCCGCTATATCGAGTATTACGAAGCCATGAAGGCGGTGGATCCGTCCATTCTCGTCCTGGGCCCGGTGTCCGGGAGCTTCTTCGATAATTCCAACATGTACGACGGGAAGGGCTACGTCCAGGATTTCATCGGTTTTCTCCACGCCAAGGGGGATGACAGCTACATCAACGGGATCGATTTTCATTGGTTCCCCAATTACGGAACTTACACGGCGTCCCAGGCCCTGGCCAGCACCTCCACCCTGGACGCCTATCCGGCCAGCCTGAATTCCTGGCTAAGCGGTGTCGCGGGAGGGGCCACGATTCCCGTTTTCGTGAGCCAATTTAATGAGGATGCCTTTGACGCGAATGGCCAGGTGCAGCTGTTGGACGGCCTTTGGGTGGCGGACAGCTTGGGCCATCTCATCACCGATTTTGGCGCCCGGGGCAGCGCCAACTATTACGCCGTGTTCATGCTCGGCGAGGACGCGGCCACCAACCCCGCGGGCGGGGATATGGGTTACCTGTGCGGTACCTCCGGCGCCTACCAGTACCAGCCCCATGCCTCCTATTGGGCCATGCGGATGATGGCCGTCGATTGGGCCATTCCCGGCGATACCAACCACCACCAGCTCCTATCCACAACGGTCGGCGGCGTTCCCGTTTCCTTGTTCGCGGCCTACTCGGATTACCGGCCTGATGGCGTCGTCTCCCTGGCCGTGGTCAACAAGGACCCGGCGAATGCCTATAACACCCGGATCACCGGGTTGCCTTTCACGCCCAACAGCACCGCCAGCGGCTGGACATTCGATTCCTCCAACTACCAATGGGTGAACACCGGGGCAATGCCTTACCACGCCGCGCCGGACACCGCTCCCACGGCCGTGACCTTGACCGGCGTTTCCGGCTCCTTCCCCGTGACCTTCCAGCCTTATTCCATCACGGTCCTGCGATTCACCAACTCGGGGCAGCCGACCCTGACTTCGACGCCCACCCCCACCTTCACGGCCACGCCTACGGGAACCTGGTTCACGGCGACCATCACCCCAACGCCCACCCACTCGCCTACCTGCACGCCCAACGAGGGGCCGGTCACCCTGGTGGATGACTTCGAGGACTTGAGCCGGGACGGAGTCCCCCCGCCCGCGCCAACCTGTGGGGCGGAACCTGGGCCACTTACACGGATGCCACCAGCGGCATCACCGTCCAATACGGAGTATCGTCCGGCGCGGCCGGAACCCACTACGCGGCCAAGCTCACGGGGGTTATCGGCGCCGGCACCACGCCCAATTCCTCCTACGTCAACTACACCAGCAATCTGAGTTCCGCGTGGCCCCCCCGACTTATAACCTGAGCGGCTCCGGGGTCCTCGGGCTGGAATTTTGGTTTTACGGCGACGGACGCACCTACCGGGTGACCGTGTCCAGCCAGGCCGTCACCGACTACAACTATTACGGCATCCAAATCACTCCGGCCCCGGGACAGTGGACTTTTTACCAGGTGCCCTTTACCTCCATGTTTCGCCAAACGGGCTGGAGCGGCCAAACCGGCTTGCCGGTGACATACCAGGGAACGGATTGCACCGGAATCTGGATTTTCACCCAGGGGACGGGCGCCTTCAATTTTCAGGTCGACCAGATCGGGTTTTATACGACCGCGGGGATCGTCACCCCCACCTATAGCCCCACGGGGACGGCCACGGGAACGGCCAGCTTCACCCCCACCCAAACCCTAGTGCCCACCAACCCCCCGACAGACACCCCCACCCCGACACCTACCCTCACCTCCACCCAAACGCCCACCCTGACTCCCACTCCGACGCCTACCCTCACTCCCACCCCGAGCTTAACCCCCACCCTGACCCTCACGGGTACGCCGACCATCGCGTCGGTGGACGTTCTTTATCCTAACCCGGTGATAGATAACCAACCCTTACGGTTCTATTACAACCTGGACCAGCCGGTGGACCAGGTGAAGGCCAAGCTTTTCACCGTTTCTTTCCGGAAAATTTACGAGGATGCCACGTTGCCTATGTCGCCGGGCCAGCACCTCTACACCCTCCAATGGAACCAAGCGGGCTTGAACCTCGCCAACGGGCTTTATTACGTGGACCTCGTCTTACGAACCGGCAGTCGGGAAACCCACAAAGTCATGAAACTGCTCGTCGTCCGGTAAAAAACGGAATATATAAGTCTTTTGCGGAGAGGCGATCTCCCCTAATATCACTCTCGGGTTTATGACATTTATGAATTCGAATAGACAAAACCGCGCAAGACAGAAAAGAACCAATAAGGTGCCGATAGCATAACCACAAATCTTTAATATCTTTTTTAACCTATTCATTTATTACAAACCTCATAATTCCCTTGTTCACGATGGGTCCCCATCGTGGACAATCGCTAAGCCCTCAAACTACCCCTTAGAGCTTATATTGAATTTAACTTGTGTACCGTCAGAAATATTGGAAATTTGTTTAGCAAGATCGGAAAGAAACAAGATTCTTTCGACGGTTGGTATTGGCTTCAATGAAACGCCTTTACGGCTCTCTGCGGTAATAAAGGGAGGAAACACATTAATTAATTGGCCGGGCTCCAGTTTTTTTCCTTCGTTTTGAATTCGCTTCAAAGGAGCTAGTTCTAATAAATCAAAAGGATTTGATTCAGCTTCATCCAAGAAAGTTAATAAATCCATTTTCATATCTACAATGTCTCCCGATTCACCCCTAAGACGTAATACTTGGTTCTTTCTTAAAATAAACTGATCACCCAAGCAATCTTGTCCAAAAGGTACATCGTCTTTTTGAATAGAAGAATACAATTTCGAAAAGGAATGCTTACCGGTCCAAAACAGTTCTCACGAATGCCAACTAGGTTCTTCGCAAATCCCTCTCATGTGAAATCCACCGGCAAAAGCGATAAAACCATTTTTTATTTTGAGAATTGATTTTAAATCCTCAGGGAGAGCGTTTAGAAAATTTTGATCTGATATGAGCGGACCTTCAAAGGTAATATCGGGAAATTGGGCTACCATTAAACCTCCTTAACACTAAAAAAGGTGCAGAGTAGAGCGCTGGCGCGTATGCCTTAGAGTACGGTGGCGAATCCAACCCTTTCGGATTGGGCCTCAGTCCGGCTCTCATCACCACGTTTCCAGCGCCCCCTCATCAAACCGTACGTGACCTTTTCGATCATACGGCTTTCCGACAACCTTTCAACCGGCAGCATTCAAGGCAAAAGCTGGAATCCAGTTCAAACCAAGGCGTTTCACTTCCTCGATCGACCATGTTCGTCCTTCCCAGGCGTACTTATGCCTCCGAAACAAAGTCAGCCTTTCGAGTACGTAAAATTGAAGCTTGGAAAAGTATGGCTGGCTGTCCCCAATTCGGAAATAGTTGGCCCACCCCCTTAACACCGGGTTCAAAGCCTTCGCTACATCCTCCATTGGAGATAAGAGCCGCTCTCGGCCCGCCGTCATCTGCTTCACTTTCTCGGCGATTTTCTTCATGGCCTTCCGGCTCGGCCAGCTCAGGCAACAGGTCTTACCCAATCCTACCACCGGCATACCTACTCGAAAGTGGAACCCAAGGAAGTCAAACCCTTCCTTCCCAGGCCCCATTTCCACCAGCCGTGTCTTTTCGGGGTGCAGTTCAAGCCCTAGTCGTCCCATCAATTCCTTGATGACTTCCAGGCTCTTTTCCGCATGGGCTTGGCTTCCGCACAACACCACAAAATCGTCGGCGTAGCGCACCAGCCTACCCAGTTTCCTGTGCCTCTTATTCCAAACCTTGTCCAGCAAGTGAAGGTAAACATTGGATAACAGCGGTGAGATCACCCCGCCTTGCGGTGTCCCTCGGAGAGTCGGCGTAAGCCTTCCTTCCTCAAACACACCCGCCTTCAGCCACCCTCGGATCAGTTTCAAAACCTTCCGGTCACTGATCCTCTGGCGCACCAGCACCATCAGTTTGTCGTGGTCGATGGAATCGAAATACTTCCGAATATCTCCATCCACCACCCATCTGTACCCGCCATTGATCCACTTCTTGATCTCCCGGTGGGCCTGCTGGGCTCCGCGTTTTGGCCGAAATCCAAACGAGCCTTCCAGAAAGTCCGCCTCAAAGATGGGTTCCACCACCTTCCGGCAAGCCGCTTGAACTACCCGATCCCGAATTACCGGGATTCCCAACGGTCTCTTGCTTCCATCAGGCTTGGGTATTTCCACTCGTCTCACAGGTTTAGGCAGATACTTCCCAGCTTTGAGTTCTTCCTGGATGCCCTTCAGGAATGGAATAATTCCCACCTTCTCTTCGATCCATTCCAGCGTTTCCCCGTCCACTCCTCCTTGGCCTTTATTAGCCTTCACCTGTTTCCATGCCGCTGTCAGGACATCCCATCGGGTCATCCTGTCATGCAGTACATGAAATCTCCGGCTTGGGCTCCTCTTGGCCGCTCGGTATAGCGCCCTTTGAAGGGTTCGCGCCTTGTCTTCGGAGTTGTTGGCCCTTTGGGGCATGCTCCAGCGCCTCCCTTTTGAAGGTTGCTTGGTTGAAGCAGGGGTCCTTCCCTCCAGGTGGTTTTGTTGTCCACCCTTCACAGGTATTGTGACCCCCTCCGACTTCCTCCCGCCCTTGCCCCTTTTCGGTTTTAGCCTTATAGCGGCAAGTCTTTTGGCGGGTAGGATCTCCCAGGTTGCTTGCAAAGCCTTTCCAGCATTCCGTTCCCCATACGCCGGAGGACTTGCCCCGCTTGCTCCAGATTCTTCAGCGGGATCGTGGCCTTCGCCGGTAGACACGCGGCTCGGCATCCTCTTGCACCTTTCGGTGTCCCATTCACGACGCGGCAGGATTCACTTGATGTTGCGGACTGCTAGATTGTTCCCTCACTGAATGAGGTTTATGACCCCGTTTCGGGCAGAACCTCTCGGTCCTACGCCGGGGGCTGACTTCCAGGCTCTCTGGCGATTACCTGGTCAGGATTTGGGCTGGCCCTCTTCGGCCTACTCCCTCACCTGCTGGCTCTACAAACCTTCGCTGGCACGACGTCCACGATGGGTCCCCGTCGTGGACAACTTCACCAAACAATCTATTACTTTTCAGGCATATATCGCATTTTGATAGGGTTCCCATCTTTATCTATCAGCTGACCCTGAGTGCCCTTTTTATTCTGATCCGTGTTTGGCAGTTGATAAGCTAATTCATACTTTCCCACGAAATTATCGTTTATAGGGTCTTCGATATGTTTTTGAACCCAAGCACCGGGATAAACCACAAAATCCTTTCCCGCCAAACCAATCTGGTTTGGATTAATTGTTTGTTGGCCTTTTTCTGAATCATTTAATCTCCAATGGGCCTGAGACCAGTAGGGCGAAGCCTTCTTTAACATTTCCCCCAGATAAGCCCCCCAAAGAATGCAATTGTTCGCAAGTTCTTCGTCCGATAAGGCTTTTTTCTTAAACTCTTCACTTAGCGGCCTCATAATTTTCATCTCAAGAACTTTCAAGTTTTTTTCGTCCAGATCCAAAGTGAGGCCATACTTTTCCTTGGCGGTCGAGATGGCCTTCTGTGCGTAACCCGGCATGAGGGCTTCCGGGTCAAAAAGACGCCGGGATTTGAACTTCCAAAAGAAAAAAACCAAAACGATCAATGCTAAAATAACAAGAACGGTTTTCATGGTTTTCCTTTCGTCCTAAAATTCAGTCCTTATCACCCATGACTAAAGCAAAGAGGTTTATCCAAAGCCACGTCAGAATTAGGTGTCCACGACGGGTCCCCGTCGTGGACAGGTAACATGAAGGCCATTCCTCCGCCGGGATTAAACTAGTCCCGGTGAGCAGGCAACTCACAAGGAGGAATGGCCATGAAACAGATTAGCAAAAAAGGATACCGAGGCAAGGAGGTATCCAAGCGGGACGCTGTGTTTGTGGGATTGGATGTCCACAAACGAAGTATTTATATGGCAATCAGGATTAACGGAAAGGAAGTCGGAACAAAGTCCCTGACAGCGGACTGGGAGGCGGTGGTGAAGGTCCTGGCGCCTTATCGGGTGGGGTTGAAAAAGGTCGTCTACGAGGCAGGCCCTACCGGTTTTGGCCTGGCCCGCCGCCTTCGGGAGGAGGGATACCCATTGGATGTCATCGCCCCGCACAAGACTCCTCGCGTGTCGCAGTTTGAAACAAAATCCGACCGTTTGGACTGTAGCAAACTGGCGGAGTATGCGGAGAAAGAATTGCTGAAGGCGGTGGCGATCCCAACCCTCCAGGAAGAAGCTGACCGGCAGGTGGTTCGTTTGAGGAACGCGATGGTCGAGCAGAAACGCAAGGCCAAACAAAGGATCAAGAGCTTCTTCCTTCAATATGGGCTCAAAACTCCCAGAGGGTTGGATTACTGGACCCACGAAGCCATTGGGATATTACGGGAAATGGAACTGCCACCTGCCCTGAGGTTCACCTTGGATCGCCTATTGGAAGATCTTTTTTACTTTGATAGGCAGCTCAAGGACGTGAACATACGTTTGAGGGTCATGATGAAGGAGAAGGCCTACGAGAAAAAGGCCAAGATCCTGAGAACCCACCCAGGAGTGGGCGAAGTGACGACCCTGCAAGTATTAACGGAGATTTACCAGCCGGAACGCTTTGAAAACGCCAAACAAGTGGCGGCTTACGTGGGGTTGGCCCCTAGGATCAGGCAAAGCGGTGAAACCCGGAAGGAAGGCCATTTACAGAAGGCCGGAAAAGGCACTTTGAGAGCGACCTTGGTTGAAGCGGCCTGGTCATGGATCCAAAAGGATACCCAGGCCTACCGTGTTTTTCGTCGACTGGTCCGTAATACGGGACACGTCAACAAGGCGATTGTGGCAATGGCGCACAAGCTTTTGATTCACCTTTGGACGATGTTGGTTCGGAAGGAAGTGTATCGGCCCATGCGCTAAAGAGGTTTCAGCCTCGGTTTTGTGATTCGATCCCTTTGGAATGACCACGGAATTTGGTGGTGCCGTAAGGCACGATGGACAGCTGGTGGCTTCCCTACTGGATTATCGAATTTTTAACTTGTGCCTCGAGCACGAATAGCAGCGTGAATCCGCGAAACCAAAAGGCTGACGGGTGGGCTTAATTGAACTTGAGGAATGGCCTCATAGCAACCTTTTAACCCCTTTTCGGATAAAAAGGCCTGGCAACTTTTAATTTGCTCCAGCCGAACCCGATGACAACAATGCCAATTATCGCCAAAAAGAAATTGGTCAGCGGACTTTTTTTTGACCAGCTGGCGGGCCGTAGCTTATTGGGGTTTTGTGGGTCATAAAGAAATTCTACCAATTGATTTGTTTCATAAGGTTTTTCAACTTCAAGCTCAGCGACGACTTCTGGGTAATTCCGAGGGGTATATCGGACCCGGGCAATCCATTTGCCACTGTCGGTCGCTTCTTTTTTCTCTACCGACAAAACAGCCCCTTTCCCCTGAAAGGCTTTATGAGCGAACCAGTTGACATTCCAAAGATTCCCGAATCCGGCGACAGCAAAAACGAGGCCAAAAAGAATGATCCAAAAACCCGTTTTTCCAGTTTCTTGCGCTTCGAATTCGACTGTTATTTCGCGTATTTCTTTTTCAAGGTTCAGATGTTCGGCCAAGTATTTTCCGGCTTTTTCGCTCAGTTCCATGGCTGCCTTTTTAATCTTCTCCAATTCCGTTGGGTCAATGGTGTCTTTTGAATATCTTTTACTTTCGTCATATAAATCGAACAACAATTTCTTTCGATCGATACTGTCAATGGGAGGGACTACTAGAGGTCCATTTTCCTGGCCGAGGCAGTAGGCTTCACAATACTCACAGGTAATGACCACTTTTTTAATGTCTTGGGGGAATTTATGCCCGCTACGTTTAGTCGCGTTATGAATATCGTTGTAGCCGGTTTCCAAATGATTTAAATCGGGTTTGTCAATTTCGTCGTAGGAGCCGCGCTCCCCGCTCGTTTCTAAACACTCAAGGTTGGAAATCCAATGGTTGTAAATGGGGCAAAAAACAGCTCCGTTGATGCCTCGGCTCTTAATCTCCCCAGGCCTTCCAGATTTTTTAAGGGGGTTGTAGAGCCACAGCAGTTTTTTGAATTCTTCAAAAAATCCCATTAATACCTCACCCTATCAGACGCTCCATTGGTACTTTTCATGCAGAGTAGAGCGCTGGCGCGTATGCCTTAGAGTACGGTGGCGAATCCAACCCTTTCGGATTGGGCCTCAGTCCGGCTCTCATCACCACGTTTCCAGCGCCCCCTCATCAAACCGTACGTGACCTTTTCGATCATACGGCTTTCCGACAACCTTTCAACCGGCAGCATTCAAGGCAAAAGCTGGAATCCAGTTCAAACCAAGGCGTTTCACTTCCTCGATCGACCATGTTCGTCCTTCCCAGGCGTACTTATGCCTCCGAAACAAAGTCAGCCTTTCGAGTACGTAAAATTGAAGCTTGGAAAAGTATGGCTGGCTGTCCCCAATTCGGAAATAGTTGGCCCACCCCCTTAACACCGGGTTCAAAGCCTTCGCTACATCCTCCATTGGAGATAAGAGCCGCTCTCGGCCCGCCGTCATCTGCTTCACTTTCTCGGCGATTTTCTTCATGGCCTTCCGGCTCGGCCAGCTCAGGCAACAGGTCTTACCCAATCCTACCACCGGCATACCTACTCGAAAGTGGAACCCAAGGAAGTCAAACCCTTCCTTCCCAGGCCCCATTTCCACCAGCCGTGTCTTTTCGGGGTGCAGTTCAAGCCCTAGTCGTCCCATCAATTCCTTGATGACTTCCAGGCTCTTTTCCGCATGGGCTTGGCTTCCGCACAACACCACAAAATCGTCGGCGTAGCGCACCAGCCTACCCAGTTTCCTGTGCCTCTTATTCCAAACCTTGTCCAGCAAGTGAAGGTAAACATTGGATAACAGCGGTGAGATCACCCCGCCTTGCGGTGTCCCTCGGAGAGTCGGCGTAAGCCTTCCTTCCTCAAACACACCCGCCTTCAGCCACCCTCGGATCAGTTTCAAAACCTTCCGGTCACTGATCCTCTGGCGCACCAGCACCATCAGTTTGTCGTGGTCGATGGAATCGAAATACTTCCGAATATCTCCATCCACCACCCATCTGTACCCGCCATTGATCCACTTCTTGATCTCCCGGTGGGCCTGCTGGGCTCCGCGTTTTGGCCGAAATCCAAACGAGCCTTCCAGAAAGTCCGCCTCAAAGATGGGTTCCACCACCTTCCGGCAAGCCGCTTGAACTACCCGATCCCGAATTACCGGGATTCCCAACGGTCTCTTGCTTCCATCAGGCTTGGGTATTTCCACTCGTCTCACAGGTTTAGGCAGATACTTCCCAGCTTTGAGTTCTTCCTGGATGCCCTTCAGGAATGGAATAATTCCCACCTTCTCTTCGATCCATTCCAGCGTTTCCCCGTCCACTCCTCCTTGGCCTTTATTAGCCTTCACCTGTTTCCATGCCGCTGTCAGGACATCCCATCGGGTCATCCTGTCATGCAGTACATGAAATCTCCGGCTTGGGCTCCTCTTGGCCGCTCGGTATAGCGCCCTTTGAAGGGTTCGCGCCTTGTCTTCGGAGTTGTTGGCCCTTTGGGGCATGCTCCAGCGCCTCCCTTTTGAAGGTTGCTTGGTTGAAGCAGGGGTCCTTCCCTCCAGGTGGTTTTGTTGTCCACCCTTCACAGGTATTGTGACCCCCTCCGACTTCCTCCCGCCCTTGCCCCTTTTCGGTTTTAGCCTTATAGCGGCAAGTCTTTTGGCGGGTAGGATCTCCCAGGTTGCTTGCAAAGCCTTTCCAGCATTCCGTTCCCCATACGCCGGAGGACTTGCCCCGCTTGCTCCAGATTCTTCAGCGGGATCGTGGCCTTCGCCGGTAGACACGCGGCTCGGCATCCTCTTGCACCTTTCGGTGTCCCATTCACGACGCGGCAGGATTCACTTGATGTTGCGGACTGCTAGATTGTTCCCTCACTGAATGAGGTTTATGACCCCGTTTCGGGCAGAACCTCTCGGTCCTACGCCGGGGGCTGACTTCCAGGCTCTCTGGCGATTACCTGGTCAGGATTTGGGCTGGCCCTCTTCGGCCTACTCCCTCACCTGCTGGCTCTACAAACCTTCGCTGGCACGATGTCCACGATGGGTCCCCATCGTGGACAACCCTTACGACCCGGAATATTTTTTTTGATAATTCACACCGGCCCGTTCTTCAAATAACAACCATTGGCCACCCACTCTCGGTTTTTGGCGAACGTATTGTTTTAATCCGTAGGATTTCAATTCTATCCACCCGGTTCTAAGTTTGATTTTCCAACGGTAACCGTAATGAACGCCATCCCGTTCCAGGTTCTCAGCCATTGAAAAATCTTCTATTACAAAGGGACCGAAAGCAAAACCTATTTTGTCTTCTATTTGCATTTTAAAGTCATACGCGTTTTCAAAAACGAGAGTGCATGGGGCTATCCAAAAGCTATAGAAAATTTCAGGCGCAATGGGTTTTATCCATTCAAAGAGGTAATCAATATCAAATAAAAAATCGGCCGTTCCGTTTTCTTCCGACATTGGCCCAAACGAAATTCCATGGACATGAACATCATGCCAACACATTTTTTCAAAGTCGGCTTCTGACCAAATAGTTTTTTCTAAATTGTAAGAATTTTCCATTGGGTTAAGCTTCTTTCCACCTTCTCAGTTTTCAATAATCACCCATTTTGAATTTTCATCTTGGCCTTGTGACTAAAGCTTGTCCACGACGGGTCCCCATCGTGGACAGCGAACTCCCACATTATATTTGCTTAACTTCTTCTAAACGAATGATGCTTACCGCGTCCTGGGCCTGACTTTCATCCACAAACAGCCTCATTTTCAAATAAGGCGCAAAGAATTGCGTAAGTTGCCTATAACGAAGGCCCTCCACATGAAAGGAAAGATTCGCCTCTTCAAGTTGGGCCACCCAAAGCTGGACCAATTCCACATTATCCATTTCGGCCAGGCATACTTTTTGAATCGACCTTTGCTCGAATTGCCATTTTTCGTAAATTTCTATCCCTAAAATGACCGTCGTCAGGATGAAAATAGGCTCAAGAAAAATACGGCTCAATTTTTCAATAGTTAATGAAAAATGGAAAAACAATGGTGACTCATTTATTAATACTGCGAAAGCGGACATCACAAGCCAAAAAATAAAATAAGGCTTCAATTTGTCCCGTTCAGGAAGCCAAGACGCCCGTCCTTCCAGATGATGATCGACCCAGTAGGTGTTGGTAAATAAAAGCCAAAGTAAAAAAGATGTCACACCCAGATCAATCATATCCGCCCCGACCCATAGCACATTTCGCAAAGTCCCGTTATCCGAAAAAGCGCCATGTTGGTACAAAACCATTTGTAGAATCAGCACCAAAACACCCAAACCACCCGTTAACGTTTGAGGAACGGGCGAAGTTTTCACTTGATACAATTTTTCTTTTGTTTGATAGCCAACCAATGGGTTACGAAGCACATAATGATAAATAAGTTCTAATATTTTCTTTCGTTTTTGGTACAGAACAAACCCCACGCCTACAAGGACGAAAAAGAAATATATAAAATTCATTTTTTCATCAAAATTAGAAAAGTGAAGGTCAACGGGCAAGCGTAAGTCCGTTTGGATTCCATCGATGAGACCCAGAGTTTTCGACACCAGGGGCCGTACGAAAAGGAAAAGAATAAAACCATTGAACAAACCATACAGGGACACATTTGTAGCGATCAAGTAGAAGATCAAGACGCCGTTAACCAAACAGGAACACAGAATAATTTGAGCGGCTAGTCCGGTCGTTCCAAATATTTCCACCGTGTAATCGGGGCCAAAAGTTTTAATAAGTTCACCCGTGCCCCATCCCTGAAACATGGCTGCAAGAAACATAAAAATAAGCTGAACTCGATGTATTTTTTCCCTGCCTGCCATCCCTTGTGTTCTCCATCGCTTTAAAGGATTGACCAGGATGGAAATGATTTCTACAAATACAAAACCACTATAGATCGGTGTTGGGCCAAGTGCGAACAATCCAATAGGCGGATTGCCTACATGGGAATTAGTAAAATTAGGGTAATGATAAAGAGGAATAAGCGAAAGGAGGTAATAGAGTGGGACAGCCCCAATCGTCACCGCCCATTGCCATCGGTTCTTCATAAAACATCCAATCTGAAAGAACTTATAATTTGGGTAATAAACTTAAAAACATCGTCCACGACGGGTCCCCGTCGTGGACAGCTCTTCATGTGAATTATTTGCTTACTGAAACAACTCCATCAACGACATTAATCGAATTGACTCTCGTACAAACATAATAATCCCCGAGACCCCCAGATATTGCATTCAAGTCAACAAATACTGTTTTCCCGTTCTTTTTTAAATCTCCCCAATTTGTTCTCCGAACTTCGTCTTGGACTTTTTGGGGAACGATCACTTTAATTTGGGAGCCAGAACTGTCTAAAACGTAGATACAATTGGAACACCAAAAGTCGATTATGCGAAAATGAATGAACCCGGTTAACCGAACCATCCGAGAACTCAAAGTGGGGATAAAAAATCGATTATTGAAAGCAACTTCTTCAACCAACCCCCAAAACACGTAACCAAATAATAAAGTTCCTGCGAATAACCAAAATTTCACCCAGGGTTTAATCTTTTTCAAATTGGCCAACTAATCATAAACTGCCTCTTATGCGTGACTTTTCGTGCAGAGTAGAGCGCTGGCGCGTATGCCTTAGAGTACGGTGGCGAATCCAACCCTTTCGGATTGGGCCTCAGTCCGGCTCTCATCACCACGTTTCCAGCGCCCCCTCATCAAACCGTACGTGACCTTTTCGATCATACGGCTTTCCGACAACCTTTCAACCGGCAGCATTCAAGGCAAAAGCTGGAATCCAGTTCAAACCAAGGCGTTTCACTTCCTCGATCGACCATGTTCGTCCTTCCCAGGCGTACTTATGCCTCCGAAACAAAGTCAGCCTTTCGAGTACGTAAAATTGAAGCTTGGAAAAGTATGGCTGGCTGTCCCCAATTCGGAAATAGTTGGCCCACCCCCTTAACACCGGGTTCAAAGCCTTCGCTACATCCTCCATTGGAGATAAGAGCCGCTCTCGGCCCGCCGTCATCTGCTTCACTTTCTCGGCGATTTTCTTCATGGCCTTCCGGCTCGGCCAGCTCAGGCAACAGGTCTTACCCAATCCTACCACCGGCATACCTACTCGAAAGTGGAACCCAAGGAAGTCAAACCCTTCCTTCCCAGGCCCCATTTCCACCAGCCGTGTCTTTTCGGGGTGCAGTTCAAGCCCTAGTCGTCCCATCAATTCCTTGATGACTTCCAGGCTCTTTTCCGCATGGGCTTGGCTTCCGCACAACACCACAAAATCGTCGGCGTAGCGCACCAGCCTACCCAGTTTCCTGTGCCTCTTATTCCAAACCTTGTCCAGCAAGTGAAGGTAAACATTGGATAACAGCGGTGAGATCACCCCGCCTTGCGGTGTCCCTCGGAGAGTCGGCGTAAGCCTTCCTTCCTCAAACACACCCGCCTTCAGCCACCCTCGGATCAGTTTCAAAACCTTCCGGTCACTGATCCTCTGGCGCACCAGCACCATCAGTTTGTCGTGGTCGATGGAATCGAAATACTTCCGAATATCTCCATCCACCACCCATCTGTACCCGCCATTGATCCACTTCTTGATCTCCCGGTGGGCCTGCTGGGCTCCGCGTTTTGGCCGAAATCCAAACGAGCCTTCCAGAAAGTCCGCCTCAAAGATGGGTTCCACCACCTTCCGGCAAGCCGCTTGAACTACCCGATCCCGAATTACCGGGATTCCCAACGGTCTCTTGCTTCCATCAGGCTTGGGTATTTCCACTCGTCTCACAGGTTTAGGCAGATACTTCCCAGCTTTGAGTTCTTCCTGGATGCCCTTCAGGAATGGAATAATTCCCACCTTCTCTTCGATCCATTCCAGCGTTTCCCCGTCCACTCCTCCTTGGCCTTTATTAGCCTTCACCTGTTTCCATGCCGCTGTCAGGACATCCCATCGGGTCATCCTGTCATGCAGTACATGAAATCTCCGGCTTGGGCTCCTCTTGGCCGCTCGGTATAGCGCCCTTTGAAGGGTTCGCGCCTTGTCTTCGGAGTTGTTGGCCCTTTGGGGCATGCTCCAGCGCCTCCCTTTTGAAGGTTGCTTGGTTGAAGCAGGGGTCCTTCCCTCCAGGTGGTTTTGTTGTCCACCCTTCACAGGTATTGTGACCCCCTCCGACTTCCTCCCGCCCTTGCCCCTTTTCGGTTTTAGCCTTATAGCGGCAAGTCTTTTGGCGGGTAGGATCTCCCAGGTTGCTTGCAAAGCCTTTCCAGCATTCCGTTCCCCATACGCCGGAGGACTTGCCCCGCTTGCTCCAGATTCTTCAGCGGGATCGTGGCCTTCGCCGGTAGACACGCGGCTCGGCATCCTCTTGCACCTTTCGGTGTCCCATTCACGACGCGGCAGGATTCACTTGATGTTGCGGACTGCTAGATTGTTCCCTCACTGAATGAGGTTTATGACCCCGTTTCGGGCAGAACCTCTCGGTCCTACGCCGGGGGCTGACTTCCAGGCTCTCTGGCGATTACCTGGTCAGGATTTGGGCTGGCCCTCTTCGGCCTACTCCCTCACCTGCTGGCTCTACAAACCTTCGCTGGCACGATGTCCACGAAGGGTCCCCATCGTGGACAAGCTATTCCTCAACACCTGATCATTTGAACTTGACGCAGAGGAGGTTATAAAGCCAGGCGAAAACGACGCCGCCCACCCCTCCATCCACCAGGCCATAAGCAGTCCCAATCAAACTTCCGGCGGGGCTGATGTCATAACCCCGGTAGATGTGTCCAAGCAACATCAGGTCGTGGGTTGGCCCCTCGAAAAGGATGACCCACCAAGTCAGGCCTAAAACTCCCAGACCCCACAACAAACCACAAGCCAATCCGAACGCCTTGATGTTTATCTTCATCACAACCGTCTTTTTATTTACCATTGTCTAACCTTCTTTCTTTGACCAATCCGGGTCCCCATCGTGGACAGGCTAGGCTTTCCAGGGATCGATCAGATGGATACCAAGCCCTTGGAAATGCCGGATATTGCGGGTGGCTAATGTAGCCTTGCTGGCCAAAGTGATCCCGGCAATCTGGACATCTCGTATCTCAACCGGACGCCCACTTTTTCTTTGTTGGGCCGCGATCGAGGCAGACGCCCGGGCCGCGGCCAGGTCAAATGGCAGGACTCGGCCTTCCAAATCAATTTCCAGGGTTTGGTTAAAAATTTCTTCCAGCTGACGCCGTCTTTTCCCACCCGCCAGGTTCTCGAGGCCAAACCGAATTTCAAATACCGTGATCGTCGTTGTCCAAACCGATTCAACGGACTGGCGATCCAGCCATGAAACGACCGTAGGGTCCGGTTCCCGAAGCATCAATGCGGAAAGGACATTTGTATCGAGCAGGATCATGGGACAAGGGTGGCGGGTTGGGCCTGCTGTCCACGCAATTCGGGGATTTCCCTAGTTAGGCCTATCTTGCTAAACCGCGCCTTAAACCTGGCGCCCAATGGCATGGGGGCGAGGCCCCTATCTTTTCCTACCGCGTTTCTCAAGATATCCCGTACTTCTTCCTCCGTGCTGTGCCCATTCTTCCGGGCCCTTTGGCTCAGCTTCATCTTCACGCTGTCATCTAAATTTCTAACGATGAGTTGGGCCATGGGTCTCCTCCCAAATGAATGGTAACGATATCATGATATCATTATATCGATAATCCTGCAATGGGATCTAAAACCTCTTCAATCTTTGACCTGAAAAGGGGGTTGGCATGGTTCGAATTACCTGTCCGCGACGGGTCCCCGTCGTGGACAAGTAACAAAAGGTTTATTGGCAGTCCAAGACCTGTTTAATCTATCGGCTGCGGTCGAAAGCCAACCTTATCGACCTAATAAAGGATAAGGCCCGTAACCGACCTGGCTTGCAAGGGTAGCTGGAGGGGTTGATTGGTCTTGAAGACGGCCCGGTATGGCGGGATCGTCTGGATGGGATAGGGCCCTCCCCCTCCCGCCGGTCCCATTTCGCCGTTCCACGAAACCTGAAAATCATTAAGATTCTTGCCGGTCATGACCCATCCCATCAGTTTTCCCTGGGGCTTGAACCCCGCCAGGTCAAAAACGGCCGTGCGGTTCTGGTCATTCTCGTTCACGATGACCAAACCCAGTTCCCCGCCCGAAAAACGGCTGGCATAGATCTTTACCGTTGGGTCCGCGCTCTCCGCCGAAACCAGGGTGTCCCCGAAAGCCCGGGAATAAAGGGCGTAAGTGTAATAGGTCGGCCGGGGTGTACCCGCCGGAATCCGGGAGTCCCCATAGGCCAGCAAGCCATGGTCCCCCTTGAGCTTCTCATCCAGGCCGTTCTTCAGGTCCCAGATGTTGGAATTTTTGAAACCCGTCTTGATCATCTCCCCCAGGGCTTCCGCCGCAAATAACCCGTTCAACAGTTGGATCGTCTGGGGGGGATCGCCGTTGATCATGTTGAACTCGGTCGCGGCGATGGGCAAACCCTTCTCGGTCGGCGCGTATTTGTCTTCCATGTCATCGAAAGCGGCCTTGGCGTCGGGGATCTCGTGAAGGTTCGACAGAAGAACCTGGTTGCTGGGATTGGTATAGTTTTTCGCGCCATCGAAGGGCCATATGAAATATTCATGGAAGATCAGGAAATCGGCTTTCCGTTGAAGCTGGGGCAGAAGGCCCCTCATCCACCAGTGGTAACCATTCCAATCATCCCCGCTGTCCTTGTCCACGGCCACCGCCCCGATAAAGATGTCCGGGTCCACTTTTCGCATGGCCGAGGCGATCACCTGGAAATCCTTGCCATAGACATCGCCGGTCAATTGCGATTTGCCTGCCAGCTGGTTCCCCTCTTCCCAGGACCCGAAATTCTCGTTGCCAATCTCCCAATAACGCACCCTGAAATTCTTCTCGAAGTTGAAATAATGCACCCACCGGGCGGCCAGGTCGGCCGCGTACCGGACATTCTCATAACGGGCTGCGCCGTAGTTGACCGTCACGATGGCTTCCGAATTCGTCTTCTGGCAGAAGGAAATGAAATCGTCGGTGGAGGCGGCCCAGGGTTCGTTCATATTCGGCGGGTTCCCCCCGTCATGGTCCTTGGTATGGTCCCCATACTTGCCATCCCAATGGTAGTTGTCCGAGGTACTGCCTCCCGGCCAGCGCCAGAACCGGATGCCCGCCTGCCTGACCTTTTCCTGGCAATCCGGGTCGTTCACGAATTGTTTGTTATCCCAACAGGCGAGATTGGACCCGAATTGATAGGGGGTGATCTTTTGCAGAACCTGCGCGGCATCCACCTTGACCTGGACCTTGGCGCCATGAGCGAACTTCCAGGGCTTGCCCTCCGCCGGGAAGGGTTGGACCGCCTTGGTAAAGGTCTCCGGCGCGGCGTTATTGGCCGGAGGAAATAATTCAAATGCCTTGTCGGCGGGAAGGGCCCAGGATGGAACTGCAAGCAAGAACGCGAACAACCATTGGTATTTCATTTATTTACTACCTTTCACTGGGATAGTGGAACAAGGAGACCAAGCCCATTATCCATGATTTTTCATGTCCACGATGGGACCTCATCGTAAACAAGCAAAGCTATTCAAAAATCTCATTCTTGTGCAATACGCTATTTAACTTCTTATCTAAAGACCAAATCTTTGCGTTTGAATCCCGAGAGGAAATAATCAAGACCACGTCGATCAATCCGATTCCGCGATCACTCCATTTTTTTCGGGAGGATAATTCCCCCGCCTTCACCCAGGCATCCTGTATTTTATTTTTGGGAAGATTTTCCCAAAATCCCTGAAGAATCCGCCTTTCACGGTCATCTTTAGCTCCTTGGAGCAATTCGCCGAAAACAGGTTCGACCGCAAGGACTTGGCGTTCCTCCAACAATTGTTTCATTTGATCAAAATAGGGTTGATGCCCCTTGAGAAACTCCACCCAAATGGAGGTATCGACAAGGATCATGATTTTCTGTTTTTGGCTCGAACGCGAGGGGCGGAAAAAGTTTTGGAGAAACCCAGGGGATGCTCAAGAACCAGTTGATTCAAATCCCTGATTTTTTGTTGTTGGTTCCATTCCGATAATGCTTTGACGAGCGATTCCGTGAGGTTTTTGCCTTTGGCAAAACCTTGGACTTCCCGTACTAGTTTATCGGGTAATAGCGCGGTGACTTTCATAGCTTAATTATACGATAGCCCATCGTATAACTCCAACCCACATTAGATGTTCGCGATGGGTCCCCGTCGCGGACAACCTACTTAAGCAGTTTTGTGGTATTTATCTTTGAGCTTTCCGCATATCAGTTCAACGGTTCTTTCTTCTCCTCTTATTCCTCGGGATATGTCCGCCCCTCTTTGACGAAATCCTTCCAAAACAGCCAGGCGGAATATTTGGGCTCTGATCAAAAGCTGAAAAAAATCAGGAACATCACCAATATATCGCAGAACTGATTCATCAGCGCCATTCCAGTTCATTGCGTCAACCACAATAATGGCGAGGGAATAATCGGGAGGCCGCCAGTTAAGGGAAAAATCAATGACTCCAGGTGCATGTTCATCCTCAAAAAGAACGTTGCCGATAAGATCACAGTGGATAAGCTGGCTCGGCAGATCAATCGGTTTTAAAAGTTCGGAAATTCTATTGATCGGTACCATAAGGGAGGGGTGGCAAGCTATTGGAATCTCACCCCATGCCATTCGATCCGCTATGGCCCAAGGATCCTGCCGTTGATCCAGAAAATCCGGCCTGGAAAACCCCTTGAGCGAAGCATTAAACACCTTCGCGGTTTGGACTATCTCTTGCACACGCGTGGGATCATGCCGGCCATAAATAAAAGTCCAGGCGCACCATCGATCAAAGATCCACTTCCCATCCCTTGTTGAAACGGGCCTTGGGATTCTGAAACCATCTTCTTTTAAGTCTTTAAGGTTTTCGGCAAGCCATTCGGCTTCGAGGAGGGCTGGTTTCAGGACAATGTTACCCGCCCGAAAAGATTCACCTTGGCCGCCATCCAACAATTGCGTTTCCGCTTCAACATTGAATGCTTTCAATACGGTTTGTGGGATTTTATTCATATTTCTGAATTCCAATGTGTCCCGCTAAAATCCCCTGTTCCAATTCTTGAAACAGCTTCACATCCCGGACAAATCAATACCATTTTTTCATTGTTTTCCGAAGGGAATCGGTAACCGGATTTCCCGCACTTGCGGCCTTATTGGTTGTTGTTGGTCCTTAACCCCGGCGTCCAGTTGTAATGGCCCTGGAAGTCATCCACCAGGGAATTCACCGTGGCGACAATGGCCTTCTGGCGTTGCCTGGCAAAAGCCCTGCTTTGGGTGTAGATCGGGCTGCCGGAATAGGTTTCGTCGACCGTGGGAGGCTCAACATCCACATTGTGGTCCACCCGGTTTAACACCATGTTAGCCAGGTCGACGAATTGGCCCAACAGACCCGGAAGAACCACTGTTTGCGGAACGGGAAGGGGGTTCCATGTGTTGTGCCAACTGGCGCCCCAGTTCTTGTTTCGGAACCAGAGGATGCCGCCACTGGCCGGGTCCATCAGCTTGGCGCTGTTGGTGATGACCACCTTGCGGTCCGTGTAAAAGCCCCACCCCAAGTCCGACCTTTGGGGCGCCTCATCCTTGAGTAACTCGGTATATCCATCGGCTGTGCCCAATAAGAAGATGTCGCATTTGAAATATTGGGCGATTTGTTGCCGCAATCCATGATCCGTAGGCACGTCGGAAGCCTTTGCCCCGATGGACTTCAGGTAGGCCGCCACCTGCCCCGCCTCAATGACGGGAAGGGCGTTGAGGTTCACGATCTCACTGGCCATTTCATCCTGGAGGGCGTCGGCCAAGGCCGGGTCCTGCGTTTTGTTGTCAAAGGGGATGATGGCCAGGCGCTGGTAGCCGTAAAGGCTGAAGAGGGGCGGCATGGGATTTTGCGCGCATCCGCTGAATAAAAAGGCAACCGCCAAGGTTAAAGCCATTTTTAACAGACTTGGAAAACCATGGGTTGGTTTCATAGCTTTACCTCTTTCCCGAAAACGAGACTACAAACACCTGGATAATTATAGGACGAAACAGGAGGGGTAAAAGTTCTGTCCTAATCGGGGTTAAAACGAGTTATTTCCCATGTCCACGACGGGTCCCCGTCATGGTCAATAACTCTCCCCAGAATAAACGATTCATTTTCCAGTAAATACCTGACCTGCTCCCATGGTTTGCGCCGCTCCTCAATTGGCTGTTCCTTCGCTGATCTTGCCGCCCTTGATGAAATCTTCCGGGGTCATTTGGGATATCGCGTCCATGAGATTCACCCGGAAGGTCCCGATTCCACGGCCCAGTTTCATGTCTCCCTGAGCCCACTCCCCCGCCAGGCCCATGGCCATGATCCCCCCGCAAGCCGCCAGGTAATAATCGCTGGTCGCCCCGCAAAAACAGCCCACCAGGGAGGTGGCCATGCAACCCGTTCCCGTCACCTGGGACAAGGCGGGGTGGCCGTTGTCGATCAAAGCCAACCGGGTTCCATCCGTAATGATGTCCTGCGCACCCGTGATGGCGACCACGCACTTGTATTTCCGGGCCATCTCCACCGCCATCTCCCGCCCTCCGGCGGAATCGGCGGTCGAATCCACCCCCTTGGTGGCTCCCCCCACCCCGCTGAGGGTCTTAATCTCCGACATATTGCCCCGAAGCACCGCCAATTGGATGACCTTCAGGAATCGGGCGGCGGTCTCGGTCCTCAAGTTAGTGGCCCCCGCGCCCACCGGGTCGAGGACAACGGGAATCCCTTTCTCATTGGCTTTTTTGCCCGCCACCAGCATGGACCGGATGGTCCGGTCATTGAGCGTGCCGATGTTCAAGACCAGGGCCGAGGCCAGCCCCACCATCTGGGCCACCTCCCCCTCGTCGTCCGCCATGACCGGCGAGGCGCCCAGGGCCAGCACGATGTTGGCGCAATCGTTGACCGTGACATAATTGGTAAGGTGGTGTACCAGGGGCTTTTTGTTTTTGATTTCCGCGAGAAGCTGGGCTATTTTCGGCAGACTTTCCATGGGATCTCCCGTGACGAAGTTGTTTCAACGCGCCTATTAAACAACCACGGAACATGGGGCAAATCAATTAAATTTAACCTACCCGTTATCCCTCACAGGCCCCAAGACAGGCCCTTTTCGGACCTCTTTCTCTTATACTATGGCCCGTTGCGTTTAAAACCCTGGGAAGGAATCCAATGATCTCCAAAACAAATTTCGTCGTCCTCAGCCTGATATTCCTTTGGTCCGCCCCCCTGCTGGCCGAGATCCAGCCCGTCAAGGGCCCCGCCATGGGTAAATTGGGCGAGATTGGCCAAGTCCAGGTGCCCGAGGGCTATTACTTCATCCAGCAAAAGGACCTGAAGGAATTCATGGACAAGACCCATAATTTCTATTCAGACAGGGACCTGGGCGTGTTGATCCGGAAGGACAAGGGCGACGGATACATGGCCCTCTTCAGCTTCGATGACGTAGGCTACGTCAAGGACGCCGACAAGGAAAAGCTGGACGCGGACAAGATGTGGGCCGCCATGGTGAAAAACAACGAGGACGCGAACAAGGAAAGGACGGACAAGGGCTGGGACACCATGGAACTCGTGGACTGGCAGTTAAAACCCCAATACAACCCCGAAACCCACCGCTTGGAGTGGGGCGAAATTTTGAAGGATAAATCCGGCCAATTCATCAATTACCACACTAAGTTTCTGGGCCGCAAGGGCGTGATGGTGGTGACCCTGGTGCCCAACGCCAACATGGACGCGGTGATGGCCCGGTTCAACGAGGACGTGAAAAGCTTCGATTTCACGGCCGGCAACAAATACGCCGAATGGACGACCGGCGACAAGGTGGCTGAGATCGGCCTGGCGGCCCTGGTATTGGGCGGGGGCGGCGCCCTCGCGGCCAAGACGGGCCTTTTGGGAAAACTGGGGGGGATGATCCTGGTGCTCCTGGCCAAGGCCAAGGCCTTGATCGTGGCCCTCGTGGCGGGCATCGGCGCCTTCTTCAAGAAACTCTTTGGCGGGGGCCAAAAAAAAGGTCCCATCTCCGGGGAAAAGGACGACTCCGACCAACCCCCGACGGTGATCAAATAAAAAAAGCCTTGAAAGTCTTAAATCCCAGATTCTTTCATCCGTGTTTCCGCGCCTCCGCGGTCATGATGCGTTTTAAAGGCTTTCCTTGATCCACTTCAACCTATACCTTTTTTTCATCGTTGCCCTTTACCTGATTGAATGCCTGATCCTGGTTCCCCCCGGAGGATGGCTGATGCTTTCCTGGTGGAACCGGTTTTCATTGAGCCGGGGTCCTCTGCTGGGTTTCCGAAATCCTATTTCCCTGGGTTACGCCTACCGTTTTCCAACCCCCGGGAGCCCACTCCCTCCCACCAGCCTTCATTGGGAGGAAGCCCGAGACCTGTGGAATACCTATGGCCAAAAAGCGAAAAGGCTTCGAACGCTTTCCCAAGCCATGCTGACAATCGTTGTGACGGCCATCCTGTTTTATGAGCTCGGGTGGGGGACCTGGCTGATATGGCTTTTTCTGATGGCCCTTTTCTTGGGCCTGCATTTTTCCTTGATCTTTTTTTTCGACCAGGCCCATCGGGAACTTTTCCCGGACGACCCGGGCAGTCGTTGGAAAAACCTGCTTCTTTGCCTCTTTTCGCCCTGGCAGTCCTCCCGTGCCATGGACCTGCTGGGGGAAAAGCTTTTTTCGCCCTATCACCCCTTCGCGGTGGCCATGGTTTTATTGGGGGAGGAGGAACGCAACCGTTTTTACCGCCGTTGGATGCTGGAGTTGAAATACCCCGCCATCCACCCGCAGGCGCCCAAGGACAGCCCGGTTTTATTGGCCAAGGACCCTCGGGCAGAATTGAGGCTATTGCGATTTTGGCTGGTTCAGGAGGGTTTGAACTACCAGGCGAGCCTACCCACCCCCCGACCCTCCCAACCTACCCAGAAAAGCTATTGCCCGAGGTGCGAGGTGGAGTACAGCCTGGAAAAGGGCAAATGCAACGATTGCGGATTGGAACTGGCGGCTTTTTAGGACCGGGTATTTCAAACCGGTGGCTTTAAACGCCGGCGGGAACCCGCAGGGTGGCCTCGAAAGCTTCCAGGTTGGGCTGGATCACCTTCACTTCGCCCAAATGTTCCGCCACCGCTTCCTGGGTCTTGAGCCCCGTTCCCGTAATATAGGCCACGGTCAAGGCGTCCGGGTCCAACTGGCCGGAGGCGGCCAGTTTTTTCAGGCAGGCGATGGTGACTCCCCCCGCCGTCTCGGCGAAGATGCCTTCGGTACGCGCCAAAAGCTTGATGCCCTCGATGATCTCCGGGTCGGAAGCCATTTCGGCCGCCCCGTTGGATTCGGCGATGGTTTTCAAGGCGTAATAACCGTCGGCGGGGTTGCCGATGGCGAGCGATTTGGCGATGGTGTTGGGTTTAACGGGCTTGAAGGTGTCCGTCTTGTTCTTGAAGGCCGTGGCCACGGGCGAGCAACCTTCCGCCTGCGCGCCGAAGACCCTCATCCTGGCCGAAGAAATCAAACCGGTCTTGACGAATTCCTGGGTTCCCTTCCAGATCTTGGTCAAGAGCGACCCCGACGCGACCGGCACCACCACCTGGTCCGGCGCCTTCCATCCCAACTGCTCGCAGGTCTCATAGCCCAGCGTCTTGGAACCTTCCGCGTAATAGGGCCTCATGTTGATGTTCACGAAGGCCCATTTGTACTTTCCCGCGATCTCGCTACATAGCCGGTTGACGTCATCGTAATTGCCGTTCACACCGATCAGGTTGGGGTCATAGACCAGGGCCCCGATGACCTTGCCTTTTTCCAGGTTCGAGGGGATGAACACGAATCGCTTCATGCCGCCCCGGGCGCCGTAGGCGGCCACGGCGTTGGCCAGGTTGCCGGTGGAGGCGCAGGCCAGGGTGTCAAAACCCAATTCCAGGGCCCGGGTGGATGCCACCGCGACCACCCGATCCTTGAACGAATGGGTGGGATTGGCGCAATCATTTTTGAGATAGAGGTTGGAGAGGCCCAGTTCCCGGCCCAGCCTTTCGGCCTTCAGGAGGGGCGTATAGCCCTCGCCCAGGGTGTTGAAGACCTCGCCCTCGACGGGCAAGAACTCACGGTAACGCCAGATGTTCGTGGGGCGGGAGATGATCTTCTCGCGAGAAATAGTCCTTCTTGATCCCGTCGTAATCGTAGGCCGCTTCCAGGGGGCCGAAGCAAAACTCGCAGACATACTTCGCGGTCTTTTCGTATTCCTGCCCGCATTCACGGCATTTTAAGGACTTCACGTAGGTCATGGTTTCTCCCCCATTTATCTTCAACAGCTAAAAAACTCGAACCTTTCACCCCGGCCATTTCCATCATTAGTTCTAAATGCATCCATGCAGGGCAGCCATTTTTCGTTATTAATCTTTAAACGAGAAATTGGCTTGCCCATCTCTCCTCAAAAAAGTTCTAAATGTGTCCATGAAGGGCAGGGACTCTTGGACTCCCCGTCCCCGGTTTGGACTCGGGGTTGCGAATCATTCGTGAAAAAATAAAAAAGGCCTCCATCCGTGAGATGGAAGCCTTTTTGCGTCTGGTTTTCCATCTCTCATCTTCGCCCGGTTTCATAGGAAATCGCACCGAAGCAGGAATTGGCACCTGGCATCCCCGGGTTTTCACCCGGGCATCGGTTGCCGTGGCATCGCAGGGCCTGTCCCTCCGCCACTCTTGATAAGAGTATTCAATTGTGCGTGAAGTTTAACGGCCTCCCCTTTTTAAAGTCAAGACGGGGTAAACCCGCCCCCTTCTTTTAATTAGGAGAGCCTGCCAATTAATCGAAGGAAATGTCTATCTTGAGGATCTCGTATTTCAGTAGACCGGCCGGGACCTGGATATCCACCTTCTCCCCGACCTTCTTGCCGATCATGCCCCGGGCGATGGGGGTGCGGATGGAGATCTTGTTGTTGGGAATGTCCGCCTCTTCCTCGCCCACCAGGCGGTAGATCTCCTGGGACCCGCTCTTGAGGTCTTTCACCGTGACCGAGGTTCCGATGGAAACATGCTCGCCGGTGATGTTCTCATCCTCCAGCAGTCGGGTGCGGGAAAGCTTGTCCTCCAGTTCCCGGATCCGGGCCTCCAGGAGGCTTTGTTCCTGCTTGGCCGCGTCATACTCGGCGTTTTCCTTCAGGTCGCCATGGGCCCGGGCCTCCTCGAGCGCCCTGGCCACCTGGGGCCGCCGCACGGTTTTAAGGCCCTTGAATTCCTCCTGAAGCCGGTCGCGCGTGGCGCGGGATACAAGGAAATCCACCATGGTTGTCTCCTCAACTTGGAATGAAATGAGTTTTATTTATTCGTTTTCTGGCACTTCTGGCAAAGCCCATAAAGCTGCATGCGGTGGGAGGTAATCTTAAACCCGTGCTTGCGGCTCACCTGCTCCTGCAGTTCCTCGATCTGGGGATTCAAAAACTCGATATAAACCCCGCAGGAGGTGCAAATCATGTGGTCGTGGTGCTGGCGGTTGAATTCGGTCTCATATTTGACCCGGCCCTCCCCGAAATCCAGCTCCCGGGCCAGGCCGCAAAGGGTCAGGTGCTTGAGCGTGCGGTAGACGGTGGCGAACCCCACGTTCGGCTGTTTCTCGCGGGCCCTTTGGAACAACTCCTCGGCCGAAATGTGGCCCGGATGGTCCAGCAGGGTGGTCAGGATCATCGACCTCTGGGGCGTCAGTTTCAACGCCTTTTCCCGGAGATAATGGCTGAAGGCGTCCATCTCGGCGCGGCGTTCCTTGACCGAATCCATCGCGATCGTTCCCCTTTTTGTCGTTCGTTTCATGGTTGGAAAAGCCTGTTTAATTAAGCATCACCGGCATGAGCACGTTGGAACGGACCACATGCTGAAAGGCGCCCGCGATATTGTCCGTGACATCGCTGAGCGTTTGCAGGTAATCCTCCTCCGCTTCCCGGGTATCCACCAGGAAGGAGGTTTTCAAAAGCACGGCCAATTGGCCCTTGATAATCTTGGAAACTTTCTGCATTTCCTTGCGGAAATAATCCGGCTTCCCTTTTTTCGCGGCCCGGGTTCCACGCGGGAGGGTGAGCTTTTTTTGGGCCATCGCCAGCGAGGCGATCATTTGGGCCAAATGATTTTCCAACATCGCCCGGTCCACGGGCTGGTCGTGCAGGAGACGCTCGATGACCGTTTCCAAATAGGGCACGTGGTTGAAAAGATCGCGGTACAGGTTCAAAAAACCCTCGCGAATCTCGTTATCCTGGGTTTCGGGCATGGGGCCCTCCAAACCTTCTGTTATTGAATTATACCCCAAAAGGGCGGGGTGTTCAGCGGTCCGGCGTCTCTTTCAAAAGCTGATCGATGACCGAGATGAAATCCTCTTTCGGATGGACCCCTACGAAGGAGAGGGCGACCTTTCCCTTTTTGTCGATGAAGAAGACCGCGGGAATCCCCTGGATTCCGTAATCCGCGATCGTTTCCGTACCGGCTAGCGCCATGGGATAATCGACGCCCATTTTGGAGATGAAATCGTTGAAATAACCCTGGGGCCGCATGTCCTGCACCTCGGTGGAAAGGCCGAGGACCTCCAGTCCTTGGGCGTGGTACTTGTCATAAAGCTGGATGAGTTCCGGCATCTCCATACGGCAGGGCCCGCACCAGGTGGCCCAGAAAACCAGGAGGACCACCTTTCCTTTCAGACTCCGCCAGCTGGAGACCGGGGTGCCAGTTATGAAGCGCCTGCACCTTGAACTCCCGCGCCCTCTCCCGGCTTCCCGGCGGGATCACCTCAATCGAGGGGGAGAAACCGCAACCCGCGAGGGCAAAGAACACCGTCAAAAGGGACAACAGGATCATTTTTTTCATGGAGCGCCTTTGGCCGCGGGGAAGGATCAGAAAAACCCGGTGTATTGAATTCGGATGATGCGGGAAAAGAGATCCCCCCGGTTGATATCCCGGAAATCGATTCCCACGCGCAAGGGCTTATCCACATTAAATAGGAAATTTCCGTTGAATTGCCAGTCATCGTTCAAGATTTTATCCATCTCCAGGTTGAACATGAGGGTGGGGCAAACGGCGAAGGAGGTTCCGAAAAAAGCCCCCAAATCCCGGCTGGAGTCGAACTGGTTGAAGGTGACCACATTCAGGCCCCAATGGGCCTGGAGATAACCCGCCTCGGGGAATTCCCGGCTGCAAGCGAGATAAAAACCCTTTTGGGTGCCCGGGGAAAAGATCCCGTTATTCTCCGTCCCGTAGCCCCGGTTATCCCATGCCACCGCGAGGGAAAAGGGGGCGGATTTCTCGTCGAGGGCCTTGAACTTCAGGGCCAGTTCAGGCATTTGCACCTGGATTTCCCCGTTGCCGATGACATTGGCCCCGTTCAAGGAAAATCCCACCATGAAGACATCCTTGAAACCCAGGTTGCCGCGCACGTAGACCCCGCCATTGTCGTAGACGCGGGTGACGATGTCGTAACCGCCGTGCATGAGCACGTAGGCGGTCGGCGCCTCCACCATCTCATAATTGGTAGGGGAAGAGGCCAATTCGCCCTTTTCCGCCCAGAGCGGGAAAAACCCACCGATGAGGGACAGAACCATGAGCAGGGGGATTCGTTTGTGGATGGGAAACCTCCGATTTTGTTTCTCATTGTAAATTGAAAGAAGGCAATGTCAATCAAGGCTCAAGCCCAATAAACCCTTACCGCGAAGAAACGCCTCATTTGTGTTTAAACCAACCGTTTGAGGATCGGCACGAAGAATCGGATATCCAGGTGAGGGTGGGAGAGGGTGAAAAGACGGATCTTTAAAAAATTCTTTTCTTCCCGTCTTCGGGGTACCCCTTTTTCGGACAAATCTAATACTTCTCGATGAAGATTTTTTCCACCTTGGCGATATGGCGGCCCAGGAAGCGCTGGGCATGTTCCTTGAATTTCCGGGAAAGGTCGCTGACGTAAAACTTGGCGCTTCCCCGTCCGGAAGATCCGGCCCCATAGGCCTCCAGGTTCAACTTGAGGCTCTTGGCCGTTTCCTCGGCCGAATCCACGATGCGAACCTTCGATCCTGCGATCTTTTTTAGCGTTTGTTTAAGGAGCGGATAGTGGGTGCATCCCAGCAAGAGGGTATCCACCCGAGATCGCAAAAGGGGACGAAGATATTCTTTCGCGACCGTCTCGGTCACGAGTCCGGATAGCTTCCCCTCCTCCACCAGGGGGACTAAAAGGGGGCAAGCCTGGGTGTAAACCTTCAGGCGCGGATCCAAGGAATGGATGGCATCCGGATAGGCGCCGGAATAAATGGTTCCCTCGGTGCCGATCACGCCGATGCGGCCGTTTCGGGTTACTTCCACCGCCGCCTGGGCTCCCGGATTGATGACTCCGAGAATGGGGATATCGAATTCCCTACGGATTTCCCGCAAGGCCCAAGCCGAGGAGGTGTTGCAGGCCACGACCAGGACCTTGACCTTCTCTTTTTGGATGAGAAATCGGATGATCTGGCGGGTGTAATGGATGATGGTGTCTTTGCTCTTGCTGCCGTAGGGGATGCGGGCGGTATCGCCGAAATAAACCAGGTCTTCGCCGGGCACCTGTTTGCGGATGGCCTTGACGACCGTCAGCCCCCCCAGCCCCGAGTCGAAGATGCCTACCGGCCGGTGGGAAGCCCCCGTCGAACGGGTTCGCGTGCCTTTCCGTGACAGGCTCAACGAGCCCGCCGTTTGCGTTTTTGGTCCTCGTCCTTGAGCAGTTTATAGTCGATGGAATCGACCAGGGCCTCCCAGGAGGCTTCCAGAATGTTCTCCGACACCCCGACCGTGCCCCAGGTGGCCTTGTCGTCCCGGCTCTCGATAAGGACGCGGACCTTGGCGGCGGTTCCCTCCTTGGCGTCCAGAACGCGCACCTTGAAATCGGTCAAACGCACGTCCTTCAGGGAGGGATAAAACTTGGTCAGGGCCTTCCGAAGGGCCTGATCCAACGCGTTTACCGGGCCGTCCCCCTCGCCCACGGTGTTTTCCATGACTCCCTTGACCTTGACCTTGATGGTGGCCTCGGAAACGAGCAGGCCGTCCCCCCGGTTCTCATCGATCACGCGAAACCCCACGAGATCGAAAAAGTTATGGTGCTTGCCCATGGCCTTTTTCAGCAGTAATTCAAAGGAAGCCTCGGCGCCCTCGAACTGGTAGCCCTCATTTTCCATCTTCTTGACTTCTTCGATGATGGCTTTGGCCTCAGGGGTGTTCTTATGGATCTTAATTTGGCCCTTGCCCGCCTGATGTAGGACGGCAGAGAGCCCCGATTGGTCCGACAAAACAAGTTTGCGTTGGTTCCCCACCTGTTCCGGGTTGATATGCTCATAGGCCTTGTTGGATTTCCGCATGGCGTCGATATGCATGCCGCCCTTGTGGGTGAAGGCATTCTTGCCCACATAGGGGGCGCTGGGACGCGGATTCTGGTTCATGATCTCGTCCACCCGGTGGGAAACCTCGGTTAATTTTTCCAAGCGCACGGGCCGCAGGAAGGAAACGCCCTTTTTCAGGGCCAGGGTCGGGATCAGGGAAGTCAGGTTGGTATTGCCCACCCTTTCCCCGTAGCCGTTCACGCAGCCTTGAACCTGGGTCGCGCCCGCCGACAGGGCCGCCAGGGTGTTGGCCACCGCCAGGTCCGAATCGTTGTGGCAATGGATGCCGAGGGAAACACCGGGAAAACGCTGGTGGACCCGCGTGACCACCGCCTCGATCTCCTCGGGCAGGGACCCGCCGTTGGTGTCGCAAAGCACCAGGCAGTCGGCCTTGGCTTGGAGCGCCGACTCCAGGCACTTCAGGGAGAACTCGGGATTATGTTTATAGCCGTCAAAAAAATGTTCCGCGTCCAGGAAAACCTCATCCGTCCTTGATTTCAGGAATTTGACCGAATCGAAAATGATATCCAGGTTTTGCTCGAGGGAAATATTGAGGGCCCGGGTCACATGAAAATCCCAGGTCTTTCCGACCACCGTGATGGTGGGAACGCCTGCCGAAACCAGGTTGATCAGGTTCGGGTCCTGGTGGGCCTTGTGCTTGGCCCTTCGGGTCATGCCAAAGGCTGAAAGGCGCGCCCGAAGCCTTAATTTCTTGGCCTTTTGAAAAAAGAGGGTGTCCTTGGGGTTGGCCCCGGGCCACCCCCCCTCCAGGTAATGCAAGCCGAGCTCATCCAGGGATTGGGCGAGCAACAGCTTATCCTCCACGGACATGTTGATGCCCTGGGTCTGGGGGCCCTCCCGCAAGAGGGCGTCGTAAAGGACAATTTTCTCGCTCACCGCTCCACCTTTCGTGGGTTGCCATCGCTTGTATCGACGCGATAAATCAACCTGCCGCCCCGAAGATCCCGCGGGAATCGCGGGGTTCCCGAATTTTCAGCCTTCGCTGGCTGGTTTTTTCCCAAGCTTGAATTTCTCATGAATGGCCGCGACCGCCTTGGCCACGTCCTTTTGGTCGATGACCACGGAAATCTTGATCTCCGAGGTGGAGATCATGAGGATGTTCACCTCGCACTCGGCCAGGGCCTGGAACATCTTGGCCGCGACGCCCGAGTGGGAACGCATCCCCACCCCCACCACCGACACCTTGGCGATGTTCTCGTCCGCGATCACGCCCGCGGGTTTCAGGATCTTGGCCGCGTCGTTGACCACCTTCATGGCTTTTTTCAGCTCCGAACGGTCCACCGTGAAGGAAAGGTCGGAGTGGGCCTTTTCCCCGATGTTCTGGATGATCATGTCCACATTGATGCCCGCCGCCCCCAGTTTGGAGAAGAGGATGGAGGCGATCCCCGGCCGGTCCGGCACGCCCCGCACCGTGATCTTGGCCTCGTTTTTATTGTAGGTCACCCCGCTGATGACCACCTTTTCCATCGCTTTGGTTTCCCGCATGACGAAGGTCCCTTTCTTTTCGTTGAATGTCGGCCTTACATGGATCTTGATGCCGAAGTTTTTCGCGAACTCCACCGAGCGGGCGTTCAAGACCTGGGCCCCCGCGCTGGCCATTTCCAGCATCTCGTCGTAACTGACCGCGTCGAGCTTGCGCGCGTTCTTGACGATGCTGGGGTTGGCGGTGAAGACGCCGTCCACATCCTTGTAAAACTCGCAAACGTCGGCCTTCAGGGCCGCCGCGATGGCTACCGCCGTCAGGTCGCTCCCCCCCCGGCCCAGGGTGGTGATCTCATGGTCCTTGTTCTCGCCCTGGAAGCCCGCCACGATGACCACCTTGCCCAGGTTCAAGGCGGCGCGGATCTTGGAATCCCCCACCTTCACGATGCGGGCCTTGGTATGCACGTCGTCGGTGACGATGCCCACCTGGGGACCGGTGAAGGAAATCGCGTCGCAGTTCATGCTTTTCAACGCGATGGAGAGGAGCGCGATGGACTGCTGCTCGCCCGTGGCCAGGAGCACGTCCATTTCCCGCTCGTCCGGAGTGTCGGTGATCTGCTGCGCCTTGGCGATCAGGTCATCGGTCGTGTCCCCGGGGGCGGAAACCACCACGACCACCTCGTTACCCTGCTTGCGGTTCTTGGCGATGCGGCGCGCCACTTCAAGCATCTTGCCCGCGTCCGCCACCGAGGAACCGCCGTATTTTTGAACGATCAGAGCCATATTCTTTTCCTTTTTAAATCTAAACCTCTCACCACAGAGCCACAGAGGAATTTATGGTTAAATCAATCCTTTTGGTTTTCCCTGAGTCTCTGTGCCTCTTTGGTAAATGTTTTTTTCTAAAGCTTTAACGCCTTGAGAATAGAACCCATTTCAGGCTTCACCACTTCGGGCTTGGCGCACATCATGACCGCCCGGTCCGGGTCTTTCAGGCCGTGCCCGGTCAGGGTACAGACGATCCGACGCTCCCCGTCGGTGAAATAGCCCGTTTTGTTCTTCTTGATCACCCCCGCCAGGGACGCGGCGGAAGCCGGTTCGCAAAAGATGCCTTCCATCGAGGCCATCATCTGGTAGGCCTCCAGGATTTCCTCGTCGGTCACGGCCTCGATCAAGCCCTTGGATTGGTCCCGGGCCTCTTCCGCCTTTTTCCAGGAGAATGGATTGCCGATCTTGATGGCGGTCGCGAGGGTATGGGGATCCTCGATCACGTGGCCCTTCACGATGGGGGCCGATCCATCGGCTTGGAAACCGCACATTTTAGGAAGCCGCTTGGAAAGGCCTTTTTCATGGTATTCCCGGTAGCCCATCCAATAGGCGGTAATGTTTCCGGCGTTCCCCACGGGGATGGCGTGGTATTCGGGCGCGTCGCCCAGGGTATCGATGATCTCAAAGGCCGCGGTTTTTTGTCCCTGCAGGCGGTAGGGATTGTTGGAATTCACCATCGTGACGGGGTACTGGTCGGCCAGCTGCCGGGTGAGGGTCAAGGCCTGGTCGAAATTCCCCTCCACCGCAATAACCTGGGCGCCATAGATCATGGATTGGGCCAGCTTGCCCAACGCGATGGAGCCGTGGGGCAGGAAGACCGCGCATGAAATGCCCGCGTGGGCCGAATAGGCGGCGGCCGCCGCCGAGGTGTTTCCCGTGGAGGCGCAAACCACCACCTTCGCCCCCTCTTCCGCGGCCTTGGACATGGCCAGGGTCATTCCGCGGTCCTTGAAGGACCCCGTGGGATTCAAACCCTCGAATTTGAAATAAACCTTCAAGCCGTTCCCGAGCTTTTCCGAAATGCGGGGCCCGTAGATCAGCGGGGTGTCGCCCTCTTTCAGGGTAACCACCGGGGTTTTCTCCGAGACCGGAAGGTAGGAACGATATTCTTCGATGACGCCGCGCCAGAATGCCATTTATTCGCCTCGGTCCATGCGTATGAGGAGGGTCTCTTCTTGCACGAAAGGAAGGCCGTTGATCTTCTTGAGGGCTTCCTGGACGTTCTTTTCCTGGGCCTCATAGGTCACGATCACCACCGGCACCTTGTCGCCCTTCTTTTGCTCTTTTTGGATGACGGAGGCGATGGAGATCTGGTGCTCACCCAAGATGCGGGAAATGTTGGACAACACGCCCACCTGGTCCAGCACGGTGAATTTCAGGTAGTAGCGGCATTTCACGTCGCTCATCTTACGGATACGCTTGATCTGCGGGTTGTCGCTGAGAAACCAGGCGTTTGAAATCTCGCCCGCGATGTTGTCATGCACGGCCCGGCTCACGTAAATCAGGTCCGAAACCACACCCGAGGCGGTCGGCCTCTGCCCGGCGCCCAGCCCGTAGTACATGGTGGTCCCGATCCAGTCGCCCTTCACCAACACGCCGTTATACTCGCCATCCACCTTGGCCAGCAGGTGGTCCGCGGGGATGAGGGTGGGATGCACCCGCACCTCCAGCTCGTCCCCTTCCAGCTCGGCGATCGCGAACAATTTGACCACCCGGCCGAATTCTTCCCGGGCGAAGTCGATGTCCTGGGCCGAGATCCGCTCGATCCCCTCCACGTAGATGTCCTCGACCTTGACGCGCTTGGAAAAGGCCAGGGAGGCCAGGATGGAAAGCTTGTGGGCCGCGTCCATGCCGTTGATGTCCAGCGTGGGGTCGGCCTCCGCCAGGCCTTTCTTCTGGGCCATCTGGATGGCTTCCTTGAAGGTTTTCTTCTCCTCCGTCATCTTCTGGAGCACGAAATTGCTGGTGCCGTTCAGGATCCCGTAGATGGAGATGATGTTGTTGGGGGCGAGCCCATCGTTGATGGCCTGGATGACCGGCGTGCCGCTGCAAACCGCGGCCTCGAAATAAATGTCCACCTTGTGCTGGCGGGCGGTCTGGATGATCTCATCCCAATGAACCGAAAGCACCGCCTTGTTGGCGGTGACTACGTGCTTCCCCCGGCGCATGGCGTCCAGGATGAAGGTGCGGGCGGGCTCATAGCCCCCGATGAGCTCCAGAATGATGTCGATATCGGGGTCGGTGACGATCTCGTCGAACTGGGTGCCTTTCATTTCCTCAGGCACGGAGACATCCCGCGGCAGGCTCCAGTCCTTATCGATGATCTTCTTGATCCGGATCGGCGCGCCGATCTTGGCTTCGATCTCGGACCGGTTTTTTTCCAGGAGGCGGTAAACCCCCTGGCCTACGGTCCCGAAACCGATCATACCGACCTGGATGATTGACTTGTTGTCCGCCATTCCTTTTTCTCCGAACCATCGAATTGGGATAAATAGCAAAACGCCCCAAAACCAAGCGAGTTTGGGGCGTTTTCTAGGAAAGGAGTTATAGATTAGGGGAAAACGGGGTTCACTTCAAGCGAAAGCCCTTCCGGGCCCTTCCGCGCACCTCCAATACCGCCAACCTCACACGGCATGTTCCCGGATCCTCTTCAGGCCCTCCAAAATGGCCTTCTCACTCGTGGCATAGGACATCCGCATATAGCCTTCCGCGCCGAAGGCGATGCCCGGCGTAAGGGCTACCTTGGCCTTGTCGAGGAGAAATTCCGAAAGCTCCATGGAGGTGGCCCGCCCTGGTTTCAGGAGCCCCTTTATGTTCGGAAACACGTAAAAAGCGCCCGCCGGCTTCAGGCATCGAATCCCGGGAATAGCGTTCAGGCCATCCACGATCATGTCCCGGCGCTTGCGGAATACCTCCACCATCTTCTGGATCTCCGAATCGGGCAAGGCCAAGGCCGCCACGCCCGCTTTTTGAACGATCGAGGTGGGGTTGGAGGTGGACTGCCCCTGAAGGTCGCCGACCGCCTTCATGATGTTGGCGGGTCCCGCCGCGTAACCCAAACGCCAGCCCGTCATGGCGAAGGCCTTGGACATGCCGTTGATCAGAATCGTTTGGGCCGCGATTTCCTTTGAGAGGGAGGGAAAGCAAACGTGTTCTTCCCCGTAAACCAGCTTGGAATAGATCTCGTCGGAGATGACGATGAGTTTGTGTTTAAGGACCAGCTCGGCGATCCCCTCCATGGCCTTGCGTCCCACCACCGCTCCCGTCGGGTTGCTGGGCGAATTGAGGACCAGCGCCTTGGTCTTCGGAGTGATCTTGGATTGAAGGAACGCGGCGGTCAATTTGAACTCATCCGATTCCGGGCACTCGACATAAACCGGGACCCCTCCCGCCAGCTTCACCTGCTCGGGGTAGCTGACCCAGAAAGGCGACGGGATCAGGACCTCGTCCCCCGGGTTAATCACCGCCATGAATACGTTATAGAGGGAATGCTTGGCCCCGCAAGAGGCGACGATCTCCCCCGGTTCGTATTTAACCTTGTATTCTTTTTCCAGGTATTGGCAAATGGCCTTGCGCAATTCCACGGTGCCGGGAACCGGCGTGTACTTGTGGTGGCCTTCGTCGATGGCCTTCTTGGCGGCCTCGCAAATGGGGCCGGGCGTGTTGAAATCAGGCTCTCCGGCGCCGAAATTGAGGATATCCAGGCCTTCTTCCTTCAATTTTTTCGCCTTCGCGTCGATGGCCAGGGTCATTGAGGGCGCCACACCCTTCATACGGATCGAGATTTCCATTTTGCACCTCAAAAAAGAGATTTCACCACAGAGAATCATTAACCAACCTTTAAAATCCACACCTCATTTTTACCACAGAGACGCAGAGAAGAACTCATTATTATAAAACTATTCTTTTGATCCCTTGTTTAAGTAAAGGCACATTAAAGTTAACAAGTTACCCTACCCTGCAATCCATAAGTTTCAAATAAGTCAAAATTTGGGCTTCGTGAACCGGCAATAATTTTTCCACCGCTTTCAATTCAACGATGATTTTATCCTCAACCAACAGATCCACGCGCAAAGCTTGATCAAAGGAAACGTCTTTATAATGAACTGGCACTGTTTTTTGTCTCTCGAATCTTATTTCACGGCGGGTCAGTTCATAGGTCAAACATGATTCGTAAATACTTTCAATCAAACCAGGGCCTGAAATCCGAATGCACTTCATAGGCGGCATCTACTATTTTTGCAGTAATTCCATTCAGTTCTGCAGGTATTGGTTTCCGGATTTCCGCCATGTAGGGCTTTCTTTATGTCTCAATGGTAAAAAGGTTTGCCGTCTTGGGTGACTGCCTCTGGTTTATCTAAATCCAATTATTCTTGCCGTTCTCTGTGTCTCTGTACCTCTGTGGTAATAATGTTTGCCTTGTCTCTGGGTTTATGAAAAAAGTTTTTTGATGTTCCTCAAGGCCTGCCGAATCCGGTCCTTGTTTTCCACCAGTGCGATGCGCACGTAGCCTTCACCCAGCTTCCCAAAACCCGTACCTGGCGAAACAGCGGCCTCGGCTTCCTTTAAGAGCAGCATGCTGAAATCCATCGAGGTCATATGGGCGAATTTGCGGGGTATCTTGGCCCAGAGATACATCGCGGCCCGGGGTTTCTCCACCGGCCAGCCCATCTTGTTCATGCCGTCCACCATGATATCCCGCCGTTCCTGGTAAACAGCCGCCAGTTTATGGAGGTTTTCCTCCAGGCTATCCAGGGCCGTAATGGCGGCCACCTGAATGGGTGTGAAGATTCCGTAATCCATGTAACTTTTGATTCGGGCCAAGGAAGCGATGACCTTTTCATTGCCGGCGCAGAACCCGATGCGCCAACCCGCCATGTTGTATGACTTGGAAAGGGTGAAGACCTCCACGCCCACATCCTTGGCGCCGGGGGTCGCCAGAAAGCTGGGCGACTTGTAATCGTCAAAAACAATGTCGGCATAAGCCAGGTCATGCACCACCATCACTTGGTGGCGCTTGGCCCACTTGACGATTTCGTTAAAAAAAGCCGCTTCCACGCACATGGTGGTGGGGTTATGGGGGAAATTAATGATGAGCATCTTGGGTTTGGCGCCGCGCTTGGCAGTGGCTTTTTCAAGCCGCTTCAGGAAATCCTCCGGGCCGCCCAAGAGCGGTATTCGGACAAGCTTCCCGCCCGCGATGACGATGCTGTATTGATGAATGGGATAGGTTGGATCGGGCACATAGACCTGATCGCCCCGGTTAATGACCGCCAACCCCAGGTGGGCGATTCCCTCCTTGGAGCCGATGACGGACACGGCCTCGGTCTTGGGGTTGATGGAAACGCCGTATTTGCGGTCATACCAGCGGGAGACCGCCTTCAAATAGGCCGGGATGCCCTTGGAAGTGGAATAACGGTGGGACTTTTTATCGTGCACCACCTCAATCAGCTTGTCCACGATCGGCTGGGGAGTCGGTGAATCCGGGTTGCCCATGGTGAAGTCAATGACATCGATGCCCTTCTGCCGGGCCGCCAGCCTTTCGGCGTTCAAACGGGCGAAAATATAAGGCGGAAAGTTCTTGATGAGTTTGGATTCGGTCTGGATGGCCATGGGGGGTCCCTATAAAACTTAAGCGCGAAGGGTTTGCCTTACGCGCTTAGGCTTTGAATTTGCGTGGTTGGGTCACAATTTTATGAGAGGAAGACTGGCAAATCGATAAAATTCTTTGGCCCTTTGGCGCACCTTACCCAAGGTCAAACCCGCCACACCCTTCACTCCCAGGGCCTGCACCGTGAAGGAAGCGGTCAAGGTTCCCGCCACGATGGCTTGCTTGAGGCTTTCCAGGTTCACGGTTCCCCGTTTGGCCAGGTAACCGATGAAACCCCCGGCGAAGGTGTCGCCGGCTCCCGTCGGGTCCACCACCTTGTCCAGGGGCATGGCGGGCGTCAGGAAGAGCCCCTCCGGGCCGATCAACATGGCCCCATGCTCGCCCTTCTTCACGATGACCCGCTTGGGCCCGAGCCTCAACACGGCCTTGGCGGCCTCCTTCAGGTTCAAAACCCCCGTCAACATGCGCACTTCCTGGTCATTCAGGACCATCAGGTCCACCTTCTTCATGACCTTCAGCAGGTCCTTCTTGGCGATGTTGATCCACAGGTTCATGGTGTCGAGCAAGGCGAACTTGGGCTTTTGGACCTGTTTCAAGACGTTCATTTGCAGGGCCGGATGGATATTGGCCAGGAAAAGGAAGGGGATCTTCCGGTCCTGGGCGGGAATCTTAGGGTTGAACTGCGCGAAAACGTTCAATTCGGTCTTTTCCGTGATCGCCACGTTCATGTCTTCCTTCTTATAGTGCCCTTTCCAGAAGAAGGTCTTTCCCTTGGCCCTTTCAAGGCCCTCGATCCCGATCTTTTTGGACTTCAACAACTGGATGTCTTCCGTCCGGAAGTCCTGCCCCACCACCCCCACGATATGGGTCTTTGTATATAAGGAAGACGCCAGGCTTGAATAGGTGCAGGATCCGCCCAGGGTCCTGGGGGTTGAGCCGTAGGGGGTCGTCAAACCGTCATAAGCCACCGAACCGACAATGAGAACTTCGGACATTTTGTTGCCTTTCTTTAATTAAGTGTCTTAAACGACTCGACTCAGTGATATCGATGCAGTTCTATTAATGGGTACATAAACTCATCTAACAACAAATGACATTTCAGACAATCAGTTGTACTGTTTCTAATTAATTCCTTCACACCACAAGCCGGACAAAGCATGATAAAAACCCACAATCAAAAAATAGTGGGTTCATCGCTTATTGCTTTTCTGATTCCAACTCGTCTGAAAACAGCGCATATTTCTTATTTGAGCAATAGACCAGGAACAATAGAACCGCGATGAGGGTATCCCCCGTTAATTTCAAGATCATCGGGTTATCCTCATCCTTATTGCACTTCACCCTGGGCCCATGGGCGGTCTGCCCAACGAAGTAGAAATGGCGGTCATGATCGTAGTTCAGGTCCCCCGCTGGCAAATAGCCCGCCTTCACCAACGCGTTCTCGTCGATCAACTCGGTAACGGATTGGCCCGGATTGGCCTTGTTCCAGGCATCCACCGCCTTCTGGAAAACCGGGACCCGGGCGTAACAATCCAGCTCTTCCTTAGGGATAAGGGCTTGGCGAAGACCATAAATAAGGAAAAAACTAACTACCCAACAAGCGGCAAAGATCAACCAGCCTTTTTTAGGGGTGAGTTGGGTATAGGTTTCAGCCATTTCTGCTCCGTTCGACGGGAAGTATAACAAACCCAAACAGCTTACGGTCAAACCAATGATTTACCACCAAGACACTAAGAAAACCAAAAGTAAAATGCGGTTAAAGCTTAAGTCTAAAATTCATTCGAGTTAAGATTTTTTCTACTTTCCGGAAAAACATTTTCGCCATTCTTGGTGATTTGGTGTCTTGGCGGTGAAAATCGCCTTTTGGTTTTATGCGTTTCGGCCAATCAAAACCGGCCGGCGGTTGGCATAAGAGATATTCAGCACCACCCCGATGGCCGCGTAGCTAAAGACCAATGAAGACCCTCCATAGCTTACGAAGGGCAGGGTCAAACCCGCCACCGGCAGGAGACCCAGGGTCATGCCCACATTCACGATGACCTGCACCGCGAACATGGTGGCGATTCCCAGGGCCAACAGGGAACCTTCCCGGTCACGGGCCTTGCGGGCGATTTCAACGGCCTTTTGGATCATGAAATAGTAAATAGCCAGCACCACCAGGCAGCCCACGAATCCCCATTCCTCGCCCACCACCGAGAAGATGAAATCCGTATGGTGCTCGGGAATGAAAGAAAGCTGGGTCTGGCTGCCCTGCAAAAACCCCTTCCCCGCCACCCCCCCCGAACCAATGGCGATGACCGACTGGATGATGTTGTACCCCGCGCCGAGCGGGTCATCCGAGGGGCTGATGAAAACCTCCAACCTTTCCTTTTGGTAATCCTTCAAGAAATGCCAGATGAGCGGGCAGGAAGCGGCCCCCAAGATGAACATCCACATCAATCGTCGCCCCTGCACCCCGCCCACATACATCATCACCAACGAGGCCGGCACCAGGAGAAGGGCGGAACCCAAATCGGGTTGTTTCAAGATCAACAAAAGGGGAAATCCCAGGATGGCGAGGAGAAGGAAAAAGCGCCTCAGGTAGAACATCTCGATCGTGCGGCTTCCGATATAACGGGCCAATACCAGGATGATGGATAATTTTGCCAATTCGGAAGGCTGATAGGAAAAAAAGCCCAGCCTGATCCATCGTTTGGCGCCGTTGGTCTCGTCCCCGATAAAAAGCACCACGATCAGGGAGATAACGGAAATAGTGTAAAAAATGTAGGAGGCCTCCATCCAAAAACGGTAATCAATACGGGAGAATAGCCACATTACCGCGAGGGAGATGCTGAACCAGAAGATCTGCTTCCTCCAAAGGTTGGAAATATCCGGGTTGTGGATCGTGGCGGAATAAACCACGACCGAACCAATGATCGATAGCGCTAAAACCATTCCGATCAAGACCCAATCCATGGACCTTAGATAACTCTTCATGGCGCTACCCCCATGACCACCGTCGGGGCGGGCTGGGGACCCGAGGAGACACCCGGGGTAGCGACAGGATTTTCCCAGGGCGTCACCTCCATCCCGAGGGCCTGCTCCATCAGGCGTTTCGCGATGGGGGCCGCCACCACGCCGCCTTCCCCGCCGTTCTCCACCAGCACGATGTCCGCCACCTGCGGGTCTTCCGCCGGCGCGTAGGAGGTAAACCAAGCGTGATTGTCCCCATGGGGGTTTTCCGAGGTTCCCGTCTTCCCCGCCACGTTGACTCCCTTTCAACCGGGCCTTCTTGCCCGTTCCCCGGTCCGAACTCACCACCTCCTGCATGGTGGCCTTGATGAAATCCAGGAATTTGGGGTTCAGATCCGCTTCCTGCAATACTTCGGGCTGCTTTTCATAGATCGACCGTCCTGTCTTCAGGTCCACCACCCGGAAAATCAGGTGGGGCTGATAGATTTTTCCGTTCATAGCCAGGCCGGAAGTCACGTCCAGCATCTGGAGGGGGGTGGTGAGCAGGTATCCCTGGCCGATGCTCATCTGGATGGTATTCCCCGGGAACCAGGGCATGTGCTGGGTGCTTTCCTTCCACCGGGGGTTGGGCACCAGGCCCTGTACCTCCGAGTCCAGATCGATGCCCGTCTTGTTTCCAAGCCCAAGGGACCGGGCCACCTTGTAAATCTTATCGACCTTGACCAATAACCCAAGCTGATAAAAGAAAATATCGCAGGATTCGATAATGGCGTTTTTCAGGTTCATCCAGCCGTGGCCCGAGGTGCGCCAACAGCGGTAAGGCCAGGTCTTGTACCAGAAGATCCCCCGGCAAAGGAACACCTTGTCGAAGTCGGCGACGCCGTCCTCCAGGGCCGCCAAAGCGGTAATGAGCTTGAATATGGAACCCGGCGGGTACTGGCCCTGGATGGCGCGGTTTTCCAGGGGGCGGTTCTTGTCCTGCAAGAGGTGGTTCCAATCCTTGAAGGAAATGCCGCTGACAAAGTCGTTTGGATCGAAATTGGGTTTGCTCACCATGGCCAGGATATCGCCCGTTTTGGGGTTGTTCACGATGATCGAACCGACCTGGTCCCCCATTAAATCCTCGGCCAGCTTCTGGATCTTCCAGTCGATGGTCAGCATGAGCGTCTGGCCCTGGATGGGTTTGAGGTAGTCCAGGGTGCGCCGTTGGATGCCCGAGGCATCCACCTCCACTTCCACCCCGCCGTTTTGGCCCCGCAGAATCTTGTCGTAGGTTCTTTCAACCCCCTTTTTACCCACCCAATCCCCCACCTGGTATCCCGACTCCCGCATTCGGGCCAGGTCGCCCTCGCTGATCTCGCCGATATAGCCTAAAAGGTGGGAAGCCAGGTTGCCATGGGGGTAATACCTTTCAGGCTCCATTTGGATATATATCCCTGGGAGGCGCACCAGGTTCTCCGAGATCTTGGCGATCAGGGAATCGTCCAGGTGGGACTCCAGGCGAATCGGCTCGAACCTACGGGTTCGACGGCGGCTTTGGATGAGGATTTCCAAGTCCTGGAGGGGCTCTCCCAGGATCTGGCTCAAGAGGACAAGGGTATTTTCATAACTTTTGATGTCCGCGGGCACCAAGAAGAGGGAGTAGGTGGGAATGTTGGTGGCGAGGATCTCGCCGTTTCGGTCGGTGATGATGCCCCGGGGCGCCTTTTCGGAGATCAACCGGAGGCTGTTGGAGTCCGATAGGGATCGATAAGTCGGATAGTTAAGGATCTGAAGGTAAAACAGCTTGCAAAAGATAGCCGCGAAGGCGATGGTCACGATGGAATGAAGAACGCTGATCTTCTTCTCGGGCGAGGCGCCATATTTAGGATGGGGAGGTTTTCGACGAGGCACGTCACCGTTCCGAACGAAGAATTTGAATAAAATCAGGATTTTTCACCGCGAAGACGCGAAGAAAACCAACGATTTTCTTTAAAAGCCGAAAGGTTTATCTCTACTTCCCGGGCTGAAACCGGAAACCCAGCCACCTTTGGGTTAGCTAAAGTAGTCGATATTTTACAGGAGTCAGGTAGAAGAGAACCTTTTTTCAGTAAAGAAACCAGAAAATGAACGGAAATTCAACCCAAGCCTTTTAAACCAAAGACCCATCAAAAGAAGCGGTAGTGTACCTTAGGGTTGTCATTGTCCCCTTTGGTCCAAAGGGCAAAAGAAAACGGGACTATACCAACCTCATTATTTATTTGTTGAATGTCGGCAAGGCAATCTCAAGTTAATAGCCAAAAATAACCGAAAAACACGGGATTCCTATGCCGACTTTCCATAAAGCTTATAAAGAAATCACTCATTTGAGAATCATGGTTCCATTAGGGCCCCTCACGGCTCCACGGTTGAATCGGAACGGTTGTTTTGTCGAAATGAAGCCTTGACGCAAATCATAAATCAAATTTCGGGTTGAAGTTATTTTAATTGCGGGGGAGCAGAAGGAGTCTCCCATGTACTTGTTTCAATACGCCACCGCAGGAGTTTTCGAGACCATTTCCAAGGGCAAGAACCCAATCCCCCCTGCCTATTGGATGCCCACTGACAAACCCTTTGGGCGCAGTTTCTATTTCATCGATATCGACCCCACCCAATGCAACGTGGTGAACCTGGCCCAGACCTTCCGGAACGTCTACCTCTTCTCCAAAAGCGAATATTTCCTCAAATTCGCCGTCCCGGAAGACCTGCTGATCAGCTGTGGCCCCCATGTTTACCGGATCAACCAATGGGATCATCGGATTCAATTATTGGAGAGCGGTCGCAGTCCCCAATGTTCCCGCGGTCCCTGTCTGATGTGCGAGACGGTGCCCAAGGCAAAAAAGCTCTTCCACTTAACCTGATCCGGCTATTTCATCATGTCCAGGAGGGAATTTCCCTTCAACAAGAAGGTTTTGATCTCCGCGTTCAACTTGTTGGAGGCCTGCGCCATCGCCTGACCCAGTGAATCATATCCCTTCCGTCCGTCTTTTGATTTTTCCAACTCCTTCACGATATTCTGCGCCGATTCCAGTAATTTCCAGCTCCAGGGTCCGCTGTGCTTGGTCGCCTTCTCGGCCCACCGGACGAAAAATCGGGCCCAGTCGGTCACTTCCGGGTCGGTAGCCCCCTCGCACATGGAATAGTGCAGAATGAGAAGATGCAGGTCCTGTTCCAGGTCCAGGTAAAAAGCCTTCATTGGGTCCATGTTTCGTGCCATGGTTTTATTCCCCTGCGACTAGGCGGGGCATGTTATCCGTCAAGGCGATCAAATCCTTGAGGGTGGAGGCGATCTCCTCCTCGGAAGATGGCTTGGCCAGTGTTTTGACCGTGGGATAGGCTTTCAGTTCCTCCCGCAGCTGCGGGGTGAAGGACCCGGATAAGACCAGCACCGGCTTATTCTTCAAAATGGGATTCCGGTGCAGGATCTTGAGGAAGGTCTGGCCGTCCATGCCCGGCATCTGCAGATCCGTGACGATAATATCCACCCTTTTGCTGGACATTTCCGTCATGGCCTGCCTTCCATCTTCCGCTTCGCGGACCGTCGAACCCGGAAAGTGCTTCACGAGAATGCGCTTGAGATAACCCCGGATCGTGGGAGAATCCTCGATCAGCAAGATCTGCATATCTTTTGGCTTGGGCGATGGCTTTTGTTCTTCCAGCCCGTTGAAATGCGCCTCCACCTTGGCAAGCATTTCCGTCCGCTGACTGCGGTGGAACACCGCCTTCACGGGAAACTGTCCCTCCACGTCCCCTCCCTGGGGAAACCGGTCCGTGACCAAGAAAACAGGGGTTTTTTTGAATTGGAGCTTTTGAAGGATCGCGTCGCCCTCCGGCCCGGCCAGTTTTGAGTCGACGATCGCCAGGTCAAAGGCCTGGTCGGAGATCAATTGGTCCATCTCTTTCACATCGCCCGCCTCGACGGTCGCGTATTCCATGTATTGGATCCGGACTGCCAGAAGCTTGCGCGCCGTGGCGTTCGCGTCCGCCAACAGAATGGTTTTTTTCTGGTTTTTTGTCATGACTCGCTCCCTTCCCTGTACGCCAAAATACCCTCGGCTTTCGATTTAAGGATATTGGCCAAATCCCTCAACGACACCACCTCGTCCACGGCCCCACGGGCTACCGCCTCTTTGGGCATTCCAAACACCACGCAAGAGGCCTCGTCCTGGGAGAGCGTGACGGCTCCCTTGTTTTTCATCGCCATAAGCCCGTTCGCCCCATCCTGTCCCATACCGGTCAGGATCACCCCCACCGCGCGGCGCCCGGCTGCGCGTGCCACGGATTGAAACAACACATCCACGCTCGGCCGGCAATGGTTCACCGGCGGGCCATCAGGACAGGACACTTGGAACCGGCCGGGTAACCCTTCCACCAACAGATGCTTTCCCCCGGGCGCGACCAGCGCCAGTCCGTCCCGGATGACGTCCCCTTCCACCGCCTCCCTCACCCGCATCGCGCTTTCCCGGTCCAACCGCTCGGCGAAGGTCCGCGTGAAGAAGGGGGGCATATGCTGCACGATCACCAGTCCGGGATGTTGGGCGGGCAGCCCCCGCAAGATCGTGGAAATCGCGTCCGTCCCGCCCGTGGAAGCGCCAATCGCGGTGACTAAACGGCTGGGATTCCCGGGTATCTTTTTTACCGCCTCCGGCGCCACCGGGGTAACCCTCCGCCGGGGTTTGGCATGGGCGCTTTCCTTTAAAACCCTCACCAAGTTGACCATGGCTGGGGCAAAATTCACCTTCATGGGTTTTTCCAGCACCTCCACGGCGCCCAGGTCCAGGGCCTTCAGGGCCAAAGCGCTGTTTTTCTCCGTGAAGCTGGAAAAAACCACGACCGGCATGGGTTGGTGGGTCATGAGCCGCTCCAGGAAGGTCAGGCCGTCCATCCGGGGCATTTCCAGGTCCAGGGTCAGGATGTCGGGACGGTGCCTGATGATCTGGTCCCTGGCCTCAAAAGGGTCCGAGGCCTCCCCCACCACCCGCAAACCCTCCGCCTCGAAAACGCCCGTCAAGGCCTTACGAACCAGAGTCGAGTCGTCCACGATGAGCACCTTGACCTTTTCCATATCTCCGCTTTCCACCCGCTTCTTATCCATTCGCTTCGGCCTGTATCCCGAGCGCCTTTTCGATCACGTCCCTCAGCAGGCTGGCCTCAAAGGGTTTCCGCACCACTTGGCGTACCCCCTGTTGATAGAGGGCTTCCAGGACCGACTGGCTCCCCTCCGAACTCACCACCACCACCTGAAGCTTGGCCAGGAGGGGGTCCTTCTGCATCTCGGCGATCATTTCCTGCCCTGTCATGTCGGGCATGTTCAAGTCCGCCAGGACCAGGTCCACCCAATTGGCGCGCATTTGCACCAACCCCTCGCGGCCGTTGGCCGCTTCCCAAATATCCCCCAAGGGAAGCCGGGTCAGTTTCAGGGTTTTCTTGATGATTCCCCGGCTGGTGGCCGAGTCATCCACCACTAAAAAATTGAACGCCATGTCATCCTCCTCTTGAATTAAAGTTCGTAAGTGTTGTGAGGGTCCTTGATCGTGACCCGGCCTGTCGCCATTTCCAGCTTGACCGTCCGGTAATCGTTGCCGCCCGTGTCCTTGCGCGAAACGATCAAGCCGTTCATCCAAAACACGCGCTGGGCGATCAAAAGATTACGTTCCCCGATATTGAAAAAATCCCCGGCGCTGGCCAGTCCCTTGGCGCCGCCCGCCAGTTTGATGTCCAAATTCGGCTTCGTGGCCCCCGCCTGGAACATCCCCATCAGGAAGGCCTCCAGGCCCGTGTCCCCGAACATGGCGGGATGGGTCGAGGCCATTCCCGGATTGATCTGCGAGTGGGGAAGCTTGAAATGCAGGATGCCCCCCACGCGCGCCCTGGCGTCATAGGCCGTCACTCCCACGCAGGAACCCAGGGCATAGGTCACGAGCAAATCGGACGGGTCCGAGCTGACGTAATAGTCCCCCACCCCTATCACGATGTTTTTTTTATCCGTTTTTCCCGCGTTCAAGTTCTTTTCCTCCCCCGGGGCGTTTTATCACCGGCGAGCCTTGTATTCATCGAATTTTCCAACCGCAGCCTGCTAGGGTTTCCGGTATACCGACGAGGCGACCGAAATCAGCTTATGCCGGATGGCCAACAGGCTCTCCGAAAGACCCGTGAAGAGGTAACCCTCTTTCCGGAGCGCCCCCGATAGCCGCTTCACCAGGTCCTCCTGGGTTTCGCGGTCGAAGTAAATCATCACGTTGCGGCAAAAAATAACGTCAAAGGTATTCCGGAAAGAAAAGTCCCCCCCGTTCAGGTTGAAGCGGCGGAAATGGACCGCCTGGCGCAGGCCTTCCCCGACCTCATAAAACTTTTCCCCGTCCCTTTTGCGGGAAATGAAATATTTCTGAAGCAGGGCCGGCGGGATAGGCTGGACCTTCTCCAGCCCATACAAACCTTCCTGGCCACTTTGGATGACCCGGTTGGATAGGTCGGTGGCCAGGATCTTCACCTTCACCCCCGCGCCCGCCGCAGATTCAAGGGCGCACATGGCCAGGCTGTAGGCCTCCTCCCCCGAGGAGCAGGCCGCGCACCAGATCCGAAGGGTTTTATCCATCCGACGGGCCGTCTCCGCCACCAGTTCCGGCAGAAGGCGTTGGGACAGGAGGATGAAATGCTTGTTTTCCCGGAAGAATTCGGTCTTATGGGTACTGACATGGTCCAACATGTGCCTCAGTTCCTCCCCCGACTCGTCGCTGACCACATGCCGGTAGTATTCCTTGAAGGAGCCGAGGGAAAGGATCCTGAGCCTTTTGCGCAAGCGGGCCTGGAGCAATTCCAGCTTATGTTCCTCCAGGTGGATACCGCTTTGGGCGTAAACCAGGCGGGAAAGCTGGTTAAACTCCCCGATCCCCATTTCGGTTATCTTAATTTCCACCATCGGCACGCCTCCCCGACCGCTTTGCCCTTAAACCTTGGCCGCCACCGCTTCCCCGTCTTTCGGCAGGGATGCTTTTTTCAACAGATCCAACCCATCCAGCTCTTCCGCGCTCACCACCTCATCCACGTCCAATAAGATCACCAAGCGGCCCTTGACGCGGGCCAACCCCTGCACGAAGTCCAGGGCCCGCCCGTCCCCCAACTGGGGAATCGGCTCCAGGGCGGCTTCGGCCAGGTTGAAAACCTCGTTGACCGAGTCCACCAGCAGACCCACCAGGGATTCTCCCTTGGCACCTTTGGCCAGGACGATCACGATGCAGTTCTCCCGGGTCGAAACCTCCGGGGGAAGCCCCAGTTTGTGGCGCATATCGGCCACCGGTATGATCTTGCCCCGCAGGTTGATGACGCCCCGGATATGGGTGGTGGTCATGGGTACCTCGGTGATTTCCAAAAGGCCTACGATCTCCCGAACCTTGAGGATCTGCACCCCGTATTCCTCCTTACCCACCCGGAAGGTAAGGTATTTGCCCTCGAATTTCGTTTCGCTCTTTTCCATCCCAGGCTCCTTAAAAATTACGCATTTCTTCGTCGCTGAGCGGGATGATCTTTCCGGCGGCGGCCTGGGCCGTTTTCATCCCCCCGATGGGGACCAACAAGGACCGTTTGACGGATTTTGTCTTGCCGGGAGCGATGTGATGGATCGCCTGCCCCCGCGGGTCCATCGTTTCATCCCGCGCCAAGACAACTTCTTTTTTCCTCCCGTCGCCTTCCAGAACCATCACCAGGGAACCGATCATTTCCCGCAGGACCTTCGACTGGGCCGACATTTCTTCGCTGGAAGAGGACATTTCCTCCGCGTTGGCGCTGTTGCGTTGCGTGATCGTGTCCAGCTGGGTCACGGCCCCGTTCACTTCCGATATGCCCTTGGATTGCTCCTCGCTGGCCCCGGCGATCTCCTGGATGAGGTGGGAAACTTTTTTGGAGCGGTCCACGATCTCGGCGAGTGACTTCCCGGCCTCTTCGCTGACCTTCAAACCTTGGGAGGCCCGTTTGGCGTTTTCCTCGATCAAAGCCGCCGTGTCCTTGGCGGCCGCCGAACTGCGTTGGGCCAGGTTGCGAACCTCCTCGGCCACTACCGCGAATCCCCTTCCCTGTTCCCCGGCCCGGGCCGCCTCAACCGCGGCGTTCAAGGCCAAAAGATTGGTCTGGAAGGCGATTTCCTCGATGGTCTTGAGGATCTTGGAGACCTTTTCCGCGCTCTCATTCATCTCCTTCATGGCGGCCAGGGTCTCCGCCACGCATTGGTTCCCCTTCAGGACGGATTCCTGCGACTCTTCGGTCAGGGCCCGCGCCCTTTGCGCGTTCTCGGCGTTTTGCCGGGTCATGGAGGCCATTTCCTCCAGGGAAGAGCTGGTTTCCTCCAGGCTGCTGGCGGATTCGCTCGCCCCCTCGGCCAGCTGCTGGCTGGCGGTGGATATCTGATTCGAACTGGACGCCATCTGCTCGGCGCTGTCGTTCAAATTCCCGATGATGTTTTTCAAGGGGTCCGAGATCTGGGCCTGGAGGCGGGCGGAGGTCAGGAAGGAGACGAATATGGAAAGGATGAGAACCAGCAGGGTGACCATCAAATAGGCCGCCATGCGGGAATTCATTTCCTTCAGGTCCGATTCAAGGTAAAGGGTTCCCTCATTCAACCCGCCCATCTGGATGGCGTGAAAAAGTTTGAGGGTCCCGCCCGAAAACTCATACCCTTCCGGTTTGACCGTGACCACCGCGGGGTTCTTATCCGTACTATAGGACGCGAAAATCTGTCCCTTGGCGTCGAAAAGAGTGGCGTTGACGATATGCGGGTTCCCCTTCATGGTATCCAGCATGCCTTGGGCGGTCTTGGAATCGTTGAAGGCCAGGGCCGCCGTGCTGTTATCCCCCACCACCTGGGCAAGGTCGGACAGGTTCGCCGCCATAATCTTGGGATAAGAAACCCTCTCGCTCACGGCCAGGACCAAGCAGGCTAAAATCAGGGAGATCGTGGTGGAAATTCCCGTGATCCAGATGATCTTGTCCCGAAGTGGCATTTTCTTGAAGTTGAGTCGCGGCATGGTTTACTCCTCCGATTTGAACAGCTTGGCGACCTGCAGGAGCTGGGCGCTGACCGAAAGGCCCGCTTTTTTGGCCGCGGATTCATTCAAGACCAGCGATATCTTTTGGCCGACCTGGTCAAATTGAACGGCCCCGCCCTTGACCGGAAAATTCTCGATCTCCGAAACGGTGAGCGCCTTGCTCCCCGCCAAGGCCGCCAAAATGTCCCTGACCTGGTCTTTTTCCGAATAGGCGATGAAGAGGATCTGGCATTTCGCCAGGGCTCCCGCCTTGGCCGGGGTGAAGGCCCCGAAGCGTTTGACTGTCATGGGATGCCCACCGACGGTTTTCCCGCTCACCACCGCGTCCAAGGTGGCGCCGAAGGGGTCCTCCCCCACTACGCCGATCACGAAATTGGAGTCATCGGCGGAGAAAGCCGCCGCGGGCCAGCGCACGAACTGGCTGAAGTTGTAGAGATAGGCGGCTTTCACCCCGTACTCGGTCACTTCCCCCGCCGCCGGCCCTGAGCCGGCGGCAAGGAAAAGCAAACCCAGAGAAAGGGAGAGAAAAGCAATCGATCGTTTTTTCATGGTTTTTTCCTTTCCCGCGCTTAGTAGCGCAGCTCGACTTTGCCGTAAACGCTCGGTACCACTTCGGCGGGCGAAATGAAGGCCGACTGCAGGGTCTCCACATGGGCCCCTTCCAGGTCCAGGCCCCAGAGGGAAATTTCCAGGTTATCCGCGGGCTTCACGCTGGCTCCCAGGTTCCATTGAACGTAGTCGGAGGTGATGGTATTGCCCGATTGGGGGTCATACATGAAGGTGGCGTCGGTGTAGTAGAAGCTGGTGTTGAGTTCCAGGCCCTGGATGGGATCGAAATAGACCCGCGCGTTCGCCAGGTTGTGCGGCGGCGGCGCGCCCAGTTCGGCGTTGGAGGAGTTGATCATGTTCTGGTCGTAGCCCTGGTAGGTATAGGACACATTCACCTTCAGGGTGGCCAGGGGATTCCACTGCCCCGCCAGTTCCACTCCCCAGATGTTCCCCACGCCCGTGTTCTGCATCTGCAGAACCTGGAGCCAGGAAGGGTCCATGACGCCTCCGTTGGGGGTATTCACGGGCTGGCCCGTGTAGTTCTGGAACGAGACCAGGTTGTCGTAGTGGTTGTAAAAACCGGCCAGATCCACCGAGGTTTCCTGGGTGGGGTTGGTCCGGTAGCCCAGTTCATAGGAAACCAGTGTTTCCGCCACGAGCGTGGAATTGGGAATCACTCCCAGATAGGTGTTCTGCGCCGGTGTGCCGGGCCCATAGGCGTTCGCCGGGATTCCGTAAAGATAGGTGTATGCGGATTCCGAATATTGGGTCGGGATCCGGACCGAGCGGGAGACCGCCGTCCAGACGCTGTTGGTATCATCCGGCGTCCAGAGAAGGCGTCCCGAAGGCTGCCACTCGCTTCCCGTGTAGGGGTTGTTCTCCAGCTTGACCCCGCCCGTCAGATAGAGCCGGGCTTCCTCGATCGTCAACTTTTCTTGGACGAAACCGGCATAGATGTTCAGGTTCTGGTTTTCCGGGCTGTAATCGAAGTTGATGGGGTTGTAAAACTGGTCCGAGACGTTCCGGTAGCTGCCTCCCCATGTGATCTCGTTGACTCCCCCCAAGTGGAAGCGGTGTTGGAATTCCAGGTCCGCCTGTCCCACGTTGGTGATTCGGTTGTCGTTGGCCGTGGTCAGGTTGTTGTAGTCGTAATAGGCCAAGACCTGGATCTGGGAGTCATCCTTGAAATCCCTCGTCCAGCGGCCCAGCAGATGTGCGTTCTGGTCGATGTCCGTATTCAGGTCGTTGGCCTGGACAAAGGTTTCGGGGTTGAAGACAGAGGTCACGTTGTTGGTCAGTCGGGCGTAGTTGAAATGGCCGCTCTGGGCCTCCGCTTCCAGCGTGAACTGGTCCTGGTCGGCATGCCAATCGGTCCGCAACCCGGCCCGGTAATCGTACCAGGCGTCGTTCCAGGCGGTCCCCAGACCGGTCTCGTAATAATAGGCCTCCTCGGCGTTAGCGAAGGGGTTCTCGTTATTGACCTGGCCGTAGATGCGGTAATAGAGGTCGTCGGCCATTTTTCCGCCATAGCGGAAGGCGCCCGTTCCGTTGAGGGAAGTGGTCCCGCTCACTCCCGCGGGATAGAGGGGCGAACCCGCCCCGAGTCCCAGGTAAAGACCCTGGGTCACTTTCGAGTCCTTGGTGATGATGTTCACCACGCCGTTGACCGCGTTGGAGCCCCAGAGGGTTCCCCCGGGCCCGCGGATGACTTCGATGTGGTCGATATCCTCCATCATCACGTCCTGCTGGTTCCAGTTGACGCCTCCCATGACCGGGTCATAAACGCTTCGGCCGTCGATCAGGACCAGCATTTTGTTGTTGTATTGGCCGTTGAACCCGCGGGCGCTGATGGCCCATTCGTTGGCCGATTGGCGGGCGACCTGCACGCCTGGCACCATGGCCAGCAGGTCGGGCACGGTCTGGGCCCCGCTTCTCTGGATATCTTCCTGAGTGATGACATAGATGGCCGAGGTAGCGTCCCTCAGGGATTCCGCCTTCTTGGAGGAGGAGGAGACCACCACATTCAGCCCCATCAACTGCTGAAGGCTCTCCGAACTTAGGTCCTGGGCCGTCCCGGCGGGCTCGGGAGTCACCGCCGAGGTGACCGCCGTTTTCTGCGGCATGGGAGCCGCTTGGGCTTCCAGTAATTGTGCCCGCAAGGGGGTCGCCATCCCCACGGCCAGGATCAGACTCATCATTCCGATATTTTTCATGGACAACTCCCTCGAATTTAAACTTTTCATCTTTCATTCCTCCCTATGCGAGTTGAATCGATTCCACTTCCTCTTTCGCCACCTTATCCAGGTCCAACAGCAAAACCGTCCGGTCTTGATGCCGGGTGAAACCCATCAGCCACGGCCCTCTCGGGTCCTCCTCCATGTCCGGAACCGCCTCCACGTCCGTGGAAGCGACCTGAACCACTTGCTCCACCCCATCCACCAACAGCCCCATCCAAAGGGGGCCGTCCCATCCCTTGGCCACCATGGTTAAAACGGAGCTCCAAGGATGAATCGGGGTATCTTCCATCCCCAACTTGTTCCTCAAATCCACCACCGGAATGTTCCTTCCGCGCAGGTCCAAATAACCCCGGATCGAAAGGGACGAGTCCCCCACCACCTCCAAAAGTTTCGAGTCCACGATCTCCCGGACATGGTGTATTCCCACGCCGTAGACTTGTCCCGCGATGGCGAAAAAGATGTACCGGCCCTGAATGATTGGCGTCGTCTTTTCCATTTTTAAACGCTCCCCTTCAATTAATTGAAATCGGACCCGACATCGGCCGGATCAGAAATTCCATATCCAAAACCAGGCCGACCTTCCCATCGCCCAAGATGGCCCCCCCCAACACGCCCCGCATTGCATGAAGCGCTTCCCCCAATTCCTTCAAAACCACTTGGCGCTTGCCCAGCACCTCATCCACCACCAGACAGGCCCTTTGACCTTCCGCCTCCACCTGCACCACAACCGATTGGCGGGACAGGCCCCGCCTTGGGGCGGCCGCCCGGTCCCCGAATGTTTTTTCCAGGTCGATGAGGGGCCACTGTCCCTGCCGGGAGTGGAGCCACTTGGCCCCCCGGCCCACGGAGTGCTCCTCGGTCTCGTCCAAGGCCAGGAAACCCATCACCTGGGCCGCCGGCAGGACAAAACGTTCCTTGCCGACGCGAACCAAAACCGCCTCCATGAGGGCCAAAGTAAGGGGAATGCGTAGTTTGAAAGTGGTCCCCTTACCCGGTTCGGTCTCCAGGACAATCGTGCCCCGGAGGGTCTGTATCTTTCGGCGAACCACGTCCAGGCCCACCCCACGGCCCGAATATTCGGTCACCTGATCGGCGGTTGAAAAGCCCGGGCGGAACAGGAACTCAATGAGCTGGTCCTGGGTCGGCGTCTCGTTGGGGCCCAGGTAACCCGCCTGGCGGGCTTTGCCCGTGATCTTCCCGAAATTCAACCCCGCTCCGTCGTCTTCCAGTTTCAGGATGAAATCCCCGCCCTGGTGGCCCGCCCATAAGGCCACCCGGGCCTCGGCGGGTTTTCCCGCTTTCGACCTCGTCTGGGCGTCCTCGATACCGTGGTCCACGGCGTTGCGGATCAGGTGGACCAGGGGATCGACCAGTTCCTCCACCATGCGCTTGTCCAATTCCGTTTCCCCGCCCTCGACCTCAACACGCAGGAGTTTTCCGGTTTTTTTGGAAAGGTCCCGTCCCAAACGGCTCATGCGCTGGAACAGCGGGTGAACGGGCACCATCCGAAGGGAGAGGATGATTTCCTGCAGCAGGCGGGAAATTTTGGATAAACGGGAAGCTTCGCCCGCCAAATGGCCCAAAACGCCGGAATCGAGGATGCCCTCGGTAACCTGGCTCTGGCAAATGGCCAGTTCCCCCACCGCCTCCAAGAGCATGTCCATTTTTTCCACATTGATCCGTATCGACGCGTCGCCCGATCGGGCATCCTCCCAATGGTTATCGCCGGCACGGTCGCCGTTGGACGGGGTTTCGGCCGACGGACTGGACGCCGATGGGCCTTGCCCGGATTGAAAAAGCCCCTCAAAGGGGAACACCTTAAAACGACGGGAAGGAATGCCTTGGTGGATCGCCTTCACCTGTTCCCGAACCTGGTCGCAAACCCGAAGAAGCCAATCCAATTGTTTCTCGGTGGGGCGGCCCTGGCCTTGCTTGAAAGGTTCCAGCATCGCCTCCGCCTTGTGGCTCAAGGCGGAGAGCTGGGTCAACCCCATAAAACCCGAAATGCCCTTGAGGGTATGAAAGGCGCGAAACACCGCTAAAACATCGCCCTTACCCTCTTGGGAAAGGGAGAGGAGATTGCGCTCGATGGCTTCCAGGTGTTCGGGCGCTTCCGTCACGAAATCATTGAACCCGTCCAGGTTATCTTCCCCGATGGTGAAGTCTTCACTTCCCACGGCATCCGCCGGGTCTAGGGACGGTTGATTCTCAGCCGCCATTACGATCCCGGCGATTTCCATCTCCAAATTTTGGGACGCCTCGGTCATGGCCTGGGAAAGACGTTCCAAAACCGCCGTCACCGGGCGGCCCGCCTCCAGCCCTTTTACGATCATCTGGGACATGACCTGGTTCTCGTGCGCCCAGCCCCCGCAAACCTGCGAGGCCACCTGACTCCAGGTATGGTAAAGGGAGGCCAATTTCAAGGTTTCCTCCACCGTGGCGCCTTTCGACGCCATCAACTTCTCACCCAGGTGGGAAAGCTCTTTTTCGAGCTTGATTTGCGCTTCGCGGTGGGCGTTTCGATTCATTTCAAGCCGTTTCCCGTTCGATCCACAAACGGACCTCCAGTGGAATGTCCTCCGTAATAAAGACACAGGCCGCGGAAGGCGGCCCGGAGGGCCAGTCCTTCGGGGTGCTTGGGACAGGCAGGTAGGGATTGAATTGGGCCCGGTCTTTGCCCCAAAGATAGGTCATCAGGTGCCCGCAATAGATGTTCACGAACTCGTTAAAGGCGTCCTCCGCCCCTTCCTGGCCTCCTTCTTCCCCGCGGGCATATTGGTAAAGAATTGAACCCAGTTCGGGAAGGGTGCGAAGGTTGAGAAAAGCGTTGGCCCGGCCGGTAATTCGGACGGACCTTTCCATGCCCAGCTTGGCCGGCCCTTCCACCGGCTGTCCAATATGCCCGGAAGGTAGGTAGGACCAGGTTTCCAATACGTAACGCATGGCTTCCATCAAGGCGTTCATCTCGGCGGGGGGATGTTCTTCCCGCTTCTGGGGTTTGACTGGATAAGGCGTCATAGAGTTCTCCCGAGCATTTTTAAAATGGCGGAATAGTCCTAACGCAAACCTTATGCCAAATTCATCTTGGCCTTTTTGATGGTTAAAAAAGAGAATTTTTAAAATATCGGGGCAATTCATTGTTCAGGTGCTGTACGCCCGTCCAGTTTCTGAACGCCTAAAATTTTAGGACCGTGGCAAAAACACCTTTAACCACAGAGACACAGATGAACGGTTTGGTGGATTCTCCCGTTCAAGCCCGGGGCCCCACAGGGTTAAGATTCGCTTGCCCAGCCTTCCGAGTGGAAAACCTATCACCCCGCGACGATGGGCGAATTCCCGAACCCAAAATGGTTTCAAATGAATGGGTTTGCGTTAGGGGTCCTTGAAATCACGAACGATGGTTTCCAATTCCTGTTCCAGGTGTTGGGTCGCCATGGCCAAGGCCAAGGTTAGCCGGTTCAAGGCCGATTCGGGCGAATCGTTCTCCTTCATGTCCGCCACCAATTGTTTGGCCAATTCATAGTTCGATTTTGCCCATTCCCCCGCCACATCCGCCGCCACCTGGCTCCAGACCTGGTAAAGGGCGATCAATTTAAGGGTATCCTCATGGGAGTTGGGCTTTCGAAAGATAAGTTTGGCCCCCAAACTGTTGAGTTCCCTTAAAAGTTTGACGATCGCTTCCCTGCGCGTGAATTGGGTCATGCTTTTCCCCGATTCGCGGGAAACACAATACAAACGGATCGACACGGCATTCATTCCCTCCTGATACTCAGAAAAAGTTATGGGCTGTTATCGCAAGGGACGTGCCAGCACGCAGCATGACACAAGCGGGGAAAAAAACGTTTTCATGAGAATCTTAAAGTGGGCAAATGACCCAAACTGAGTTTTAGATGTCCAGTTTTTGGTTGGGGGAAGGACTAAGATCAACCGTCAAAATTCGGCGATTCCCGATTTTTTTGGTCCCTTAAGCAAAAGGGGGACAGACACGCACTGACGAAAGAATCAAAGATTTGGGGATAAATTTATATTTTTTTACTTTGCCTCAGTGACCGCCAAAGGGGACCCCTGGTAAAAGCCTTTGATAGAGCCTAAAAACACAAAAGGCATAACCCCAAGGATTGGGTCATGCCTTTTTGGGCGGGACCATTATTCCTGGTTCTAGCTGGAACTTTCCAAGTAAAAGTCGTAACAATTCTCCATCTTCCCTTTGTCCTCACGCCACTTGATCGCGTCGCGGGGATGCTGGTTGAGCAACCCGGAAATGCAGTAAATATCATTGAAACCCCACTCCATCTCTTTGCGCAGGGGCACAAATTGCTCCTGAATGACCTTGAAAATGGGCAGAACATTGAATTTGGGGTTCTTTAAAAATCCCAACAGCAGCTCCAGGGGGCAATTGCCAGCGCCCCGCCCCATCCCATTGATCGTGGCGTCGAGCATGTTCACGCCCTCAATGATGCACTGCTGGGTATTGGCATAGGCCAATTGGATATTGTTGTGGCCGTGGAAGCCCAATTTCGCGACCGGAACGTATTTTTTATAGAGTTCCAGGTAGTAGGTGATCTGCTCGGAATAAAAGGCCCCATAGGTGTCCACCAGGTAAAGACAATCCACCTCGGGCGCTTTGGACACGTCCTCCAAGGCCTCGTTGAGTTCGGTCTCGATAGCCGCAGAAACCGCCATGATGTTGAGCGATGTTTGGTAACCCTGGTCCTTCGACCGTTTGACCGCGTCCAGGGCCTTGTCGATCTGGGGCACGTAACAGGCCGTGCGGATCATGTCCACTGGACTGTCTTTTTTAGCGACCATGCCCTTCAAATCAATGCGCCCGATGTCGAACATGACGGCCACTTGGGGGTGGGAGCTTCCCTTGTAACTTCCAACGATCCGCTTTAAAAGTTCCTCGTCGCAATAATTCCAGGGGCCGAATTTGGACCGGGGGTATTCGTCGCTCTCCACCAATTTCTTTCCCAGCTCGATGATGTCCACTCCCGCGTCGGCGACAGCGGCATAAACGGCCTTCACGAAACTCTCGGAGAACTGGTAATTATTGATCAATCCACCGTCGCGGATGGTGCAATCCAAAACCTTGATTTCCTTGCGAAACATGGCCGGTCCTTTGATGAAAATGGAAATAAGAGCTCGAGCAAAGTGAACAATTTACACTTGGATGACAAAGCTATTTCTGTTTCATGTCATATTCGGGAAAATAATGAACCTGGGTTCCTACGGGCCCTAATTTCGACTCACTTTTTCCACCGGGAGAGGTCAAAACCGAAAGAAAAAAACCTATCCCAAATGGTATTTTTTGATCTTGGCCAGGAGTGTCGTACGGCTAACACCCAGGTGTTTGGCCACTTTGGTCTTGTGGCCGCCGAAGGTCTCCAGCGCAAGCCGGATATTTTCTTTTTCGGCTTCTTCCTTGCTCATCGACCGGCCGGGAGCCCCTTCCTCCTTGGACTCGGGGGGACGCAAGACTTCCGGGGGCAGATCATCCAAGGTAAGGACGGGGCCCTTGGAGTAGAGGATGGCCCTTTCCATGACATTCTTCAATTCGCGCACGTTCCCCGGCCAGGAATAGGCCACCAATGCGTCCATCACCGCCGGGGTCAGGGGCCTCATCTTTTTTCCGAAGAGATTGGACAAGTCGGTGTAAAAGAATTGGGCCAAACCCTTGATATCCTCGGGGCGGGAATGCAAGGGCGGAAGGTTGATGTTGGCCACATTCAGTCGGTAGTAAAGGTCGGCCCGGAAACGGCCTTCCTTCACCTCCCGGCCCAGGTCCCGGTTCGTGGCGGCCACTACCCTTACGTCGATTTTGATCTCCTGGACGCCTCCCAACCGGCGCAATGTCTTTTGTTCCAATACCTTTAAGAGTTTCGTTTGAACGGTCAGGGGCAATTCGCCGACCTCGTCCAGGAAAATGGTGCCCCGATGGGCCAATTCGAACAAACCCGGTTTGGACTTGCGGGCATCGGTAAAGGCCCCCGGCTCGTAGCCAAAAAGTTCGGACTCCAGCAGGTTTTCCGGCATGGCCCCGCAATGGAGTTCCATGAAGGGCGCCGAAGTCCGGGCGGAGAGCACGTGGATCAATTTGGCGACGTGTTCCTTGCCCGTACCCGTTTCCCCCAGGATCAGGACCGTCACCGAAGCGTGCTGGGCCGCCTGGTCGATCTGTTCATAAACCTTTTTCATGGCGGGATCGGATAAAAAGAGGTAATCCTTGCGGTAAAGTTCCTTGTGGTGGTTTTTCAGGGCTGCCACATCCCGCCGCAGGCCCCGCCGTTCCTCGATTTGTTGGATCAGGAGTTCCAGCTCGTCCAAGTCCAGGGGCTTGGCCAAGTAATCCTCCGCGCCCCTTTTGATGGCCTCCACGGCCACCTTGATATCCACATTGGCCGTGATCATGACGATGGAGGTGGAGGGTTGGGTGGTGGTAATGACTTTCAGGAATTCCAGGCCCGTGCCGTCCGGAAGGTGCACGTCCAAAAGCACCAGCTCGGGTTTGAAGGCCTCCGCCTGTTCCAATCCCTCGCCCACCGAGGCGGCCGTCCTCACCTCATGCCCCCATTCGGCCAAAAGGGTGATCATCAATTCCCGGATGGACTTCTCGTCATCCACTAAAAGGATTTTCATACCTTTATTTCCTTAGATAAGGGCAGCCACAGCGTGAATATCGATCCCGTCGGGGTCCCATTCTCGGCCTTTATTTCCCCGCCACATTCCTTCGCGATCCTCTGGCTTAAGGCTAATCCTAATCCCGAACCGGTCTCTTTGGTTGTGAAAAAGGGCTCAAAAAGGCGGGCCATATCCACGTCCTTGATGCCGGGGCCGGTGTCCCTCACCCGGATGAGCGCCCAATCCCCCTCTTTTTTCAATTCCAAAGTCAAGGTCCCGCCCGGGGCCATGCTTTGGTAGGCGTTCAAGATGAGATTCATCATGATTTGCTGAATGCGTTGGGGGGGGGCGAAAACGGTCAGTGGGTCGGGGGGAAGCTTCCATTCCACCTTAATCGTCTTATGGGAGGGGCCGAACTGGATCTGGGTAAGACGCGCCGCGCTTTCCAACAAGGGCGTCAGGGGAAAGGCCTCCTGGGGAACTGTTTTTTCGCTGCGGGCATAGCCCAGGGTGTCCTGGATGAGCCGCTCGAGGCGCTCGGAGTTTTCCACGATCATTTCCCCGAAACCCTTCTCGCCCGTCTTTTCCTCCCTTCGCTTCAGGATCTGGCCGGCGGTGGAGATCGCGGACAGGGGGTTGCGGATTTCATGGGCCATGCCGGCCGCCATCTGGCCGATTGCGGAAAGACGCTCAAATTTCATCAAAGTTTGCTCGGCCTGCTTCCGTTCCGTGACGTCACGATAATTGAAAATAATCGCCTTCATCACCGGGTGATGAAGAAGGTTGGTGGCGATGGCCTCCACATGCCGGTAGGTGCCGTTTTTGTGGAGGGCCCTTACCTCCAGGGTATCGGTCGCGCCGTGTTGGGCCATGAATTTCGCGAACCGTTTCACCACCACGGGCCGGTCCTCGGGATGGATGAGATCCAGGAAGCTTTTCCCCGCCCTCTCTTCCGACTCGTAACCCATGACCTTTTTCAGCGAGGGGCTGACATAGCGCGTTTTCATGTCGGCCTCCACCAGGGAGATGACATCGTTCGAATTCTCGATGAGGTTCCGGAAATATTCCTCGGAATGGCGTAGGGCCTCTTGGGCTTTCAACTTATCCGTCACATCCCGGCTGTTGACCACGATCCCTTTCACCGCGGGGTCATCCAAAAGATTCGTGAGGACCACCTCCGCGCGGATAAAATGCCCCTCTTTATGCCTAAACTTGGTTTCAGTCTTATAGGGAACCCCGGGATGCGCCAAAACCTCGGTGAATAATCTCCGATTTTCTTCCAAGTCCTCCGGCGCCTGGTACTCAAAGGCGTTTCCCTGCCGCTCGCCGACTTCATAGCCCAGGACCTTTGAAATCGTGGGGCTCTCGTAAATACGGTTCCCATTGGCGTCCACGATCGTAATGAGGTCGTGGGAATTCTCGATCATACTGCGGAATTTCGCTTCCGATTGCCGGAGGGCGACTTCCGCCCTTTTTTGATCGGTCACATCACGGGCATTAATGACGATTCCGCCTACCGCCGGGTTCTCCAACAGGTTGGTAAGGACCATATCCGCCTCGATCATTCTCCCGTCTTTCCTGCGCGCCTTCAGTTGCGCCTGAATGGGCAACCCCGGATTTGCCAAGACTGTTTTAAATAGTGCCTGTGCCTTTTCCTGGTCCTCGGGCGGTTGGGTATCGAAGGTAACCCCTCGCCTTTCCCCAGGCTTGTACCCTAAAACCCTTTCCAGGGAGGGACTCTCGTAAATTCTCCTTCCTTCCCGGTCCACGACTGTGATGAGATCGTAGGAATTATCGATAAGGCTCCGGAACTTGGCCTCCGACCGGCGAAGTGCATCTTCCGCCTTTTTCCGTTCCGCGATATCGCGCAAGATGACCATGGTGGCGGGCTGGCCGCGGAACCGAATCCCAATGGAGAGGGTTTCCACCAAAACAGCCGATTGGTCCTTTCTCAGCATCCGAATTTCGCTGACTGGATTCTCACCCCCCTGGAGCGTCAACTGGATGCGTTTTTCCACCTCCTCATGGTCATCGGGATGAACCCGGTCGAAAGGGCTTTGGCCCAGCACATCCTCCGGCTTTGAAAAACCTAGGAGTTCCACGCCTTTGCGGTTCACATAAGCGATTTTCCCTCCCCAGTGGACCAAAATAGCGTCCGGGGAATATTCGATGAGGGCCCGGAAATTCTCCTCGGACTGGCGCAAAGCCTCCTCTCCCTTTTTACGTTCGGATATGTCCCAAACGCTGGTCACCCGATAGGGGACGCCTTGGAGGGTAAAAGCCCGTCCATGGATTTCCGCGGGAAAGGTGGATCCGTCTTTCCTTCGCAGGACGACTTCATAGGCTCCGTCGTATCTATTCAGAACATGTTCGCGGGCGGATTCCACGGTTTCCGGCGTGGCGTAGGAAAGGGGATCCGTTCCTATCAACTCCTGGACTTCGTATCCCATCATCCTCGCCAAGGTTGTATTCAGGTCGATGATTTTCCCGCCGCTCCCTATATAAATCCCCTCTGTCGATATCTCCGCGAAACGCTTGAATCGGCTCTCGCTTTCCATGAGGGCCCGTTCCGCGTTTTTCACTTGGCTGATATCCCATCCACTGGAGGCACGCATCTTACGGCCATGGAACTCAAAATCCTGCCCATGGACCAATAGTGGAAATGTGGACCCATCCTTGCGTTTGGCGAGTATTTCGTAGCTTCCGTCCGGGTAGCCTTTTTCGATTCGGTCCTGGGCTTCCTTTGTGGATTCCTGGTCCATAAATCCCGCGATATGCCGGCCGAGTATTTCCCGGCGGTCATACCCAAGATGTTGGGCAAAAGCCCGGTTAGCCTCCACGATGATTCCCTGGTCGTGAATGATGATGGCTTCTTGGGTAATATCGTCGAACAGCTGAAGCCGTTGCTCACTCTCACGGATATCCCTCTCGGCCTTCTCGGTCAAGGTCCGAAAGCGGACTTCGTTGCTCCAGGCCTTCCGGAGGTCGCGCGCGATGGAATAGCCCAACCCGATCATCCCCAAAGCCGAAAGTATCCCCGTCATGGCAAAGGCCGCTTCACCACGCACCAGGGACATCAGTTCGGGATTAAGTTCCTGCGCCTTCCAAAATTGGAAACCGGCCGCCAGGAAAAAGAGGAGGGCAAATCCGCCTAAAAAATAAACGGCGGTGATCTTGGCTCGGAGAATTTTCGTAAATTCAGACATGGAAACTTCTTAGGTCGATATCAGGTTTAAATAGCCAAATGCCATAATATCGAAATATTGACAAATTTCCTATTTAACACGGGGCTAGCAACTTTGAGGGGAAATTATCCATTTCGGGGCAGGTCCTAAAAGCGAATGCTGCAAAAGGCCTATTTCGAACCCATCTTTTCAACGATTTTCCCCAATTGCTTATAGGGCTCTTTCAGGGCTGGATAAAGCTTTTGAAAGGCGCCATACCATTGATGGTAACGCTCCATGGATGCTTTGCGAGGCGAGGTTCGGCTTGTGATCCGGATAAGTCTCCCGCAAGCTTCCCGCAAGTTCGGATAAACACCCGCCCCTATCATTGCCAGGATCGCGGCGCCGAAAGCCGGTCCTTCCTTTCCGCTGACCGTTACGACTTCCTCCCCATAAATGTCCGCTTGTAACTGGCGCCAAAAGGGGTTCACGGCCCCTCCGCCCGTGGCCACCACCCGCCGGATGGGAATTTTGAGGTCACGGAAGATTTCCAGCGAGTCCCTCATGCCAAAGGTAATGCCCTCAAAGACCGATCGGGCGAAATGTTCCCGGCCATGCCTGGCCCCGGCTCCCACGAAGGCCGCCCGGGCCAACGGGTCTTTATGGGGTGTTCGTTCGCCCATGAGATAAGGAAGAAAGAGCAGGCCTTCGCTACCCTCAGGCGCCCGGGATGCTTCCCGGCTCAAGAGGTCATAGGCATCTATTTTTTTCTTTTTCGCCTCCTCTTTTTCCCATTGGCCCAGGGTATCCCGGTACCAGCGAAGGGCATAACCCGCCGAGAGCATGACCCCCATGAGATACCATTTTTCAGGCACGGATCCGCAAAAGGTGTGGGCCCGCATGAGGGGGTCCACCTGAACCTTTTCGGAATGGGCCAATACCACACCCGAGGTCCCCAGGCTCGCCATCACGTCGCCGGGCTGGAGGATGCCGTTTCCCACCGCGCCGCAGGCGTTATCGGCCCCTCCCCCGACCACCGGGGTTTTGGGGGACAAGCCCAGTTTTTGGGAAGCCGCCTGCGTCAATCCCCCCGAGATTTCCTGCGACTCCGTGACTCGCGGAAACCAGGCGAGGGGTATGCCCAAACGACCCAGGAGTTCCTTGGACCAGCGACGGTTCTTGACGTCGAAACACAGGGTCCCCGCCGCGTCGGAAACGTCGGTTGCCAGTTCCCCGGTCCATTTGTAGCGTATGTAGTCTTTGGGAAGGAGCACCTGGGCGATGCTGGCATAGACCTTCGGTTCGTGCTTTTTCACCCAAAGGATCTTGGGCAGGGTGAACCCTTCCAGCGCCGGATTTGAAACCCACTTGCGAAGGTTCCCTTCCCCCGCCTTACGGGTGATCTCCCCGCATTCGGCGTGGGTGCGGGTGTCGCACCAGAGAAGCGCCGGCCGAAGGACCTTACCGTTTTTATCCAGTAAGACGGATGAATGCATCTGCCCCGAAAGCCCAATAGCCTGAATTTCAGCCTTACCCGCCATCTTCACCGCCGCCGAAACCGCCTCATTGGCGGCCTTCAGCCAGATGTCGGGATGCTGTTCCGCCCAACCGGGATGGGGTGTTAAAAGAGGATATTCAACAGTGACCGAGGAAAGAACCCGGCCCTGTTCGGATACCACGATAGCCTTTGTCCCAGACGTTCCGATATCGCAACCGATGACTGCTTTCATATTCCCCCGCGACTTGAACGAATTTTCCGGCTTTGAATGAATTAATTCGGGTACTTCTGCTGGGTGGTGGGCACGTACCATCGCTCCGGATGCCAGCCAATGCCGTTTCGGTTGATGAAAAGCCCCTTGAAGCGCTTGTGAACCGCGGGCAAGGAATAGGGCACATATAAAAAGGTGGCGGCGACATCGTCGCTCAGGATCTTGTGGATTCGCTGATAGATCTTGGCCCTTTGTTTGGGGTCAAGCGTCTCCCGCCCTTCGACCAAGAGCCGGTCCACCGTCTTGTTCTTGTAACCCACCAGATTGTACTGGTGTTCACCCATTTGGGATGAGTGCCAGGAAAGGAAGCAGTCGGGTTCCGGGCCGAATTGCCATCCCATGATCATGGCGTCGTATTTGCGCTTATCCACGTACTGGCTGAGGAGAGTGGTCCATTCCATAATTTGGGGCTGGCAATCGATTCCCACCTGTTTCAACTGTTGTTGGACGATGGTGGCGATTCGCTCACGGCTGACATTGCCCTGGTTGGTGAAAAGCTTGAAGGCGAAGGGGATTTTCTGCCCCTTGGCCATCCGGTAGAGCATGCCGTCCGGGCCCGTTTTCCAGCCCGCCTGGGCCAAAAGCTTTTTGGCTCCCGCGGGGTCAAAGGGAATCGGTTTCACGGCCGGGTTGTTGGCCCAAGAGGTAGGAACGAAGGGCCCGGTGCAAATGGAACCCAACCCGTAAACCACGTTGTCGATGATGGCCTGGCGGTCGATGGCCATGGTCAGGGCCCGGCGGACTTTTACGTCCTTGAAGAGGGAATTTCCCAGGTTCCAGCCGATATAGGAGTAGACGAACTGGTCGGCCTGGTACTTGTTGTAATAGTCCTTGAATTGGGGAGTATCGGTCTGGCGGGCGTATTGTTCCGGCGACAGGGACCCGCTGGTCCAGGCGCCCATGGCGTCGGTCTCGCCCTTCAAAAGGCTCAAGAGCTCGGAGGACTGGTCGGGGATGATCCGAAGCACGAAACGTTTCACATGGGGCTTGCCTTCCCAGTAATCCGGGTTGGCCTCCAGGACGATCTGCTGGTCCGTCTTCCAATCGACGAACTTGAAGGGCCCGGTTCCCACGGGATGCCGGTTGAAGTCGGCCGTATTGATGTCCTTTCCCTCCAGGAGGTGTTTCGGGAGGATGGCCCCGAAGGTATTGGAAAGGGCCGGCGCGAAGGGCCGTTTGTAGGTCACCTTCACGATATAGGGATCGAGGATCTCCACGTTCTTGATGTACTGGTAGTCGGCGGCGTAGGGGGTCTTGACCGTGGGGTCGGTGTAAACCTGGTAGGTGAACTGCACGTCGTTGGCCGTAAATTCCACCCCATCGTGGAATTTGACCCCTTTGCGCAGGTAATAGGTGATCGTCTTTCCGTGGTTGGTGACCGTCCAACGCTCCGCGAGGCTGGGGGAAAGCTTCAGGTTCTCGTCGTAACGGAGCAGGCCGTTGAACACCAGGCCCGCGATATCCCCCCCGGTGCTCTCATCCACCAAAGCGGGGTTGAGGGTCTTGGCGTCGCCGATGGAAGATTCGATCAGGGTGTCGCCGTCGGCCATGGGGCCGTCCTGGCTGTAGATCTTGGGGTCTTTCTTGCCACAGCCCGTCACGAAACCAGAGCCAAACTTGACATCCAAATCGCTTTTCAAAACATTCACATCCCCTATTTTTGATGGCAGTCTGAGGTCTAAAACTCCTAACTCTTAACTCCTCACCTCTAAATGTCTTTCAAGCACCGTGGCATTCTTGCACCGTTCCAGTTTGGGAACGGCACACCCTAACCTCACGCCTCACCTCTGAAGGTTCGGCGCAGGGCCGAAATACCATTTCGCTTAGGCTCCATGGCATTTCTTGTATTTCTTCCCGCTGCCGCAGTAGCAGGGATCGTTCCGGCCCAGTTTGGGCCCTTCCCGCTTGATGGGAGCCACCTTGGCCACCGGGCCATTCGCCTCGGGAGGCGCTTCCCAGGGCTGCATGCCTGGCGGGGGCGCCATGCCGTCGGGGAAAGCCGGAGGCGCGTTCCCCCCCATCATTCCGGCGGGGCTGGCCGCCATCGCGGGCTGGGGTTTGGCCGCGGCCGACCGGGGATCAAATTCGGGGTGTTCTTCCTTCATTTTCACCGGGCGGGTCTCGGAAAAGATCTTCTCAGGCGCTTTCACGGTTTGGACCAGGAAAAGGGTCCGCAGGGCCTCTTCCTCAATCCGGCCGAGCATGTCGAGGAACATTTCCAAGCCTTCCCGCTTGTACTCGATCAGGGGATCTTTCCCGCCGTAGGACTGGAGGCCGATGCCCTCTTTCAAGTGATCCATGGAAAGCAAATGGTCCTTCCACTGGTTATCAATGACCTCCAGCAGGATAAAACGCTCCAGATTGCGCATGACCGGAGGCCCCATCAGGCCTTCCTTGTTCACATAGGCCTTGGTCATCTCTTCCTGGAGCCCCTCGAAAAGGGCTTTGGAATCCACCACCCCCAGATGGTCGGTTTTCCATTCCAAGGCCTGCTGGAAAATGCCCATGTACCATTTTTTCAGGCCGTCCACATCCCAGGCGTCCGGTCCGCCCTTTTCCGGGAGATAGGTTTCCACCCCGTCCGCCGCCACATCCTCGAGGATCTGGAGCATGTGGGAACGGATATCGCCCTCCCGCAACACCCGGTTGCGTTCCTTATAGATGCGCTCCCGCTGTTTGTTCATCACATCGTCATATTCGAGCAAATGTTTGCGGATATCGAAGTTATGGCCTTCCACGGCCTTTTGCGACCTCTCGATGGCCTTGGAAACCCAGGGATGGGAAATGACCTCCCCTTCCTCCATGCCCATCTTGGTCATGAGGTCCTTGAGCCGGTCGGACCCGAAAATGCGCATCAGGTCGTCCTCCAGGGACACGTAAAAGCGGGACATCCCCGGATCGCCCTGGCGGCCGGAACGGCCGCGCAGCTGGTTGTCGATACGGCGGCTCTCATGTCGCTCGGTGCCGATGACCGCCAGGCCTCCCACCTCCTTCACGCCCGCGCCCAGGACGATATCCGTTCCGCGGCCCGCCATGTTGGTGGCGATGGTGACGGCCCCCGGCTGGCCGGCGAGGGAGATGATCTCGGCCTCCCTTTCATGGAATTTGGCGTTGAGGACCTCGTGCTTCACGCCGCGTTTTTTGAGGAGTCCCGAGAGAAGCTCGTTCTTCTCGATGGAAACCGTGCCCACCAGGACCGGCTGTTTTTTCTCGTTCAGGCGCGCGATTTCCTCGACGATGGCGTTGAACTTTTCGCGCACCGTGCGGTAGACCGCGTCCGACTCGTCCAAACGGACCATGGGGTTGTTGGTGGGGACGCAGACCACGTCCAGGTTGTAGATGTCCTTGAACTCGGCGGCCTCGGTCTCCGCCGTACCCGTCATGCCCGACAGTTTCTTGTACATGCGGAAAAAGTTCTGGAAGGTGATGGTCGCCAGGGTCTGGTTTTCCGCCTCGATCTTGACTTTCTCCTTGGCTTCCAAGGCCTGGTGCAAGCCATCCGAGTAGCGGCGTCCCTGCATGAGGCGGCCGGTGAACTCGTCCACGATCACCACTTCCCCGTCCTTCACGATGTAATCCACATCCTTCTTGAAGATGACATGGGCCTTGAGGGCCTGGTTCACATGGTGGACCAGTTGGACGTTCTTATGGTCATACAGGTTGTCCACCTTCAGGAGCTGCTCCACGTGCTTCACCCCGCCTTCGGTGAGGAAGGCCGAGCGGGTCTTTTCCTCGATGTCGTAATCCGGCCCCTTTTTCAGGGCCGGGATGATTCGGTCGATGCGGTAATAGAGGTCGGTGGATTCTTCCGAGGGGCCTGAAATGATCAGGGGGGTCCGGGCCTCGTCCACCAAAATGCTGTCCACCTCGTCGACGATGGCAAAATTCAACTCCCGCTGGACCGTGTAATCGGTGGAGGTGGCCATGTTGTCCCGCAGGTAATCGAACCCCAGTTCGTTATTGGTGCAATAGGTGATATCCGCCGCGTAGGCGGCTTTCCGTTCCTGGTAGGAAATGCCGTGCTTCACGACCCCGCAGGTCAGGCCCAGGAAGTTGTAAATATTGGCCATGCCCTTGAAGGTGCCGCGCCCCAAGCTGTCGCGTTCCGCCAGGTAATCGTTCACGGTCACCAGGTGGGCGCCCTTGCCCGACAGGGCGTTGAGATAGAGGGCCAGGGTGGCGACGAGGGTCTTTCCTTCACCCGTCTTCATTTCCGCGATTTTTCCGCTGTGGAGCACCATGCCCCCCACCAGTTGCACGTCGAAATGGCGCATCCCCATCACCCGGCGGGAGGTTTCCCGGACCACGGCGAAGGCTTCGGCGAGGATATCGTCCAGGGTGGCGCCCTGGGCCAGGCGGTGCTTGAATTCCAGGGTTTTCTTCTGCAAATCCCCGTCGGAAAGGGCCTTCATGGCCGGTTCCAGGGCGTTGATCTCGGCCACCTTGGCTTCAAAAGCCTTGAGGATGCGCTCGTTTTTACTGCCGAATATCTTGGTTAGGATGGTTTCTAACATGGGTCCTCATTATGGGGATTGGGGGAAAATAAGCCCTTTTTGGGGCTCAAGGGGCATAAGTATAGGGTCTTTAATTAGGTGGTTCAAGGCGATAAGGCTTGGGGATTGCGACTCCAAACGCATGTGGGAGTGGCTTACACGTTTTTGACGGCTGCTTTCCTCAACGTCCTTTGGATTTTTGACTCGCTATGATTTTTCCCGTGGTATAGGTCGATAAAAAAATCAGCGAAAAAGGGAGCCAGGTTCCCAAAAAGCTCCCGAACATCCTGAAACTTTTTTCAATAAAAGGCGCCACCACGAAGAAATCCATGAACATGACCACCGCCAGGAAAATAAAGGCCGTCGCCAGGGGGCGGGTGAAGTTGAATTGATAGAAATAAAGGGTGGATATCAGCCCAAAGACGACCGGTACCAAGATCGCGTGGATCCAAAGGGTAATTTCGACTGTGGTCAGGGACCGGCCGATTCCGATGATGGCGCCGCAGACCGCCCACCCCGCCAGGGCGTGGACGAGCGTTAAAATCACATTCAGGGCCTTGGGCGGGGCCATCTCACCTCTTTTCCAATAATTCAACAGCGCTTTGGACGAACCGGGGGCAAAGGGTTGAGGTCAATTTTTTATCCGCCACCCTCCGCGACCCTTCCGGGGTGCTTAAATCGAATCCCAACAGGTCCCGGCAAAGGATGGAACCGTTGAGTTGTTTAAAGGCGTCCATGAATTTACCAGCCTCTTCATAATTTATTTTCCGGGCCTGGAAATCCCCTTCGTTCACCATGCCGTAGCGAAGCCCGAGGACCATCAGGGCGCCCGTGACCGCCCCGCAGGTTTCCGCACGGCGGGCCATGCCGCCCCCGAAGCTTCCCGCGAACCGAAGGCAGGTTTCTTGATCGAGACCCGACTCCATCCCGAAAGCGCATAAAACGCTCTGGGAGCAATTAAACCCCTTTTCAAACAAAGATAAGGCCGTCTCGGTCTTTCGCATCTGAACCTCCCGTTCTAAAGCGGAAACGCCTCCCTTATTTTCGCGTTTATTTTATCCCGGATTTCCCTGAAACTTTGCAATTTTCCATCGTCCGTTGTTTGCCCCACACCCGGGTCGGGCAGGCCCCAATGGAGCCTTTCCGCCTTTCCCAAGAATACCGGGCACTCTTCCTCCGCGCAAAGGGTGATGACCGTGTCCACGGTGGAAGGGTCGATCTCATCCACCGACTTCGAACGGTTCTTTGAAATGTCGATATTTAATTCCGCGAGTGCCTGGATGGCGAATGGGTTCACCTTGGAGGGTTTGGACCCGGCGCTTTGGATGAGGGCCTTGTCCCCGAAATAAGCCTTCGCCAAGCCTTCGGCCATTTGGCTTCGGGCCGAATTGGCGACGCACAGGAACAATATTTTGTTCATATCATTTCTCCTTTTCAAACCAACCTGTCGTTCGAGTACATATCGAGCATACGGATAACATCACCGGGACTTCCACGAGAACCCCTACCACCGTTGCCAAAGCCGCCCCGCTCCCCGGGCCGTATAAGGCAATGGCGGTGGCGACCGCCAACTCAAAGAAATTGGAAGCGCCAATGAGCGCCCCAGGCGCGGCCACCGAATAAGGGACTTTAAAGAGTTTCATCAATCCGTAAGTTAAGCCGGAGTTAAAATAAACCTGGATCAAAATGGGTATTGCGATCAGGAACACGTCGAGCCAGCGGTTGGTGATATTCCCCGCTTGAAAGGCGAAGATTAAAACCAGGGTGGCTAATAACGCCAAAATGGTTAATGGATGGAAAAAAGGCAGGAATTTCTCATTAAACCATTGAATGCCTTTGACACGAATGAGCGCCCAACGGCTCATGGCCCCCATGGCCAGGGGTATGACCACGAAAATAATGACTGAATACAGAAGTACTTGAAAGGGCACTTCCAGCCCGGCGGCGCCCGAAACCAGGAACCGTACGATGGGTGCGAAAGCCACCAGCATGATGAGGTCGTTGACCGAGACCTGGACCAGGGTATAGGCGGCGTCGCCCCCGGCCAAGTAGGACCAGACGAAGACCATGGCCGTGCAGGGTGCGGCGGCCAGGATGATGACCCCAGCCAGGTATTGGTTGGCCAATTCGGGCCCCAGCCAGGGCACGAATAATACCTTGAAGAATAGCCACCCGAAGAAAGCCATGGAAAACGGCTTGACCAGCCAGTTGACGAAGAGGGTCACCAACAGACCCTTGGGCTTCTTCCCCACGTCTTTGAGCGAGGCAAAATCGATCTTCAGCATCATCGGGTAGATCATCAGCCAGATGAGGAAGGCGATGGGCACGTTGATGTGGCTCCCGGTTCCGAATTCCATGCCCTGAAGGCCAGTGACCAATTGGGGGAGAGCCTTGCCCAGGGCTATCCCTAAGCCCATGCAAAGCGCCACCCAAAGAGTCAGGTATCGCTCAAAAACATTCATCTTTTGGGAAAGGTTGCTCATTTTCCCCCCAGAGTAGAAATCACGAGCTTGGTGACTTTCGATATATTTTCGTCGTTCACTGGTGTCTTCCCTTTTTCAAAACCATGCTCGTAAAGGCGAACATGGTCGAATTCGGTTATTCCTGCGCCCAAAAGGCTGTGCTTACCGCAATCCATGGAACAGCCATCCAGCACGACTCTTCGTTCCGCGAAACGTGTTTTTTCAACCATGCCTGGAACCTTTCCCCCCACCCCCGCCAGGCAATACATCTTGCCCATACCTTGCCGGGTCAGGGACCGGACCGCCTGGTCCGCCAAAGCGCCCACATCGGCGGCTCCCGAACAGCCGAATAGCAAAGTATCTCCCGCCCCTGCTTTGCAATTTTCACCCATGGTTTGCCCCCTTATCGATTAAGGTTTTTCCCCCCAAACCGTGACGCTGTTAATGCCCGAGCCCCAGGCTTCCATTTCCCTTAATTCGGCCTGGGTGATGTACTTGAGTAGGACTTCTTTTGGAACCTCAACCCGGCGTTCTTTTTGAATTTTCACATTCTTGAAACCCGCCTTTTGGATCAAATCCAAATAATCGGCCTTTTGGATGGCCCCCGAAACGCAACCGACATAAAGCTCAACTTCCCCGCGTAATTTTTCAGGCAGTTCGCCGTCCAGGACGATGTCCGAAACGTTGAAATGCCCGCCTTGTTTGAGAACCCTAAAGATTTCCTTAAATGCCCTGGCCTTATCGGGTACCAGGTTGAGCACGCAATTGCTGATGACCACATCCACATTGTTTTCGGGCAGGGGGAGGGATTCGATTTCTCCAAGGACGAACCCAACGTTGGAATATCCAAGCTTTTGGCTATTGGCCTTTGCTTTCTCGATCATCTGGGACGTCATATCTACCCCGGTCACTCTGCCCTTGTCCCCAACGATACGTCGTGCAACGAAGGCGTCATTTCCCGCTCCGCTTCCCAGGTCCAACACATGATCGCCTTCCTTCATTTGAGCCAACTCGGTGGGAAGGCCGCATCCCAACCCCAAGTCCGCCTCGGGCTGGTAGCCGGGAAGCTTTTGGTAATCCTCCCCAATGAAGCTGTAGGAAAAACCGCCTTTGGCTTCTCCTCCACCGCAACAGGTGGAGGCTGTCTTGGATTCCTCCATCCCGCAGCAGGAAGTGGGCTGGGACGATTCAGCGATCTTGGCGTATCTTTCCCTTACGGCGGTCTTGATCTTTTCGTTATCAGCGGTTTTGTTTTCCATCACGAACTCCTCCACGAATTTATTATCCCTTAGACTCGGCAATGGCGGGGAAACCCTTCTCGGCGACTTCCTTGAATTTCACCACGATCTCATCCCGCACCTTGCGGAATTCGGCCAATATCTCGGGAGTTTCTTCCTCGGTCTGAGGAGGATCATTGAAAGGCCAGTAGAGCCTCCTGGATACACCCGGGAAGATAGGGCATCTTTGGTCCGCGTCGGAACAAACCGTGATGATGAAGCCGAAATACTCCCCGAGAAAATCAACGACATTCTTTGAGTGTTGCTTCGAGATGTCGATGCCGATCTCCTTCATGACCTTGATGGCGTTCTTATTGACATGGGTCGGTTCCAACCCCGCGCTTTCCACAATGAACTTATCCCCACCGTAATGTTTCAGAACCCCCTCCGCCATCTGCGACCGGCAGGAATTCTTGGTGCATAGGATCAAAACTTTTTGGGCCATGCTGTCTCTCCTTAACTTTTTTCCACCCACCCGCTTAAGACCGTCTTGAGCTTTCTTTTCATGCGGTTAAGCTCCTTAACCTTCTCCTCGAACTCCTTTATCTTTTTGGTGAAAAGGTTGATGGTCAGGTCGCAGCAGGGCTCCAACCCCTTATCCCCGCAAACCATGATTTGCTTGATCTCCCTCAAAGTGAGGCCGAAGTCCTGGGCCTTCTTGACGAATTTCAATTGGTCCACCGTTTCCCCGGTGTAGAGCCTGAATCCACCCCCGCTTCGGAATGGTTTTTTAATTAAACCCACCTTTTCGTAATATCGGATAGTGTCGATGGGCGTACCACTCGCCTTCGACAGTTCCCCGATTTGCAGGCTTAATTGGACTCGATCCATGTTTCACTCCCTTGATGACTATAAGGTCTGGAGTATACTCCAGGGTCAAGGGGTTTTCGGAGCGGGTTTTACAACAGGTTCGATCGGTTCAGGTTTAGGAGCCGGGTTTAACTTCCCCTGGAGGGACGCTGTATGGGTGGATGGCGGGAACCTATCGAACGGGGTTTCCAAGGCGGAGGTGGCGTCCCATTCCAAGGCTTTTTTCTCGAATGCCAAAGGCCGGGCCGATTCCCATGCGTATTGCCCATCGGACAAGAAGCCCTCCTCGTGTATCCGGTCCAAAAGCCGTTGGATCTCGCTTTTCGCGTAGGGAGTGAGTTCGCCATTTTCGAATGATTTCCCATAACGAATCGGGTTGGGAAGCATCATGGCCAGGAAAGCACCCTCCTTGGCCCCGAGCTGGGCCGGACTTTTTTTGAAATAAAGGCGGGATGCCTCGGAAATTCCGTACACCCTCCCTCCCCACTGGGCGCAATTGAGATAGATCTCCAGAACCCTGTTTTTAGACGCGAAACGCGGAACCTGGGAAGCCAGGACCATCTCGGCGATCTTCCGTGAAAAGGTTTTGCGCTTGGTCAGGAACAGGTTTTTCACCACCTGCTGGGTCAGTGTGCTTCCCCCTCTCTTGAACCGACGGGCCCTCAGGTCCGTTTGGAAGGCCTTTCGGATGGAGTTCCAATTGATGCCCTGGTTTTGGAAAAAATCGTCGTCCTCGCTGACCACCACCGCTTCCGCCGCCAAGGGCGAAATTCGATCCAAGGGCACCCATTGGGACAAATGGAGGCGGTTCATGACGGAACGGTTCGAATTAAGCTCGGGGAGGTAGGGCAGGTAAAAAAAAGCCTGCAAAAGCCCGGCGCCCAAAAGAAGAAGGGCGGGAAAAGCGGCCACCATCAAGACGAGGCAGAGGCGGAACCACCCGGTCTTCAGGATCGTCCGTTGCTTGGTTTCACTTTCGGGAATACCGGTCAAGAAATCTTTCCCACCTCATGTTGGATTTTTCCCGATTATAAGCCCGAGGCAAGAGGAAATTAGAGTTTTAGGCGGAACTTGCCCGGGCGGATCGGAATATACTTCGCGGCCCAACCGACAACCCCGAAGGCGAACCCCAAGATGACCATCATCCACCCGATCAAGGTGATGACAAAGGCCGTCTCCACCCACCCAGTGGCCTTCAGCTTCCAGCCCACCGAAAAGATCGCCGCCCCCACCGCCATAATGACCACACCCACGCCCATCACCCGTCGCGCAAATTTTTTCTCTTGAAGCAGGGTCGCCGCATAGGGCAAGTGTTCAAGGTTGGAAATAAAGTTGTTCAATCTCGTTTTCAGGCTTCCATTCGACCCTAGAGCAGTTGGGGAGGAAGACCTTTTTCGTGATTTCAGGGGACGGGCCATATTAGGTAATTCCTATCCTTGGAGTAATAAAAAAGGGCGGCACCTTTGCGCCACCCTTTTTTATCAATGTTCATTTTATACGCGGTTCCGCCCGGCTCCCCTTTTCCTATTTGATACCCACCAGGTTGAAAACCACATCTAACAAAAAGGCGAAGATGCCCCCGCCCAGTAACATACAAACCGGCAGGGTCAAAACCCAGGCCAGCGCTATATTCCTGAGGGTTTCCATCTGGAGACCCGAACGGTTGGCCGCCATGGTGCCCGCGATACCGGAAGAAAGAACGTGCGTCGTACTAACGGGGAGGCCGAACATATCCGCCGCCTCGATGGTGGCGAAGGCCACGAGCTCCGCCGAGGCTCCCTGCGCGTAGGTCAGGTGGGACTTTCCGATCTTCTCGCCCACCGTCACCACGATGCGCTTCCAGCCGATCATGGTGCCCAGGCCGAGGGCCAAGGCCACCGCCACCTTCACCCAAACGGGGATGAACTTGGTCAGCTTATCCATGTGCTTCTTGATGTCCCCCGCCGATTTTTTCTCGCCTGGGTCCGTGAAAAGATTCTGCTTATTGGCTTTTCCAAGGGCTTCCGAGACCAAGTAAAGGTCGTTACGCAAATCGCGGCGCTGTTGTTCGCTTAACTCGCTAAGGCTTTTATGTCCTTCCAACTTCGAGGAAATCTCACGGCACTTGGTGCCGATGGCAGCGAAAGTGTCCGAACTAGTTTTCCCGCCAACCTTTAAATAGTCGGAAATGTACTGGTCCGCGATGGGCCCGGCGGCCATGGCCGCGCCGGGGGAGTGCTTGTCCATCTGGAAGGATATGGTCTGGGCGGTGGCCGAAAGGTCCTGCAGGGCCTGCTGGTTGGTGCTCAAATCCAACGCGAAGGTGGCGGGCACAACCCCGATGAGGATGAGCATGATGAGCCCCATTCCCTTTTGTCCGTCGTTGGAACCATGGGCGAAGCTGACACCCGTGCAGGTCAAAACCAGGAGGGCGCGGATCCACAGGGGGGGCGCCGTGTCTTTTTTGGGGGCCTCGTAGAGGTCCTTGCGCTTGACCAGGGCCTTCAGGAGGAGGAGCACCAGGGCTGAGCACACGAAGCCCACAATCGGCGAAACCAAAAGGGCCATGCCGACATCCTTGGCCTTATCCCAGTTGACGCCCTCGCCGAAGACATGGCCGGGGCTCATCATGGCGTTGGCCAGGCCAACTCCCATGATGGATCCGATGAGGGTATGCGAGCTGGAGGCGGGCAGGCCGAAGTACCAGGTCCCCACGTTCCAGATGATGGCGGAAATGAGAAGGGAAAACACCATGGCGAAACCCGGGGCGGAACCCACGTGGATCACCAATTCCACGGGAAGGAGCGCGATCACCCCGAAGGCCACCATCCCCGTGGAGGTTAAGACCCCGGTCAGGTTCCACAATCCGGACCAAATGACCGCGATCCAGGGTTTCAAGGTGTGGGTGTAAATGACGGTCGCGACCGCGTTCGCTGTGTCATGGAACCCGTTCACGAACTCAAACGACAATGCCAAGCCCAGCGCCAACAGAAGAAAGACCACATGCCCCAGCGATAGCGTTTGCCCGAACATTTCCACGTTTCAGCCTCCCCGTAAGTTTCGAATGATGATGCGGAACATACAAGCGGGAGGAATATCCACGGCGCAGGTTTCGGGCATGTTACGAACGTGGTTAAGGGTGGTTAATACGGCACAATGGGAAAAACCGGTGAATAACTTTGTAGCAAGGAATAAAGAGGTTGGTATCGTCCCTTTTCATTCGCTCCTTTGGAGCAAAGGGGGACAAAGACAGGAAGGAAGAAAATACGGAAAAAAATGATGTCGTTTTAAAAAATCTGAAATCCAGGCTTTTTTGTCTTTCTTTGTGTGCCGCCCCTCCATTTGATTGGTTTAACGATGGCGGTACTACCCCATATGATTCACGGGTGAATCATATGGGGTGGCTTCGTGTTGGCCGTGGGTCTGCCTGATCTGAACAGTTACGGTTATTTCACGGCGGGAGTTGGGTTTAATTGCTGCTCCAGGGCCCGGATTTTAGCCTGAATGGCCGCTTCGTCCTTTTGCTGGTCGAGGGCCTTTAATTTCGCCTCGGAGGCCGCCTGGAGAAACACGGCTTTCTGCCATTGGACGAAAGCCAGTTTTCGTTTTTCAACCGCCCATTGAAGTTCCAGGTCGGCGTGCTCCTTCGCGTTTTGCGCTTGGGTTTTCAGGGCTTTGGGCGATTTCAACCACTTCTGATAGGCCCGCTTGGCCCTTTGATCGTAAAGGGTGGCCTCCAGCCGGGTTTTGTCCCAGGCGTCGCGGAGTTTTTGGACTTCCTGCTGGGCCGCCCGGTTTTCCTGGTCGGCCTGGGACAGTCCCTGGTCCAGGGTGGGCGTCAAAACCGCGCCGAAAAAGAGGGCGGGGGCAAAAAGCAGCGTTAGGGTGAGGAATGGTTTCTTCATGATTTGTATTTCTCCACGAGTTTCTCGAACTCCCCATCGGTCAACACCCGAACCCCCAGTTCCCTGGCCTTTTTCAACTTGGACCCCGCCGCTTCGCCCGCCACCACGTAAGAGGTCAGCTTGGAGACCGAGCCGGACGCCTTGGCCCCCAGTTTTTTCACCCGGTCCTCCGCTTCCTTGCGGCTGTAATTTTTTAATTCCCCGGTGAAGACGAAGGTCTGGCCCAGGAAAGGCTGTTCACCCGAGGGTTCTTCTTCCTTTAAACGCTTGACGTTGACCCCCGCCTTCTCAAGTTTCTTTATCACCTTTTTGTTCTGCGCGTTGGAAAAAAAAGCCGCGATGGAATGGGCCACGACCGGGCCGATCCCGTCGATATGGGTGAGTTCCTCCTCACCCGCCTCGGTGGCCTCCTCCAGGTTCTTGTAGCGGGAAGCCAATATCTCGGCCACATGCACCCCCACATGGCGTATCCCCAGGGCGAAAAGGAGGCGGCCCAAGGTACGCTTGCGGCTCTCGGCGATCTGGCCCACCAGGTTCTGAGCCGATTTCTCGGCCTTGCGTTCCAATTCGGCCACCTGCAACTCCGTGAGGGAGTAAAGGTCGGCGTAATCCCGGATCAGTTTTTCGTCGAGGAGCTGTTTCACCACCGCGGGCCCCGCGCCCCGGATATCCATGGCGTCGCGGGAGCAAAAATGCTCGATGGACCTCTCGACCTGAGCGGGGCAGAAAGCGTTGCCGCACCGCCATGCCGCCTCCCCCTCCTCCCGCTCCAGGCGGGACCCGCAGACAGGACAGCTATCCGGCATCCGGAAGGGTTTCTCCCGGCCCGTGCGCTTTTCCGGGAAGGATTGAAGGACCTTGGGAATCACCAAGCCTCCCTTTTCCACCAGCACCCGGTCCCCGATCCGTAAATCCTTGCGCTTGATCTCGTCCTCATTGTGCAGGGTGGCCCGGCTGACCGTGGTTCCCTCGAGCAAAACGGGCTCCAGTTCCGCGACCGGGGTGACCGCGCCCGTCCGCCCGACCTGCAGGGTGATGTCGTTCAGCGATGTCTCGGCCCTTTGGGCGGGGAACTTGTAGGCGATGGCCCATCGGGGAATCTTGGAGGTGGTCCCCAGCTTTTCCCTCTGGTCAAAGCGGTTGACCTTGAGGACCACGCCGTCGCAGTCAAACCCGATGGTTCCCCTTTTCGACTGGTATTCCTCGCAATAGGCGTGGACCTGCTCGATGTTTTTCGACTTTCGGAAATGCCGGTCCTTGGGAAATCCCATTTCCTCCAGCCAGTCCAGGCTTTCCGCCTGGGTCGTAAAGGGGAGTTTGTCCGGCGAGAAGACGTAATAGAGGAGGATGTGAAGGGGTTTCTTGGCCGATTCCGAAGGATCGATGGTTTTGAGGGTGCCGGCGGCGGTGTTGCGCGGATTGGCGAAGAGGGGCAGTTCGTGGTCTTCCCGGTCGCGGTTGACGGCCTCGAAATCCTCCCGCGTGAAGAACACTTCCCCCCGGATCTCCAACCGGCCGGGAAGGTTTTTACCCTTTAAACGCGCGGGAAGCCCCGGAATATTCCGGACGTTCGCCAGCACGTCATCGCCCTTTTCGCCGTCGCCCCGGGTGATGGCGTGGACCAGTTCCCCGGCCTCATAGATGAGCTCGATGCTGACCCCGTCGATCTTGAGTTCGCAAACATACTCGTACGCCTCGCCGCCCAGGCCCTTTCGGACCCTTTCGTCGAATTCCTGGAGCTCCTCCAGCGAATAGGTGTTGTCCAGGGACAACATGGGGACCCGGTGGGCCACCGTTTTGAAATGTTTGCCCGTGGTTTCGGAAAGCTTCTGGGTGGGGGAATCCTGGGCCCGCAGGGAGGGATACTGCTCTTCCAGGTCCCTCAGCTCGCGGTAAAGCCGGTCATACTCGAAGTCGGTGATCTCGGGCGCCGCCTCGTCGTAGTACTTCCGGTTGTGGTACTCGATCGTCCCGCGAAGCTGGGAGATTCGTTTCTCTGGTCTCGGCGTTAGGTTGGGCCATGGTCCCGGTCGGAAGTGGCTAGGGATTGATCTCGAAAGAGGACACAATCCGGTTCGCCATGTTGTCCTGGATGTTCCTTGGTCGGGTCATATTGGATGATCACCCGCCACCAGTAGGGCAAAAGGACCGCGTTTAATATCTTGAACTTCACTTGCTTGCCCTTTTTGTCGGTCGCCACGCCGTTGGAGACCAGGAACCGGATTCCCTTAACAACGAAAGGCGTCTCATAAAGCTTCAAATCGGCCACTTTTTTCTCGGCAAGGATCATATCCGCCACCAATGGGGGGGTCTCATCCACCGTTATGGTCTTCTTGGAATCGGGAAAAAAGGTCACTCCCAGCCTCACCCGGAAGCCCTTGTCCGCCCCCGGTTGGGCCGCGGTTTCATAAAACACCGAATCGTACACGCTCGTGTTTCGGTCCCGCACCAAAGGGAAAGGGGTGTCGATGGAATAATTCCAATCCAGGTCGTGAAAATGCTTCCATTCCAGGAGGGCGGTCTTGCCCCAGGCGACGCAGGCGCCCGCCGACCAACAGGATGAGGGACAGGGTCAGGATACGTTTCGTCATGCCAATCTCCTTCAAGAAATAGGATTCCGTAAAACGGGTAGGCTGTTACTTTCCCGACCTCAAACGCTGGGCCAGGTACTCCGGCAACCCCCCCGCGATGGTTTTCTGGTAGGTCGCCTCAAAATCATAGGGAATACGCCGGATGGAAAGCTGGCGGCTTTGGGAATCGTAGATAACATAGCAGGTCCGGGGATCGCCGTCGCGCGGCTGGCCCACGCTTCCCACGTTGACCAGGTAGCGGCAGTCGGGTTGAAGGGATACCTCCTGGCCCGGTACCATCCTGACCTCGCCCCCCTTGGATTGCTCGGCGATGAAGGGCTTATGGACATGGCCGAAAAAACAAACCGCGCCCTGGAAGTACCGGAAATTCCGCTCGATATCATCCGGCTGGCTGAGGTAATGCCACTCCTCGCTTTGGAAAGGGGACGAGTGGACCAACTGGATCTCGCCGATTTCCTCCCTTAACCGCAGGTTTTGAAGCAATTGCATATTCCCGGGCTTCAGCCTCTTTTGGGTCCATCGGACCGCCTCCGCGGCGGGCGGGTTGAATTTCGAGAGGTCCGTTTGCCCTATCACCGCCGAGTCATGGTTGCCCATGACCAGTCTTCCAACACCGGAGGGACATCGATCAATTCCACCACCTCGTTCGGGTTGGCGTAATAGCCCACCAAATCCCCCAGGCAAAGGTACTCGCCCGCGCCTTCGGCCTTCATGGCCTTCGCCACTTCGGTCATGGCTTCCAGGTTGCTGTGGATGTCGGAAAAAATGCCGTATCGCATGAGGCCCCATTCGGAGAGGTGGAAACGAGGGTTATTTTAACATGGCGGGAGGGGGAAACCCATGGAGTTATGGGCCGACAAGCCCCTTAATGGGCCCTATTTCGCAGAAGGTAGCTGAGGATTCTCAGCCGGTTTTCCTGGCTTTCATTAAAAGACCAAAACTTCTCAAGGCTGGGAAACAGGGCCCCGCCCCGGTTCAATTGGCAGGCGGTTTCCCCATCCAGCCGTTTGACCCGGGTGAGGAGCCCCATTTTTTCCAGTTTATCCAGGGGTTTTTCCAGCTCAGGGGTTTGACGGCCCAACATCTTGGCCATTCGGTCCGGGGTTTCCATCTCTTCCGACTTTTTCGAGAAAAAGATCAGGAGATCCCACATCGCGAAGGAATCCACCACCTCGTCGAGGAACGCCTTGATCTCGGGTGAAAAATCCATTTCCATTTTATATTTCCGATTCCAAATTAAACCGATTCATCGTCATTCAGTCTCCCCTCATCCTTTTGGGATGGTCTTTCCCGGGCCCATGCCCGGACTTACGTTCCGGCCCCTGCCTCTTTTTTGTCCAGTTTGTCCAGGATGCCGTTGACGAAACGGCTGGACTCCTCGGTACTGTACCGCTTCACGATTTCCAGCGCCTCGTTGATGGCCACGGATTTCGGGATTTCGGCGTCAAACAAAATCTCGTAGGCCGCCAGCCTCAAGACGTTGCGGTCCACGCCCGCCATGCGGCTCAAATCCCAGTGTTGGGTGAATTTCCGCAGGTTGGAATCGATCTCCGACACCCGATCCCAGATGTTTTTCACCAGTTCCAGGGACATTTCCTTGGCCGCCTCGGGAGCGCTGGCGTTGGGAAGGAAGTTTTCTTCCAAATCTTTCAGTTGGACCGTTCCCAGGTCCATCTGGAAAAGCATTTGAAGGGCCAGTTCCCGGGTCCGGCGTTTGAGTCCCATATTACCCTCAGTTCGCTATCCCCCGTTCGCGGTGGGCGGTTCAACGAAAGCCGCCAACTGCCAACTGGGAACCGTGAGCCGCCTTTATCGAATTTGGTCCAGCACCGACATGGTCTCCAACAGGTGAAGGGCCGCCTCGGCCCCCTTGTTATCCTTTTGTTCCCCGGCCCGGGCCAAAGCCTGGTCCAGATTTTCGGTGGTGAGGACCCCGAAAGCGATCGGCAACCCCGTCTCCCGGGACAAGGCCCCCAGGTCCTCGGCGATTTGACGCCCCAAAACCTCGTGGTGGGTCGTTTCCCCCCGGATGATGGCGCCCAAGGCGACCACCCCGTTGAAACGTCCCGTCCGGGCCAGTTTGGCGCACACCACGCCCAGCTCCCAGGCCCCGGGAACCCAAGCGGTCTCGATATTTTCCTCCGGTACGCCCCGTTCCTTGAACGTGTCCAGCGCGCCCGTCAAAAGCCTGCGGCCGATCAGGTCGTTGAAGCGGCTGACCACCACCGCGATTCGTTTGCCGCGCCCCTCGGGTTTTCCTTGAATCATAGCGGGCGCCATTCTAATGCCTCAATCTTTCTTTGCCTGTTTTTTTTTCGAGAACAAATGGCCCATTTTTTCCCTTTTCGTCTCCAAATACCTCTTATTTACTGGGTTGGGATCGATTTCAATCGGCACCCTCTCCACCACCTTTAATCCATAACCTTCCAACCCGACGATTTTTTTCGGGTTATTGGTCAGGAGGCGGATTTCCCGCACGCCCAGGTCCACCAGGATCTGGGCCCCTATCCCGTAATCCCTCAAATCCGCGGGAAAGCCCAGCTTTTCGTTCGCCTCGACCGTGTCCAACCCCTGGTCCTGCAGTTGGTAGGCCCTCAATTTATTGAGCAGACCGATGCCCCGGCCCTCCTGCCTCATATATAGGACGACGCCCCGGCCCTCCTGGTCGATCCGGTTCATGGCCGCGTGGAGTTGGGCCCCGCAATCGCACCGGAGGGAATGGAACACGTCCCCGGTCAGGCATTCGGAGTGGACCCGCACCAGCACCGGTCCGCCGGCCAGGTCCCCCTTGACCCAGGCCAGGCTGTCGTCATCCTCCGTCGAGGCCTTGTACACGATCACCTTCCACTCGCCGGACTCGGTGGGGAGCATCAGCTCCAGGACCCGCTTCACGAGTTTTTCCTTTTCCCGGCGGTATTGGATCAGGTCCGCGATGGTGATCAGGTTCATCCCGTGTTTTTCGCTGAAGGTTTTCAAATCATCCATGCGGGCCATGCTTCCGTCGTCCTTCATGATCTCGCAGATGACCCCCATGGGCCGCAAGCCCGCCAGGCGGGCCAGATCCACCACGGCTTCCGTATGCCCGGCGCGGCGCAGCACCCCTCCCGAGCCGGTATTGAAGGGGAAAGACATGCCCGGGTTTGGCCAGGTCCCGGGGCTGGGAAACGGGATGGGCCATGACCTGGATGGTCTTGGCCCGGTCCTGGGCCGAGATGCCGGTGGTCACCCCCTTGCGCGCGTCCACGGAGACCGTAAAGGCAGTGCGGAAATGGTCTTCCTGCTGGTTGACCATCAGGGGGAGGCCCAGCCGGTCCAGGTCCTCGGACATCATGGGAACGCAAACCAGTCCCCGGCCCTCCCGGACCATGAAATTAATCGCCTCGGGGGTCACTTTCTCGGCGGCCATGACCAGGTCGCCCTCGTTCTCGCGGTGCTCGTCATCCACCACGATCACCATCCGGCCCTGCCGGATATCCTCGATCGCCTTTTCCACTTGGTTCATTTCTCTTTTTCCGTTCGGGGCGGTCCGCCGCCCCAGGTTTTGGTTCGCGCTACAGGTAAAGGTCCAACAACATCCCGCGGATCTCGTCCAGGGCGGCCAATACCCGCATGGAATCCTGCTGGCCCGCCAACAGCATCTGTCCCAAATGGTCCAACGCCTCGTCCACCTTTTGGGTGGTGAGGTAAACCACGAAATTCCCGTCGCGTTTCCGGCTCTGTTTTTCCTCGAGCTTAAAGGAGCCTTGGATGACCTTTTGCATGAAATGCTTGACCGAGGTTTTATAGTCCTCGAATTCCTGCCGGGCCTTGGAGCTGAAAAGTTTTTTGCCCTTTTCCTCCACGTCGCCGATCAGGCGGGAAAGTTGGTCCCGCAGGACGGGGTCCTGGATCTTCTTGACCCTTTCCTGGATGAGCGGGGTCAGGGATGGCAGGAGTGGCTCGGTTTGCGGGGAGGCGTCTTCCCCCAGCGGTTCGATCTTCATTTTTTCCCCATATAAGAAAGGTATCCTTCGGCCAGCTTTTCCAGGTGTTTGGCCAGCATATCCACCTCGACGTGCATCCGGTCGCCGGGCTTTTTATCCCTCAAGTTGGTGTTTTGCATGGTGTGCGGTATCAGGGCGGCCTCCATCTCATCCCCCTCGATCAGCGCCACCGTGAGGCTGATGCCGTCCAGGGCGATGCTTCCCTTCTCCACCACGTACCGGGAAAGGGCATGGGGCAGCCGCGCCCGCAAGCGCCATCCTTCGCCTTCCGGCTCAAGGGAAATGACCTCCGCGGTTCCATCCACGTGGCCCTGCACGTAATGCCCCCCCAGGCCATCCCCCAAGTTTAAGGGCCTCTCCAGGTTGACCACCTGGCCGGAAGCCAGCCCCCCCAGGGCGGTTCGGTTCAAGGTTTCGGGCACCGCCTCAAAGGACACCAGCGGGTTCGCGACCTCCACGGCCGTCAGGCAGCAGCCGTTGACCGCCACGCTATCCCCGATTTTCACCCCTCCGGCGGTTCGCGGCGCGCGCAGGGTCAGGCGCATAAGGCCGTCACGCAGTTTCGCGCTCTCCACCGAAGCCACCTCTTGGATCAATCCGGTGAACATTTCATTCCTCCCAATTGCCGGTCAAGACAAAGTCCTCGCCCATGGGCTCCAACCTCGCGCCCTTCAGCCGGGGCGTCTGCTGGGGATTCAGGTAAGCCACTCCCCGGACCCAGGCGGGCCCTTCCCCGAAAATTTTCGGGGCGATCCACAGCACCGCCTCATCCGCGAGATGTTCTCTTATAAAGGAGCCGTGCACCAAGCCCCCGCCCTCCACCAACAGGGTTCGAACCCCGAACTGGTGCAATTCTTTCAATACAGCCCGTAAAGATAACATTTTTTTAGCCCCGGGAACCCGGAAAACAACCGCCCCCCGGCTTTCCAAGGCCCTTTGCCGGCTCGCTGAGGCCTGGCGGGAGGTAAAGACCAGGGTTCGGGGGCTTCCCTCCAACACCCTGGCTTTCGTCGAAAGGCTTAAATGGGCGTCCAAGACCACCCGCAAGGGCCAACCGTCTTCCCGGCGGTAACCGGGTAAACGGACCGTGAGGGACGGATCGTCCGCCAGGACCGTTCCCATCCCGACCAGGATGGCGTCCGCCCGGGAGCGGAGTTCATGGGCCTTCAACCTGGATTTTTCCCCCGTCACCCACTTTGAGGCGCCCGTGCGGGTGGCGATTTTGCCGTCCAAGGTCAGGGCGGCCTTCAGGATCACCTTGGGCCTTCCCCGGGTGACGCTGAAGAGGAAATTCTCGTTCAAGGCCTTCGCTTCCTTGGCCAAGAGTCCCACCTCGACGGATATCCCGGCGGAATGGAGCTTGGCGAAACCTTTGCCCTTCACCAGGGGAAAAGGGTCCAGGTGGGCGGCCACCACCCGTTGGATGCCGGCCTGGATCAGTGCTTCCACGCAAGGAGGGGTCTTGCCGCGATGGGAGCAGGGCTCCAGCGTCACGTAAAGGGTCGCGCCCTTGGCTTTTTTCCCGGCTTGCCGCAGGGCGTGGATCTCCGCGTGGGGGCCGCCGAATTTCATGTGGGCGCCCTCGCCGACCTTGCGGCCGTTGCGGACCAGAACAGCCCCCACCTTGGGGTTGGGATTGACCAGCGGACCGCCCAAACGGGCCAGGTCGAGGGCCCGTTTCATCCAATGGAGGTCTGTTTTTTTCAAGGGTCACCTGTCTCGAATCTAAAAGACTATAACAAAACCTAAATTCACCACAGGCCGCCTTTGGCGGCCACATGCCGACCTACCATAAATCCCTAAGGGGGTCGGTAGTGTCCAGTTCTCTTTGGCCCCTAGGGCCAAAGGGACAGAGTCACAGAGAAAACCTTTCTTCATTCAAGAAATCTTAACCCTATTGTCCAGATTTACTCTGTCCCCTTTCGCCCAAAAGGCGAAAGAAATCGGGACAATACCGACCCCATTTAATGTCTCATGGATAGTCGGCATGTGTCTCCGTGTCTCTGTGGTAAATATTGGGTTTTGGTAGTGATTCTAAATGTTGATTAACAAGTATGGTCGATGGATCGCCTCCATTCAACCGTTCCAGGCCCTTTAATCCGGTTTGAAACTATGGCTTTGACGAAGCACAACCATAACTAAGTTGGGTTGGGTTATTTTCACCTTCTCCCCTCGAGGGAGAAGGTATGCCGACCTTCCATTTAGCATTTATAGAAGTCGGTATGATCCCACATGTCCTTTTTATATACCCAAAAGAGAAATGTGGGATAGGGATGAGGGGGTACCACCACTTAAGCACCCCTCACCTAGCCCTCTCCCTCAGGGGGAGAGGGTTTATTTTGCCAGCTATGCCATGTGCATAGTTCCTATCCGGTTCCATCGAATCCTTCCCGCCGCCCGGCAGTGTCTTAGTTACCAAGTAAATGATTTTGCCGTCATTGCGAGGTTCAGCCCCAACCCTTCGACTTTGCTCAGGGCCCTGAGGCTTTCGAAGGGTCGGGGCGTTATGTCCTACGTTGCCCATTGGGCAACGTAAATCAGGACTATGCCGCTAACCCTTTGTCTTTATTTGTAAAGCGGCATGAACCGTGGCAATCTCAGTTCGCCTTTAGCCTTTGTCTATAAAGGCTTATTGAAACCGGGATTACCACGCCCTAACCGCCCCGCTATTCGCGGGGCATTCCTCGTCATGACACCCAAATGGAGACACAACCCGCCGCCAAAATCCTTCCCTAATGAACAAGCCAAGGTTAAAATCGCCGCACCTTGGGCCTTGGGGAGAGAAGGTCCGGGGCCATCCCGCCGCGGGGATATGCCTTACCCCTTGGCTCGGATTGGAAATTCTCATTCGTCGGAAAGGGGTTTTATATGTCCCAACTGGTGCTCGTGCGTCACGGTCAATCCCAATGGAACCTGGAAAATCGTTTCACCGGCTGGGTGGATGTGCCCCTGTCCGAACTGGGGGAGAAGGAAGCCTGGGAAGCGGGTGAAAAGTTGAAAGCTTATAAGTTCGACGTGGCCTTTACCTCCGCTCTCCAGCGTGCCCAGCGAACCCTGGCGATCATCTTCCAGGTCGGCAAGATGAAGGACATTCCCGTCTATATGGACCAGGCCTTGAACGAGCGCCATTACGGCGGCCTGCAGGGCCTGAACAAGGCTGAAACCGCCCAAAAGTACGGGGACGAGCAGGTGAAGATCTGGCGCCGCAGTTACGATGTGCCCCCTCCCAAGGACAGCACCGGTTATTCCGAATCCTTGAAGGACACCGCCGCCCGCACCCTTCCCTACTACGAGTCCCACATCGTCCCCTACCTGAAACAGGGCAAGAACGTGCTGGTCGCGGCCCATGGCAATTCCCTGCGGTCCATCGTGATGTTCCTGGACGGGTTGACGAAAGAACAGGTCATCGCCCTGAACCTGGATACGGGCATCCCCCGCGTCTATGAGATGGATAACAACATGAAGGTTTTATCCTCCAAGGACCTGCGTTAGGACGCCATTGCCCGATTTAACTGAGGACGTAAAGCCGAAGCCCCCTCTTTCGATTGGAAGAAGGGGCTTCTTTTTGGCCGCCCTATTGGCCCTTGGCTGCGCTTCGCTTAAAAGCCCCCTGCCCTCCCTGATCTCGGGAGCCGAAAGCCCATCCCTCACCCCCCGCCAATTGACCGGTTTGGTGCCTCCCGATCGGCTCGACGTGGACCCCCTTTCGGGCAAAGCCGCCCTGCCCGAGGTGATCGCGGCTTATAAAAAACTGCGCGCGGAAGCCGCGAAGGCGGGTTGGAACCTGGTTCTCATTTCGGGATACCGATCCTTCGTCAGCCAGAAAAATTTATGGAACTCGCTTTACGACGACCGGGGAACGGAAACGGAGGAGGAAAAGGTCCGGGCCATGCTTCACTACACTTCCCTGCCGGGGCTTTCCAGGCACCACTGGGGAAGCGAGTTGGACATTTCGGAGAAGAGCTTGAGGGGGCTCTTGCAGGCCTCATCGGAGGACCCTTCCCCCCGGGTCAAGGCCTATTACCGGTGGATGGAGGCCAACGCGCCCCGGTTCGGGTTTTGCCGGGTTTACAGGGGCGAATCGGGCATCATCACCGACGAGCATTGGCACTGGAGCTACTATCCACTGGCGGTGAAATTCCAAAAACAGTTCCAGGCTCTGGGTTACCTGGACTCGCTTTTGCCTTTGGAGGGGATCAAGGGGGAAAGGTACCTGAAATCGCATTTGGCGCAAATTCGTCTCTGGCAGGCCCAATCGGTCGACCCCAACTGCGGGCCCCAAAACTAAGCGGATCACACCTTAGAAGGGCCAAACGTACTTATTGGATAATTTGAGGCCTGGCCCATTTATTTGGTGACCCCGCGCCGCTTACAGGTTTTCCTGCCCCTCTTGGTCGAGGTGGTCCTCCTTTCTCGGCTGGCCCTGCTCCTCCAGCGTCTGCAATCTGACCTTTGTTTGCTTGTTCAGTTCTTCTATTTGGTTCTTCAAATCCTCCTGCTTTTTGCGGATCTCGCCCGCGGTCTTGAAATCGCAAGCCATCCGGGAGCGTAGCAGGGCCTTGTCCAATTCAAGTTGTTGGACCAGCAGAATTTTCATTTGGTTCAGGAATTCCTCGCCCTCGTTGATTTCCTGGACCCTCCTGGTATTTCCTTCCACCTGGAACTTGTCGGCCAGGCTCTGGTTGTATACCAGGAGCCGGTCCAGGTTGAGTTGTTTTAAATTGGACCTTTTCTCGAGCAGGATCAGGTCCTGGTCCACCTGGCTTTCCTGGACCGCCTCCAATTCATCGATCCCCTTGAGCAGTTCGCGCGCCTGGCGCTTGTCGCCCGAACTTTTGGCCATCCGGGCCGTTTGCTGGGTCAGGGCCTTCACCTGTTTCAGGAGGGTGACCCCGTATTGAATGAAGGTTTCATCCCGCTTCACCTCTAAATCCCCGATTTCCTTCTGGGCCGCCTTGAGGTCGTCGAGGGTGGGGGCGTTTACCAATTCCGTTGCCGTGGGGGAGGGGGTTTCTCCGGGTGTGGCCGTGGCGGCCGTCCCGGGAGTGGGAACCGGGGTTTGGGCCGGGAGCCGGGGCGGGAATGCCGCCAGTAATAATAAGAAGAGTCCGGTTCCTAAAAGTTTCTTGGTCATCTCGATCTCCCTGAAAGGTAAAGGCCGGTCGATTTTAAGCGGAATGAGGGGTAAAAAGATTGGTTCTTTCCTGAAGGGAAGAAACGAGGCTAGGCCCCGGGTTACACCACGAAATAGGCGGTCCTTGGACCTTTAATAAGAGGCGGAATTTCCGACCCGGTCGTCACTGGAAAAGATCGATCATATTATTATTCCAATCGCCCACGAGCAGGTTCCCGCCGGTGTAAAGCAAGCAATTGGCCCCGAAAACCGTGGGGTTCGAGGGGGCCCATTCCTGGAATACATTGCCGCCGTTGGGGGCGAATACCTCCACCAGTCCGTTGCCCGCGTCCGAGGTTCCGTCGCCGTAATCCGCAACGTAAAGGTTTCCCGAGGCATCCACCGCCAGGCCGGTCATGTAGCAGTTGGGGACCATGTTCCATGCATTGGCCCCGGTTTTCGTGGGCCCGGTGGAATTGTTGCCCGAAAACTCATAAACCACGTCCGAGGTACTGGTGGTCGGCCCGTAATCGCCGACGTAGAGGTTCCCGGACCCGTCGAACGCAAGGGCGTAGGGGGCGGCGAAGGCGGTCCCGTTGTACGCGCTCCAGGTGGTGATCAGGGACCCGGTCGGCCCGAATTCTTCCACGTCGGCGTTGCCGGAGTCGGCGACATAGGCATTGCCCTGGGCGTCCATCGCCAAAGCGTCGGGTGCGTAGAAGGGGGTGCTTCCATAACCGGTCCAGGCGGCGAAAGTGGTTCCCGCGCTGGTGAAACCGTAAACCGTGGCGGTCCCGTCCTGGACGCCGTCGGAAAGCTCGTCCCCCGCTTCCAGGGCGAAGAGGGTCGTGCCCGCGCTGTTGCAAGCCACCGACTGCAGGTAGTCGAAGGTGATCGTGCTGAAGGTCGTTCCCGCGGGCGAGGTGGAACTAAAAACTTCCATCTCGGACGAGCCCGGCGAGTCGGCTTCGGCCACATAAGTAACGCCGCCGGCCACGGCCAATCCGTTGGGGCCGTAGGCGGTATTCAGGCTGGAAAGCAGGGTGGGAGGGACCTTGGTCACGCCCGGGGTATTGGTCGGCCCGCTCCCTGAGCGGTTCGGGATGTAATTCCCGGATGAAGAAGAGGTGGGGGAACTGCCACAAGACCAGGACCAGGCCAATAGGGTTATGGCCAGCGAAGACAGGATGAACCATTTTCTTTTCATAATCGAAGCTCCTAAATACAGGAATATCTGGAATTCAGTACCTTCTTTTGACGAATGGCGGGCCCTAATCATCTCGGGAGCTTGGAAATAAATAAGGGTTCAGGCTGGTGAAAACCTAGTTTTGTAATAAAGGCCGTCTATGTTCCGTTAATGCATTTCCTGAATGCGTTTGACCCTGGCCGCGATATCGGGATGAGTCTTGAGGATGCGGTCCAGGGCTGACCAGCGCCGGGTGGAAAAATTGACCTCCGCCAACTTGTTGAGGGTCGAAATATAAATTTCCTTTTTCCCCGTCAATTGGATGCAATAGGCATCGGCCTGACGCTCGAAGAAGCGCGAGAAGAATTTGATCAGGATGCCGTAAAAAAAATAAACCCACGCCAGGATAAAGAACACGATCGGGATGCCTGAACTTTGCAGGTATGGATAAACCGCCTCGACCGCCGGCTTGGTGACAAACGCCCAAACTAAAACCAAAACCACATAAAACCATTGGTGAAACTTTTTGATATGCCCGATCTCATGGGCCAGCACGGCCTCGGCCTCTTCAGGCGTGAATTTTTCGATCAGGTAGTCGGTAAACAAATAAATTGGGGTCAGGACAACACTTGACACTTATGGACCATCTTCTCCAATCGCCGGTCTTTTTCCACGCGTATTTTTATCACCGCCCATCGATTCCCAATCGCCGATGGACTCACCCCCAACACTTTTGCCGTTTCTCTTGAGCTTATTCCCGCCGTTTTCTTTAACAAATAAATCGCCACGTCCCTGGCTTCATTTTCCTTCTTTCGGCTTTTTACGATTTCTTCCTTCTTCACCCCGTAAACTTCCGCTACCTTCGCCAGCACTTTTTCCACCGGAGGATGCATGATTTTCTTTTGGTATTTCGGCATATCCAGGTTTTCTTTGCCTGATATCAGGCCCTTCATCTTTTCCAAAAATTCATCTTTCCCCAAATAAACCTGATGCCTCAACTCATCCCAAGGGCTGGTTCCCGCTTGGAGCCCATCGTCCACGAACCCTTGATAGGCCTTTTGCGCTGAACCTAACCTTTTATCAAATAATCCTAATAACCACTTCGTTTCCAACCAGGATGGGGCTTTTTCCATGCCAACCGTAGCCCGATAACTGCTCCATTTCCATTCTTTAGGATGCTTCACCATTTTGGCCCTTACGGGGTTTAAGACCACATACCGGCACAATTCCTTCAAATAACTTTCTTTATCTACATGGATGGCCTTAAACCGGCCTTGAAACAAATGCCCCACTCGTCCCCTTTTTCGATTGAACCTTTGGGTATAAAGCCCATTTAAATGCTTCATGGCCATGGAAAGGTTGGCGGCGAGGGTTTCCAACAATAAGTGATAGTGATTGTCCATCAAGACCCAGGCATGGCAGTGCAAATGATGTTCTTCCACAACTTCAGCGAGTATTTTTAGGAATAAACAACGATCTGAATCATCAAACACGATCTTTCTTCGTTCATTCCCTCGGGAAGTGACGTGATAAACAGCGCCTTCATAATGGATTCTTTTTGCTCGGGGCATGGCAAAATCTTATCAAATACCGAATTGGTTGTTAAGTGTTATGTGTTGGCCTGACCCTATTTTTTCTGGGCAATTTCATGCTCCTCGCCATTTGCATGTAACTCGCGTCTTCTTTCATCCTCAATTGAAGCATTCTTTTGCAAGGATCCCCCATTTTCGCGAGGGCCCTCTCAATCATTTCTTTCTTCGCTTTTCGATCCAGGTCCACGGCCGCCTGGTCGGAGGCTTCCATAGCCTTGGCCTGAAGGCGGGTCTCCAAATCTTCTTCTTCCTGGACCACCATCCGGCCCCGCTTTCGAAAATGCCGGTAGCACTTGTGGATGCAAATCTGGGTCAGCCAGGTATTCAAGCTGGACCTAAACTCAAACTGGCCCAATTTCTGGAACGCCCTCAGGAACACCTCCTGTAGGATGTCCTCGATCTCAGGGTCATTGGAGCCCATGAAATACACGCAAAAGCTGTAAAGCTTTTGCTGATAGGTTTGGTAGAACTCAAGCTTGGCCTTTTCTTCGCCCTTCAGGACCCGCTTGACTAGGAGCCGCTCATCCAATGGTTCTCCTTATACTTAGTACCGTTCGAAGGGAAAATATTCCCTTCCATGGCAGAAATTACATTAAACCGCTTTCACCGATTATAATCGCTGAATTCAACCAGTAAGTGCAACACCTAGGCGAAAGACTTGCTCCGGCGTTTTGAAGCCAAGACACTTGCGGGGACGACCATTGAGAATCCGTTCCACGCGCCTGACTTGAGCTGGGGTTATGTTAGCAAAATCGGTTTTCTTCGGATAGAAGCGTCGAATCAAACCGTTGGTGTTTTCCACGGTGCCTTTTTCCCAACTGTGGAATGGCAGGCAGAAGAAAGACCTAGTGCCCAAAACGGCATTGACCTGGAGGTGTTCGACGTTCTCCGAGCCGTTGTCATAGGTGATGGTCCTGCGGAGTCCCTTGGAAAATTGACCGAGGCGACGATTGATAGCCATACGGGTATTTGACGCGGATTTCTGGGGCAGCCAAGCAAGTTTTACCAGTCGGCTCTTTCTTTCGACCATGACCAAGATAGAAGCTTTGCTCTGCCTGGAAATGATAGTGTCCATCTCCCAGTGGCCGTATTGGTCCCGTGCCTTGACGATGGCAGGGCGTTGGGTGATTGAAACGCGTTGTGGGATATGGCTTTTGCGGTGATTGTGGGAATGCCATCGCCGAAGTCGTTTTCGATGGGAGCGAGCCAAGAAGGGAATGAGATGCCGAGCTTTGCTATAGATGAACTGGTAGACGGCCTCGTGGGAAATGGAGATTTTGGATTTCTCCTGGTGAAGTTGACCGGCGATTTGTTCGGGTGAAAGACCTTGCCGAAGTTTACGCAAGACATACCGGCGCAGTTCAGGATTTCTTGAGCCGAAAGTGAGTTCGAGAGATCTGGTTGCGCAAGATGGCCCGATCGTGAGCCCTGGCAGGAAGATACCGGCCGGGACGTAAGGGAGGGGCGTTGCGCTTCAACTCTCGGGAAACGCTGGAAACATCACGGCCAAGGCGTTTGGCGATTTTTCGCAGGGAAAGGCCTTGAGCCTTCCAAATAGAGATTTTTTCACGTTCGGCTAACAATAGATGC
>CAVYSE010000004.1:0-76688 GCA_963771075.1 candidate division FCPU426 bacterium | reverse complement strand
TCCACGACGGGGACCCTTCGTGGACATCGTGCCAGCGAAGGTTTGTAGAGCCAGCAGGTGAGGGAGTAGGCCGAAGAGGGCCAGCCCAAATCCTGACCAGTAATCGCCAGAGAGCTGTGCCAGCCCCCGGCGTAGGACCGAGAGGTTCTGCCCGAAACGGGGTCATAAACCTCATTCAGTGAGGAACAATCTAGCAGTCCGCAACATCAAGTGAATCCTGCCGCGTCGTGAATGGGACACCGAAAGGTGCAAGAGGATGCCGAGCCGCGTGTCTACCGGCGAAGGCCACGATCCCGCTGAAGAATCTGGAGCAAGCGGGGCAAGTCCTCCGGCGTATGGGGAACGGAATGCTGGAAAGGCTTTGCAAGCAACCTGGGATCCTCCCCCAAAAGACTTGCCGCTATAAGGCTAAAACCGAAAAGGGGCAAGGGCGGGAGGAAGTCGGAGGGGGTCACAATACCTGTGAAGGGTGGACAACAAAACCACCTGGAGGGAAGGACCCCTGCTTCAACCAAGCAACCTTCAAAAGGGAGGCGCTGGAGCATGCCCCAAAGGGCCAACAACTCCGAAGACAAGGCGCGAACCCTTCAAAGGGCGCTATACCGAGCGGCCAAGAGGAGCCCAAGCCGGAGATTTCATGTACTGCATGACAGGATGACCCGATGGGATGTCCTGACAGCGGCATGGAAACAGGTGAAGGCTAATAAAGGCCAAGGAGGAGTGGACGGGGAAACGCTGGAATGGATCGAAGAGAAGGTGGGAATTATTCCATTCCTGAAGGGCATCCAGGAAGAACTCAAAGCTGGGAAGTATCTGCCTAAACCTGTGAGACGAGTGGAAATACCCAAGCCTGATGGAAGCAAGAGACCGTTGGGAATCCCGGTAATTCGGGATCGGGTAGTTCAAGCGGCTTGCCGGAAGGTGGTGGAACCCATCTTTGAGGCGGACTTTCTGGAAGGCTCGTTTGGATTTCGGCCAAAACGCGGAGCCCAGCAGGCCCACCGGGAGATCAAGAAGTGGATCAATGGCGGGTACAGATGGGTGGTGGATGGAGATATTCGGAAGTATTTCGATTCCATCGACCACGACAAACTGATGGTGCTGGTGCGCCAGAGGATCAGTGACCGGAAGGTTTTGAAACTGATCCGAGGGTGGCTGAAGGCGGGTGTGTTTGAGGAAGGAAGGCTTACGCCGACTCTCCGAGGGACACCGCAAGGCGGGGTGATCTCACCGCTGTTATCCAATGTTTACCTTCACTTGCTGGACAAGGTTTGGAATAAGAGGCACAGGAAACTGGGTAGGCTGGTGCGCTACGCCGACGATTTTGTGGTGTTGTGCGGAAGCCAAGCCCATGCGGAAAAGAGCCTGGAAGTCATCAAGGAATTGATGGGACGACTAGGGCTTGAACTGCACCCCGAAAAGACACGGCTGGTGGAAATGGGGCCTGGGAAGGAAGGGTTTGACTTCCTTGGGTTCCACTTTCGAGTAGGTATGCCGGTGGTAGGATTGGGTAAGACCTGTTGCCTGAGCTGGCCGAGCCGGAAGGCCATGAAGAAAATCGCCGAGAAAGTGAAGCAGATGACGGCGGGCCGAGAGCGGCTCTTATCTCCAATGGAGGATGTAGCGAAGGCTTTGAACCCGGTGTTAAGGGGGTGGGCCAACTATTTCCGAATTGGGGACAGCCAGCCATACTTTTCCAAGCTTCAATTTTACGTACTCGAAAGGCTGACTTTGTTTCGGAGGCATAAGTACGCCTGGGAAGGACGAACATGGTCGATCGAGGAAGTGAAACGCCTTGGTTTGAACTGGATTCCAGCTTTTGCCTTGAATGCTGCCGGTTGAAAGGTTGTCGGAAAGCCGTATGATCGAAAAGGTCACGTACGGTTTGATGAGGGGGCGCTGGAAACGTGGTGATGAGAGCCGGACTGAGGCCCAATCCGAAAGGGTTGGATTCGCCACCGTACTCTAAGGCATACGCGCCAGCGCTCTACTCTGCAGGTAAAATCTATTTTTAAATCAGAAACACGATTGCCGATATCACCCAACCAATGAATATCCCGGCAAGTGTACCCCAAGAAAAGAACATGGATGCCACCCAAACTTTTCGCAATGGAGAAAATTTCTTAGTTTTTTTCCATCCTTTGTAATGGAACTTATTAAAAGAATCCCTCAACAGAAGAAAACAAAAGTAGAGAACCCCTGAACTGATCAAAACAATAGCGACATAAACAATTGGATCAATAACATCAATATCTTTCACTAGAGCCATGAAAACAATAACAACCAAACCCAAAAATATTCCAAGTCCTATATAAATTTGAGTAGTAAGCCCCCAGAGAAGCGGCTTTTTATTTTTCCGCTTAAAATCGATTCCCCGTGTTTTGCTCAATATTTTATTCAATATGGGGATGCGAAAAAGATAGGCTCCTATCACGGACAGCAGGGCGGAGAAAAATATTGAAATGCCTAAGAATTTATTTTTAGAAACTATTTGAAAGACAGCCATAGAGATCAAGGCGTTCAAATCCAATATAAAAACTAATCCTGCAATAAACCAAAGAAATTTTTTCGGATAAGAACTAAAATTTAAAATTTTCATAATAAGACTGATTTTGGTTTTATTTTTCAAATTGAAAGACCTTCTTTACTTTTTGCTTGTCCACGACGGGTCCCCTTCGTGGACAACCGCATCTGTGATTTTAGCACTTAAAACAAAAGTTAAATTCATCTTCCCGAATGCCGACTTGACCTTCATCTCTTCTTCTAGTTAAATGAATTCAGAGGTCAAACATGAAATTTCACATTACTCTCGAAAAAGATAATTCAGGTTATTACGTGGCCGAAGTTCCGGCTTTACCGGGGTGCCTTTCCCAAGGCAAGACCCGCAAGGAAGCCGTGAAGAATATCCATGAGGCCATTGAGGGTTGGATGGAAGTCATGGAATCCAAACAACGGATTCATAAGAGCAAGTTGGTCTCGGTTAATGTCTAGTGCCCCACCTCAAGCTTTGTTCCGGTTCCCAAACCGTTAAAAATTTTCAAAAAGCCGGTTGGTCTGTTGCCCGTCAAAAAGGTTCCCACGTCATGATGGTGAAAGATGGCTATTTGTGGACATTGTCCATTCCTCAGCACAGAGAATTGGGCGAGGGGTTATTGAAGAAGCTTTTAAAACAAGCTGGTTTGAGCATAGAAGAATTCAATAACTTATAAGCCAATCTAAAAAACACAGTTTTTCTCTTGTCCACAATGGGTCCCCGTCGTGGACTTTGTTGAATCATTTTTACTCAACCAATCCCTGGCCCCCACCATCCAGTAGTGTCGATTACACCTTCCCAAACGCCAGCGATAAAAAGAGTACCCGAAATAAGAACAAGTATATAAAGGCCCCAACTCTTCTCCCATACTTTGTGTTTAGTTTTGTCTTTAATTAAAGTTATTAGCCAACCAGAAGTAAGAAGCAATACACACAAAAAAGAACAGACAAAAACGACTTGATAGTGTTTCAATCGACAACCTCTAAACTTAATTTGTAAAAATTGAGGTTACCATTATCCGTTTTTCGCTGTCCACGATGGGTCCCCTTCGTGGACAGGCTTAGAACCTGGAATTTGTGCGGCTTTTTGTCTGGGGTTAGGTCTTATATCCATAGTTCATTTGGTTTGACTACGAACAATGGTTATATGGGTCGTCGCCTCAGATGCTTCGTGTTTAGCGACCTGATATCCAAGAGCCGGGAGGTCTATACCTGACAATAGATGTTCGCCCGAACCTAACAAGACTGGGGACATGGCCAAGTGCATCTCATCGATAAGCTTGGCGTTAAGGTATTGGCGAATAGTATTAACCCCGCCGCCAAGGCGGATGTCTTTCTTCCCGGCGGCCTCCCTTGCTTGCTTCAGCGCGGTTTCATAGCCTTCCGTCACAAAATGAAAGGTGGTGTCCCCCTCCATTTTTATGGATTTTCGGGGGTGATGGGTCAGGACAAAAACGGGCACATGATAGGGAGGGTTCTCACCCCACCAGCCCCTCCACGATTCATCCGGCCACGCGCCGCGGATGGGGCCGAACATGTTGCGGCCCAATATCCATGCGCCGACGTTTTCCATGCTCTGTTTGGCGTAAGTTTCATCCAGACCGATGGTTCCATCCTTGCCGTCGCCGTGCATCATTTTAAATGTCCGCGTGGGAAAGAACCAACCCATCAGCTCCGGGCCTCGAACCCCTAGGGGGTTATCAAGGCTCTGGTTAGGTCCCGCTCCGTATCCATCAAGGGATAATCCTAAACAGTTAATGCGTAATTTGCTCATGTCTGTCGCCCTCCAATCTTATCTGTCCACGATGGGTCCCCGTCGTGGACAGTGTAATCACGCCCAATCTTATTTCTTTTTGGCCAAAAACTGGAATCGGCTTTCCGAGAAGCGCAAAACCCCTTCCGCTTCTATTTTCCCCTGCAGTATTTCCAATTCCTTGAGGAACTTATCCACGCTGAATTCGTCAACGAGCCAAGGAACGGCCTTGAGAAAATAAACCACGGCCCCGACGTCGTAAAAATGCCGGGTGCCGGTCCATTCACAGCTTTCAAGGATTTCAAAACCCGCCTTTTGAAAATTCACGAATGCATTTGCAAATGTATGATCCGGCCATTTGGGTTTAGCGCCGAACACCGACATCAGGCCGCTTAGGCTGTCACCCGCGACTTGCTGGGTCATGAAGCGCCCTTCTTTTTTCAATATACGGCTGATTTCCGGCGGGTTGGTACCCCCATGGCGGTTTAATACGAGATCAAAGGATTCATTGTCGAAAGGCAAAGGCTTTGTCTCTGGCGCCAATAGGACTTTTACCCCCAAAGGCGAAAGGAGTTTTTGGGCAATAGGAACATTTGGCGGGTGGCCTTCGATGGCGAAAGTCGAAGCAGGGAAGGGGGCTAAAGTCGCGAATATCTCACCGCCCCCCGTGGCCATATCCAATAGGGCGGTGGAACCGGGCACAAGCCTTTTGGCCATCCGGATGTAGTCCCAAGGAGGCATCTCTTCTTCCCAACGGTCCTTTAACCGGGAAAAATCCCATCCTGAGAACGGCGCCTTTTCATCTTCTTTCCATTGGCCCAACAAATGGTTTGAAATCAAGAATCCTCCGAGGACGCTTTTGAAGGCAGACCTGTCAGGACTTTTGGCCCCCGTGCCCAGGCCAATGGTAACCGATGCGGTTGAGGTCCTCAATGAAGGCGGGGGCGAAGTTGCCCCTTTCCAAACCCTTGCTTTCTGTATAGGTGAACAGGTCCTGAAGCATGACCACATCCCCCTCCATGCCCTGCAGGGCCGTGATGTGGGTGACCGACCTTTTCCCGCCCGGCAGGCGGCTTTGCTGGACCACCAGATGCACCGCCCGGGCGATCTGCTCCCTGATGGCCTTGAGGGGCAGGTCCAGTCCGGCGAAGAGGCACATGGTTTCCAGCCGGGAGAGGATATCCCTTGGACTGTTGGCATGTCCCGTGGTGAGGGAACCATCATGTCCGGTGTTCATCGCCTGGAGCATATCCAGGGCCTCCGCCCCACGAACCTCGCCCACCACGATGCGGTCCGGCCTCATTCGAAGGGCGTTGATGACCAGATCACGGATGCTGACCTGTCCCTTGCCCTCCAGGTTTGCGGGGCGGCCCTCCAACCTGACCACGTGGTCCTGGGACAGCTTCAATTCCGCCGAATCCTCTATCGTCACGATGCGCTCGGTTTCCGGTATGAAATTCGACAGCACGTTCAAGAGGGTGGTCTTGCCCGAGCCGGTTCCCCCGGAGACGACTATGTTCTTCCGGGCCCTTACACAGGCGCCCAAAAAGTCTGCGGCTTCCCTGGAGAGGGAGCCGAACTTGATCAAATCATCCACGACCAGTTTCTTCTTGGAGAACTTTCGGATGGTCAGGGTCGGCCCGTTCAGGCTCAAGGGAGGGATCACCGCGTTGATGCGGGACCCGTCGAAAAGCCTCCCGTCCACGTAGGGCTGGCTCTCGTCTATGCGGCGGCCGATGGGCGCCAAAATGCGCTCGATGACGGTGCGCAATTGCAGTTCGTCCATGAAACGGGCGTCGGTAAGCTCCAAAAGGCCCTTTTTTTCCACATAGACCCGGTTAGGGCCGTTCACCATGATTTCGGTGATCTCCTCATTTTGGATTAGGTGTTCGAGGGGGCCCAGGCCGAAGGCCAGGTCTAAAACTTCCTCCATAAGCTTTTGGCGGGTCTCCCGGGAACGGTGGGGAAGTTCGGATAAAAGCTGGCTTAGGATTTCCCTGGCCCTCGGCTCCAGTCGGCCACGCAGGTCCCCGGCGGACTTTCCTTCCTCCATCAAGCCCTGGCGCCGTAGTTGTTCAAGCAGGCCCATGTGGAAATGATGGATTTCTTCCATCTCGATGGGATCTTCCGCCCCGCCGATTTTTCCCGGCGCGGGAGAAGCCCCGAGCGGGTTGAGGGACCGATGAAAACCAGTGATCAGTTCCGTTAGGATCGTGAGGGGCTTTTCCAACAAGGGCGGCAGGCCCTTGGTTTCCCAGAGGGCGAGGCTTAGGTTATCGCCAAGGTAGGGCGCCGCGCCGATGCGTGAAAAACCTTGGGGGATGGGCAGGCCCTCCAGGTTAATGGAAGAGCCCGGACGGTTCTGGTTGAGCACCAAATGATAACGGGCCAGGTCCAAGTGCTGGGCCAGGATCCTTTTCTCCCAAGCCGCGAGGGCGGCGAGGGACGAGGGATCTTGCGCGCAAACCAAAAGGCAGGCGTCCATCCCGTCCGCCAGGGCCAAGGCCTGGTCGGGTGGAAGGGCGGAAAGGTCGATCCAAAGGGCGTCGAAATGGCTCCGGATGGCCTGGAGGGAAAGGATTTCTTTTTTCAAGTCGAAACCGGGTTCGTCGTTCAACCTTAACGGGATGTAGAAGACGCCCTCGGGGGAACGGGGAAAGGCGTTATCCAGAACCTTGGGGGTGAGCCGGTCGAAATAGGGGGCCAACTGCGAAAGAGGACGTGTTGCGGGGGGTATGCCAAGCAGGCCGGGAAGGGAAGAATAGGAAGGAGGCTGGGCATCGATGATCCCCAGGCGTAATCCCGCCTGTTGGGCCCATAGGCGCGCGGCCAGGGAGCAAAGGGTGGAAGTTCCGTTACCGCCCTTGGCGCCGACCCATCCGATGATGAACGAAGTTTTATTTACGGCAGGTCCCATATAAAGACTTCCCAATAACCCTCGCCATCCTCGTGCTCGTGATAGTTGGCGACGCGGATAATACCCTTCTCATCTTGAAACACGAAACTATAGACCGTTTCCTTCATCTTGGTGTTTGGATCCACCGAGTTATCGCTCTTGTATTGGAGCATCTTTCCCCAAGCGGGGTCGGGCATGTGTTTATGGATGACCAGGGCCTTTGTGTAGGATTGGCCCTTGGGCTGGATTTGGGGAATATCGGGTTGGATTGAATCCGAACTTGCCGCGGTCGAGGGCCCGGAAGAACTGTTCGTGTCCGCGGAGGCCTCGTCCTTCGACGAGTTAGCGCACAGGGGAGTGGAACAAACCGAAAGAGAAACCAAAAAGAACCAAAGGGAGAAAGACTTAAAGGGGAACATGGTTTAGAGCGTCAGATCGGAGGGGCTGGATTCGATAACGCTCTTGAAGCTGTCCTCGTAGGGGTTATAACCGGTGGCGTTGAAGAGCTTTTCCAGGGTCAGGGTGTAGTAGGGGTCCTGGTAATCCGAGGCAGTCCCGCCGTTGGCGGAAGCGACCTGCGGGGCGTCGTCGGGATCGGCGAGGTTTTTGGTCATGGCAATGAAACGGGGTTTCAGGTTGCGGATGTCGTCGTGCATCTCGAGGAACAGGTACAGTTTCTCGGTCTTCCAGTTGTAGAACATGCGGTCGCAAATGAACTTGGAAAAGGCCTTTTTCTCCGTGATGGAAAAAAGGGAAATGAAATCGGTGGGGTGGAACCATTGGTCGGGCGGGGCCTTCTCATCCACCCACTTGATGGTCAGGGGCGTCTTGAGCATGGCTTCCAAGGCCGCCTTGCATTTTGCGGTTTGGGGCGCAGTTGAGTAGACCCGGTTGAGGACGCGGTAGAGGCCAAAGCCCAGGCGGAAATTGATGCGCTTGATCTTGTAGCCGGGGGGAACACTTTCTTTCCAGACCACCTCGCCCTTGTCATCCTTGCCCTCGGGATAACGGAAATAGTCCCATTTGGATTGGATGTGGACGACCTGGTTGATGAGGAAATAGCAGAACTTAAAAACATACCCGCCGGAAACGGGGGTGGAGTTGGGGTATTTCTGCACCAGGATATCCAAGGCCTTGACGCAGGCGTCGTAATCCTCGGTGTGAAAGGCGCACTGGGCGTAATAATAGAAGGCGTTGGCGTCCAGGTTGGGGTCGGTGCTGGCCATGGCGATCTTCTTGAAGATGTCGCGGGCGTCCTGGAAACGGTGGGCGGCGTAAAGCTTATCGGCGTAATTGTAGGCGGTCTTGAGCTGGGCTTCGGTCGGACCAGCGGCTGTGGCATGGAAGGGCGAAAGGCTTTGTGCTAAGGTGAGAACGAGGAAAAAACCAAGTGTTTTTCTCATGTGTTAATTTTACGACAAGGCTTCAAAAAGCGTCAATTTAAATCAATTTTCGGTTCGAAAGGGGCTTTCGTAATGGGGCGAAACACCCGCGTTTGGTTTATGTTCGCCGTACTACTGGTGGTGGACCTGGCCGGTTGCAAGCAGGAGATCAAGTCCGACCTGCCGGTCGCCAAGTTGACCCTGCGCCAAAAGACCATCGAAGTCGAGGTGGCGAACAAGGAAGCCACCCGCATGGCGGGGCTGATGTTCCGCGCCAGCATGCCCCGGGACCATGGCATGTTGTTCGTGTTTTCCGATGACACCCAAAGGTATTTTTGGATGAAGAATACGCAAATCCCCTTGAGCATCGCCTTCATGGACGACCAGGGGAAGATCGAGAATATCCTGGAGATGCCCCCCTATACGGAGGATACCTTCCCCTCCGCCGGGCCGGCCAAGTACGCTCTGGAAATGAACAAGAGCTGGTTCGACCAGAACGGCCTGAAGGCCGGGGATGTGGTGGAAGGGCTGAAGGAAGCTCCCACGCCGGTGGATTAGGTCAGGTAGAGGATTCGGTTTGTCCGAAGAGTGTGGGCGTTACGAAAATGACGAGCTCGGATTGGGACATTTGATCATTGGTCGATCGGAATAGCTCTCCCAACAAGGGGATATCACTTAACAGCGGGATTCCCGAAGTGAGCTTTTGGTTTTGCTCGGAGATAAGACCTGCAATCACCATAGTGCTTCCACTCTTCATATAGACTGTCGTTTCGGCCCATCTGGTTTTGAGGGCTGGTATGACCGTATTGTTAATCGACAATCCGTTTTGCGTGTCAATGCTGCTGACTTCGGCCCTCAGGGAAGAGGTGATGTTACCTTCCGCGTCGATTTCAGGCCGAACGTTCAATTTAACGCCATAAGGCTTCCATTGCACATCCACTGAACCCAACTTTGTGTCCACAGTACAGGGAACCTCGCCACCCGATAAGAAACTGGCTTCTGAGCCACTAACTGCCAGAAGTTTAGGCTTAGCCAGAACCTTGGCTTTTCCCCGGTTTACCAACAATTGGAGGCTGGCTGTCAAAGCGTCCCTGGTTACTGTTCCGAAATTAAAGACGGAAGGTGGGGTTCCTTCATTCAGAGTTAAATTATTGGGGATAGTGGATGACCCAGATGTACCACCTCCGCCTTGAGAGGTGACGGATCCCCAGCTTAAACCTGCCATCAGGGAGCTTTGATAGTCAATTTCCATTACTTCCACGTTTATTTCAACCATGGCTTTCTTGAGATTGTGACTGGCCACGAAAATTTGCCGTGTTTCCTTGCTGCCATCGGGAGAAATGAGAACCAGGTTTGTACTTCCAGGCGATTTCGCTGATATTAAGATTTCATCATCACTCACAGGAGTGACACTGGCGACCGATGGATTGGCAATGGCAATTTTTTGAGCGGAATCCAAGTGAAGTAGTTTTGATTCTCCCACGGTGAGATGAATATCCTGATTTTCTCCCCAAGCGATTCCAGACATGATCAGGACTAACGCGAATAAAAATTGAAGTCGGAAATTCATAAAGGCCTCCATCGAAAATGATTTAAACCTACCTTGATTCTCCTTGTATAACTTGCAGCGACCGACCTTCCTTGTGTTGAAAGTGCCCGATTTTCGCCAACGCCTCAGTATCGGTTATGGGAGGAAGATCTACTGTTTCATCATCATTGTTTGACCTGAGGACTAGTTTTAAATTTTGACCCTCCAGGTACATCAATGTTTCGGCTTGATCGGCTGTCAAGGCTAAGGTGACCGTGTTGTAATTGGTGGCGTTATCGGCTGAAGAATCTGAAAGGTTCTTGGATTTGGTGATCCTTTGGCCTGTGGCCAAAACGTATAGATCTTGAAAAACAAAGGAAGTAACGATTCGATTTCCGGAAGCTAGTTTTACCAGAATATCCACATGATTTCCCGGACGTATCATGTTTCCGACCCCACTGGCTTCGTTGACTTCCAGGGTAAAGGCCCTTTGGCCGGATTTGAGGGACCAAGCTAGGGACGCATCTGGCGGAGCGAATTTGTTTGAAAGAATTTGTTCTCCGGCGGAAATGGGTGCCAGCGCGGCTTCTCCTTGTACATCCTTGATATCCATGATGGCACTGGGGCTGACATATTCTCCTGGGATTGATTTGGCTTCGACTAAATTGGCGGATAAAAATTGTCCTGGATAAATATAAGTTTTAGAAAACAATACGGGAACCAGGGTGGTTTTTTTCTCAAGATCAGATGCTTTCTGATAGAGAAACGCAAAAGCGATCAGGCTGAATAGAATGCCTAACCCCATGGGTATAACTATTCGTTTATTCATAAAAGGCCTTTCGATTTATGAAGTTAAGAAGTGTGATGACATCTTGCGAAGTTTGTTGATTTAAAACAGCCATGAGTTTTTCACCTTTTCGAGTGAGAAAGAAAGTTGGGTATTCTGTCCCGCTATTCCATTCCGAAGCTTCCCAGTTGCCTTGCTGACAGAGATTGAGAAACCGGCGGGTCAAACCTTGTTGGTGGGGGAGGATAACCATGCCGATCTGAAGATTAGCCAGTTTTTCGTTAATTAAGTGAGAAGCGTCGGGTGGCACAGGAAAATGGAAATTCCAAGCTTTGAGTTCTTGATCTAAAGAAAGAATTCGATCGGGTAAGATCCCCTCCCAGCCGTAAGTTAGGGACTCTCCCGAAGGTTGAAGAAGTCCCATGGCAAGGTGAAATCCCGGTTTTTGAAACATTTTGATCTGAAGTTTTTCGGAAATGTCCGGAACCAGGCCATCCAGTTGAAGAAAGTCGGGAACCATGTCGATTCCTCCCGCGCAGGAGTTCCAGCCTTCCCGGCGCAAGCGGTCGTTGATGAGGGGAAGTAAATCCACCAAATCGCCTTCATTCATCCAAAGTCGATGGGATTGGGTCAGGCCATTCGTTTTAATTTCGTACTGGCTGATGATTTTTGGATCAAACCGCAAAGTGGAAAATATTAAGGCACGGCCCATGATGGCAATAGAAAATATGGCCCAAAACAACAAGGTCCCCCAAAACCATTTGTTTTTCATGGTTAGGGCACCTCCGGATATTTCAAAACGGCCAATTGAGTTTGAAAGGTTAAACCGCCGGGGAATAAGACCCCAAAAAAGGGTGGTCCCTTGAATTGAATGGAAACTCGCCAATTCTTTCCGGAATAATTAGATACTACGGATTTCAATTTCGAGAAGACCGGTCCAAGGACGCTGAAGTTTTTAGTCAGGAGATCAATGAAGGAGGGGTTCGCGGTAAAGCTTTCGGTTTGAAGGGAACCGGGAATAAAGTAGCGTTGATCCTCGCCTAGATTTTCCCAGGCGTCCTGAATAAATTGGGTATCGTCAATCTCGCTGGCGGCATAGTCCCTGGCCGCGAGTCCGCAAGCCTGATCGAATGCGTTTTTGGCCAGAAATATTTGCGTGAATTGAATAAGCCCAGCCCCCATCAGGCAAAGCATGGGAATCACGAGAATCATTTCGGTTAAGGCTTGGGCCATTTGGGATATGGGGTTAGTCATTTGGACGACCCCATTCCGGAAAGGCTGAACATATCGTTGATACTGGGCAGCTGGTTCGTTTTGGCCAAATTAGTTACCATCGTCTGAACATTGAGAAATTTGGCTATCGTGGAGGTATCGGCGGGTTTTAATTTGGCGCTGTAGGGAGGGTCGTTAATCTTGGTTGCGTCCAACCCCGACCCTTCCACCGATGTTTCGCTGACACATTGCAATGAGTTGGTGGTACCGAGTAAACCGGTGGATGTGCCAGGAAAGGAAGAATAGACTAAGAAAGTATGATCGGGAGGGTCATCCCGGTCGGTAACATCAATGGGGATTTGTTTAAACATCTCGAAAAACGGGATTTTATCCTTAAATTCTTGAAAAACCCCTTTTTCTTCTTTATTGGCCTCCGCCCCCAAGGTTTTTTCACCCTTTTGGAGAGCTTGTTGCGTTTCTTTACCCATGGTTAATTCATTGGCTTGAGCCGCTTTTTCACCTTCTTCCTCTAACCCGACCCATTTCCAGCGATTGCCCACTTTCACTTTTTTTTGGTCCGGGTATCTTGGATTGCGCGCATCTACCACTTCATCGGCATTGTAGTAGTGGATTATCCCGGTTTTTTTTTCACGGTAGTAATACCGGGATGGTTTCTCATCCTTGGGTAATTTGAAAACAAAATAATCAAGGGTTCTGAATTTCAGGGCCATATTGGGAATAAACGCTTGGGTGAGGGAGCCTTCAAAGTTAAATAGGAAGATAGGAGAGGGAGGAATTGGAACGGCCCAGGAAGTCAAACCCGGCCAATTATTCGTAAGTTGGTTATCTCTGGAACATTGATTGGCTTCCATGAAGATCATGAAGGGATAGGCCCCGGTTGGAAGACCGACTCCGAAAAGTATTTTTTGAACCGTTTGCGCGAACTTTGTTAAAGGCATTTTGGGTAAGACGAAATTGGCCAAACCTCCGGTCAACTCCATGGAACCAAGTAAAATTAAAAGATCGATTGCAAGAAAACCCGTCAAGAGGACATTGGTCAACCGGACCAATTGCATTCCATTGGCATAAACGGCCCCGCCTGAAAGACTGGTCAAATCGGTGGCTCGGACTGCCCGTCCCTTGGAGTTATACAGAAGTCCCGATTTATAAACCCCGATAAATAGAGCTGCGAAAATAAAGCAAAAAAACACGGTTGCGACCAAAACCTGACCGGTGGGAGTGGTGGACCAACGTTGTAAACGTCGCACATTATTCCTTTTGGTATCCGACGGAATTTTCGCATAAAGCTTCGGCTTTGAAGGTGAGCATTTGCACATGGGGGAAAGAAAACTGTTTGAACGAGAAGTCGGGTTTGGGTTTACCCAGGGATTCGAAAACAAATTCCAATGTACTTTCCATTGGGGAACGAAGGGCTGATGATACTTGAAAAGGCTGGCCGAATATTTTCCCGGCCAAAGGAATCCAGATGGGCATTGGATAGGTCACGCTAACCTGGACGTAATCGTCCGTGTCGCTGTTGTAAGTAATGCCACATCGTGTTGATAAAACGGTTGCCATTGTGGTCGGGCTGATTTGGCTTAAGGGTGAGAGGCAATAAGCCAATTGAAAATAGGGATTATAAGAATTGGGATCGCTCGAAGCGGCTGCTTCGCGTGCAATGGCAAAAGCGGCTCTCTGAACTGAAAAGGCCGCAAAAGCTGTATAAGTCACCTGGATTAAGGCGAAGAAGAGCAAAAATAAAACGGGAACAATTAGTGAAAACTCCGAAAGCGATTGTCCCCGATGAGAAACGGGGCTGGCCACTTTTCTTAATGGCCTGCAACGGCCCCTGCGGCTGCGGCGGCGCCTTGGGCGGAACTGGTTCCGGTCGCGGTGCCGATGGCCCCGGAGGCGTTGTTAAAACCGCTCGTCAGCGAGCCCCCGAAAATCTTGACGGCGGCGATAACCGCAACGGCGATCAAGGCGATGATCAGGATATATTCGGTCATTCCCTGCCCTGATTGGTTTTTCCTTAAATTCCTCATTTCCATACCTCCCGGTTAAATGTTCAAAATGGCTTCGATAAAAGGTCGTAGACATAGCTTAGATATCGCTGGACCTGGTGCGAGAACAAAAAAGACACCCCCAGCATACCCGCGGAAACGGCCGCGACCAGGATCAGGTATTCCACCAGCGCCTGGCCTGATTCCAACGGGTGAGGGCCTTTACGCGTCGCCATGGGTTTAAAAATTAAAAGCTTCGGAATCTTTTTGCAATAAAAAAATAGAACAAATTATAGGGCATAATTTAAAGGTTAAACGACGGGTATGCCCCCCTCGGGGTTACCCCCCCTTATCCCGAAGAGGAAAGTGAAAGAAAATTTCAAGACCCCGGTCAAAATTGGGTTCAGATTCCACGGCGGCGGCCGTTAGAAACATCGGTAAACATTAGAAAAAAACCGTTTGCATGCCTTGCCTCTCCCGTTGGGCATGGTATAGTTAGGCCCACTTTCTTTTGGAGAAACAACGAATGAATTGCACCCAATGCGGGTACAAAAACGACCCTAAAAGCAGGTTTTGCAGCCAATGCGGGAAGGAAATCCAAACCCGTTCCGATTCCTCATCCATTTCCACCATTACGGAGCTTTACGGCAAGGATGTGGATGTGCTTTTCTTCATTGAGAATTTCACCGGCAAGATCTCGGGGATCGTGAACCCCTCCGAGGACCAGGTGGGCCGTTACCGGGAAGGCGTCCTCCAGCGCGTCACCATCGAGTCGGCCAACAACCAGGCCACCGATGAGACGGTCGGGACCATCCTGACCTTCATCCGCCAGAGCAAGGAATACTTGGGTGAGAAGTACAACGAATCCAACTACCGCAATTTCACCCCCGTCGACCTGAAGAGGGAATATCTCCACCTCTTCGAGCGCATCTTGAAGGCGAAAGCCATGCGCGGCGCGGAGCCCCCGAAGCCCGTCGAAGACCCCGCCAAAAAAGACATCAAGAAATAAAGTCGGTCCCCGGTTGGGCCGAAAGGCTCAATTTTCGCTGTTGGTGACCCCCGCGGTCATCAGCGCGTTCTTGTAAAATCCCAGGTTGTCCAGTCTTCGTTGGATATCCGTGTAATCTTCCCTTCGGTCCGCGGGCGCTTCCGGCGGGCAGGGTTTCCTCCTTTGCCAATCCACGTCCCGGACCTCGAAGCCTTCCCCCCTCGCGTCCCCGTAACCGTACCAGGTCTTCCATCGGTCTTTCGATTGAAACAGGGGATTGTTACGAAGGAAGTTGCGAACGTCCCCCAGCCAATCTTCCCGTTCCCTCAAATAGGCGGGGTAGGAAAGGCGCCCGTTGGAGCATTCTTCCAATACCCGGTTTCCCCAGGCAATGTCCTGGTTCAGATGGTTAATGGCTACTTCCAGGGGGGTTAATTCGGGCGGCTGGAAGCCGGGTTGGGGGGTGGGAATGGGAGTTTCTTTTTTGGGGGGAAGCCCCAAGGCCAACAGGCGGTTCAGGTCCCCGCGCGTTTTTTCCAAATCCCTCGATTGATGGTCCAGGTTGGCCCGCAATAGCTTGTTGGCGGCGATCATGTCTTCCTTTTCCTGGAATTGCCTGGCGGAGACGTACCACGTGGCCAGGGTCAAAAGGATCCCGAAATAGAAAATGGGCTTGAACCAATTTTGTTTGATCAGGGGCTTCGCCCCCGCGAGCGCGAATAGGAGGCATAGGAAAAAGGCGGTTGTTAATAGAAGGGAGGCGGGATTGAACCAGCTATGCGGGGAAGGGATCATGGGTGAATTCTCTCAAATGAGGGCCGTGCCTGGAAAGTATTATCGGATCAAAACCACCTTGGCCCTTTTTCGCTCCAGAGACTCCGTCAGGTAAAAGAGATAGACCCCGCTGGCGCACCGGTCGCCTTCCTGGTTGGTGCCGTCCCAGTTCACGAAAATATGGGCGGGTCCGTCGACATATCGGTTCAAGAGCTGTTTCACGCTTTCCCCGGCGGTGTTGTAGACGTTGAGGGTCACATTACCCGTGGAAATGGGAATGGAAAGGGAGATCGTCAGGGGTCCCTGGGTGGGTTTGAAGACATTCACGGGAATATACATGACGTCGGGGATATAGGTCGCGGTCGGGGAAAAGGTCGGGGTGGGAGAGGCGGTAATCGTTCGAGTGGAAGTGAAAGTGGGGGTCGGGGTGATCGTGGGGGTGAGGGTCAGGGTCGAAGTTGGGGTGGGTGTAGGGCTGAAAGTGGCCGTGAAAGATGGGGTAAAGGTTTGGGTCGCGGTCGGGGTAACAGTCGCCGTCGGGGATGGCGTGAAAGTCGGGGTTGGGGTGATGGTCGAAGTGAATGTGGGCGTGGCCGTATTCGTGGCCGTGAGGGTGAAGGTTGGGGTCGGCGTCGGGGTGGAGGTCGCCGAGGGAGAGGAGGTGCCCGAGGCGGTGAGCGTTGGGCTACCGGTCGGTGTACCGGTGGGGGTGGAGGAAACCGTGAAAGTCTGGGTGACGGTCGGGGAATAGGTGGGCGTGGAGGTGACGCAAAGGATGGTGGCGGCGTAGTTGTCGCTGGATGAGAACCCTCCCATCATATAGATCACGTTGTTGACGACGGACCCGGTTAATCCCCAATCCACGACAGAAAGGCTGTTGCTCAGGATCGTCCAGCTATTGGTGCTGGGGTCGTAGGCTTGCACGGTGTTGATCGACCCTGAAGAGGACGTTAACCCGCCGATGGCATAAAGGATGCCGCTGACCGTCACGAGCGATAAGCCACGAACCCCAACCGGCATGGGGGCCAGGGTGCTCCAAGAGTTGGTAGCCGGGTTGTAAACCTGGAGCGTGTTTTGAACCACTCCGGTGCTAGTATCGCCCCCCGCCAGGTACAACAGCCCATTGAGGGCGACGGCACCCTCCTCGGCGACTCCAACCGGCAAGGGCGCCAGGATGTTCCAGAGGCCCGATGATACGTTAAAGGCCTGCAAGGTGGTATTGTCCACACCGTCAAATCCCCCGGCCACATAAAGGGTGTTGCCGATCACGGCCGAAGCCGCGTTCTGGGTCGATGTGGCCAGGAAACCGTTGTAGGCCCAGGAATTGGTGGCGGGGTTATATATTAAAACTTGATTGGTGATCCAGGCTCCATTGGTTCCGCCGGCCACGTAGAGAATGCCGCCGATGGCATTGACGGTCGCGCCGAAGAGATTGCCCGGCAGGCTGGCGATCGGGGCCCAAGTGTTCGTGGAGGTGTTATAGGAATAAGCTGCGTTCGTGAGAGGTAACGAGTTCCCCACGAGGTAAATGACGTTGTTGATGGCGTCGGATCCTGAAAACATGGAGGTGATGGGAATGGGCGCCATGGACGACCAGTTCAGGGTTTCGCTGGCGACGGACCCGCAGAGAGGGGCCATGGGAGTGCTGGTGACCGTGGGGGTGGGGGTGAGGGTGGCGGTGCCGGTCGAAGTGAGGGTGGCCGTGGACGAGGGCGTGGGAGTCAGAAGACAAGTGATCGTAGCGGCCTCGTTGAGGGCTGAAAAGCTTGTTCCGGGGCCGGTTCCCCCGATTTCGTAAATCACGCCGTTGACCACATCCCCGGTTAAACCCAATCTGTTCGTAGGCAGGGTGTTAGTCAGCGTGGTCCAGGTGTTGGACGAGGGGTCGAAAGCAAATATTCCGTAGGATCCCCAGCCCCCTCCTATCGCGTAAAGAATTCCGTTTACGTTCAACAGAGAACGACCGTCCCCAGTTAATACGAATCCATGGGAAGTTTGAACGGACCAGGTATTGGTGGTGGGATCATAGATATCCGGGCTCCCCAAGTTATAAAGCAGGCCATTGATGACGGACACATCCCCAAATACCATCCCCGCGGGACCTGGGGCCAGGGTGGCCCAGCTATTGGTGGCGGGATCAAAGGCCTGCAAGGTTTCTGTGCTGGCGCCGTCGTATCCCCCTGCCACGTAAAAGATGCCGTTGATGACGGCCGATCCTGCGTCATAAGTGGCAGTTGGCATGTTGGGAAGGGTGGACCAGGTATTGGTGCCGGGGTTGTAGGCATAAAGGCTATTGACGGTCGTCCCGGCCGAGTTGAGGCCTCCGGCCACGTAAAGGGTGCCGTTCACCGCGCCCACCGCGGGCCCGTATAAATTGTCGGGGAGGTTGGCGAGGGTCGTCCAGGTGTTCGCGGTGGGATCGTAGCCGAAAAGGGTGTCGGTGGCTGGGAAATTGACGGGGCTGACTCCCCCCGCCACATAGATCAAGCCGTTGAGGACGGCGGAACCGGCCCAACTGGTCTCCACTGGCAGGGGGGCCATTTCAGTCCAATTGAGTTGCTGGTCCGCGACCGAGCCGCAGGTTATTTGAGATAAAGCCGGGTCAGCCCTGAGGAATAAACCCAGGACCAAAAGAAGGATGAGTGATTTAGATAAGGTTTGAAACATACGCCCTAATCATACCGCAAATAGCTCTTTGGCCCGAACGGGCGGGCCGCCGCTAATGGATCAGCAGGACCCGTGCGGATTTGCGCTCCAGTGGCTCGTTCAAATAAAAGAGATAGACCCCGCTGGCGCAGGCGTCCCCCTCCTGGTTGGTGCCGTCCCAGGTGACGGCCATCTGGGTGGGCTGGGTGAGGTTCAGTTTCACAAGTGATTTGATGAATTCCCCGGCGGTGTTGTAGACGTTCAAGCTCACGGTGCCCGCGGAATAGGGGACGGATAACTGCATCACGAGCGGCCCCTGGGCGGGCTTGAAGAGGTTCTGGGGAATGGCCAGGAAGTCGGGGATGTAGGTCGCGGTGGGGGTGAAGGTGGAGGTCGGGGTGGTGGTGTTGGTCGGGGACGAAGTGAGGGTGGGGGTGTTGGTGATAGTCGGCGTGAGGGTCACGGTGGGAGTGAGGGTCGCGGTGGGCGTTACCGTGGGCGAGGGCGTGGGCGTCGGGTTACAAACGGCGTTGGACGCCTGGTTCAACTCTGAAGTACTCACCACTCCGTTAAACCCGCCTATCTCATAGATCACGTTGTTGACCACGTCCCCGGTCAAACCCACTCTGGCCGGGTTCAGGGAATTGCTTAAGATCGTCCAGCTGTTGGCGGAGGGGTCGTAAGCTTCCACCGCGCCGGAAAAGAGGGTGGAGTCATTGTAGCCGCCGAGCACGTACAGGATCCCATTGATGGTCACGACGGAAAAACCTTCCAGACTGAGCAGGGGGGGAGCCAGGGCGGACCAGGTGTTCGCTGAGGGGTCGTAAACTTGCAGACCGGGAGAGATAACGCTGGTGGCTAACATCCCACCCACGACATAGATCAAGTTGTTGATGACCGCCGCGCCGCTGTCACTGTAGCCCACGGGCATGGGAGCCAGGGTGGACCAGCTGTTCGTGGTCGTGTTATAGGCGTCGAGCGTGGTTTCGAAGCCTTGGCCGCCGATCACGTAAAAAATATTGTTCAAGACCGCCGAGGCGGGAACATTGGTTTTGTTAGGCATGGGAGCCAGGGTGGCCCAGCTGTTGGTCACGGGGTTATAAGCCTGTAGGCCGTTGGTGGTAGCGCCGCCAGAAGCTCCTCCGGCCACGTATAAAATTCCATTGACCGCCCCGACCGCGGCCCCGCTCACACCGACGGGCATGTCGGCCAGTCTGATCCAGGTATTGATCGTGGTATCGTAGGAATACAAATCAATGGGCGGGGTACCCCCTCCCGCCACATAGATCATATTGTTGATAACGTCGGAACGGGCCCAGTTCACACTCCCGGGAATAGTGGCCATGTCGGTCCAGGTGAAGGATTGATAGGCGACGGACCCGCAGAGGGGCTGGGCCACAGCCGGGATTGGCCTGAGGAAAAACCCCAGAAGGAAGAGGCAGAAACAAGCGGGCTGGAATAAAGAGCGGAACATTGGCGATATCTTACCGCCCGTATTGGGCTAAAAGGAACCCTACCGGATTAAAACCACCTTGGCCCGACCGGGCGGACCCTCGCTAATGGATCAGCAGGACCCGGGCGGATTTGCGCTCAAGTGGCTCGTTCAAATAAAAGAGATAGACCCCGCTGGCGCAGGCGTCCCCCTCCTGGTTGGTGCCGTCCCAGGTGACGGCCATCTGGGTGGGCTGGGTGAGGTTCAGTTTCACAAGTGATTTGATGAATTCCCCGGCGGTGTTGTAGACGTTCAAGCTCACGGTGCCCGCGGAATAGGGGACGGATAACTGCATCACGAGCGGCCCCTGGGCGGGCTTGAAGAGGTTCTGGGGAATGGCCAGGAAGTCGGGGATATAGGTCGCGGTGGGGGTGAAGGTGGCGGTCGGGGTGGTGGTGTTGGTCGGTGTCGAAGTGAGCGTGGGGGTGTTGGTGATAGTCGGCGTGAGGGTCACGGTGGGGGTGAGGGTGGCCGTTGGAGTTTGAGTCATCGTCTGGGTAAAGGTAGGCGTTGCCGTCGGCGAGGGAGTGAAAGTCGAAGTCGGGGTCAAAGTGGGGGTGAAGGTGGGTGTGGCGGTGGGAGGGCAAACGAATTCGGCGGCTTCATTCACGCTGAGAGAAAATGGAAATGTATTCCCCCAGCCGCCGATCTCATAAATAACGTTGCCGACCACATCCCCGGTTAAACCATATCTGGCGGTGGGCATGGAAGCGGTCAGTGTCGTCCAAGTATTGGAGGATGGGTCATAAGCTTCCACTGTATTCACCGGTGTGCTAGGAGCTTCTTCTCCGCCCAGGACGTAAAGAATTCCGTTGATGGTCACGACCGAAAAGCTTTCCAGGTTCACGGGCATCGAGGCAAGGATGGACCAACTATTGGTGGCGGGATTGTAAACCTGAAGCAGGCTGGAAACGGATCCGCCGGTTGTCGCGCCGCCCACGACATACATGAGGCCATCAATGGCGGCCGCGCCCCCGTTCATGATGCCCGTGGGCATGGGAGCCAGGGTGGACCAACTATTGGTGGCGGGGTTATAAGCCTGCAAGTTGTTGTACCCGCCGCCATCACCGCCGGCCACATAGAAAATGTTGTTGATGACCGCCGCGGCTGCGTACTCGGTGGGAACGGACAAATTCGCCAGGCTGGTCAAGGAATTCGTCGCTGGGTTGTAAGCATAAAGACCATCGGGGGTCGGTATGACGGAACCGGGGGGTACCCCGGTGAAATAAAGAATTCCATTAATGGCTCCGGCCGCGGGGCCATAAGCAATTTCCGGCAAGGTGAGTAAAGTGGACCAGCTATTCGTGGAAGGGTTATAAGAAAGTAACTGGCTGGCACCCGTACCGCCCACCGCATAAATGACATTGTCGATGACGGCGGAGCCCATGTAGGTGTTGTTGCTGGACATGGGAGCCAGGGTGGACCAACTCAAGGTTTCATTGGCGACAGACCCGCAAAGGGCCTGGGCCGCCGCCGGGATTGGCCTGAGGGGAAACCCGGCCAGGAAAAGGCCGAGCCAAAGGGCCTTGGATAATCGAAATTTCATAGGATCCCATGATACCGCCAAATCAAAGGTCAATAGAATGGTTGTGACACAGAAGTTGACCGGTAGGGCAACCAATCCAAAGGCAAAGGGGGGATGGGAACAGGACTCAGCTTTTCACTTTAAGAATAATCGGATCTTCCCCCAGTGCTTTTGGGCCGTGCGGCCCATGGGCAAATGGCCTCCACGCTTGAAAAGGAACAGTTTGGAACCGGTTTGATCGGCGAAAGACGCGACCGATTTCCAGGGAATCACGGGGTCATCCTGGGCGTGGAAAAGCAGGACCTTGGAGGGATCGATCTCCCGGATACGGTGGGCGGGGTTGTAGAAGCGCCCGGTTCGCAGTTTGGCCCAATCCTTCGCTTTTAACCGGTAGCCCTCTCCGAAAGCTTCTTTTATATAGGCGGGGTAAATGGGGTTGGAAGTTTCCTTCCGCTCGGCCCGGTTCGAGACCCGCCAATCCACCACGGGGCAGAAGGCCACGGCCCTTTTGACCCGGGCTTCGAGCGTTGAGAGGATGGCCAAGGCCCCGCCGAAACTGGCGCCCATCACGAAGATCTCCTTCGCTTGGAGGGGAAACCGCTTCCCGTAGGTTACCTCCCGCAGGCCCTTGGGAAGCTCATCGAGGATGTCCCGTAGGTCCCTTTCGGGGGAATCCCTCAAGAATTTCCCCCCGCTTTCCCAGGTTCCCCGGTAGCGGGGATGAATGACCCAGAAACCCTTGCGCGAAAGGAACTCGGCCTGGCTTTGCTTGGAGGGCATCCCCGGCACCCCGTCGAATAGAAGGATCACCCGCCCGGCCCGATTGGGGCGGTAAGGAGGCAGAAACTCGGCAAGGATTTCTTTCTTAAAGCGAGTCCGGTACATGAACATGAGAATTTCTCCAGATTAGGCTTGTGTTACAAACTGAGACCTCTGAAAAACTCCAATAAAGCGACAATCAGAGGTCTCGACCCCAAAGATTTCCGCAGGAAATCGTGGGGTTACTTATAAGGCTTGCTGAATAAGGCGGCGTAAGCCGACTTTTTCAGATGTTACAAACTTATTTTACACGGGGACACGATAACCTCCGACTCCCCACTCGTGCTATATTTGATCTGTCGCGGGTGGTTTCATCCTTAAAGGTTCCCGGGCAAAGGAAGACCGATGATCGATCGAGTGGCGGATTTCATCAATTGGCTTTCCGACGCGGACTGGGGATGGTGGCCCTTTTTAAACTGGCGCCCCAAGCCCAAGGAGCGCTTCACTTACCGGCTTTCCCTCAAATTGGCGGTGTATGGCGCGAGCCTGTGGGCCGTAATCTTCGCCTGCCTGGTCATCATCTTCTGCCGAAGGATTTGGTGGCCCAACTTTTGGGGGGACATCTGTCTTTTATACCCCATCGCATTTCTCTTCGTGATAAGCACCTTCAGTTGGGCCTGGAACCGGAGGGCTAGCCGATTGCAACAAACCCCATCTTCCAAGCGCAAAATAAGGAAAACCCATTGAAACCCAAAATCCTCAAAGCTCCCGGCCTGAAAGCCCGGGTGGGGGGAGGGGGAAATGTCGTTCTTTCATACGGCCGGGTGACAGTCGGGGTGATCACCCCCGAGATCTTCACCGAAGGCTGGGCCAAGAACACTGCGAAGGCCACGCAGGCTCGGAAATTCCAAGGCCGGGTGAAACTCAAACGTGGTTCTATCGGGTTGAGGGTGACGCTGAAAGTAGTAGGGAAGGGGATGGAAGTGCGGGCGGTATTGATCCCCCTGGAAGATGTGAAGGTCATCCATGTCCGTCAGGTCTTGAACCTGCCCTACGGGGAATGGGCGGGATGCGTTTATAACTCGGGGAAGGAAAAGGGCGTGATCCCCGTGGAGCCCCGGCCCCAGAATAAAATCTGGGAAGGGAAGTCGGCGGGTTTAAGCCTGGGGCCGTGCCTGGCACTGGATGGGAAACGGTTGAAAATAAAGGCTCCGGGTTTGACCCTAGCCCTGCAGGATAACCGGCAATGGACGCCCTTCCTGCACGCCTTCGCGACGGGGCCGGAGAAAAGCGAGCCTGCCTGGGTTTGGAAGAAGGGGAAGGAAAAAGTTAATCGAATGGTTCTCACGCTGGTTTGACCGATTGAGGAAGTGGATAAGTAAGGAACAATAAACGATAAGTTGAGAAGAGGAGGAAAACATGTCTGAGGCAAACTACACCCAACTGACAGGAAATTACTATTTTGACCCGGTGAAAAAGATCATCTTGAAAAAACTGGGAGACAAGTACACGGTGGTCCTGCATGACCGCCGACGCATGAACCGTTTCGTGGGGAAGGATCGCCGCAAGAAGGAAGAGGAACAGCCCACGAACCTGAAACCCCTGGGCAAGGGGCTTTATTGGGACGAGAAGAGCAAGGACTTGTTCCGCAAGGCGGGCGACAAGTGGGTCTTGTTCACCAAGGACCGGCGTAAAACGCCGAGGGCAGAGAAAAAGTAGATCGAGTGAATCTGTCTTTATAGAAGTTTAGTATTTAATACCACTGGCCCCGTTAATGATGGGGACCTTCCAGACAGGTTTAATATTGGAACGGTATGAATAATATGGAAGGCTTGGACTATTTACCGGCACAAACCTCGGACATGAATGATTTGCTCGCGCTGTTGAGGCGCATTGCCCTTTGGTTGAAAGGGAAGGGCCTCACCCAATGGAGGGATTTCCTGGGGGAAAAGGGCCGCCCCATCCTTGAGAAAAGGTTCAGGGAAGGCAAGGTTTACAAGGTTCTTCATGGCGGGGCCTTGATTGGGATGTATGTTGTCCAGGACGATGACGCCTTTTGGCATCACTTGAGGAAGGACGAACTGGCCTATTGGGTCCATACGATGGGAGTAGACCCGGATTATATCGGCCGAGGACTTGGAGCGGGGATCCTTGCTGATATCGAGAAAAAGGCGCGGTTCGGCGGGAAGAAGTTCGTGCGGCTTGACTGCATGGATGACAACCCGAAATTATGTTCCTTTTATGAATCCCACGGCTTCCAAAAGGCAGGGACCCAACCTTGGAAGGAATGGCGAGTCCGCCTTTATGAGAAGGCGTTGGGATGAGCCGCAGGGTATCGGTCCGTCATGACAGGGAGATCCAATTGAACAAAATGAACCGGAGTTTATTCCTTCTCCCCGCGGTCATCGCTTTTTACGCGCTGGTTCCCGTCCAATCCTTTGGGCAGGAACAATACCAAAAGGAAGTGGTTTGCCGGTTCAATTCCAAGGACCTGAGCGTCCGCATGCGCCGAGGGCCTGTCAACTTCATGGATTTAGACGAGGGATATTTAAGGTTCGATGTGGATGAAAATGAGAATGTCTATTTCTTGGACAGGACATCGATCCTGAAGGTTTTCAATTCGAAAGGGGGAAAGATCAGGGAAGTTACCTGGAACCGAAAGTACAACAAAAGATGGAACTTCTTCGCCCGCCAGGGGAAGATCCTTTTTTATGTCGGATACAGGGGTTTCACCTGTGATACCGATGGAGCCCATGCCCATGACTTGAATTTTGACGATTATCTGGAAACGCCGCGTTTAAGGGATGGGGTTCTTTTCAACATACAGACTGGGAAAACTTATCATAATTTTTCCCGGCCCCTCTCCCCGGGCGCATTGGATTCCATCCAAAAGCATTACGTCAAAAACGGCACCGAAGCTTCAACGGTGTTCACCACCCCCGATCAGGCCCATTCGACCCAGGTTGATTATGAGGGCTACCATTGGGTGGACATCGAAACCATGGACAAAAACGGGAACTTGTTTCTTTATTATGGGAAGCCGGCTTTTCCGGGCATGCCGCCCAATGATCCGCGGTGTCATGAAATGCGGTATCGGCTTTATAAATTCGACAAGAACCTCAACCCGGTCTATTTTTGGGATGCCGATTATGGTTTGTTCCGGGTCAACGAGGACACCGGCAAGGTTTACCAATTGGATATTACTAAAGATTACGGCCTGCAATTGGTCCGCTGGTCTGAAACAAAGTGATCTTTCCACCGATGGGACGCTTTTGTTGAGGTTTGTTTATGTCTAACCTGAATTTGAAATACTTTTGGACCGTCCTGTTCCTGTGGGTTATGTCCCTTTTGGACGCTTTCGCGCGGGGTGGCGGCGGTGGAGGCGGTGGAGGAGGGGGCGGTGGTGGAGGCGGTCATGGCTTGGCGGGTGGAGGCCAACCACCCATACCCGCGAAGGACTACCCTTTAATCTTTCTAGAAATCACCGGTTTGATCGCCTTTTCCGGCCTGCTGTATTGGTATGGGAACTGGAAAACCCAGAAAAAATCGGAAAAAGTCGAAGAGGTCTTGAAGGAGCTTGCCCCCTTGGACTCCGAGTGGGATGAAAAGCACCTGAAGGCTATGGCCGAGAAATCCTTCATGAAGATCCAAGAAGCCTGGTGCGTCCAGGACCTGCCCAAGTTGAAGGCGCTCCTGGCTCCTGAAATTTATGCCAAGTGGGAGAGCGACATCAAGTTCTACCAGAAAATGGGGCAAAAGGATTACATGGAGAACTTGAAGGTTCAAAATATTTCGATTGTTGAGATCGAGAACTATTTGAACAGGGACAGGGATAAATTCGCCGCCTGCATTGACGCGGGCGCGGTTGATTATTTCACTGACGACAAGGGCCGATATTTCAATAACGACGATAGCACAAAACCCTTAACGTCGCGTGATGGACTCAGGTTTCAAACTTTCAGGGAATATTGGACCTTCCAGCGGATAGGCGTCCGGCAGTGGATTCTGTTCAGGGTCGACCAGCAGAGCGATTGGGGCCAAACGGTGGATGAACCGGTCATCAATGAAGAGACGACTCGTCAGAATTAAAATGTCCTTTAGGCCACGAGGGTTTCCGGCGGGCGGACCCTTTTAGGGAACGGGATTTTCACGGGTTGGGTCAACCCCGAGCCATTTCAACGCCTGGTGAAAATCGACGAAAATCCGGATGGGTACGCCCCGGTTGACGGCCACGTGCTCCTCGAATTTTTGCTTGTCGACGAAGGGATGGTTTCCCAGGACGGCGAAGAGTGTCGCGGGTATCTTGTTCGTGCTCCGGTAGAGGATATATTTCGCGGCGAAAACGCTGGAGAGGGTGAAGCGTTCCATGGTGGTGGGGTCGCCCGTGATTTCCCGAAAATCGATCAAGACCCTTTTTGCCTGATATTCTTGGGTGAGTTCGAGGACGTGGGCGGAAACCGGGCCGGCCTGGGAAACGGAAAAGATCCCCCCGAAAGCGACACGGAGGTATTCCGCCTGCGGATCCACGGTCATGTTTAAACCGGCGACATCGATCGAGCGTTCGGTGTATGTCATATGTTGTGCATTTTGGGCGGGCGTTTTAATGCCTGTCAATGGATTCCTCAAGACGCAGGAATGGTTTCACGAATTTTTTTAAGAAAAGAAAAATCCCTGAAAACGAGATTGGTTAGATTGCCCCATACAGGCTTATATTAGGCAAGATGAGGTTATAACAGCTTCAGTACGACACTTTTGGTCGAAGGACGTCTAATCTGGGAAGGTTTGAACGTTTAATTTGGGTAAAAGGATCAGCGTGAAATATTTCACTCGGGAACATCCAAGCTTTCACCATCTTTTAGGTATGCCTTCTATATATAAAGCGCGGTTTTGGGGAATTCTTTGGTTGGCTTGTGGACTGGTGACCCCCAGAGGTATGGCGGAAACCGTCTCCACCTGTGAGCGTTACCAGGCAGTAACTGTGGGAAAATATATCGTTCAAACCGATTACTGGAACCAGGAGAAATGCCCGGGAACCCAATGCATGGACATTGACGACCAGACGGGCTCCTTCACCGTCACCCAGGGCGACCATGATTGCGGCTACTCGATCGCATCCTATCCATCGGTTGTTTTTGGAAGCGCCTGGGGACAAAGCAGCCCCACCACCGAGCTTCCCGCGCCCCTGAACTCCTTGAAATGCGTGATGACCAGTTGGTCATTCGAACCCACAAATACCGGCGCCTGGGACGCGGCCTATGACATTTGGCTTTGCCAGGACCACAGTTGCGGTTCCGATGGGTTTCCCAAGGGCGCCGAGGTGATGATCTGGCTCGACTACCGCGATACCCACGGCTGGCAATATGACCAGGGCCCGGCCACCATCGACGGGATGGGTTGGGAGGTATGGAAATGGGACGTGCCCGAGGGGAATGGCACGAGGAAATACGTTGCCTATCTGGCAAAGGATAGAACGGATTCCATCGAAAACCTCGACATCAAGCAATTCCTGGATGATTCCCAAAAGAGAGGTTATATCCAGCCTTCCTGGTGGCTTTACGCGGTGGAAGCGGGGAACGAGATGAACAAGGGAGGCGTACCCTTTACCAGTAAAAGTTTTTCCGTATCCGTGAACAAGAATTACGGGGCCAAACCGGTTTTAAAACCCTTGCCCACATGGACCCCCACCGCCACTCCCAATCCCACCCCGGATGAGATCCCCCCGCCTCCCTGAGCAGTCATGGCGCTTCGTCAAATAAGGTGAGCTCCCAGATTGTTCCCCTCGTGTTATCAATAGGTTCCCAGCAGCGGTTCCGGTGGTAATTTTACTGAGCCTTAACATGATTGATCATGACTGACCGTAATATGGGACCACTGAGGGGGCTCCGGGGTTTTAACACAAGAGAAAAACATGACTCGCCGGTTTCTGGCATTCTTATCCGCCCTGAGCGATCCCGAAAAATGGAAGCTACCGTGAAAGTGAAACAGCTGCTGGAATGTCATCCCCAGCCCCGGGGAAATGATAGTCTCCTCCTCCCCTGTGTGACTGAAGTCTATGGGCGCGGCTTGAGGGGATAGGCAGTCCGGAAAATCATGTGAATAAGGAACGGATCATGAGCAAAACTAAATTTCTGTACATTGGCCTGTCCTTGATGTTGGGGCTCGGTTGGATGGGTAGGGGCTGGACCAAGGAACTGACGGAGGGGCCGGAGGACAAGGATAACCCGAGGTCAGGAAAGATTCTTCTCCTTTCCGACATTCATCTTGATCCCTTCGCAGACCCGGCCTTGGTCAAACAACTCATCGCTCAACCGGTGGAACAATGGGAGGGCGTTTTTGAGTCCGTCCCCCAAACGGCTTTATCCGCTCCCGGAAAAGACACCAATTATCCCTTGCTCGTTTCGACCCTGATGAGTGTCCAAAGGAGGGGCCCTTATGATTTCGCGGTGGTGACCGGCGATTACCTGGTCCATGAGTCGAGGGACCTATTCGAGCCCCTGGGCGGGAAGGACGAGAAGACTTACGAGGATTTTGTGACCAAGACCGAGATTTTCGTGTCGCGCGAGGTCCAGAAGTACCTGGGTGGCACGCCGGTCTATTTTTCCTTGGGCAACAACGACTCCGAGTGCGGCGACTATATGATGGCCACCCGAACCCCCTTCCTCAAGGATATTGCAGAAGAATGGAATGTCCTGAAGGGCCATCCGGAAGCCATGGAGACCATGGCCCAGGCGGGATACTACGAACTGCCGCATCCTACCCTGGAGGATACCCGGTTCATCGTCATCAACGACATCTACTGGTCCAACCGATACTCCAACGATTCCTGCCATTCCGAGCCCAATGACGTGGCGGGGGGAGAAGAGCTGGCCTGGCTGAAGGGGCGGTTGGAGGAGGCGAAGTCGAATAAGTTGAAGGTCCAGTTGATCATGCACATTCCGCCCCAAACGGACGTGTTCGGGACCCTCAAGGCACTCGCCAAGGCCGACGGCAAGAAACCGGGGAAGTTTTTCTGGGGAACGGAAAACGAAGAGGCCTTCTGTCAATTGATGAGGGATTATGCCGATACGGTGGATTTTATCTTCGCGGGGCACACCCACATGGACGATTTCAAGCTGATGAAAAAGGATGGGAAGCCATTCCTGATCACCCATATCTGCCCCGCGGTCAGCCCCATCCGGTTCAACAATCCGGGGTTCCAGGTGATGAAATATGACCCAGTAACCGGCGAAATGAAGGATGAGGAAACCTATTACCTGAAAAATCTCACCACCGCGAAGGGTGTCCAGGGCGGGCAATGGGGGCTGGAATACGACTTTGATGACGCTTACGGGTTCAAGGGCTACAACGTGGAAACGCTGACAGCCTTGACGGACAAGATTGACAAGGATGAAAACGCGAGATCGAAATTCGCCAGGTTTTACCCCGTTTCGGCACAGGAAAGCATAAAGCCGGACGATTGGAAAAAGATCAACGACCTACGGACGGTCTCAAGCCAAACGGAACTGGACGCGGCGCTCAAATAGTTGATTCCGGTTGCCACCCTTTGACCGAAGTCATTGAACCCAACCCGTTGTTTCCATGGTTAAAATCATGATTGGGGAAGCTTTGGGAAGCTTTCACATGCATGTTGGAGATAGTTTTTTATGAATCCGGGTGGCGGGAAACAAGGGTTTCCTTTGAGAAATCTTTAACAACATCATGAGCCTCACTCCTCGCGTCTTTCCATATCCATCTGAATAAAATAAATTGAACTCGGGAGTGCCCCTGGTGCGTCTAAACACTAGGAGCCGGGAAGAATCCCTTGGCCTTTCCGGCGGGATGGTGCGAAATGAAAAGCAAACAGATTCTAGGTTTTTTGTTTTTCCTCTTGCCGGTGGCCATGACTTTGGCTTTCCGGGGTGGCGGAGGCGGCGGTTACAGCGGTGGCGGTTCAGGCGGATGGAGCGGAGGTTCGAACGGCGGTGGTGATCATTCCAGCGGTGGTCGGGCCGGGAGTGGCTTCAACGGTGGAAGGGGATGGAGCGGCGGAGGTTCAAGCACGTTTTCCAGGGGCGCAGGAGGTTGGGGCGGTGCTTCCCGGGTTTACCGGGGGGGTAGTGCCCGATCCTTTAACCGCCGTTCCTATGGAAATCCCCGGGGAAACGGAAGGTCTTACACGCCGGGATGGAATTCGAACCGCGCCCAAGGCGCTTATGGGAATAACCGGTCGGTTCCCGCGCTACACCATTTCAACCATCCGGGATCATCATACGGCAACCTCCGGGCCTCATACGGGTCCTATGGTGCGTCCAATGGCCTGCATCACTTCAACCATGCCTCCACTTCCCAAACGGCGGGGAACCCAAGGGGATTAGGGACCGCTGGGGCCCAGGTCGGAAATAGGGCATCACTCCCCGCGTCCTTCCAGCACTCTGCTCCCGCCCTATCCACGGGGGCCCTTGCCAGTCATGGCATGCCGGGACGGTCCGTTTCCTCCCGTGACATGGGTTCGAAAGTGGTCACGGGTCGTATGGCCTCCTTTGCGGGGAACAGGGGGTTCATGAACGGGGTGAACGGTTTCAACCGTAACGAGTTCGGACGAAACCAAGCCTACTGGCACAATTGGAACGGCAACCCCTATTGCCATTATTGCGACGGCTGGGGATGCAACTGGTACGGCTGGGGCTGCGGCGCGGGCTTCTTCTGGGCGCAGTATTACGCCGATAACTGGTGGTGGCAGGATCCCTGGACCACCAACTGGTGCTATTGGAACGACGGCTATTGGAACTGGGCCGATCCCGTGAATAACACGGTCTATATATATGAAAACGGCAATTACGTCCCGGCCGAAGACAATGGGGACGGCACCGCTGAAGCGGCCCCCCCCGGAGGTTCGGATAAAGGGTTTGACCAGGCGCCCGCCGATAACAGCACGCCCCCCCAGACGCCCGCAGATTACGGTTGCACCCCCCAACAACAACCCGTAGCGGATAATGGGAGTGGTTCCGATGAATCGGAAAGCGCGCAAGCCCCTGCCCAGGCCACCCAGGAGGGAACCAGCCCGAATGGGATGTTGAAATTCCAGAGCCCGGATGGCAACCGACTGGTCAAGGTTACGGAGGATGGCGACGCCTTCCTCTATGACACGGGGAATTCGGCTAGCCCCGCCAAGCCGGTGTACCTGGATTCGAGCGTCATCGGCGTCCAATTCAAGGATTCCGGGACCGGCACCCTGAGGATCGAGTTGATCCATAAGGACGGGTCTTTGGCGTTTTTCAACCGGGATGGACTGCCTCGGGAGGGGAAGAATGCCTAAGGCGGACCGTTTTTTGAGACGGGGAGGAAATCCATGCTGGTACTAATGGACCTGTTGCGGAGGATATCGTTGATCAGCCTGATGGCGGCTGTTCTTACCCTTTTCGTGTGTCGGCCGCTTCTCAGCTTGTGCGTTCATAACCAGGGTTTTTACTCCGGAACCATCTATGCCGCCAACAGTCCAGGCCGGCATCAGGCAAGAACCCTGATACGCCAATTGGACTCCCAATTCCAGGAAGCGGATTCAAAACCTCATAAGCCTCATTTAGTTTATTCGAAATACCTCCAATCCTGGAAACGAGAGATGGGTGTGAGTTTCATGAATGAACCCATCCTATTTGCCTGTCGGTTGGCTTCATTTCCCCTGAGTTATACCGTTCCCTTAAGAATTTGAGATCATTCCCCCACCGCGGCTTTTGATCCCCCAATGTGTCTCTTTTGCGGACCGCCGATCCGCTTTCAGTAAAGAAACAAGCCCACTTCAACAAGTTTTTCACCACGGAGGACATAGCGATGCTGCTTAAATTAGAAGTGCCACACGCTTCCCCGCTTCAATTTCGTACCTTGATGGATCTCAGCCGGACAGCCGCCCAGTTCAAGGCCAGGATAAGGATTTGCAATGGAAAGGTCGAAGTAAACCCCAAGAGCCTTCCTGAAATGGTCACCCTGCTGGAGTCCGGGGACCACGACCTGGAAATATCGGCGGAAGGGGAGGATGCCTATCGGGCCTTGCGGACCCTCCACAGTTTAGTGACGGGTCTTCCCGTCTAGGACCGCCCGGCGGCCTGGTTCGGCCGGGGGGAATCGGACGCGGGCCGCCCCCCGGCTCCCCAGTTTCCCCGACGGGAACAAAACGAGTGAAAGAGAAACCCGGTGCCCTGCCAGCAATGGTTGGCCCATAAAAGGTTCAATGGAAACCTGAACGAGGAAAGGACCAGGAAATGGCCTGGACTTTGAAATTCGGCGGCGATACTTATCCCTGCCCCGCTTGCGGGAGCGGGGGTTTATTCGTGAAAATAATGCTCGGGTTGTTATTCCTGTTGTTGCCAGTCCTTCCCCTTTTCGCGGTGGATGAGACGGCCAGCGAATTGATCGCGTTCGGCCAGATACGGTTGGAGGAAATCAACGACGTCATGCGGGAGAAGTACCCCGGGAAGAAGGGGGTTTTCTGGAACATCGAGGGGGACGCCTACCACGCATTCTCAAAGACACCGGGAACGGATGTCATCATTGGATTGGCCGGGTACCAGGACGTGGGCCTGCTTTACAACGCCGGACGGCAGTTGGTGAAGGATGCGGGGGCGGGGTTCGCTTATTTCCACTTGGATGGCGGCGATTGGAAACTGGAACAGGTCGTTTTGGTCGAAGGGGACAAATACGAGGGTTTCGAGGGCGCCGACTTGATCGGGAATGGCCGGGACCAATTGGTGGTTTACAGCGCCGAGGGCGTGACCCAAATCGCCAACGTCTATCTTTTCTCGGGACTACCCGGGCACGGCAGGTTCGAAAAAGCACCTGCGGTACGCGGATCGGGGTTTTGCCCGATCGTCCTGAGGGCCACCGGCAAGGCCTTCATCGGCATTTACCAGAGGGCCCTAATCAAAACCGGGGAGGAGTTCCAGATTTATTACGTACGTCGGTATGGGTGGGACGGCAAGGCGTTCCAGGCGGACGCCAACGGTTTCCTGGACCGGGTCGCTTGCTATGACCCAGTCCATCCCACTCGGGCCGAATCACCGCAGGACCTGGACTTTTTCGATTCCTACCACCGGGACCATCCCGGTGATTTTTGCGCCCTGGCGGATTGTTACAGCCTGAGCCGCCGCCTGGGCCTGAAGGAGAAGATGGGGAAGTACCGGGACCTATTGACGCGGATGGGCCACGAGCCGGTTGCCTGCGATGATTGCGATGATTGGATCAAAGGAAAAAACCAGACGGCCCAGCAAATGTTCATGGAATGGATCAACTCCGGTGGGAAGTGATCCGTGCCCTGGAACCGGCCGGTCAAGGCCCGATCCCGGCCTTGAACCACCTCAAGGGGACATTCCCTTGGGATAGGGGGTTCTTTCGGATTTCCAGCCAATCGGAATAGGCGTTCCCGCCCTGGAGGTAATCTCCCGAGACCCAGACCAGGAACCCCGCAAGCCTTTCGCCCTCTTCCGCCTCCAGGAGGTCGAATTGCTTTTCCCCGTAATAGAGGTCATCGTCGTAGTAGCCCGTAACCTCCACGAGGTAAAGGGAAGTGCCGGGATTGGGCGAAAAGGGGGTGTAATGAAAGAAGACCCGCATGGAACCGTGGTCCCCCTCAAAGCCCCGGGGGTCGGCGTATTGGATCCTGGGGGAAGGGGTTAACTTGGATTCCAGGGCTTTCCGGACATTCCCGAAATCCGGCAGCTTGACGGGTTTGGAAACCGCGCAGAGTTTTCCGCCGTAAAAGACGTAGAGGGCCGGGTCCCCCGGCGCGACTTGGACCGAGAACTTGGGCGCACGGGAAGGGTCGTTCCGGCCCACCTCGTGGAATTCCATGAGGAGATAATCCAGGGCTCGGGCGTGCAAGGGTTCAATCGTGAAAGTGCCCCTGGATTTCTGAACGGTTCGAAACTCGGACAGGGCGGTGCCCCAGGGCCAGGGAGAGGGCGTTGGGACGGCCGCTGTTTGGGAATGGGAGGAGATGGGAATGGCCCAGGCCGAACCCGCTAAGGCGGCTATTAAAAAGAAAAGTTTGAACATGGTTCCTCCTAATTCGGGATGGGGAAGGGGGGTCTTTATTAACGTCAAGAAGGGAAACGAATGGAAGAACCCCTGGTATGTTTTGGGCTCCGCCTTCAAACCGTGTCCATTAACTCTATGGGAAACCGCGGAACCTTCATGTTTCATCCGGATAAAATTTATGACCCAGCTTGTATTTTAATGGACACGTTCACATAATTAATTTTTGAAGGTTCACAAGGATAACGAGCGTGAAATCGACTATTCATCAAAAAACCAATTGTTTGGGAATGGGATTCCTGAGAATGCCGAGCCGGTTGCTGTTGATTTTCGCCATGCTGACATTTTCTTTCGCGCCCAATGCCATGAATCGGGGTATACCCTCACTCTCGGGCTCCCACCTGGGTTTCTCCTCCACCCAGGCGAGGATGATGGCCCCTACTTGCCATAAGGACTCGGGATTTACCCGGTGTTCCTTCAGCCAAAACGAAAAGGTTCGCGTTGTCTTGTCCGCTACAGCGGCTTTTTTCCGGCATTTGAACGGGGACAGTTTTCCCATTCCTCGCCCTACTGTGCTGGCGAACTGCCCGGATTCTTTCAAGCCTCTCCCCCTTAATCTCCGCATTTAAACCCAATTTCCTGACAGGTTTTTACGCCGGGCCGCATTGCGTCCCCGCTATCCCGTGCCTTCGGGCGCGAACCCCCAGGAGATTCACGATGAACCTCGAACAATTGAAGACCCATAAGAAATTCAACGAAATCCTTGATGAAGACCGGGCCCGGGAATGGGCCTGGAGCCTGAAAGGCTTAGATCATCCGGTCCAATGCCCCCATTGTGGCGGGCGGGAGTTCTATGTCCATGATTCCCGTCCCGAAGTCCGGACCTGCGAAAAATGCCTGCACCAAACCCGGTTGAGGACAGGGACGCTTTTCGAGAATTCCCATGTTCCCTTGTCGATCTGGTTTAAGGCCATTTACTGGATAACGCACCGGGAGAGGCCCATGTCCATCCTGGAATTGAAGGCCCGGCTGGGCCTTCATTCCTATGGGACGGTTTGGGCGCTCCATAAAAAGATACAAAACGCTCTCGGGAACCCCGAAACAGCTGAAATCTTTCAGAAAATTTTCGATTCCGCCCTCGCGGGGTCCGACCAGTCGAGGGGCCTGAACGAGCGTCCCAAGACCGACACCCTGACGGTCGCTTCCTTCCGGTCGAGGCCTGGAACCCCCTCGCATGCTTGAACTTCATCGCCCCTTAGAGGAAAACCAATGAGCCCAATCAGCCGGATTAAAACGAATAAAAGCTTGACCCTGCAGGTCTTTCGCGTAGGGTTGGTCCAGTGGGCCATGCGGCGCCCCATCACCATGGTCGTGCTTTCCATCGCGGTGGCTTTGGGGGCGGTGAACAGCCTATTCCACATGAAATTCGATATTTTTCCCAACCTGGGCACCCCCAGCATCTATGTCGTGGAGCCCTACGGGGGCATGGACCCGAGGCAGATGGAAAGCTTTATCGCATACAACTTCGAGAAGCAGTTTTCCTACGTGAACGGGATCGAGCATATCGAGTCCAAAAGCATCGGGGAAGTGACGCTGTTGAAGCTCCAGTTCCACCCCGACACCGACATGTCCGCGGCCATGGGCGAGGTGGTGTCCCGCTCCACTCGGGCCCTCAAGAACATGCCGCCGGGCACCCTGCCGCCCCTCATCCTGCGTTTCGACAGCGGCAACTTGCCGGTGGGGGACCTGGTGTTCTCCAGCCCGACGCGGGGCCTGGGTGAAATCGAAGACTACGCCCTCAACTACGTCCGGCCCCTGGTGGCCACCCTGCCGGGTCTCTTGGTTTCCGATTCCTTCGGCTCCAGCCCCCGCGCCATCGTGATCGAAGTGGACCCGAAGAAACTGCAACAGTACAACCTATCCCCCGAGGACGTGGTCGAGGCCCTGGCCAAGGCCAACCAGATCGAGCCTTCGGGAAAGATCCGCATCGGGGACCAGTACCTCGCCGTACCCATGAATTCGATCGTGGAAAATATCGAAGACCTGATGAAGGTACCCATCCGCCTGGGGACCTATCCCACGGTTTTCGTGGGCGATATCGGTGTGGTGAAGGATTCAACCGACATCCAGGTCGGTTACGCCCTCTTGGACGGGCACCGCACCATCTACCTGCCAGTCATCAAGCGTTCGGATGCGTCGACCCTGACCGTGGTGAACGAGATCAAGGACAACATGCACCTGTTCCAGGACGTCCTTCCCGACGACATCAAGGTGAGCTACCAGTTCGACCAGTCGGGGGTGGTCAAGGATTCGATCAAGTCCCTGTCCTTGGAGGGCATTACGGGTGCACTCTTGACGGGCCTGATGGTCCTGCTTTTCCTGGGCGATTGGCGCAGCGCCCTCATCGTCATCATCAACATCCCCCTGGCCCTGATGGGCGCCATCCTGAGCCTGAACATCGCGGGCCAATCCATCAACATCATGACCCTGGGGGGCCTGGCCCTAGCCATCGGTATTTTGGTGGATGAGAGCACCATCACCATCGAGAACATCCACGTGCGGCTGGCGAAGGGGGAAAAGCTGGCCACCGCCGCCATCAACGGCACAAGCGAAATCTTCAACCCTGCCTTCCTGACCATGCTCTGCATTTTGGCGGTGTTCATCCCGGCCTTTTTCATGGGGGGCATGTCCAAGGCCCTCTTCGTGCCCCTGACCCTCTCGGTGGGTTTTTCCATTATTTGGGCCTTTTTCTTCTCCATGACCCTTGTTCCCGTGATGGCTACCTGGATTTTGAAAAAGGGCCAGGACCACTCCCGCACCGGCGTAACCTTCCTGGACAAGATGAAAAGGGCCCACAGCATCCTCTTGGAGTTTATTTACAAGCGCCGAGTTCTTTTCCAGGCCGGCTACGCCCTGGCGGCGCTGTTGGTCATCGCCGTGGTGGGAAGCCATATCGGCCGGGAAATCTTCCCCAAGGTGGAAAGCCACGAGCTCCAGATGCGTGTGCGCGCCCCCGTGGGAACCCACATCGACAAGACCGAGCGGATATTGCTGAAGGTCCTGGACCTGATCAAACAGACCGCCGGGGAGGGAAGCGTGGACACCTCTCTGGGCTACGTGGGTACCCAGCCCACCCAGTACGCCATCAACACCATCTTTCTCTGGACCTCCGGTCCCCAGGAGGCAGTTTTGCAGGTGGCCTTCAAGAAGGAATCCGGGATCAACACCTCGAAACTCAAGGAAAAATTAAGATCGGTTTTCCGGAAGGAGCTGCCGGACGTGCAAGTGACCTTCGAAGCCAGCGGCCTTATTGATAAAGTTATGAGCGCCGGGGCGCCTACCCAAATCGATGTGGACGTGAACGGCCAGAACCTGGAAAAGGACCGCGCGGTGGCGGCCCAGGTCAAGCAGGCACTCGGAACCTTGCCGGCCATCCGGGACCTGCAATACGGCCAGCCGCTGGATTATCCCACCCTCAACGTGGAGGTGGACCGCAAAAAGGCGGGCTTGCGGGGCGTCCATGTCACCGACGTCGGGCGGGCTCTGGTGCCGGTGACCTCCTCCAGCCGGTTTACCCTGCCCAACTATTGGGAGGACCCCAAGGATGGGGTGAACTACCAGGTGCAGGTGGAGGTGCCTTCTGACGACATCAAGTCCATCGAGGATCTGAAAAGGGTTCCCATCCCGGTCAATACGGGCGCCCTGCCGTTATCGGCCTTTGCTGATGTGGAACCGGGGACGGAAGTGGCCGAATACGACCGGTATAATCTGGCCCGCATGGCCTCGGTTCAGGCCAACCTGCAGGGTCTGGACCTGGGACACGCCGCCGAGAAGGTGGACGAAATCCTCAAGCCCATCCATCAAAACCTGCCCAAGGGCGTGCAGGTCCGGGTCCGGGGACAGGTCAAGACCCTGACCGATATGACCGATGGCCTGGTGGCGGGCCTGGGATTCGCCATCGTGGTCATCCTGCTGCTCCTGGCGGGAAGCTTCGAGTCTTTTCCCATTGCTTCTATCGTCATTTCCAACGTGCCGGCGGTGCTGTCGGGGGCCCTGGTGGTCCTTTATTTGAGCGGTTCGACACTGAACATCGAATCCTTCATGGGCACCATCATGGCCGTAGGGGTGTCGGTGGCCAATTCCATATTGTTGGTGACTTTTGCTGACCTGACCCGGCGGTCGGGGCAGCATTCCTGGGAATCGGCGGTGTATGGGGCCCAAAGCCGTTTGCGGCCCGTCCTGATGACCGCCATCGCCATGATCGTGGGCATGATCCCCATGGCCTTAGGCTTGAGCGACAGTGGCCAGCAGACGGCCCCTTTGGCCCGGGCCGTCATTGGGGGCCTGATGGGGTCCACGGTAACCACGCTCCTTATCATGCCGGTCATTTACGCCATCGTGCACAAGGACAAGCCGACCCATACGGCTTCACTTGATCCAATCGATCCCCATAGCGCCTATTACGAGGAGGCCGCGAAATGAAAGACACAAGAAAGTTTTCACCCCGAAGACGCGAAGGCACGAAGGAAGGCAAAGCCTCCAATCTTGGTTTAAATTTCCTGCCCATTCTCTTTCCAAGCGTTTCCCTTGGATTTTCTTCGCGTCTTCGCGGTGGAATGAGTTTTTTCGTTTTTGGGTTTTTCTTGTTTGTTGGTTCGGCGCAGGCTCAAGCCACGGACCTGACCTTGGGCCAGGCGCTCCAACAGGCCGAGAAAAACAGTCCTTCCCTGAAGGCTTTCCTGGCCAGGGAAAGGGAGGCGAAGGAATTTTCAAGGGCCGCCGATTCGGGTTTTTTCCCCACGGTAGGCCTGGACGCGGTGGATTCCACCGGGTTTCCCGGGTCCTCCTCGGGCTTCGGCACCTCGGGACTGGACAGCTTTCCCGGGATGGTGGCCTCGCCCTACCGTCAGGGACCGGCCGCCAGCGCCTACGCCAAGTGGGACCTGCTGGACCTGTCCGTCTGGCACCAATCCTCCGCGGCCCATTACGAGGCCGACGCCAGCCTGGAAGGGACCAAGTTCCAAACGGCGCTGGTGGATCAGCAGACCCTCAACGCCTACCTGGAAGCCGTGCGCCTCAAGGGGGACCGCGACGCCTGGAAAAGGCTGGCGGACGAACTGGCGGGGATACTCGCCACGGTCAGGCGGTTCGTGAGGAACGGGCAGTATTCAGAGGACCAGGGGCTCCTCATCGAGGACCAATTGTCCGATGCCGCCTTGCGGGCGGGGGATTTCGATCGCCAATACCAGGCTGGTATTCGGCGGCTGGCCCTTTTAACGGGAATGGAACCCGTTTCCGTCTCCTGCCCCCCCCCTTCCGGCTTGCCGGCGGATTACGGCCCGAAGCTGGAAACCCTCGGGTTTAGCCCGCTGGTCATGAGGGCGAGGTTTGAGACCCAATCGGCGGAGGAGAAAGCCTCCCAGTATTCCGCGGAGAATCTGCCTGTTTTGGAAGTGGCGGGAAGCGCGGGCTACCTGAGCGATACCCGGCTGGTATCCTCCCAGGATTATTCGCTATTCGTGGGGATCAGCCTGCCCTTGTTCGAGGGGTTCCGGATCGATGCCGAAGAAAAGGCTGCCCACGCCGAGGCGGAGGCCCGGAGCGCCGAAGCCGGGGCGGACCAACTGGCGCTGGATGACTTGAACATCAAGTTCACCGACGAGATTGAAAGGTCCCGGGAGGAACTTAAAATTTTGGACAGTGAAAGACAAAACGTCGAAAAGGCCGAGACCGTGTCCAAGGAGCGTTACCTGGCTTTCCTGGGGCCCCTGTCGAATTTCCAGCAGGCCCTCAAGGACCGGGTCGATATGGAAGTGGAGATGGCCGAGGCCAAAACAAGCCTTTGGTCGGCCGTGGCCAGCCGGTATCTGTTGAACGGGGGGACGTCGGACGCGCTGAAGTAAAGTAGAGACCCCTTTTACCGGCCTAACACCGATTTATACCAAAATCCATTTCTCGTTGGCCCAGGTCACAAATTAAAATGGGTATCAGACCGACATTTAACAGCTCATCCTTCTTATAGTTTCGGGGTCATGTCCACTTCGTTTGGATGGGTAGGCGCCGGTTCGGGGGTCGGCGTTGGTCCCAGGTCCACCCCCTGCCCGCTTTTCAAACGCATCATGATTCTTCCGGTTTTGACATTGAGATAAGCGAAGGAAAAATCCTGTTCGGATAATTCGACGCCATAATCGTTTTCTATCTTTTTATTGAAGGAAAGCAGTGCTTTTTGGACCTTTTCCAGAAGGCCCTGGACGTATTTGAGGTCGTCCTGGGTCCCCACCACCGAGACGCCAATCAATTTTTCGGCGGGCTCATAGTTGACCGCCATGTGGACTCCCTCGCGGTAATCCATGCCGGCGGGATGGTTTTGTTCCCAAATGGCGGATTCGATGGTCATCATTCCTTGTAGATAGAGGGCCAGCCTTTCCCCCAGGGGCGCCGGGCTGGAATGGGACAAGGCGTCATTACCGGCACAGGCAACCCCAGTTCCGGCGAGGAATGCCATCACCAAGATGTATCTTTTCATTTTTAAACTCCTTGAATGTTTTAAAATTTTAATGGCCGCTTTGCTATCAAAAATATAGTTCAAAGTTATTTTTAATGAGTTATCCGTATGTAGGAAACCACTTTAATACTCTTTTATTTCCACCAACATTACGAAATTTTCAAAGTTAACTCGGATTTAACATTGTTGTGACGTTACGTAACGCCCCCATCTATAGAGTCTCCACGAAATTTTCCGGAACCGGGTTTGGCTATTTTTTACGCGCTTCAACACACAAGGCAAACGCAGCACCCGGTCACGGGAAAAAATAAAAACAGAGGAGAAGATATGAAACGGTCTTGGATGTTATTAGTACTTTTCTTGACTGGAATGCTGGCGGTCCTGACCGCTCCCGCATCCGCGGAAGAGGAAATGGGTTCGGATGATTCGACGTCCGCGCTTCAGGAAGATATGAACTCGGCGATCGGGACTTTGACGAACCGCATCGCGACAGTCGAGAAAAAACAGTCGATGGATATCGAGATCCATGGGTTCGAGGAAACAGACTTTACCTGGGATTCCGAGGTCACGGGGAAGAATGAATACCTTCCCAACACTGGGTTGCCCCGCCAGGGAGCAGGGGCCTCCAGCAATGCGGCCTATACGCCGCAACTGCAAGAATCTGTCCGAAACAGCCGGATTGATTTTTTAGCCAAGACGACCGTGGGCGGCTGGGCGACCAAGGGCTATCTGGAAGGTGACTTCTTGGGGGCAGCGAACTCGGCGGAAGCCAACTTGTATGTGGCGCCCACTTTCCGTATCCGCCATTGCTATTTGGACTTGCAGAATGATGGATGGGACATCATGGCGGGCCAATATTGGACCCTCTTTGGATGGAACATGGACTATGTTTTGGCTTCCGTCCAACCCCAGCCGATCATGGGTACCGTTTATGAGAGGACTCCCCGCTTAGGCGTGATGAAGACGATTGGGGACAGCAGCGGCGCCCAGATCCAGATCGCGGTGGACGCGGAGCGTCCGGAACAATCCATTTCGAGCTACCCCAACGTGGATGCGGGTATCCGTTTCGTAATGAACAATTGGGAAGGTGAATTTTCATACGCAACCGGAGCCTCGCATAAGGTTCCCCTCAGCATCGGTATTTCCGGGACCTTCCGCACCTATAACCTTGGAAACTTGAACCAAAGCGGCCACACAGAATCGGAAGGGGACAACTCCTTCCTTCAGGGCAAGGGTATCGCCGTGGATGCCATGATTCCCATCGTCCCAGCGACCGACAAGGACGACCCGACCGTTACGGCTTCCTGCGAATGGACCTATGGAAACGGCATTGCCGACGAGCTCAACAGCTTCAGCGGCGGTGTGACCGGCTATACGTTGCCAAGCGGCATTGCCCTGGCCGACACCGGAATCATTGGACAATACAACACCGGTGGAGCGGGTACAGGGAACCTGTATGGTTTGATCGATACCGTGTCTTACAACGCCCAAATCCAGATTCATTTGCCGAAGAGCGTCGGGACCTTCTTCACTTTCGGCTACGGCGAGGTGTTTTCGGACAACATTGGGTCGTTCGCTTTGAACGGCCAGTCGGCCAACAGTATTTATGACGACGATGCCAACATGTTTGGCAACGTGATGCAGGACATCACGGATAACGTGCGCCTGGCCTTTGAGGTGGACTTGGCGACAACCACCTATGTTTCCCTCGCTTCTCCAGCTTTTACCCCTTACGGGCAGGATACTCGTTTAGCCTTAAGCACTTGGTATCGTTTCTAAGTCTTGAAGTGATTCGGGGAATCATTTCATGACGTGGTAAGCGTTTCTTGGGGGCCGTCCGGTAGTCAGGGAACCGGATTGGCCCCCACCCCCTTTCCTTATAAGTCAATGCTATTAAAAGGGCAGGGGTAACCCAACTTTAATTAACAAGCAAGTAACGTCCGGCAATTCAGACGATGAATACAATTCAGAACGGAAACGAGGTTTTTATGAAAAACTCAAGTAAGATTTTGATCGGTGCGTTAGCCGCCGTTGTGATGGCGGGAGCCACCCTCGCAAGGGCCGGTGCGTCGCTCAACGGAGCAGGCGCGACCTTCCCCTATCCCATCTACTCGAAGTGGTTTTACGAGTACAACAAGTCGGCCGGCGTGGCCATCAACTACCAATCCATAGGCTCGGGCGGAGGCATCCAGCAGTTGACCGCCGGGACCGTGGATTTCGGGGCCTCGGACGCCCCCATGACGGACGACCAGATTTCCAAAGTCAAGCCGGGAGTGTTGCACTTCCCGACGGTGGCGGGCGCTGTGGCGGTTGCCTACAACCTGACGGGCGTGGACAAGCTCAAACTGGACGCGGATACCTTGGAAGGCATCTTCTACGGCACCATCAAGAATTGGAACGACAAGGCCATCGCCGACTTGAACCCCGGCGTGACCCTGCCCGACCAGAATATCACGGTGGCTCACCGTTCTGATGGTAGCGGCACTTCCAATATCTTCACCAATTACCTGACTAAGGTCAGCACCCAGTGGGCCGGCAACGTGGGTTTCGGCACCTCGGTGAAATGGCCGGTGGGTAACGGGGGCAAAGGCAACGAGGGCGTGGCGGGATTGATCCAGCAGATTCCCGGCTGCATCGGCTATGTGGAATTGGCCTACGCGGTCAAGAACAAGCTTCCCTACGCGGTATTGAAGAACAAGGCGGGCCAGTTCGTGGAACCGACCCTGGAATCGACCACCGCCGCCGCGGACGGGGCCTTGAAGCGCATGCCGAAGGATTTCCGAATGATGATTACAAACGCGCCCGGCGAGAAGGCCTATCCCATTTGCGGGTTCACCTGGCTGTTGGTCTACAAGAACTACAGCGATAACGGCACCGGTAAGGCCGTGACGGATTTCCTGAAGTGGTATTTAGCCAATGGGGAAAGCATGGCCGCGGACCTGTACTACGCGCCTCTGCCCGCTTCCCTGGTGGATAAGGTGCAGGCGCAGATCGACGAAGTAAAGTTTTAATTTAGGATATGAATTGAACAGTACAACCGAAATGGCGGTGGACGGGAAGGCCCCCAAGGCCTTCTCGTTTTCTGCTTCTCTACCCTTATCCGGCCTGGCCGACCGATTGTTCCGCGGCTTCACGGCCTTCATGGCTTTCCTGATCCTCGCCTTGGCGGTCATGACTGCCGTCACCTTGTTCATCGCCGCCGAGCCTTCCATGAAGGTCTCGGGTTGGTCCTTTTTAACCAGCAGCGACTGGGACCCGGTCAAGAACCTCTTTGGCTGCGTTCCCTTTGTGTATGGCACGCTGGTTTCTTCCCTGATTGCCCTCTTAATCGCGACCCCCTTGGGGTTGGGGATCTCGCTTTTCCTGACCGAACTAGCCCCCATGAAGATGAGGGACCCGGTGGCCTTCGTGGTCGAGATCCTGGCGGCCATTCCCAGCGTAGTCTATGGCCTGTGGGGCATCTTCCTCTTGGCGCCCTTCATGCGGGTGCATGTGGACCCTTTCCTCATCAAGGTCGGTAACCCGATTTTGGTGACCCTCGCTTCCCTCACGGGAGCCATTGTTTTTTTTATGGTCATGAAATCCCTCGGCCTTACCCGGACCCAGAGGCATTTCACCCAGGCCGAAAATATAGTTTTCGGGCTCCTGAGCTTATTGGTGGGCTGCGGGCTCTGGGGCCCCTTTCAGTCCTTCCTGAACAAATATCCCCTGTTCCAGGGACCTTCGACGGGATTATCCCTGTTCACCGCCGGCGTCATTCTATCGATCATGATCCTTCCGACGATCACGGCCATCAGCCGGGAAGTTTTCGAGTCGGTTCCCAACAGCCAGCGGGAATCCGCCAAGGCGCTGGGGGCCACCAATTGGGAAACCATCCAGCTGTCGGTGTTGAAACCCTCCAAGGTGGGCATTTTGGGCGCCCTGATGCTGGCCCTGGGCCGGGCTTTGGGGGAAACCATGGCCGTGACCATGGTCATCGGGAACAACCCCCAGGTCTCGACCAACCTTTTGGCGGCCTCGCATAGCATGGCGAGCGTGATCGCCAACGAGTTTTCCGAGGCGGTGAGCGACGTCCATATCGCGGCCCTGGCCGAGATCGGCCTATTGCTCATGGTGATCACTTTCATACTCAACGTCATCGCCAACCTGCTGGTGTGGATGACGACCTCCAAGTACCAAAGGTAAGGGGACCCATGTTCGACTTCAACGCGCGCAGGCACTTCGTGGACCGGCTGATGGTATTTTTGTGCGGGGCGGCTTCTTTCCTGGCCATGATCCCCCTGGTCAGCCTGTTGCTTTATGTGCTGCTCCAGGGTTTCAAGAGGCTGGACTGGGTGTTCCTGACCCACTTGCCCACGCCGGTGGGTGTGGACGGGGGCGGGATGGGGAACGCCATCCTGGGAACCATGACCTTGATCGCCATCGCCTCCCTGGTGGGTCTTCCCATCGGGATCTTCGCGGGAGTCTACCTGTCCGAATATGGGAAGAAAAACCTGTTCGCCTGGTGGGTCCGTTTCACTGCGGACGTCCTGTCCGGGGTGCCCTCCATCGTGACAGGTATCGTGGCCTACACCCTGATCGTCAAGACCACCCACCACTTCTCGGCCCTGGCCGGAGGGGTGGCCTTGGGCTTCATGATGATCCCCATCGTTTCCCGCACGACGGAGGAACTGGTCAAGCTGGTGCCCCACAGCATCCGGGAGGCGTCTTGGGCGTTGGGGGTGCCGCAATGGCGCACCATCCTGTCTATCGTGATCCGCACGGCCAAGAACGGGATCTTGACCGGGGTGCTTTTATCGATTGCCCGCATCGCGGGGGAGACGGCGCCCCTGCTCTTTACTTCCTTCAACAACCAATTTTGGGCGAAAGGGATTAATGAGCCGACGGCGTCCCTAACGGTGCAGGTCTTTACCTACGCGATTTCGCCTTTCCAAGACTGGCATGACCAGGCCTGGAGCGGGGCTCTGGCGCTGCTGATTTTGGTGTTGACGATCAACCTGGCGGCGAAGATGTTTTTCAAGAATCCCAGGCAGTTATTGAGATAGCTTCGGTTTCAGGAAATCGGGTTGGCTCCAAACCAACAGGTTTCCGGGGGGACGCAGGGAGTTAAGGGGGGAAAAGACGATGGAGAATATAATGGAAAAGACCAACGAAACGAAAAAAACGGAAGAGACCAAGATCGACATGAAAAAAATCGAGGTGGCCCAGGAAAACGTGAATGTCGAACGCGTCCGTCAAGATGCAGGCGAAGGACGTATGCGCATGGTTCGGGGACAAGCAGGCCCTTTATACTGTAAACATGGAGATCCGGGAAAGGGAAGTGACGGCCATCATCGGACCCTCGGGATGCGGCAAATCCACCCTGATCCGCTGTTTCAACCGGATGCACGAGACCGTTCCCGGTTCCCGTTTCGGCGGAGATATCACCCTGGAAGGCCAGAGCATCTTTTCGACCAAGATGGACCCGGTGGCGGTCAGGCGCCGGGTGGGGATGGTGTTCCAAAAGCCCACTCCCTTTCCTACCCTTTCCATCTACGAGAATGTCGTGATCGGATTGCGCCTGAACAGCGGCATCCGGGACCACAAGACCTTGGAGCAGAAGGTGGAGCAGAGTCTCCGCAAGGCGGCCCTCTGGGACGAGGTGAAGGACAATCTGAACAAGCCGGGCGCGGCCCTCTCGGGCGGGCAGCAGCAACGCCTTTGCATCGCGCGGGCGCTGGCCATCGACCTGGAAGTCCTGTTGATGGACGAGCCATGCTCGGCCCTGGACCCCATTTCCACCTCGAAGATCGAGGAGTTGATCCACGAGCTCCGGCAGAACTACACCATCATCATCGTCACCCACAACATGCAGCAGGCGGCGCGGGTGTCGCAAAAGACGGCTTTTATGCTCAACGGCAAGCTGATCGAATACGATAACACCGAGAAGGTCTTCACCAACCCTTCCAACAAGCTGACGGAAGATTACATCACCGGCCGTTTCGGCTGAGAAAACAGCCATTAGCCATTGGCTTTTAGCTATTCGCTAAAGAAAAAATCTTAAGGTTAATGGTTGTTATTTTCCTAACAGCCAATCTCTAATAGCTAATCGCTGATTTTTTTAGGGGGAATTAATGCAGATCTCTTTCGACGAGGAATTGTCGGGCCTGAAGGAAAAGATTTTGTTGATGGGGAGCAAGGTGGAGGAGTCCATCCGGCTGGCCATCAAGTCGCTCGTGGACCGGGATAGCAAGCTTTCCCGCCGGGTCATCCAAAGCGACCGGGATATCAACGACCTGGAGATCGAGGTGGACGAGGTGTGCCACCGGCTGCTGGCCCTGCACCAGCCCATGGCGGGCGACATGCGGTTCATCACCAGTACCATGAAGATCAACTCGGACCTGGAGCGCATGGGGGACCTGGCGGTCAACATCTGCGAAAGGGCCCTGACCCTGAACGAGGTGGCCCCGCTGAAACCCCTGATCGACATCCCCCGGCTGGCCAACATCACGCAGGAGATGCTCAAAAACTCGCTGGACTCCTTGGTCAACCGCGATTCGGCGATGGCCAAGAAGGTTTGCGAGAGGGACGATGAGGTGGACAGCCTGAACGACCAGCTCATCCGGGAGTTGATCAGTTACATGCTCGACGACCGGGCCAACATCAAGCGGGCGCTCGACCTGATCCTGGTTTCCCGCTACCTGGAGCGCATCGCTGACCACGCAACCAACATTTCCGAGGACGTGATCTACATGGTCGACGGCAAGGATATCCGCCACCGGCGGGGATGACCCCGCGACTGTTGTGAGACCCCTCAAAACCTAAAGCTTCGGCCCACCGGCCGGAGCTTTTTTTTTGGCCGCAAGAATCACAATCGGATAGCGTATGGCAATGTATGAAACGAAACGTCATATAGAGCGAGACAAAACTGCGAAACATTGGTTTCTGAGCGGTCAAGATTTTCGAAGTTGAACTAAATCGGAGAACTATGGCATTCTCCTCCCCGTTCACAAGGATTTTACATACCGGGGGTGGGCATGTTCGGCTTCCTGATACCCAAAGAATTCGGTTTTTTCGATATTTTTAACCGTCATGCTGAGACGTTGGTGGAAGGTTCGGCCATTTTGGTGGATATGCTCGAGCATTTCGAGAGTGTCCCGGTCAAGGCCCGCCGTTTGAAGGAAACCGAGCACCGCGCCGACGAAATCACCCATCACACCCTCGAAATGCTCCACAAGACTTTTATCACGCCCATCGACCGCGACCAGATCCACCAGCTCATTTCCAACATGGACGATGTGATCGACTACATCGACGGCGCCGCGCGGCGTTTGATCCTCTATGGGGTCACCGAGATCCCGCCCGACCTGATCGAATTGGCCAAGCTTCTCCATCGTTCCACGCTGGAGCTCCAAAAGGCCGTGAGCGAACTGAAGAACCTGAAGAACGCCAAGATCATCATGGACGCCTGCATCGAGATCAACAAATTGGAGAACGATGGCGACACGGTGCGGGACGCGGCCGTGGCCAAGCTTTTCCAGGAGGAAAAGGACGCGGTCAAGGTCCTGGTTTGGAAGGAAATCTATGAGGGCGTGGAGACCGCGATCGACCGTTGCGAGGATGTGGCCAATATCATCGAGGGTGTGGTGCTGGAGAACGCCTAAGGGCGGAACCGAAATCAACAGGGCGAAAGAGTCTTTCCCGAATGCAAAACGAAACCCTTCTCATCGGCTTGATCATCTTCGTGGCCGTTTCCTTCGACTTTTTAAACGGTTTCCATGACGCGGCCAATTCCATCGCCACCGTCGTTTCTACGCGGGTCCTAACGCCCGGAAAAGCAGTGATCTGGTCGGCCTTCTTCAACTTCGTGGCCGCCTTCCTGGTGGGCACCAACGTGGCCAAGACCGTGGGGAAGGGCATGGTGGATCCTTCCGGGATCACCCTCTTCGTCATTCTCTCGGCCCTCATTGGGGCAATTATCTGGAACCTCATCACCTGGTATTTCGGAATTCCCAGCAGTTCCTCCCACGCCCTGATCGGGGGTTTCGGCGGGGCCGCGGTGGTTTACGGCGGCTGGAAGGTGCTGATCCTTTCGGGTTTCCAGAAGACGATCCTATTCATATTCGTTTCACCCATTCTGGGGCTCATCCTGGGGTACGTCCTGATGGTGATCGTCCTGAATTTGTTCTACCGGTTCACCCCCTCGTCGGTGGACGGCATTTTCCGCATCGGCCAGTATTTCACGGCCGCGGCCCAAAGCCTGAGCCATGGTGCCAATGATTCCCAAAAGACCATGGGCGTCATCGTGGCCCTGCTTGTGGCCGGGAACCACCCCGAGTGGGCCTACCGCTCCGGGAGCCAGGAGATCGCCTGGTGGATCATCATCGCCTGTTACGCGGCCATGGGGGTGGGCACCATGTCGGGGGGCTGGCGCATCATCAAGACCATGGGCCAAAAGATCACGAAATTGAAGCCGGTAGGGGGTTTTTGCGCGCAGGGCGCGGGGGCCATCTCGATCCTCTTCGCGACCAGCCTGGGCATTCCCGTTTCCACCACCCATACCATCACGGGAGCCATTGTGGGGGTTGGAAGCACCACCAAGTTTTCATCCGTGAAATGGGGAGTGGCGGGGCGCATCGTCTGGGCCTGGGTCCTCACCATCCCCGCCTCGGCCCTGATGGCCGCCATTTGCGAATGGTTTTTTGGACTCATGGGCTGGCATTGATCCCCTCCGAGTTCGCTTCTACTTTTTATCGACTTTTCCCGAAATAAATTTGTCCCGACAAAATCCACCTTTGCTTTATACCGATTGAAAATAAAGGGTCTTTTCTATAAACTGAAATTCCATCGTTGAAAGCATCAGTAGCGATGGGCTCAACCGCCGGAGACAATCTCCACCTGGCACCCTTCGATTCGAATGGGCCTGGCGGGATCGAATGGGCGGGCAGGGGATCACCGATGCGGAAAAGGAAGGGTCGGAAAGATGCCAACGGGACGCGTGAAATGGTTCAATGCCGGTAAGGGTTATGGATTCATCGAACAGGAGGGCGGGGAGGATCTGTTCGTTCATTTTTCCGCCATCCAAGGGGACGGTTTCAAGACCCTCACGGCGGGCCAGGAAGTCACCTTTGAGATCGTTCAAGGCGCCAAGGGCAAACAGGCCGCCAATGTCATGAAGGCCGGCGGCTGAGCCGACACCAACCGAAGGCCCCGCTCAAGCGGGGTCTTTTTCGTTTCTCTTCCCAGTTTCGAGCCTACTCCAGCCTCCTTCTAATCCTAAGGATTCACTGAGCCATGCCGCCTAAAAAAAGTAAACACCTCCAGCTTTTTGAAACGGTCGCTCCTGGCGGCGCTTCTTCCCAAGACGCAGGGGTGGACGTTTTGGCTTTTGGGGCGCACCCCGATGATGTTGAGATCGCCATGGGCGGAACCCTGTTAGCCTTGAGGGAAAAAGGCGCCAAGGTGGCGGTCTGCCACCTGACCGACGGGGAACCCACCCCTTACGGAAACCACAAACTGCGTTTGAAAGAGGCGGAGAAGGCAGCCCATCTTCTGGGCCTTTATGATTACCTTATCCTTTCCCTCAAGAACCGAGAACTCAAAGATACCCTGCCCGCCCGAAGGGCCGTGGCCCAGGTCATCCGCCGATTCCGCCCCGCCATTCTTTTCGCCCCCTATTGGGTGGATGCCCATCCCGACCACTGGGGCGCGAGCGAGCTGGTGCAGGCCGCGCGGTTTTGGGCCAAGCTGGTGAAGACCGATATGAAGGGTGATCCCTGGTACCCTCCGAAACTTTATTACCACCTCTGCTCTCACCTTCGGCCCAACGTCCAGCCTTCCTTTATCGTGGATACATCCAAACACCATGAGACCAAGTTGAAGGCGGTGGCCTGTTACGAGAGCCAGTTCATCAAGAAGCCCGGGAGCCGCGCGCTGGAAAACATCAACGTCACCAACCGTTATTTCGGCGCCATGATCGGCGTCCAAACAGGCGAGCCATTCTTCTCCAAGGAAAATCTTGGCGTGTCCGATCCCCGGTTGTTCCTGTAATACCCCCTTTTTTCCTGGAATTGTGAGCTGTTGGCAAAGGTATACGAGTGTATACTTTTTTCTTGACGCGGCCACAACCCGCCCCTAGGATATGAAAAACCAAGAAACAAACGACAAGGAGCGGGCAATGGCAACCGAAAAGAACAAAGCGCTGGATATGGCGATTCTGCAGATCGAAAAGGACCACGGAAAGGGCGCCATCATGCGCTTTGGTGAGGTCAAGGTTCAGGACGTCAAAGCCATCTCCACGGGCGCCATCTCGGTGGATATCGCCACCGGCATCGGGGGGGTGCCCCGGGGCCGCATTATCGAGGTTTATGGGCCCGAATCCTCCGGTAAAACAACCCTCACTCTTCATATTGTCGCCGAGGCCCAAAAGGCCGGTGGAACGGCCGTTTTTATCGACGCCGAGCACGCCATGGACCCGGTTTACGCCCGCAAACTGGGCGTGAATGTGGATGAACTCCTGATCTCCCAGCCGGATTCGGCGGAAGAGGCCCTGCAGATCGCCGATACCCTCATCCGTTCCGGCGCCATTGACGTCCTGGTCGTCGACTCGGTGGCGGCCCTCGCGCCCCGCGCCGAGTTGGAGGGAGAAATGGGCGACGCCCATGTGGGGCTCCAGGCGCGCTTGATGAGCCAAGCCCTGCGCAAACTGACCGCCCTGCTTTCCAAATCGCATACCAGCGCCATTTTCATCAACCAGATCCGCGAAAAAATCGGGGTCATGTTCGGCAACCCGGAGACCACTCCCGGCGGCCGGGCGCTCAAATTCTACGCCTCCATGCGCTTGGAAGTGCGTCGCACCGAGTCCATCAAGGTCGGGGACCAGAACATCGGGAACCGCGTCAAGGTCAAGGTGGTCAAGAACAAAACCGCCCAGCCTTTCAAGGAAGGCCTTTTCGACATCATCTTCGGGGAGGGGATCTCCAAGGAGGGTTCGCTTTTGGACGTGGGGGTTGAGAAGGAAATCGTGGACAAGAGCGGAACCTGGCTTTCCTACGGCGAAAACAAGATGGGCCAGGGACGGGACGCCGCCAAGCAGTTCCTGAAGGACCACCCCGAGGTGGCGAAGGACATCGAGAAGAAGATCAAGGAAAAGACGGGCCTTCTGCCTCCCCCGGCGCCCGCCGAGGCCAAGAAGGAAGCGGAAAAGCCCAAGGAAGCCAAGGTGGAACCGAAAAGGGAAAGCGCTTTTGTCCCGACCGAAAAGGCGAAGGTCGCGCTGAAAAAATAATTCAAACAATTGGGGATAAAAAGCGGTTTTGCGGCGTGAAACGAGGCGGGAATCTTATGGATTCCCGCTTTTTTTTATCCTCCTGTCATCTTCCCGTCCCTTTCAATTGGAACAATTCCGGCTAAAATAATGGGCCATTCCAACGAGTAAAGAGGGTGCCATGAAAAAACTGTTTAAATTCCTGCTGGTCGGCGGCGGGATCCTGTTGGCCCTGTTCATCCTGTTATTGATCGTCGCGGCCATCGCCATCCCCATCCTTTTGCCGCCGGCCAAGATGAAATCCATGGTCACGGAAAAACTCTCAGCGGCCATCCACCACAAGGTCAGCGTGGGGGACATCCATTTCAACGTGTTGAGCGGGTTCGACATCAAGGATTTGGTCATCTCCAACCGGGCCGGATGGGCCAGCCAAGCCCTGGTCAACGCCAAGGACATCTCCATTTCTTATCACCTTTGGCCCCTCTTTTGGGGCCAGGTTTCCCTCAAGGAAATCCAGCTGAACCAGCCGGAGATCCTCGTGGAACGCAGGGGATTGAACAGCTTTAATTTCAGCGACATGTCGGGCGCGCAGGAGTCGACCACCGCTCCCGCCCCGGCGGCCGCGCCGGCTCCGAAGGCGAAGTCGAAAGCCAAACCCAAAAAGGGAAAGAAACACGCGACCCTTTGGACCGCCCCCAGTCCCCGGGAGGCTTCAGGTTTTTCCTTGATCGGAGAGGCTTGGGCGGATACTCCGATGTCGGCTCCCGCCGCCAAGAAATCCCTGAATGTGACGATCGACGGTTTAAACATTATCCATGGGAAAATGGTGTACCTGGACGAAACGGCCGCCCCCGTTCAAAAGTACAACTTGAGGGATTTTAACTTCCATATTAAGAACATATCCCTGGAAGGCGGGAAGACTCAATTTACCCTTAGCACGCCATTTGACTACAACAAGTTTACCTATCAGTTTTCCATGAACGGCTCCTATCGTTACTTCCTTTCGAGCCAAAGCATCAAGGAATTGGACCTCAAGGGAAGCGTCAATGACCTGGGTTTCAAGCTCTCCGGCGACGCCCTCGACATGACGGGCAACCTCACCCCCAACATGGATGGGGAAGCCAGCCTGGATATGCTGAAGTTCTCAGGGCTCGTGCCCCGCAATCTTTCCGCCATGCCTCCGGGCTTGACGCTTACCGGGCCGGCCCTGGTGAACTTCCACCTGGGCGGAAGCAAGAAGGCGGGATTGGAACTGGCCGGAACGGCCGACGCTTCCGACCTTGTCATTCAATACCAGGATGTGTTCGCCAAGACCGCCAAGACAACCTGTAAGGTGAATTTTAAAAGCGTGATGTCCGCGAATGCCTATGATGTTCCTTCCTTCAGCATGATTTACCAAGATTGGGAAGTGGACGGGTCTTTCCACTATCCCAATTCGGGGCCATGGAGCTGCCAGGTGAAATCGAAAGACCTTCCCTTGAAAGGCCTTTCGGATATGGTGCCGCGCCTAAAAAAGGTCGCCTTCGGGGGAAATATCGCCCTGAACGTGGCCTTTGCCGAATCCAAGGGCAAGGCCACGCCCTTCACCTATAACGGCCAGGTTGCCTTGAAGGACATTTCCATCACCCTGCCGAACGAACCCTACCTGGAGAAATTGAACAGCGTCATTTACTTGACGGGAAACTCCGTCCGAATCCCCTCGGCCAGCTTCCAATCCTTCGACGGGACGGGCCTGGCGGGTGTGACGGTCAACCTGGGGGCAATCCCCAGCTACACCTACGCCTTGAGGCTGACGGGAGTCAACGCGCAAAAGACCATCGACGCCAGCATCGACGCCTATGTCGCCAAGAAAGATTATTCAGCCTACAAGGATAAATTATACGGGACCATGAATTTCGCCTACGCCGGTTTAGGGAGGGGCGTTTCCGGCGATCTGATGATGGCCAGCCAGGTCGGCGCGGGGAACTATAGTCTCGTCAACGCCAAGGTCAAGGGTCTGTCCGCCATCAAGGCGATCAACAGCGCCGTGAAGGACCCGAGCGACGAGATCCAATTCGATAAGATCGACGGCATCTTGGGCATGAAGAACAAGGTTTTTTCCTATACCGCCAATACCTCCGAAAAGGTGGGGGCCATGCGCATCAAGGGCGGCATCAACGCCGACGGCGCCTATACACCGGACATGACCATCGAATGTGATTTGCATAAGGATTACGTCAATTCGGACGCCATCAAGGGCCAAATCCCGGCGCCATACCGGGACAAGTTCAGCCTGGATTGGGCCGCGGATGATGGGGGGAATATTCCGGCGGACTTTAAGTTCACGGGGGTCGCTTCCGAAAACCATTACCAATGGATGCCGGATCGGCTGGTCAACAACGTGAAGAAACACGCGGGGCAGATCCTGGGCCAGGCCGCCCAGCAGGTCATCCAACAAAACGGCGGGAACATCGGCAACGCGGTCAAGGGTTTGTTCGGCCACTGATCGGAAGGTTATTTCCGGGGCGGGCCGAATGAGCCCGCCCTTTTTTTATTATCGGCAAGGGAAACTGTGGATCTGTTCTTTTCATATATATATAAATTCCTGGCGCGGTTCCTCGGCGTCCGGAAACAGTTGCCCGATAACGCCAAGACCCTCATTTGGATGATCGCCCTTTACGATTTCACCTTTGCCCTTTCCTATGCCTTCATCAATGTTTTCCTTTTCCGCCAGCACCAGGACTGGAATGTCATCGTCCCCTTCAACCTGGTCCAGTTCATTTTTATACCCATCGGTTTTTGGGTCGGTGGGGCTCTTTCGCCCCGCTTCGGGCACCGCCTTTCCTACCAGTTGGGTTTCCTTTTTTACGGGCTCCTGCTCCTGGCCGTGCTTTTCCTGCGGGAAACGGCGCCTCATTATTCCCTGGAATTGGGGGTTTTGAGCGGGTTGGCCATCGGTTTTTATTACCTGGGTCAACACGCGCTTACGCTGGACCTTACCGACGCGAAGGACCGCGACTATTTCTTCTCCCTCTATGTCCTTTTAAGCTCCATCCTCAAGATCCCCGCCCCCATGCTCGCGGGCTGGGTCATCGCTTCCTTCAATACGGGCCCGGCCCCTTCCAACGGCTCCCTTTTGGGCTATTACCTCATTTTCGGCTTTACCCTCCTGATCTACCTGGGCCTCATCGCGCAAAGTTTCCGGTTGAAGGTTCCCCATGAGACGAAGGATTTCAATGTCCGGAAGGTTTTGCGTCTGCCTTGGGGAAAGGATTACAAATTCCTCCTGACCGCTTGGTTTTTTTCGGGAATCCGCAGCGGGGTCTTCTGGTTTGTGACCAGTCTTTTCGTTTACAAAGCCTGGAACAACGAACTGGCCGTGGGCAATTTCAACACCCTTTCCACCTTTTTGGCCGTGGTGACGGCCTATGTCATTTCCCGGTGGGACGCCTACCAGGACCGCCGGGGCGGTATGGGCTATTCCTCCATCCTCATCGCGGTTTCGACCCTGGTTTTGGCGGTCAGCTTGGGGCCCATACCCCTCCTGTTGTTTGGGATCCTATTCTCGATCGGATCGACCTGGTTCCTCATCGGGTTTAGCGCGATTTCGTTCAATGTGATCGAGAAAGCGCACAAATCCCAGGAGCGGAAGCTGGAATACCTGACGCTTCGTGAGTTACCATTGGTGGCGGGCCGCCTGATGGGACTTTGTCTCTTTTGGTACGGGCTCTCCAAGGGAGATGCGGGATTGAGGATCGCGTTGGTCCTGCTGGGCTTGTCGCAATGGGGATGCTATTACTTTTCCTTTCCCCCGGAGGGAAAACGGAAAAAACTTGTAGTTGGAACGGAGAAACGATGATCTACGCCATTGGCGACATCCATGGTTGTTTGAAAGCCTTGAAGGACCTGTTCGCCCAATTGCCCCTGACCCCGGAGGACGAGGTGGTTTTCCTGGGGGATTACATCGACCGCGGTCCCGACAGCAAGGGCGTCCTGGATTTTATCCTGGAGAAACAAACCCCCCAATGGCATTTCTTGAGGGGAAACCACGAGCAAATGCTGTTGGAATGGCTGGGCACGCCCAATTCCATGACGGCTTCCAACTGGCTCTTGAACGGCGGTTTGCAGACCCTGCAATCCTACGTGCCGCCGCAGAAAATGGATGAGGTGAGGGGCGAGGGGGCCCATATGGTGCTACAGTCCCACATTCCTCCCTCCCATGCTGAGTTTTTGAACTCCCTGCCCCTGACCTACGAGACGCCGGATTATTTTTTCTGCCACGCGGGCGTCAACCTCGACAACCCCTTAAGCGCCCAGGAACAGGATGACCTATTATGGATCCGCCGGAAGTTCCTGCAGGACCCCCGGCCCACCCCCAAATTGGTGATCCATGGGCACACCCCCATGGAACAGTTGGACCTGACCAAAGACCGGATCAATTTGGACACGGGTTGCGTTTACGGGGGGACCTTGACCGCCCTGGCCCTTCCGGACATGAATGTGTTTAAAGCGAAACAATAAAGGTGGGTTATCAAAGCGGAAAACTGGTTTTGGTTTAAATCCGATATGAATTGAGTCGTACTTTTAAAATTGAATTTTTGAATTCGGCCGTATCAGAAATGAATATTTCTCCGTGTCTCCGTGCCTCTGTGGTAAATCTCTTTATTTTATTTTCTCGGTTTTCCTAAAGTGTTTTTCGTAATTCGCGGTTGCTCGGATCAAGGCCATCTCGGCGTGGATGCCTTCGGCCTGCGAGAATTGGGCGAATTTCAGCAGGAACTCCCCGGCCGCCTTTTCCTTCATGAGCTTCGACCCCTTCAACCCCTTTTGCAGGTTCTTCCAGGCCTGATGGAGCTCCCGGGAGGCCCGGTCGTCCGGGGAGGGGGTGTTTTTGGCGATTTTTTCATGCATCCGCTGGGCCCGCAAAAGTGCGGGAAGGGAATGGGGCAGGCCGTCCAGGGCCGATTGGCGGTTTGGCTTTTCCAGCCGTTTTAATTCCTCCCACTTGCGGTTGATGTCGTTGATCTTGCGGCTGGACTTGCCGAACACATGGGGGTGCCGGCGCACCAACTTGTCGCCGATGGTTTTCGCCACTTGCTGGAAGTTAAAACGGTTTTTCTCTTTCGCCAATTGCGCGTGAAATACCACCTGTAAGAGAAGATCGCCCAGTTCCTCCCGGAGGTGTTCCGGGTCGCCGTTATCGATGGCTTCCAGGGCTTCGTGAGCTTCTTCCAACAGGTAAGGTTTCAGGCTTTTATGGGTCTGACGGCGGTCCCAAGGGCACCCGCCCGGACCTCGGAGTTTTTCCATGATCTTTTCCAGCCGCTTCACAAAATCCATGCTTGCCTCCTATGGTCGGCGACTTTAACATGAACCCGAATCCTTTCCAATCCTCGCGAGGTTGATGAACCGATGAAATTCGAAGAGTTCCAAGAACGGCTCTTGCGGCTTCCCGGCGCCCGGCATATCAAACAAATGCTCGTGAAGCAGGGCCATACGGAGGAGGAAGCCAAAATCGGCGGATTCGTCGTTTCCATTATGATCCTGTTCTTTTTGGTCCTGATCTTCAACGGGTTCGCCATCGGCATCATCCGCACTTTTTTCACCAATTTCTGGAACTACGCCCAGGCCAATCCCGCCGAAGGGACGATCGTCGGGTTGTTGGCAACCCTTGTTTTTGTGGGTCTCTTCATCCGGTTCGCCACCCGGGCCGAGGAAAAAAAGAAAAAGGTGGAGTGGGACGCGCGCCGAATCAAACAGCGGATGGACGAAAAGCGCAACTATTTGCGCAAGGGGGCCATGGGCAATTTCGACGAGGTGTTCCGCTATTTCGCCGCGGAAAAGATTCCCGGGCTGGAGATCAAGACGGTCCACGTCATCGACACCGTCCCGCGGATCAGGTTTTTTGCCAAGCGGTTCAACACCGAGTTGGGCGGCGACGTGGACGGCAATTTCAAGCTTTTCCGCGAGAAGGTCCTGGCCGATACGGCCGACGTCATCGACCTGGTCTTCACCCTTTCGGAGAACATTCCCGCGGTCATCGTGGACGGAATGATGCAATTCATCAGCGGAAAGGCCAAGTTCTACGATGGCCCGGTTTTGAGCGTCAAGGCCACCCGGGAAGTCTTCGTCCAGCTGGATCGGAAAAAGTTAAGCCCCTTTAAGATCCTCTCCTCCTTTGATTTCCGCTACAACGACGGCATGGAAGTGGAGGCCATCCCCGACGGCGAGAGCAAGACCGCCCGCATCCTGGAACGCCTGAGGGAAAACGCCCCCAAGCTGAACGTGCGGTACGAGACCCCGGTGGAAAAAAAGGACGACGGGTGGGAAAAACCGAAGGAAAGCGCCCCCCTCGACGAGATCGTCCCCATCGACACCATGAAAAACCGCCAGTTGAACGACATGCCCTTGGCCCAGTTCCAGGCCATGGTGGTCAGCCTTCTGGGCAAGATGGGGTTCGAGGCCACGGGGGTCAAGAAGGTGCCGGGCGGCACCCTGCAGGTGCAGGCGGATTTCTCCCACCCCGTATTGGGCGGAAGCTACATGATCCTGGCGCGCCAATTTCCCGTCGGCTCCCAGGTGCACGCGGACCTGGTGAGGGAATTGGACGAGGTGACCCGCGAGGAACATTGCCGGAGGGGCATCTATTTCGTGACGGTGGAATACACCGAGGAGGCGCGCAACATATCCCGCAAGCTGGCGGTCGACCTGGTGGACGGCAAGAAACTGCAGGCGCTTTTGGACGGCCCGCCCTATGAAACCCGATGGACCATCCGCATCGTGGACGAGAAGGGCGTGGTGATGGACCTGAGCGGGATGTCCATCCTGGCTTTCCAGGACGAAGTGGACCAGTTCCTGAAAAGCATGGGTTTCCAGGTGGAAAAAATCCGCCGGGCTCCCGGAGGGGCGGTCATCGCGGTGGCGGAGCACCCCCATCCGGTGACGGGCGGCAAATTCTGCGTCATGGCCAAGCAATTTCCCGCCTCCGAACGGGTGGACCAGGAATTGGTGAGCGAGATGGGCCATATCATGAAATCGGAATTTTGCCACCGTGGGTTATTGCTGGTCACCTGCGACACCAGCCGGGAAGCCCAGGCCTTGGCCCGCTTTACGGGTATTGAGATCGTGGACCGTAACATCTGGGATAATTTGCGCCGCCACCGGGAATTAGGCGGCTGACGGCCCTTGACAGGTATGGCCCTCACGGGTAACCATGAGGCCCATCCAGACGCCCGGACGGTTCGGGCAACCTTTTAGGATCGAGGAGGATCTTGTGTCACCCAAACGCCGCCATGAGGACGATTTGAATGACGACGAGGAGTCCATGGAAGAAGAGGACGATGTCGAGGAAGAGGACGAGGAAGAGGAAGACGACGAGGAAGAAACCATAGGACTGGATGACGCCGAGGATGAGGAAGAGGACGAAGACGAGGATGAGGACGAGAAGGAGGAAGGTGCGGATACCTCCGACAAGGACCGAAAGAAGCTCTTCCAAGCCGAAGCCGAGGATTTTCTCGAGAACCTGACCTTGGATGAGGTGAAGGAAGTCCTCGAGGAGAACGAGATGGACGAGGCCCTGGCGCCCCGCCTGAAGAAGCTCCTGATTGAAGTCATCAACGAGGGCGACGTGGACGACCTGGACGACGCCTGGGACGAGGCCCTGGAGCGCCTCGACGAATAGAATGCCCAAACCAGGAACACCCGCCGCCAACGCGAAGACGCCAGGCCGCAAAGTAATATTAATTATTAAAACCAACCGATCGGTTTTGGGTTCAGGTTTTGATTTTATCCGAGGGTTGGGCTTTTCTTGGCGTCTGAGCGGCTTTGTCCCCTTTGGCCCTTTGGGCCAAAGGATACGGGACAATACCAACCTCCCCTAAGTGGTTAATGTAGAGTCGGCATGTGATGGATGTGACGTTTTTTATCCCCCTCTCGACACTTGAATAAAGCCGCTTTGTGTTAAACTTGGCCCCCATGATCAAGGATTATTTTCAAAACCTCATTTTTCTTTGGACCAAACCGGGCCCCTTTTTTTCCTCGGTCGCCCAAGAATCGAAACCCCAGGCCGCTTCCAACTTCGCGGCCCTGACCTCGATCCTGGTCGCGGTCCTGCTGGGCCTGCAGGAAGCCCTCTCGGGAGGGACCCTCTCCATCGTGGCCTTCGTGACTGTCGCTCTCCTCATCGCCTTGCCTTTCGCTGTGCTGGTTTGCGGCTACCTTTGGGCGGCTTTTATCCGGTTGACAGGGTATTTGTTGGGAGCCCAACTTTCCCTGGACGACCTGCAAAAATTGGTTTTTTACTCCACCGGGGGCATGGCCGCCTTGGCGCTCGCCTTTCTCATCGGCAAGTGGGGCCTCCTGGCGGTTATTTATTTTGAGGTGGTCGGCTCGGCGGAAATCCTGGCCTGTTCCCGGGTTTCGGCCTATGTTTATGTGCTCCTTCCCACCGCCATGCTCGGTGTATTGGGAGGGGTGCTTGCCCTTTTGTTCAAGGTCTTTTAATGACGCCCTCCCATCGAAAAGCCCGTCCGGCTTCGAAAGCCCGCCCAGCTTCGCTCCCGCCCAACCTGGCCCCTGTGGAATCCGTCGCGTCCGCCCAACCCGCCGGCCCTTCCTTCTGGGACTACCGCTGGGGTTGGTACCTCTTTTCCCTTTTTATACCGATGGCCGGAATCCTAATCGGAATCCTTCTGTATGACCAGGAATCCAAGGAAACCCGCAAGGTCGGGAAAAATTCCCTTTGGATCGGTTTTATCTTCTGGGTGGTGCTGCCCATCCTGCTCGCGACCGTTCTTGTCTTCTTGGGAAGCATGGCCTTGATGTCCTGGTTATCAGGCATGGCGGGACCCGCGGATTAAGCCGGCAATTCCAATCGAATATCGGAAAAAACTTATGATACTGGAGGCGGTTCCCATGAAGCGGTTGTTCGCAGTCGTGGCATTTTCGATTTTGTGCCTTACTCTCCTATTCCCGATGGGTTCCTTCGCCGAAGGGGACAAGCCGGCGGGGAAGTACAAGAATTTCCGCACCGCCATCTATATCGTGGTCAACGCCACCCAGCGTTTCGCCGACGAGAAGGTCTTGCGACAGGAATACGACCGGGTCGCGAGCCGGGTCAAGTTCGACAAGGTCTACCTGGAAGTCTACCGGGACAGGAATTTCGCCGACGAAGCCACCCTGGACAAGATCATCAAGTTCTTCACCGACCGGGGCATTACGGTCTGCGGCGGTCTGACCCTTTCCGCCGGGGGAGGGAAGAGCGGCCAGTTCGGCACCTTCGACTTTGAGAAGCCGGAGGACCGGGCGGAATGCAAGAAGGCCGTGCAGATCGCGGCCCGGCATTTCGACACCGTCATCCTGGACGATTTCTTCTTTTACACCAGCAAGTCCGACCTCGATATCGCCGCCAAGGGCAAGCGCTCCTGGACCCAGTACCGCCTGGACACCATGCGTAAGGCCGCCCGGAACCTGGTGCTGAAACCCGCCCGGGCCATCCGCCCGAAGATCAAGATGATCATCAAGTATCCCAACTGGTACGAACATTTCCAGGGCCTGGGCTACGACCTGGACCAGGAAGCCCACGCCTTCGACGCCATCTACACCGGCACCGAGACGCGCGACCCCACGATCACCGACCAGCTTCTGCAACAGTACGAGAGCTACGAGATCTTCCGCTACTTCAGCAACATCCGCCCCGACGGCGGGAACCTGGGGGGCTGGGTGGATACCTACAGCACCCGATACGCCGACCGATACCCGGAGCAGTTGTGGGATACCCTCTTCGCCAAATCCCCCGAGATCACCCTTTTCAACTGGTATGAGATGGCCGCCGAATGGCCCGTGAAACCGGGAGACCGGGAGGCCTGGCAGAACCTGGACACCAGCTTCAACTGGGATGCGATGCTCAAGTCCTACCAACCCCTCCCGGGCGTGACCGCGGGGCCCGGCTGGGGCCGGATCGCGGGCTATGCCTTGGAGCAGGTCGACCCGGTGCTGGGCCGGCTGGGCAAACCCATCGGCCTGATGAATTACAAGCCCTACCAGTCCACCGGCGAGGACTTCCTGCAAAACTATTTGGGAAACATCGGCATCCCCATCGAAATGACGCCCAAGTTCCCGGCCGGGGCCGACGGGGTGCTCCTCACCGAAAGCGCCAAGTTCGACCCCGAGATCGTCTCGAAGATCAAGAAACAACTCGCCGCAGGCAAGAACGTCTTCATCACTTCCGGGCTGGTCCGCGCCCTGCAGGACAAGGGGCTTAAGGATATCGCGGAGATGGAAGCCACGGGCCGCACCGTTTCCATCCACGACTTCATCAACGGGTTCGGGGCGGGAAACGGCACCCGCCTCAACGACCCTCTGCGCGACAACCCCTCCATCCTTTTCCCGGAAATCCGGTTCTTCACCAACGACATGTGGGGCATCGTACGGGGGGTGGCTTCCGATAAGGGGTTCCCGATCATCCTGATGAACCACTATTCCAAGGGCGTTCTCTATGTGATCACCATCCCGGAGAACATCTCCGACCTGTACAACCTGCCCCGGGGCGTGACCCACGCCATCAAAAAGTACCTCCTGCAGGACTTCCCGGTGCAAATGGATTCCCCGGCCCAAGTGGCCCTCTTCGCCTATGACAACAACACCTTTGTGGTGGAGTCCTACCGGCCGGTGGAATCGACGGTCACCCTGGCGGTGGCGGGGGAAAACCTGAAATTACGGAACCTGGCGACGGGTCAACTCCTGCAACCCCAACCCACTCCGACGTCGGACCCTAACGAAAACCGTTGGAATCGGGAGCCGGAATTGGGCCCCTCCCGGACCCGTTTCGAAGTCACCGTCCAGCCCCATTCCTACATGGCGTTCCAAGCGGAGCACTGACCGGTTCAAGGTACGAAAGATGCCGCTGGCTGGTTCCAGTGGGGGGTAGGGGAGTATCCGGTTATGGTGTTTCGGGCTTCAACCCAGGCGATTTTTCCGATGCCCGAGGGGTGAAGCAGTCTATTTCTTTTTAAGGAGGGCCGCATGCCTAATTCCATCAAGCGCCTGACCCTGTTGGCGGGATTGTTTCTTTCCGCTTCTTTCTTGGCCGCGAAGGACGCTCCCTTCCAGATCCTGCCCTGGAACGGCTACAAGGCCGCCCTCTCCCTGACCTATGACGACGGGGACCCGATCCACCTGGACTTGGCAATCCCCGAGATGAACAAGCGGAACCTGCGGGGCACCTTTTACCTGATCACGGGCAAGATGGACCGCTTGGACGAATGGAAAAAGGCCTTCCAGGCGGGCCAGGAGATCGGAAACCATACCGTCACCCACCGGCATACGTCGGAACTGTCGCCCGCAGATGAGCGAACCGAGGTGGAATCCGCCAAGGCCGCCCTCGAAAAATTGACCGGCCAACCCGTCCTCACCTTCGCCTACCCCTACGTGGAGGAATCGCCGGGGATCAAGAAATGGGTCGCGGCGAACGATTTCATCGCCCGAGGCGGGGGCCAAAATAATAATTACCTGACCCCGGACATGAACCCCGATTGGTACGACATCCCCAGCCAGGCCACCCAAACCGTCTACGCCGGCGAGACCTACAAGAACTGGGTGGATACGGACCTTTCCGCCGGGGCATGGACCGTGTTGATGATCCACGCCATCGAGGGGTCGAACTGGTACCAGCCCATCAAGAAAAAGACCTACCTGGATTTCCTGGATTACCTGGTGAAGAAGCGGAAAGACTTGTGGATCGCGCCTTTCGTGGAGGTGGGCGCCTACTGGAAAGCGCAGAAGGTGTTGGAGGCCGCGGAGCCCGTGAGGGTCGGCACCACGACGGTGGTGAAGTGGGACAAGATCCCCCGGTTCCCGGCGGGCGTGAAGTTGAAGCTGGACATCGAGGGCGAGGGCTTGAAAGTGGCCCAGGGCGGCCAGGCGCTGAAGGCCGACCCGCCGGGGGTCTATGAGATCTCCTTCGACGCCGGGGAATTGACCCTGGAGAACGCCCTTTGGAAACCCGCGGCGGCCGCGGCCCGCGCGCCGATCCAGCCCCCGGCGGCCGTGATCGACAGCTCGACGGTGGTGGCGGCCCCGGACCAGGCGGTGTTGAAGGTCGACGATTTCGAGTCCGCCTCGCCCTCTTACGGTTCCGGCTGGTGGTCGGGATGTGACGCCGCCGGGGTGACCAAACTATCGCCCATGCCCTTCGCTCCCCTGCCGGGCGGTTCGCCCAAGAGCCCGGGCCATTGCGCCGGGATGAAAGGGCATATCGGCCCCGCGCAGGCGCCCTGGCCCTGGGCCTTGCTCGCCCTGGCGTTGGACGCCTCGGGCAAACCCATCGACCTGACCGCCTATAAGGCCCTGCGGTTCTACACCCGGGGCGACGGAAAAAGCCATACGGTCGCCTTGACCAAGGCCGCGGTGACGGACTACTGTGATTACCAGGCCAACTTTGTTTCCCCGGCGGATTGGACCCAGGTCACCCTGCCGTTCGACGGCTTTCACCAGGCCTCCTGGGGCAAGCAATTGGAAAAGAAATTCAACGACGTGACCAAGATCACCTACACGCCCGGCGTGGCCGATTCGGATTTCGACTTCAAGATCGACGATGTGGAGCTGTTGAAGTAGGCCGGGCCGCCCAGGGACAAGGCTTCAAAAAGAGGGCCGGGTTATTCGCGGCGGCTGGAAAAAGGGGCAATCGTCAGATCTTGAGGTCGATGCCTTTATGGCCGGGCGGCGGAGGGGGCACGTCCGTTGAGGTGGGGCCGTCGATCTGAATCGAACCGTCCTTCCGGTAGAGAATCTCCCGGAATCCCTTGGGTTCCCCATCCTTTTTGTGTTTTTGTTGTTCCTTATCGCCTTGGGTCGCGTCCACTTTCTGTTGCAGTTCCAGGGTCTCGTCCATCGCGCGGGTTCGTGCCAGGTTCTCTTCCTTGCGCTGGGCCGCCCGCACGGCGGCTTCCTCGATCGCCTGGGCGGTGAGAAGGGGATTATTCTGGTTGTTGTGAACTTTCATGGAAAGTCTCCTGGGTTCCATCAATTTTACGGCCTGGGCGGGTGCCCTGACAACCTGCCGGTGGAACCGACATCCTTTTCACGGTTCTTCAATTAAAATGGGACAGGTTATGGGACACCCTTAGCCTCTAGGCCCTGCGGTTCTACCCAAAATATGTTTTTAAGCCCTTTGGGGTCTTGAAGCCTTTTCCCAAGGGCGTGAGCCGGTGTTTCTTGTATAAAAAGATCAAGGGTTAGGTTTTAATCGCCTGGGTAGCGGTAACGAACTTTGCTTTTCACCGAGTCCCATGCATTTGACTGCCTCGCGGTGGTATTTTGAGGTTTGATTCAAGGCTCGTAGGGAATTTGGGAGGTTGCCATGAAACGTTGGATTCTCGATCTCTTCGTCATCTCGTCGATCCTTTTCGTCGAGCTGTTCGCGGTCGTTTTTTTTATGCATGGCACGCTTGATTCGGACGGCTTCGGGAAAGCCCTGGGTTTCGTAACCAGCTTCACAACGCTACTGATCCAGGACCTGTTTCAGATTCCATGGGTCCTTCTGTCCCTTTTGGCGCCCATCCTATTGGGGGGCGTCCACGCGCGCAGGAGCCTGGCGGGTAAAAATATTGATGCGGTCATTAATTGGGAAAGGGCCGATTGGATCATCGTGAATGGGCTGATGATTTTTTACCTGGTGACCCGGAAGATCACGCTTTGGAAGATGATGGATGGAACGCCCGTCCTCTTCGACTTTTTTCTGGCCATGGTCGCGGCGAACCTGCTTTTCTTTTTGACCAAGAACGGCATCCGCTTTTGTTTTCTCAGCCCGAACTGGATCAAGAAATTCCTGTATCTCGCCCAGTTGGCCCTCTCCTGGATGGTTTTAAACGCCCTTTTGTACATTCAGTAGGGGTTTAAACGGTTAAGAATCATCCGTCGGGGGATTCAGGGTCCGAGTGGTTTCGGCCCTGTTCGCGGGGACTCGGCCTTTGTCTTTCCTTTTCGAGCGCTTCTTGCCCCGCCCGTTTTTTAAGCTAATAATGTCGCCATGAACGACAACATCATTGAGGTGAGTAACCTCACCAAGAAATTCGGCGCATTCACGGCGGTCGACGGTATTTCCTTCAACACCCAAAGGGGCCAAATCTTCGGCTTCCTGGGCCCCAACGGCGCGGGCAAAACCACTTCCATCAAAATGCTCACGACCCTGCTTTCCCCCACCAGCGGCCGCATCCTCCTGGATGGGCACGACCCGGCCAAGGATCAAATGGGCGTCCGACGTTGCTTCGGCATCGTTTTCCAGGACCCGAGCCTGGATGACGAATTGACCGCGGCGGAGAACATGGAGTTCCACGGCGTCCTGTACAAGGTGCCGCCGGACCTCCGGCGCAGGCGCACCGAGGAACTGCTGAGAATCGTGGAGCTTTGGGACCGGCGGAACGACCTGGTGAAGCAATTCTCCGGCGGCATGAAACGGCGCCTGGAGATCGCCCGGGGCCTCCTGCATCACCCCAAGGTCCTTTTCCTGGACGAGCCCACCGTGGGACTGGACCCCCAGACCCGCAATCACATTTGGAAATATATCCTGGGCCTGAACCGAGCGGAAAAGGTCACCGTCTTTTTTACCACCCACTATATGGACGAGGCCGAAAGGGTGGCGGACCTGGTGACCATCATCGACCATGGCAAGATCGTGGCCCAGGGCACCCCCGCCGCGCTCAAGAAAAAGGCCAAGGCTCGTACTCTGGAGGATGCCTTCATCCGGTTGACCGGCCACGGCCTGCGGGACGAGGACGCCTCGGACGCGGACAACATGCGGATCGCCAAAAAAATGTGGAGGCGCTGACGATGGATACCCTGTACATCATGTGGCTGCGCCAGTTGAAGCGTTATTTCCGCTCCAAACCCCGGATGATCGGCTCCCTCGGCCAGCCCCTGATCTTCCTGGTCGCCTTTGGCTTCGGTTTCGGGAAGATCTACGAAAAGGCGGGATCGGGGAACTACCTGCAGTTCCTGGCCCCGGGGGTCGTTTGCATGGCCGTCCTGTTCACGTCGGTCTTTTCCGGGATCGAGATCATCTGGGACCGCCAGTTCGGCTTTCTCAAGGAAACCCTGGTGGCGCCCGTTTCCCGGCTCAACATCATGGTGGGCCGCACCCTGGGGGGCGCCACGGTGGCCATGTTCCAGGGCCTGATCGTGCTGGCCCTCTCCTGTTTGTTCGGGTTCCGCCCCGACCTCCAATCCCTTCCGTTGAGCTTCCTCATCATGTTCCTGGTGGCCGTCAACTTCACGGCCTTCGGGACGGCCCTCGCTTCCCAGTTGAACGATATGCAGGCTTTCCCGCTCGTGATGAACTTCCTGGTCATGCCCATGTTCTTCTTTTCGGGCGCCATCTTTCCCCTGAAGGGGGCGGGCCCCGGCCTGACGATCACGGCTTCCCTGAACCCCCTGGCCTACGGGGTGGACGCCCTGCGCGCTTCCTTTGGCGGGGAATCCTTTTATGGGATGGGAACGGACTTCGCGGTGCTGGGGCTCTTTTGTGCGGCTTTCCTCGTGTTGGGAAGCTGGCTTTTTTCCAAGATCCAGATATAGGCGGAAGGAAAGTTTCGAATCAAGGTGTCCAAGATGGGTATCCGTCTTTGACAAGGTGAAGCTGTACAATTAAGGGAAAGTACATAAATGGTTCAATCTTTGAAAAAATTACTAAATTGGTTTCCATGGCCAACGATTTGGATATCGCCCTAAAGCGGATGAAGGAGATTATGAACCATGAAAAAAGCGAGTAAGCCCTATTACGACCCGTCAGACTTTTTCAAGAAACTTGAGAAAGATCCGAAGGTCGCTATTTTGATTAAACAGCAGGAAGAAAAATTCCACATGGCCACGGCAATTAAGAAAGCGCGGGAGCATGCGGGTTTGAGCCAGGCGGCTTTGGCCAAAAGGATAGGAACCAAGCAAAGTGCCATCTCCAGTGTGGAAAGTGGTGTCTATCGTTCGGTGCCCTCCTTAAGTTTTCTTCGAAAAATTGCGGCTGCCTGTGGAGCCCATTTGGGTATAACGTTTGATTTCCGCAAGGCGAGCTAGAAAGGTTGTCCACAACGGGGACCCATAAGGAACAATAAACTATTGAAAGGTTGTAACACAAGTGTTACATTTAACGTATGGATAAACCTCAAGGCATGAAGGATTATCTGACGAAGGACGGCAAATACCCTGTTCGAGAATGGTTGGATTCGTTGGATCGGGGACCGCGCGCTACAGTTCTCACCTACATCGGCCGAGTTAGGGAAGGAAACTTTAGTAATTGCGAGAACAAAGGCGGTGGTCTTCACGAAATCAAAATCAACATGGGACCAGGTTATAGGGTTTATTACACCTGGGCCAGGGGTTTCATCGTCTTGCTATTGAGTGGAGGAACAAAAAGGGGTCAAGACAGGGATATCGCAACCGCACGTAAATACATGGAAGACCACAAAGCGAGAAATGAATAAGGGGGGCAACATGAAAAACACAGCCATTAAGAAAAAGAAATACCAAGCGGAAGGGGATTTTAAAGATTACCTCCTTTCAAAACTAAGCGATCCAAAAGAAGCTCGGGAATATTTGCGCGAAGCCTATGATCGAAGCTTAGACGACGGCAACGGATCTGTTTTCCAGCTTGCTCTCCGGGATGTCGCGGAAGCCCATGGTGGGGTGGGATGGTTGTCGAAACAATCGGGTATGCCTCGGGAGAGTGTCTATCGGGTACTCGCCAAAAATAGAGACCCGAAGTTTGGAAGCATCCTAAAGATTTGCAAGCCTTTCGGCTTCAACCCTTTCGATCAACGTAGGGTTTTAAAGGCCCACTAAACAAAGTCCACGACGGGGACCCGGAGTGAACAAGGTAAGAGAGTCTTTCCACGTGGGTGAGCCTACAAATCCACAGCGCGGTGCAAAGCTTCAAAACGGGGAATATGTTCCCTCTTGATGAGGCCAAAGACATCGTGTTACCATAATGACATAACCGTATTACCTTTGGAGGACCGCATGAAGACGATTACCGTTAAAATACCTGAATCCCTGGAGCTGGAATTGGATACCTTGGCCCGGAAGCGACATATCAGCCGGTCTGCCGTTTTGAGGGAAGCTTTGAACGGTCTTGCCGGACAGCGTAAACGTTCCGCGGCTGATTTAGCGGGGGAATTGGTAGGAGCACTCCGTGGTGCCTCCGATTTAGCCACCGCGCCCAAGCACATGCGCGGGTATGGTGAATGAAACAAAACTACATTGTTGACACGGGCCCCATTGTCGCGCTCCTGAACAGCCGAGATCACTATCACGCTTGGGCCCGCGAACTTTTCGAATCCATTGATCCGCCGCTGGCGACCTGCGAGCCGGTTATTTCTGAAGCTTGTTTTTTAGTGCGTGGGATGAAAGGTGGCGCCCAGGCGGTGTTTGGTCTATTGGATCGCGGTGTACTGGACCTATCTTTTCGATTGGAACCCCACTTGACCGCTGTTGAGGTCCTAATGACTAGATATTCCAGCGTGCCCATGTCCTTGGCGGATGCCTGCCTCGTTAAAATGTCCGAGTTGGACCCTAAATCCATTGTTTTAACCCTGGATAGTGATTTTAGAGTTTATCGGAGAAACGGCCGACAAGTAGTGCCGCTTGCCATACCGGATTGACTCAGGTAATTCCTAATTCGGTTGTCAACAATAATGGCCCATCGTGAACAGAGAAAGAGGCGGAAAATGAAAAATAATTTGAAGCTTTTCGTAGGCTTGAGTGTCGGATTTTTTATGATTTTCTCTGGCACTGCCTTGGCGGGGACTGATCCAACACCCGTACCTGCCGGCAAGGTTTCTAAAAATTATCTCCACATATCCACGCCGGATGGCCAAACCTTTGAAGTGCCGATCAAATCTTATAAGGGAATCAGCCTTTCTGTGCTTATGACCCTCAAAAAACAGGGAAAGATGTTGAACGTCCAAGAGCCGGGGAGCGATCCAAACGGATACATGACTTTCATTCTGGATTCGGATGTTCCGCCACCTTTCGTTTTTTGGGCCAAAAACCAGGCCGGCAAAGGCCCTTCGCCCAATGCCACCGGCGAATTCAGATGGATTGATTCGACTGGGAAAACCAATTATGTATTTAAAATGACGGCGTTAAAGGTGATCCGATTTTATCCCGCTGACACCAAGAATACGAACGGTGGTCTGATGGTCCTGGACGCCAATACCGAATCCATTCCACCCATACAGTTCAAACCCCAAAAATAAAATTCTTGTCCACGACGAGGTCCCGTCTTGGACAAACCATTAAGCAATCATTTCCTCCTTCAAACAAAAAAGGTATATACTATAAGTATATACCTTTTGAGGTGCTGAAAAATGACCAAAGTCCTGTCGCTTAAAATAAAAGGTGAGATTTTCGAGGATGTTGAAACCATCACCAAGGCACTTCAGATGCCGCGAAACGCCTATATCAACGAGGCGCTGAGTTTTTACAATGAATTCAACCGCCGAAAAGGGCTCAGGAAAAAGCTGCTGAAGGAATCCCTGCTCACCCGCAAGAACTCCATGGACATCCTGAGTGAGATGGAAAAACTCGAGGAAGCAACCATCGAATGAAGATCAGGAAATTCAACCTGTACCTGGCAGACCTAAGCCCGCGTTTCGGTACCAAGTCCGGCAAGACCAGGCCGATTGTTGTTATCCAAACCAACCTTTTAAATGACGGGCAACACCCCAGTACCATTATTTGTCCCATCACCACCAAAATTATCCCTGGAGCTGATATCCTGCGAGTTCACCTTTCCAAAAAAGGAAACGGCCTTAAAAAAGATTCCGACATATTAGTCGATCAAATTAGGGCGATTGATAATCGCCGTTTTGTGGCACACTTGGGTGAGTTAGGCCCATTGGATAAGGTGAAGTTAATAGAAAATCTCAAAATCGTTTTATTAGAATAACGGAAAAATCTGTCCACAATGGGGAGCCATTGCAGATGCCTACAATCTTAATCACCGGCGGTACGCGGGGCATCGGCTTCGCTTTGGCCCAGGCCTTCGCCCAAAAGGGCTGGGCGGTCGAAGCCTGCTACCACCAGGACGAGGCGTCGGCCTCCCATGCCAGGGAAACCCTGAAGAAGATCAATCCCGCCTGCGAAATCACCCGCTGCGACGTGGCCCGGGCCTCCGAAGTCCAAGCCTGGGTCCAAGACGTTTTGGGGCGCCGGACAACGATTGAATGCGCCATCCATAACGCCGGGGTCACGCATAACGCGCGCATCCTCAACATCGAAGAAGCGCAATGGGACGAAACCCTGCAAGTCCACTTGAAGGGGGCCTTCCACCTTTCCCAAACCCTCTTGAAACCCCTGATGAAGCAGGAAGGGGGGCAGATCATTTTCATTTCATCCATCGTTGCCTCGACGGGCAATATCGGGCAGGCGGCCTACACCTCCGCCAAGGCGGGGCTGGTGGGGCTGGCCCGGAGCCTGGCGCAAGAATACGGCTCCCGCGACATCCGGGTGAACGTGGTGAACCCCGGATTCCACAAGACCAGGCTGGCCGAGGGCCTCACACCCGAGGCCGAAGCCGCCATCCTCTCCCGTCACCTGCTGGGCAAAAGCGCGGACCTGGACGAGGTTTGTTCCTTCTTCCTTTGGCTGGCCTCCACGCGCAACATATCGGGCCAGGTCTTTAATTTGGATTCCCGCCTGCCGGGATGGCTATGACCCCTCTGGTTATCACGGGCTATGGCATGGTCACCCCCCTGGGCGCGGATGCCCCCATGACCTTTTCCAGGATCATGGCAGGGGATTGGGCCCACACCTTCCTCAAGGGCCCCGAGTGGAAGGGCTTTTTTTGGCCCCGCGCGGCCCAGGCCCTGGAGGTTTGGATACCCCAAAGGTTCCTGACCCGCGACCGGTCCCTGCAATTGGGCTATGTGGCCGCCTATGAGGCTTGGAAACAGGGAAACCTCTTTCGGGTGGCGCCCGGAAAGATCGGCACCACCTTCTCCTCCAGTAAGGGCGGCCTGTGGAGCCTGCTGGAAGCGGCCGGGGATCCCAGCCAGGTCGATTGGGATTTCCTTTCCGACTTTTTCCCCCACGCGGCGGGGTGTCTACTCGCCCAGGAATTCGGTTTTTCCGGGCCCGCCCTATCGGTATCCTCCGCCTGTTCCACGGGAATCGGAAGCCTGGCCATGGCCGCCCGCATGATCCTTTCGGGGGATTGCGACGCGGTAGTGGCGGGAAGCACCGAATCCTCCATCCACCCCCTCATTTATGCCGGGTTCCAGCGGATGGGTTTGATGAGCGAGAAGGCCGATGGCCCCTCTCCCTTTGACACCCAGCGGGACGGTTTCATCATGGGCGAAGGCGCGGGGGTCTTGATCGTTGAAAACGAGGGGAGGGCGAAAAAAAGAAAGGCGAACGCCATTGGCGCGGCTCAGCGGCTGGGCCCTGGTGGGGGACGCCCACGCGGCCTTGGAAGTGGACCCCACGGGTAAGACGATCGTCCACCTGATCCGCCTGGCCCTGGAAAGGGCGGGCCTTCGCCCCCAGGATATCGGCTATATTAACGCCCACGGAACCGGAACCCGGTTCAACGACCGGGTGGAATCCAAGGCCCTCTTTGAGGTCTTCGGGGACCGGCCCTGGGTGAGTTCCACCAAGGGTTCGACGGGGCACCTCTTGGGCGCGGCGGGAAGCGTGGAAGCCGTCCTTTGCGTCATGGCCCTGGCCGAGGGGCAGCTGCCGCCCAACCGGGGCCTGCGGCACCAAGACCCTGAATGCCGGATCAAGCTGGTGCCCGAGGGGGGCGTGAAAGAAAAGGTGGACCACACACTTTCTCTTTCATATGGGTTTGGGGGACAATTAGGCGCGGTGATATTTTCTAGGATCTAAAGACAACGCCAATCATTACCACCAAGGCACCAAGTTGGTCTTAGTGATGTGATTCATAAGACTGATCCAGCATTTGGAACCAGTGGAAAATGAGACCGGCCCGGTTTGTCCAAGGCGGGAACCTTATGTGGACAAAGAAAAACGGCTTAAATGCCCTTAAATAAATGGACCAAATGGGGTTGTCGTTTAAAGCCAATACCTTTTATATAATGCCTTCTGGAGGTTGTCATGAACGAGTTGATTTTTATGATCGAAGATTCGCCGGAAGGGGGCTATATAGCCCGCGCTTTGGGTGAATCCATTTTTACCGAAGCCGACAACCTTGACCAGCTTCACGGTCAGATTCGTGACGCGGTTAAATGCCATTTTGAAGAAAATAAGATGCCTAAGGTCATCCGGCTCCATTTTGTGCGTGAGGAAACCATCGCGGTATGAGGCTCCCGAGAAACTTGTCGGGAGAAGACCTTGCCAAAGAACTTAAAGTTTTCGGTTATGAAATCACCCGCCAAACCGGAAGCCACATGCGGTTGACGACGATCCAAAATGGCCAGCATCACATTACCATCCCCGCCCATAACCCCCTCAGGACCGGCACATTGTCAGCAATACTTTCGGACGTTGCTGAACATCTCAAATTAGACCGCCAGGAAGTACTCCTAAAATTATTCGGAAATTAGAACTTTTTCCGATATTGTTTGCCATGGCAGGGACCCATTCGCTGAGCTTCACTTAATCAGGGCGGGCCAGAACGGACAAGGAAATTCGTAAACTCGATCAAAGAATAACTGAGGCATCTCTTGGGTTGGCTTGAGGAACTACACGAAGAAATCCACGAACTGGACGCCCAGGGCCTCCGGCGGCGCCTGCGCGTGGTGGAACCGCTGGGGGGCATGAAGGCCTCCATCAACGGAAAAGACTCCGTCCTTTTTTGCACCAACAACTACCTGGGGCTGGCGGACCATCCGAAGGTCCTGGAAAGGTCCCAAAGGGCCCTGGTCCGTTACGGGGCTTCCGCCCAGGCGTCCCGGCTGGTGTCGGGCCATTTCCCCATCCACATGCAGTTGGAAGAAATCACCGCGCTGTTCAAGGGCGCCGAGGCCTGCCTGGCCTTCCCGACCGGCTACATGGCCAACCTGGCCGCCGTGACCGGACTGGTCGGGGATGAGGACGCCGTTTTGTGCGACCGTTTGAACCACGCCAGCCTCATCGACGCCTGCCGGGCTTCCAAGGCCAAATTCATCGTTTACGAGCATTTGGATCTGATCGACCTGCATAAACAATTGGACCGGGCGGGCAAATACCGCCGCCGGCTGGTGGTCACCGACGCGCTTTTCAGCATGGATGGGGACCTGGTTCCCCTTTTGAAAGTGACGAACCTGGCGAACCAATATGACGCCATGGTCCTGGTGGATGACGCCCACGGCACCGGGGTTTTGGGCCCCGCCGGGCAGGGCATTACCCATCATTTTCCCCTGCTCCATCACCCCCAAGTGGTCGTTGGTACCTACAGCAAGGCCCTGGGGAGCATGGGCGGGTTTGTTTGCGGGCCAAAATTGTTCATCGAGTCGTTGGTCAACCGGGCCCGAACCTTCATATATACAACCGGGTTGGCACCCGCCGTTTGCGGGGCCTCCCTGGGGGCGCTGGAGGTTTTACAGCAGGAACCCCAAAGGGTCGAAACGCTTTGGGAAAACGCCAAGAAGGTACGGGAGGGTTTGAGGGCCTTGGGTTATGAGATCCCCCGAGGCGCGGGGCCCATCATGCCCATTATCGTGGGGGAAAACGAGGAAGCGCTGAAGATGTCCGAAAAACTCCTGGAAGAAGGCGTTCTTGTGGTGGCCATCCGCCCGCCCACGGTTCCCAAGGGCACGGCCCGCTTGAGGTTGTCCGTTTCCGGGGCGCATACGGATGCGGATATCGGGAAGTTATTCAATGCATTTAAGAAACTTTAATGTTAGCAATTAACTCTATGAACATTCTTTATGATTATTGTTACTAAACAAAAAGACTTTTGAATGTTGATATAAAAATCAGAAAACCAGCAATTCACTTAGATCATTGGGCGTTAAGACGAATCTCTTCTGAAGATAATTTTAGGTTCATATTTTTAAGTTTTTTCCGTTGTAAAGGAACGCTTGTATTTTCGTGGGCAAATGTCTTGGACATTGTTGGTCAAGACGACGGGCGCTCTTTAGATGAAATAAAATCATTTTTAAGTGAAATTGGTGAACAGTGGGCCTTGGCCAGAATGAGTCCCGGGCCGGTGATGCGAGATGAAGAGAATCCGAATTTTTCTAATTCTCCGCCCTGGGTCGATATTGATTTTTTAAAAATGTATTATCCGATAATTCATGGTGGGCCACTTACGCTATCGCGAATTATAGATTTGGTTAATGCAAATCGAGAAGATTTAAAAAAAAAGGAAGATAATCAAAGAGAAATAAAGACCATTATTGAGTGAATCGAGAGTTGAATTTGCAAAGAGTAAAACTATTCTTGAATTGTATAAAAAGATAATAATTAAAGCTTATGAGGAGAGGCGTTTTTGCAGAGCTGTTTTTAGTGGTCTGCTAAGAGCATATTTTCGAGACAGGATCAGTTTAAAGATAATGATGTAACTGATTTTTTTCATTCTGTTGTTAATCTCGCATATTCCGATATCGTACTACTTGATAAACATTGGAAAAATCTTGCTGAGAGCATGCCGCGTCTTAGACCTAGTGTGAAGGTTTATAAAGAAGGTGAATTGATCGAATTCTTCAAATTTCTAAGAACGCAATTTTCATACGAAGAAAAACAACTAGTAAAAAATGCTTATTAGAGTTGGTAAGCCCCAATGTTTAAAATGGGTATGTTTGTATGTGGGACCGATACCGGAGTCGGTAAAACCCTCATTGCCGCCGGCATCACCCGGATGCTCGTGAACCGGGGCGTCCAAGTGGGGGTCCTGAAGCCTGTCGCGACGGGCGGTAACCCCAGCGAAGACGGTAAGCTCCTGCAAAAAGCCGCCAAATTGCCCGATTCCGCCTATCCCGAAATCGTACCCGTCCATTTCAAACAGCCCCTGGCCCCCTTTTCCGCCTCGTGGAAAGAAGGCGCGGTGCCGCTCGCCAAGATCGAAAAGGCTTTTCATAAGGCCCTGAAGAAATACGACCGCGTGGTGGTGGAGGGGATCGGCGGGGTTTTGGTGCCCATTACCCGTAACTTCTCCGCGATCGACTGGATCGTGAACTGGAAATTGCCCACGCTGGTGGTGGCCCGCGCGGGGCTGGGGACGATCAACCACACCCTGCTCACGGTGAACGCCCTTCAAAGGCGCGAGGTCAAAGTGTTGGGCGTGGTATTGAACGGCTACAAGGGGAAAGAACTGTCGGAAAAGTCGAACGCCCTGGTCCTGCGGAAGCTTTTGGCCGTTCCGGTCTATGGACCGGTGAAATTCAACCCGAAATACCGGACCGATTTGGATTTACTGGCGAAAGACCTGAACCGCTTAAAGCTAAAAAATTAGTCGGAATGGGTTTTCGGGAAGTCTGAAAGTAATAAGGGTCAGGCCAACACATAACACTTAAAACCAATTCGGTATTTGATAAGATTCCGCCATGCCCCGAGCAAAAAGAATCCATTATGAAGGTGCTGTTTATCACGTCACTTCCCGAGGGAATGAACGAGAAGATCGTGTTTGATGATTCAGATCGTTGTTTATTCCTGAAAATACTCGCTGAAGTTGTTATATTATTTGCATTGCCATGCCTGGGTTTTGATGGAGAATCACTATCACTTATTGTTGGAAACCCCCGCCGCCAAC
>CAVYSE010000003.1:0-439862 GCA_963771075.1 candidate division FCPU426 bacterium | reverse complement strand
GGGTATTCCGAGTCAAAGTGCCCATTGATTCCGATTTAAAGTGCGCACCGATTCCGATCGAATGTGCGCAGTGATTCCGACGCAAAGTGCGCAACTTTGGCACGTTGTTTCGGGAGAAGCTTTTCGGTGAAAGCGACGCAGGGTGAATTCCTGTTAGTTGGTATGGTGCTTCCTTTTGAATCCATCAGGAGGAGGGCCCATGCCGAGGGAAAAAATCCCCATGCGTCAAATTCGAGAAGTATTGAGGTTAAGGTTTGAGCAGAAGTTAAGTCATCGGGCGATAGCCCAATCCTGTGGAATAAGTCCCACCGCAGTGAGGGGATATCTCAAGAAGTTGAACGCTTGCCGCCTGAGCTGGCCATTGCCGGAAGATTTAACGGATGAAATGCTGGAAAAACAGCTTTTTCCTCCTACCCCTGTATTCCCACCGAGAATCGAACTCTTCCGGACTTTTCCTGGATTCACCAGGAACTTCAGAGAAAAGGCGTGACGCTCATGCTTTTGTGGAGCGAATACAGCCAAGCCAATTCCCAAGGATATGGATACAGTCGATTCTGCGATCTTTACCGTGCCTGGGCAAAAACCTTGGACGTGGTGATGAGACAGTCTCACAAGGCCGGGGAAAAGATGTTCGTGGATTATGCCGGAATGACGATGGGAGTAGTGGATCGAAAACCGGCGAAGTGAAACAAGCCCAGATCTTCGTGGCGGTCTTGGGGGCCAGCAGCTACACCTACGTGGAAGCCACCTGGACCCAAGAGTTGCCTAATTGGATCGCTTCCCATGTCAGGGCATTTGAATTTTTTGGCGGAACCAGTGAACTGTTAATTCCAGATAATCTCAAAAGTGGAGTCGTGTTGGCCCACCGCTACAACCCACCCTGAACGCTACCTATCAGGAAATGGCTCGGCATTACCAAGCGGCGATTCTTCCAGCCCGACCCCTCAAACCCCGGGATAAGGCCAAGGTGGAATCGGGGGTCCAGGTGGCGGAAAGATGGATTCTGGCGGCTTTGCGAAACCGTACCTTTTTCTCCCTGCATGAACTCAATGAGGCCCTCTGGGAACGCCTGAAGGACTACAACGAAAAGCCTTTCCAAAAACTGCCGGGAAGCCGTCTCCAACAGTTTGAAACCCTTGAAAAACCAGCATTAAAGCCCCTTCCCCAATACCCTTACGAGTTTGCTGAATGGAAAAAGGTGCGTGTGAACATTGACTACCACGTTGAGCTGAAAAAACACTACTACAGCGCGCCCTATCAACTGGCACACCAGCAGTTGGAAGCGAGGGTCACAAGCGCGGTGGTGGAGATTTTCCACAAAGGCCAGAGGGTGGCCAGCCACGTTCGATCCTTCGTCGATTACGGCTACACCACGCTGGTGGAACATATGCCTCAAAACCACAGGGAATATGCCGAATGGACGCCCGTGAGATTGGCCCAATGGGCCGCCCAATCAGGGGAAGCCACGAAGGCGGTAGTTGAAAAGATATTGTCCAACCATGTGCATCCTCAACAGGGGTTTAGGCCCTGTTTGGGGATCATGCGCTTGGGAAAAACCTATGGGCCCGATCGCCTGGAAGCGGCTTGTCGGAGAGTTTCGAAACTGGCTGATCCCAAGTTGCGTCAGATCCATGCCATTCTCCAATCGGGATTGGATCAAAAGCCATTGGTAGAAGAGCAGCCGGTATTACCCGCCTTGGAACATGAGTTTGTCCGAGGCGCGCAGTATTACCAAACTCAAAACTAAAGGAGACTATATGTTGGCTCAACCGATGTTGGAAAAGTTGTCCGCATTACGCCTGGAAGGAATGCTGAAAGCTTTCAAGGAGCAAATAGAAAACAAGAACTGCAAATCCTTGAGTTTCGAGGAAAGGCTCGGGCTTTTGGTGGACCGGGAGATGACGGTACGAGAGAACAAAAGACTCGTCAGCCGTCTGCGTACGGCCAAGCTGCGCTTGAACGCTTGTATGGAGGATTTGGACTTCAAGCAACCCCGAGGCCTGGACAAAGGCCAAGTGATGTCCCTGGCTTCTTGCGGTTGGATTTCAGACCACGACAACTGTCTGATTGTGGGACCCACCGGGGCAGGCAAAAGTTATCTGGCTTGTGCCTTTGGTCAAAAGGCCTGCCGGGAAGGTCATCGGGTGTTGTATTTGAGGTTTCCAAGGCTCTTCGAGGAATTGGCCATCTCCCGGGTGGAGGGAAAATATTTGAAATTCCTTTCTAACCTGGCCAAGTTTGACCTTTTGATCCTGGACGATTGGGCTTCCATGCCATTGGTGGATGAACAACGAAGGGCCTTGTTCGAGATCCTGGAAGACCGCTACGACCGTAAGTCCACCCTCGTATCCGCCCAAATTCCGGTGGAGAAGTGGCATGAAGCTTTGGGAAACCCGACACTCTCCGACGCCATCCTGGACCGTTTGGTGCACAACTCCCACAAGATCACGATGAAAGGGGAGTCCATGAGGAAAACCCGTCGGGGAACGAAAAAATAATTTTTGTCATGGGGAGAGAAATATTTTATGCACGTAACGGCCCTTCTTTTGGGTGATCGGAGATGGAGTTGAGTTTCGGGGCATGGTGAAGAATAAATATTTCCTCACCAGGCACATCAGAATGTATGATCAAAAAAAGAAAGGAGATTCCCTCAACAGCATAGGAATGGAACCATGTTCCGAAATGTGTGCAACACCATTCCCACACCCTTGTCGCTTCCGGCTAAGCTGGTCAAATAACTGCGCACTTTGCGGCGGAATCACTGCGCACTTTGGATCGGAATCGGCGCGCTTTTTCGTCGGTATACCCAAAGGTCCACACGGATTGCCACGTGAGCGTGGATGGGGCCTATTACTCGGTGCCTCACCGTTTCTGCGGCCTGGGAGTCCTGGTGCGCCTCACTGACAGCATGGTGGATGTGTTCGTTGATCACCAAGTGGTTGCTTCCCATATCCGTACCTATCGCAAAGGAATGAGGACCACCGTGCGGGACCATTATCCGCCCTCCAAAGTGGCCTATTTAGAGGAAAGCCCCCAGTGGTGCCTGCGGGAGGCCGAACAAACGGGACCTTCTACCCACGAATTCATTCGTCACCTCTTGAACCAAGCCCACCCCCTGGACTACTTGAGGCGTGCGCAAGGCATCCTGCGGCTGAAAAGAACTTTCGGGCGGGAAAGGCTTGAAGCCGCCTGCCAAAGGGCATCTTCCCACGGGGTCTTCACCTACCAAGTCGTCAAAAACATCCTTCAAAAGAAACTGGATATTCCCAAGCCAGACGCGGGTGAGGTGGAAGTGTCACGCGCCCAGAAGACTTTTGCTTTCGCCAGACCCATTGAGGACTTCCTCAATGAGGCGGCTAACACGAAGTAAGGAGGCTGCGTATGGAAATGATTCACCAGTTGGCGCCTCACTTGAGGCGGCTGAAACTTTCGGGTGTGTTGGACACCCTGGAAAGGCGGAACCAGGAAGCGGTCGAGAAACAAATCGGCTACCTGGATTTTTTGGGATTGCTTCTTTTGGATGAGGTGGAACGGCGCAACATGCTACAGCTCCAACGGCGGTTGAAGAAAGCCGGCTCGTCCATGGACATGACCTTGGAGTCGTTCGATTACGGCTTCAACCCCACCCTCAACCGCCAGCAGGTCAAGGATTTGGCTTCCGGCGACTTCATCACCCGAAAAGAAAACGTCTTCTTCGTGGGGCCCTCGGGTGTGGGCAAGACCCACCTGGCTTCCGCCCTGGCCCACGAGGCCTGCCGGAAGGGGTTCGACGTGCTTTTCCTCAAATGTTCCCAAGCGTTGCGGCACTTGCAGGCGGGACGGGCAGACGGCAGTTGGGAAGCCCGGTTGTCAGGCTTCCTCAAACCCGATCTGCTGATCCTGGACGACTGGGGTTTGAAGCCTTTCGACCGTTCCTGCGCCGATGACCTCTACGAGATCATCAGCGAACGGTACGAAAAGGGTTCCCTGATGATCACTTCCAACCTGGACTTGAAGGAATGGCCGGACTTGTTCCAAGACCCGCTTCTGGCCTCGGCGGCCATGGACCGCCTTGTGCACCACGCCCACATATTGACCATTACGGGCGCTTCTTATCGGGCTCGGAAAATGGGGTCAAGAACCACGAAGTCAGCACTAAAGGCGGACGAGACACAAAAGTAGTTGAAGAAAATTGAACTAGGACAGTAAATTGAATCCGGGCGTAATGACACCAAATCGAGGATGGGAAAAAGGTCTGAATCGGTAGGGGCTAAAGCTCCCAATTAGGGGGGTCAAAGTTCTGCCCAGACGGGGTCAAAGTGGTTGCCCAGTGAGAAGAGGTGTTCGTTTATGGAAAACCGAATCCGGGGGGAAGTGCGTATTTCGTATTTAGCATTATTGGGGGAAACGTCAGGCCATCTGTGCGGACGGAATTACCGAGGAACGAGGTCCGGCCGGCCTGGCGTTTAGGCGCTGTCCGACCCCAACGGCGAAGCCGCCCCCGGTTCGGTTTTCTACAAGATTTTCGATTCTGGGGGATCCGGGGGAAACACATCCCGGATATAAAAGAGGAAAATTTATTGAGGTGTGTGTTTAATTATCTCGCCTAATCTATTTAAAAGAATATCTTTAGAGCATGGATTTAAATCGTATGATTTCCGTGCTTCTTCTAACAACTGTCTAACTTTAGGTCCAGGTGATATCTCAAAAGTGTTTAATATATCTTTGCCAGTAATAGGCAAAGCAGAAACAGCATTTGTAATTAGTAAGTGTTCCACTATTCGACGTGCTTCTGTTGGGAGATCACAATTCTCGCTTAACTGCCGCATTTGATTTGACCATCGCTCGTAGAACTGTGTTCTGAATTTCATAGGATTTATGTAATCAATTCCCATATCATTTGCCACTATAGAAATTATTTTGTCCACTTCATTAGGCGAAAAATTTCTATCGACCTTACTCATCCATTGTTTACAAATCTCTTCTCGCGACTCATCACGTTCTATTCCTCGCAAAACAGTTATGAGTTCACAAAGGAAACCATAAGAATCTTCCAAAATTTTAATAAGACAATCACGCCACTGTTTTTCATATCGCGGAACTTTTGTTGCTGAGGTTGAATTAAACCAACTTTCACAAATCTCTTGAGTTTTTTTGTCACGATCGCTTTGCCAATTGAGATGATGGTGATGGAAAGTTCTCATAATTTTAACTAACTTACGATGGTCTTTATATTTACTGATACCATCTGGAATATAAACATCTAATTTTGATTCTAAAAACTCTACCCCAACCTTACCGGTCTCAAAATAATGCACATAAAGCCATGAAACGACAAGAATGAATCCAAGCTCGGCCGGTTTAAACTTTGGATAATTAATGGAAACTTGTGGGAATACTTTATATGCATTACCCATAAGGCTCTCAGAAATACGATTAAGCTCCTGAACAGCCTGAATGACTTCGTACATCAGAATTTTTGGGTTCCGAGCTGTCATGACTGAGTTACAACCTAGGTAATTGGTAATACGATACAGGTTCCGCAATGGGTCCTAAAAAGTTAAACGAAATATGAAATTCTGGAAGAGCATCTCTTTTGACGAAATCCATTCTTCCAAAGTTTGCTGTTATGAATTTAATTTCCTTTCTTAACTCATCCACATAAACTATGCCTCTTCTCCCATTTTCTAATATTTCAGCAATATCCCCGTGATATTTTTTAGGGGTACCGTCGGGATTGCTTGCAATAAAACTATTAATTATTCGCCAGCGACCATGTAAACCTAATGCTTCAATATAGACGTCATGAAAATTCCGTATAGCGACATCAACGAATCCTAGGTGAAACTGCGCAAGCCCTTTCAAAAAAGAGAGGCGCAATGGTCTGGAGGGTTGTCCGGTTTTTTCTAAATCATCAATTATCTTCAAACATTCTTTCCAGTCATTTTCGGTAAAAGGAGGACATAACCGTTCAATTTGAAAAGGCTTTGTTTTAGCTTTTACAATCCACCATAGATCAAAATACAGTTCAAGACAGGCAACGTCCTTATTGATCAGGGCAATGTTTTTTTGGAGGTATTGGAAAGCATTTATTTGTTGAGTGAAATCACCGGTTGCTGTTTGTATCACTGTATTTTGAATACCGGACATATGTAATGCTCGCAAGTAGTAACCTGCGCAGGAACCTCGTGCAGCCAATGCATCAAACGCTTCATCTGCAAGAGAATTGATATTTACAAGTTGTGCGAAAGATAGTCGATTTCCATCCAAATGGTCTCTTTCACTTGGTTCGAGTTCTTCAGCACTAGCAACCTGAAAGGCATAAAGAACTTCCGCTATTGTTTCGGCCTTTTCATCGGGTGGTAGGGTTCCAGAGTTTATAAAGATAGGTGCTATTCTAGAAAGTCTATCGGGAGAGTATAAATTTCTAGGATCAGCCATTCGAGCATCAGCAAGTAAGCGACGTACCGTTCGGAATATTGAAAGGGCATTGCCCAATGTTTTATTACTTTCTAGTAATCTTTGAGCTTTAAAACTCATCGTTGATGCGAGTTCAACTAATAAATGACTTCTGATGTCTCGCCACTTTTCATCTCCCTCTGTTAGCTCAAGTGCACGGTTGAGAACCTCTTCAGCTTGATCAAGTGCTTCATCAGATTGATTTACTCCTTCCGCCCTCTTCTCCTTATTGGTAACCCATAGTCTTAATAAATGTGCTTCTTGCAGCATAATACGCGGATTTTCAAAACTTCTTTCTTCCCTTAATTGACGAAGAATTTTTGCTAAATCATAGTAGTAAGGTGAATAACTTTTGCTTAATTCTCCTTTAGCTGACATAGCCCTAAGTAAATCTACGGCAAAGTTTACCTCACGGTCTCCCGTGAAATGGCCACTAGCTTTAACTTCGATTAAAAGTTCCTTCGCAAAAGATACTTCCATTTGCGGACCACCAAGTCGCGCACTGACAATAATATCTGCTTCAAGTGAGTTACGTGGGCCTACCTCAATATTACCAAGATGATCACTTTTCCAACGGAATATGTCCTGATTGTTAAAGAGTTCCGGTAATTTTGAATAGGCATTTTTCCCGAGAGCACGCAACAAAAGTTCAAATGGGATAGTTAAACCAAAACGACCAGCAACCATAATAAGCCCCGTTAATTTTTGAGCTTCGGTCATTGTTTCTTCATTAACAACAATGTTCACATCATTTATTATTGGAAAGTCAGGGATCAATCCTGCAGCAAATAGAGCTCTCGCCAAAATAGATGTTTTTAACAATTCAATGGGACGGTTTTCTCCCGTTAAACTAGATTCGGCTTTGCTTATTTCCAGGATAAGACCGTCTTTAATATTTGATCGGGTATTTGGTAATAATCTGTATAACGCGACTAAAAAGTCATCAGCTACCATAAAGCTTTGCATTTCTGAAAAAGATGAGTAAAACTTTTTGAGAAATTCTAAAAATTGTCCTCGCTCATATACAGATAGTTTTGTTGGGGCAGGTATATAGTTAGGATCTGAAATTAATCTGGGTTCGTTAATAACATAGGAACTTCCAACTAAAACTACCGGTCGCCCTCGCCCTGTCAAGTATCGTAAAAGATCGTTATATTCTTTTGGGGCAAGCATGCCATCCCAAATGATTAGACACGATGTTGCACCGGACTCATCAGCCCATTTACAAAATTCTCTTAATTCTGATGGGTTAGGTCTTTGGACTGAACGTTCAATAAATAAAACTGGATATTTTTTCTCTTTGCATATATCAAAAGCTAATTGTTCAAGAGAAACAGTCTTTCCGGAACCAGATTGTCCATGAAGAATAATTTGCTCATCACCAAGTCTTTTAGATTCAAGGCAACGTTTTACAACTTTTTCAAGTTTTTCTTGATATTCACGTTTAAAGGCAAAACCCCTGGCAAAATCCGACCAGCGCGGCTTTCCAACAGCTGATAGAAATCTTAAGAATTCTCGATATGTTGCTTCCTCAGACATTGGGGGAGGGGGTTTTAGTGTTGTTTCATCAAGAATATTCGCAGATCTGGAAATATTTTGAAGGTTGTCTTTTGGAAGCGAAACTGGCTTTTTTTCAATATATATTCTTCGGCCTGAACCTATATTTTCGGGTGATTCACCAAGATTAATATATCCATTCCCGTTTGCTTCGATGAGGAAGTTGGCAAGGCTATTTTGGTGAAGTTGAATCTTATTATTATCTATTAACATTTTCACAAGAGGATTCGACGCAAATTCTTCCGTTATACTGAATATGTGTGTTTGGTGTTCGTTCAGCAAATCAATAATTGGTAATAGATCCGATAAGGAAAACCAATCGTCTGATCCTGAATGCCCTTCTATAAAAAAGGTCCCCCAAGGTGTTAAAATATCTGCCAGACGGCGTCCAAGAGATACTGCAACTTGTTTTTTTTTCATCAATTCAAATATAGATAATGGTGGTCGCTCTTCTTCATTTGTTCTGTTAACTGAACCAAAAAGAAAAGTACAGTGCAAATTTAATTGATTACGTGAATCTAATGGGATCGTATTTTCTTCAAATATGGGGCTTATAACTCTCCATTCATTTCGAAAACATGCAGGCCAAATCGAATCAATTGAAGAGGCAAAAACTGCATTCCATGGGTAAGAAGAAACTGTTTTCAACCATTCAGGTGGGGAAAACTTTTTGCAAAGTTCGTCTGCCCAAGCTAAGCCGGATTTGCCAGCATTTTCAAAATTCCGATTCAATATTTGACTATAACCGGTCGTTTGATTATTTAGAGGAGGTGGATATTTACGAAGAACTTCTTTTAGCAGAGAATCACTTCCGGATTCTAATGCCAAATATCTCTGACCTAAAAATAAAACAGCTGGACCCTTTTTAAGCCTTTCGACCAGTTCTACGTCTTTCAACATAAATGTCTCCTAGTGAAGAAATATTGCTAAAAAACCAATAATGAAATTAATGATCGAAAAGGATTTCCATAATATAAGCAATTATAAAGAGCCAAATTTTCTTTGTTTATTCATCATTTGATCAAGCAACAGCCAAATTCCAATAATTATTATAGTAAATAAAAACCAACATATTCCGAATTGAATCCAACCAACGGGTTCGTAATTGATAGGGAATAAAGGTAATCGGTCTCTAATAAAAGCTTTTTCCGACTGTGAGCCCCCGAACAAGGCTGTAGTCATAACTAGAGGGGCAAAAATCACAGTGATCCAAAACGCAACTTGTTCATAAAATGCTGATCGAACATCTTTAAAATGTTCGGAAAGGGATTCAATCATAGTCTTGGCGTCCTGAAGGGCCGCGTAAAATTTAAGGGTGTAAAAAGAAGCGGGCGTAACATGGTGTTTGTTCACGACACCATATCCCTTTTGTGAAAGGACGTTACGCCCATGAAGAATATACACCTAGCCTTAGAGGCCTTGGCAAGGGAGAAAACCCAAGCCATGGTCAAGTCGGCGGTCGGAAGCCGACAGATCGGCCAATGGGTCGGCGAGGCTCTCAACCAGCAGCTTTCCGAGGCTTTCAATACCCAATTGGAGAAGGAACGGGACGAGTTCTTGGGTAGCCAACCCTACGAAAGACAGGAAAAACCCCGTTACCGTAATGGTTTCAAGCAGGTTTTCGTGCCTGGATTTTTAGGCCGATTGGAATTGAGAAAACCAGTTTTGAGGAAGGGCAAAGGGTTCGTTTCCGAGACTTTGAAAGCCTTGAGGGAAGGCAGCCAAGCCCTGATGGGTTACCTGGGAATGAATTTCTGGCTGAAAGGGGCTTCCACCCGGTCGGTAGCGGCGGGGATGAACGAGGCCTTTGGAACGAAATGGACGGCCAGCCACATCAGCCAGATGACCAACGCCTTGGAACCCACGTTGCGGGAATGGGAGAAGCGGCCATTACCCGAAGGGATCCGATACCTGTACCTGGATGCGCTTTACCTGACAGTCAGGCGTCAAGAGGCTGGCGTGAAACAAGCCTTGCTGGTGGCTATCGGGGTGGATGGGAATCTCAAACGGCATTTTCTGGGATATCTGGTAGGCGACCGGGAGAGTGAAGCTTCCTGGACAACCATGGTAGAAGACCTGTTGAACCGAGGATTGGACCGCCAAACCTTGAGGCTGGTGGTCTCCGACGCGCATGGCGGGATTATCGCGGCGGTCGAAAAACGTTTGGGAGTTACCCACCAACTGTGCGTGGTGCACAAAATGAAGAACGTCCGTTTCCGGGTGGCCTGGAAGGACCAAAAGGCTTTTATGGCCGATTTCAAGGCAGTGTACTGGGCCGAAAGCCGGGAAAAAGCCTTGATAGCTTTGGGAAGCCTCAAGACCAGGTGGTCCAGGACATATCCCAAGGCGGTGGAGATGACGGAGGAAAAATTCGAGGCTTACACCCGATTCTTTGGGGAAAAACCAAAGTACTGGCTGATTACTCGTTCCAGCAACCTCATCGAGAGGTTCAACCTGGAGCTCAGGAGAAGGCTGAGGCCGGCGGGGATGATGCAGAATGAATTGGAACTGACTAAATTGGTCTGGGCAGTGGCCGAGGCCCAACAAGAAAGATGGGATAGGCTTAAAGTCCACACCTCAAGGAAGGAGGCAGAAGCTCAAGCCGCTTGATTAAGACGCCCGTGAAAATTTACACCCAAATTCTTGACGCGGGGTCCTGAAGGTGGTTGGTAATTTGATTCTTGCGTGAAAATATGTCGTAAATCTGTTGTCCAAAATCATCATGGGTCAAACGTTTGAACGCGTATTTCTGTTCATAATCAATTAATTTTACCCTGTCTTTCAACACCATGTCTCCGACCTTCCACGGATTCCGGTGATTTCGATGGGTTACGAATTGACTATAAAGTTCCTCTAGAATCGTGTTTTGTAACAATACAACCCCCTGAACAATGGCGATATTCTCAGGAGAATAGAAGCCATTCTCCTGAGAAAAAGATTTTTCTCCAACTGATATCTGAACAGCGCATTTCTCACCAACAAATAATGCGTGTTGCTCATCCTGAGAAATAGCCGTCAACATATCAATTTGTTCATGTGTCCCACACCTATCGGAAAAATGATTGTCGGCGATCTTTGTCAAACGTGATAGGGTTTCTCTCGTAAGCCCTTCTTCTTCAATCAAGTTGACATTTTGGGTTTTGAGTCGGCATGAAATTAAAAAAGAAGGGGATTTATTAGAATCCAAAAGTTTATTTGGAAGAATATCGATTAGGCTTGTGAGCGACATATTGTGAAGTGTTACCAGAAGATCGTATATGGTTTTGATATTCTTAATTTCAAAACGGGAAACAGAAACTGCCTTCTTTGGTTCTATCGTCCATATTTCGTCAGTTATGTATTCAAGATTATCAATTCTTTGCCGCTCAAGTGTTGATGGGCGGTAAATAATTTCTTCCAACATGCTTCGAGCTGGAACCATCATTTCCTTCATCAATCTATCGGTTTTTGGGATAATTGGTTCACTTTTTCCTGATAAAATCACATCCGATTTAAGAGGAATATAAACGGTCAGTTGCGCTTCTTCGACATTCATAAACCGGGAAGGGTCTCCATGATTCCACAACGCGTTGAGCACTTCTTCTGGAAGAAGATTTGAGGCGTATATTGCTTGTGTCTCGACCGAAATAGCAGGCGAATCAATGATCGTGTAGTGATGACCTCTACCGTCATACCAAGGAGAAGCGACATTCGATCCATGACGTCCTTTACCAAATTCCACCCTCTCTCTTCCAGAATGGAGGGGGAGGTTTTCCCGTATCTCTTTATCTTGTTCTAGTGCCTCAAGAGTTTCGCCCAACCCACGCAAATGGAATCCTGACCAAGGATCGGTACTGATGACATGATGATACATTGATGATCCATTTAGCTCGCTATGCACTTTTCTCGAGACCACCATCAAAGCAAACCCGTTACCTTGCAAACTATGTTCGTGGTCGTTTCTCGCAAATTCTTTGAAAAGTATGCTCTGAGGTTCACGGAGAAAAACAGCGTCAGCTACACCCCATTTCCAAGAACCGAGATCATCAATGATGTCCTCCTTATCCTCGGTAATCTCAAAATTTCGCAAAGGAAGTCTTAATTGAAATCGAGTAGAGCGAGAAAGATCTTCTAAATAAGTATTGTGGGCAGTTGACAAGGCAATTCTGATGTTTTTGGTACAGATGGTTTCTGATACTTCCTCGAGATTCATTCCATCGCACAAAAAACGGTAGCTTCGATCCAAAAATTTAAACCCTTCTTTTAGTATGCTATCTCCATTATTAAAAGTGAAAACCGATGCTTTCATGACGGTGGCCCAACTCCGGACTGCGTCTACAAAACGGGTATAACCCTGCTCGTTATCATTAACCGCATCAAGCATTTTCATTAAAGATTTATCAGGCTCAAGAACGGTTCTATGTTTAAGGATTTGGGTGATTAACCATGCAGAGAAAACTGCATCGATATCAATTTGCGATCTCAATATTAATATGGCCTTACTACGACTTTGAAAGGGATCAATAATCAATTCTCGTTGGCGCTCTTGAACGATCTGAGAGCAACTCCAATATTTTTCACTGCCTCCGTGGTGATCGATAATCCGAGGTGCAATTCTGTCACCTAAATTAATCCAAATCTCATCTTCCTTAGGATTTTCAGGAAGCTTTGCACCTAACGGGAAAAATTGGTATTCAATTTCTATATCAGGCATGAACCCTTCTCTCAAAAACCATAAACTTAAAAGTTTTATTTGTTAATGTTCGACTTATCTTTTTTATTCGATGAATATTTCTATTAATCAGCTTCGATTCTACCCAGGTACTAGGGTTTGTCTAGCATGTGGCTTTAAGCTTGAAATATGGGTTTGTGACGTAAGCCCACAGAGGGGAGAGAGTGTCGAGGATCACCGAAGGTGGCCGAAGTTAGGGGAAGGTATTCTCTACTTAACTAGATGGTCTACAGAAAACGTCCAAGCAGTCTACCGAGACTGATGAAACCAGAATTTGTGAGGCCTGTGGGTTGCTTGAGAGGTATATTCCATCCGCCGACCTTCATCTTCTCGCCATTTAGCGAAATGGTTCCAAAGAACCATTCCAAACGTTTTTTGCGACCTTTGTATTTTGTATTGATTGGGGCGAGACCCGTAAGCGTCTTGTTGCACCATCTAGCCAATCCTGCCACCCTCCCGTAGAAACCACCATGGAGACCAATCTTGTCTAGGGAGGAAAACCATGGCGAAGCAGAGCAAATTCCGGAATAAAAAGCGGTGGGAGGAGGTTTTGCGGGCCTGGAAGCGTAGTGGCCTGAGCGGATCGGCCTATTGCCGTAAAAGTCGGATCAGCCCGCCAAGCTTTTACGCCTGGAAAAGACGGTTGGCCGGTCCCCAGAGCCCTGTGGTTCGGGGTCGCCAGGCCTTCCTGCCCGTTTCAGTAGTGACTGCGGGTGGCGAAACCCATCCGGTTGTGGAATTGACCCTTTTGAACGGCCGGGTTTTGAGGCTGTACCGGGAAATGCCCGCCCCGGCGTTGGCTGAATTGGTCCGAGCCCTGGAGGAAAAGGCGTGCTGACCCTCTCGGCGGGCATCCGAGTATTTGTGTGTACGAGAGCGGCGGACATGCGCAAGGGGTTTGACGGCCTGTCGGCCCTGGCCGGTGAGGTGATGAGGCAAGACCCTTTGAGTGGGCACCTGTTCGTGTTCCGCAACCGGCGGGGGGACCGGCTGAAGGTGTTGTACTGGGGCGGGGATGGGTTGTGCCTGTGGTACAAGCGCCTGGAAGCCGGGACCTTCGAGATGCGCCAAGGTGAAGGAACGTGCGTGGAGATGAGCCCGGCGGAGCTTTCGATGCTCATCGAGGGAATCAGCCTGGCGAGAGTACAGAGGCGCAAACGGTTTAGCCTGGGCCTGTCGCACAAACCCCAACCGGTGATGGCGTGATGAAGAATTTTTGAAGTTGTTTGAAACTTCGGGAGAGGTTGGTGCGTCTCAAAGAGCGATGCCAACCTCTCCTCTTACTCTTCCCGATTTAAAAACCCTTCCTGATGATTCCGCTTCCCTAAAATCCCTCGTCCTAAGTCTTTTCGAAACCTTGAAGGATCAGGGTGAAACCATTGAACGCCTGCGGCACCAACTCTACTTGGCCGCAAAAAGTCGGTACGGTCGCAAGTCCGAACAATTCAACGATGCCCAACTGTCGATTTTTCTCAAAGAGATCGAAGAACGGTTGGGGCAGATGACCGCAGCCCAAAAGCCCCAAGAAGAAACCGAAACGCTGACCTACACGAGGAAGAAGGGCCATGGGCGAAACAAGCCGCCCGAGAACCTGCCCATCTTGCGGGTGGAACACCCCCTGAGCGAGGACAAGAAGACCTGCCTGGAATGCCAAAAACCCCTGACGAAGATGGGCGAGGACGTGCGAAACACCCTGGAACACATCCCGGCGGTCACCTATATCCGCCAGGATGTCCTGGAAAAATGGGCCTGTTCCTGCTGTAAGAATGCCCCGGTGACCAGTGAGGCGCCGGTGAGGCCCATCGAGCGTTGCATCGCGGGTCCTGGGTTGCTGGCCCAGGTGGTAACGGCGAAATACGCAGATCACCTGCCGCTTTACCGCCAAGCGGAAATATTTGAAAGAGGGGGCCTGGAAATAAGCCGTTCCACCTTGTGTGGCTGGGTGGGAGCAGTGGCGGGATTGTTGGAACCCTTGTACGAGGCCATGAAACAGGACGTGCTGGAATCCAAGGTGATCCACACGGACGATACGCCGGTGCCATACCTGGACGACGGCGCCCCGCCGGGAGCCTCAGAGCCCCCGGGATCGGTGGGGCAAAGGGACGAAGAGGAAGATAAACATAGTAAGGCGAAGACAGGCCGCCTGTGGACCTACGTGGGCGACGAGACCCACGCGAACATTGTCTATGAGTTCACGGAAAATAGGCGGGCGGAGCACCCGAAGGCTTTCCTGGGCGATTGGAAGGGGTATCTCCAGGCGGATGCCTACACGGGGTATGACTGCATGTTCAAGCCCGAAAAGGCGGTGGAAGTGGCTTGTTGGGCGCACGCCCGAAGGAAATTCAACGAAGCCAAGGTGTCGGACAAGAGCCGCTCCAAGATGGCCATGGCTTTCATTCGAAAACTCTACGAGGTGGAGTGGGAGGCGGACGAAAAGACGCTGGATACCGCCGGGTGGCAGGCCTTGAGGGCCGAGAAATCCAAACCGATCTTGGAGGCCTTCAAAGAGTGGTTGGACACCCAGGCGCTCGTGACCTTACCCAAGAGCCCCTTCGGTGAGGCCTTGACTTATGTGTTTAACCAATGGGACGCCTTGAACCGGTATGTAGAAGACGGCGATTTGAACATCGACAACAACGCGGCGGAGAGGGCACTTCGGTGTGTGGCGGTGGGCCGCAAGAACTGGCTGTTCGCGGGGAGCGTTGCGGGCGGCGGGTGGGCGGCCATCCTCTACAGCCTGGTGGCTTCCTGCAAGCGCCACAAAATTGATCCTTACTTTTATCTTCGCGACATTATCAGCCGGGTGAAAACCCACCCCATGAGCCATATCCGAGAACTGTTGCCCGCCACCTACGTCCTCGGCCCCGTTCCGGAAACGCCGGTCTTCCAGACTGCCCGACCAGATTCCACCGAAAAAACGCCTACCATGCTTGCCCCTCACTAAACATATGGCCTGACAGGACGCTTACAATTTATTGATGCATTAAATTCTGGTGTCCGGGTCTTCCCGAATCAGAATGTGTTTAATATTTACACTGATAAGTGCCCAATTCTGCGGGAGTGGGCCGACAGTGATGCTCCAGTTTTTATAGATTTTGGCGAAGGGCCTAGCATTTGGTGGTTCCTTCCCAGAAGGACCGATGGTAGCAGGGATTTCGTTGCGGCTTTTGCGCGTACCGACTTCATTGCATATCACCTGGGTGGTAAAGATCAGAAAATCCAAGAATTTGAAGAGTTTTTGAAGGACTTCAGTAAACTATTCTCGAATTACAAATCTACTCTTTTGCCTCGGTCTCCTAATCCTTCCGCGCCTCAATTTGAGAATAGTTACCCCATCAAAAGCTTCATCTATTGGCGCACAAAGATCCTCGAAGCTGACCAATTGACTGTGCTTGAGAAGGTCGGGAAGGCCCTGGCTAAATATAAGTCTCGGACTAAAACTCTTGGTATTAAAGAGGCATTAACAGAGGACCAGCTCATTTCCCTTCGCAAGTTTTATTCGGATAAGTTAAAACTTTTTAAAGAGGCTGGCTAGGCTCCGAAGCCCCTACCCTTAACCAAGTAGACCCCTTCCCGGCCAAGTGTTGCATTTGAAGTAGGAACCCAATCCCATTCGTGAGGGTTGAGGTCATCCCAAACGTACAGAGTTGAATTTTCTTTCCTGTTCCAGCTGTTAAAATGCACTTATATTAGGACTGTAGCTTCTATTATATTATTCGGGGATTTATGCTTACCATCACTTTTATCCAACGCGGGTCCTTCGACAAACTCACCCAATCCGTCCTGGCCAAAGCTTTCCGTGGGGAATTGGTCCCCCAAGACCCCAAAGACGAACCCGCCGCCGTTCTTTTGGAACGAATCAAAACCCAGAAGGAAGCCTCATCTGATTCGCCTAAAAAGCTCAAGACTAAATTTTCCAAGGTTAAGGTTTAATTTTATGGATCAGTACTTAGTCGGTGCCTTCACTGTTCTTTTGGGAGGTTACCTATATCACCTATTAACAGTACAACGGGCATTAAAGGATAAAAAATTAGAAACTCTTCAGAATTTGCAAATGTTATTTAAAATTCTGACTGAATACGCCACCATCCTTACCCAAGAACATTATCAATGTAATTACTTCCGAAAGGCAAATGAGCTAAAACCTAACGATGATAAGATTTGGAACGCGCTCCTGCGAGCCACAAACGAGGTAAGTAATCTAACCAGTAAAATGATCGAACAAAAGGCAGAGCTTTCCAAAAATCTATTCCTTTATAAAAAGTATTTTGGAAAAAGTGATGGGTTATTCGAGTTGATTGCTAAAATTAATTGGAATGACATTGATAAATTCGAATTTAAACAACAAATTGTTAATATTCCAACATTGAACCGAATTCATAATGAAAACCTTCAAAACGTGTTTAAGTTGATGGAAGAAACGGTCGGGAGCAAGGTTAAAGTTATTGAAGGTCACCTCGAGCAGAAAGCTTTGGAGGTTTAGCGGTGACCGTCAGCCTCGAAACCATGAAAATTGTTAAATCCTTGCCTGCTTTGAATGAAAAGGTTTCGAAATGAGTTCAATTGTCTTGGAATTGCAACATGAATCCTTTGATAACACCATTCGAGTATCGGCTCTTCTTAAAAAGGCCCTTGTTGTAGCCACAAAATTGAACTTAAAGGATTTTGTCTCCTGGATAGAAACGGAACTTGGCGGCTACAAAGAGGGCAACACCATACCCCTTTACAGACGCTTGAGTGGAACATTAAAAGCTAAACACCCCCGAGGGGGTTGGATTCCTGTTGCAATGAATAGAAGCGAGGACCAGGAGCTATTATCAAGAACGGTTTTAGCGGAAGGCGTTTCCGCTTTGGAATCCATGTTGGACCAGAGAGTAAAGTCTTCGATGGTTGGTATACCTGTAAGCCCCGAGGCGAGGATTCTTTTAAATCAAATGTCCGAATCGTATTTTGAAACTACCTTTTTAATCGAGCTTCAGTTTTCCCAAGTGGCCCAAATAATCGACGCGGTCAGAACTATAATTCTAAAATGGACAATGGAATTGGAAAAAGCTGATATTCTTGGAGAAGGAATGACTTTTACCCCCGAAGAAAAGCGCCATGCTGAATCACCAAGTTACAACGTCAATCACTTTTACGGTCAGGTTGTAAATTCTCAAATACAACAGGGAACTACAGACTCCGTTCAAGAAATGACTTTCAACCTAGATATTAAAGCCACGAATGCTTTTCTAGAAAAATTTTGGCAGCTTGTTCCCAAAATGGGTTTAAGTAAAGACACTAAAAAAGAGGCGGAAGCGGAAATTGATTCCATTAAGGCACAGCTAAAATCCCCAAAGCCCAAGGGTTCAATAATAAAAGAGAGCCTTCATTCCTTAAGAGCTATCCTTGAAGGGGCTGGGGGAGCCGTTTCTGCTGAATTACTTATCGAATTGGCAAAACTGCACACACATATTTTTGGTTTATTTTAGGAGGTGCCCCATGTGCGGCCGTTTCGCAGTTAAAACCCCTTCTCCCAAGCTCGCCAAACAGTTCCAAGCCTCCCTCTTCGAGTCTTTCGAGGAACACTACAACATCGCCCCCACCGCCCGAATTCCGGTCGTCCTGGTCGATCCAGAGAAGAAAGAGCGGGTCATTAAGCGGGACTATTGGGGCCTCGTCCCTTATTGGGCCAAGAACACCAAAATCGCTTACCACACGATGAATGCCCGGGCCGATTCGGTCGCGGAGAAGCCCTCATTCAAGCGAGCCTTCAAGAAAATGCGTTGCCTGGTCATCATGGACGGCTTTTATGAGTGGGACCGATCGGTTAAACCCTCCCAACCCTACTACTTCAGCATGAAGGACCAAGAACCTTTTGCCTGTGCCGGCCTTTATGAATCCTGGAAAGTCCGTTGGATGGAAGACGAGAGAGACTTAGAAAAAGCCGAAAAGGCTGGAAAACCCCTCAAGCCGGTTTCGTGGCCACTCAACCTCGGAGGAAAGAAATACAAAGAAGGGGACGTCCTAGAATCCTGCACCATCATCACCACCGAGGCTAATCCCCTAATGGAGAAGATCCACGACCGGATGCCGGTAATCCTGGACCCCAAGAACTACGACGCCTGGCTGGATCTTCAGCTCCAGGACCCGGGGATCCTCAAGACCCTTTTAAAGCCCTTCCCGGCCGCCAAGATGCAATCCTGGCCAGTGGACCGGATAGTGAATAAGGTGGGGGATGATGATTCGAAAGGGTTGATCCTAAAAGTGAAACTAACCGAGGGGAAGCCATGAAAATCAAAGTAAAAGACCTCCTCCATTTCTTTGATGAGGAACCTCCGGATAGCCAACACCACACTTCGGCCATTGTTGGGGTTATGGGGGAAGACCTTGGAATTGCTCTTCTTCAAAATTATTTCCTGGAAGAATCTGGAATAAAGACCGAAGTCCTAATGAAAGATCCAAACACCCCAGAAACACCGAGCCATGGAACAAATAAAGGCCACCGCCTGGACAGGTGGTTGTTGGAGAAAGCCCCCAACGGAAAGAGGGTGAATCTTTACCAGGTAGAGATCAAGAACTGGTCTGCTCATGCAATAGGGGGTAAGAAGCTGGAGATAAACGCTGACCAGGGTTCTTTGAAGACGCACCGAATTAGAAGTTGGAACAATAAATGGGACCAAAAACGCAAGCGATTTAAGGGCGACTCAATGGAAAAAGTCCTCGAAATAATGGTGATCCCAAAGGGCCAAAAAGGCCCGGTCAAAGTTACCCCGGTAATCTGTTTTTGGGATGCAGTCCACCCAGAAGGGAAGCCGGAAGCATTGTTTGAATACTCCGACTACTCATTTAGAAAGAAGGACTTCCCTAAATTTTTGGTTTTTTCCATGTCGAACTACCTTCGGTCGTTCCGTAAAAAGGTATTGGAACTGCACATGCCCACAGCTGAGCAAAGGATAAAGTGGATTCAGAAATTGGCAAAACCATGAAACCTTCACTTTCCGACCTTCTCCAAGAACTTAAAAAGCTCAACGACCAGGAGATCGACCTTTCGGCGAAAAATGTTGCCGAAAAGGACCCAAAACTTTTTAAGGCGGTTTCATCCGAAAAGACCTTCGGAAGTTGGAACAACGCTTTGGCGGCCGCCGGGCTCAGGTATCCTGGAGCCGGGGCAGATCCTGTGGCCATTAAGACCCTCCTTGACCAGGCGGTCGTCCTAGACAAGCAATACCGTGCCGTCACCGGGAAACCTCTGGGAATCACTGGGGAAGTGGCTGAATTTTGGGCCGCACATATGCTTGGGTTGATCCTAGCCGAAGCCCGAACGGCTGGGTTTGACGCCCTTTGGGTCCGCGGGAATGATGTTAAACGCATTCAGATCAAAAGCCGGGCTTACCCAAAGGATTCCAAAAAGACCCAAAAAATTGGGGCGATCAAGACCGAAATGACTTGGGACAGCGTCCTTTTGGTGATCCTGGATGAGGACTTAGAAGTTCAAGGAATTTATGAAGCCGAAAGGACAAAGATCGAGAAAGAACTGAAAAAGACTGGGTCCAAAGCAAGGAAACGAGGGGTTTTAACCGCTGGTTTTTTTAAGAATCACGGAACTCCGGTTTGGCCAATTAGAGGGGGGCAATGACCTTCGACGCTCCAGTTCTTAGTATCTCATAATGACCGGCTCCCTTACATATATCCAGGTCGAATGAACGGCGATTTTAGCTTTGGTAAGGTATGCGGCCTGGTTGACCCGTAATACACAAACCCGATCCATGCCCTTTTACCCATTCCGCTATGGGCGATCACCCTGCCAAAATCCAAAAAATATTATGTTTTCTCCGGGTTTTGTCATGCTGTTAATATAGAGCAAGGAATCGAAGTTTTCAGGTTTGAGGCCTCAACCCAGGGCCTTTTGGCCTAGCGCTAGGTTTCGAATGAGTAAATATGACAAAACGAATATACGTTTTTGCGAATGAACTTGGAATTTCTTCCGAGGAGTTATTGAAATGCTGTAAGAGACTTGGTTATGCCGTACCGAATATACTTACAAAAATAAATGATAAAATTCAGTTTGAAATTAAGAAAGTCATCGGCCCAACTGAAAAAATAATAAAAGCCAATAAACCTCCAAAAAATAAAATATCGAAAAAATTTATTAAAAGAATTCCTGAGATTAGCATTAATAAAACTCCTCTAAAAAAAGAGTCATTGTCCGGAAAAAAGAGATTCGATCAATACTTAGGTGCGAAAGCAACGGGTGAAAGAATTTATCCAGAAGATGGGCCTCGGGGTTCTCACATTTTAAACGCGGGAAGAAAACGTAATAGGTTCGAATGATATTAACTCTGTAGGGGATCCCATGCCTAAACCTTTCCTCAAATCCGACTTCAAAGCGGCCGTCCGGGACCCCAACTCGGGGAGGGTTTACACCGGAATTGAGCATTACGACGCCCTCAACGCCGCCGAAGCCGATGGGTTCCATTCCTTAGGAAATGAAAACACCGGATTCCAACATAAAGACGGCACCTTCTACACCCGTGCGGAGACAGGGAAGGTGCGGGGTTTTATGACGAGCGAGGAATTAAAGTGAAAGACTTCCTCTTTTATTTTCCCTATTTTTTTGTCCGAATAAGAAGTTATAATAAAATTTATCTCAAATTATAATTGAAAGAATAAAAAATGACATTCTCTGTATGGTTCTATTGGATGATTGGCGCGGTTTTTTTGGCCCTTTTTGAGCTTTTGATCCCCGGTTTCTTCCTCTTGTGTTTTTCTTTCGCGGCCGTCTTAACTTGTTTGGTTTCACTTTTGGGCGTCGGCCTGAATATCCAGCTCATTTCCTTCATTGTTTTCACAATCATTAGCCTGGTTACCATTCGCCCTTTATTTTTAAAACATTTAAAACCAAAAGAGGGATACACCGAGACCAATACGGATGCCTTGTTTGGGAAGGACGCGAAGGTCACGGAAGAAATCAACCCTCAAAAAGAAACCGGCCGGGTTAAGATCGGCGGGGAAGAATGGCGGGCGGTCAGCCAGGATTCATCCGTTATCGCTGTAGGCCAAAGGGTGAAAGTTGAAAGATTGTCAGGAAATAAATTATTTGTTCAGATAAAAAGTTAAGGGGGATCATATGTCACCGGCAATAACAATAATTCTCGCATTAGTCGCTGTGGTGGTTATCGTAATGGCTATTAAAGGTTTTATGATCGTGCAACAGGCGGAAGTCGTCGTCGTTGAGCGTTTGGGACGTTATCACCGCTTGCTTCACAGCGGCGTGAATATCCTTTGGCCGTTCTTTGACCGTCCCCGAAAAATTCAATGGCGGTATTCCCTGACAGATATCGGTGGCAATCATATTGTCCGAAAAGTGGAAGTCGAAAGAATTGATTTAAGAGAGACGGTTTATGAATTTCCAAAACAAAATGTCATAACCAAAGATAACGTCACCATCATTATTGATGTTTTGCTTTATTTCCAGGTTTCGGACCCTGTAAAAGCGGTCTATGAGATCGCCAATCTGCCGGATGCCATCGAAAAGCTCACACAAACCACTTTAAGAAACGTGATTGGTGCGCTGGACCTTGACCAAACCCTGACTTCTCGCGACACCATTAACACGAAACTAAGGGCCATTCTGGATGAAGCGACCGAAAAGTGGGGGATAAAGGCTAACAGAGTGGAACTTCAGGAGATTTCTCCCCCAGCTGAGATTAAAGATGCGATGGAAAAACAAATGAGGGCCGAGAGAAGCAGGCGTGCGGTCATTTTAGAGGCGGAAGGTCAAAAGACCGCGGCTATTCTTGTGGCTGAAGGAGAGCGGGAATCCCAAATTACTAGGGCGGAAGGCGATAAAAAGTCTGCCATTCTCAGGGCTGAAGGGAATGCGGAATCACGCCTGAAATTGGCCGATGCCGAGGCCAAATCAATACGCATGGTCACTGAAACGATTAAGGATAGTAAAGGTGATCCAGCGACGTACTTAATAGCCATTAAATACATTGATGCGCTGAAGGAAATGGTTTCTGGGAAAGACAATAAGGTCGTGTACGTGCCCTATGAGGCATCAGGGGTGCTAGGTTCTATTGGAATGATTAAGGAAATGTTTCAGGTCAAAAAATAAAAGGCTGATCCAAACTTCCAAAAAAAGGAATTTTCTCATGGATTTAAAACTAAAAGGACGCCAAGGTAAAAGCGTAATTGTAGACGGAAGCAACATACTTATTATCAAGAAAGGTTGGCTTTTTGCCGCTCAACGGGAAAAAGCACTTCCTATTCGTAACATCTCGTCAATTGAAATCAAAAAACCGGGCTTTATGTCAGGATACATTAAATTTTCTATTGCCGGAGGGTTTGCCCACGATAGTACCTACAAAGTAACAGGCGGGACCTACGATGCACTCCTGGATGAAAATGCCGTTGTTTTCAATGGCAAGGATAACTATCAAATTGCTTTAATGATTAAAGAAGCCGTTGAGTCTAAATCTAGTTCGGCGCCCATCCAAACCACTGGAATCTCTGTTGCAGATGAAATTATAAAATTAAAAAAATTACTGGACGATGGAGTTCTTACCAAGGATGAATTTGCCGCGAAAAAGAAGCAACTTCTTGGGTTGTGAATAAAATAAACAACAAATAAACTTTTTTCTAAAATTCACGACAGAATGCCGGTAATCCTCGGCCCACGGAACTACGACGCCTGACTGGACCCTGAATTCCCGCATGCAGGGATCCTCAAGGGTCTTTTAAAGCCCTACCCGACCGCCATGATGCAAGCTGGCCGGTTTGAATAAAGATGACTGAAACGGAGTAAGCAAAATGATTGAAGCAAATTTAAAAGAATTAGTCGAATTGGTAAAGGAGGTTACAAACTCCCACCTTAGTAAACCGTCGGACGAAGCAATGATGTCCAATAATTGGGGGTTTATTTTTAATGATTTTGATGGCTGGGTTGTCTTGAAAGTGTCTTCTTATGGAAAGGGTGGATATTGGATGCACCCTTCGCTTTATCCGGCGGCAAAAATTGACGAGGCCTTTAAGGGCAACCTTCACGAATTTAGCATTTCCCCCATCCCTGCAGGGTACGACCATGTGATAAGCGGTGATGACCATCGGATTGAACCGTTTTGGGGAGAAGAAGGTACTTTCAATAGCTCCGAAGTGCCATTGTTTTTCAACCGTTTTTACCACGGCCACCCCAAGGGAAAAGAGAACTATATTGAGTTCAATCAGCTTGTGACTCACCCTCTTGGTCTCCATTGGTCCCCAAGCAAAACCTCTTATTGCTCTGTGAATCGTATGGGCGAAGAGGTTGAAAAAATAAAGCTGATCAATACTGATGTGGTTGAACTTGTCTTGATAAGAAGGCGAACACTCGACAAACTTCTTCATCTGGGTAAGTGGGTTTTAGTCCGATATTTTGATTTTAACAAATGGCTAGGTGAATCTCCGCCGATTTTGGAGAGCAAAACAAAAGTGGTTGAGCCCCCGGAATTTCAAGGACGTTTCGAAATTCGTACCAGCGGAAACGGTAAAATTGAATACTCCGAGTTCAGAGGAGTTCAAATCACAAATCCAATAACTCCCAAAAAGGAATTACTTTCTTGGTCTTTTCTTGACGAAGAAGAGGGAACTAAAAAGTATGTTTCTTTTATTGTTTATGATTGGAAAAACAAAAGAATCCTCGAAGATTATTCGATCGACCCGGCCAACTTTGCGAATTATTTCACCGAGAGCCCGTTGCCATTCGAAACCAGTCCCATCTTTTTTAATGCCGAGGTATTAGACAAATATAAAGGCAACCCAGACAAATATGAGTTATATGAGCGAAGAATATCCTGCCGTGGCGGTTGGGAACTTCAATCATTTGATATTAACGAGTACAAACAGGTACATACATATGCAATTTATCTGAGTCGATTGCCCTTCAAGGAACAGTTACATTGGAAACAATATAATGAAAAACCCAATGGTGGAATTTCTAAAAGAGCAATCCAAACAGATTTCGAAGCTCGATTCCCAAATGAAGAACCTAAGTTAAGCAAGTTGAAAAATAGTTTGGAGAAGTTAGGTAGTATTAAACTACGAGATGATATGTGGCCAATTTGGTCCCCCAAGGGAGGTAGTTGGGAGACGGCCTCAAAGGGTCTATTTTATCTATTAACTGAAAACCAAAATCAATGGCATGATTTTATAATTGCACTTGCGAATACCGTAAATGAGGGTTTGCAAACACCGGCGCTTAAAGAAATTGCCGGTCACCTTGGCAACAAAGATGAGAAACTTAGGTCGCTTGGCTTATTGAAGTTCATCATCAAAACAACCGGTAACGAACAGAGTTTGCCCGAAACTCACGGAGTCTTAAGTGATCTCCAAGATCGAAGAGGCCAAGGAAAGGCGCACGGTTCTTGGAATACGCCTGAGGGGTCATTGATTGAAGACGCCGACCGGCGGTTTGATCAGGTAATAATGGCGGTTGAGAAAATATGCGAGTTATTTTCGGAACTTAAAATCGAATAAATGAAAGACTTCCCCTTTTGGCGTTCCGCCATCCATAACGCCAAGACCGCCCTTATCCTTAAAGCCGTCGGGGAAGACCTTGCCAATTATAAGAACCAAGCAAACCTCCTCGACGACACGACCAGGCTAAACGAGGCCCAGCTGGAAACCCTCCGCCTGGAATACTCCCTTAAAATGAAAAAATTGGTTGGTGAAAGGCTTTAGGTGGGTTTAAGGCAGGGTCCCGTTAATATCGGCACAAATGGTATTCGATGCTGATTCTACGACGGTCCCATTTTTCCAAACCCTCACGACTACAGGAAAACTAGAGTTTCCTGAACAAGCATCTAGGAAACAATCACCCCCTGAATTCGTTAGAAAGGAATATGTCCAATCCGTGGTAGTAATTGGAGGCAGTAAGAATAAATCACCCAGTTGAACCAATGGCCTGCACATGGCCCTCCCAAAAAGGATGGTGTGCAACAATGAAGTCGTTCGGTAATAAAAATTTTAATAAGCCTTACAGTGTGAGCGCGCAAACCGATAAAAATGGTGGATGTACTTCGGAAAATTGTGCTGATCTAGCTGGCAAAATTGCTAATGCGGGACAGGTGTCAGCTACTTTCCCTCAGTCAGCGCAACCACCGCTTGGATCGCTATATGGGGTTAAAGGTCCTTATACCAATCCGAACGAACAGTATAAGAATTTCACGAATGATAACAAAGGGACGGCAATTACGCCTCATGTTGATCAATGAGAACGAGCAAATTGATTTTATTTAACGTTTTTTTTCTTGGTTCTTTTTGCATACTTGTTAGCTTGGCATATTGCTTTGGTAGAAATTTCTTCTCGACAATCTTTCTCACTGAAAATTTCATGTATGGTTTATGTTTTTTTGAAGGGTTGTCGTATCCACTCCTTCAAAAATTAATTTTTGGAAAAAACATTCATTTTTTTGTGGGGTTAATGACCGTTGTTTGCTTCGCTGTGATTGTTCAATGTTTGAGTTACTTTTTATATTGTTTGCTTATTTCTTCGCAGGGGTTCAATGATCCTGAAAGTTTTACTTTTTTTAAAATTTTTCTTACTACCTCCCTACTAATAGCCGCTGTTATATATATCGTTGGTTGCTTTTCGAGTCGATTGATAGCCTCGAAATGATGATCCTGCACATGCCTGTCGCAAAAAGGATGGTGTGCAACACCACCAACGCGCCGGTGTACCTGAAAGAGTCGAGCACCTCGACGAGCTTGGGCACATTGCAGGAGTGCCAGACGGCGACGCTGGAATGCCTGCCCTGCACATGGCCCTCCCAAAAAGGATGGTGTGCAACCTTTTAATAGAAAATTGGAATAAAATGGTCAAGAAGGGTGATAGTGTTTACCATCTTGGTGATTTTGGGTATACGCACGAATTTAAGGATATCGAAAGAATTTTCCTGCACATGGCCCTCCCAAAAAGGATGGTGTGCAACCGCTCTTCGGGTGGTTTTTGATCCTGGCCTCAAGTTGGAGTTCCATGGTGCGAAGGTCACTTCCGATGGCGGGTTGATTCCCTATCGCGAACTCGACGAAGCTTTTGGTTTGACTGACAGAACAGAAAACATCCTTTGGGATCGGCGGACCGGTAAGAATACGCAACACACGATGACGGCGCTTCTTCGCCAGTCGGTATTCAGCCGCTTGGCCGGTTATGAGGATACCAACGACGCAGAACGCCTGAGTGTCGATCCTGCGATGCGGCATGTGATCGGAGGACGGGCCAGGGAAAAACAGGCCGCCTCCACCAGCCAGATGGGTCGTTTCGAGACGGAGGTCCTCACCCAGTCGAAGAATTTGACCGGCTTAATTGACTTATCGGGCCAATGGATCGATGGAGTCCATGAGAAAAAGCCCATACAACAGATCATCCTCGACATGGATAGCTCAGTGAGCGAGACCTACGGGGATCAGGAAGGTTCCTTGTACAACGGTTACTTTGGCTGTACCTGTTACCATCCCCTGTTTTGCTTCAACCAGTTCGGCGATTTGGAACCTGCACATGGCCCTCCCAAAAAGGATGGTGTGCAACCATAAGAGTTCCTATTTTTCTTTAGGCATCTTATGCCCACATCTCCCGCAAACCCTGACTTCCTTCTCATTCACAAATCCACATTCATGACACAATCCACGATGTGCAAATGGCTTCATGACACACAAAACGTAGTACGCTCCAAAACCCATTCCAAGCAGCACTGGCACCGACCAAAAACAAAAAAAATAAAGCCTGCTATTCGAATCTTGAATCCCCAAAAAATCGCAAATAGGAGCACCCAACATAAGTCCGGCCCAGGATCCTAAACCAAGTACTACGATCATTAGTCTTCTATAAATAGCATTCTTTCTTCTTTGAGCCAATCCCTGCACATAGAACAAACCAAATTCGGCCGCGCTCACCGCCAAGGCAACCAAAACTACAATGGCATATTTTAAAAATATCATTTTCCCCTCCCTCAACCATGATTCACACTTTTCAAGAATGAAACCAACTTTCAATTACCCACGTTCGGCGTGGTTGCAGCTCATGGATTCGTCGGTTTATTTTTTGGGTGTTTTATCCAAAAGGGATGGCGCAGACGAAATTAAAGCTCCCCCCACTTCGTGTCCCGTTTCCGCCACAGCTTTTTTAGCTCCAATGGTAAATGCCCGTTTTTCAACGGCTGTCGTCCCAGTGTTAAATTCTCTCCCCAAAGTTCTTCCAGCGGAGCTTAACGGATTCTTCAAATATTTATCGAACAGTTTTCCACCGTAGTGACTCAGAACCCCGCTCACAGCACCCCATCCCACTGATTTAAGCCTGCACATGGCCCTCCCAAAAAGGATGGTGTGCAACGTATTTTTGCAGGATACGTGATAAAGTGAATAAGAATAAAGAACACATATTCTCGCTTTACTTTCGGACACTGCGTTTACTTGAAAACTTAAGGAGGCATTAGCAATGGCACCAACACTTGAAGACTTCGACCTTACCAAAGAAGGTATGTCCTCTCTCACCAAAAAATTCTATACTCACGTTATCATGAAAAACTATTACACTAAAAAAATCATGTTTAACGGGCCAATAAACCGTTTTTTCTACGATATCCTTGAAAACTATGCCTTAAGTGGAGAAATTGAGAAAAATGAGACTTGGAACACAGAAAGTCTTGATAATGCTGGTGATTGGAGGCATATCAAGCAAAGTCTCTATAAAAAACATTCCAAATACAAGAATCAATTACACATCACCGTAGACATGTTTTTGAAAAGAAAAGGGTGGTTCACGCCTAAGCCTTGCGCCAAGAAATATGGATTTTGGTCTATGCTTCTGTATTCTTTAATAGGGATGGAAGTAACAGACACCATTCTGGGGGATAAGGCTAATATTTTCACAGACCTCGCAACTGGATTCCTTATAAGCAATTACCTTGAAAGCAAGAATGTGGCGCAATCTCGGAAAGAATTGGCTTTCGAAGATGAATAATATTTTGCATAAACTTTGTTTTGACGCATGGGCAAAATTTGTGGTAAAAACAACACGTTCCCAGGCTGGTTTTGATTGTGCATCTAATCTTTGGCTTCCAATAGGGCGCATAATAATAGTTGATATTCGAGATAAAATACAATGAAAAACATTCGAGATAAAGTCTGGGGGAAAGTCTGGTGGAAAGTCCGGGAGAAAGTCTGTTGGAAAGTCCGGGATAAAATATATCAATTGGCTTTGTTAAAAGGTTGACAATCATGTAATTTTTGCCTGCACATGGCCCTCCCAAAAAGGATGGTGTGCAACTCCGTGATCGGAAACCAGGGTGATTCCAAATACGTCCAGGCCCTACTGGAAAAGATCCAGAGGACCCTGCTTTCCATGGGGAAAAAGATCAACCATGATTACGGGATCGAATTGAAAGAAAACGATCTTTCGCTGGCCTATCTCAACACCAAAACGGGAAAAATTGTTTTGCGTTTAAAAGAGGGAAAGGTTATTTCGGAAGAATCCGCCAAAACTCCCGAACCTGAAACGAGCCCAACGCCTGTCTCGGAACCGATCAAAACTCCATGAGACTCATTCAATCCTGCATTATTTTAGGGACCCTCCTATGGGCCGTGACCTGCCAAGCCGCGAATGAAAATTTGGGGGCCTGGGACAGCGTTCCCGTGGGGGAAAGGGTGGCCGGTTATCTCCAGACCATGGTGACGGCGACCACCCAGGCCATGCTGTTGAAGCCCCAGACAAAATATCCTAATTCAAAAATCGAGCCGATTCGGGTTACCATCATTTATAACCCGGACGAGGAAACGCTGGATGTTACCTTGATCGGGAGCTTGGAGGACGCGGACGCGGTGAAGGAGGACTTCACCTTTATTCGCAAGCTGATTTTGGGGTTCAACAAGAAGCTGGACTATTATTACGAGGTGACGCTCACGGATGAGGACATCAACCTCGAATACCACAACGTTCCCAAGAACACGACGATCCTCAAATACGAAAACGGCCTCTATACGACACCGGAAAAAGGCAAAGAAGATGAGATGCCCAAGAAGAAGTCTTGAAATGCCAGGTCCCGGGACGTGATCCCTTGAAGAAACGTTCCCTGGGCCTTTTCCTGCTGTTCGGCTTTTTTCTGCTCCCGCTATCGGCCCTATCCCAAACCCACTCCATCGAGGATTCCATGAAAAACCTGGCCGCCAGCCCGAATTTCGTCGAGATCACCCATTGGCAAGGCGTGACCGTGAATCTTAAGTATGGAACCACCGACAATTTCACCCGCAAGAACCTCTACGGGCCCTACAACAAATGCTACATTCATAAAATTACGGCCGAAAAGTTGCGTAAGGCCATTGAGACTCTCCGTAAAAACAACCCGGGCTACAAGTTCATCGTGTTTGACGCGCTACGGCCCCGTTCGGTCCAACGAAAACTGTGGGCCGTGGTCAAGGGAACGTCCCATCAAAAATATGTCGCCGATCCGGACAAGGGTTCCATGCATAACTATGGTTTCGCCCTGGATATCGGGCTTCTGGACCCCCAGGGAAAATTAGTCGACATGGGCGCTCCTTTTGACGGTTTCACTCCTCTTTCCGAACCTCAACTGGAAAGCCGGCTTTTAAAAGAAGGGAAGTTGACTCAGATCCAAATCGACCATCGGATGATCTTAAGAAGCGCCATGGTGGGCGCGGGTTTTCGCCAGTTGCGCCACGAATGGTGGCACTATGACGCGCTGACTGAAGAACAGGTTATTGGAAAATTCGAGATCGTGGAATAAACCGTCAGGGTGGCACCCTTTTCTAAGTCGTGCGTCTAATCCTGTGGAAGGTAATAAAAAAATCTCCATATCCAGATGAACGGATTTTCAATTTGAAACGATGGGTCCAGCGGGTTTTGTTGTTTTTTGCCCTTCGGGGTGACCCGGGAGCCACTCGCCTCTTGGCCCGCTCGAATTTCAAACGAAAGCACCAAAGACTGCCGATCGACCCCTTCTCGGCCCAGGCCACCTTCGAAGATTATATCTTCCAACGTATGACCGGCCCTTGGACCCCATTTGAAAAGACTTGCGTCGACAAAGAAAGCGCCAAGCTCATTGCGGTTTCCCTCTCTCCGAGGATTCAAATCGCCCGCACCCTCTCGGTGCTGACCCTCTATCCTGACACCCCCCTGGAGCAGGTGGGAAAGTTCATCTATCCTTTCGTCGGGAAAAACGCGGTGGCCAAGCCGACCCATACCTCGGGAGGAGTGATTTTCCTGGGCGGGGCGAACGTCCAAGTCGTCGTTCAACCGACACTCGAAATGTTCCGCTTCGCCCGTCGCGATTACTTCCGGAACGAATACGAGGGACAGTATCGGGGTTTGCGTCCCAAGATCCTGGTGGAAGAGTGCCTGCCTTCCCCCATCCCTTCCGGAAAAGACGGCCTGTGGTACCACCCCCCGCCCGATTTCCGTTTCTATTCATCCCGAGGAAAGGTACTTTTTTGCCAGTACGACGAGGGGCGCTTCGCCGACCACCGCCAGGCCCTCTTCAACGTGCCGGACCACCGTCACATCCCGATCCCGAACCAGTTCCCCTTGCCCGATCCTTTGCCCGAAAAACCCGCCCATTGGGGGGAGATGCTCCAAATAGCTTCCGAACTTTCCGGCCCCTTCGATTTCGTTCGGGTGGATCTGTACGATTTGCCCGACGGGGTCTATTTCAGCGAGTTCACCTTCACCCCCAATGCCACTCTTTTTCCATTTCGTGACGGCCGGTTTAGTCGCAAACTGCTGGAAGATGTCCTGGAGGCTTCCAAGAAAAAAAAGATAGGGGTGCCATGATGGCCAGTCACACAAGTCTCAATTTTTCGGGCGGCCCCGGCGCGCTTCCCCGGGCGGTGCTGGAACAAGCCAGCGAGGCTATCCTTCAGGCCCCTGGAACCAGCCAGTCCATCCTGGGTATCAGCCACCGTTCGGACTATTTCAAGGCCATTCTCAATGAATCGGAAGCGGTCTTCCGGTCCCTCCTCAATATTCCTCCCGACTACCAGGTGCTTCAGCTCCAAGGGGGAAGCACCCTCCAGTTTTCCATGATCCCCATGCTGCTTCTGCGGGGAAAAGGAAAGACCGCCGAGTACCTGAAGACGGGTTACTGGAGCGCCAAGTCCATCCCCGATGCGCGCCTGGAGGGCCCGGTACGGGTGATCTTTGACGGCGAGGGAAGCGGTTATACCCGCCTGCCGGAAGAAAAAGAGCTTGCCTACGACCCCCAGGCCGCTTATTTCCACTACGTTTCCAATGAAACGGTTGAAGGCCTGCAGTTTCACTATTTGCCCGGGGCCAAGAGCGTTCCGCGCGTTTGCGACATGTCCTCCGACTTTTTAAGTTATCCCTTCGAAATTCGCGACTTCAGCCTCGTTTACGCCCATGCCCAAAAAAACCTGGGGCCCGCGGGGATGACACTAGTGATCCTCCACGAGGACCTCTTAAAGGGTTCCCCGGATTCCTTGCCCAGCATGCTCGATTACCGCAACCATGTGAAAATGGGGTCCATTTACAACACCCCGCCTGTTTTCGCGATTTATGTCACCCTGCTGGTTGCCCGCTGGTTAAAAGACCGTATCGGGGGTTTGGAGAAAATGGCGGCTTTGAACGAGAAAAAAGCCCAGTCTCTCTATGATCTTCTTGACCGGCATCCCGATTTCTTCCGTGTCCATGGCGCAAAGAAAGACCGGTCGAAGATGAATGTGGTTTTTCGCCTGCCGAGTCCCGAGATGGATAAGACGTTCCTGGAAGAAGCTTCCCGAGCCGGTTTTTATGGTCTGGAAGGGCATCGATCCCTGGGCGGGTTAAGGGCATCCCTCTATAACTCGGTAACGGAGGAAGACGTAAACCAACTTTTGGAGTTCATGGACGGATTTCGAAACCGGCATGCCAGATAAAAAGAATAGGTGCTTCAAGCGAACATGTTTTTAATGAGGCTGGAAGACTAGATCAATTGGGGCCCGGTCAAATGCTGAAAGCGAATGGGCGGGGCTGTCTTGATCGGTTCCAGCAGGGGGGCAAAACCTTTTGACCTAAGGACGTGATTGGCCGCTTTTTTTACCTCGATTTGAGAATCGACTTCCTTGCGTGAAAGGCTTGCGAGCCCTGTTTCTTCGGATGTAATGAGTGAGTCTTTCCGGACTCTCCGGTGATAGCAATAACGGTCGAGATTGATCACTTTTCCCGCGAATATTGCCCGGGAAAAAAATTCAAAGTCCCCGCTGAAACGCAGGCCCGAAGCGAAACCACCCAAAAGTTTGAAAAACGACCTTGAAATGAGACTGCTCGAGTAACAAAACGGATAGCGCATGAGCGATTCGGGGGAATCCTTTAGAATCAGGGGATATCGAAGGGTGTGAATGGCATCCGAGAAATAGACGATCTCTTGCGAACCCACCCAGTCGGCGCATCCGGTTTCCGCTTCCCGGAGCAATAATTCTAATCGATCGAGGCTCGACCAATCGTCCGAGTCTTGAAACATATAACCGTCGAATTGGGTTTGATCAATCATGGATTGTAAAAGTCGATAGGGGCCCACATTTTCAGGTGAACGAAACAGAGCCACAGAGGGAAATTTTTTTACGATTTCTAGCGGTGAATGCGTTGAACAATCGTCCATAACGACGATGTTTTCGGGTAGGCGGGTTTGATGGACGAGAGAATACAAACATTGTTCCAGCCACTCCTCGCAATTGAAGTGGGGCACGAGGGCTAAGACCCTGGATGCTTTTGTGAGTGTTGGCTGGCCCTGCGGAACGGGTGGTTTTCCGTTGAGGGATTCGCTAGCCGAGGCGGAAAAGTAGGGAATTTCCGTGTGGGCGTTTCGGATGGATCTTTCCAGGTCGCGAAGAGAGAACCCGTTTATTAAGTCCATTTTCTGCAAAAGCTTGGGTGTGGAAATCCAACCCAATGACAGGTAAACCCCGCGTGCCCACTCCGAATCCGAGGTTTTTAAAAAAGGAACCCAAGGTTGGATAAAAAGAGGATGCTTCTCCAGGTCCGCGCCAAAATCAATTTGAGGCGGTGAATAGGGGGCGTCGGATGGCAAATAGGCCAGATAGGGTTTATGGAGGAAAGGGAAGAGGTCTAGCCGAAGCGATTGAATTTCCACTATTTCGAGGTGTTTAAAGCTTTCCGGGAGTTTGGCAAAAATCTTTGTTTTTTGTCCAGGGGGAGAAGCCAACAGTATTTGCCCGAAGGAAGGCTTATTTCCCAAATTAACTTGATTCAGTTTGGCGAGCAGGAAATCCAGGTTTTCCCCGACATCCAATACCAAAGTTGTTTGGGGTAAAAGATTGTTGGAACTCACTGGATTAACTTAACCCTTTGAACCTTTATTTTCCTCTTTGCCCGGACGCAAATCATACAGTTGCAGGTTGGCAATGCCTCCCCTACGCCCGCCGAACCCTCCGGGGGCGGGGGATTGAACGACGGGAATTACCGGTGGAAGAGCTGGTTTCCAAAGGGCGGCATCCACGAGTTTTCCATGCTCCCGCACCCACTTGGCGATCTCGGCCTGGGCCCCGCCCATCCTTCCCATGTTTCCCGGTCCACCCCATCCTCCGGGGTTTCCTCCTGGGCCCCTGCCGTTCTGGTTCGTAGGCGGGGCGTTTAAAAGCATGTAGCGGAATTGGCCGTCTTGAACCTTCTGGGCGAATTGGTTGGCGGTCAAAATGGGATCCCCGCCCATGAACCCCCCGATGGCCACCACCGGCTCGCCGGTCTCAATGATGATTGGAGCAACGACCTGACTGTTTTGCGCGACCAAAAGATAGGATTCGCCCTGCTGGTGGGCTTTCAGGTAATCGACCAGCTTGGCATTGTTTAAGTTCACGCCGAACCCTGGAAACAATCCGCCCCTGCTGCGAGGGTCCAGTAACTCAGGACCGGCTTGCACCGATTGGCCCGAACCCAAGACCGGGGTCAGTGCCCAAAAGGTGGGGCAGAAGAAAAGGGCCGAGAGCCCCAGGCCAAAGGCTGAGGGAGCCCATCGGAGCCAGGCGGGCTTTTGAGAGGCCAGACGGGAAATCAACAAAAGACTGGCCAGGGATAAAAGTAACCCGCTCATCAGGATGGGCAAAAGCTGATGTTTCCAATCGGGGTACTGGGTCACGATAAAGGCCTGCCACCCAGCTGTGAGAGCTAGGGTCAGGAGCGGAAGGATGATTCGGCCTTCCCGGTAGTCGTTCCAAAGCGATTGAACGCCGATCCCCGCCAGGGCGGCGATGGCGGGAACCATGAGGACAAGGTAATAGGGATGCATGGCCCCCTTCATGAAACTGAAAACTGCCCCGTAGATGAAGATCCATCCCAACCAAAAAAAGAGGGACTGGTGGCTTGGGGCCAGGGGAAAGGTCAAACGGATTCGGCGGGCCGCCGACCAGAAACCCAGCAGGACCAGGGGAAAAAACCAACCCACCTGGCCTGCCATGTTCCGATCCGCCAAACGAAGGGGACCCGGGGTTCCGTTGTTCATGGGTCCGCCGTTTCGGCGGCGTGCCTGGGCCTGGGACGCGGCTGCGGCTTCCGAATGGTTCGTGTCGCCCACCGAGGCGGGTGCGTTGGGCGGGGTGTTGGTCGCGGCGCCAGCCGCCGGGAAATTGCCTCCCCGGCCATTGGGGGGGAACCGCGCCGTCCACGGGTGAGCAGTCTTTGAAATCCGTTCCATCCCAGGGACAGGCTAATCATGGAATTATCTTGTGTGCTTCCCACGAAGGGGCGTTGTTCGGGAGGTGTCAAATCCACTGCCAATGGCCAGGACAAGGCCACGACCAGCAATATCAGAGTTCCGGTTACGAGGACCCAGATTTTCCGGAGCCAAGTGATGGGGGAACCAATCAGGTAAACCAGATAGAAAACAGGAAGAGCCACGAAGGCCGCCATCATCTTGGTGTTGAATCCGATCCCGACCAATATCAGGGCTAGGTAGAGAAACTTTCGGCTTCCGGTTTCAGCCGCCCGAATCAAGGCCCAGGCCGCGAGCACCATAACGAATACCAGGCACTCGTCCGTATTGTTGTAGCGGTCCACCGCCACGCTGACCGGGGAAAGGGCGATGACCAGACCCGCGAACAAGGCGGCGAACGCGCCGAAGCGCTTGCGAACCAGGTAATAAACCACGGAGAGGGTGCCCAAGCCTTCCAGCACCTGGGGAAAGATCAGGGTAAAACCCCGGTAGCCGAAAAGTTTGGCGAAGGCGGTTTGAATCCACAGCGACACCGGGGGCTTGTCCACCGTCACGAATCCTACGGGATCGAAGGACACAAAAAAGAAATTGTGCCAGTTCATCAGCATGCTTCGAACGGCCGAGGCGTAATAGGGGTTGCCCGTTCCGTTCTTATCCAGATCCCAGAGGCGCAGGGCCGCGCCCAACAGCAGGATGATGGTAAACGCCACCCATTCCCCCCGACTCGGGGAAGGCGCGATTTTCGGGTTTATTGGTTGAACTGTGGTTGCTTGGGATGATGGTGTATTCATGGGTGTCTAGACGTGCCATACTCCTTTTACGGGTCTTGTTTTGGCCCTTTGGCCCAACCCTTTCCTTGTTGCAGGACGTCTAGATGACAATCCGAATAAAGGCAAAATATGTACGTGTGGCGAATATTGATGGGGATGTTGTTTTTGGGAATAGGAACTATTGTTTTCGCTTCCGACCAACTACCTGGGGTGGAAGCTACGCCATCGTTACCCAAACCCCTGGTTCTATCGACTCAAGACAAGATTGCTGATAACACGCATTTTCGGTTGCCCAAGCCCCCCAAGAAATACAACGATGGCACCTCCCTGAAGCTGGTCAATGACGAAGAGTCAGCGCCCCTTGGCCCGTCTATGCGCAATCTGGGCGAACCCGCCGCCGTTCAGCAAGTTCCCAAGATCGATCAGAAAGACAGCCATTCGGGAAAGTATTATTGGCATCCCTACAATGCGTGGAACTACTGCCATTACCGTGATGGGGACCGGAATTGGTATGGCTGGCGCATGGGTGACACCTTTCATTGGGTGCTCTGGCGGGAGGGTCGTTTTTGGTGGCATGACCCCACTGCCGAGCGGTGGCTTTATTTCAACCGGGGTTATTGGTGGTGGCAGGGTTCAGGTAAGACCCCGACGGTCCAAGTCTATTTAGAAGATGGGCACTATCACGTTTGCGATGCTAATGGGTTTATGGGAGATGATTTGATGAAAACCGGCACCGAGGAAGTGGTTACCCAGCCGGTTGCCAAGCCTAGCCCCAGCCCGACACCTGGCGGTAAACACGGTGGGCGCCACCACAGAAGCTAATCCGAGGGTGTATACAGGGCCAAACTGGCCGTATACATCCCGTGTACCGAATCAACTGGTCCGTACAACCATTCATACCGTACAAATACCATTTATACCGTCGCTAATACCATTTGTACCGCCATTAATACCGAGCTCATACCGTTCATACCGGGGCTAATACCGTTTATACAACCACTAATACCGACTCATACCGCATTTATACCGGGTTCATACCGGACAAATACCATTTGTACCGCTGCTAATACCATTCATACTACCATTAATACCTAGCAAATACCGGGCTTATACCGTAAATACCGCCATTCATACCGGGCTAATACCATGAAAATACCGGATAAATACCGGTATAAATCGATTTGTACCGATTGTTTAGGTGTCTCTCAAATTTACCGTTTTGGGGGAGGGTCCATCAGGCTATATTTCGCAGAGTCGCGAATAAAGATTACAATCAAATAGCCAAACATGAGCCGGTAGGGGGCCGTTAATGATCATCGGGGTTCCGAAGGAAATCAAAGACAACGAGTTTCGGGTAGGGGTCGTCCCCGCCGGGGTGGAGGAACTAACCTTGGCCGGGCACAAGGTCCTCATCGAAAAGGGCGCCGGGGCCGGAAGCGGCCTTTCGGACAAGGAATTTCGGGATTCGGGTGCCCAAATCGTTCCCCAAAGGGCCAGCCTTTTCCGCCAGGCCCAGATGATCCTAAAGGTTAAGGAACCCCAGCCCTCCGAAATCCGATACCTCCGCAAAGGGCAGTTGGTTTTCTGCTATTTCCACCTGGCTGCCGCACCGGCTCTCACCCACGCCCTGATCAAATCGGGCATTATCGCCCTGGCCTATGAAACCCTCTGCTTGCCCGATGGGGAACACCCCCTCCTAACCCCCATGAGCGAAGTGGCGGGCAAGATGGCCATCCAAGAAGGAGCCAAATACCTGGAAAGGTCCATGGGCGGTAAGGGCATCCTTTTAGGCGGGGTGGCCGGGGTTCAGCCCGCCAAGGTGGTGGTTTTAGGGGGCGGGGCAGTGGGCACCAACGCGGCCAAGGTGGCGGCGGGTATCGGCGCCCGGGTTTCGGTGCTGGATATCAACCCCAGCCGTTTACGGCATTTGGAAGAAATACTCCCTAAAAACGTGATCACCCTGGTTTCCAACCGGAGGGTCATAAGGGAAGAAGTGGCGGATGCGGACCTGTTGATCGGGGCGGTATATGTGGAAGGTGCCAAGGCCCCCCGGCTGGTCACCGAAGCCATGGTGAAAGCCATGAAACCTGGTTCGGTCATTGTGGATGTGGCCATCGACCAAGGCGGATGCGTGGAAACATCCCACCCCACTACCCACAGCGCTCCGGTTTATAAGAAGCACGGGGTAGTTCATTATTGCGTAACCAATATCCCTGGCGCCGTGGGCATGACATCTACCTACGCTCTCACCAACTCGACCCTGCCCTATGTCTTGAAGATCGCCAATAAGGGCTATCCGAAGGCTTTGGAAGCCGACCCGGTTTTGCAACATGCGCTTAACCTGGAACAGGGGAAAATTGTTCATCCTGCGTTGAAGGGTAAGCGTCTTGTTGCACCATCTAGCCAATCCTGCCACCCTCCCGTAGAAACCACCATGGAGACCAATCTTGTCTAGGGAGGAAAACCATGGCGAAGCAGAGCAAATTCCGGAATAAAAAGCGGTGGGAGGAGGTTTTGCGGGCCTGGAAGCGTAGTGGCCTGAGCGGATCGGCCTATTGCCGTAAAAGTCGGATCAGCCCGCCAAGCTTTTACGCCTGGAAAAGACGGTTGGCCGGTCCCCAGAGCCCTGTGGTTCGGGGTCGCCAGGCCTTCCTGCCCGTTTCAGTAGTGACTGCGGGTGGCGAAACCCATCCGGTTGTGGAATTGACCCTTTTGAACGGCCGGGTTTTGAGGCTGTACCGGGAAATGCCCGCCCCGGCGTTGGCTGAATTGGTCCGAGCCCTGGAGGAAAAGGCGTGCTGACCCTCTCGGCGGGCATCCGAGTATTTGTGTGTACGAGAGCGGCGGACATGCGCAAGGGGTTTGACGGCCTGTCGGCCCTGGCCGGTGAGGTGATGAGGCAAGACCCTTTGAGTGGGCACCTGTTCGTGTTCCGCAACCGGCGGGGGGACCGGCTGAAGGTGTTGTACTGGGGCGGGGATGGGTTGTGCCTGTGGTACAAGCGCCTGGAAGCCGGGACCTTCGAGATGCGCCAAGGTGAAGGAACGTGCGTGGAGATGAGCCAGGCGGAGCTTTCGATGCTCATCGAGGGAATCAGCCTGGCGAGAGTACAGAGGCGCAAACGGTTTAGCCTGGGCCTGTCGCACAAACCCCAACCGGTGATGGCGTGATGAAGAATTTTTGAAGTTGTTTGAAACTTCGGGAGAGGTTGGTGCGTCTCAAAGAGCGATGCCAACCTCTCCTCTTACTCTTCCCGATTTAAAAACCCTTCCTGATGATTCCGCTTCCCTAAAATCCCTCGTCCTAAGTCTTTTCGAAACCTTGAAGGATCAGGGTGAAACCATTGAACGCCTGCGGCACCAACTCTACTTGGCCGCAAAAAGTCGGTACGGTCGCAAGTCCGAACAATTCAACGATGCCCAACTGTCGATTTTTCTCAAAGAGATCGAAGAACGGTTGGGGCAGATGACCGCAGCCCAAAAGCCCCAAGAAGAAACCGAAACGCTGACCTACACGAGGAAGAAGGGCCATGGGCGAAACAAGCCGCCCGAGAACCTGCCCATCTTGCGGGTGGAACACCCCCTGAGCGAGGACAAGAAGACCTGCCTGGAATGCCAAAAACCCCTGACGAAGATGGGCGAGGACGTGCGAAACACCCTGGAACACATCCCGGCGGTCACCTATATCCGCCAGGATGTCCTGGAAAAATGGGCCTGTTCCTGCTGTAAGAATGCCCCGGTGACCAGTGAGGCGCCGGTGAGGCCCATCGAGCGTTGCATCGCGGGTCCTGGGTTGCTGGCCCAGGTGGTAACGGCGAAATACGCAGATCACCTGCCGCTTTACCGCCAAGCGGAAATATTTGAAAGAGGGGGCCTGGAAATAAGCCGTTCCACCTTGTGTGGCTGGGTGGGAGCAGTGGCGGGATTGTTGGAACCCTTGTACGAGGCCATGAAACAGGACGTGCTGGAATCCAAGGTGATCCACACGGACGATACGCCGGTGCCATACCTGGACGACGGCGCCCCGCCGGGAGCCTCAGAGCCCCCGGGATCGGTGGGGCAAAGGGACGAAGAGGAAGATAAACATAGTAAGGCGAAGACAGGCCGCCTGTGGACCTACGTGGGCGACGAGACCCACGCGAACATTGTCTATGAGTTCACGGAAAATAGGCGGGCGGAGCACCCGAAGGCTTTCCTGGGCGATTGGAAGGGGTATCTCCAGGCGGATGCCTACACGGGGTATGACTGCATGTTCAAGCCCGAAAAGGCGGTGGAAGTGGCTTGTTGGGCGCACGCCCGAAGGAAATTCAACGAAGCCAAGGTGTCGGACAAGAGCCGCTCCAAGATGGCCATGGCTTTCATTCGAAAACTCTACGAGGTGGAGTGGGAGGCGGACGAAAAGACGCTGGATACCGCCGGGTGGCAGGCCTTGAGGGCCGAGAAATCCAAACCGATCTTGGAGGCCTTCAAAGAGTGGTTGGACACCCAGGCGCTCGTGACCTTACCCAAGAGCCCCTTCGGTGAGGCCTTGACTTATGTGTTTAACCAATGGGACGCCTTGAACCGGTATGTAGAAGACGGCGATTTGAACATCGACAACAACGCGGCGGAGAGGGCACTTCGGTGTGTGACGGTGGGCCGCAAGAACTGGCTGTTCGCGGGGAGCGTTGCGGGCGGCGGGTGGGCGGCCATCCTCTACAGCCTGGTGGCTTCCTGCAAGCGCCACAAAATTGATCCTTACTTTTATCTTCGCGACATTATCAGCCGGGTGAAAACCCACCCCATGAGCCGTATCCGAGAACTGTTGCCCGCCACCTACGTCCTCGGCCCCGTCCCGGAAACGCCGGTCTTCCAGACTGCCCGACCAGATTCCACCGAAAAAACGCCTACCATGCTTGCCCCTCACTAAACATATGGCCTGACAGGACGCTTACTCAGTTTCTCTAAAAAACAAAGGGAGCGCCATGTTTGGGTGCGGTAGATCTGACTGAATAACATAATAGTTACCCGTTAATTTTCCTCCGCGAATTTCCATCAACCCCCAAAAGGGGTCCCCCTCAACATTCTCATCAGGCAATAATTTCTTAAAACGCTCTACTAAATCCTTTAATACGCGTTTCTTGTCCTTTTCTTCAATCAACATGGCTCCAAGTATCCGACGGGTCTAATTTAGATCCGGCTTTTTCACGGCTGCTAACGGTTTTATGCCCGTTGCCGCCATAAACAGGGTCATACGGCAAAAGATCATGGATTGAACAGTCGAAAATTTTCGCGAGCCTGTACAAATACAAAATCTTGATTTGAATCGCTTTCGTTTTATGTTCCCATCGCCGGACTTCCCGGTCGCACGCATCCACTTTCTCGGCAAGATACTCTTGGCCGAAACCTTTTTCGGCCCTTTTAATGGCGATGATATGTTGGATTTCCATTAGGAACGATATTTCGGAAGGGTCTGAATAAGGCATTTGGAAATGGTAGTTCAAAACTAAAAGTGACAACAGGACATCAAAGTCCGGTGGACTTTGATGTCCTGGTCAACTTTTTATAAATAGTTAAAAATCTCATCCTTGACACAAAGGCAAAAGCAATTTGGTTAAAGGATGTTTATCTGTGGCGTTTATGGAGGGTTTTATGGAAAAAAAATCCGTTATCATTTTGAGAATATTGTTGGTCGCGTTTTCTGCTGTTGTTTGTTCAACGGGTTGTAAAAACAACGGTCCCTCCACACCTTACGATATTGCTTTTACTCCAACTCCCGTCCGCATTTATGGTGCTGTAAACGTCTTTGTTGAGGATAAGGGGATCGCCGTACCTAACCTGATGGTCAAGGCTATACCGCCTTCCGGGGTAACGGTCTTCAGTCAATCGACCACGGCCAGTGGGATAGCCATATTCAACCCGCCATACCTGGAAGTGGGCAATTGGACTTTTGTGGTCCCGGCTCAAACACCCTTCCCCTTCGCACCGAGCACGATCACCATGCCGGTATCAGTCGTCAATGAAACGGCCAACTTCAATTCAGCGGGGGCAACGCTTTATTTGACCCCGACCGTCCCGGAATCCTTCACTTCAACGAACCCTGGTGCGCCTTATACCTTCAACCTGATTTATAGCCAGCCAGGAAACCTTTTCATCCCCGCCAAAATTGCTTTTTCACCATTTCCAAACAATTGGAGCGGTGCTTTTGGCCCGACAACAATTGGTTTCGGGAATGCCGACACCGGTACGGTCACGGTCATAGCCAATAATTGCGTTGACCAGCAACCCAGCTTCGCCGTTACAGCCCTCGATTTTGAGCCCACGCCTTACCCCAGGGCATTCAGCGCCCCGCAAACAATCGTTAAAAATTTCAGCTCAAACGCCAAAGTAACTGTGACTAACACCCTTTTGGGAATTGGGACTTGCGGGAGCAATTATTCTTTTGAGTGGAGTGGAGAGCTATATATCAGCGCCACGGATGCCTGCTCATCCTTCCAGGTTTGGTTTACGAGCGGCAATTGTTGTCTTACCAACGTTTCCATGAACGGCCAGTCGGTCGCTACTCAAGATTGCGGCGGTCCGAAATTCATCCTTGGACCCGGCAATTACGGGTTCACCATGAACACCACCCAATATTCACCGACTTTATATGTTTCCTTCGAGGGGCAATCGGGTTCAGTCGCCGTCCCCGTCAGCGGCGGGAACGCCACGGCTTTTAATTATTCCTATTGAAGGATAGACCCATGAAAAAATATCTGTTTCTTGCGCTGGTTAGTTTGTTGGCAGGTTGTGACAAAGGGCCTTCCGGGCCGACAGGCCCCCAAGGAGCCACAGGACCAGGGTCCACGGCCTACACGGTTGAGTTTGAGAATGGGGTTTACCCGGACGCGGGGTACGCGGGTTGCGACTCCCATTGGATTGACGGAAACAACCCAAACAGCGCACCCGCGACGGGGGAAATCCAAGTCGGGTACGGGAACGGAACTTTCCAACCCTCGCTTGGACTCATCCGCTTTGACCTTTCCTATGGCTTGCCGGTGAACGCCAACATCATGGCGGCAAGCCTTCAATTGACGACCGAAACGGGAACGATTCTATCCGGGGTTAGCGATGTTTTTGGTGTCCACCAAGTTATTCCACCCCCCGCCGGACAAATCACCTGGAACGACTCAAGCACCTGGAACGTAGTGGTTTCTCCCTACGGCTGGGACGGAGGGACCAGCTCCCCTATCACGGTCGGGACGGATTACGCGAGCACCCCTATGGACGCGGTGACGGTGACCCCTGCCCAAGTAAATTCAAACCAAGTCCTTTTAGCATGGAACATCACGCCTACATTGGCCCAGGTTTGGGCGAATAAGAGCAACAACAACTATGGAATATTAATTTCGCCTGAACCCGAAACAACCGGAACGCTATCAGGATTTATCACCTTTTGGGACAACACCGGAAATAGCCAGCAGAAGCCGAGGCTGCTGGTCACCTACACCATTCCATAAGGGAGATAAAGGCATGCCCCGATTATCCGTTTTTAAAAGCTTAAAGGTAATCGGGACTATGCCGACCTCCTTTAAGAATTATTTGGAGGTCGGTATGAAAACTGAAGCGTTGGTTTTAGTGGTTTTGATATTCGCTTTTTCTGGTAGCGCGTTCGCCAAGAAAGCACCGACCGAAACTCCCACCCCAAACCCGAGTTCTACGCCCACTCCGGCACCCAAGCCGGTTTGGGTGCCCCCTCCACATGTGGACAACGACTCCAAGGCCCTTAACGCGACCGTCGCGGCCCATTACTCAAGTGATGCTATGGGGACTTCGGGATATTCCTTATTTGACCTGTCCGCCGTCCGGAAGCTCGACGAGAACGACGTTTCGGCCCTTGGGACGGTCCGTTTCATGAAGGATTTTTCAAGCTCGGATGATGTTGGGGAAATCCAACTCAGGGAAGCGAATTTCTCCCTCTCGGAACCGTGGATAGAGGTAAGGGTTGGCCGGATGGATTTGTCCGACATCGCCAGTACGACCCATTTTTTCGGCAGATATCCCCTGATGGGATTACGGCGGCTGGATGGGATCAAAGTTTATATCCCATTCAAGTTTTTCTTTGGGGTGGAGGATTACAAGAGCGTTTCCAGCCCGCCGACTTCATTGAGTTTCTTCTATTTTCCTACGCTTCTTTCGGCCCAGGACGCCGTCCTGGACGGTTCCCAGGGGTATTTCATGGGGCAGGCCCGAATGAAGCTCAATTTTGGGGATCTCCGGACGGTCCTACTTTTCAATTTGGGGGGCAGCGCGTCGGATGATTTCCAGTATTCCTCGGTAAGCGGTAACCCGGCCTATTCCATTTGCGGGGAAGCCAATTTCTCAAGGGATTACACCCTTTACTTCGAGTACGGCGTTCAGGATTCCGCGCATTCCGGCGACACGAACGCCTTCACCTTTGGGGCAAGGGCCGAGCACCTATTCACGTTTGATTTCCTGTCCCTGGACCGGATCATCCTGGAAATGCAAGTTCCGATTGCCAGCAATCCCAATAATCCCTTTACGGGTGGGAATGGAATTAACCCGCCGACCGGGGGGGTGCCCCAGAACGCTTTGTATGGGAAGGCCCGGATTCGAATCCGCTCCATTTTCATCGACTTCAACATCACCGATTCCATGGGTGATTTCACCTTCGCGCGGTTGAACCAAAACAACATCAATACGCCGTTACCCATGCCGGTTGGGGGCGGGAACGAGACGGACGGGCTTGAAATACCTCTCCTCTCGCCCGGTTACAACACCTACGTCTTTAGCGTGGATGCGGGGGTCCAGTTTTGAGGAAATTGATTCCATTGTTCTTTTTAATCTTTTCTTCCGCATTTGCGGAGGAGAACCCTTTTGTGTCAATCCGGGAAAGGGACCAATGGGCCATTGAACAGGTCATGGAACATAAGGCTCCGGGCGACTATTGGGCAGGAAACCCAAGTGGGGGAATTTCCAGCCCCCGCCGGGGGAAGAAGGCCGAACCGGTGACGCCCCCCACCGCGACCCCTTTCCAGACCCAAACCTACAATTTCCAAACCGAAACCGACGAAGCCAAGGTCAGCGCCTTGGTTACTAATTTAGGCCTCAATTTCATCATCGATATTTCATGCGACCAGACCATCCAGGGCTGGCTTTTGAAAAGGCAATCCGGAGGAGAAGTTTTCCTGAAAGGGGGAGCGCCAATGGACAACCCCTACAAGTGCCGGATCAGGGTGGACCGGCCCTATATCAAGGATTTTGGTTTGACGGTCTATGTCACCCAAGACAGCGACCCCGCGTTCGTGCAGCTTTATTAATTAAAGGTGAGTTATGGAAAGCCAAAAACAAAATACGGAAGAAATCAAAGTTTTCCATCCTTCCTTCTTCCAATACCTTTCCATTTTCATCGTTCCCTTAGCCTTGTTTCTCCTGGTTCCTCAGGGGGTCGAAATTGCCTATGTCTTTCCGGCATTCTGGATTCTGGAAATACTCCTGCTTTTTTGCCTTTGGATTTTCCTGGCGACCACAAAGTACATCATTCGACCGGATCGGATTGAAATCAGGACCGGAATCCTGGTCAAGTACTCCACGGCCATTCCTTTCGACAAGATCATCGATATCACCTGCAAACAAAACCTCGTCCAAAAGCTTTTCAACATCGGGGACCTCTTTATCGAAATCCCAGGCGTAGATCCTTTTGGGATCGTCCTTAGCGGGGTCGAAAGGCACCAGGAGGTGGCGGAATTGTTATTTGCCAGGAAGGGAATGGGAACGGAATGTCCCGATATTCAATGAAAAGAATGAATGAGGAAATCGGGACAATACCAACAACCTTGTCCATTTTATGGAAGGTTGGCATGAACCGAATTTTTGTAATCTTCCTCATTTTGTTTGTTGCCCACCCACCTGTGATCGCCTCCAACGATCCTGATGATCTCAAAACAGAAGAGGCGCTGAAGGCAAATGTGGTTGATTTTAGGGATTGGCTGATGAAACAACTTTCCCAATTCCCAAAGGTTGAGGTGGCCCGTTCGTCCTTGGTTTCCAGAAATTACGCTTATAGTCCCCGGAAAAAACAATGCTTTACCGCCAGCCAATACAACCAAGCTTCGAAATCGGATTGGGTCAAATCCCAGGTTATGCAGGGCCTTTCCACCTTGAGCCAACAGCTTGCCAATACAGCCGGGACGGCTTTTGCGCCCCAAAGCGCGTCCCAGCTCCAACAATATTCAACCCAATTGCAGCAAAGTAACGATCCCCAGTTCCAACAGGTCGGGGCGCTTTACAGCCAGGAAGCCCAGGCCTTGCAAGCGGGCAACGTCCAAGGGGCCGACCAAGCGGCCAACCAGGTCGCCGCTGTTCCACAGCCGTACATCGCGCCCGGATATCAGCCCACCCAAAGCGAAAGCTCATTGGCCCAATCCTTCAACCAAATCGTTGGGACGGTCATTGCCAGCTTGAGCGGAATACTGGGGACCATGGCCGTGGCCCAGATATTACAAGCCCTTGGGATACCGAATTTAAGCTCGCTTTTGGGAGGCTCGGGACAAGGAATTGGGTCATCAGCAGGGGCCGGACAAATCACCGGACCAGCCCTTACAAATTCGGGAACCAATACGAACCAAGCTGGGGGAAGCGTTGGTCTCCAGCAATTGGGAGCTGTCACCGTAAAGTCACTTCAAAACCAGGGTTCCGCTAACGCGGGTGGGGCACCGCCAGCACAATAACTTTAAGGAGTTCAACATGGGAAAAAGAAAATGGTTAGTTTGGATTAAGACGGTCGGGATCACGGCTTGGCTATTCATTTGCGCGGGGGAGGCAAGTCCCCAAGCCTTGACCAGTATGCCGGAATTATCGCCGGTCAAGACGATCATACTTTTTTTATTGGACGCTTATGGTCTTTGGAAGATTTTGCAGTGCGTCAAGAACGTCCTGGACCACCTAGCCGAATCCAGCAAGGGGGATATGACCGCCAAGGATAGGGTTTGGGGAAGCGTCCTTGCCATCGTGGGAATCCTCATGGCGGGAGTTGTTTTGAATGTCGTCATCCTCAAGGCCGGTGAATTCGGAGCAAGGCCAGTCAGTTCCGTCTTGTCAGGAAATTGAATGGTTAAGTGGTTTCCACTCCTTATCTTCATTTTCCTATTGGGAGCCACAAGGACTTATGCCCTTTCGGTTTTATCCACGGATAGTGGGCCAACGTCCCAGACAATCGAGGAAGGGGTCTCGGCTGGGATCTTCGATTCCATGGCGAAACACGCGGGGGATTGGGTCGCCCAGGGGATGGATAAGATTGGAAATTGGGCCTTGCAGACTTTATTCGGGATTTACGACAAATATATCGGCACCTTCCTTATATACATTCCGAATTTGGCCTCACCCAATACCTACACGGCCCTTTCAAGCAATACGGGGGCAAACGCCGTCCAGGTGGTCTTGAATCTCCTGAAGATCACCAGTGGGACGGGCCTTTTCATCCTCATCGTGGGGTTCGTGATCGACACGGGGCAGAGGTCGTCCGGCCTTTGGAACAGGTTTGTGGACCCAAATCTCGTGATCGGATTCGTGGGGGCGTTTCTATGCCTTTTCGGCTGGCCGACCATTCTTTCCTACATGACGACCGGCGTGACGGCCATGGGTTACTACATCTACAACCAGAACACATTGAGGACATCGGGGGTTTTGCAGGGTTTCCAGAATATCGACCTGAACTCGGACGGAGGGAACAACGCCTTCCAGTTGTCGCAGTATGACTACCGGGGAAATTTCATCACGGTCCAGGGGATCACCTGGGATTTTATTTATCTGGTTGCCTTAGGGTTGGTGGTGATTGGCTTTTACAACTGCTATTCGGCGGTTTCGGCGGGGGAGTCCGAAAAAGGGAACCATCGGTTTTTCCAGGCCATGGCCGGGATCATTCTTATCCTTGGAATGCCAACCCTTGTCCACGTTCTCATTTCAAAGGGCGCAGATACCATCGGAAGCCAGCCGGTTATCCCCAGCCAGACCCAAAGCAACTTTTCACTCCAAGGGTTAATCCAGGATAACGGGATTCAATTCCCCCAGCAATCGGGGCAGGCTTCTCCCAATATCGGGACGGCGAGTAATACGGCGGCGGCTCCACCGACAAGCCGTTTGGCCCAATTCTCGGCGGGACTTTTGAAATGTGGGGTCGCCATCTGGGGGCTCATCGTCTGTTTCTCGGTCATTTTTGCGAAATTCTTCCAGGTGTTGAATCTGTGGGTTCTGTTCATTCTTGGCCCCATCTTCATCGGCTGTTTGGGGCACCCCTCGACGGCTCCAATTTTTTGGGGAGCGGCCCGTTACTTCGTGAAGCTCTTGCTCTATTCAGTCATTTGGGCCATCACCCTGGTCGGACTTTACCTGATCCCGAACATCAATTGGGGGGTGGAAACCATCGGGGTGAACAGCCTTCTGACGGCGGTGGCGGTACTGGCCGGACTTCAACTTATCGCCAACGCCCATGAATTCGCGTCCCTTTTCACTGCCTTCAAGGGAGGGAATTTGAGCGGGGAAGGCTACAAACAGTTCACCCGTGACACCAAAGCGGCGGTTGGTGGTTCTAACCAAGCAAGGCTTGGGGTTTTTGGGGGAATGAAAAAAGTCACTGGCGAAACGGGGCAGGCAGCGGCAACAGCAGTTGGGGCGGCTGTCGGTTCCGTTATTCCGGGGGTTGGGTCCGCAAGCGGTGCCTTGACCGCCCAGAGGTTGGCAAAGGGGGCCAACACCATTGCCCGGATTGGAGCCTTGGGCGGAAGGCCAAGGCCCAGCGGAGACCCCGATAACCCGATATCCAGTTTTCTCAAGAAAGCATCCGGCAACATCATCGCCGGAAGCCTCAAGAGGGATTCCCAAAACAACCAAAATCTTTCCCCGGATGAAAGGACCAAACGAAAGCTTGTTTCCGACTACGCGAAAAAGTTGCAGGACGGTGGAGAACGACAAGGAAAAAAGCCGGGGGGCAGCGGTGGAAATGAAAAGGGGACGGCTTAAATGGCGATACCCCTTGAGAAGGAATCCAAAATGTGGGGACTCTTTTATTCCTCCGACTTCAACAAGCTGATGTTCGTATTCATCGGAAATGCCTTTGCCTTCGTTGGTTTCATGATCTTCTGGGGCCTGGAAGGGTCTCTTGTTATTTTTTTCGGAATCCTGACACTCGCCACCCTCTATTTCGTGATGAAAAGTTTTTGGCCGGAGAAACACCTGGAAAACATCATCCGCTACAACAACGAACCGAGGAACTATTTTCCGGGACGGGAACCAAGCGAGTTGGAAACATGAGGAATCTATTTGGATCAAAACCTAAGAACAACCCTGTCGCCGGGTTGTTGAGGATTCGTTCCGTGGGGCCGGGCTACCTCGTCTTGAGGAACCCGGACCAATACGCCTGTCTTTTCAAACTAGCCGGTGGGTTAAACCCGTGGATGGAAGACCCCGATGTGTTGGGAGAAAAAGTCAGGAAGTTGGATTCCGTTTTGGCGGATTTGAGGAGCGGCGAGGAAGTCCAATTCCTTACCAAAAGGGTTTTGGCGGATGTCGAGGACGTCATTCGATGTTATGACGAAAGAATTCACGAGAATGCCCCGGAAGTTTTCAGGAACCAATACCCGGAGTTTTTGAGGAATTGGCTCAGGCGGTTTTATATGGAGGAAAGGATTTGCCATTTCAGGTCTTACATCCTCTTTACGGTCGCCCCTCCCAAAGCTTCCGGTAAAGCCAAAGAGAGGGATGTTATGCCTATTGAGGAAGTCCTTCGGCGAGGGAAATCCTGGGTTTCCCAGCTCAATATCGTGGGTTTGGAGCCCCAGGAAGCCACCGAAGAGGAAATCATCACCCTCTTATATGAGGAGTTATCACTCGAAAGATTCCAGGGGAATCCTGACAGGTTCAAGAAATCCTCGGGTTATTCGGGGGGTGAATATGGGATTCAAACCCTACGGGAAATGCTTTCTCCGACCCCTTGGGATTTCAGCGATCCGACCTTTTTCAAAGTTGGGGAAACCTTCGGAAAAACTCTCTATGTGACGGAATTCCCATCCTTCAACGAACAGAACCTTTTCTTCCAGGAGCTTTACGAGCGGACCGACGATTTCAAGGTTTCCCTCTATATCAAAGGGGTAGACCTGTTTCGAGCCCAATCCATCGTGGAAAAACAGATTCAAAGCGACCAGGGGGCCTTGTGGAAACGAAAGAACGTCATGAACTTCGATGCTCAGGCGGCGCTTGATTACCGCCAAAGCGTCCTTTCCCTCGTTTCGGAAAGGAAAACATCTCTCGCCAAATTCTCCCTCTACATCACCTTGTTTTCCAAAAGCCAAAAGGAACTTACCTCAAGCTATGAGAGCCTTTCGCGGATGTTCAAGAACGTCCACCCCCTTTCCGGGTACGCGGAGCAGAAGCGATTGTTTCTTTCAACTATTCCACAAGCCACGGATGTAGCGGGCCATGACCATCTCCAGGCCACGGCGGTCATGGCAAACGCTGTTCCGTGTTTGTATGACCCCATCGCGGATACGGACGGGGTTCCATTGGGTAAAACCCTTTCGGGCGAAATGGTTCATTTGAACCTGTGGAGCAGGGAAACGGAAAACTGGAACGTGCTGGTCGTGGGGTCATCCGGCACGGGGAAATCCTTCAGCATCAACCAGCTTCTCATCAAGAACCTTCCCATGAACCCCTACGTCATGATTATCGACAAGTCCCAATCTTATAAAACCCTTTGTCGTTTGGCCGGGGGGAGATACCTCAACTACGACCTGGACAGCAAACACCACCTGAATATTTTCGATTATCCCCTGGATGAGATAAAGGAAAAGGAAGGGGAGATCGACCCGGAACATATTTCCAGTATCGTCATGTTTCTGGGGGTAGTGCTCGCCAATATAAAAGAAAACCGTATCGAGGAAACGGAGGAATTGGACAAGGCCCTTCTCCAGGAGGCAGTCAAACTAACTTATCAGAACACAATAGGGGAAAGCCGGGTGCCCCTATTAACTGACCTCAAAGAAACTCTTCTGAAGAAGGCCGAAGACAAAAAAGTTCCCGCCGAGTTCCAATATCTCTGCCGCAAGCAAGCCGAAGTCTTAAAGCTTTTCACAGGCAAGGGGATGTACGCCAACCTGACGGACAGGGAATCCACCGTCAAAGCGGATAATTCCTTCATCGTTTTTGACACGTCAGGTATAAGCGACAACGATAAAAAGGCCGTGGGTTTGGCGGTATTCGTCATTTCCAATTACTGCCTTCAAAAAGCCAAGCAGAACAAGGAATTGAACCGTTTGTCCCAACTTGCCATGGATGAGTGTTGGTACTTGGCCCAATACCCTGCTGGATTAGCCTTCCTACTTAGGATTGCCAAGACCGCACGGCATTTGAGGCTCCAACCCATTTTTGCCACTCAGGAGATCGGGGAGTTTTTTGGGGTGAAGGGCGTTGAGGCCATCCTGAAGAACACATCTACCAAAATCCTCTTAAAGCTGGTCGGGGACGACATCGAACACGCCAAAGGGCTTTTGCAACTGAATCCCAACCAAGTGGAAAAAGTGATGAACCTGCATTTGGTCAAAGGTGTCTATTCCCAAGCCCTGATCCACCAGACCCTCCGGCAGGGAATCGTGAACATCTACCCCGACGAATTGGCCTATCACATCGCAACCACTTACGGCCCTGAAGCCGCAGTCCGTGACCTTTATCTGGAAACTTACGCGCCTGATGAGGACCCAGTAGCGACTTTAGGGGCCATCGCAAGATGGATTGAGGACAAGGAAAACAAAACGGTCTTAAAACCCGCCCAAAAGGAAAAAGTCGGCCAGCCGGTTGTGAATAAGCCGGAAGAGGTATTGATGCCCTGATGAAAACTAAAATAGTTTTAAAGAATATCTGGACTATACCGACCTCCCTAAAAGGTTTATGGAAGGTCGGCATGAAATGATCGAACCGAAAAAGGAGGAAGGCCATTCGATTCTTGATGTCATCGAAGAGGAACCGAAAAAACAGGGATACACCTGGAAAATCATCATCGGGCTTGTTATCGCCATCTGTGGTTTGGGTTCAACCCTCTTTTGGGGAAAGACTGCCCAGGTGGTGGATTCCAAGAAGGATGTTTCCAGTGGAGGTTCCCCCATAGGGGATAAGGACCCCCAGACCAGGGAAATAACAGATTTCGCCGAGAAGTTCTCCATCATGGCTTTCAACATCAGCTACACCGACGTCAACCGCCAAGTGGACAAGGTGGCGAGCCTTATGAGCGACAACATGATGTCCTATTACCAGGAGGCTTTCCTGGACCCTAAGTGGATCGCCTTTCTATCGGATAACAAGGCTTATGTCTCCTACCAGCAGATCGACCGGTCGAGCGTGGAAAACACGGACGGGACCCACTATTGGGTGAAGGTCATCGGGAAGAATCTTTACAACTCGGACGTCAGGGGGCCTTCTTCCCAGATCGAGTTGCCTTTTCACCTTGTGGTTGTGGTTAAGCGGGACAACGGAAAACTGATTGTTACCGATTTTCAGAGGTTTTAGCCATGGATGAAACAAAGATCCTATTTCAGATCAAACCCAATTTGGCGAGGAGATGTCTCGTAATGTCCCGGCTTTATTGGAAGAAGGACCGGTACCAGAAAGCAGAGAGATGTTTGGAGGATTTCCTAAAGGTCCAGGAAAAGGGCGAGCCGGAAGAAAGCCAATCATTGGTTTACGCCCTTTTCAGGAAACCCAAACAAATGCAAGCACCCCCGGAACTGATACCAAGAGCGAATTGGCCCCTTGTTCTTCTGGCTTCCCTGAGTTTCTTGATCTGTTTTTATCTGATGGAAACTAAGGAAGAAGATGGAAGAGTCCTTGTCACCAATTTTCAAAGGCTTTTGTGATGGAAGAAAACGTATTGCAAATCAACCCGGAATTAGCAAGGCGGTGCCTTCAATCCGCGCATTTGTGCATGGAAACAAACCGGTTCAAGGAAGCTTTGAAGCTCTTTGACGAAGTGATAGCTAGGCACCAGCCCCAGAACGTGGAAGCCCACCTGGAATCCGCGAAGATTTACGCCAAGTACAAACAACCCCAATCCATCCTCAAGGTAATCAACCGGCTCCATAATTTTTCCCCCAAGACCCCGGAAAGTCTCGTTCTGCTTGCCCGCGCACAACTCCAAATGGGCCTCTATTCCGATTGCCGGGAAAGCTTAAAGGAGATTTCTTCCATGAGGAGGGATTTCCCCGAGGCTGTGGCATTGGAAGGGGAACTGTGCATTCGAACGGGAAAGTATGAATCCGCCATTGAGAAGTTCGAGTCCTTAAGCCTGCGGTATCCAAAAAACTACAACTATTTGACCTTCCTGGCCGTTTCGCATTTCGCCAGCGGTAAGTTCCACCGGACCATCACCCTTTGCACCACGCTCATGCAAGCCGGGGTTTCGGACCCCAAAATCAACCGGCTTTATGAAATGGCTAAAAAGAAAAGACGCCACGAGGCCTTGGGGAAGCTGAAAAAAGTCAAACCCCTCAAATGGGTGTTTGCCCAACTTTTTGACCCTTTCCTGGAAAAGGAGATGAGGGCCGAATCGGAAAGCCAGACCACGCAGGAGGATCTTGTTCAGGAAACCCTGGTGGACCACAGGACCGGGCTTTTGAATGACCGGGCGGCGGTCCAACAGATACCCGCCCTTGCCGCCCGCAGAAAGAACCATTTTTACGTCGCCATGGCCGATATCGACTTTTTCAAATCCTTCAACGATGTCCACTACAACCATCAGGTCGGAAACGCCGTCTTGAAAGCTTTAGCGAAGGCGGGCCAACAAATCTTCACCAAGAACAGGATTTGGCGTTATGGGGGCGAGGAGATTGTCTGGGTGCTCGACGGGACCGAAGAAGAGGCAGTGGAAAAAGCGGAGCAATTCAGGAAGCAATGCGAGGAAAAGGTTGTTGTTGAAGCGAATGAGATCATCCAGAAAGAGGACATACGGCACTTTACGGATGGGTTCGACCACAAGAAGGACGACATTTTTCTCATCCATTACCCGGTGACCATAAGCCAAGCACTCGTTGAATGGGGCGAGGATGGGACCAATCTTGAGGGAATCCTAACGGCGGCGGATCACGGCCTTTATGCCGCCAAGGAAGGCGGAAGGAACACGGTGGTTTTCCGGGGAGTTATTAGGGATGTCGGCCAAAAACCAATCAAGTACACACCGGAGATGCTGGAAATTCTCCACAACTTTTGCGCCAAAAAAGGTTTCGCCAATTGGTGGGTTTATTTGGAGACCGCCAATGAGAAGGCGAAAAACGAGGCTTTGGAATTTGCCAGGAACACCTTGGCCGACAAGGAGGTGGCGAAGAAGTAACGGTTTCTCATGGGACATTCATTTCAAAAGGAGAAAAAACATGGGTTTAAAAGTAAGAATAACAAGGATGTTTCCCTATGACGGGGAACACACGAAGGCTTTTGTCGGGGCGAAGGTTCAAATATCCGGTCGTGTCTTTGGTTACAACGAATTGACGCTCGTTAAAAAGAAAGAAGGGAATGGTTTGTTCCTGGGCCTTCCTTCTAGGCCTGGAAGGCAGGAAGGGGAGTATCACGATATTTGCTACATGGACCCGAATACCCGGAAAGATATTGAGAAAGTCGCAATCGCCGAGTACGAGAAGAAAATCAAGGAAAGCTCGCAGGTGCCCATAGAGGAAGACCAGGTAACGCGGGAAGAAAGGAGAAAAGTGAAAAGGTGACGGGCGGAATAAAAATCAACGGAGGCAACAAATGGCTTTAAAGATCAAGGTGACGAGGATGTACCCCTATGAAGGGGAAAACACCAAGGCGTTTTTCGACGTAAAGGTCGCAATATCTAGTTACGAGTTCTTCTTCAACGACCTAACTTTGGTGAAGAAGAAGGATGGCGATGGATTATTTGTGGGTTTCCCGTCAAGACCCGGCAAAAAGGATGGCGAGTATTTCCACTTCTGTAACGCCAACAAAGAAAGCCAAGGAAGAAATTGAAAAGGCGGCGGTTGTGGAGTTCAAAAAGAAGGAAAAGAACGCCTCTTCTGCTGAGAAATAGTCTTGAAAATAGCTGAGGGAAAAAATGCCAAACCGAAGAAAAGGGGACCGACGGAAAGCCAACCTGGACGCCCTGCGGAAAGCCAACCCGGACTACCTCTTGTCCGACGTGGAAGTGGCCTTGTTGGCGGCGGTATCCGTAAATACCGTTTGTTACTGGCGATGGGCGGGTATGCTTCCGTTCGTGAAGGTCGGAAGGCATCCTAGGGTTTGGCTGTCCGAATTCCAGAAAACCTTTCACCAACCAAAAAACAATGGGCCGTGGGAACCTTTGAATGGAAACGATAAAAAGTGATAAAATACGAATGCCTGTGACATTAGGAGGATGCGATGAGCAAACCTAATGTCCACGGATTACCCCAATACCTTCGAAAAGATGGTGCTGGGTTCTTTTTAGATTACTATTTGAAGGAAGGAGAAAAAAGGATTAGGAGAAGGGTCCGGTTAGGGCCTGTCCCTTTGGTCCAGGCAAGGAAAGTTCTGGCTCAACACATGCAAGATATGTTGGCTGGAAGACTTTTAGCCGGGGAAAAACCAGAGGTAACTTTCAACGAGGCGGCTGATTCGTTCTTGGCTTATTCCGAGGCGAGGCGGAAGACCAATAGGAACGACCGGTTTATGGTCAATCGACTCAAGGTCTATTTTGGTGATAGGGCCTTGAATAGTTTGAACCCCGATATAGTTGAGGGTTATTTGACCCAACGGAGGAAGGCGGGCAATATCGCCTATCCTGGAAAACCCTTATCCAGTAGTACCGTCAACAGGGAACTTGGTGTTCTCAAGTGCATCGTGAATCGGGCGGTCTTCAATGGTTTATTGGAGAAAAACCCGATCCAGAGAGTCAGGGGTTTCAAAGAAATATCCCGTGACCGCACTTTGACCCAAGAAGAATACCGGACGCTCTTGAGCCGTTGTTCGTCACGCCTGAGTGCCATTGTCCAGTTGGCTTATTGGACAGGCATGAGGAGAGGCGAGATTCTTGGCCTAAGGTGGGAACAGGTGGACCTTAAAAACAGGGTCATCATCCTGGAAGCCACCGAAACCAAGACCCAGGAGAAAAGGGAAATTCCTTTAACGGAGGAGCTGATCGACCTTCTGAAAAGGATACCGAAGACCCTTGGGAGCCCTTACGTTTTCACGCATAAGGGCCAACGTATTAAGAACATTAAAACCGCTTTTTGGAATGCCATCCGCGCGGCTGGGATCAAAGATTTCAGGTTTCATGATCTTAGGCATTGCGCTGTGACTAACCTCAGGAAAGCGGGTGTAAGCGACTCGGTTATCATGTCGATTTCGGGCCATAAGACCTATGCGATGTTCAAACGGTACAACCGGATAGACCGGCAAGACCGTCTGGATGCGCTGAATCAGTTGAAAAGGTCGTTAGACACGAATAAGACTCCTGCTGAGGGTGAGCAAGTTTCGAAGTGAATTTTTCGTTGTAATTAAAAGGGTTTAGAAGGTTGATGAATCGCGATCATCCCGCTGTCACGCAGGAGGTCGCGGGTTCGAGCCCCGTCAACCCCGCCATATATCAGAGATTCCCTTCGGGAATCACGAAATATGGCGAGCCGTGAAGCGTGCGAAGCTCTGCTTCAGGGCCAGCAAAAAATCAGAGTTGCCCAATTAAATATGCCCTATAGCGTGGCACCCAAGGTGCCTCTGCTATGGGGCTTTTTTGTTTTCGGGCAACACGATATATGGCGCGGCCATATGGTGTGCCCTGAGCGAGCAGGTCGTGCGAAGGGCTCTACTATATGGACCCAACGTGTTTCTGCTTTTTATTTCCGACTAATAATATTTTTCAGGGTTTAACTGTTATTAATCGAGGTTTAACGCCCCTTAGCAATTCAGGCTTAAGGTCGTTTTTGTTTTACGGTGGTTATAGAGCGAGAACCCATGGGGAATGATAAAAGGGGAAAAAAGAACGTTCCATTTATAAGCCTTTTTCATGAACCGGCGACCTTGGCAACAAAACTTACGAGAACATCACTCTTTTTTACCCATGCTGTTAGCTGCGGCAAAGGCCTGATTTGCCGATTCTTGATCGCCTAGCTTCTCGTAGGCCTCGCCCAATTTTTGGTAGATATTGGGGTCTTGGGACTGGATGGCAAGAGCCATTTTAAGCGCCTGGATCGAGCCCTCCGGTTTTCCCGAAAAGGTATAGGCCGCCGCCAAATTCATCAGGCAATCCAGGTTTTGAGGGTCCATCTCGTGGGCCTTTTCAAAGGCCCCGACCGCCAGGTCGTACTTTTTCATCGAAAAATAAGATGCCCCCAAACTGTTATAAACCCCAGGCAATTTCGGGTCGATTTCGATCGCTTTTTGAACTTCCGCCAGGGCTTCCGTTGATTTCCCGATCTTTTGGTACGCGAAATAGAGGTAACGGTGGGCCATTGGATTTTTAGGATCAAAGCTTACTTCTTGCTCGAATTCCTTGGCGGCCTCCGCTGGCAAGTTTTGGTTGATAAGCACGATCCCTCTTTTTTCATGTAAGCCAGGTTTGAAAGGGGAGAGGGCGAGAGCCGAATAATAGGCCCGCGAGGCCTCATCCCACCGGCTTTCGGCCGTATAGGCATCTCCCAAATGCTCATAAATGAAATCATAGATATAGGGCGAGGCAACCTTAATGACTCTTTCCCAAAGGTTTACGGAATTCTTCCAAGTCATGGATTGATATGCCGTCGCAATTCCCATGGAGACGCTTAAAACCACGCAAAGAAACCCCCAAAAAGCGCGACGGTTGGAAAGGATGACCGCCAGGGCCGAAGATAGGAGCATAAAGGGAGCGAGGCTCGGGAGGTAAGTGAAATGGTCCGCAGCGCATTGAATACCGACATATTGAATTCCTAATACCGGCGACAAGGTGACGATATAAATCAGCCAGGCCACGGCCAGGTAGGGCCGGGTCCGGCGGTTTAAAAAAGTGGCCAAGCTAATCATCAGGACTGCCCAAAGATAAACCAAATACTCAAGCGAATAGGTTTTCAATAACACGATGGGATAGAGGGCCGCTAGGCGGATGGGAACAAATATTTTAACCAGATAAAAAACGAGGGAATGGAATGCGTTCATGATCCTGTAAGAAAGGGGTAATTGATCGAAGTTGGGAACCATGCCGAAATGGGATTGGGCCAGGAGGCTGATCCCGCCTGCGCAGAAGGCAAGGATGAAAAAAGGGACTTTTTCCTGAAGTCCGTGGGCTGAGAAGATTTTTATCCTTCTCAACGGCCAATGGTCCAATAGCATGAATACCAAGGGCAGGGTCATGGCCATGGGCTTGCATAAAAGCGAAAGGATGAAAAAGGCCAAGCTCAGGAAATATCTCCATTTCTTACCATCGGGGCGGGTTACGTGTTCCAAATAGGCCCCCAGGCTTAACAAGCAATAAAATCCTCCGAGTAGATCCTTTCGCTCGGTGACCCAAACTACCGATTCCACGTGAATGGGATGGAGCCCGAATAAAAGGGCGGTCAGAAATGCCGCGGACTGGGGCCAAGAAGCTTTTGGATCCGCGGTATCCGGGCTTGAGGAGGCCACAAGGAATATTTTCCGGCTCACAAAAAAAACGAGGAGGGTATTCAGGCAATGCAGGCTCAGATTGTGGAAATGGTAGGTGACGGGGTCCAGATGACCCAAACTGTAATCCAAGGCGAGGGAAAGCCAGTTGAGGGGTATCCAGAAGGCTTGGTAAAAGTTCGTGAACATCCACCCAATGGAATCCAAGCTGAGACTGCGGATATGCGGATTATTCAGGATATTCTCTGGATCATCCCAATTCACAAAACTATTATTGAGCGACGGCAGGTAAAACAAAAAAGTGATAAGGGCGGGCAGGATAGCGATCGCCCCAAGCGGGAGAATACGATCATCCGTTGACCCCTTGTCACGGATGGGGGGACTGGGAGGCGAGTTCATCGGATTCATTCAAGGATTATCCTTTGCAAATTAGTGATCGGGTTAAAAAAACTATCGTTTTAACGCCGATTTATTCATATTTAAATATTTTGAAAAGTAATAAAATATTATGAACTGAAGGCCCTGTTTGGGGTCAAGGGTCAATGGGCTTTCGGTATTGAGGGAGGCGGAGATGATTCATTTAAAAAGTAAGGGTTTTACACTTATTGAATTAATGATCGTTGTCGCGATTATTGGAATTTTGGCCGCCATTGCGATTCCGAAATTCGCGGTGATGATCGAAAAATCACGAGAAGGCGCCACGAAGGGTAATTTGGGAGCGTTAAAATCAGCAAGTTCGATTTATTACGGGGACAACCAGGGCGTTTGGCCATCCACCCTCAATAGCTTTTCCACTTATTCATTCAGTAAGTACATGGGAAATCTGGAGTCGGTGAAGGTAACGGGTTATTGCGTGCTCAGCGCGCCGAGCCCGGCAGGAAACCTGGTATCCGTGACCACTCAAAATAAAGTGCCGACGGGTTCATCCTCGGGCTGGCTGTACGACAGCTCGAACGGTATTGTCTATGTGAATAGCACAGTACAGGACTCCAAGGCGATTCCCTATTCCTTTTATGGTTTCGAATAGAGTCCCTTGGTTTTGGGGCTGATGAGTTTGTCCTGTTTATCTCTTTTCACAATAAGTCAATGGGCTTCCCGGTTCTAATTTAAGCCTTTGATCAGCCGCACCTTTCCCCGAAAATTGGGTTATTGGATGAATCGGGACGTGTTAAACTGACGCGCTTTTGGGGTTAGTTCTAACCTGGCTTATTGATCCTTTTCATACTTCTGGAGTTGGTTTTGAGCCCGAAATTACCTAGTTTAAACAATTTAAAAATTGGACGAATCGCTTCCACGCTGTTCCTTGCCCTTTTTGCCTTGGCGTATCTCTTGCCCAGGGTTTCGACTGCCACGGACGATCCTTTGCGCAAATCGCTGGTCAAGATTTTCACCACGATCCAGAACCCCAATTATTTCGAGCCCTGGCGAGTGGGTCCGGAGGAAAACGTTAGCGGCAGCGGGTGCGTCATTTCGGGAAACCGGATTCTGACCAACGCCCACGTAGTATCCAATGAGATTTTCATTCAGGTACTCAAGGACGGGGACACCAAGAAATACACCGCGAAAAAAATATTCGTGGCCCATGATTGTGACCTGGCCATTTTGCGGGTGGAGGACCCGAAATTTTTCAAGGGAACCAAACCCGTCAAGTTCGGGGGGGTGCCTTCCTTGAAGGACCAGGTGGCGGTTTACGGCTATCCCGTGGGGGGAGAGGAATTGTCCATCACCGAGGGTGAAGTTTCCCGCATTGAGGTTATCCCCTACTCCCACTCGATGCGGTACCTGCTGGGCATCCAAACCAACGCCGCGATCAACCCCGGCAACAGCGGGGGGCCGGTGTTCAGCCGTAAGAAAATGGTCGGTGTGGCCTTCCAGGGCTATAACGCGATGGTCGCTCAAAACACCGGTTACATCGTTCCGGTGCAGTTGGTCCAGCGGTTCCTGGACCAAATCAAGGCCGGGAGCTATAGCCCGGTCCCCACCCTGGGTCTTTACACCGAGTTCATGGAAAATGACGCCCTGCGGAATTATTACGGCATGGCGCCGGACCAGACCGGTTTGCTGGTTTCCAAGGTGATCTATGGGTCTTCCGCCTGGGGACATGTTCAGGAAAACGACATTCTACTCTCCATCGACGGCTACCCCATCGCCAATGACGGGACTATTTATTTCCGCAAGGGCGAACGCGTGAATTTCCAGTATCCCCTCTGTTTGCACCGGATCGGCGAGAACATGGTTCTCGACGTCCTGCGGGATCAGAAGCCGTTGAAGCTGACGGTAACCCTCAAGGCGGACGCCCGGCTGGTTCCCCTGGTGAAATACGACACCGACCCGACCTATTTCATTTTTGGGGGACTGGTATTCACCCCCCTCTGCGCCAATTACTTCCAGACTTCCAAGGCCAGTTTCTCGGGGTTCATGCCCCTCTATTTCGAGGGTTTGCCATCGGAGGATCGAAAGCAAGTCGTGATCATCAGCCACATCCTTTCCCACGAGATCAACAAGGGCTACGGACCCCGGTACACCAACCTGGTCGTCCAAAAGGTGAACGGGGTTCCCATCACGGAAATGAAAGATTTGATCCAGGCTTTTGAGAAGCCCCAGGACGGGAAACACATCATTGAAATCGATAATCCGGTGGAGGTTGGCACAAGGATAGTCCTGGATGCGACACGGTCCAAACAAGCCACCGAGGAGATATTGTCCAAGAACAACATTCCCAGCGACCGGTCGCAGGACCTGAAATGAGGGTTACCCTGAAAATGTTCCCGCCCCGGCCGATCTTGGCGATCCTGTTTGTGGGTATGCTTTTTCTGTCCGCTTGCCGTGGAAGAAGCGAGAAGGACCTGAAAAGGTCCGTCGTCAAGATTTTCACGACCATCCAGAACGTCGATTTTTACGAACCCTGGAAACCCGGCACCCAGGTCCAGTTGGAGGGTTGCGGGGTGGTTATCCCCGGGAACCGCATCCTGACCACGTCCCATTTCGTGAACAAAGGAAACTATATCGAGGTCCAGAAATTCGGGGAGACCAAGCGTTATGTGGCAAAGGTGGAGCAGATAGGTTACGACATGGATCTGGCCTTGTTATCTATTGAAGACAAGGAATTCTTCAAGGATTCCCTGCCCGCCGAATTCGGAGATATGCCTTCCCCCGGGGACAAGATCCTCATTCACGGAGGGGAAGAGTTATCCAAGAAGGAAGATACCCTTTCCGGGTTGGACATGGTTTGGTCGTCGGAATGCCAACGGTACCTGCCGGGCTTGATCACTTACGAGCCTATTGACGTCAAAAAAGACGGTTGTCCGGTTTTTGATAAAGGTAAGTTTGTCGGCCTGACATTTGAGTCCGTCCATGAGCCCGATAAAACGGGAACCGTCATCCCCATCAATGTGGTGCAGGCCTTTTTAAGGAACATCAAGGTTCACCAAGAATATTCCGGGTTCCCGGACATGGGCGTTTATGTGCAAAACCTCGAAAATCCGGCGCTTCAAAGCTTTTACAAGCTTCCGGGGGACAAGACGGGGGTAGTGGTCACTCGAATCGTGAATGGGTCTTCCGCTGATGGAATTTTACAGGTAGGGGATATCCTCACCGGGATCGATGGGCACCCGATCGACAATGAGGGCGACATTAACCTATCCAAGTCCCAGAGGATCGATTGGACTTATTTGATTACCTATTACCTGATCCATGAGCAGGTGAGCCTGGATATATTACGAAACGGCCAAGCGATGAAGCTAATGGTGCTTCTCAAGGCCATTTCCAAGCTTGTCCCCTTTCGGCCGGATAACACCCACCCCACCTATTTCTTGTACGCCGGGTTCGTGTTCGTCCCCTTGACCGCCAACTATTTCCAAATGGGGAACTGGGAAAATTTCAAACCTGAACTCAAAGACCTTTACCTGCATGGCTTTCCAACGCCTGAACACAAACAGGTTATCCTCATCAGCCATGTCCTTCCGCATGACATCAACACGGGATACGACAAGGAAAACAACCTCATCGTGGAAAAGGTGAATGGAAAACCTATCTCCGAAATGAAGGACCTCATTGAGGCGTTCAAGAGCCCCCTGGGGGTCTACCATGTGATTGAGATCGACGATCACGCCTGGTTCGGCACGAAGATCGTGTTTGATGCGACCAAGGCCGCCCAAGCCACCTCGGAAATCATGACCGAGTTTAAAATCCCATCCGATCGGTCTCAAAACCTGAAATAGGACCCAAGCCGGTTTAATCCAAGAAAAAGTTGAGATCCTTCCTAAAAGAAAGTGTAACGTAGCGACGCCGATACCGGCCCTTTTTGTACCAATCGTCTTCAACTTGTTTAAGGAGATCATTTTGGAAAACCATGAATCTAAAGAAAGCTATTTAGCACAGATAGCCGACCGAACCATGGTCTCGTTCGGTCTTGAACCTGATTTTTCATCGGAAGCTTTACAACAGTTACGCGGTCTCTCCGGATCCGCCCAGGACCTTTCGGGGGAGCTCAAAGACATGCGTGACATGCTTTGGTGTTCTATTGATAACGACGATTCCCGGGACCTGGATCAGATCTCGGTGGGCGAGGACCTGGGAGGCAGCCGGACGCGGCTGTGGGTGGGTGTGGCGGACGTGGACTCGCTGGTTTCCAAGGGGACGTCCCTGGATCTTCACGCGGGGAAGAATACCACCTCGGTTTATACGGGGGTCAAGACATTCCCCATGCTTCCGGAAAGGCTTTCCACCGACTTGACTTCCTTGAATCAGGACGAAACCCGGCTGGCCCTGGTCATTGAGATGGATGTGGAGGCGGACGGTTCGATTTCCCGGTCCAGCGTTTTCCGGGCCCGGGTGATGAACAAGGCCAAGCTCGCTTACATCAGCGTATCGGCCTGGCTGGAAAAAAGAGGGCCTCTTCCCGAACCAGCCCAACGGGTCATGGGGATGGATGCCCAGCTTCGCCTACAGGATGCGGCGGCCCAGCGCTTGAGGAAACGAAGGTATGAGGCGGGAGCTTTGGAATTGACCACCCTCCAAACTCGGGCCGTCACCGAAAATGGACAGGTCGTCGATCTCAAACACGAGGAACAGACCCGGGCTGGGGAACTTATCGAGGATTTGATGGTGGCGGCAAACGGGATTACCGCAAAGTTCCTGACCCGGAAGGGCTTTCCCACCCTGCGACGGGTGGTGAAGACCCCGGAGAGGTGGGACCGTATCGTTTCCCTGGCATCCGAAAGGGGAAGCCAGCTCCCGGCGTCACCGGATTCCAAGGCCCTGAATGGTTTTCTGCAGTCCCAAAAAGTGAAGGACCCCCTTCGTTTTCCCGACCTATCCCTGGCGGTGGTGAAGCTGTTGGGCAGGGGGGAGTATGTTTTGGAAAAACCGGGAGAGACCGCCCAGGGGCATTTCGGCCTCGCGGTAAAAGACTACAACCACTCCACCGCCCCCAATCGGCGGTATCCCGATTTGATCACCCAGCGGCTCCTGAAGGCGGCCATGTTGGATGCGGCTTCACCCTACGCTTTGCCTGAACTGAATTCATTGGCGGTCCATTGCACGGAACAGGAAAATGCCGCGGACAAGGTGGAACGCCAGATGAGAAAAAGCGCCAGCGCCCTTTTCCTCTCAAAAAGGGTGGGGGAGACCTTTGAGGCCTTGGTGACCGGCGCTTCCCAAAAGGGGACTTGGGTAAGGCTTTTGAACCCCCCGGTTGAAGGTTATCTGGCCCAGGGAGCGAAGGGTTTGGATGTGGGGGACAGGGTTCGCGTTAAACTGACCGGGGTCAGTGTGGAAAAAGGATGGATCGATTTCGCGAGGTTAGACGGACATCAAGATTGAAGTGAGATTGTGACAAGCTTGTAACAAAAATGCCCTAACTTTGGCCAAAGAACCTAACAATAAAAAATCGACTTGTCCCGGTCGTCTTTGTAATATGATTCCCATCATTTTGAGGGTTGCTCATATTGCATACCATCTGTTGCGTTGTTCGTTCCAGGACTGTCTGGGTTTTACCAGCGTCCATTGTTTTCTTCCAGCCTTTTTTATTGCCGGGTTAAGTTTGGGAAAGGACATCCAATGCCGGGCCGGGGCGCGCGGCATAAACTTAAAACTCAGGGGATAGGTTCAGCCGATTGGTGGGTAGTGGTCGGGATGAGGGTTGGCATTAAATCCTTCGGAGGCTTCAAATGGGTTTGAGAGAGGGTTTGAGTAATGGGTGTCGCGAAACCCGTGGCATGGTGATGAGGGTATTCGCGATGGTGGCGCTTTTTACGGTGGCCACCAACGCTTTCGCGAGCGAGGCGGACTTAAAGCTGCCTGATTTGGCTTCCATTCGCTTCTTGGGAGGGTCGATCACCGGTTGGGACCTGCTCTGCTGGGGTCTCCTGATCTGCGTCCTGGGGATGGTTTTTGGGGGCGTCATGTTCAACAACCTCAAGAATCTTCCCGTGCACAAGTCGATGAGGGATATCTCCGAACTCATCTACGAGACCTGCAAGACCTACGTCCAGAACCAGATGAAATTCCTGTTCTACCTGTGGCTGTTCATAGGATTCATCATTGTTATCTACTTTGGCTGGTTGAAACCCGTGGGCTTAGTCAACATGTTAATCATCCTTTTCTTCAGCGTGGTGGGTATCGCGGGCTCGGTGACGGTGGCTTGGTTCGGGATCCGCATCAACACCTTCGCCAATTCCCGTTCGGCCTTCGCTTCCTTGAAGGGCAAGCCTTTCCCGACCTATGCCATCCCGATCCGGTCCGGCATTTCCATCGGGATGCTTTTGATTTCCATCGAACTATTGATCATGCTGGCCATCATTCTTTTCATCCCCGCCGATTTGGCGGGTTACTGCTTTATCGGGTTCGCCATCGGCGAGTCCCTGGGCGCGGCCGCCCTTCGTATCGCGGGCGGGATCTTCACCAAGATCGCGGACATCGGCTCCGACCTGATGAAGATCGTGTTGAAAATCAAGGAAGATGACGCCCGGAACCCCGGTGTCATCGCCGACTGTACGGGCGATAACGCCGGAGACTCAGTCGGCCCCACGGCCGACGGGTTCGAGACTTACGGTGTCACGGGCGTGGCCCTGATCACCTTCATCCTTCTTGCGGTCAATAACCCGACCGACCAGATCAAGCTCCTGGTCTGGATCTTCGTCATGCGCGTGATGATGATCATCACCTCGGGCGTTTCCTACATGATCAACGCGGCGGTGGCCAAGGCCCGTTACTCGAACGCGGACAAGATGAATTTCGAGGATCCCCTGACCTTCCTGGTCTGGCTGACCTCTATCATTTCCATCATCGTCACTTACATCGCTTCCGACCTGCTTATCGCTGATGTCGGGGACGGGACGGTTTGGTGGAAACTTGCGACCATTATCACCTGCGGGACCCTGGCCGGGGCCGTCATCCCCGAACTGGTGAAGGTTTTCACTTCCATGAATTCCAAGCACGTCAAGGAAGTGGTCATGGCTTCCCGGAAGGGCGGCCCCTCCCTGAATATCCTTTCCGGATTCGTGGCCGGGAACTTTTCGGCCTTCTGGATGGGCCTTTCGATCCTGGTTTTGATGGGCACGGGAGCCTGGGTTGCCACCACGGGGACCAGCATGAGCTCTTTGATGATCGCTCCCGCGGTCTTCGCCTTTGGCCTCGTGGCCTTCGGCTTCCTGGGCATGGGCCCGGTCACCATCGCAGTGGATTCTTATGGGCCGGTCACGGATAACGCCCAATCGGTGTTCGAGCTATCCACCATCGAATCGATCAAGGGAGTAGATAAAGAAATCGAAAAGGAATTCGGATTCAAGCCTGACTTTAAAAAGGCAAAAGATTACCTGGAGGAAAATGACGGGGCCGGGAACACCTTCAAAGCTACGGCCAAACCGGTGTTGATCGGGACGGCCGTGGTGGGAGCCACCACCCTCTTGTTCTCCATCCTGGTGCTTTTGGCCAAGAACGCCGCCCATATCACGGGAGCGAGCATGATCTCACAAGATCAGCTGAACGCGTTGGCCATCAACTTTTCCCTCCTGAATCCCCTCTTCCTTTTGGGGCTCGTCATGGGGGGCGCGGTGATCTACTGGTTCACGGGAGCGGCCACCCAGGCCGTCACGACCGGGGCCTACCGGGCCGTGGAATTCATCAGCGCCAACATCAAGCTGGATTCCAAGGTCAAGAAAGCCAATGTGGAGGACTCCAAGAAGGTGGTTGCCATCTGCACCAAATACGCGCAGAACGGCATGTTCAACATCTTCATCGCGGTCTTCTGCTTCACCCTGGCCTTCGCCTGCTTTGACCCCTATTTCTTCATCGGGTACCTGATTTCCATCGCCCTGTTTGGCCTTTATCAGGCCATCTTCATGGCGAACGCGGGCGGGGCCTGGGATAACGCCAAGAAGGTCGTGGAAGCGATCTTGAAAGAAAAGGGAACCAAGCTTCATGAAGCGGTTGTGGTGGGCGACACCGTCGGGGACCCCTTCAAGGACACCTCCTCGGTGGCCATGAACCCGATCATCAAGTTCACTACCCTTTTCGGCCTGTTGGCCGTGGAACTGGCCATCTCACCGGTCCTGGCGGGAATGACCATGGCCCTGGCGGTTATATTCATGGCCATCGCGCTCATTTTCGTCTGGCGCACCTTCTACGCCATGCGCATTACCAACGACTGATTCGGGAAAGAAAAAGCCCGGTTCCCTGAGGGGGCCGGGCTTTTTTGTTTTCAAGTCAGTTTTTAAGCAGCCGCCACTTTTCGGAACGCACCTCCGGCACTTTTTTATAAATGTTATTGAGATGGGTTTTGAGGGTTGCCCGGGAGATTCCCAGTTTCTGGGTCATTTGGGAGTTGGTGAGACCCTGAAGACCCAAGCGGACAACTTCCAGTTCCCGAGGGCTCAGGTCCCGGTTCATGAAGCGTTTGAGCCAAGCTTCGTACTTTTGCTGGAGCGGATGGAGGACCACCACCCGGTGGCCAGAATCGTGAAAGAATAAGACGTCGAAGAATTCGTTGCCGACCTTGGTGTTCGAAAAATAATGCATCCCCTCCCGGGGAATACGGCGCCCCAAAACCTTTTCGCAGGAAATCACGCAGCTTTGAGGACAAAGACTGGGGCCGTGATTTCCGCAAAGTTTCCGGCATGTTTGGTTTTGGTAAACGACTTGTTGGTTCGATTTCATGATACAGATGCTGGAACTGCTCTTTTCAAAAACGCCCTCATAACGGTTTTCCATTTTCCACCTTGGGGGTTGATTGCCCGGACAGACTTTGGCTCTGAGAATAAACCTTCGCCACAGGTCAATATTAAAGACCAATCTTTACCGGAGGAACAATGATGCAAATCACCGAACCCAAACCCCTAAATCCACAGGATTATTACCGTTTGCCTTGGTCCTTATCAGATAACGGTATTTTCTGGCTGGAAGTGACGTCCCAGTGCAATTTGATGTGCGAGGGCTGCTACCACGAAAACATCAAGGGAGCCCATAAAACCCTGGATGAGATTGAGGAGGAGTTCAAGGTCATCAAGCGCCTGCGGAAAACCGACAGCGTCTCGATCGCGGGGGGGGATCCCCTGCTTCATCCCCAAATCCTGGACATCGTGCGCATGGTGCGCCGTTATGGGTGGAAACCCATCATGAATACCAATGGTTTGGCTTTGACGCAGGCCCCTGAAATGCTCAAAGATTTGAAAAAGGCCGGAGTCTTTGGTTTCACCTTCCATATCGACACCACACAAAAGCGAAAAGATTCCCAGGCGACCACCGAATTGGGGCATATCGAATTGCGCCAAAAATTGGCCGATATGGTGGCAAAAGAAGGCGGTATGGTCTGTGGCTTCAACCAAACCGTATCCGAGCAGACCCTTCAGGAGATACCCGAAATCGTAAGGTGGGCCGAAAAATACCCCGATATCATCAATACCATGGTGTTCATCCTTTTCCGTACCCCCGGGATGAGCGCGAATTACGACTTTTACGCCTTTGGTAAGAAAGTGGATCTTTACGAAACCTATATCAAGACCTCTTGGGGCGGGGAAAAGAACCTGAAGGCGCACGAGATCGTGGCTAAGATCCGCGAGACGGATCCTCTTTACGAACCGGCCGCCTATTTGAACGGCACCATCGAAGCGGACGACATGAAATGGACCTTGGCCACCCGCATCGCCAACCGGAAAAAGACATTCGGTTATACCAGCCCAGGTTTCATGGAGTTCATCCAGAATTTTCATCACCGGTTCTTCGGAAGCTGGCTCTCTTACGCGCCCCTTTCACTCCTCCACGCGGGGAAATCCACCCTGTTGTTCCTGGGGTGGGGGGACAGGCAAATGCGCAGCGCCCTTTGGCGCTTTCTGACCACGCCAACGGCCTGGTTTTCGAAGGTCTGCATGCAGAATTTCGCCATCATTCAACCGGTGGATCTCCTGGCCGATGGCCGCATGAGCATGTGTGACGGATGTCCGGATATTACGGTGCACGAGGGCAAGCTCTACTGGAGCTGCCGTCTGGAGGAAATTAAGAAATACGGCACCTTCGTGACCGCGGTTCCAAAAGAAAAGGCAAAGAAAGCCGTTGAGGCAAAAAAAGAGGTGGCCGCGCGCAATTAGTCCTAAAATCAGGAAATAATTTGCACGGGCATATCCATTCAATGGGATGAAGGAGCGAGGGACCCGAAAACCCCAAAGGGTGAAAAGGTTTTTCGCTCTTTTATTTTGGGCTAAATACCATGCGCTGACCGGCGGGGAGCCGGTTTCAACCGATAGAACCCTAAGATTTTTCCATCCAGGAAAAAATCAATTGGAGGCATGAATATGGGGTTGATGGACGTATTTGGAAAAAAAAGCCCCTTGGTCGATACCGGGAAGTACCTTTCGAACGTTCCGGGCAAGCTCCTGGGTCCCGCCAAACTTCTCCCCGAGGGGGATTTCCTGGTCGCCTTCATGCCGGACGACAAAAAATGGCTAATGAACCGAGATGGAAAACCCAACCCCAACGGCTTGCTCGAATTAAAAGTGCATGTCCCGGAATCCCAAGCCAAGGCCTTCCTGGACGCGGTCCAGCCCTTCCTGGGACAAGCGGTTCATGTTTGCGGCGTCCTGGCCGAGGATGAATCCCAGGGATCGAAGACGCAGGTACAGCCGTTGGACCTGATTTGGGGGACACTTCCCATCGCGCATTATCCCGATTGGATCAAGAACATCTGGGGAAGCCTGGAATACCCGGACGCGGCGGTTGTTTACCGGGCCCTGGCCGCCAGCGATGCTTCGAAGGCCGCCAGGCCTCCCCGTGCGGACCAGGCGAGGACTTGTAACATCCCCTTTCCTTACCCCCCTAAACCGGATAAACCCGCGATGAAGATCGATTTTGAGATTAAAAAGACAGCTCTTCTCAACGCCGATTTTGATCTTTCCAACGATCTGGTTCACGAGAAGATCGCCCTGGGAGTGACGGTGAAGAGCCTCAAGATGGAGGGCCCGGGGGTTTTTATCGGCGATTTGGCCGCCTATTGGCGGCATGAGAACCGGCCTTAACCTGACCTCCCCGTTTTTTCGCCCCCCCCCTATTGGTTTTTCCATTCCAAGAATCCTAGGATGTAATCTCTGAAAAAATCGGCTGTGCCGCCTTTTTCAGGAAAACATTCAAGGTTACCCCACGATTTCCTGCGGAAATCTTTGGGATCGAGACCTCTGATTGTCGCTCATTTAATTTTCATCAGAGGTCTCAGTATTATTCAAATTTCCGAAAGCCGGTAACCTTTCGGGCACTCTTTTGGGTAATGTTGGGGTAAAGGGGGAGAAAATGGAAAAGGCGACTTTCGGGGCAGGTTGTTTTTGGGGAGTCGAGGAAACGTTTCGGCAATTAAAGGGCGTGGTCTCCACCGCCGTTGGTTATGTGGGTGGGACGATGGATCATCCTACTTATCGGGATGTTTGCACCGATGAGACGGGACACGCCGAGGTGGTGCAGGTCACCTATGATCCGAAAGTTATTTCCTATTCAAAACTCCTGGAAGTATTTTGGAACAGCCATAACCCCACTTCCCTGAACCGCCAGGGGCCAGATATCGGTACCCAATATCGGTCGGTCATCTTTTTTCATTCTTCGGAACAGGAAAAAACGGCCCGCATATCAAAAGATAACCTCCAAAAAAAAGGCTATCAAAGCCCCATTGTCACCCAGATCGTTCCGGCGGAAACTTTCTGGATTGCTGAGGATTATCATCAACAGTACCTTGCCAAGAGGGGATTAAGCCATTGCCACACTTAGACCGGGGAAAACAAACGAGGGGATAAACCGGTCAACCTGCCAAAAACCCTGAAAACCGGCCGAAAAAATGGGCAAACTCTCCGTGAACCATCAAGGGCTTTGAGTTACAATCACCCCCAATCTTCCCAAGCAAAGGGAAGTAATCTGGTAAAAGGATGGTTTTACAAAAACCAATGAAAATTACGCCTTGGGTCAGTGACGCGGTTGAGGTTCGCAAAAGCGGTATGGAAGGACACGGAGTCTATTCGGTTCGAAAAATCCAAGTGGGCGAAGTCATTGGTGTTTTCGGTGGGATCGTGGTTCCTGAGTTGGAATTGGATGAGCTTCAAAAGAAGGTGCCTGCGGAAAAGCTGAACGTTGACCATGCCATGTATATCTACCCGGGTTTCATCATGCTTCATGATTACATTAACGGTTGTGACCCCCTTTGTTTTGTGAACCACTCCTGCGATCCGAGCGCAAAGGTGGTCAATGGAATCGTTTTGGTGGCTTGCCGTGAAATTTCCGCTGGATCGGAGATCAGTTGGGATTACCGCATTACCGATAACGTGGGAGATTGGACCTACGAATTCAAATGCCAGTGCGGCTCGCCCAATTGCGCCGGGGTTGTCCAAATTGGGCCGAAATTCAGGGAAAAGATCAAGGTTGCCATCGGTTCTTGATTAAATAGCCCGTTTATACGGCCAAAGGCTCGGTTCATTACCGGGCCTTTTTTATTTCTGCCAATACGGCTGAATACAGGATTACGACGAATCCTTTAAAGTTTTCCCAATTGTTTGACGTGGGTTGGTCCCAAACCAAATAAATATGACACTTAATTACCGGCCAGAAAAATCGCTACAATGTACCCTTGTATTATTGAAATGCGGCATGGGTCTCCGTGCCCCTGGGGTGGAAATTTGATTATTGCTTATTAAATAGCTTCTTTTAACCCTCAAATATTCACCCCTCCGCTATAATTTTGTCCGTCTTGAAGGATTATTCTCAAAGAACCTTATTTATTGCGAGGAATTGCTTGGGTCTCAGCGACAAAGAACTGGTCTCCCGAATCCTTGCCGGGGATGAAGCGGCCTTTCAAGAACTCTATAAAACCCATCAAAAAGCCCTGATTCGGGCCTGCTGGTATTTCCTGGGGAACGATTCGGACGTGGAAGATATGGTCCAGGAAACCTTTATAAAAGCCCTTAAAAACCTATCCCGTTTCAGGTTTGAATGCTCCTTGGGGACCTGGCTGAACCATATTGCGGTCAATCTGTGCCGGGATTGGCTCGAAAAAAAGAAAAAAATCATGCCTATGGACGTGGATTATTTTGCCGGACTCCCGTCTAGAGTACAGCCGCAAGCCTACCCTGAGGCGGCCCTCAAGCTGGTTCACCAGGAAATCGAGGGGTTGGAGGGGCGGGAAAGGGAACTGATGACCCTTCGGGAGATCGAAAAACTTTCCTACGAGGCCATCGCCAGTCGGCTTAAAATTCCCGTGGGGAGCGTCACTTCGGGTATATACCGGGCTCGCCAGCGTCTGATTGAAAAGGTTCGGGCGAGAATTCCCGAACTAAAAGAGGAAATGACGTCGTGAAATTCCAACCCGAAATATTACTGAAAATTTTCCTGGATGGGAACCTGACCCCCGAGGCCCAATCGGAATTTGACAAGTTGGTCCGTCAAGACCCGCTTTTTGCCGAAAAGGTCACGGAGTCCCTCGCGGAGAAATTGGGAACCTTGCCCGATTCCCAAGTGGAAGCCATGGCCGCCCGCCTTGAGCCGAAAATGGCGGATATTTGGCGTTCCGCCCAACCCCGCCCCTGGAACCTTTACCTTCAACTCGCTTGGAAAATTTTATTGGTCTTGGCTGCTTTTGGCGCAATGGGCTACAGTTTATGGACGCTTTTATCCAACCCTTCCATCTCGGTGGGGGCGAACTCCTCAAAAGAAGAGCCTCTTTCACTGGTTGTTTTGCAGGACGAGCCCGCCGCGCAGTCCTTCCGCAAAAAAACTCCCGTCGTTTCGGCCGGGCCGGTTTCTTCCCTGAACAAGCCTTCCCGTGAAAGCCAGCTTACGCCCGAACCCAGGAAATCGACGGGTTTGGCCGAGGAAGGCAACTTTATCCGCATGGCCGTTCATGTGGAAAAGACCCAGCCCGTTCTAATCAAAATTTTGGATTCCAACGGCATGCCGGTGAGAGCGCTCTACAAAGGGGTGTGGAAAGCCGGGGATCACACCCTTGACTGGGATGGGAAGGATGATCAGGGCCGGGAGCTCTCGCCGGGGAATTACCAGGTCACTTTGCTTTCCGCGGGGAAAACCCAATCCACCACCGTGCATCTTCAGCAAGCCCCCTGAAGCCCCTTGCGCGACCATTTGAGATTGGGTCCGCTTAACTCAATGCGTGAGTATTTTTCCATCCCGGCGATGATTGTCTTGCCATTTATCCCGGTTCCGACATTGGTGAAAAATAGGTAAAATCGTCTTCTCTTTTTTTAGAACTAGGATTTGCATCCATATTTAGAGCCCAGGAAGTCCCAATGTCCGTGCGATGGATCAGGGTGTTCGGTTCACTGTCGAGATTGGCTTTGTTTATTTTTCTTCTGAACCCTATCCAAAGCCGGGCCGTTACCTTGGTTGCCGGAACTGGGACGTCCGGTTATTCGGGAAACAATGGCCCCGCCACCCTTGCCGACATTGGGGAACCCAATGACATCGCCTTTGACTCGAAGGGCAACCTTTACATCGCCGACGCGTTCAGCAACACCATTCGGCGGGTCAACGCGTCCACCGGGATCATCACCGTTTACGCCGGAACCGTTTCCCTGGTGGCCTATACCGACAACTGCCCCGCGACCTCTGGCGCCTTCAATTATCCAGCCGCGCTGTGTTTTGACTCCCACGACAACCTTTACGTCGCCGATTACAACAACGATGTGATACGAAAGGTGGACGCCTTGACCGGCCTGCTGACCACGGTGGTCGGCCAGTATGAGGAGTACGGCTTCACGGGCGACGGCGGGGATCCTCTTCATGCGGAATTGAATTACCCGATTGGCGTTCGATTCGATACCTTGGACCGGCTTTACATCGCCGACACGGAAAATAACGTCATCCGACGGGTGGATTTTGCCGCCAACCTGATCACCACTGTGGCCGGAAACGGCGTCACGGGGTATATGGATAACGGGACCGCGACCCTCGGGGAGCTGAACGAACCCTTGATGGTCGCCTTGGACGGCCAGAACAACCTTTATATTTCCGATTGGATGAATAACGTCATCAATGAGGTTTCGGCCACGACGGGGGCCTTGACGACTTTCGCAGGCAATGGAACCATGGGTCCTTCCGGCAACAACGTACCGGCGACCCTCTCCGCATTAAATTTTTTCTACGGGGCCATGGCTATCGGCTGCGGGGGAAACCTTTATTTCACCGATAACGGGAATTACGCCGTCAAGGAAGTTTCCGCGGCGACCGGCGACATCCTGGCGGTCCCGGCGGTCGCGACGCCCGCCGCGAGCATGACTCCAGGCTTCACCCTCCAATCCCTCGCCTTTGACCCCTCGGGAAACCTTTATGTGGTGGATTACATCAATGCGAAGGTATGGAATTTCGGACCTATGTGCACTCCGACATTTACCGCGACCCCCTCGGTGACTCCAACCCCGACGCCGTCCCTGACCCCGACCCGGTCGCCCACGCCCTATCCCACGGCCACGCCCTCCATCACCCGGTCGCCCACCCCCACGGCCACGATCACCCCCACCTTCGTTCCCTGCGGCCAAATGATCGACACCTATGCCTATCCCGATCCGGCCCCGGGCAACAGCCTGACGATCATGATCGAGTTATGCGAGAACGGGACTGGGAACCTAAGGATCTATGACGCGGCCGCCCGGCTGGTGCAAAACATAGCCATCACGGGGAACGCGGGGGTCAACCATTACCCCCTCGATCTGACCGGTTATGCCCATGGGATTTATTATTACCTGGTGGACACCAACGGGCCGAGTGGAAAACAAACCTCTTCCACGCATAAATTCGCGGTCGTGAGATCGCCATGAAAAGTAAGGGCGGCCACCTGAAAAGGGCCCTTTTGGGTTCACTCTTCCTCATTTCCCCCGCCGCCTGGGCGGCCACCACCTCCGCCTTCCCCGTGCTTGCCCTGGGACAATCCGCGCGGGCCCAAGCGATGGGAGACGCCTTTACGGCCGCCGCGGACGATCTCTCCGCGCTTCAATACAACCCCGCTGGGCTCTATCTATGGAACCGCCAATCGGTTTCACTGAACCATACCAGCTACCTGGCGGATGGCTTTTTCGAGGACGCGACGGGGTCCCTGGCGGTTCCTACCCTCGGCACCCTGGCGGTCCAGCTGGGTTATTTGAACTATGGGACCTTTGACCAAAGGGACGATTCGGGCAATTTAACCGGGAATTTCACGCCGTTGGAGTACGACTTAGGGGGCGGCCTGGGATTCAATTTGTCCGAGGATTGGATCGGCGGTGCCCGGGTCCAATGGTTCCAACAAAATATCGCGGGACACATGGCCACGGGGATGGCTTGTGACCTGGGTGTCCTTTACTTGCCGCGCCCTTTCCTGCGTTTGGGGGCGGATCTTCAAAACCTGGGAGTGGAAACCACGGGGGAAAACCTGCCCCAGGAAATTCGATTGGGGGCGGCCAGCCCGATCGATTTTGACGCGAAGGGGGAAAATCGTCTCCTCCTGGACCTGGACGGTGTTTTCCCGTTCCAGGGAAGAACCGGCATTCGGTTCGGTTTGGAATACGCCAACGAGCAACAATATTTTTTCCGGGCAGGGTACGGTTGCGATTTCCCGGATAACGCGCTGGGCGGCGTGAACGGACTGAGCATGGGCGTAGGGTTTGTCGTCGATATCCTGGAGCTGGATTATTGCTTTAACTTTAAGGGGGACTTGGGAAGCACCCAGCAGATCTCCATTTGTTTTGACCTGGGCCCGGGGCCGGAGGTCACCCATCAACATGGGGATTCGGGAATCGTAGGAAATCCGGTGAAAAAACTTCCGACCGGAACCCTCGCGCCTCCCAAGCCCATCCTCTTGAAATTTAATGTCGCGGGAGACGACTCCTCCGCGGCCGACCTGGTCGCCCAGGGGGAAATCAAGGAAAGTGCCGGGTTGGTTTTGGAAGCGTTGAACCTCTATTCCCGGGCCACTCAATTGGACCCCAACTACAAACCTGGGTGGACCCATCTGGCGAACCTGTCTTATAAACAATCCATTGACGCCTATCAGAAATACCTGGATTTGGACCCAAGCAACAAACAACTCAGGGATTGGTTGGGAAAAAACAAATAAGTTTAAAGTTAAACAAGGGTTCTGCAGAAAAATAATAAATTTTTGGAATAAAAAGGTCCCCATCCCGTCTAGAAGGTAGAAGGGCAAGGGTTCGTCCCTCCCCTTCGATATTACAAAGCCGTCCTATGGGCCAGTAGTCTGAAGGAAATACGCCTGGGATCTTTCCCAGGCGTATTTTTATTTGGGGGAAGCAATAGGCGGCTTTTAGCTCAGGAACCGGTGCTTTGGTACTGGCGCAGACCCTTTTCCCAAGCCGCCTGGGCGATGAAGGCGCAAAGGATGGCGACGCCCGGGGCCAAGAGGGCGAATAGGGGAGACGCCAATTTTCCCACCACCCAACTTCCAGGCAGAAAGTTAAAGGTCCCATAAGGAACCAGAAACAAGAGAATAAAATGAACCCAGGTCGGGTAAATACTGAGGGGATATCGACTCGCTTGAAGCAGGGTGTGGGGAATCATCAGGGTATAACTGTAGGGTCCCACAAACCGGAAGGAAAGGCTGGTAAAGGTCACCAGGCAGGCGGTGTAGATGACGGAACCGCTCAAGGCCCAAACCGGCACCCACAGCCAGTCGGTCCAGGGCATCTGCATTTTCCAAAGCGACCATCCGGCCAGGATGGCGCCGGTGGCGAGGTTCCCGAAGGAATGCAGCTCGGGCCGGGAGATGAGCAAAAAGGGAAGGGATCTCACCGGATAAACCATCAAGCGGTCCAGGTCGCCCATGACCACGTAGTAGGGCACCATCCATATATGGTTGAAGAAAAGTTCCGAACCGCCCAAGCCCATGGCCGTCAGGCCGAACAAAAAGACCACCTGGGGCTGGGTCCATCCCTGGAGGGTGGAGGCTTGGTGGAAGACCACCCACAAGAATCCCAGGGCCGCCAGTTGCAGCATGGTGGAGGTCAGGATACCCAGGAAAAAATCCAGCTTGTACTCCAGTTTTGCCTGGAGGGAAGCCTTGAACGTCGCCCAGTAGATTTTTAATTCACCATCCATCGGAACCTCGAATTTGGTTTATGTTATTTTCCCCTTCTCCCCTTGAGGGAGAAGGATGGGATGAGGGGGGGCTTATTGGCTACGGTACCCCTCACCCTGGCCCTCTCCCTCAAGGGGAGAGGGTAGGTTGATTTACTTTCCCAAGTGCAACGTTCCGTTCTTTTTTCGCCTTGCGTTTAGCTGTGGCTGCCACCTGCTGTGAGCCTCAAGGCGAACAGCGAGGTTTGGTATCCCCAATTGCAAACCGCAATTGGGGTAGACCTGTCGACTGTGAACTGCGAGCTGCCGACTGTCTTTGTTATCCGCCTTGTATTTCCAATTGGCCCAGGGCTTTTCGAAGGGTGTAATGGCCCAACAGGTATAATCCCGCGGCCCAGAGGGCTTGTTCTCCCAGCAGGTTCAGTGCTTCGGTGCCCTCCACCCGGCCCATATATAAAGAAATGGGCGTGTAGATGATGTGCTGAAAGGGAAGCCAACGGCCTATCGTTAGAAGGATCGGGGGATAGAGGCTTAAGGGTGCCTGAAGTCCGGAAAAGGTCTGGTGCAGGGCGATACGGGACGCGAAAAGGCCGTAACCGCTGTAGGTATAGAAGGCGCCCTGGATAAATAAAAAGACGATGGAATATTGCACCACGAAGCCGAGAAAGACGCTGGCCAGAAAATAGCAGAGGCAACCCGTGTTTTTCGGCAGGACCGCTTCCCCCAGGAAACAGTAGACCACCGCCAGGATTCCCAACCCCACAAAGCCGTTGAAGAGGGCGTCGCTGAGGGCCTGGACGGCCTGGGTCAATTGGAAATCCAGCGGTTTCAAGAGGTCCGTCGCGATCAGGCCCAGCCTTATGCGCTGTCCTACCCTTTGGTCGATATTGATGGTCAAGGCGAAGTTCAGGCAGAAGGCGAGGGCCAGGTAGGCGAACATTTCCTTGGCGCTCAGGGCCTTGGCCGGGCCGCCCTGGGCATAGACGAATCTCCATACGAGCACCGTGATCCCATAGGTCAGGGCCGCGGTAAAGAGACCCAAGAAGGTGGAGCTTTTATAGGCGAAGTTAGCCTTCAGGGCACGGTTCAAATAGGCCAGGTAGCTGTTGATATTTTCCTTGAGGTTAAGGGGGGAGGACAGGGCGCGGGTGATCATCGGGGGCCGTCCCCGGGCCGCCGGTAAATGCGGGTGACGATTGTCTCAATGTCGGTTTTTTCCAGGTTCAGGTCGACCACTTTCAATTGGCCCAGGAGCATCTGGATCAATGGGGGGGCCGAAGCCTCGTCCTTATGCTCGATGACCAGGCGGATGCCTTCGGCTTCCTTCAGGTTTCCGCCCAACCGCGAGGTTTCCTTTTCAAGCGAGGCCTTTTCCACGGCCGTGATGGGCCGGTGCAGTTCCGCCACGATGCGCCGGTCGCTGGCGTATTCCTTCTCGAAGTCGCGGATGGACCCGTCGAACAGCAGTTTCCCCTTGTCCAACAGCAGCAGGCGGTCGCAGGTTTCGGTGATGTCCTTCAGGTCATGGGTGGTCAGTAAAAGGGTGAGGCCGAACTTTTCCTGGATATCGGTGATGAATTCCCTGACCTGTTCCTTGACCGAAAGGTCCAGGCCGATGGTGGGTTCGTCCAGAAAGACCACGGCGGGCGCGTGCAAAAGGGAGGCCGCCAGGTCGCAGCGCATGCGCTGCCCCAGGGAAAGCTGGCGAACGGGGGTGGATAGCAGGGGCCCCAGGCTTAATCGTTTGACCGCCTCGCCGTAAATGGTCTCATATATGTCTTTCGGGATGCGGTACATGGTGCGCAAAAGCTCGAAGGTTTCCTGCACCGGGATGTCCCAAAGCAGCTGCGGCCTTTGGCCGAAGACCACCCCGATGTTCAGGGCCAGTTGGCGGCGTTCCTTCCAGGGCACCCGGCCCAAGACTTCCAGCTTTCCACCGGTGGGCACCAGGATGCCGGTGAGCATCTTGAGGGTGGTGGATTTTCCGGCGCCGTTCTCGCCGATCAGGCCCACCCGCTCCCCGCGTTGGATCGAGAAGCTCAGGTCCCGGACGGCTTGGAGTTCCTCGACCTCGCCGCCGAAAAGGGCTTTCACCGCGCCCAGCACCCCCGCCTGGCGCTTGCGCCGCCGGTAGGTTTTCGAGAGGTTTTCGACATGCAGGGCTTGTTCCATATAAGCGTTGCATCTTATGGAGCGGGATGGGGGGTGTCAACTTAGAGCCTAGAGGGCCAGTGGTTTGTCTTTGTTTAGGTTTGGTTTTAAAAGCTGTCATCGCGAGGAGCCGCCCCAATCGGGGCGGTTGGCGACGTGGCGATCTCAGTTCGCTTTTCGAGTTTTTTGACAGGCTTATTTAAACTGGGATTGTCCATGGGCTAAATCCCTTGGATGGTTGGCCGAATTCTGGCCAACTACTTCAAGCTTGTCTTGATCGCCCCCTATTCGCGGAGCATTCCTCGCAATGACAGATAGAAAAAGCGGTAAAAACCTTGGATGGGGAAAAAGCGGTCGGCTATCGCTGGGGTTCGAGAATGACCTTGATGGATTCCCCCGCACCGGCGACCAGTTGAAACCCCTGGGCGGCTTCCGCCAGGCCCAGACGGTGGGTGATCAATTTTCCCACCGGCACCCGGCCCGAGCGGATCAACGCGATCGCGGCCTCGGCGTCGTAGGGGCTGTTGCCGTAGGAGGGCATGAGGGTGATGCCGTTGCGCCAGTAATCGTTGATGGGCACCGGCAAGGTCTCCCCGGGGTTGGTGGTGGCGAAGTACATGAGGGTTCCGCCCCGGTCCACTGATTTCAGGGCCTGGGCGAATGCCGCCATGGCCCCCGTGCATACAATGACCAGTTCGGCCAGCCAGCCCCCGTTGAGTTCCTTCAGGCGGGCGGGCACGTCCTCCTTGGCGTTGATCACGGCGTCGGCGCCCAGGTCCTTCGCGGCCTTCAGGCGGTAGGGGCTCACATCGGTGGCGATGACCCTGCCCGCGCCAAGGGCCTTGGCCAGCATGATATGAAGCAGGCCGGAGATCCCGCTGCCCATCACCAGCACAGTTTGCCCGGGCATCAGGCGGGCCAGCCTTTGCCCCCTCAACACGCATCCCAGCGGTTCCATGAAGGAGCCCTCCTCGAAGGAAACCTCGGGAGGAAGAAAAAAGACTCCCCGGTCCACGTTGAGCTTGGGAACCCGTACGTATTCGGAAAATCCGCCGGGGTCGAAATTGGTGGTATGGAGGGTTTCGCAGACGGTATGGTTGCCGGCGAGGCAGTAGCGGCAGGTGTTGCAGGGGACATGGTGGGAAACGGCGACCCGGTCCCCAATTTTGAATCTCGTAACTCCCTCGCCTACTTGGGTGATCTCACCCGCGGTTTCGTGACCCAGCACGATGGGGGCCTTCTTGACGCGGTACCACTCCAGGACGTCGCTGCCGCAGATGCCGCTGGCCTGGATCTTTACGAGGATCTCGCCGGGCCCGATCTTGGGAACGGGCATCTCCTGCAGGCGCACATCGCTGTTTTTGTAGTACATCGCCACGCGCATTTTGAAACGCCCTTATTTTGAATTTTTTAACGGCTTCAGGCTTTTACCGCGAAGACGCGAAGGAAAACACAGGATTTTGGATAACACCTTATCCTTTTGTTTTTGATTTATGTTTTAACCAAGAAAAAGCTTTTCTTCGCGCTTTCGCGGTGAATACTTACGATTTTTTGACTTCGTTGTAAAGGTCGAGAGCCTTCTTGGGGTTCATGTCCTGATGGATGATGCCCCACAAGGCCCTGGCGGCCGCCACCGGGTGGGGGTCCTGCCAGACGTTCCGGCCCAGGTTGACGCCGATAGCGCCCTTTTGCATGCCGTCGTACACGAAATCCAGCACTTCCTTGTAGGTCTCGCATTTCGGCCCGCCGGCGATCACCACCGGCACGGGGCAGTTGCTTACGACCTTGTCGAAGCCTTCGGCGCAATAGTAGGTCTTCACCACGGTAGCCCCCAATTCGGCGGCGATGCGGCAGCAAAGGCCCAGGTAGCGGGAATCCCGCTTTTCCAGCTCCTTGCCCACGGCCGTCACGGCCATCACGGGTATCCCGTAATCGGAGCACTCATTGACCAACTTGGCCAGGTTCATGAGGGTCTGATTCTCGTAATCGGTGCCCACGAACACCGAAACCCCCACGCCGGTGGCGTTGAGACGGATGATTTCCTCAATGGAAGTAGTGATGGACTCGTTGGCCAAGTCCTTTCCGATGACGCTGGTTCCGCCCGACACCCTGAGGATGATGGGCTTGCTGCCCTCCGGAATCACGCAGGCGCGAAGGACGCCACGGGTCACGAATAGGGCGTCGCAGTAATCCAGCAGGGGCTTGATGGTTTCCCCGGGTTTTTCCAGGCATCGGGTGGGCCCCAGGAAATATCCGTGGTCGATGGGCATATAAAAACAATGCCCGTCCTTAGGGATCAGCTTGGAAAGCCTATTTTTCATGCCCCAGTCCATTAAGAGCCTCCTAAAAATAGTTTGAAGTTACTTCCGCTTTACGATTTCAAAGCCCTGTTTATTGAGCCACTGATGGAACTCCCAGGTGGTGTGTAGGCAGGCTGTCTGGCATTTTTTTCTCAACTTTTCGTATTCTTCCGACCCCTCTTTTTTCGTGTTCATTTCCATTTGGACGGGGCATTTCACGTCGTTGCAGTATTCCCTGCGCTTGTAGTCAACATACCCCTCAATGGCCATGGTGGTCTCCGCGATGAATAATAAGAAGGGCATTATATTAGCATTCGGAGGCTTGACAAGGCGGTTCACTTGGCTGGGCTTGAAGCCCTTTCAGGAGTTTGATACGGGTTTTTATTTTGGATAGGTTCCGCCAAACAAAAAACAATATGCACGATCAGCATTCCGAAAACCCCGAGGCCTGCCAGGCCATTCATCAGGTTCGAGACCCAGCCGAGGGATTGTGCCAAAGTCCCGCGAAGTGTCCAGTGAAGTATCCCGCGAATAGACCCATAAAACTCTCGGCAAGGAGCAACCCAAAGCCTGTATGATTCTCCAGGGCGTAAAATAATCCTGTGGTAAAGCCAAGAAGAAAAAAATCAAAGCATGAAAACATCCATAAGTGGGCCGAGTCCCCACTGGGAGGCGATGCTGGAAGTGAATACAAATAAAATCCCCGCGATACCAACCGCCAAGAGAGCCCGCCCGGAAATCGATTGGGGCCCGGCAACCCTTGGCGCACCAATTGTTAGGAGGAAAAAAACAAACCAAAATATCGTCATAAAAAGTTTTCCGGCAAGGGACTTCTGATCGGCTATACTTTTTCCGTTTCATCGATTGAAAAATTCAGGAGGAATGACCATGCGGTTTGGGTCTGAAAAGCGCCATATTCGAAAAAGATTCCGTTGGGGGATGGGACTCTTGGTTTTGTTCGCGGGTGTCGTCTATTTCGGGGCGGGTTGCGCCAAGAACGGGCCTCTGCCGGGGGAAACCTCCCAGTCGAAGGCCGTTACCACCGCGTCCGGGCTTCAATACCAGGTGATAAAGGAAGGGACCGGCAATGCCGCCCAACCGGGAAAGATGGTCAGCGTGAATTACACCGGGTGGCTGCTGGATGGGACCAAATTCGACAGCTCGGTGGACCGGGGCCAGCCCTTTCAGTTCCCCCTGGGGATGGGGCGGGTGATCCATGGATGGGATGAGGGTGTCGCCGGGATGAAAATCGGGGAGAAACGGAAATTGATCATCCCTTCGGACCTGGGTTATGGGCCCAACGGAGCGCCCCCCACGATCCCGCCCAACGCTACCTTGGTGTTTGATGTGGAGTTATTGGGGGTCCAGTGACCCTGGGGGTCCTTTGACCCTTTTGCCGGCTCGTTGAACATTAACCTGGGAGGTTTGGCAATGCGTTCAAGTTTCAAGGGCATCATGGTTTTGACGGTTGTGCTGGGAGCGGCTGGCTTGTCCAAGGCTCAAGATTCGACGCCAGTGGCGCAGACCCCGACGGTGGTACAGTCGGTGACGCCTGTCGCCACCGTGGTCCATAAAAAAGCAAAGGGGGTATCCAAGGTGAAAACAACTGCATCCGGCTTGAAATACGAGGTTTTGAAGGAAGGAACGGGGGATGTGGCGAAGGCCGGCCAACATGTCACCGTGCATTACACCGGATGGCTGACCAACGGCACTAAGTTCGACAGCTCCTTGGATCGGGGACAGCCCTTTGATTTTACCCTGGGCGAGGGACAGGTCATCAAGGGCTGGGATGAGGGCGTGGCCGGCATGAAGGTAGGCGAGAAACGCAAATTGACGATTCCCTCCGACCTGGGCTACGGCGATCGCGGCGCGGGCGGGGTGATCCCCCCCGGCGCGACCTTGATCTTCGACGTCGAGTTGCTCGGGGTCCAATAAAGCCCATGGCCCGATCATCCGTCAAACGAATCGGCATCATCACGGCGGGGGGCGATTGCCCCGGCTTGAACGCTGTCATCCGGGCCGTGGTCAAGTCCGCTCTTCGGGAAGGCATCGAGGTCCTCGGCATCCATGACGGTTTCCTGGGCACGGTGGCGGGCACCGTCCAGCCCCTAACCTCTTCCTGCGTGTCCGGCATCCTGGTGTTGGGGGGAACCATTCTGGGTTCCTCCAACAAGGACAATCCCTTCGGCATGTACGTGAAGGACAAGGCGGGAATGACCCATGTGGAGGACCAGAGCGGCAAGGCCCTGCAAAATTTCAAGGAATGGGGCCTAGACGCCCTGGTGGTTTTGGGGGGCGACGGCACCATGACCATCTCCCAGCTTTTCTCAAAAAAAGGCGTGAAAATTGTGGGGGTGCCCAAGACCATCGACAACGACCTGGTGGGCACCGAGCAGACTTTCGGGCACGACACGGCCGTTGCCACTGCGGCCGAGGCTATCGACCGTCTCCATACCACCGCCGATTCCCACCACCGGGTCATGGTCGTGGAGGTCATGGGCCGTTACGCGGGCTGGCTGGCCCTGCGCGCCGGCCTTGCCGGGGGCGCGGATGTCATCTTGGTTCCCGAGTTCCCCTATGAGGACAAGAAAGTAGCCGAAGCCGTCCTCCAGCGCCACGAAATGGGAAAAAAGAGCAGCATCATCGTGGTGGCCGAAGGCGCCCATCCCCGCAAGGGGCGCATCGTGGTGGACCGGGTGGTGGAAAATTCGCCCGAGAAAATCCGCCTGGGGGGCGTGGGCAAACAGCTTTCCGAGAACGTGGAAAAATTAACCGGCATCGAAACCCGTTCCGTGAACCTGGGCCATATCGTCCGGGGTGGAAGCCCCACCTCCTTCGACCGGGTTTTGGCCACCCGTTTCGGGGTGAAGGCCATGGAAATGGTGCTGAAAGGCGAGTTCGGCCGCATGGTGGCCCTCCAGAAGGGCGAAATGGCTTCTGTGCCCCTCTCCATCGTGGGGGGAAAGAGCCGTCCCGTTCCCCCCAAGGACGAACTGGTCATGGCCGCGAAAAAAATAGGCGTTTCTTTCGGGGTATAAACAAAAGGCTTTTCATCACAGAGTCACAGAGACACGGAGGTAAGCAAAAAGCCCCAAACTTGATCTGTTTTCTCTGTGCCTCTGTGTCCCTGTGGTAAATTTTTCGTTTTTTTGCTTTTACTTGTTGTAAGGGGATACTTACCTTTCTCTGTGACTCTGTGTCTCTGTGGTAAAAATTTGTTTTGTCTTGGGGTAAAAATGACCGCAGATGAGTTGATTAAAAAGCTGGAGCTGAAACCCCATCCCGAGGGCGGCTACTACCGGGAAACGTACCGGTCCCCCTGGTCCATTCCCGGGATGAACCCGCCGAAAGCCTGTTCCACGGCCATCTATTACATGCTCATGCCGGGCGCGGTTTCCAAATTCCACCGTTTGGTCTCGGATGAAATGTTCCATTACTACCTGGGTGATCCCTGCGAATGGGTTTGGCTCACACCGGAAGGTAGGATGAAAAAGATGGTCTTGGGGAAAAACCTTGAAAAGGGCGAGGTATTGCAGATGGTGGTCCCCGCGGGAACCTGGTTCGCGGGAAGTTTAAGGCCGCAGGGCCGGTATTGCCTCATGGGCACGACCGTGGCCCCGGGGTTCGACTTTTCGGACCTTGAGTTCGCCAAAAGGGAAGAGCTTTTGCGGCAATACCCGGCCGCCCAAAACGAAATTTTCGCGCTGACATAAAAGCAAAACTTAACACCTAGGTCCAACGCAAAGCCGCAAAGGAAGACTAAGATTTTTTTAATAGCTCCTTAATTCTTTCGGTTTTGCTTGATTCGGACTTTACTTCAAAAAGGGTGTACTTGGCGTCTTTGCGGCTTTGTCCTCATTTGCTCCCTGGGAGCAAATGAAACCAGGACTATACCGACCTCATAAAAGGGTTTCATGGAAGGTCGGCATGCGTTGGACGTTGGTTTTCTCTGTGTTTCAATCTTTTGACTTTTCTTTTCCGTCGCTTGTCGGTCATGGTTAAAATGCCTTCCATGTCCCAAGCACTCTCAACCCAACAACTGAAGCGTTTCCTGGCCCTGGCCCGTGTGGCGGCCCAGGCCGGCGGGCGCCGGGCCCTGAAATATTTCAATACCAAGGTTCCGGTGATCAAGAAGATCGACCGTTCGCCGGTTACCCGCGCCGACCGGGAGGCGGAAAAGATCATCCGCGGCGTCCTGTCCAAGGCCTTTCCCTCCCATCAGCTATGCGGGGAAGAATATGGTTGGGATCCCAATGAATCAAACGATTTCCGCTGGTGGATCGATCCCGTGGATGGCACCCGGCAGTTCATCCGGGGCATCCCCTTCTGGGGGACCCTGGTAGCGCTGGAATATAAAGGCGAAGTGGTGGCGGGGGTCATCCATCATCCCGCCCTGGGGCTCACCCTTTGGGCCGCCAAGGGAGGGGGCTGTTATTCCAACGGACGCAGGGTGAGGGTATCCAAGATTCCCAAACTGGAAAAGGGAACCATGACCACGGGAGGCATGAGGCTCATTCCCCCTTCCTACCGAATAAAATTGACCGATCTGATCGCCCGTTGCTACGACGACCGGGGTTTCGGCGACTGCTTTGGCCATACCCTGGTGATCCAGGGACAGGTCGAAGCCATGCTGGACCCGGTGGTGAAACCCTATGACGTGGCCGCCATTAAAATTTGTGTGGAAGAAGCCGGAGGGCTTTTTACCGACCTGAATGGTCGAAAGACCCTGGGTGGGGGGAACGCGCTCTCCAGTAACGGTTTGACCCACCGTCAAATTTTAAAAGCCATCCGTTAAAAGAGGTTCTTTGATGTATACCCCAGGCGCCTTTGAGGAAAAGGACCCTTCCAAAATCCAGGCTTTTGTCCGGCAATATCCATTCGGCCTGCTGATCTCCCGATCGGGTGAAAATCTTCACGCGACCCATCTTCCGTTTCTCTTAAAAGAAAAGCATGGGCCCCAGGGAGAGCTGATCAGCCATATGGCCAGGGCGAATTCCCAATGGGAAGAGTTGGGTGGGAAGGAAGTTTTGGGGGTGTTCCAGGGCCCCCACGCCTATATCTCACCCGCTTGGTATGAAGCCGAGAATGTCGTTCCAACCTGGAACTATGTGGCGGTTCACGCCTATGGGATTTTCCGCCCGATGGGGGGCGCGGAAACGAAGAATTTATTGTTGGAAATGACGGATTATTTTGAGGCGCCCTCGGCGAAGCCGTGGAAAATGGGGTCTCAATCACCCGAGTTCCTGGAAAAAATAGCCCAAGGGGTAATGGGATTTAAAATTGAAGTCAACCGATGGGAAGGGAAATGGAAGTTAAGCCAAAACCATCCCCAGGAGCGCCGGGAAAGGGTGATCCGGGAGCTGAAAGACCGTAAGGTGGGGGACTCGCTGGAAATAGCCAGGCTCATGGAAGAAAAGGAAACAACGTGATCCACAAGAAAAAAGTCATCGTGGTCATGCCGGCCTATAACGCCGCCAAGACCCTCAAACAGACCTATGACGAGGTGCCGAAGGACATCGTGGATGAGGTGATCCTCGTGGATGACGCCAGCCGGGATGAGACCGCCCAATTGGCCAAGAAACTAAAGATCAAGACCCTGGTTCATCCCGCCAACCGGGGCTACGGGGGAAACCAGAAAACCTGTTATGAGGCGGCATTGAGGCGGGGCGCGGAAATCGTCATCATGCTCCATCCGGATTACCAATACACCCCCAAGCTCATCGCCCCCATGGCGCACCTCCTAGCCTCCGGGCTTTACGACGTGGTCTTGGCTTCCCGCATCCTGGGCGGCCAGGCCCTGCAAGGCGGCATGCCGGTTTACAAATATATCAGCAACCGTTTCCTCACCCTGTCCCAAAACATGCTCATGGGCGCAAAGCTTTCCGAGTACCACACGGGCTACCGGGGCTTTACCCGAAAGGTGCTGGAATCCCTGCCCCTCCAAGTGAACTCCGACGATTTCATTTTCGACAACCAGATGCTCTCCCAGATCCATTATTTGGGTTTCCAGATCGCCGAGGTCACCTGCCCCGCCAAATATTTTCCCGAGGCTTCCTCCATCAATTTCATGCGGAGCAGTATTTACGGGTTGGGGTGCCTCATGACGGCCCTCCAATTCCGCCTTTCGAAAATGGGTTTTCCCACCGGACCCTTCGCCGGTTTGAAGCCGTGATCCAGGGGGAAACCTCCCGCAAGTCGGCGGTCAAGGAAGACTTCCAAGTTTGGGTCCTGGCCATCTTCGCGATGGGCCTATCCTTCACCCGTTTGGGCCAGAACGGAATGGCGGCCTATGATGATTGTTTTTACGCCGAGGAAGGCAAGGAAATCCTCCAATCGGGCCATTGGTCGTTCCTCACCTATAACCACCTTCCCGTTTTCCATAACGCGCCGCTGTTCATGTGGCTGGTCGCCCTCTCCGACAAGATTTTCGGAATCAGTGTTTTCGCCTCAAAGTTTCCCTCGGCCCTAATGGGTTTGCTGACGGTGCTCCTGGTTTACCGCTTGGGCCGGGAAGTTTCCGGGCCTTGGTGCGGTTTTTTCGCGGGAATGTTTTTGGAGACCAATTACCTCTTCATCAAATATTCACGGCATTGCATGCTGGATGTAACCCTGGCTTTTTTTACCACCCTGTCCCTCTACGCTTTCCTGAAAGCGTTCAAGGGGCAAAGGGGCTATTACTGGCTTTGGGGCCTGGGGGTGGGGCTGGCGATATTGACCAAAAGCGCCTTTGGCCTGTACCCGGCGCTGGTGGCGGGATTGACCGTGATTATTTCCAAGGACAAAAAGACCCTATTGGACCCCCGCTTTTTGGGGGGAATATCGCTTTTTGTCCTCATGGCGGGGGCATGGGTCTATAGCCAATGGAGGGTGGGGGGCCAGGAATTCGTGAATGAGCACCTCAAGTTCGTCATCCTGGGCAAGATCGGGGGCGGCCAAACTCCCTGGGGCCGGGTGACCTTGTTGAAAGACATGTTCATTTATCTTTGGCCCTGGCTGCCCCTCTCCCTTTACGGGTTCTTTCTTCTCGTTCGAGGGGAATTAAAGGACCGGCAAACCTGCCAACTGCTTTTAGCGTGGGGCCTGACCCTTCCGATTGGGGTCACGCTCATGAGCACCCAATTCCCCTTTTATATGATGCCGGCTTTTCCTGCCTGGGCCCTGGCCGGGTCGGTCGGTTTGGGAAAACTGTTCCAAGGTCAACTGGGGAGGGCTCGATTGTTGAATGGGGCAACCGGTTTTTGCCTGGGAGTGGTTTTGGCGGTCACGATATTCCCGATCCAAATGGACGCGAACCGCGAAAAGGATCCGCGGGTCCTCGCCCCTTATGTGAAACATTTTGCCGAGCAGGGGGACAAGGTCCTGGCCCTGAGGGAAAACTATTGGGCGCTCAATAACGCGTTGATTTTCTTTTCGGACCATACCGCCGAGCCCATCTTCCAGAACCCGGCCGAATTAAAGCCGTTTTTTCAGGGTAAAGCGCCGGTTCTTTGCGTGGCCCACAAGGGGGATTTGCCGGAATTACAGTCCCAAGGGTTCCCCTGGTTTCCGGTAAAATACGCGGACGACCTCATCCTCATCGCCAACCAGGCCGTGGATACCCGCGGCGCAGAACAATGGGGGCCCCCATGGGCAAATTGATCCTCGCCATCGACCAAGGCACCACCGGGAGCCGCACCTATCTTTTCGACCAAACGGGAAAGGTGGTGGGGAGCGCCTACCAGGAATTCACCCAGCATTTTCCCAAACCCGGCTGGGTGGAGCATGACGCCCTGGAAATCTGGGATTCGGTGGAAACGACGGGCAAGAAGGCGCTCAAAAGCGCCGGGGTGAAACCGAAAGACATAGCCGCCATCGGCATCACCAACCAGCGGGAAACCACCGTGGTTTGGGACCGCAAGTCCGGCAAACCCATCCACCGCGCCATCGTCTGGCAATGCCGCCGCACCGCCTCCCGTTGTGAGGAACTTAAAAAGAGGGGATTGGAAAAAGTTTTCCGTTCCAAAACGGGCCTGGTCCTGGACGCCTATTTCTCGGGCACCAAGGTGGAATGGCTCTTGAAGAACGTACCGGGAGCCCTCCAAAAGGCCAAACAGGGCCGCCTAGCTTTCGGCACCATCGATACTTGGCTTCTTTGGAACCTAACCGGGGGAAAATCCCACGCCACCGATTATTCCAACGCCTCCCGCACGCTTTTGTTCAATATCTTCACGAAGAAGTGGGACAAGGACCTGCTGAAGATCCTGAACGTTCCCCAAAGCCTGCTCCCCCAGGCCCAGCCTTCCGCCAGCCATTTCGGGGAGTCTTCCCGCAAAAGTTACCTGGGCGCGGGGGTTCCCATCACAGGCATTGCGGGGGACCAGCAGGCCGCATTATTCGGCCAAGGCTGCCACGACCCTGGAACCCTGAAGAACACCTATGGCACCGGCTGTTTTCTCCTCCTTAACGTTGGCAAGAAAAGATTGATCTCCAAGAACAAGCTTTTAACCACCCTGGCCTGCGACGCCAAGGGGTTGCCGGTCTATGCCCTGGAAGGCTCGGTCTTCATCGGTGGGGCCGCCATCCAGTGGATCAGGGACGGATTACAACTCATTAAAACTTCACCTGAGTCGGAAAAAGTCGCGGCTTCGGTCAAGGATACGGGAGGGGTTTACCTGGTACCGGCCTTTGTGGGGCTGGGAGCCCCCTATTGGGATTCCAAAGCCAGGGGCGCCCTTCTTGGGATTACCCGGGGAACGAACAGGGCGCATGTAGTCCGGGCCACGCTGGAATCCCTGGCGTTCCAAAGCCGGGATCTGGTCGAGGCCATGCTCAAGGATTCCCACGTGAGGTTGAGGGAACTGCGGGTGGATGGCGGGGCATGCAAGAACAACCTGCTCATGCAGTTCCAGGCTGATCTCCTTAATATCAAGATCAACCGACCCCAGGTGGTAGAGACCACCGCGCTGGGAGCCGCCTTCCTGGCGGGGTTACAAACGGGGTTTTGGAAAAACGCCTCGCAAATCCAACGCCTACGTAAAGTGGATAGGATATTCGCGCCAAAGATGAGGGAAGAAGAGCGAAAAAAGCTTTGGACCGGCTGGAAATGGGCCATCGGGAAGGTTCTCAGCAGGTAAACTTAATTTCGATTTAACCGCGAAGACGCGAAGGAAAACATAGTTTAGTCTTGGGGCACCCAATACCCTCGCCCCTTGAGGGAGAGGGACAGGGTGAGGGGTGCTTTATTACGTGAATTTTATTTTCGTATTTGGAATCTTGTTCAACAAAATTGGGATTTTATGATTTCCTTCGCGTCTTCGCGGTTTGAATGTCTTTTGGAGGTAGCCCATGAAAAACTGCCATTCATGCCAAGCCGAATATGAGGCCCTTCCGGGCACCCAGCCGGGGAGGGATGAAACTTGCACCTCTTGCGGGGCCGATCTCCACTGTTGCCTTAACTGCCGCCACTACGACGCCGGGTCCTATAACCAATGCCTGAGCCGAACCAGCGAGCCGGTCAAGCAGAAGGAAAAACGTAACTTCTGCGACGAGTTCCAGTTTTCGGAACGGGGCAAGGGCAAATCCGGTCCTGCGGGCCCCAAAAACGACATGGAAAGCAAATGGAACGATTTGTTTAAATGAAAATTAGGAAAAACCATTATCCAGCTCAACTTTGGCAAATTCAGTCTAGACACACTAAGTCTCCCCCTCTGAAAGAGGGGGAATAAGGGGGAGATAGCCTTTTCTTATCGCTTTGCCAAAGACTAATACCCCCTACCCCCCTTTTTCACCCCCATTTCACCGTTAAATATTAAAAAATGAAAATGGGGACCTCCCCATGCCCCATGTCATTCTTTCCAATGGGGCATGGGGGAAGGGGGAAATTGATGTTCACGGAGCGTCTTTCAAGATTTGCCAAAGTCGAGATTCAACATGGGTTTATGTAAAACAGATGGGATGGTATCCTGTTCTTGAGGTGACGAGATGAAAACATTTACGGCTTATGTGGAATTCGACCAGGAAACAAAACAATACGTGGGAATAGTGCCGGGTATGTCAGGGGCCCACAGCCAGGGAAAATCCCTTGATGAGCTTCAAAAGAATTTGAAGGAAGTCTTGGAATTGTGCCTGGAAGAAAACGAGGGTAGCGACGCCGATTTGCCACACTTTGTTGGACTTCAACAAATTGAGGTCGGCGTTTGAGCCGATTGCCCGTTGTTCCTTTCCGGACAATGGATAAGTTGTTGAAATTGGCGGGGTTTGAACCGGTTCGACAGAAGGGAAGCCACGTTTTTTATCGCAGGGCTTCCGATGGAAAGACAACCACCCTGCCGAATCATGGGAACCAGGATATTGCCCGCCCTTTGATTCGTGAAATTCTAAGAGAAACAGAAATGACCCCGGAGCATTATCTAGAGCTACTCAAAAAAGTATAAAGAATCGCGGAATTTATACATGCCCCCATTTTTTATCCCCATCCTCCTTCTCGTTTTTCTCATCACTCTGCCCAGCGCGGGCGTCATCGCTTCTCGTGCTGGGGGATGGTCGAAACTGGCGAAGGTTTATCCCGATGTGACGCACTATGTGGGTGAGGAGATTGTTTGCTCGGGTGGTATGGGAATCGCCAATTATGGCTTTAGCCTTCTTCTGGGAGGGAATTACTCAGGCTTTTCCATGAAAGTGACACCTTGGTTGAGGCTGGGCCATGAGCCCCTTTTCATACCCTGGGAAGACCTGATCGTCGAAGAATACCAAAGTTTGTTTTATCCGAGGGTCTTGATCAGCTTCAAAAAATGTCCTGGCGTTTTTCTGCGAATGCCCAAAAAAGATACCCTCAAAGTGAAGACCCTGGCAGGCAATGGGAAGGCATTTCCAACGGTAAACGGGTAGGGGTTTGTCCACGATGGGCCATGTAGCTAAGCGCAAGCGCATGCTACATGACAGGGACCCTTCGTAAACAAAGTGAACCTTGACCCCTGTCTACCAGATGCATATGATTAATGCATACAAATATTATGCATTAAGGAGCCTGCCATGCGAACGACCCTCGAACTTTCAAACCACCTGATCAAAGAACTCATGTCCATGGAAAAATGGGCCTCAAAAACCCAGGCCATCGAGACAGCTATCGAAGATTTCGTTCGGCGGAGAAGATTGGATAACCTTATTTCCGCGAGGGGACGTTTGAGGGTGAAAGACGTTTCAACCGAATTGCGGAAGCTAGAACTCCATGCCCGCTGAGATCCTTATCGATACGTCCGTTTGGATCGATTATTTCCGGAAACCAGGCAGTGAAACCGGGGAAAAAATCGTCAAACATTTAAAACGGGGTTCCATATCTACTTGCGGAATCGTCGTTTTCGAGGTCTTGCAGGGAGCCGCTGATCTGGAGGAGTTTTCATTCCTGGAAGAGAACCTAAAAGGTTTGTATTTCCTGGAGGCGAGCGCGGAAGTTCATTTTGAATCCGGCAGAATTTCCTACGATTTGCGCAAACACGGTATTACGCTTCCACTGAGCGACATTCTTATTGCCACTTTGGCCACTTCCAACCATCAAACCCTTTGGACCAAGGACCAACATTTCAAAAAGATAAAGGGCCTTCAGCACCAATTCTTTTGATTGGTTTTTGTCCACGATGGGGACCTGGATTGGACAAGGAAAATGGATTCGGGTCACGGTTACCCGCTGCGGTGCGGGTAACCTAACCCCTTTGCGGATGTAAACCGAATAGATAAAAAAGTTAATAGAATTCAATCGAGGCTGTAAATGGAATCCCCGCTGACAAACACGCATCCGAAAGCACTCCTGTTTTCGGTCAGAACGCCCAAGGTGACTGATAACGAAGCGACGGAATCGTTGATCGAGCTCGAGCGGCTGGTGACGACCCTGGGATACGAGGTGGTCGGCACGATGTCCCAGCGGAAACCCACCACATCGGGGGTCACTGTGATCGGTGAGGGAAAACTGAGGGAGCTCGCCCACCTCACCGGCGGAAAGGGCTACCGGGACAGGGTCCAGGGGAACTCGGTCGCGCCACAACAGCCGCCAGCTACAGCCCCGGCTCCCGAAGGACCGGAGATGGTGGCTTTTGACTGCGATTTGAGCCCGTCCCAGATTCGCAACGTCGAAGAGGCTTTGGGGGTTCCGGTGTTCGATCGGACCGGGGTGATTATCGATATTTTCAACCGACACGCGAAGACCCGGGCCGCGCGGCTCCAGGTCGATATCGCGCGCCAAACCTATCAGGCTCCCCGTCTCAGGGATACGGGGGTAGGGAAGGAACGCCAGTCTGGACGAGGATCCGGGGAAACCATCATCGAGACGGAAAAGCGCAAAGTCCGCGACCGCCTGGCGGAGTTGAGGCGCGAGTTAGAAGCGGTTCAAAGGGAAGAGGAGCAACGCCGGATGAAACGCGCGGAACTGCTCGGCGCCGCGCTCGTGGGCTACACGAATGCCGGAAAATCATCCCTCATGCGGGCGCTGACCGGCAGCGACGTCCTGGTGGAGGACAAGCTCTTCGCGACCCTGGATACGACGATCCACGCCCTGCAACCCGAGACCCAGCCGAGAATCCTGATCACCGATACAGTGGGTTTTATCCACAAGCTTCCACACGATCTGGTGGCGTCCTTCCGCGCCACGCTGGAGGAGGCCCGCGGCGCGGCCCTGCTTCTTTACGTGGTGGATGCCGCTGACCGCAACTTTCGTTCCCAGCTCGCGGTGGTTCGGGAAGTCTTAGGTGAGATTGGCGCCGACAAAACGCCCTATCTTCTTCTCCTCAATAAAGCCGACTGCTTGAGCGAATGGCAGAAGAAGGTTCTCGGGGCGGAGTATCCGGACGCGGTTTTAACCTCGACCCGCAGCCCTGAGGACATGCAGATCGTGAGTGAACGTATTATTCATTTTTTCGAGAAAGACATGATGGAAAAGGAGATTCTCGTTCCCTATAAAGCCCAAGGCGCCTTCAAAGAATTGCGTTTGAATATGAAAATTTTGAAGGAAAGCTTTACCGAAGAAGGCGTCCTGCTTCTTGTTCGCTCGCGTCCGATTGACCTTCAACGCTTGAGTAAAATGATGAAGTAGTGCCCCACGGTGTGTGCCGGACGAGTTCGCAAGCTCGGTCGATAAGAAATTGTCCACGATGGGGACCCGTCGTAGACGACCTTTTTAACTTCAAAGAGGTGAAATAACGGCCTTGTGAGTCAACAATTGCTAGGGTCGAAGCAATTTATTGAAGAGATATTGCGATGTTGTAAATTTATGAAAAGAAACATTATGTTTTCTATGGCCATCTTATTATTTTCCGGGATGGTATTGACTCATCCCCAAACCCAGCCACTACCAAGCCCGACTGTCATGGTTCAACCAAAGAACACAACATTAAATCCCGATGAACTGGCATTTGCCGAATATGTGAAAGTGGACACCTAAATTGAAAGGGAAACCAACCCCTTCTGGGCTGGTTATATCGCAAAGGGCTACTAACTGCCAGGCACTTGTTGCCCTAATGGATCAGGCATAAAATGCCTTTAATCATTGAGGAGCAGCCCAAGAGGCCATTGAAATGAAAACTACAATTCGAATAGATAAAGAAAAAATCGCTGAAATATGCCGAAGACACCACATCCAAAAGCTATCCCTTTTTGGATCGGTCTTGCGGGATGACTTCAGCCCCGACAGCGATGTGGACGTTCTGGTTCAATACCAACCGGGTCAGATTGTTGGTTTCGAGGTTATCGATATCGAAAAGGAATTGTCGGGCTTGTTTGGGCGTGAAGTGGATTTGATAACGGAAAAGTACCTAAATCCACGCTTGCGGGAACGAGTCCTGAATTCGGCGGAAGTCCAATATGCAGAGGGATGACCGGGTTTACATCGGTCACATGTTGGATACGGCCAAAAAAGCCGTTCTGAAAATCCAAGGTAAAAAACAAGAAAACTGCGAATCGGACGAGGACTTTTGTATCGTTCTGGCTCATTACGTTCAAACTTTCGGGGAGGCCGCCCGACATGTCAGCCCCGCCTATCAATCTGCCCACCCCAATATTCCATGGGAAAAAATCATCGGAACGCGCCATAAAATTGTTCACGATTATTTGAGCGTGGATTACGGTGTTGTTTTGGGCGTTGTCTTCCGTGAATTTCCCCCACTAATCCCAGTCTTAGAAAAATACCTAGCTGAGGTTTAAGCACGAGGATTCAGATTTAATTGGTCAAAACAACCTGTCCACGACGGGGACTCGTCGTGTAAGACCCCTTTAACTTCAAAGAGGTGAAATAACGGCCTTGTAAGTCAACAATTGCTCGGTCGAAACAATTTATTGAAGAGATATTGCGAGGTTGTAAATTTATGAAAAGAAATATTTTGTTTTCTATGGCCATCTTATTATTTTCCGGGATGGCATTGACTCATTCCCAAACCCAGCCTCTTCCAAGCCCGACTGTCCTGATCCAACCACAGAACACGACTTTGAATTCCGATGAACGGGCTTTTGTCGAATATGTGAAAGCAGGTTCCGAAAAGAACTTTCTCGAAATATTAAATAAATTCAAGAATCCAAAATTCCCGAGTAACAAATTTATGGAATCTGTTTCAGAGACATACAAAAGGCGCCCCTGGCTGGAACCCTTTATGATCCCAGGCCAGGCAATGAAACCCTCGATCTATTTCGAGATAGCAGAAGGAAGCGAACTGAAAAAGAAGGAACGCTACCTGAATAAAATCATTCTACTTCCGGATGATTGCGTGAAAGGCTTGATTGTTGGTTCCAAACCGGTTCCGGTCAAGGAAGAAGCTTACCTATATTTGTTAGAACTTTACCGCGATACACAACAAAAGGAAAAGTTGTGTGAAGTTTCGGATGAAATCTTGAAAGAATTTCTAAATTCGGAATATCAAGTGACCAAGTTTGGAGAATATGGCTTGTCCCATCCGGAGGCCTTGCTTGTGAAATTCAAGGCCTGTCCTCTCTCATTAGAAGAAAAAATACAAATCCTCAAAGAAGTGTTGGAAAAATACGGCACAAAGAGATACACGGAACACGGAGGGTCTAGTCAGCAATATGGGGCTGTAGCCCTCGCCTACATCCGTGAAATGAGCCGTGCGAAGACATTCACTAACACTAAAACATTTTCACTTATTAAGGCTTTACTAAAGAACAAGACCATTCCAAGAACAATGGGGTCAGGTCTTCATTTTATATTATCTTTATGATAAGATCCGCAAATGGCTAGACCGTTTAGAGTGCATTATGAAGGCGCTGTTTATCACGTTACCTCGCGGGGGAACGAGCGGAAAAACATTGTCCGGTCGGATAAGGACCGGGAATTGTTTTTGTGGGTATTGGCCCAAGTCGTGGAGGATCATCATGTGATGTGCCATGCCTGGGTATTGATGGATAATCATTACCACTTGTTGGTGGAGACGCCGGAAGCCAACTTGTCACGGGCCATACGGCACCTGAATGGTGTTTATACCCAGAAATTCAATCGACGGAATAACCGGGTAGGGCATCTCTTTCAAGGCCGTTATAAGGCGATCCACGTGGAAAAGGGAACCCATTTGTTGGAGTTGTGCCGATATGTGGTCTTGAACCCGGTAAGAGCGCGGTTGGTGAAACATCCCCGGAAATGGAAGTGGAGCAGCTATCGGGCGACGGCCGGGATCGAGAAGAAAGAACCTTGGTTTGAGGTGGATTGGGTATTGGGGCAATTTGGCAGGCAATCCAAGCAAGCCCAAAGAGCCTATCGGAAGTTCGTATTGGAAGGGTTGCGAAAAAAGGAATCGCCATGGGAAAAGATGGAGGGTGGGGTTTATTACGGGGGTGAGGGTCTAAAGGAGAAATTAAAGGGGTTGTTGGATAAGAAAGACCCGGAAATACCGATGAAACACCATCGGATCGAGAAACGTACGGCGGAAGATGTTATCCAAAAGGTCTCGAAAGCATATAAGGTTGAGGAAAAGGAAATCACGACTAAGTTCCACAAGGCCAACGAGGCGAGGGACGTTGGTATGTACCTACTTCGAAAAAGAGCGCACCTGGGCCTGAAAGAGATCGCGGAAAAATTTGGTGTAAAATATTCGGCAGTGGGGAACCGGATAGCGATGGTAAAGAAGCGGATGGAGGGAGAGACGCGGTTCAAGGTCCGGATAGGTAATATAAAATGAAGACCTGACCCAATGTTTCTAGGAAGGCTCAAGAACCTGGTCATTAGTGGCGTCATAAGCCGGGGATGAAAAAAGGAAGTTGGTGGTTATCGTGGCCGGGGCGGTCCAGGCCGCAGCACCGGTCAGGGCGTTATAGGCATTCAAAATGCCTGAATGGGAAGCGCAGATCACCAAAGTGCCCGAGGCTTCGGGAACGATGAGGGGAGAAGTAAAGATAGCCCCCCCTAGCGGGGCAGTCCATACGAAGGTATTCCCTGGCGATGTCATAGAATCCAAACAGTACAAATTTCCGTCGGTAGCGCCCACATAGACATAATCATTTGTTACCCCCCCTGAAACCAGGCTGGTGACCGCCGCCGACCCGTAAATCAGGCCCGTGGTTTTAAAGCTCCAAAGAGGCGGGTTGGCCGAGGTAGTGACCGCCCCAGCGAAAGCGTAAAGAGTACCATCCACACCGCCGATATAGGTTTTGCCGTTCCACATGACGGGCGAGGAATAAGCCACGGAATTGGTGGCGCCGATGACGGAGGAACTGCTCCACAGAAGGGAGAAGGGGGCTTGGAGGCTGTCGGAAGCATTAACGGACGTATGCCCCAAGTCATTTTTGAACATGGGCCATTCATCGGCGGTGGCGGCCAAAAGGACCATCGAGGGAAATGGCTGAAGAGCCATAACTAGTACAAGGGGTTTAAAATATGTTTTAAAACTTTTAAAAATCATTTCGTTTTTTCCGAACCCCTTTCTTTCTTAAACTGTCAAAAAATGAATTTCATCCCCATAAATTAATCAATCTTTGCTTTTGTGCTTTCGTTCCTCAATAGTTTTAAGAATATAGGGATCGATTTTGGCATTTGGATTACATCGTTGGACAAATTCAACAATGCTTGTAATGTGTTCTTGGTAATGTCTCGTAAACATTTTTCCGCCTAACATCGGTCCTTTATCACTCTTGTCATTCATCCAGGTTATGTCCGAGGAGACACGGAAAATCACCTTAACATCTATCCATTTGTAGTGTTTTCTTCTTCGCAAAAAGACATTTGTTTCACACCCGTTTTCGTCATAGGTCAATATTGGATAGAAAGCGTGAAATAGGGAAAAAGAAAAAATAAATCCACCAAATAAAGTAACTAAATAATCCATAAAAATAAGTTTTTCACTTGAAAAAAATATGCGGTACAAAAACACAAAGAAACCCGCCCCGGATAGGAGAAACCATCCCGTTCGATAATAAATCTTTTTTTCCAAGTTACTTTTCCATTCTCATCTCTGAAGAGCTGAAGAATTTGGAACAAATTGATTTTTATTAAATCCATAGATAAAAAGCCTGTACATGGCTGTCGCAAAAAGGATGGTGTGCAACCAAAACATGGTAAACACTTCAGGGAAAATTACACAAGCAAAAAGGAAGTTACAGTAATTCGGGTAAAAAAACTGACTAATTTATTTTCCGTTACTTTCTTTAATTTTTTTATTCGGAATTTGGTACTTCCTTATCATTCAGGGAATACCTTTTAATCCGTCGGATAAGTGGGATCAATGGATTTTAATACTGGGTTTAGTTGCGGGATTTATAGCAAACCCTTACGGCCAAGTTTACAGTGAATTAAACTTCCAAAAATTTGGAATTCCAAATCCTTTTGGAATTTCTGGCTGGAAAACCTCATTAATACATTGGTCCATTTTAATTATTGGCTACCTTTACATAACCCGTAATTTAACCTTAACAAGGTCGTTGGTTTATTTTTTAATTATGGCAATTAGCTCTTTAATTTTTGCCTATTTTCTATTGCTTGAGCCATTGAAGTACAATTTGTGTATTGGTGGGCGGTAAGCTTTAAGCCCTAATTTCCTCGAATTTGATTGTTCGAAAATACGGAATGGGGAGCCATTTAAACTTCGCCCATTGGTAATTGATCCAACCCCCGTTATTCTGCTTTCACTTAAAGCACCCTTGAAGGACAACTAATGAACACTCAAACCATTCAAAGATGCCCTTGGCCTGGTACGGAAGACCCATTGATGATCACTTATCACGACGAAGAATGGGGCTGGCCCGTCCATGACGACCGGAAGATTTTCGAGTTCCTCGTGCTGGAATCCTTCCAGGCTGGGCTTTCCTGGCGTATCGTTCTTCACAAAAGGGAGAACTTTCGCAAATGTTTCGCCCGGTTTGATTACCGAAAAGTCGCCCGATTCAAATCAAAAGAAGTATCCCGGTTGGTGAAAGACGCTGGAATCGTCAGGAATAAAGCTAAAATCTTGGCGGCCATCAACAACGCGGTTCGATTCATGGAAATACAAAAGGAATTCGGCTCTTTTTCCAACTATATGTGGGGTTGGGTCAAGGGCCGGCCGATCGATCACAAGGTCAGGACCCTCAAAGACATTCCAACAATGATTCCTTTGGCTGATTTATGGGCTAAAGACCTGAAAAAACGGGGTTTTAAATTCTTGGGCTCCACGGTGATCTATGCCCATATGCAGGCGGTGGGCATGGTGAATGACCACACGGTAAATTGTTTTTGCCATTCGAGAGTAAAAAAATATTTTGAATCGAAGATGAACCGGAAGTAAAAAATTCATTTTGTCCAAGAATTTTTTAGGCATTTCAAAAAAATTTACATAAAATGAACTCACTTTGAAAAGCTTAAACACGTCCACTCTTCATCCAAGGTTACGCGAACATCCCATGCCCGAAATTATCGACGATTCCAAATACGCCAAGGGCACGGGGCTCTTCTCGGTTTATGAAAACGTCTCCTTCCCGGAAGATGTCAAAAAACGCTGCATGGCTTTGCTGGATTTCGGCACCGAAACCCTCCTGAAAAACGACTTCATCATCCTCGATTTCGTCCCCTACCCCGGCCTGGGCCGGGTGGGCCCGGAGGATGTGCTGAAATACTCGTGGATTCTTTCCGAATCCCACCGGGTACTCATGTATGACCCCAAGACCAAGACCCTCATTGACGAGCTCTATACCTGCAGCCCCGAAAAGGACGGCCGGCTGATGTTTGAGGCTGCCAACCAGCGCATCGGAAAGCCGGTGAAGTCCACCCATTTGAGCGAGATCGTCAGCAAGGAAATGGCCCACCAGGAGGAACCGGACAAGCTTTTTCATTCCGTGCAGGACGCTTCCAAAAAGTTCCGGATGGCCCCCAAAAAGAACTACTGCGTTTCCACCGTGTTTTTTGATATCTCGGATAGGAAGCTGGATGAGGACAGCCTGGAAACCATGCTCACCAAGGCCCTGAACAAGGACGACCAGAAACCCGTAATCGAGTCCGCCTGCCGGTACGATCCGCAAGGGTTATACCTACATCCACCAGTCGCCCAAGCATTTCGCGGGTTTGCACAGCTATCCCGGCACCCTGAAATCCGCTCACTTGAGCCTGATTGGAACGGGCGAGGCGGTGATTCCGGTACTGGAAGACATGGAAGACGTGGTTTACAAGCGGAGAAAGTCCGAACCCACCATGAGCATCAAGATCGTCGCTGAAGGTTTTTAAGAAGCCCTGGCAACAACCCTCACGCCAAGATACAGTCCCTCATCCCTTATAAAATTTAAGGCTCTTTCCTAAATTTGTAGATAGTGGCCCAGAATTACCTTGGGCGGCTAAGCGTGGCCAATAAGGCTAGTAAGGCAAAACCGCTTTCTCCCCCCTCTGAAAGAGGGGGGGAGGGGGAAGTTAGTTTTTATCCTGATTTTTTGGAAAAAAATTCCCCTGCAGGCCAATTTCAAAAAGGCTAATACCCCCCTGGCCCCCCCTTTTTCAAAGGGGGGGGGTTATCTTCCTTGGCGATAAGGGTTATCTGCAAATTCGTGAAAGAGCCAAATTTAAAATTTAGGCATGTGGGAAGAAGGGCACAAACTAAGAATTTGTGATCGGAAAGAAATTAAGCGACTTGAACCTTATGGATCTGTTGGTTCAACAGCGCGATGTCTTTATCTTTGACGGCCAGGAATTTCAATCCCGCCAAGATTTCGTTGGCCCAGACCACATCCGCGAAGGCCGTGATCACATCATCGCAATTGGGCAGGATGAGCTTCAAATTCAGGATGTTGCCCGGTTTTAAATTTCCGCTCTGGGAAACGCAAATCCCGCCCAGGCTGGTATCCAGGGTTTGGGATTGGTTCTCGCTTTTCGTGAAATCACTCACGTTTCGGGCGGTCACAAACTCGTCTAAAACCCGGTAACGCACGCGCATCTTGAGGGGGACCCTTTCATGGGCCCTTTTTTCGCCAAATAAAGTCTGATTCATAAATTGTGCCTTCCTTGATCGCTTTCAGGCGATGGAGGTAAAAGTTGGCTCTATATGCCATGAGGACACTATTCAAATCAATAAAAAGGCGCCTATTATTGGGCAAACGATAGCCTTTCAAGCCTGTGGTTTTTTTGAAAATAAAACGAGGGGGTTCGTTTTCCCTTGGCGTTTGGGTTGTTTCCTCATTAAAGTTTCATGCCCCGAGGATTCCATCTTGTAGGAATTCAAAAGGAAGTGCCCGTTTGGAAAATTCAAAGTAAGAGTGATCTGATTTAAGGAACCATGCGAATCATAAAACGGAAATTTGCCGGAGCCGCATTCACAATAGGGGTTTTCCTATTTCTCATGAATCCCCATGCCTTTGCCGGGGATGCTACGGTCCCTTCGGCTTCGTCCCCCGCACCATTTGGCAACCAAGAACCGGTCTCCCAAACCCGATTGGAAAGTTTCCGGTTGGAGCCTTTTCCGGACGCTTCCATCATGAGTCCTTATGGCCTGGTTTTGGGCGCGGGCCTTAAGCTGATCGAAAATAAAACTGAAAGCTATCTTTCCTTTTCCTTTTTGACCAGTTTCACGGACTATACGGATTTTAGTTTTGGCCTCAAGTGGAACAGGCCGGGGGAATGGTTTTTTCGAATTAACGGAACCTTCGGGGATAACATCCAGGATTATTACGGGGAAGGGGACCAAACCCCAAATCTATACCAGACATTGAAAAGTACCCTGGACCAAGGCACTTGCCTTTTCCAAGTTCAATTGGAAAAAGGCTTTTATTTAGGGCCCTCTTTTCAATATTTATACCGGGGTTGGACGAGCAGCTCTTTATTTCCAAATGAATCCGAATGGAAAGCGGGTGTGCAGGCCAGTTTCGACGACCGGGTCCCATCGGTCCAGCCGGTGATGGGGCGTTATTTAAGGATCGGCCTATTTACCCTGCCCGCCGATGGGGATGATGGAATCGGAACGGATGTTTTCCAGTGGGAAGGGGAAGGCCGTCTTTATGAAATGGTCCTGGACCCGATTTGTCTCGTGTCGAAAGTCCGCGTGGGTTTCACCAGCGGAGATCCCTCCTACTCTTTTCGCTACAGCCTGGGCGGGGAATGGCAACTACGCGGTTATAACTCCAACCGATTCCGCGGAAATAATTTTTGGCTGGTCCAGGAAGAGGCCCGCTTTCCCCTTTTTCCCTACGTGGGGGGAGCCCTCTCCGTGGATATGGGCGATATCACCGACAGCGCATTCAACAACCTGCTCGGGTCGGTCCAGGTAGGTTTGCGCTCAACGCCCCTGCCTTATTTCGGGGCGATCGTTCGATTGGATTGGGGATTCGGAAGCGACGACAACGAGCTTTGGTTCGACATCGGCGAACCTTTTTAGATTCGCCGCGTAGATTAGAATCCCTAAAAACACCCAATATTTACCACAGAGACACGGAGACACAGAGTAAACCCGGCCAAATAGGTTAAAATCCCTAAATTTAGAAGGGTTTTTCTCTGTGCCTCTGTGGCCGCCAAAGGCGGCCTGTGGTGAAATTAGGTATTGTTTTTATAGTCTTTTAACCTTCCGCACTGACTTTTTACCCTTTTCTAGCCAACCTTGCCTGAACCTACCACCGCAGAACCCATGTAAAATAATGCGTTTTTAACAAAATAATCTTGACGATACCCATAAAAGCTTGAATAATGGCGCCAAGTGGGTACTTATGGTAGGAAGTGGTAGAACCTATAACCTATCCAAAACCCATATAAAACAATGCTTTTTAAGGCCTTCCATGTTTCGCGGAACCTATTACAACTCGGTGGACGACAAGGGAAGAACGGTTCTTCCGGTGCGTTTGCGCGACCAGATCCGCGATCAACATGAAACACCCCTCGTTTTGACCTTGGGCCTCGACAAGTGCCTTTATCTCTATCCCCAGGATGTATGGAAAAAAATCGAGGAGAAGTTGTCCTCCCTCGACAGCCTGAGCTCCGAGGTCCGGCTTTTACAAAGAACCCTCCTTCGGGCCACGGACGAAATTCAGATCGATACGCAGGGCCGCATCATGATCTCCCCGGTCTTGCGCAAGGAAGCGGGCATCAGCAAGAGCGTGGTGATCATGGGTATGTTACAGCACATCGAGATCTGGGACAAAGAGCAATACGAGAACTATCACGCCCAAACGTCCCAGTCCGCGCAATCGCTGGAAAACCTGGCGCAGAAATTGTCCGACAAGGGTATCCAATCCATCAGCCTATAAGGAGGGCGAACCGGATGATCGGCATCGAGATCAAGGAAAAATTCTCCCTTATCCATGTGAGCGGGGATTTGAGCGAGGAAGACCTGGCCGCCCTGGGGCAGGCCATCGATACCCTGATGATCAAGGGTTACCGCCACTTGGTGCTCAATTTGAAGGACGTGGGTTTCATGAACGCCAGTGGCTTGGGGATCCTGGTGAATCACTGGGGGCAGGTTCGCTTCAAGAGGGGGGACCTGAAGATCGTGGGGTTGAACAGCCGGTTGGCGCACCTGTTTCGGACCATGGGGGTCGAAACCGTGTTCGATGTTTATCCCACCGTCGAGGTCATGATGGAAAAGACCGGCCGGATGCCGGCCATCGCTTGAAACGCTGGAAAAACGAGGGGGGTGAACCGTGGCCGTCGCTTTAGAGCCGGAAGAGACCGTGACCGTACTGCGCCTGGCGGGGGACCTGTCCCTCCAGGACATGGATGGCTTGATTCGCGTCCTGTCGGACCTTTCCATCAAGGGGAAAACCAAGGTCATCCTGAATTTCCGCCAGGTCAACCATGTGGCCCTGGACGGGATCTCGAAACTGACCGAGAAACATTTCCGCCTGCGCGGCTTGGGCGGGGAGATCAAGCTTGTCGCCGTGGCGCCCTACGTCGCCAACCTTTTTAAGCTGGTCGGGGCCTTCGGCTATTTCGACATGGTGTCCAACGAGGACCTGGCGGTCGCCCGGTTCGAGAACTAAACAAGGTCCGTCCAACACCCAGACGGGGATTTTGGTTCGCCGCAAGCAGTCGAGAGATGACGCCGAGCTGATCGACACCCACTCCAACGCGATTAAAGGGAAGTGCCCAAGGAAAAAATGAAACCCATCCGTGGAAGCGCCGTGACGAGGGGAACCTTGAATTCCCCGGGTCTCCCCGTTTCCAGCGCGCGCGGTTCGCGCGTAACGCGGGTGAAGGCCGCCGAGCGATGAGCGTTCACCGGCCCGTACTGATGATGGAAGCGGTCGAAGCCCTTTCACCCCCGCCCGACGGGGTGGTTTTGGATTTAACGGTCGGGATGGGCGGCCACGCCTCGGAGCTGTTGAAACGGCTTCCGCGGGGCCGGTTGATCGGTTTGGATCAGGATGTCGATGCCCTACAACACGCTGGCCTGGCACTCCAGGGCGACCCGCGGGTCTCCCTGTACAAGGCTAACTTCGCCGACCTCCTGTGGGTGCTGAAAGACCTTTCCGTAAACGAGGTTGACAGCGTGTTGATGGATATTGGCGTATCCTCCTATCAATTGGACACACCCGCACGGGGCTTTTCCTTCATGAACGAGGGTCCCCTCGATATGCGCATGGACCAAGCCGCGGGGTTCACCGCCTCCGAAGTCCTCAACAACTATCCCGAAGAAAAGCTTTCCAAAATCTTTTTCGAGTTCGGCGAGGAGCCCAAGGCCCGCGCCCTGGCCCGAGCCATCGTGAGAGCCCGGGCGGAAGAACCCCTGCGCACCACTTCCCAGCTGGCCGACCTGGCCAAAAAGGTTTTGGGCCGTCCCCAGGGCCGTGATTCCAAACACCCCGCTACCCGCCTGTTCCAGGCCCTCCGGATCGAAGTGAACCGGGAGCTGGAAGTCCTCCAAAAGGGACTGCGTTCCGTTTTCTCCGTCCTCAAGCCGGGGGGCCGCCTGGCGGTCATCACCTTCCATTCCCTTGAGGACCGCATCGTGAAGCAGACTTTCAAGCGCGAGTCCATCGACTGTATCTGTCCCCCCGACATCCCGATGTGCGTTTGCGGGCATAAGGCCTCCCTGAAGATCCTGACGGGCAAACCCATTTCCCCGTCCGAGGCGGAAATTTCCGAGAATCCCCGTTCCCGAAGCGCCAAGCTGCGGGCGGCGGAAAAACTCGCTCCGGGAGGCGCTTCTTGAACGGCGCCGCCACCCAAATGAAGGACCGGGTCCTGGGCACGGCCGGAGAGGCCCTCCAAAACGGGCTCTTCTGGCGCAGCAACCTGGCAAGCGCCCTGAAGCGCAGGGAATACAAGGGAACTTTTTGGGGCATCCTGGCCCTGAGCCTGGTCCTCTTCGCCATCGTGTGGCAGCGCATGCAGGTCGTGAAGCTGGCCTATGAGGTCCAGGTCCTGAAGGCCCAAAAGCAATCCCTGACCAACGAGTACTATTACCTCAAGTACCGCATGTACGACGTGGACAGCATGGCCAAGGTGGAATCCATCGCCCGCAACCAACTGGGGATGGTGACGCCGAGCACCTCGCAGGTGGTCATCCTCCCGGACGGCGGTTCGGTCATGCCCCAGTGGCTCGGCTGGTGGACCCGATTCATGGGCCGGGGAGGCAAGCTGTGAGCCCGCGCGCGTCCCTCTCCCCATTCCACCAGCGGTTGTGGTTATTGGAAACGGTGATCTTCCTCGCCCTGTTGGGCGTGGAGGGACGCCTGGTGTACCTTCAGGTCCTCAAGCACGGCGAGTACAGCCAATACGCCTTCCACCAGCAGTACACCTCCAAGGAAACCGAGCCCTCCCGGGGATTCATCGAGGACCGGGACGGCGTGCTCTTGGCCATGAACATCGACCTCTACAACGTTTGCGCCCATCCCGACCAGATCCAGGACAAGCCCCGCACCGCGGCGGTGCTTTCCAACGCGCTCGGGTTGTCCTACGGTTTTATCCTTTCCAAGCTCTCCGGGGAAAAGTCCTTCATCTGGCTGGCCCGGGAGGTTCCCTTCGAGCGCTCCCAGGCCGTGGAAAGCTTGAAGCTCCAGGGCGTCGAAGCCTCGCGGGAAGAACGGCGCTTTTACCCCGACCGAGATATGGCGGCCCAGGCGCTGGGCTTCACCGGCCTGGACCACCAGGGTTTGAACGGCCTGGAGCGCTACTACGAAAAGGACCTGGCGGGCCAGAAAGGCCTGGTCATGGCGGAAAGGGACGCCCGGGGCCGGCTGGTGTCCTCCGACAATATCCAGAAAAAGCAGAGCCGGGACGGCCTGAACGTGGTCACCACCCTGGACGCCACCCTCCAGCACGTGGCCCAAGTGGAGTTGCAGAAGGCCTTCGAGAAATACCGCTGTAAGGCCGCCTCCATCGCGGTCATGAACCCCAAGACCGGGGAAATCCTGGCCCTGGCCAATTTCCCCACCTTCGACCCGAACCATTTCACTTCCTATTCCCCTGAGCTTTACCGCGACCGCATGGTCAATGACGAGTTCGAGCCGGGCTCTACCTTCAAACTGGTGACGGCCCTGGGCGCCCTGGAGGAGGGCGTAGTTAATGAGGACGACAAGTTTTTCTGCGAGAACGGCGCCTTCCGCACCGATTACGGGCGGGTGGTCACCGACCATGAAAAACACGGTTGGCTGACCTTCCGGGAGGTTTTCGGCTATTCCTCCAACATCGGCATGGTGAAGGTGGGGGCCAAACTGGGCAAGGACAACCTGTACCGCTATTGCCAGCGCCTGGGCTTTGGGGAGCCGACCGGCATCGACCTGCCCGGCGAGGCTTCGGGGAAGCTCCGGCCCGTGGCGCAATGGAGCGGAACCTCCATGACCACCATCCCCTACGGTTACGAGGTCTCGGCCACGCCCATCCAGATCCTTCGGGCTTACGCGGCCATCGCCAACGGGGGCGTCATGATGAAGCCTACCCTGGTTAAGGCCCTGGTGAGCAAGACGGGAGCGGTGGTGAAAAGCTTTGCGCCCGAGAAGGGGAAGCGGATCTGCTCGGAGAAAACCGCCCAGCGTCTCACCGCCATGTTGCGCTGGGTGGTCCAATACGGTACCGGCACCGCGGTGGACCTGCCCGCCTACCCCATCGCGGGCAAGACGGGGACGGCCTATAAATTCATGAACGGCCATTACGCCACGAACAATTACGTTTCCTCCTTCGTGGGGTTTGTTCCCGCCGACAACCCCAAATACGTGATCTACTGCTCGCTGGATGACCCGAGGGGAATCTATTGGGGCGGTTACACCGCGGGGCCCGTATTTAAGGAAGTCGCCAAGCGGGCCCTGGCCTATGCCCTGGTGCCCGCCGTAAAAACGGACGCGGATGAAATCGCCGTCATCCACCGGGAACTTCCCTCATTCCTGGGGCTTACCCGCGTCCAGGGGCTCCAACTGGCGAAGGATAAGCAGGTGAAGTACAAGTTCACGGGCAAGGGAAGCCGGATCGTAGCCCAGACCCCCTTGGCCGGAACCTATACCCTGGAGGACCCCAAAAACTCCATCGGCGTGACCCTCATCCTGGGATCCGCCCCCGCGGGCACCGCCCGTTCGAACGCCCCGCCGAACACCGTCGACGGAAAGGGTGTTTCGATGAACGGGGCGAATGTCCCTCCCCCGGGCGTGATGCCCGACCTGCGGGGCAAGACCAAACGCCAAGCCCTCGCCCTGCTGGCTCCCCTGGGATTAAGGGTGAATTTCACGGGTGAGGGGATCGTCCGGGTCCAGTTCCCCCCCGTCGGCCGGTCCCTCAAGGCGGTCAACGCCTGCGACTTGAGCTGTGACCTTCCCTCGGTCAGGGCGGACCTTCCCCAGGGTGGGCACTCATGAAACTCTCCCTCTTATTAAAAGCCATGAAGGCTTCCTATGGGATGGGGTCCGTCGAAACTCCCATCTCGGGTTTGAGCGAGAACTCCAAAAACGCGCGAAGGGGCGACCTCTTTTTCTGCCTGCCCGGGTTCAAAACCGACGGGCGGAACTTCGCCATGGAAGCCGTGGGGAAGGGCGCCGCCTGCGTGGTCGTCGAGAAAAAGCCCATCCAGGGCTTGAACGCCCCCCAGGTGGTGGTGTCCGACGGCCGGGAAGCCCTGGCGATGGCCTGCAAAGCCTTCTATCGAAACCCATCCCGAAGGGTGAAGGTCATCGGCGTGACCGGCACCAAGGGAAAGACCACCACGACCTTCCTTATTCGCCACCTGCTAGAAAAGGCGGGGAAAAAGACCGGCCTTCTCGGGACCATTTCCTATCAAGTCGGGAAGAAGCGGTATGAGGCCCCCAACACGACCCCTTCCTCCCTGATCGTCAACCGCCTGCTCTCCGAGATGGAAAGGGCGAAGTGTTCCCACGCGGTGATGGAAGTATCCTCCCACTCGCTGGTCCAAAAGAGGGTCGCGGGCGTGGAATTCCAAGGAGCGGTATTCACCAACCTGGGGCGGGACCACCTGGATTTCCACAAGACCTTTTCCAATTATTTCAAAGCGAAGCAAATCCTTTTCACGGGGTTCGGCTCGGTCCGAACCCGGGTCGTTAACGCCGATGACGCCTATGGCAAAAAACTCATCCGGTTACTGGGTCCCCGGGCCGTCGGCTATGGCATCAAAACTTCCTGCCTTTACCAGGCCCAGAATATTCAGCTCCACCCCGGCCATAGTTCCTTCACCCTTCAGGGCCATTCCTTTGAGGTGCCCCTGACGGGGCTCTTTAATATTTACAACTCCCTGGCCGCCCTGGCGGTCCTTCGGGAATTGGGTTTCTCCTGGGAAGTCTTGCGCAAGGGCCTGGCGCAAGCCCCGGCCGTGCCGGGCCGGTTCGAGGCCGTAAAAGCCGGGCAGGATTTCACCGTATTGGTGGATTACGCCCATACCTCCGATGCCTTGGAACAAGCGCTGATCGCCTCCCGGCAAATCCTTGACCAGACCTCTGGACGGAAGCTCATTTCGGTTTTCGGCTGCGGCGGTGACCGGGACAAGACGAAGCGGCCGCTCATGGGAAGGATTTCCTCCGCTTTGGCGGATCTCACGGTGGTGACTTCCGACAATCCCCGCACTGAGAAGCCCAAGACCATCCTGAATGACATCCTGGCGGGAATTCCGAAGGGAAGGACGCAAGGCAAGAACCGGACCGTTCTCGTGCAAGAGGACCGGCGGAAGGCGATCCGCCTGGCGCTGACCCGAGCCGGCAGGGGCGATTTGGTGCTCATCGCCGGCAAGGGACACGAAACCTACCAGATCATCGGGGACCGGAAAACCCATTTTGACGACCGGGAAGAGGCCCGGAAAGTCCTAACGGATTTGAAGAAAAACAATTCAAACATTTACCACGGAGACACGGAGACACAGAGACACCTTCAAGAAGGCAAAAATGGTTAAAGGAAAAGATAAATCAAATTACTTCTCTGTGTCTCTGTGCCTCTGTGGTGAAAAAGATTTTGCTGGGTTGAATTCCTGATGCTGCCATGGTCGCTGGAAGAAGTGGCCGCCTTGACGAACGGAAAGCTTCTCAAGGGGGGGCGGAAGGTCCGGATCGCGGGGGTTTCCCACGATACGCGGGCCCTGAAAAAGGGGAACCTTTACGTGGCTATCCGGGGAAACCGCCTGGATGGGCACAAGTTTTTAAGGGAAGCGGCGGCCAAGGGGGCGGCCGGGGCCCTCGTCGATCAGGAAGGGGCCGGGAAGCTTCCTGAGGTTCTGGTTTCGGATACCACCCGGGCCTTGGGGGACTTGGGAAGAAGCCAAAGGCTTCAGTGGAACGGGCCGGTGGTGGCCGTGACGGGAAGCATGGGAAAGACCACGGTCAAGGACATGACGGCCCATTTACTGGGGGCGAAGGGAAGGGTCTTAAAAACCGAGGGCAACCTGAACAACCAATGGGGACTCCCCTTGACGTTGTTGAGGCTCTCCCCGGAGGACCGGTCGGCGGTGGTGGAGATCGGCATCAACCACCCGGGCGAGATGGCGGGGTTGTCGGAGACCGCGCGGCCCGATGTGACCGTGGTGACCGCCATCGGGGACGCGCATCTGGGGCATTTCGGCGGGCGGCGGCAGTTGGCGCAAGAGAAACAAAAGATCCAAACGGCCCTCCGGCCGGGCGGGTGGATCGTCCTCAACGGGGAAGAACCCCTGTTGAGCCAAAAAGGAGAACAAGTGATCACATTCGGATTCAAGACCGGGCAGGTCCGGGCGCTGGAGCTCAAACCCCGGGGTCTCTTCACCCGGTTTATCCTTCAGGCGAGCGGCCAAAAGTCATCGGTCCTCCTTCAAATGCCCGGCGCCCACAACGTCCTGAACGCCCTGGCGGCGGCCTCCGCCGGTCTGGCCCTGGGCGTGCCCTTCCAGGCGCTTGCCGAACGGCTGGGCAGCTTCCGGCCCAAGGCCAAGATGCGCATGGAAATCGAGAACCGAATGGGGGCCTTGATCCTCAACGACGCCTATAACGCCTCCCCCGCCTCCATGGAAGCGGCGCTTTCCACCTTTGAGGGATTGAAGGGGCCCCAGCGCAAGGTCCTGGTGCTGGGGGACATGCTCGAACTGGGCGACTTCGGCCCCCTGGCCCACCGCCAGGCGCTCCGCCAGGCCCTGCGCCTGGCCCCGGGCCTGGTGCTCCTGGTGGGAGGGGAGTTCCGCAAGGCCGCCCGGTACCTGAGCGCGGACCAAAGGGAGGAAGTGATGCTCCTGGAGTCCTCGAGACAGGCCGGGACCGAATTAGCCCGCCGGATCCGGTCCGGGGACGCGGTGCTGTTGAAGGGTTCGCGGGGAATGAAAATGGAGGCGGCGCTTGAGGCGCTGCCCAAAAGGAAAGGTTAGGACCCATGCTTTACCACCTCCTCTACCCGCTGGCCGGAAAGTTCATCGGATTCAATGTTTTCCGGTACGTGACTTTCCGCTCCGTTTACGCGGCCGTCACCACCTTCGCCATATGCCTCCTTTTCGGGGGCGCCCTGATCCGCTGGATGAGGTCCTCCCAGATGGGCGAGAAGATCCGTACCGACGGGCCGGCCAGCCACTCGGCCAAGGCGGGGACGCCCACCATGGGGGGGCTCCTGATCGTGGCTTCCCTCGTCGCCAGCACTCTGCTGTGGGTCCGATGGGACTCCAAATTGTATTGGATCGCCCTCCTGTCCATCCTCTGGTTCGGGGCCATCGGCTTCGCGGACGATTACTGGAAGCTCGTGGGCGAGGGCAAAAAGCGGGGGATTTCGGGCGCCCAAAAGCTGATCTTCCAGGTCATGGGGGCCATCCTCATCGTGTACCTCTACCTGATGGTGCTCCCCGACGATTTTTACATGAAGACCTACATCACCCTGCCTTTCTTCAAGCATCCCGTGAACCTGGACGCCCTCTATCCTTTCTTCGGGGTCCTGGTGATCGTCTCGGCCTCCAACGCGGTGAACCTGACCGACGGCCTGGACGGCCTGGCGGTCGGCTGCACCACCTTCGCGGCCATGGCCTTCGTGGTCGTCACCTACGTGTCGGGCAACGTGAAATTCAGCGAGTACCTGAAGATCATCACCGTGCCGGGCGCCTCCGAGTTGACGGTGGTCTGCGCCGGGCTGGTGGGGGCGGGGCTGGGGTTCCTCTGGTTCAACGCCCATCCGGCCCAGGTCTTCATGGGCGATACCGGCTCCCTGGCCCTGGGAGGGTTGCTGGGCACCATCGCCATGATGGTCAAGCAGGAGATCCTGCTCATCATCGTGGGCGGCATCTTCGTGGCGGAGGCCCTCTCGGTCATCATCCAAGTGACGTCCTTCAAGGTCAGCGGCAAGCGGGTTTTCAAGATGGCTCCCCTCCACCACCATTTCGAGCTCTCCGGCGTGCCCGAATCCAAGCTCATCGTGCGCTTTTGGATCGTGGCCATCATTTTGACGCTTTTGACTTTATCCACGCTGAAACTGAGGTAACGGGGAAACCATGCTAAACGTGAACGGAAAACAAGCGGCGGTCATGGGTCTGGGAAGGTCGGGGTTCGCGGCCGCCAGGCTCCTGACCCTCCACGGGGCCCGGGTGGTGATCCTGGACGACAAGAGCCCGGAGAAACTCACTTCCTGGATCGAAAAGGCCAAGGGCCTTTCCGGGGTCCGCCTGGCCCTGGGCGGGGGCAACCTGCGGGAGCTGACCGCTTGCGACCTTTTGGTGGTTTCCCCGGGAGTACCCCTGAATCACCCGGTCCTGGAAGCGGCCGCCGACAAGGGCCTGCCCGTCATCGGTGAAATGGAGCTGGCTTTCGGCTATTGCGCGGCCCCCGTGGCGGCGGTGACCGGCACCAACGGTAAAACCACCACCACCACCCTTTTGACCGAGATGATCCTCCGGGGCGGCCGGAAAGCCCTGGCCTGCGGCAACATCGGCACGGCCTTCGCCGAGGCGGTGTTCGACCTGTCCGCCGAGGACGCGGCGGTCCTGGAAGTTTCCAGCTTCCAGCTGGAAACCATAAGGGATTTCCATCCCAAAGTGGCGGCGATCCTGAACGTGACGCCCGACCACCTGGACCGGCACGGCTCCATGCAGACCTACGTGGAAATGAAGGGGAGGGTTTTCAAGAACCAGGGTCCGGAAGACTCGGTTCTCTTGAACGTTTCCGACAAGTACACCCCTCTTTTCTCCTCCATGGCCAAGGGACGGGTTTTCCTTTTCGGGTTCCCGAAGGAAAACCGGGGCGGGGGAAAACCGGGCTGCTACGCCGTGGAGGGGAAGATCGAGCTTTTAGGGCGCGAACTGCTTCCACTGGCCGCCTTGAGGATACCCGGCCCTCACAACGTGGAAAACGCCTGCGCGGCGGCCCTGGCCGCCTCCCTGATGGGCACGCCGGATGCCGCCATCGCGAAGGCTTTGGAGGATTTCGAGGGAGTGGAACACCGGCTGGAGGACGCGGGCGAGATCGACGGGGTGCGTTTCGTGAACGACTCCAAGGGCACCAACGTGGATTCGGTGGTCAAGGCCCTGGAAAGCTTCCGGCGGCCCATCGTGCTGATCCTGGGCGGGCGGGACAAGGCGGGGGATTTCACCCGTTTGATCCCCCTCATCCAGGAAAGGGTCACCCGCGTGGTGGCGTTCGGGGAGTGCAAGGCCAAGGTGGCCGCCCAACTCTCCCCGGCGGTCACGGTGGTGGAAGCCGGCACCCTGGAGGAGACGGTCAAGGGAGCCTTGGCCGAGAGCGAGAAGGGGGGGACGGTTTTGTTTTCCCCCGGATGCGCCAGCTTTGACATGTTCCAGAATTACGAGGACCGGGGCCGCCAGTTCAAGGCCCTGGTGAAGCACTTACGGGAATCCCGAACGGGGGCCACAAAAGGATGAAGCGAGGAATTTTCACCGCGAAGACGCGAAGAACGACAAAACGACAATTTAGATTTATGTTTTTTTCATCCATGGGCTTTCGATTTTCTTCGCGACTTCGCGGTGATTTGGGGTCGTTTTGTTTGGAAGAAGAAAAACGCTGATGTTCATCATCCAATTGGGCGAGAAAGAGTCGCGGCGCATCCACGCCGCCGTCCAATCGGGAAGGGAGGTTTCATTTTTGCGCTCGGATTCTGACAGCCACACCACCCACACCTTTACCACACCTTCAACGCCTTGGTCGGAATCCGAACGGAAGGATGAAATCCCCTATCTCCGGGTCTTTCAAGAATGAAGAGGAAAAAGTGAACCTTAAAAACAAGTCCCAGCCGTCGCCCGACTTCCTGCTGTTCCTGCTCGACCGTCGTCCTGGTGACGGTCGGGCTGATCATGGTTTATAGCGCCTCGGCCATCCTGGCCCATGACCGCTACAACAGCAGTTATTACTTCATTCTGCGCCAACTGACCTGGGTGGGGGTGGGGTGGGCGGGTTTGTGGTTCGCCTCCCGGATGGACCTGGAAAGGCTCCGGGCCCTGGCCATTCCGGCCCTGTTCCTGTCCCTCCTGCTCATGGTCGCGGTCTGTATTCCGGGCATCGGCCGCACGGTGGGCGGCGCCCAGAGGTGGTTCCGGCTGGGTCCCCTTTCCTTCCAGCCCTCCGAGGTTTTCAAGATCGCCCTGGTCTTCTACCTGGCCGATTCCCTGGACCGCCGCCAGGCCCAGATACGCCAGCTCTCCGGCCTGGTGCCCTATTTCATCATTTTGGGGCTGGGGATGGTCCTTCTGGAAAAACAGCACGACTTGGGAACGGCGGTGCTCCTGGCCCTGGTGACCCTCCAATTGATGCTGTTCTCGGGGATGCAATGGAAATTTTTCATGATGCCCCTGGCGGTCCTGGTGCCTACCTTCATTTTTCTCGTGGAGTCGGCCAGTTACCGCATGAGGCGCATTACGGCCTTCCTGAACCCCTGGGAGGATCCGCAGGGGGCCGGGTTTCCAGCTGATCCAATCCCTCATCGCGGTGGGGAATGGCGGGCCCCTGGGGGTCGGACTCTCCAACAGCACGCAAAAGCTCTTTTACCTTCCCGCGCCCCACACCGATTTCATCTTCGCCGTCATCGCCGAGGAATTGGGATTGTGGGGAGCCGGCAGCCTGGTGTTCCTTTTCGCGGTCTTCATCCTGCGGGGTTTCAAGGTGGCGGCCCAGGCGGGGATGCGGGAGAACGGACTTTTCAAGGCGCTCCTGGCCTCCGGCGTCACGGGCCTTATCGGGTTCCAAGCGGTCATGAACCTGGGTGTGGTCACGGGCCTGCTGCCCACCAAGGGTATCCCCCTTCCCCTGATTTCCTACGGAGGCTCCTCCATGGTCTTCACGCTGTTCTCCATCGGCATCCTTTTCAACATATCCCGGGAGACCAAGTTGTCCTCGCCCTTCGGGGCCAAGCCGGTGGCGGCATGAATAATAAAGACAAAGGATTTCACCACGGAGACACGGAGACACGGAGAAGGATTTCAAAATTAGATCAAAAATTTTTTCTCTGTGCCTCTGCCCCGCATATCTTTTGGAAAGATCATTTAGAAAATGCGGGGCTATACCACCTTCTTTATGGGTTTGTGGATGGGTGGCATGTGTCTCTGTGGTTAAGAAGTGGTTTGCCGTTGTCGTTAAGGTTAGGAATGTGAAGATTTTGTTAACGGGCGGCGGAACGGGGGGGCATGTGTTTCCCGCGTTGGCGGTCGCGAAAGAATTGATGAAGGACAAGGAGAACAAGTTGGTATACGTGGGCAAGGTCAACGGGCCGGAGGCCAAGTGGGTGCGCGAGGCGGGAATCCCTTTCGAGGGCATCTCCGCCAGCGGCATGCCCCGCTCCCTCTCGTGGAGGCTCTTCGGCTTCGCCTGGGACCTGGCCCGGGGTTTCGGGCGGTCCTGGCGGCTGGTCGGAGCCATCCGCCCGGCGGCGGTCTTTTCCACGGGCGGTTACGTATCCGTGCCTTTGTCCCTCGCGGCTTGTTGTCGGGGTGTGCCGGTGGGATTGTTCGAACCCAACGTGGAGCCGGGATTGGCGGCCCGGTTTTTGGGCGCCTTCGCCCGGAGGGTTTTCGTCGGTTTCGAGGAAACCCTCAAACACTTTTCGAGGAGGAGGTCGGAATGGTCTGGAATTCCGGTCAGGGAAGAGATCGTGTCGGCCGAAAGGAAAAAATCGAGGGAAGCCTTCGGGTTACAACCGGATACCCCCACGCTGTTGATGCTGGGGGGATCGCAGGGGGCCCGAAGCCTGAACCGCCTCATGGCGGGAGTGTTGAAATTCCTGGGCCAGGGAGACCAGCCGGTGCAGGCGATCTTCATGACGGGCCCGGCGGATTATCAAGCGACGGTGGACGAGCTGGAAAAATGCCCCTTGAAGGTGGTTTTGAGGCCCTTTATCGCGAATATTCACGAAGCTTACGCGGCCAGCGACCTGGTGGTGAGCCGGTCGGGCGCCATGACCTGCGCCGAAACTCATAAGCCGGAGCCTACCAGCCCTCTTTATTCCATATCCCCACGCTTCCGGGCACCAGGAGAAGAACGCACGGATGCTCCAGGCGGCCGGGATGGCGCAGGTTCTGCGGGAGGACGAGGCGGACGAGGAAACCCTCTGCCGGGCGGTGATCTCACTGCTTTCGGATAGGGAAAAGCTTCAAACGATGGGCCGGGCCGCGGGAAACCTCGCGCGCCCGGGGGCGGCAGCCCAAATCGCCGAGGGGCTTTTGGCAATGGCCCGGCAAAGGAAAACCGCATGAAAACAGCCTCTTTCCAGATCAACCAGGCCCTGGGGCAGGTCCAACGCGTGCATTTCATCGGCATCGGCGGGGCGGGCATGAGCGGCATCGCGGCGGTCCTCCTGAGCCTGCACTACCAGGTGACGGGCTCGGACCTGAAGGCCAGCGAGGTGACCGACCGGCTGCAGAAGATGGGGGCCAAGATCTCCTTCGGGCACAAGGCCGGCAACGTCTCCGCATCCGACGTGGTGGTGTATTCGGCCGCCGTGCCCATGGACAACCCGGAGATCACCGAGGCCGCGCGCCGGGGCATCCCGGTCATCCCCCGCACCGAGATGCTTGGGGAATTGATGCGCCTCAAGTACGGCATCGCGGTCTCCGGCACCCACGGCAAGACCACCACCACCTCCATGGTGGGCCTGGTGCTCACCGAGGGCGGGCTGGACCCCACCCTGGTCATCGGAGGGCAGGTGGACGTGTTCAAGTCCAACGCCAAGCTGGGGAAAAGCCCATACCTGGTCGCCGAGGCTTGCGAGGCCTTCGGTGAATTCTTCCTCCTCTCCCCCATGATCTCCATCGTCACCAACATCGACGACGACCACCTGGACTACTACGGTTCCATCGAGAAGGTGCGGGAAGCCTTCGTGGCTTTCGGCAACAAGGTGCCCTTCTACGGCTGCGTGATCCTGGGGGTCGACGACAAGCAGGTCCAGGCCATCCTGCCCCAGCTCAAGAGGCGGGCGGTGGCCTACGGCATGGGGCCGGGCGCGGCTTTGCGGGCCCGAAAGGTGAAGCTGGAAAAAATCGGGTCCACCTTCGAGGTCGAATGGGAGGGCAAGCGGTTGGGGGCCGTGAAACTCAACGTCCCCGGGCGATTCAACGTGCAGAACGCCCTGGCGGCGGTGGCGGTGGGCCTGGAACTCAAGGTCCCCTTCAAGGCCATCGCGGCGGGACTTGTCCCGTTTCCATGGCGCCCAGCGCCGTTTCGAGATCAAGGGTACCTACAAGGGAGCCACGGTCATCGACGATTACGCCCATCATCCCACGGCCGTGCAGGAGACCCTGAGGGCGGCCAAGAACTTACGCGGGGAAGAAAAAGCTCCTGGTCGTGTTCCAGCCCCATCTCTTCTCCCGCACCCAGCTGCTTCGGGACAAGTTCGGCAAGGCCTTCTTTGACGCGGACGAGGTGGTCATTTCCGCCATCTATCCCTCGCGGGAGAAGCCCATCCCCGGGGTCTCGGGAAAGACGCTGGTGGAGGCCATCCGGGAAAACGGCCACAAGAACGTGCAATCCATCGAGGACAAGGGCGCGCTCCTGGAATACCTGAAAAACCGCCTCAACGCCAACACCGTACTCCTGACCATGGGCGCGGGCGACATCTGGAAGGTCGGCAGCGACCTGGTCCAGAAACACAAGGGATGAGGAGAAAGGCAAAAATGACCACCAAGACACAAAGACACCAAGAAAACCCAAAAATGAATCTTTGGATTAAAAACCTTAAGTCGGCGGTTGCTTGTTTTGCCTTTCTTGGCGCCTTGGCGCCTTGGTGGTGAAAAAGTCTGAAGGAGAAAACGAAAACATGATCGCGGTGGAACGGATGGATCTCAAACAGGTGGATTTGCGGGAACTGACCCGGCTCATCGAGGGCAAGGTGATCCTCGACGCGCCCTTGGGCCCCCAGACCACTTACCACATCGGGGGGCGTTGTTCGGCGTTGGTGGAGCCGCAGGGCGCGGAAGACCTGAGCGAACTCCTGCGTTGCCTGTCCCACGCGGGGGTGTCCTACCTGATTTTAGGCGGGGGTTCCAACGTGCTCTTCGCCGACGAAGGCTACCAGGGCGTGGTGATCCGGCTGGGCCGGAATTTCCAGGGGGTGGAGATCGAAGGGACCCGGGTCCGGGCCAAGGCGGGCACCAAGCTGGTTTCGGTTTTGGCCAAGACCCGGGAAGCCAACCTGGGCGGAGTGGAATTTTTCGCCGGGATCCCGGGGACGATCGGCGGGGCGGTGGTGGGGAACGCGGGCGCCAAACGGGCCTGGATCGGGCCCCTGGTGCAGGAAGTGACGATCGTGTCGCCCCGGGGGGAAATGAAAAAGATCCCCAGTTCCGGGCTGGTGTTCGGATACCGCAGTTCCTCCCTGAAGATGACGGGGGACGTGCTGGTGGAGGTGGTCCTCAAGCTCCGGAAAGAGCCCAAGGCCATGGTGGAAAAAAAGGTGAAGGAATATTTCAAGGCCCGCCGGGGCCGCCAGCCCCGCACGGAAAAAAACGCGGGGAGCGTCTTCAAGAACCCGCCGGGGGATTTCGCCGGGAGGCTGACCGAGTCGGTGGGTCTCAAGGGTTTCCGGGTGGGGGACGCGCAGGTAAGCCCGATCCACGCCAATTTCATCGTCAACAACGGCAAGGCCACCGCCCACGATGTGGTGGGGGTGATGCGGGAAGTGCAAAAAAGGGTGCGGGAAGCCACCGGCATCCGCCTGGAACCGGAGATTTTGCCCATGGGCAACTGGAACTGGGAAGAGATCAAGGACGTATGGTGGAACTTGAAGGGAAGTTGAGGGTCGTACAACACCAACTCCCGCCCCCAGGGGCGGGGAACCTGTTGGAACGGAGAACCAAGATGAAAGTTGGAGTCTTATACGGGGGCTGGAGCCCCGAGAAGAAAATATCGCTCCTTTCGGGAAAGAACGTGCTGGAGGGCCTGACCCAGGCCGGGGTGGAGGCGGTGGGCCTGCCCTTGACCGCCCAAGACAGGAAGCCCACGGTTTTGCGCAGGCGCATCCTGGCTTCCCGGGCGGATGCCCTATTCATCGCCTTGCACGGCGGTTTTGGGGAGGATGGGACGCTCCAAGCCCTTCTCGACCAATGGAGGATCCCCTATACGGGCTCGGGTGCCTTGGCCTGCGGCCTGGCCATGCACAAGGGATGTTCCAAACTGGTTTTCGAGGCCCAGGGAATTCCGACCGCGCCCTGGACGGCGATTCATAAAAGCGCGAAACCCTCTGAGCGCTTGAAAACCGTCCGGTTGCCGCTCCCCGTGGTGGTGAAGCCCGCCGATGTGGGATCGGCCATTGGGATCACGATCGTGCGCAGGAAATCCGAGCTCTCCCGGGCCCTCCGGAACGCTTTCCAGTACAGCTCCTGGGTTCTGGTGGAAAAGTTCATCGGCGGCGTGGAAGTCACCGCGACCATCCTAGGCCGCAAGGCCCTGCCGGTCGTGGAGATCCTTCCGGTGAATGAGTTCTACGATTACGACGCCAAATATACCCCCGGCCATTCCACCCACGTGGTCCCGGCCCGATTGACGCCCGCCCAGACCCGCAAGGTGCAGGCCTACGCCCTGAAGGCGGGCGAGGCCATGGGATGCCAGGATTACTACCGGGTGGACTTCATCTGCCCGCCGAAGGGGGAACCCCAGATCCTGGAGGTGAATACCGCCCCCGGCATGACCGCCGTCAGCCTGGTCCCGGACGCGGCGCGGGCCGCGGGCATCCCTTTCCCGAAACTATTGAAGAGGCTTTGCGAGATGGCATTGAAAAAAGCGCCCGTCCGGGCCATGGCGAAGGTGGGGTAATGCACTACCGGGGCACCAAGGTTCTCCTGAAAGGCCAGGGTTCGGCTTCCCGTCCAGCGGCGGCAGGAAGTCCGGTTCGTCGTTCCCTGGAGAGCCGGTTTTCAGCGGTCTCCCGTTTCCGGGAGAGCCGGTGGAACGGCCGGGCTTATGGATTGAACCTGCCGCAGGATAAGAGGGTCGCGTCCGAGTCCAAAAAGGGGTTCCTCTTTTTCTTGAAAAAAGGGAAGGACCCCAAGCCCCCCCGGGAAGAGCGGGTGGAGGAGGGGTCGGCCTCGCCCTTTTACCGGCCTTCCTCCCAGCCGGGGACCGTTCAAACCGCCTTCCCCATCCGGGAAGCCTGGGGCGGGGTGAAGGGGGTCGCAAAGGCGGCCGCCCTCATCGCGATGATCGGCTTGGCCTGGTGGGGTAAGAACGAGGTCCTGGGCCGGCTCCAGGAGGCCTCGGGGTTCAAGCTGGCGAAGGTGACCCTGCAGGGATGCCGGTTCCTGCGGGCCGAGGACGTGATGAAAACCGCCGGACTGCCCATGGGAGAGAACATGTTCAAACTGGACCTGGTCGAGGCCGCGGCCAGGCTGGAGAAAATGGATTGGGTGGAGAAGGTCTACTTGGAACGGCGCCTTCCCCAAACGGTCTTGATCTCGGTGAAGGAACGTAAACCCGCGGCGCTTTTGGACAGCGGGGCCCTCTACGGCGTCACGGAAGAGGGCCGGGTCCTCTCCGCCAGCGAGGAATTATCCCAGGTGGACCTGCCCCTTCTCTCGGGGGTCCGGGTGACACCCGAGGCCATAGGGACCACGGGCCTGGCCGCGGCCCTCAAGCCGGGATTGGATTTCCTGGCCTTCCTGTCCAAACGGGAAGACGGACTGGCCCAGGAGGTCTCGGAAGTCAACCTGTCCGATCCCCAGGCCTTGAAGGTGACTTTCATTGACGGGGTGACGGCGACTTTCGATACGCAGGTCACGGGGGTGGAACTGAGGCGTTTGGACCTGGTCCGCTCCGACCTGTCCCACAAGGGCCTCCGGGCGGGATCGATGGATTTCCGCTACGAGGGCACGGTTCTGGTGAAACTGGCGGGAAAGGGCGCGTAACAATTAGCGTTTAGCCGCGGCCTTTTAGGCGCGGCTTGAGGCCTGAGGCTAAAAGCTAATGGCTCAACTCAAGGAGGCGGAGATGGCGAAGGAAATCAAGCAGGACATCGTGGTGGGCTTGGATCTGGGCACGACCAAGGTTTGCACCATCATCGGCGAACAGGATGAGGAAGGGCAGGTCCACATCATCGGCGTGGGCACCACCCCCTCCACGGGCCTGCGGAAGGGTTCGGTGGTGAATATCGAACAGACCATCGCCTCGATCAAGAAATCCGTGACGGACGCCGAGCGCATGGCGGGCGTCGAGGTCAGCGCCGCCTTCGCGGGGGTGGCCGGGGGGCACATCAAGGGGCTGAACAGCCGGGGGGTCATCGCGGTGGCCCGCAAGGACAAGGAGATCAGCGAGGAGGATCGGGAGCGGGTCATCGAGGCCGCCCAGGCCATCGCCATCCCCATGGACCGGGAGATCATCCACGTCATCCCCCAGGAGTACGTGGTGGACGACCAGGACGGGATCAAGAACCCCGTGGGAATGTCGGGAGTCCGGCTGGAGGCGGAAGTGCATGTGGTGACCGGGGCGGTCACCAGCGTGCAGAACATCGTGCGAAGCGTGGAGCGGGCCGGCCTCCAGGTGTCGGACATCATCCTCCAGCCCCTGGCCTCGGCCGAGGCCATCCTCTCGCAGGACGAGAAGGAGCTGGGCGTGGTGCTGGTGGATATCGGCGGGGGCACCACCGACATCGCGGTCTTCATCAACGGGGCCCTCTGGCATACCGGCATCATCACCCTGGGCGGCCAGCTGGTCACGAGCGACGTGGCGGTCGGCTTGCGGACGCCCAACACCGAGGCGGAAGCCATCAAGCTCCAGTACGGATGCGCCTACACCTCCATGGTCAAGGAAGAGGAGGAGATCACCGTGCCGGGCGTGGGCGGGCGGGCGGACCGGCGCATGCCCCGCCGGGTGCTTTCCGAGATCATCGAGGCGCGCATGGAGGAGATCTTCGAACTGGTGTCCTCGGAGCTGAAGAAACACGGGTTCGAGGACCGCATCCCCGCCGGGGCCGTCATCACCGGAGGGTCCTCCCTGATGGAAGGAACGGCGGAACTGGCGGAAAAAATCCTCCAGCTCCCGGTGCGGATCGGGTCCCCCAAACGGGTGGGAGGCCTGACCGACGTGGTTTCCAACCCCAGCTTATTCCACGGCGGTGGGTCTGGTGTTGATGGGATTCCAAACGTACCAAAAGAGCGGGACCCAAGCGAAGGGCAAGGGTTTCACGGGAGGGCAGGACGTGAAGGGGCTCCTGGGCCGGATGAAAAAGTGGTTCGGGGACTCCATTTGACGGTCGACAGTAATAGGCGACAGCCGGCAGTCAACAGTCGACAGCAAAAGGCGATGAAGTTGGAAGTTGTAAAGAAAGAAGCTATTGGCCATTAGCGATTGGCTTTTGGCAAAAGCTAGCAGCAAACAGCTAAGAACTAACAGCTAATAGCTGATTTTAATTGAGGGGGAAAAAGATGATATGAGTTCGCGGAAGACGATGTGACGCAGTACCTGGCCCAATTAAAGGTGATCGGGGTCGGGGGCGGCGGATGCAACGCCGTCAACAAGATGATGGAGGCGGGGTGGAGGGTGTGGAATGCATCGCGGCCAACACCGACTACAAGTCCCTGCGCCGTAGCAAGGCGGGCAAGAAAATCCAACTGGGCAAGACGCTGACCAAGGGCCTGGGCTCGGGCGGAAACCCCACGATCGGCAAGGAAGCCGCCGTGGAATCCACCGACGAGATCCAGAAGGCCCTGGAAGGGGCCGACATGGTCGTCGTGGCCGCCGGCATGGGCGGGGGAACGGGAACGGGCGCGGCGCCGGTGGTGGCGGAGATCGCCAAGAAATTGGGCATCCTCACCGTGGCGGTCGTCAGCCGTCCCTTCGAGCACGAGGGGCCGGTGCGCAAGACCCAGGCCGAAGACGGCCTGCGGGCCATGCTGCCCCACGTGGACGCCATCGTGGTCATCCCCAACGAACGCATCAATTCGGTTTGCGACCTGGACATCGACCTGGTCTCGGCCTTCGCCAAGGTGGACGAGGTCCTGGTGCAGGCCATCCAGAGCATCTCGGGCATCATCCACTCGGAAGGCATCATCAACCGCGATTTCGCCGACGTGAAGCGGATCCTGACCGCCAAGGGCAAGGTCCTGATGGGCATGGGCGCCGCCACGGGCGAGGATCGGGCCATGAAGGCGGTCCAAAAAGCCGTCAACAGCCCCCTCCTGGAGGACGTGGATATCGCCGGCGCCAACGCGGTGCTGGTCCTGGTCACGGCGGGCGTCAACTTCACCCTGAAGGAATTCAACGAGATCAACGGGTACCTCCAGAAATCCGCCCGGCCCGGCGCGGAGATCATCCCCGGGATCGTGCGCGATGAGAACCTGAAGGACGGCCTGCGGGTCACCATCATCGCCACCGGATTCGAGGCCTCGAAGCAGGACGCGGCCCTGGAAACGGTCTTGAATTACGAGGAGTTCCTGAACCCCGAATTCAAGCCCAAGGGGGACAAGCCCTCGGCCCATACGCCGGAGGACTCGGAGGCGCCCTACGCGGCGACGGGCGACAGCAAGTACGAGATACCGGCTTACATGCGGAAAAGGCTGTTGAACGCAAATAAGACCTTGAGCAATAACTGATCCGCAAGGATCGGGGACAGGAAAGCGAACATGGATAGCGCGAGGAGTCGCGGAGTCGGTTGGCGGAGGACCGGGATCGGCCTGGTTTTTGCCCTTGGGTGCGTCCCCCTTTGGGCCGCGCAGGAGGCAAAAACGGCCGAGCGGCCCTCGCCGACCCCTACGCTTCCCCCGATGAGGGCTGCCGCCCGGGCCACGGCCTCACCCGCCGCCCCGGCGAAACCGCCCGGGATGGTCACACCCGCCCCCGACAACGGTTTCACGGTCCTCTGCTACCACCGTTTTGTGCCGACGCCCATCGCGGGCAGCGGAATCCTTTCCCGCTATTGCATGCCGGTGACGGAGTTCGCCTGGGAAATGAAGTACCTCAAGGACCACGGGATCACGCCCATTTCGGTCGAGCAGTTGAAAGCCTACTGGTTTGACGGGAAACCCCTCCCCGCCAAGGCGGTGCTTTTAACCTTCGATGACGGCTTCAAAAGCATTTACGAAATAGCCTATCCCGTGGTGAAGAGGTACCACTACCCCGCGGTGTTGTTCGCCTATACCGACTTCGTCGGCTGGCAGAAGGGGGGGATTCCAAGGGAGCCCTCCGTTATGACCAATTGCAGGAGATGGTGAGGAACGGCTGGACGGTGGAAAGCCATACCAAGAGCCATCCCCACATGGGCAAACAGCAGGAAAATTATTCGCCCGAAGATTACGGGAAATTCCTCGCGGAGGAATTAAGCGCGCCGCTGACCTTCATCCAGGACCATTTCCATTACGCCTCGACCGTGCTGGCCTACCCTTACGGCGATTACAATGAGACCATCGCCGCCAAAACCCGGGAGCTGGGCTACCAGCTGGCTTTCGGGGTCTGTCCCGGCCCCAACGACCGCACGGTTCACCCGATGAAATTGCACCGCAACCTGATCCTTTACCCCGTCAAACATCCTTCCTTTAAAGAAATTTTTAACGTCCATGTCCTGCACTTGGCGGATGTCTTTCCCGGAGACGGCCAACTGATCGATGATCACAAGCCATCCGTGAGCGTGAGGATCCTGGACCCGGTCGTTCCTTCCAGCGTGGACATGGGGATCGACAACCACCCCGTTCTTTATACCTATGATCCATCCACCCGGCTTTTGACGCACCGACCCAAGGACAAACTTACATCCGGGGGGCACATCCTGTCGGTCCGGGGGGAGGACGCCGAAGGTCACCTCTACGCCTATAGCTGGTTTTTCCGGATCAAACATTACCCGAAGCACAAGGCCGCCAAGGAAGTGCCGCCGGATGTCGAATAAAATGAGATTTGGATTTTTTACCGCCAGGTCGTTTGGAACCCCGGCCCCAAAACCAGGGAACGGTGGCGAGAAAAGACGAGGATGAAGCCATTGTTTTCAATATTTTTCACGAATAAGAACAGGAACCGGCCGCATGGGAGCCCGCTTCATTTTGGCGGCGGGAAAGGGCTAACCGGTTCGCTGGGCCTGGTTTTCCTTTTGGGGGGGATGTCCCTGGGCCGGGGTCAAACCCCGGTCGTGGAATCCGCGACCCTGCGTTTCGCCCAGGGCCCGGGCCAGGGGATTGTCTCGATCTTAAGAACCGCCGACGGCAAGCTCTACCTTCCCTTGCGGGAAACGGCCCGGTATTACGGAGTGGAGATCGAAAAGGATGATTTGGACGGGAAGATCACCCTGACCAAAGGCGACGTCCGGGTCCGCTTGGCTCTTTCCCAGCCCTTTTTTCTCGTGATGCAAAACGAGGATTCCTATCCCATGGACCCCGCGGAGACGGTGAATGGGGAAGTGGGACTTCCACCCGCTTCCGCGGAGGATCTCTTGAGCGTCCTCCTGGACCAGGATGTCCGTTGGGATTGGGACCGGCAAACCCTGGTGGCCGGGGAAGTGAATGCCCAGGAACTACGCCAGGAAATCATGAATGCCAAGGCGACGCCCGTTTCCCCCTCGACGCCTTTGGCGGTGGCGGAAGCGACGCCGGTCGCGGAGGAAACGCCGGAGGCCGAAGCGCCCATCGCGCGGGCCCCCCTTCCTTCCGTATTGGAAGCGCAGCGGGTGTCCGATAACAAGCAGTACCATGTCCGGCGGATCATCATCGACCCGGGGCATGGCGGCAAGGATTACGGCGCCAGCGGATTCGACAGGCGCTACTATGAAAAACAAGCCACCCTCGAGATCGCGAAAAAGGTCGTCGCCTTGCTTCAAAAGGATCCCGACCTGGACGTGTTCCTGACCCGAACCGGGGATTATTACATTTCCCTCAATTACCGCACCGAGTACGCCAACAGCCGCAATGCGGACCTTTTCGTATCCATCCATTGCAATTCCAACCCCCGGTCCAAGGCCACCGGTACGGAAACCTACAAGTACGGCGCCCGGGCCTCCAACCAAAGGGCCGCTTACCAGGCCTCCCGGGAAAACGGGAAAGGGGATTATTTGGATTTCATCAAAAGCGACATGCTGCATAACAAGTTCGGGGAGAACAGCGGGACCCTGGCGGAATTTGTGGATAAAAACATCCGTAAGAACCTGGGCCAGCAAATTCGGCGTATCCAAACCGCTCCGTTCTATGTGCTTTGCCATGTGAATATGCCGTCCATTCTCGTGGAAACCGCTTTTATCAGTAATCCCAAGGAAGAACAGAAATTGAGGAATGGGGAATGGCAAGACAAGATCGCCCGGTCCATCGCGGACGGGATTTTAGCCTATCGGGACAAGGTGGAAAAAAGTGACGACAACCGACAAGCCAAGCGCTGACACCCTTTTAACGACCCAGGGCGGGGTCTCTCTCCTGACCTTTCCGGGTTTGGGAGATCCTTCCCAATTGACCCATGCCATTTCCACCCGGCGGGGCGGAGTGAGCCGGGGGAGGTTGAAGGAGCTGAACCTCAGTTTTAAGGTCGGGGATGAATCCATCCGGGTGGAGGAAAACCGCCATTTATTGATGAAAGCCGTGGGGATCCGGGGTACCCACCCGGCCGCCTTGGATCAAGTCCATGGGGACATTATCCGGCGTATCATGAGGGATGAGCGCATACCCCTGGACGGTGTATTGGGAGAGGGAGACGGACTGATCACCGATGTCCCCGGGGTCCCCCTGATGATCCTGGTGGCCGACTGCATGCCGATCCTTTTTTATGATCCGGTGCACCGGGCGGTAGGCCTGTCCCACGCCGGCTGGCGGGGAACTGTCAACCATGTGGGGGCCAAGACCCTCCTGCGGATGGGGGAGGAGTTCGGGACCCGCGCCTCGGATGTGAAGGTGGCGCTCGGCCCGGCCATCGGCGGCTGTTGTTACGAGGTGGGGAAGGAAGTGGCGGAGTCATTCCAATCGGTCTTTCCCTGGGCGGGCGAGGTCCTGGCTCCCGGGGTCAAGGAAAAATACAAACTCGACCTGGAGGAAGCGAACGCCCGGCAAATCCTCGAATTGGGCGTCACCCCCGGACAGATACTCCGGGCGGGCCTGTGCACCATCAAGCGGATGGACCTTTTTTACTCCCACCGGGCCGAGGCTTCCCCCGATCGGGCCACCGGGCGTTTTGGGGCCCTCATTATGTTGAATGAGAATTGAACCTGAATTTTAGAAGGAAGAGGGGTAGGCGTCCTATGCGTTCATTGATTATCTTATGCGCGGTGGTTTGGTTGGGACCCGTCCTGAACTGGGGGGCCGATGCGCCCTATGGCGATATGTCCAACGAGGCCTATCAGGGGGCTCTCCAAGCCTATCTGCAAGGAGACTTTGACCAGGCCATCCTCCTCGACAGCCAAGCCCTGCAAATCGACTCGAAAAACAAGAAAGCATCGGATTTATTGGTGGTTTTAATAAAGGAAAAAGAACAAAACCGCAAAACCGAGATTTGGATCGGTACCGGAAGAACGGCCCAACCCCAACCCGAAGCGGCGCCGGTCATCAGCCTTTCCGTTCCCCCTCCCGCCGCGAAGCCTGCGCCCCGCGTCGTAAAGAAGAGAACTCGGCCTGCCCCCGCGCCGGTGAAGGTCCCTCCGCCGGTGGACAACGGGTTGGAAAGCCGCGTGGAGACCATCTTGTCCCTGATGGGCCGCAATGCCTCGGATCAATACCACGAACTAACGGCTTCCCAGGTGAATACCGAAAAAAAAGTGGATGAAACCCTGGCCAAGATCCAGGCCCTTCAAAACGAGGTGAATCGGACCGAAAGCGGAAATGACAGCCAAACGGACTGGTTGATCGGGTTTCTCATCCTGATCCTGATGGTGGCCTTGGGTGCCTTAGGGACCGCGGTCCGTGCCCGGCAGGAGGTCAAGCGACTGCGCATCCTTCTGGAAGGTAACGGAATGACGAAAAATGTACTTCCCCTGGATGGGACATTTAGGTAAATCGAAGGCGGAATTCACAAGGGAGGCTCACATGGGTTGGTGGAAAAACTTTTTGGATCGTTTGGCCGGAAAGGGAGCTCCCCCAGCGGACAAGCGAAAGACGAGCGACCGGCGAAATGAGGACCGCAGGTGGATGGGGTCCGCCGGGGAGAAACCCCGTTCCTTGAAAGACCCCCGCCGCAAGAAGGAAAGGCGCCGGAAACCCCGCCGGAAACCCGCCCCGAAATAGATCGTTTTTCTTGGCCGGTCCGGGGGTTGTTGGGAAAAGCTTCGTTTCGCTGGTCAGTCATCCCCAATCCGTTAAAGGAAAAAAACTGTGAGTTCCCGCCCCGCCTTTCTATCCCTTCTTATTCTTCTAGGCCTGGTGGGCGTGTTCCTGAACATGATGCTGGTGATCTCTCCCGTCATGAGATCATACGCCTATTGGTTTCCCGGTTATCTTTCCCTGGCCACCGCCGCCTCGGCCTTTTTCCTGGGCGGGCTTTGGTTCCTCAAGCGCTGGGCGCTTTGGGGTTACTCGGTTTTATTTCTCCTGAACCAGGTTGTTTTCCTTGGCTTAAACCAATGGAACGCCAAGGCCATTATCCTGCCCCTGCCGATCGTTTTGACGGCCTGGCTTTACCGAAAAATCTTCAAGTGAGGCGATGACCTTGGTTTTTTCCCTCCCCGCCCGGGGAGTTCTCCAGCCGAACGGATCCTTTGACCTGGGCCTAACGCTTTTATGCGGGCAATGTTTCCGGTGGAAAAAATCCGAACTTCCCGGATGGTTCGAGGGCGTGGCGGGAGGCGCGTTTTGGAGGGTCCGACAGGAGGGTTCGAAGGTCCATTGGGAATGTTCCTCCCCCAGGGTCCGGGAAACCGAAGCGGGAGATTGGATCGCCGATTATCTGAACCTGCGACAGGACTTGGCCGGGTTTGAGGAAGCCTTTCAGGATCATCCCGTGCTTTCCAAACCCCTCCGGCTTTTAAGGGGCTTAAGGCTTATCCGCCAGGAACCCTGGGAATGCGCGGTATCCTACCTTTTCGCCCAAAGCCTTTCCGTTAAGGTCATCCAAAAGGCGCTCGATCGGTTTTGCGCGAGATTTGGATCGGAGATGGAAGAAGTTCCCGGGTTCCACGCTTTTCCGGAGCCCGGACTGGTCAGCCAACTCATTCCTGCGGATTTAAGGCCGTTCGCAAACAATAACCGGGCCCGGGCGGAACGCATCATTAAATTGGCCCGTTCCCTGGAGGCAGGGGTGATCTCATTACCCTACCTGCGGACCGTCCCCTGCGATGAGGCCCGGATGGCCCTGACGGCCCTGGAGGGAATCGGTCCCAAGATCGCCGACTGCGTCCTTTTATTCTCCCTGGACCACGGCACCGCCTTTCCGGTGGACCGGTGGGTCCTCAGGGCCCTAAAAAAGTATTTCTCCTCGGTGCGTTTCCTGGGCCCGGTGGGCGTCAACCCCACCCCCGCCCAGTACCCGGTCCTCGTGAAGCGGGCGAGGAAGGCCTTCGGCTCCTGGTGCGGTTTGGTCAGTGAATATCTTTTCCTTTATTTCCGCCTCTTGGAGGATCCGTCCCTGCGCCGGGAGTTGGGAAGGGAAACGTCGAATTGAAGATAGTTGGTTCGTTTTGTTGGGTTGAGCATCCATCCAAGGTTCCTTCCGCACAGGGTGGCGTCTTGCCCTATTTTTGGTTACCCCTAGCCCACAAATCGATAAAATAACTTGTTCCAAAACTCAGGGAGAATGGTGTGGGAGATCAAAATAAACAAATTTTTATACTCCTGACAGAACCTCTTTTTAGAAAGTCCCTCGAGATGGTTTGCCATTCCCTCGGGACCCTGCGCTCCTCATCGGACGCTGAGGATGCCTGGCTGTCGCTAGCCTCCAACAGGTACGACCTCCTTCTAATCCAGTGGGATTCGATAGCGCCTTCTGGCCCATTGGACTTTCAGAAGTTATGCCTACTTCAACCCCATGGCGTCAAAGTCGTACTTTTTCAAACCTCCGACCTATCCTCCGTGATTTCCGCCATGAAGATGGGCTTCGATGACGTTATTTGGACCCAAATGGAACATTCCGCCCTGACCCGGAAAATCAAAGCCTCCCTATCAGGAAACCGTAGGAAAGGGCGGGGTTATACCCATCTGTCCCCCATGGTGGAAACTATCGCGAAACAAAGCTTTGACAAAAAAGACACCTTATCCAAGGCCCGGAAGTCCTTTTACCGGGTATTTATCAAGATGCTTCTCGACCAAACACGAATGACTCGCCATCAGTTGGCCGCCCTGCTGAATGTGAGCCCTAGGACCCTCCAAAGGTACATTTCCTTTTCAATGGGGCCTAAAGATAGCGGGAAATCAAAAAACCGTTGAAAAACATAGAAAATCCTTGCCTAGACCTCGAATTCCTTGATATAAATGACATTGGAATCGCTATTCCAGGAGGTGGAAGTTGACCAAAAGCGAATTGTTGGGAACCTTGGCGACTGATACTGGTTTAAAGAAAAAAGACGTTGATAATGTGATGCAAGCCCTTCGGAACACCATCTATAAAACACTGAAAACCGAATACAAAATCAAATTGGATGGATTGGGAGTGTTTCAATTGAAGGACCGTAAGGCCCGGACCGCTCGTAATCCACGGACCGGCGAAATGGTTCAAGTACCCGCGAAAAAAGTCGTAAAGTTCAGGGTTTTGAAAGATTTAAAAGAAGCCGTTTTGTCCTGATTTGAACCTTTCTTGAAGCACCCTGTGTAAGCGGGGTGCTTTTTTTTTGCCCCCCCTTTTTTGTTTTTTCACGCTCAAAAAACCCAAGGATTCAGTGGTTTTTTTGGGAAACCATTGCCTGGCATACCTCAAGGAAATGGAATAACCTCCATGTTATCAATCTATGGAACCAAAAGTTAATTCCACCGACCGTTTTAACAAAAGTCCCGCTTTGGCGGCTTTGTTTTTGTTTGGTTTTTGGAATCTGTTCTTGTTGTATTGTTTTTATTCGGTCCTGGAAAATCCGATTCCCTTGTTCAAAACTTGGCTTTCTTTAGGGCGATTTCCTGACAATCCATTCCCGGAAAAGATTCACAATTGGCTGGTTTTTGGGAAGGCTCTTTTTGTATGTCTTTGGACCTTCCTTCTCGCTTGGCGGACGGGGAAGAAAATACGTTTATTTTTTAAAAGGTCCGTAAGGGCCGGCTTCATGGAATTGTTCCTGGATTTTTCCCTTGGGCTCCTGGCGCTCAACACCCTTTGGATGGGCTTGGGGCTGACGGGTTTATGGTTTCCAAGTTTGTGGGGTCTCTGGACCCTTTTGGCCGGTATCTGGGTGATCTGGGACCTCCGAGCGGACCCGCGAAGGGTCCGCCTGGAGGTTCCACGGCACCGATGGAGTATCCCGCACCTTTTGTTTGGTATTTTGACTTTCCTTTACCTGGCCTTCTTGGTCGGGCAAGACCTACTGCCTGAGACTTTTTATGATTCACTCAACTATTTTCTCGGAATGCCCCAGGCCTGGTTGAACCGCCACGGCATCTGCGACCTCCCCACGCAGATGCTGTCGGGTTATTTTCATGGAGGTTCCCTCTTTTCATGAATGGCCTGGTCGCCGGAGGGTCGGAGGGCGCGAAAATGCTCAACGCGCTTCTTCTCGTACTTTGCGTGGGAGTGGTCTGGGCCTGGATGAAGGAATGGGGCGAGGGTGAAGGCGCGCTCTTCGCGGCCTTTTGGACCCTCACCTTTCCCCTGCTCTTCGTTAATTCCTGGGCGGCTCGGGTGGACGGGTTAGTGTCCCTTCTTACCCTCTTGTTCTTTTATTCGCTCTCCCATGTTCTCCCGTTCAAGCGGCCTTTTGAAAGAAGCCAAGGGGAGGAGGCTTGGGTTTTACTCGCCTGTTGTCTTGCCGGGGCGGCGGTCGGGGTGAAGCCTACGGCCCTCCTGGCCATGGCGGCGGTCTCGCCCATCCTTCTCTACGCCCGGGGGGCCCGTTGGTTTTTCCGACCGCGCCATTGGGTTTACGCGACGTTGGGGTTCTCGATCTTCGCCGGCCCCTGGCTCCTCAAGAATTGGGCCTTCGCGGGGAACCCGATCTTTCCCTACGCCTCGGAGCTATTCGGCGGTAGGTCCTTGACGCCTGAGCATTACGCGCGGCTCCTGGGAGAGAACCGCCAATTCCTTCCGATGGACCAGGGGCTTCTTTCCCTGTTGACCCTCCCCTGGCGCTTGACGATGCCGATGACTGGGGACACCCAATTTGTGGGCCCCTTGGTTCTCGGTTTTCTTCCGCTGATATTTTTTATGAAAAGGCTGGATGACCGTTGGAGGGGCCTGGCCAGGTTGACCGCGGTTTACCTGGTCCTTGGACTTTGTACCACCCACATGCTGAGGTTCCTGATGCCGGGTTTCCTGCTGTTGTTCATGCTGGTGGGAAAGGCCGTGGCCCAATCCGGCGCGGGGGTGAAAAAAACGGCCTGGGCCGCGCTGGGACTTTCGGCCTTCCTGAACCTTGGACCGCATATCCTCATGAGCGCGCGCTTTTTCGACGGGGCGGGGGTTTGGTCGGGAAGGGAAAACCGGGAAACCTACCTGGACCGGGTGATGGAAAATTCCTACGAGCCGCTGGCCCGATGGTGCGGGAATCTTCCTGCGGACGCCGGGGTGTTAGTGGTGGGCGACGCGAGGGGGCTCGCTTATTCCCGGCCTTTCCTGGCCAATTCGGCCTTTGACACGCCCTTTTTGGAGGCCGCCGCGAGGGAGGAAAAGGACGCCCAGGGCATCCTCAGGAGATTGAAGGAAGCCGGGGTGAAAGCGGTGGTCATGAACCTGCCGGAGGGGATTCGATTGAGCCGGCAATATGGCCTCTATTCATTAAAACCCGATGAATGGGCCAAAGTGGACCTTCTTTTCAGGGAGGGGTTGAAGCCGTTATATATCCGCCCTTCCCTTCAGGCCTATTGGGTGAAGGATGAATTAAAGCCCGAACCGGTAAGGGCCCCGGTCGATCCCTTTCTCTTTTTGGACCCTAAGTCGGGGTTGATCAAGACCGTGGAGGCGAAACCTTGAGTGTTTCCCCTTCCAACCGCCGGGAACCTTTCCCCATCTTGTCCTGAATGGCAGTCCTTGGGATGCCTGGCCTTCTATTCAAACACAGGCTCAAGCGATTATTCCCGAAGCCATTGATTTCTTCCTCTCTTACAATAAGTTCATGATTGCAACCTCACCCCCCCGCTTAACGCGCAAGACCCAATGGCTTTTCCAGACCCTATGGGTCGTCTGGGCGGTTTGGCTGACCTACCATTATTTCGGGCACGAGTCCTTGCTGGGACAAGGTTTTTGGGAAACGATCCGGAAGGATTTGTGCGATGCCCGTTTGGTTGTGGCGCTTTCGGTTTTTCTTTCCCTCCTGAAAACCCTTCTGTTGGATTTGGCTTTCATCGTGGTTTTTTGGGCCTGGGGCCGCAGGTTGGGCAGGATCCTGGGGCTGCCCGGAACCGGGCCCATGGTTCCAATCCTGGAAACCGCCTTGGGTTTGGCGGGGGTCCAGCTTTTCTGGATGGGTTGGGGTTTGAACAGGCTTTGGCGGGAGGAAATGATTTTTCCCATCGCTCTGTCGGCCCTGGGGTTGGCCCTTTGGGATGCCGCGCAAATTTTACGAAGTGAACTAACGCATCATTCAACACTGAGCCCATTGGGACCGAACCTTATGGGCAGTGTAAGAGACAAAGAGAAAACCCTGATTCTTGGGAAAAGGGTCAAACGAAATGCCTTTACTCACCTCGACCTATCCCTCGTTTACAACCTGATACTTGGGGGGCTCTGCCTTCTGGCGGTCTTTCTATCCCTGGGCCAAGCCGCCCTGCCGGATGTTTATTACGACAGCCTGGTTTACCACCTTTCCACTTTAAATGATTGGACCCAGACCCATGGCATCTCCAACCTTTCCACCAACCTTTACGCCGCTTTCCCATTCGGGGGAGAGATGGATTTTCTGGGGGCTTTCCTTTGGGGATCGGGGGAAGCCGTGAAGGGGTTGAACGCGTTCATCCTGGTTCTCCTGGCCCTGGCGTCAGGCGGATGGGCTTGGGAGGAAAGCGGGAAAAATTCCGCGTTCCTCGCGGCCGGATTGGTCTTGGGTTTCCCCTTGGCCGTGACGGGGGCTTGGACTACACGGGTGGATCTCTTGCAGGCGCTTTTCATCCTGCTCTTTTATTACTGCCTGGGTCGCGCGTGTTCCTCGGTGAAAACGGGGGGAAAATCCTGGTTTTGGCGGGCGGGGATCATGGCGGGCGCGGCTCTCGCGGTGAAATACACGGCCCTGTTGGGGATTGGGACCGGTCTTCTGGTTTGGGGGCCGGGGCTTCTTGGGCAACGTGAAAAAAAACTATCCGTTGTCCTGGGCTTGCTGGTTCCGCCTCTTATTTTATTCCTGCCTTGGCTTATCAAGAACTGGGCCTATACCGCCAACCCCCTTTATCCCTATTTAGGGTCCTGGTTTGGGGGCCACGGCCTGCCGCCGGAGCGGATGGCCCAGCTCATGCGCGACCATGTCGAAGCCTTCGCTCCGGGGGAGACTTGGACCCTTTGGGTCCAAAGAATATTCACCCGGGACCTGGGTGGGACTATTGCTCCGGTTCTTTTCTCGTTTTTCCCCCTGCTTTTCCTGGGAAAGGGGACCAAGGGGCAAACCTTGAAGTTATTGGCGGCAGGGGGGATATCCCTGATTGGTGGGCTTTGCGTGACGCACCTGGTCCGGCTTGGGTTGGCGGCGCTGATGCCTTGTTTCGTGGGCATGAGTCTTTTCGCCGGGCGGTTCCTGGATAAAAATTTCCGCCGGGCTTGGAAGGTGGCTGTGCTGGTCTTCTTTATTTTGAATTTCCTCCAGATGATGCGGGTGGGCGTCCTCTATTACGGTGATGGAAGGGTTTGGGGAGGCGCCGAAAACCGCGAGGACTATTTAAGCCAGTGCGGGCAGACCGCCACCTATTACCCCCTGGCCCAGGATTGCGCCGGTTGGTTTAATCCGGATGAGAAATGTCTGGTGGCGGGAGACGCTCGGGGACTCTATTACTCCCCGCCCGTCATTACCAACAGTGTTTTTGACGTCCAAGTGATGGCAGGTTTAGCCCGGAAAAGACGGGATGGGGATGGAATCGCGTTGGCTCTCAAGGAAATGGGGGTGGAAGGACTGGTGGTCTTGAGAGAGGAGGGGATTCGTCTTTCGGAAGAATATTCCCAGTACCCCTTGAGCGGGGGAGAGTGGAAACGGCTGGATGATTATATCCAGCGCCATACCCGCCTGATGGAGTTGACCCCCTTGGGAGGAATTTACCGGATTTCGTTCGAACCACTTACTGAAAAGGGCCGCGTGGTGGATCTTTTTCTTTGTTTCAAGCCGCTTTCCAAGCTCTGATAAACGGGACTCTCTGTTTTTTTGGGCGCCACGGCCTTTATGCGCGATGCACAACGTCAGGATGGCATCCACTTTGGCAGGCCCAATTAAGGGAGATGGAACAAAAGCCGGGGAAGTAGAATAGGGTTTAAAAAGACATCGTTGAATCGGTAAGCTCATCCATGTTCCAAGAGGGGTATCGTGGAAAATACGAAAATAGTGGGAACCGCGATTTCGGTTTCAGGAGTCCTGGTGGTAATGGGGTCCCTTGTTTTTGGGGGGCAGGCCAGCCCCTTCTGGAGGGTGTTTATCTTTTGCGTCGGGGCTTTTTTAATCATTGCCGCGGATTTTCCACGAAGATTTTGGGCGAAGAAAAAAAGCGGCATCCCGGATCATCCGGGCAAGAAATCCCGACACCGAAAGTAATAAAATAAAATTTGTAATAGTTCAGGCCCGGCAAACCCACAGCCAACACGAAGCCACAAAGCCACGAAGAAAGGCAAAAAGGGCCCTGGTTTTAGATTTTTTAGGTATTTATTCTTCTTTTGCTGCCCTTTGTGTGCCGCCCCTCCATTTGATTGGTTTAATGATGGCGGTACTACCCCATATGATTCACGGTGAATCATATGGGGGTGTCTTCGTATCTTTGTGTTGGATGTTTTTTAAGCTGCGCTGAGCAGTTACGATTTTTTTAAGGGAGAACAAGTCAATGATTGATCGTTTGGGCCGGGTATCCATCGGCCTTCTTCTATTTTGGGTGCCGCTGGCCTTTTTCAACCGAAGCGCCGATGGCTTTGTCCTTCCCAAGGAAATAGTCGCGATTGGAGCGGGTTTTTTATTATTAGGGTTAACCCTTCACACCCACGCGCTGGCTAAAAAAACCCTCGTTTACCTATTGGCCTTCTTTTGCCTTTGGATGATCGGGGATGGTTTCCTCATCGCGAGCGATCCTTGGTCCGTCATTGGCGGATCCGCCTACCTATGGGTTATCTTTTTAACCTTTCTCGGAGTGATCATGGCTGCCGAGAAAGGCGTCTCCTACGAAAAAATGCTTCATGGGGTCCTGGCGGCGGGGGTGATCGCGGCGGCATACGGCATTTCCCAAACGGTGGGGGCGGACGCCACCCATTGGGATACCCATTTTGAACGCCGGGCCTTCGGTACCCTGGGCAATCCCGATTATCTGGCTGGTTACCTGGTGGCTTTGCTTCCCCTGTCTTTGGTTTTGACCATGCGGTCCTCCGGCCAAAGGGCTTGGGTCGGTTTCAGGGCCATCACCTTCCTTTTATTCGCCGGATTACTCATGACCCGGGTTCGCGGGGCCCTCCTTGCCTTAATCATCGCTCTTCTCGTTTTATCGCTGGGTCTATTCATGCCCTGGGGAAGGGAATTGGTCAAAAAAAACAAAAAGACTCTTTGGATTGTCCTTGCGGTTTTAGTAGCGGGGGCAGTGGCCTTTTGGCTTCGGTACGGCGGGTGGAACGCCTTTGAATGGGGTCAAGCCTCCATTCAACAACGTCTTCAAACTTACCGGGTTGGGATGGAAATGATCAAGGAACATCCCATCAACGGAATCGGTCTCGGCCAATTGGGGCGGGATTTCGCCCTCTATCAGTGGAAGGCCTATGCTCCCGCGGATTTGCCCAACCATCCCTTCGTTTTGACCGAGCATATGCATAATGAGTTTTTGCAGATTGCCGTGGAGGGGGGATGGGTGGGTCTAGCCCTTTTTCTTTTGGTTTTACTGGTTTATTTATGGCTGGTTTTGAAACTATTGAAGCATCCTGATATCCCGATCGCTTCCAAAGAACTCCTTTTGGGTGTCCTTGCCTCCTTGGCCGGTTTGTTGGGCCAAGCGGTCACGAATTTCCCCTTTCAAGTTATCCCGACCGGAGTTTTGTTGGGCTTTTTCTTGGCGTCGCCCCTTGTTTTGGGTTTCCGCCAGCCCCATTTGGTGAAATCGAACCGGGTGGGTGCGGCCCATCTCGCGCTTCTAAGCGTTGGGTTGTTGCTGTTGGGCGTCTTTGGGGCGAAAACCATGGCCGCTTCCATCGCCTTGAGAGACACCCTTGGGGAAACCAATCTTAATAAGCCCGGCAATGCCCTTCAATACGCCAATCGTTTGGCCGCGTTAGCGGCCACCGATCCCAAAGCCTGGGATGCGGTCGCGAAGGCCAGGGAACTGAACAAGCAATTGGAGGAAGCTTTATCGGCCTATGACAAGGAAATAGCCATCAATCCCAACGCCGTGGAAGCCTACTATGCCATGGCCCAGGATCAATTGATGTTGGGCCGGACGGAAGAGGCTTTGTGCACTTGCCAAAAGAATTTGGCCATGGCGCCGAATTATTCCGCCAGCCTTTGGCTGGAAGGGATTTGCTATTTCACCCTGAACCGTTACGAGCAGGCGGCGGCCAATTTTGAGCGGTATCTGCCCTACGCCCCCAATGTGGAATCGGTCTATGTGAACCTGGGGGTTTGCTATGTGAAATCAGGTCATAAGGCCGACGCCATTACGGCCTGGAAGAAGGCCTATAGCCTCAACCCCAATGACGCCCAGGTGGCGGGTTATTTGAAATCGGTGGGCGTGAAGATATAAGAAGCAGGGTTGGCCCTCTCCGGCCAGCCCCCAGAGTTTTCTCTGTGAGCGGGTGGGGTATAACAAGGATCGATCGACGAAATTCGAGTTCAAATCCCGATGAAATAATACGGATTGGAAGGCGTTGCTAGTGGAGCGGGCGTCTTAAAGCCTAAGCTGGAATCTATGGGCTCTGACCCCTAAGTTTTTCTTCAAGCTGGTACCAAAAATTCGGGAAGATATTTTGTGAACACTACACAAGTAGTTCGGGCAGTTTTGGAGGGCTTGGATTAGCGGGTAATCTTTTAAACGACGTTTCGAGTAATAAGAGTAGTTGTGGAAACTGAAAACTCAACGGATAAATTTTAAATTTCTCGACTTGGAGATTAAATGCAAGAGTTGACTGACAAAACTTTAACCGACATAAGAACTAATAAGATCTATTTGGTTTTTTTCCTTTTATCAAGTATTGCGGTTGGTTTTGTTGGCGCTTTAATACCAATTCATTATGTATATGTGCATCATTTAACGAACGTTTCTATTCTGGGGGGTGTTGTTTTTGATCTTGTAGTTATTTTGTTTGGAATGAGTTTTATGGTTTTGTGTATGGGTTTTATTTATTTTGTAACTAAATTCACACTAGGTTTAATCGAAGAGAAAAAAAGAAATTAACGGATTATCACTGATTATGTTGAAAGGGTTTGAATTTGGGTATGCGACTCTTAAAAACCTTACCTAAAAAATTTCTATTTTTGATGATATTTTTTGTTTTAACCGATATTGGAAATCTTCATGCCACCGATGACTGGCCTATGTTTGTAAGGTGTAACAAAAGTCTTTCCGTATTTTAGCACCAAGCTGAGATAGTTTACCGCCTCCCAGAGCGGGCTGTAAGGCCCGACAGGAGGCATAACATGGACGAGCAGCAGAACCATCCAGACGAATCACATAATCCAATTCAGAGGAGCCGAGGAGTCTGGCCCTAGATGGTTGTTCAGGCTTCATTGGTTGAAGGAAGACAAGAGGTTTACCAAAAGGCTCCTAAAGAACAATCTTTAAGCCAGACACTCATTTTTTGTTTGGAAATGGTTTGTCCACTTCGCCTAGCTTCACCTCGAATAAAAACCTGATTGTGACCACGTCGACGCTAATCCCTTTTTTCCTAATTCCCTTAAAAGTCTTTGAACTCCTCTCTAACTTCTAAATAGCCCCCCTTTTCTTCAGGGTGCCCCGGTGTTAAGGTAACGTTAAATCATTGGCATTGGTATTGTTCAAACGAGGTTCTCAATGGGGATTCAGGCGCTGCTCGACAAGTCATCTTCCGGTCCGGGAACCCCTGTGCTCGAAACCACCCTCAACCGCCCCCTCATTCAAAAGGCTTATGAATTCGCCCAGAAGGCCCATGAGGGACAGCAACGCCTTTCCGGGGACGCCTACTTGACCCACCTGGTCGGGGTGGCCGATATCCTGGCCGACCTTCACATGGATTCGGTGACCATCGCCGCAGGCCTTTTGCACGACATCCTGGAAGATACCCCCGTCACCCTGGATCAATTGAAAACCGAGTTTGGCGAGGAGATCGCCAACCTGGTGGACGGGGTCACCAAGATCACCAAGCGCAAATTCCAGGATTCCACCCTCCGCCACGCCGAATCCACCCGCAAGATGATGGTGGCCATGGCCAAGGACGTGCGGGTCATCCTCATCAAGCTGGCCGACCGGACCCACAACATGCGCACCCTGGAGTACCTGCCCGTCGAACGGCAGGAAAAGATGGCCCGGGAAACCCTGGAGCTTTACGCCCCGCTGGCCCACCGGCTGGGCATCTCCAAGATCAAGAGTGAGTTGGAGGACCTTTGCATGCGCACCCTCCAGCCGGAAGATTACCGTGAGCTGGTGAAAAAAGTGGCCATGAAAAAGGCCGAGCGGGATGAAATGCTGGCGGGCATCAAGACCCAGCTGGAACAAAGGATGAAGGAAGCCGGCATCATCGCCCAGGTCCAGGGAAGGTCCAAGCATTTCTCCAGCATCTACCAGAAGATGGTCCAGCAGAAAAAGGACTTCGACGAGATCTACGACCTGATGGCCATGCGGGTTCTCACCAACACGGTGAAGGAATGCTACGAGATCCTGGGGATGGTCCACACCATCTGGAAGCCCCTGCCCGGCCGCTTCAAGGACTACGTGGCCATGCCGAAGAACAACATGTACCAGAGCCTTCACACCACCGTGATGGGGCCCGCGGGCCAGCCCCTGGAAATCCAGATCCGCACCTTCGAGATGCACCGAACCGCGGAGGAGGGCATCGCCGCCCACTGGATCTACAAGGAAGGGCGGTCCGTCGAGAAGGAGGACGAGAAATTCGCCTGGATGCGCCAGCTCCTGGACCTCCAGCAGGACATCAAGGACACCACCGATTTCGCCGAGGCCATGAAGGTGGACCTGTTCGACGACGAGGTCTTCGTCTTCACCCCCACGGGCGAGGTGAAGGAACTGCCCAAGGGCGCAACCGCCCTGGATTTCGCCTATTGCGTCCACACCGACTTGGGGACCCATTGCATGGGCGTGAAGGTGAACGGGCAGATGGTGCCCCTCCGTTCCGTATTAAAGAACGGCGACATCGTGGAGGTGCTCACCCAGTCCTCCCGCACCCCCAGCCGGGACTGGCTCAAGATCGTCACCACCAGCCGCGCGAAGAATAAGATACGCCACTGGTTCCGAAACCACCTTTCGGCCGAGGAAATCGACAAGGGCCGGCACATGGTGGAGCGGGAAGCGGTGCGTATGGGTCTGGACCCGGTCGATGTGTTCAAGACGGGCACCCTGGACCCGTTTTTTGAATCCTTGAACTGCCATTCCCTGAACGAGCTTTTGGCCAATATCGGCCATGGGGAAACTTCCCCCAAGACGCTATTGAACCGCCTGGTCGCCAAGAATGAGGCGGAATCGCCTACCGCGAAGCCCGAAAAGATAGAGCCCAAGGCCCCGGAAGCCAAGCCCTTCAAGCCCCTGCTGACGCCGACCGAGGCTCCCATCTCGGGCCTGAAGGGCATCACCGTGGGCGGGCACCAGGATTACCTCATCCGCTTCGCCCGTTGCTGTACCCCTGTTCCGGGCGACGCGATCGTGGGTTACATCACCCGGGGCCGCGGCATTTCCATCCACCGCACCGACTGCCCCAATACCCTCCAGCTGCCCGAGGGGGAGAACCGCATGATTCCCGTGAACTGGGAAGGGGACGCCAACCAGGTTTACGAGGTGGCGCTGGAAGTGAAGGCGAAGAACCGGGAAAAACTGCTGGCGGACATTCTTTTGGCCATCTCCGAGGAGGGCATGATCATCAACGAGGCGAACGCCAGGGCGCTGGAAGGCGGATGGGCGCAAGGATACTTCCTCATCGCCATCCCCTCCCTCGATCATTTGGAAAAAGTGCTTAAAAAATTGCAAAGGGTCCGGGGGGTGGTCAGCGCCCGCCGAATCGAGCCGCGATAATATGGGGATACCCTCGACCGTCCCAGTAGAGATTTTTTTCAAACGGTTCCTGTTCATAGCGGGTTTCGGAACAAATTAACATCCCGGTGATATTTCACCGGAAAGAAGGCCCATAAAATGTCGGAGAAAAAAAGCATCCTCTCGAAAGAAGCCCCGGCCCCCGTTGGTCCCTATTCCCAGGCCGTCGCGGCGGAGGGTTTCATCTTTTGTTCGGGCCAGATTCCCCTTGATCCCATCACGGGAAACCTGGTTGAGGGAACGGTTGAGGTTCAAGCGAAGAGGGTTTTGGACAATCTGGAGGCGGTGTTGAAGGCGGCGGGCACCACCCTGGAAAAGGCCTTGAAAATCACGGTCTATGTCATCGATCTCGGGGACTTTGAGGCCCTGAACCGGGTAATGGCCGCTCGATTTACGGAAAATCCGCCCGCGCGGGCGGTGGTGCAGGTGTCGGCACTGCCGAAGGGGGCCCGCCTGGAAATGGACCTGATTGCCTTAAAAAGTTGACCTTTACAACTGAAATTAGCGTTGATGAATTGGATTACAGGCCGATAATAAATGAAACGCGACTGATTGGAATTTACCGCGAAAACGCGAAGGAAATAAAAGGATTTTGAAGGCCTTTTGATTCTTAAGGGTTTGTCACTTTTACCCTAAAAGACTATAACAAAACCTAATTTCACCACAGGCGGCCTTTGGCAGCCACAGAGGCACAGAAAAAACCTTTCTTAATTCAAGGAATCTTAAACCAATTGTCCGGGGTTACTCTGTGTCTCCGTGTCTCTGTGGTAAATATTGGGTTTTGTTAGAATCTAAATGTCTTTCTTGGTTTTGTGGCGTTGGATGTGTTTGTTACCGTGAACCGGTTGTTCGCGATTGAAAGGCTGAGGGATGCCCGATAACTTTTGCGCCAATCATAGTGACCGGAAGGCCGTAGGCACTTGCAACAAGTGCGGACGCCATTTCTGCCCCGCCTGTCTTGATATGGATTTTCTGGGCCAGCCGATCTGTCCGGATTGCCTGAAGAAAAAAGGCGGGGAAAGCCTTGTCTCCGACTCGAAACCCCAAACCGCACCCATTCCGACCCCGCCTCCTCCAGTCAACAAGGCGGCTTCGAAGGACCCCTTTGAGGCCTGGGCCGGTTCCCATACCGGTTCCGCCCAACCGAAGCGGGAAGAAATGAACCCCGTTCCACCCCGGACCGCGCCAGCGGCCATGCCCTCCAAGCCTGATACGGCGGGGCCCGCTCCCGCCCCATCGATGCCCAAACCGGCTGCCTCAACGCCCACCCCGGCCGCCTCCACCCCCAAACCCGCCGGGCTCGGCATCTCCCCTTTGAATTTTAAAGGCAAGGGCTTGGAAGACGATCCCTTCGGTTTGTTCGGCGCTCCTGCCAAACCCAGTCCATCCGCACCCGCCACCCAGGGCCAAGCTTCCACCGATCAGGTCATGGACGACGCGGCGCTTGCTTCCTCACAGGAGTCCGTGGGATCTTCCCTTGGGCATACCGCATCCCCCTTTCCGGCGTCCGCCTACCCCACTCCGCCATTCAAGATGGAAGCTTCCCCCGCGCCTCCGGTTCAAAAGATGGACCCTCCCAAAATGGAACCACCTAAGACGGAACCGCCCAAGATCAACTTGCCCACCCGGCCCAGCGTGACTCCGGCTCCCGCCGGGCCCCCGAAATTGACCTTGGGTCCCACGGGAGAACCCACCTCCAAAACGATGATCCCCGCCCATGGGGAACCACCGGCCCCATCCCTTTCCGTCCCGACTGGGTTTGGGGAAGCCCTTGCCAATGAACCCCTGCCCCAAACCGACCCTGCGGGGGGGAAACGGCGTTCCCGGCCCAGCTTATGGATCATCGGTAAACAATGGGTCCGTTTTTATTTTGAGAAATGGGTGGGGGTATTGGAACCGGCAGCTAAGAAACTTCATATATCAATATGGATCTTGGCGGTGTTAGTTCTTTTGCTGATGGGGGGGGCGATAGTCGCCTTGGGGGCACTCATGCCCGCTTCAGCGGTCAAGGTGGTGGACAGCATTCCTTCCCTGCATATCGTGGAGGTGACCGCCAACCAGATCGGGGAAATGGATATCACGGCTTATTCGGAATTCCAAAACCAACTCCAGACCATGGGTTTTACGGAAACGGTTCAATTCACCTTGCCCGACCTGCCCAGTTCCAATTTCATGGAGGTGGGCATGAAGCCGGATGTAAGCACCTACAGCGAGATCATCAAGTTTCCGGGTTCGATCGCGCCCAAGGTTTCCTTCGTGACGGTCTTCACCAATGGCATCTGGTTTTCAACGAACGGCTGGCCGGGAACCAACCAGCAGAACAATTGGCAGGTGAGCGAGTTTTTTCCCGACATTCCGGTCGACCAGCTCTATGTGAAGCATGTCCAAAGGGTCCAGCAAATGGTGGCGGATAACGACTGGCAGGCCCAATCCATGAGTGAAGCCAGGTACATGGCCGCGCTATCGGATCAGATCCGAACCTATTTGGAGTCCAAAAAAGTCCCTGCTTATAAGGCGAATTTCGAATTCTGGCATTGAAAAATAAACCAGCCTTCCACACGAAGACTCTAAGAGACTATAACAAAACCTAATTTCACCACAGGCCGCCCTTGGCGGCCACAGAGGCACAGAGAAAAACCTTTCTAAATTCAAGGAATCTTAAACCCATTGTCCGGGTTTACTCTGTAGGATTCGCCCCCTTCCAAAGAGATAGGTTTCTTTGCGGCTTAGTGTTGTTATTGTTTTGTCTTGGAATCTAATCGCAAAACCCCACCGACTGTAGGGGGTTTCATTGACACCCCCGCCGAGTGGGCTTATATTAACCGCCACTTCCACCTTTCCCGGGGTGTTTCCATGATCGAGCCGGACAAGCTGGCGACGGCCTTAACCTACGATGATGTGATGCTGGTGCCCCAAAAATCCGAAGTGCTGCCCAAAGAAACCGACGTCTCCACCCACCTCACCCCTTCGCTGAAACTCAACATTCCCATCCTGAGCGCCGCCATGGACACGGTTACCGAAGCCCGCCTCGCGATCGCCCTGGCCCAGGAAGGCGGACTGGGGATCATCCACAAGAACTGCACCATCGCCCAGCAGGCGGGGGAAGTGGACAAGGTCAAGCGGTCCGAGGCCGGGATGATCAAGGATCCCGATCACCCTCGCCCCCGACAAGACCGTCGCGGACGCTCTGGAAATCATGAAGCACTACCACATCTCGGGGATCCCCATCGTAAAGGATGACCGCCAATTGGTCGGGCATCGTCACCAACCGGGACCTGCGGTTCGTGAAAAAAATGGACTTGCCCCTTAAGTCAGGTCATGACCAAGGAAAACCTGGTCACCGTGCCGGTCGGCACCAACCTGGACAAGGCCGAGGAAACCCTGCACAAGCACCGCATCGAGAAACTGCTGGTGGTGGACAAGAAGGGCAATCTGCAGGGGCTCATCACCATCAAGGACATCAACAAACGCATCAAGTTCCCCAACGCCTGCAAGGACCCGGGAGGCCGCCTCCGGGTGGGCGCGGCGGTTTCCGTCTCCAAAGAAACCGAGGAGAGGGCCGAGGCCTTGGCTGCGGCGGGAGTGGATGTGGTGGTGGTGGACACCGCCCACGGCCATTCCCAGGGCGTGCTGAATACGGTGAAAACGATCCGCAAGAAATTTCCCAAGCTGGTCCTGATCGCGGGCAACGTCGTGACGGCGGAAGCGGTTAAGGCGCTGGTGGACGCGGGGGCGGACTGCGTAAAGGTGGGCGTGGGGCCCGGTTCCATCTGCACCACCCGCGTGGTGACCGGCGTCGGGGTGCCCCAGGTCTGGGCCATCGCGGAGTGCGCGAAGGTCGCGAAGAAAAACAAGATCGGCATCATCGCGGACGGCGGGATCAAGTACTCCGGGCGATATCACCAAGGCCATCGCGGCCGGTGCGGACGCGGTCATGCTGGGAGGGCTTTTTGCCGGGTTGCGAGGAATCGCCGGGCGAGGTCATCAACCTTCAGGGGCGCATGTTTAAGGTCTACAACGGCATGGGCTCGCTTGGCCGCCATGCAAAAGGGACGCAGCGCCGACCGTTACTTCCAGGACAACAGCGCGGACGCCAAGAAGCTGGTGCCCGAAGGCATCGAGGCCCGGGTGCCTTACCGGGGCCAATTGACCGACCTGGTGTTCCAGCTGGTGGGGGGCTTGAGGGCCGGCATGGGTTATAGCGGGACACCGTCGATCCTCGACCTGCAGGCGAACGGCCGGTTCGTTCAGATCACCCATGCGGGCTATCAGGAAAGCCATCCCCACGATGTGGTGATTACCAAGGAAGCTCCCAACTACTACATAGACTAGTCGACAGCCGACAGTCCACGGTCGACAGATAGCAGCAACGACAGTTAACAATCGACAGTCCGCAGCTTAGACAAAATCTCAACTTCAACTGTTTTGCTGTCGACTGTCGACCGCCGACTGTTAACTTCTTTCAGGGGGATATCTTGAAGCACGACACGGTCATCGTCCTTGATTTTGGGGCCCAGTACAGCCAGCTGATCGCGCGTAGGGTTCGGGAATGCGGGGTTTATTGCGAGATCCTGCCTTTTAACGTCTCCCTGGACCAGATCCTTTCCAAACACCCCAAGGGCATCATCCTTTCCGGCGGTCCGTCGAGCGTCTATGCCAAGGGGGCGCCCCACGTCTCCAAGGACCTTTTCGAGGCCGGAATCCCCATCCTGGGCATCTGCTACGGCATTCAAATGATCGCCTTCGCGCTCGGGGGAAAGGTGGAAAAGGCCCACAAACGGGAGTTCGGCCTGGCCAAGCTCAAGATCCGCGACTCCAAGAGCCTGTTTGCCCAATTACCCAAAAGCCTGAACGTCTGGATGAGCCATGGGGATCATGTGGTGAAACTGCCCCAGGGATACCAGGTCCTGGCTTCCACCTCCAACTGCCATTTGGCGGCCGCCGCGAACCTGACGAAAAAAATCTACGGCATTCAATTCCATCCGGAGGTGGTACACACCGAAAAAGGAACCCGAGTCCTGGAGAATTTCGTCAAGAAAGTCTGCGGCTGCAAAGCCACGTGGAACATGGACGCCTACGAAAAGACCGCCGTGGCCGAGATTAGGGCCAAGGTGGGGAAGGGCCGGGTGATCTGCGGGGTTTCCGGAGGGGTGGATTCTACCGTGACCGCCGCCCTCTTGCACCGCGCCCTGGGCAAACAGCTTTCCTGCGTTTTCGTGAATAATGGTGTCCTGCGCCTGGGCGAGGCCGAGCAGGTACTGGCCATGTTCCGGGGAAAGATGGGCATTCCCCTCTACTTCGCCGACGCCGAAGAGGAATTCCTCCGCAAACTCAAGGGCGTGGCGGCCCCTGAGAAAAAACGAAAAATCATTGGCCGAACCTTCATCCATATCTTCGAGAAGAAGGCGCTGGAACTGCAGAAGAAGCGGGGCAAGTTCGATTTCCTGGGCCAGGGCACCCTCTATCCCGACGTCATCGAGAGCGTCTCCGTTAAGGGGCCCTCGGCCACCATCAAAAGCCATCACAATGTTGGCGGTTTGCCGAAGCGAATGAAATTCAAGCTGGTGGAGCCACTGAGGGAATTGTTCAAGGATGAGGTCAGGGTCCTGGGGAAGCGATTAGGGATACCTGACGCGCTTTTGTGGCGCCAGCCCTTTCCCGGTCCCGGCCTGGCGGTCCGCCTGATCGGTCCCGTGTCCAAAGAACGGCTGGATATACTCCGCAAGGCCGATGCCATCGTGACGGAAGAGATCACCGCCGCTGGATTGCAGAAATCCATCTGGCAGTCCTTCGCGGTTCTCACACCGGTCAAGAGCGTGGGAGTGATGGGCGATGAGCGCACCTACGAGAACACCTGCGTCATCCGCGCGGTCCATTCTACCGACGGCATGACTGCCGACTGGGTGAAATTGCCTTATGATCTGCTGGGCCGCCTCTCCAACCGCATTATCAATGAGGTGCGGGGCGTGAATAGGGTGGTATATGACATTACCAGCAAACCACCTGGCACTATTGAGTGGGAATAACCCTAGGTGCCATTGCCGCATAGTTCGCGGCTCGCAATGACATCCAAGATATAAATTCGTTTTTCATAAACAAATACTCCCCTTTATGGATCTATCTATTGAAGGTCCAAAACCGCAAAGGAGTTTTGTCATGAAAAACGGCCATTTTTTCGGGGTATTCGCGGCGGCTTTTTGGTCCATCCCCTTTTATTTCATCTGGAACGCCTTAGCCCCAACCTACGCCTATGGGATTCCGGCGGTCTACCAGCATCTTCCTTTCTGGCACTGCATGGGGCTTTTCGTACTGATCGCTATCTTAAGGAGCCTTCTCTTTCCTTGGCGGTCCATTAATTCATGGAAATTCAACTATAAGGGCTGGCATCGGCACGATTAGTATTTACTTCCAACACAAAACCACGAAGACACAAAGAACGACATGAAGAATAGGTTCGATAAAACCTTGGAAAATTCGTTTTAAATACGACTTTCCTTGTGTCTTAGTATCTTTGTGTTGGCTGTTGTGGGGTTGACTTGCCTGAACCTTTATTTAAGGCCTTCTGGGCTTTCGGCAGGGGCCCCTTTTCTTATAATACGGGCCATGAACCGCTCCACCTTCATCCACCTTCATCTTCACAGCCAGTTCAGCATCCTTGAAAGCACCATCAAGTTCGAGCCCCTCATCACCCGCCTAAAGGAATTGAAAATGCCGGGGGTTGCCTTGACGGACAAGGGAAACCTTTTCGGCGCGATCCCCTTTTACCAGGCTTGCAAGGCGAACGGACTCAAGCCCATTTTGGGCTTGGAAGTTTTGGTTGCCACGGGAAGCCGGTTTGACCCCGTCGAGGGTCCCCGCCGTGGGGATAAGGCACATAGTTTGGTTCTTTTAGCGGAAGACCTGGAAGGTTATAAAAACCTCATGGGTTTGTCATCCGCAGGATATCTTCAATCTCCGGGTGATCCTCCAAGGGTGGACAAAAGCTTGCTTTCCCGCCATGCCAAGGGACTAATCGCCTTGTCCGGCGGGGAGAGGGGCGAGTTGGACCGCCTGCTTTTCAAGGGGGAAATGCCTCTGGCGGTCAAGGCGGCCGCCCAATACGTTGAAATCTTCGGCAAGGACCACTTTTTCCTGGAGTTGACCGACCACGGCAAGCCCGACGACCGCCTTGTCCTTCAAAGCTTGCTGGAACTATCAAAGAAAACCGACATTTCAACCGTCGCGGCCAACGGGGTGGGCTACCTTCTGCGCCGGGACGCCCCACGCCACGAGGTTTTATTGTGCCTGGGGAAGGGACAGGTGTTTTCCGACCCCCAACACTCCACCTGGGGTTCCGACCAGTATTACCTTAAGAGCCAGGAGGAAATGGGAAGCCTTTTCGGGGAAATACCGGAAGCCCTTCGCCATACCATCGATATCGCCATGCGGTGCAACGTGGAATTGGAATTCGAGAAAACCCGCATGCCCTCTTTCCCCCTCCTCCCGGAAGGGACGAACGCCAACGCGTTCCTGGAAAAGATTTGCCAAGACGCGATCCCGAATCGTTACGTGGACAAGAGCCAGGAAGTCCTGGTTCAGGAAAGGCTGAAGAATGAGCTTTCAGTCATAAATGAAACGGGTTTCGCGGGGTATTTCCTCATCGTCTGGGACATCATCGCCCGCGCCAGGGAAAAAGGGATCCCGGTGGGGCCGGGCCGGGGATCGGCCGCCGGAAGCCTGGTGTCATTCCTTACCGGCATTACGGACGTGGACCCGCTGCGTTACGACCTCCTCTTTGAAAGGTTTATCAATCCCGAGCGGGTGAGCGCGCCGGATATCGACGTGGATGTGAGCGACACCCGTCGGGGAGAGGTGCTGGACTACGTAACCCAAACCTACGGCAAGGACCGGGTGGCTTCAATCGTGACCTTTGGGACTATGGCCGCCAAGGCAGTGGTGAGGGACGTGGGCCGGGTTTTGGAAATCCCCCTGGCCGAGGTGGACCGGATCGCCAAGCTGATCCCCTACGAGCTAAAGGTGACCCTCAGCGATGTGGAGGGAAGGGTTCCCGAACTCAAGGCCATCGCGTCCGAGGAAGGGCCCCACCGCCAATGGTGGGACATCTCCAAGGCGCTGGAGGGGCTAGTCCGCCACGTTTCCACCCACGCGGCGGGAATCATCATCAGCGACGAGCCCCTTCTTTCGACCATACCCCTTTGCAAAGGCGTTCACGATGAAATCCTGACCCAATACGACATGAACGCCCTGAAAGACGTGGGCCTTTTGAAATTGGATATCCTCGGATTGCGGACCCTTTCGGTCATTGATGACGCGATCCGGCTGGTTCGGGAACGAAAGGGCCTCATCCTGAAACCCGAGCAGTTTCCCTTGGACGATAACCCCACCTTCCGGCTATTCCGCGACGCGCGCACACTGGGTGTATTCCAAATGGAATCGAGGGGGATGCGGGATTACCTGCGGAAGTTATCCCCCGGCAATATTGAGGACATCATCGCCATGAACGCCTTGTATCGGCCGGGCCCCCTGGGTTCGGACATGGTGGACGACTTTATCCGGCGCAAAAAGGGGCAAGTAAAGGTGGAATACCTTCACCCCCTCCTGGAACCCGTATTGAAAACCACCTATGGCGTCATCGTCTACCAGGAACAGGTGATGCGGATCGCCAAGGACCTGGGCGGTTTTAGCCTGGGCCAGGCCGATTTGCTACGCAGGGCCATGGGGTCCAAAAACCCTGAAAAAATGGAAAGAATGCGAAGCCAATTCATTTCCGGAGCCAAGGACCGGGACATCCCGGGCGATACCGCGGAGGCCATCTTCAACCACATGGCCAAATTCGCGGGTTATGGATTCAACAAATCCCACAGCGCCGCCTACGCCCTGGTGGCCTTCCAAACCGCCTATCTGAAGACCCATTTCGGGGCGGAGTTCATGGCCGCCTTGCTCACCAGCGAGACGGGAAACCAGGACAAGATCTCCCAATATGTTTATGAGAGCCGCCGCATGGGTTATGTGGTTTTGCCGCCAGACGTGAACCAAAGCGGAAGGGAATTCGTGGTGACCCAGGAGGGGGCGATCCGGTTCTCGCTGACGGCGGTTAAAAACGTAGGAAGCCCGGCCATGGACGCCATATTGAAGGCCCGCGCCGTGGACGGCCCTTTCAAGAGTCTTGCCGATTTTTGCAACCGTGTCGATTTGAAGTGCTTCACCCCCAAGATGATGGAAAGCCTCATCCTGGCGGGGGCCTTTTCTTTTCCCGGAGCCACCCGCGCCGGGTTGACGGCCCAGCTGGAACAGGCCTTCCGGCGGGGCCAGGGTTCCCAGAGCGACCTATTGACCGGCCAAACCTCCCTTTTCGGGGGGCTGGCGGAGGGGGGGGCACCGGAACCCCAATCCGGGACGCCGGAATGGTCGGCCGCCCAGGTGCTGAATGGGGAAAAAGATGTGTTGGGCCTATATCTCTCAGGCCACCCCCTGTCCGAGCACGAGAAGGAACTGGAACATTACGTCATCAATTTAAATGATCTGGAGGAATACCCGGACGGCGCGGATGTGCGCATCGGCGGGTTGATCCGCAGTTTCTCCAAGACCCTCTCACGCAAAAGTAAGGAGGAATTCGGCCGGTTCGTGCTGGAAGACCTTCACACCCACGTGGAAGTCATCGCTTGGCCCGAGACTTACCGGAAATTTCACGGCCTTTTGGAAAAGGATCGGCTGGTGGCCCTCAGGGGAAGGCTGGATAAGACCGGGAACCGGCTCCAGGTAGTGGCGAACGACGTAATCGATATCAATGAAATGGGAGTGAAATGGGCCAAGCGCGTGAGCCTGGAACTGAACGTCGTGGGGCTGGATGACACGCTCCTGCCCAATGTTCAAAGCGTCTGCCAGAGGCATCCCGGGAAGGCGGCGGTGAGGTTCAAGCTTCAAACGGGACACCATGGGTTGGTCGTGGTCGAGGCGGGACCGGAATTCAGCGTGAAGCCCACCAAAGGGTTCCTGAGGGAAATCGCCCTTTTGCTTGGGGATGATCGGGTGGAGATTGAGCTTGATTCGTCACTTAAACTTTCGACCTCATCCAACGCAGATGAAGGGAATTAGAGGCTCGAACCCTGATCCTATTGTTATAAGCCAACGGGTTTTGGTAAAAGTTTTTGCTGTTTTAGTCTTTTAGGGTTGTTGGCTTTTTGCGTGCCTTGGCACCGGCAGATAGACCTGTTGGATGAAAACATCCAGGTTTGACATCTCTCCCGGATTGGCCGGGTCCGTTCTTTTTTTTGCCTCCAGAAGGTCCCGAAGGGCATCTGCCCTCTGGTGGGCCTCCAACTCGATCAACCCCCGGTAAAAGTAGGGCTCGGGGATGGTCGTGTTTCCATCCATCGAAACCCTCAGTTTATCCAGGGCTCCGGCTTTCCTTCCGTTCTGGTAATCCAGCACCGCCGCTTGGGCCAAGCAGCGGGCGGTAAAGGGGGAGTCCAAACTAAAGGCCGTCTTCAATGATTGGGAAGCCTCGTCCGGTTTCCCGTTCTCTTCCTGGGCGAGCCCTAAGTTGACCCAAAAGAAGGGGCTGGCCGGAGCCCAATGGACGGCCTGTTGATAGGCCTCGACCGCTTGGGGCCGGTAGGCGGGGTCCCTATCCCCTAGGTTGGCGCATACACGGCCTTCGTCATTATAGTAATAACCGTTGGCGGGACTCATTAAGACCGCCTGGCGGTAGCTATCTAGGGCCTTTTCCATCCATGTGTTGGATTGGTTCAGGTCCAATTGGGCCCGTTGTTCATAGGCTAGCCCCAAGTAAAGCCGGTATTTTACCTCCAGGGGGCAAATATTGATCGCCCTCAGGTTCCATTGGATTCCCAGATTGGAAAATTCCAACAGGTCCTGCGTTTTGGCTTCGGCCCCGGGCTTCTTGAGATATTCGCTCACGCCCTCCGCCTGTGCAAAACACTGATCCGCCACGAAACGGGTTAGTGGAAAGAAAAGGCCGAGGAGCAGGAGCAAGCCCGGAAAACCGTAGCGTAGGAATTTTAAAATTTTGTTTTCGGCCAGGATGGGTTGAGGGGAGAGATTGTCGATCCAGGCCAAAAGCCAAAAACTGACCATTCCGACCGCCGACACGTCAAAACTGAAAAGATTCTGGAGCTGATAAGCGACCGCGCAACTCATAACCCCGGCCGCCAGGTTCTTTGAATCCGGCCCCGAGCTTCGCCAGACCTTGAAGGATAGGAGGAAAAATAAGCCCCAAAGAAGAAGATAGGCGCCCAGCCCGACCAAGCCGGTTGTAGCGGCCAATTGGAGCATTTCATTGTGGGCGGTGCGGGAGCTGACAAACATTCCGTCAATATGGTTGAACCCGATTCCGCTGTAAAAGGGAAATGCGGGTTTGAAGGTATCCAAACCCACGCCCCAAAGGGGATGGGCTTCCACCATTTTCAAGGCGGGCCGCCAAATCTCGAGGCGGGAAGTGGCCAAACTTTCCCCAATATGGGTCAGGGATTGATAAAAACGGTCCAAAAATGAACGGCCAACCCATAGGATTGGGAGGAGCAATACCAATAAGAGAATTATTTTGAAAAGGGCCGGAAGTTTGGGCTTAAAGTCCGAGTTCGAGCTCTTCGACCGTTGGAGGGTAAGGACCGTGTAAAGGCACCAGGCCAAAATCGCGGCGAAAAATCCACCGCGGCTTCCCGTGCTCACCAGTCCCAATGCCAAAATCGCCAAACCCGGGATTTTGAACCAAGAACGGGCGGACAACAGAAGCCTGGCCGAGCCCAAGGAAAACAAGAGGAGGCCAACTAGTTTAATTAGTTCGATCATCCAGGAGGGAAAACCTGAACCTAAAAAAAGGTGGCCTCGAAAGGTGCTTATGTAAAGCAAGGAGAGTCCCAAAACAAAGGCGATCCACCAGTTGGCTGAAGGGGAATTAGGGATTTTCACGTTTTTAACGCTGAGCCAGGCCAGCCAGAGGGGGAGTGCCATGGCCAAAAAGGCAGAAAGAAAGTTCGGGTTACCCAAAGAAGCGAATTCACGGGTGGCATTGACCGTATTAGGGTTCCATTGGACAAAATCCAAATTGAAATGCTGGGCCAAGGCGTAAAGGGCGGAAAGAAGAGCGGATAGGGAGATGAAAAAAAACGGTTTTTCCCCAGGGTGGGTTTGGAAGGCTGAGAGAAAAGCAAAAAAACAGGAAAGGTAAGTGAGAAAAGTCGCAATGCCCGAGAAATTTTCGTAATCTCCAAGCAGGCTTGCCTGCCAACTGAGGCTGTTGCCGGGGAGGGAGCTGACGATTTGGGCCGCCAAGAGAAGAAAAAGAGCGATTCCCAATGGGCCCATGAATGATCTTTTGATAAAAGTCAGGGAAAGGGCCAGCATAAGGGTGGTGGAAAGGGCCAAAAAAACCAGTTTTGGCAACTCAAACTGGTCATGAGCCGGGGTAAAGTAAAGAAGGGGAGTCAGGAACAAAACGGAAATCATTAAAAGCCGCAAGGCGAGGAACCGCACCCTTGAATCGAACAAAATTTTTCCTTTCGGTTGGAGAGTGGGAGATAGTTTATCATTCGCGAGGGAAAAAAATTTAGAGGCGGAGCAAAACCTTTCCGTTTGGAAGGTGAAAAGCCAGTATTTTCTTGACAGCTTTTTGAATCGTTTTATACTTGAAAAAAGTTGTCACGAATTTCGGCGAAAATCGATGTTGGGATTCGGATTCGCATCGTTAAGACCATTCGTTGGATGGTTTTTTAAATTTGAGAGCCCGAAGTTAATTCGTGAGTCGCCCAGGAAAGTCAATCTAGAGAGACCCATCGCCCCTAAACACCCCCGGGACGGGAAACCATTTCAGCGGTTCTCAACAAATCCCGGCCTCTCCACCATCTTCCATGACTTCCAAGGCTGCTTTTAAAGAAAGTTGATTTTAAAAGAAGATCATTATTGAGCCGGACGCCGCACCCCGCAAAAAGTGGACGAATTTTTTTTACTTTTCCGATGAAATTTTTGAAACAAGGGAGATTTCGAGATGTCCGACATCATTAGCCCCCATTGGCACATCGAGTTTTACGCCCCTGATGAGGCCCACATGCGAGGGATCACCAAAATTTACGCTTCCGAACAGACGCCCTACCAAAAAGTCGAGATCATCCAATCTTCCCACTACGGGAAATGCCTTATTTTGGACGGCCATATGCAATCAGCCCAATTGGACGAGTTCATTTACCATGAGAACCTGGTTCATCCCGCGATGGTCAGCTGTCCCGAGCCCAAAAAGGTGGTCATTATCGGCGGCGGGGAGGGGGCAACCCTTTATGAGGTATTACGGCACAATACCGTGGAAAAGGTGTGGATGATCGATATTGATAAACGAGTTGTCGATCTTTGCGACCAATACATGGAAGAATGGCACCGGGGAGCCTTTAAGGATAAAAAGACAACCCTTTTATACGAGGATGGCAGGAAGTTTTTAGAAAAAAGCAAAGAAAAATTCGATGTGGTGATTATTGATATACCCGAGCCTGTCGAAGAAGGCCCCGCCTACCTGCTTTATACCGAAGAGTTCTATTCCATGGTCAAGGATAAGCTTTCCGATAACGGCATTGTTTCACTGCAATCCGGGTGTTCCGCCGAGAAGGAATTACGATGCCTGGCGGCAATCCATAACACACTAAAGCGGGTTTTCCCCTTGGTCTACTCCTGGCCGGCCAATGTCCCCTCCTTTGACATCCCTTGGAGTTTCACCCTGGCCTCCCAAAACACCGATTCAAAACTTTTAAAAAGGGAACAGGTGGACCGGGTGTTGAAGCGAAGGGGTATCAAGGATCTGCGGTACTACGACGGGGAAACCCATGAGGGCTTGTTTTTCACCCCCAAGTTCATTCGGGACGGAATAGTCCGGTTGACCGAGGTGATCCGCGATGATAAGCCCCTTACCTACCGGTTCATCGGAGAAGAGAAGAATTTCTCTTAGGATGATTTATGCCCTTTAACGACGGCCAGGATAAGACGCCCCTCTTTGACGCAATCGTTGGCTATGCCAACGAGAACAAGATTTCCTTCCATACCCCCGGGCATAAACACGGTCAGGGCATCCCCAAGGTTTTCCGCTCTTTCGTGGGAGAAAAGGTGTTCCGCCTTGATCTCTCGGTGATGAGCGAGATTGACTCCCTCCACGAACCCAGCAGCGTGATCAAGGAAGCCCAGTTCCTGGCGGCGAAAGCCTATGGGGCGGACTATTCCTTCTTCCTGGTCAACGGCACCACGGGGGGAAACCAGGCCATGATCCTCTCGGTATGCGACCCGGGAGACAAGATTATCATTCCCCGAAACGCGCACAAATCGGTCATCTCGGCGGTCATCCTGGCGGGCGCCGAACCGGTTTATCTCATGCCCCGGATCGACGAATCAAGCGACCTCATTTTGAACCTCACGGTCGACCAGGTGGAGGAGGCCCTGCGCCAGCATCCCGATGCCAAGGCAGTGCTGGTCACCAGCCCGACCTATTTTGGCCTCACGGCGGACCTGGAAGCCATCGCGGAAGCGGTCCACCAACACGACAAGATCCTGATGGTGGATGAGGCCCATGGGGGACATTTTCATTTTCACCCGGCTTTTCCCAAATCGGCCATGGACGCGGGCGCCGACCTTTGCGTTCAATCCACCCACAAGCACCTGGCAGCCCTGAGCCAGGGTTCCATCCTCCATGTGAAGGGAATCCGGGTCGACATCCTTCGTTTGAAAACCACGCTTCAAATGCTGCAGACCACCAGCCCCTCTTACGTGATTTTGGGATCGCTCGATATTTCCCGGCGTCAAATGGTGCAGGAGGGGGAGCAGCGCCTGACCGAAGTGCTGGAAATGTGCGAAAACACCCGGCAGGCCATCAATTCCATTCCGGGATTGAATTGCCTGACCCGGGAGCAGGTGAGGGGATTGCCGGGCATGGACATGGATCCCACCAAGTTGACCATTTCCACCAAAGGGCTACCCTGCGTGGGATACGACATGGCCAAGATCCTGAATTCCGAGTATGGCATTCAAACCGAAATGTCCGACTACCACAATATTCTCTTATTTGTATCCTTGGGAAATACGCCCAAGGAAATGAAAAAGCTGGTCGCCGCTCTGCGTAAGATCACGGTGGATTACCGGGACATGTTCCTGAACCTGAAGCGGAAGAAACGAATCGTTTTCCCCCATTTTGTGCCCAGGAAGGAACTCAACCCACGCGAGGCCCTCACCAAGTTGACCCGCAAGATCCCATTCAAGCGGTCCGTGGGCAAGATTTGCGCCGAGATCGTGTGTCCCTATCCTCCCGGCATCCCGGTCCTTTGCCCGGGGGAGGTGATCACCCAGGAAATCTATTCTTACCTGATGAGCGTGTTGGACGCAGGCGCCAGGGTCAATGGCCAGGCGGACGGCAGGTTGCAGACCATCAAGGTCTTGGAAGATAACCCGGTGCCGGTTGAGGGACAGAAAAAACTTTTCGCTATCGGCTGAACCGAGCCCCACCTCGGGATATACGAATTTACCTTCCTTCATTTTCAAATAAATTAATGGGATATAGCAAACTTCCCCAAGAAGTTTATTGAATTGGTGCGGATCAATCTTAGAACCGGAACCAGACTTTAAACTTTTATAGCGACCTGTCGGCTTCTGCCAAGGGCAGTAAAAAGCACGAAACGGGAAAAAAACAGAGTTTTGTTACGGCTTCTGAATTTTGAGGATATTATTTGGAAAGGGATTAAGAAACGGCGGATTGGGAGATTTCCTGATAGCTTTTAACGCAATTGCGCCCGTTGGTCTTAGCCTCGTACATGGCTTTGTCGGCTCGGTCAATGAATCCCACGCTGCCAATGCCCTCCAAACCGAGATAGGTATCCACCCCGACGCTGACCGAGGCCTGCAAGGTTTTTCCCCTCACCATAAGCTGGTAGTTTCCCAATTGATCAAGAATTCGACGGGCGAGGATCATGGCGCCCTCATGGGGAGTGGTGGGCAGAATGGCGATGAATTCATCCCCGGCGTAGCGCGCCACCAAATCGGTAGTCCGGAACAGGGTGGATAGCTTCAGGGCAATCTGCCGCAGGAATTGATCCCCCACTGAATGACCGAACTGATCGTTGATTTCCTTGAAATGGTCCAGGTCGATGAAAATAAGAGAAAGGGGTTGTCGGTAACGCTTGGCCCGATTCAGCTCATAATCCAGGATCTGTTGAAAATATCGGCGGTTGTAAAGCCCGGTCAAGGTGTCCCGCAGCGCCATTTCCTCGACCTTGGAGAAAAGTTGGGCGTTCTCCATAGTCATGGCGGCTTGGCGTGCGAAGATCCCGAGAATCTCCGGCTTGGGACAAATCTCGGGGATACTGAAGGCCAAGACACCCAGGAGTTGGTCCCGCATTTCCAATGGCAAAAGCCCAAGCGATTTGCATTCCAGCTTTTCCTCAATAGCCGCTTTAAGGGAATCCAAATCGGTAGGCCAGGGGCCGTTGAGAGCGGTCAGGTTATTGAGTCCCAGAAGCGCTTCCTCCCAGGTGTCGGCAAATGGCAAGGAAAGCTCAGCCGTCTTTTTCTCGTTTAAGCCAAGGGCGGCGGTTCCCTGGAGAAGGTGATGGTCCGTGTTGTTCAAAAATATGGCGGCCCGATCAATACCGGTTCCACCTTTGAGTCCGCGCAAAATGGATTTCAATAGGGCGGGAAGGGGTTTAGAAAGTTGAAGTTCCGAGCTGACATGATATAGAGCCATGAGCGCTTGGTTGACGGAGAAAAGGTGGGTGATGGCCGTTTCGTTTGAGGTGGGAGGGGTAGAGGCCCGGTGAATGACGGATGTTTGAGTCTTTTTATTTGGCAATTTTTCTTTACCTGTTATTTCAAAACAGGATTGGTACGGCTCAACAATGGGTTTATTATGTTTTACCGGTTCATTAGGGAACAGACAAAAAAACAACAATTTTGGAAAATGTTTTCCCTTGTTTAGGGCTGAAAATAAGCTTCTTGTCAAATAAAAGAGTTTTCGGGAGGAAATTTTGACCCACAAAAAGAGAATATTAATCACTGGGGGGGCGGGTTATATCGGCTCCCATGCCATGAAAGAAGCAGCCCGTTTTGGGTATGAAGCGGTGGCATACGACAACCTATCCCTTGGCCATGCCTGGGCGGTGCCTAAAGGGGCTTTAATCCGGGGCGACCTCGCCAATGAAAAATCAATCCTCCAGGCATTGCGCAAGGTAAAGCCCGTGGCCGTGATGCATTTTGCCTCCCACGCGGCGGTGGGCGAATCGGTCCTGAACCCCCAAAAGTATTACCGGGAAAATTTGACGAACGCCATGAACTTGTTTTCGGCCATGCTGAAGATGAAAGTCGGTTATTTCATCTTCTCATCCACCTGCGCCACCTATGGGGAGCCCCGGCAGGTACCCATCCCGGAGGAGCATCCGCAAGAGCCCGTGAATCCCTATGGCGACTCCAAATTCATGATCGAAAAGATTCTCCGGTGGTACGGGAAGGCTTACGGACTGAAATCCACCTTCCTTCGTTACTTTAACGCCGCCGGCGCGGACGCCTCCGGAACCATCGGAGAGGTTCATGAGCCGGAAGCCCATTTGATCCCGCTGGTCTTGGACGCCGCGATGGGCCGCCGCAAAGATATCACCGTATTTGGAACCGATTATCCCACCCCCGATGGAACATGTGTGCGCGATTACATCCATGTCACCGATTTGGCAGTTTCGCATTATTTGGCCCTTCATCACATGATGGAAAAAGGGGAGGGAGACGCTTTCAACCTCGGCACCGGAAAGGGTTATTCGGTGAGGCAGGTCATTTCCGAGGCCCAGAAGATTACTGGCAAATTAATCCCCATTCAATATGGCCCCCGTAGGGCGGGGGACCCTCCTGAATTGGTGGGGAAAACGGACAAGGCTCAACAGGTCCTGGGATGGAAGGCGGAACACTCCAGCCTGGAAAACATATTGAAAACCGCTTGGGTCTGGCACCAGAACTATTTCAAGAAGCCCGCCCCCAAGGCCGGTAAAACGAAGCGAAGGGCCCGGCAAAAGCTTAAAAGGTCTTGAAAACCTTCTCCCGGTAGAACTTTAATTCCTCGATCGTCTCTAGAATATCTTCCAGCGCTTTGTGTTTTTGTTTCTTTTGGGGAGATTGATATTCAGGTCCGTACCACCTTTTTACTAGTTCCTTAATGGTGCTCACGTCCACCAGGCGGTAATGCAAATAGGCCTCTAGCGTGGGCATGTACTCAATTAAAAACCGCCGGTCCTGGTAGATGGTGTTCCCGCAAAGCGGGCTGGACTTGGGCGGGCATTGTTGTTGAATGAAGGCCAGGGTTTGTTTTTCCGCATCCTCCAGGCTGATCACGGATTTACGAACCGCTTCCGTCAAGCCTGAAAGGCCGTGGTGGTGCTTGTTCCAGTCATCCATGGCCGCGAGCACTTCCTCCGGCTGGTGCACGACCAGCGCGGGGCCCTGGGCCAATACGTTGAGGTCCTTGTCCGTCACCAGGGAGGCGATTTCCAGGATCTTGCAGGTCTTGGGGTCCAAACCCGACATTTCCAAATCCATCCAGACCATATTGGTTTCGGCTTTATTCGTCATATGGGTTCCGTTCCCGGAATCGGAGTTCCGGGTTTGTGCCTTTCAAAAAGATCCTTGGAGGATCTAATCCGGTCCAGGAATAGAATTCCGTCCAAATGGTCCATCTCGTGCTGGATAGCCACCGCCTCATAGCCCGTACATGTCAAATCCAACGGCAATCCAGACGGGTCCAGGGCTGAAACGCGTATTTTTTGCGCCCTTTTCACGTTGGCCAACAGGTTCGGAAAACTTAAGCAACCTTCCCGGCTTATTTTCCACTGGCTGGCCTCGACGAGCCGGGGGTTGGCCAGTTGGAGGAGGCCATGGCTTTGACCTGCGCGGGAAGATGCCGAAACATCCACAACCAGGCACCGAACCATGGCTCCGACCTGGGGTGCGGCTAAGCCCACGCAACCGGGAAAGGCCCGAAGGGTATCCCCCAAATCCACGAAAAGCTCTTCCACCCCGGGTCTTTCAAGTCTGCTCCCACCGATACTTGTTTCAAAAGCGGGTCTGGATAAGTGAGGATGGTTCGAACGGCCATGATTAAAGTTCGTCCACCTCGACCGGGTTGAGGGTCATTTCCACCCTTAATTCGCGGGCCAAGGATTCCATCTCCTTTTTTAATTCACCTGCGGCGGATTGGCTTGAAATTTCAATTTCCATGATCATGGAATAGAGGGGATTTCCCTTGGATTGGGTCATATGGGTGCGCAGATCCGTAATGTTGATGGACAGGGCTGAAAGCTTTTGGGCGACCTGGTACACGATCCCCGGGTGGTCCACACCGTAAACTACCAGGGTGTAGGGCAAGGAGGCGCCGGGCTGGATGGAGGCTTCAGATGCCGAAAGCTCCCTTATGGAAAGAGTCAAACCCAGCTTTTCCGCGGTTTTTTTTATGGTTTGGGAGAGGTGATCGAAGTTGGCCTTTTCCGGCAAGGAAACCAGGAGAAGGATGGCGAAATTGCCTTTTAACCGGGTCATGGAGGAATCTTCCAAGTTACAGCCTGTTTCATAGAGCACCTGGGCCAAAGCCGCCACAATCCCGGGGCGATCACTGCCGATGGCGGAAAGGGCTACGAGTTTATTCATGCCAGGGCTCCCCAAAGGAAATAGCGGCGGGGCATTATCAATGAAAAGGGGCGGGTTTGTCACCCGGCCCCTTGATCGTTATGGTGTTGGAAGAAGGTTCGTTATGAATTTAGCGGCCGAAGACCCTCATGATGGCGAAATCGGGGTTGTCGCTGAACATCTTGGAGGCCTGGGGATCGAACTTAACCGCTTCCCGTATCAAGTCCTTGGCCTTGTCCACATCCTCGCGTACAAAGGACAGAATGGCGTCCTTGGCTTCGGCGGGGTCGGTCTGTGCCACCAATTTCAACAGGCCCGCGATGTTTTTTTCAAGCCGGTCAAAAAGGACATAACGAAGCAGAATGGCGATTTTGCGCTTGCTGATCTTGGGGGAGGGGGCGATGTTGTTAGCCATGGCGTTCATGAAGTCGATGTAGTCGTTAATTCCGTCCTCTCGGCTGGCAGTGTCCTGCATGCTTTGGGTCGAGGCAAGGGTGAACTTCTTGTCCTGTCCAGCCCATTTGACCTTGGTGGTTTTCTCTATTTTCCCCACATAGTCGCCCATGAAGGTACCCACCTTGATGTCTCCCCGGTAATCGTAGATGGGGTCCTTGGTCAGGAAAAGGGCGCAGAGGCGCAAGACCTGAACGTCCACCGGGCTGAAAGTCACGAAAGGTCCCTTGCGGACTTGTTCGCCGGAAACCAAGGACATAATGAAACGGTCCTGGAAAAAATCCACGAAATTTCGAAGGGGTTCGATCAGGATGTAAGGCACCACGAATCGTCCCTCGAAGTCCTTCGGAAAAAGGTTGGTGTGGAGGGCCACGATTTTCTCAAGAGAGGCCGATACGCTGGCGGGCGTGCATAGGCGGTCCTTGAAATCTTCCCCATCCCCGAAATGCTTGTTGAGAAGCACGCGGGAGGCGCTGAAGGATACCTTTAAGGGGGAGGATTCGGCCGTGCGTACGCTCACCCCGTTCGTGGTGTCGATGTCGGTGCGGATGCTGGAAATGGTATCCGGGTTAAAGAGCGGACCGCGGATATCCGTCACCACGGTGGAGGAGTTGTCGATCTTGTTGATTTCCCCGAAAGCCCGCATTACGCTTTGGTGTTTCTCATCAACCATTTTGGCGTTTTCGCTTACCTTGGAGAGATAGGTGATGATCTCATCCACCCACTTGGCCATGCTGGCCCCGGTGGCCCCGATCTTTCCCTCAAAGGCGTTAATGAGGGCTTTTTCTTGAGCGCTGGCGGCGTCCCCTTTGCTCCAGGCAAGGGAGACTTTTTTCATCATCTCCACGCCCACCTTGGCGTTCTTCAGGGCGGTCTCATTCATGCTATTGAGGACCTTGGGGAAATAAGTATCGATTTGGTTAACCGACATTCCGATTTCACTCTTCAACTGATCGATTTTGCGTTTCTGCTCATCCCGGGCACGCTTTTGATCCTGGGGACTGTTCCGCAGCGCCTTTTTGCGCTCGTCCCCCATGGTCAGGGCCAAGAGCTCCCCCTTCGCGATGGCGGTGTATTTTTCCATGACCGAGTAAACAGGGAAGGGCAGGGGTTCGGGACTGGGGTTTGTGCACATTTGGAGAAGGAACTCATAGAAGGGGGTTGGAAGAAGTTCCATCGTTTTTCCGCCCGCGGATTGGACGGTTACCGTGTCGGCAAGCGCTCCCGTGCAAAGAAAGGTGGCCTGCTGGCCGTTCAAATCATTCAAACGGGTCGTGACCAGGGCATCCACCAGGTTGTTGTAGGCGGTACGAAGTTTGTCGGCCCTTAGTTTTTCCGCTCCGGCCGATGTGTCGGCGTCGTTGGAGAAAAATACAAGCCCGTCCTCCACCGATTTACGGGTCTCATCGTCCAAGCCCTCCATCAACTTCTCGAAGTGGACCCCATTGACGACCGATGTGGCAGTGGACATGAACCGAACCTCCTAGACGGGTTGAATCGCGTGTATGGCTACAAACAAAAATTATAACACAGGCTTTTCACAGGGTGACTATTTTGTGACAGGCTTGAATGAAATTGTTCATGGGGCCGATTGAAAATGCAATAGTTTAAAATACTTTTTGCATCGTTGCCGAAAATCAAATCACTTTACAAATCATCTGGAGAAAGAGTCCAAAGCCATGTGCTTTTTCCTTTGCCGAGATCTAAGGCGCAAATTCCAGCTGTGTGGAATTCAAAGGCTTCCGGAGTCGTTTCGGGGTCAAAAAAGTGACACGCGAAGCCTTTTAAAAAGGGAAGGTGGCTTACCAAAAGTAGATCACTGATTTGCATATGAATTTCCCTAATGATTTCCGTAGGGTTGCCCTCAGGCGATAATTCCGGTTTTTCGATCAACCCCTCCCCCGGAAAACCGATAGCCTTCTGGATCAACGCCGCGGTTTGGGCGGCTCGGGGGAGTGGACTATGCCAAATGGCTTTTGGATTGATTTGGTTCTTTTGAAGCCAACCACCCACCTTGGTTACTTCTTTTTCGCCCCGGGTTGACAAGGCTTTTAGATGCCCCGGCCCAGACGTCACCGAGTTTCCATGGCGCATCAGATAAATTTTCACCGCGATCTTTTCTCCCGGATTTTGATGTTCATTTTATTTTCGAATTCCTCTAAGTGGAAATACGAACGAAAGTCTTCCATTCGATCGATGTAAAAAAGACCATTGAGATGGTCCACCTCATGTTGAATTACCCGGGCCTCAAATCCTTTGTAGGTCCGGCGGATCTTTTTTCCGCTCAAGGACATGGCTTCCAGCACGACCGAATAGGAACGAGGAACCAACCCTCGATAGCCTGGGATGCTCAAACAACCCTCCCAATCCTTTATTTTTTTCCCGGAATATTTAACGATTCGTGCGTTGAGATAAGTTTGAAGTGGGAAGGAGGGCCGGTTGGGATAGCGTTTATTGCCCCGGCATTCCATCACCAAGATCCGCCGGGGGTCTCCTACCTGGTTGGCGGCCAACCCGACGCCTTGGAAATTTCTCATGGTGGTTACCATTTGTTTCAAAAAAGCATGCAGCTTTGATGAAACCGCTTCCTGGGAGGATAGGTCATGTGTTTTGCGCCTTAAAATCAGATTTCCGATTTTCGTGATGGGTTTTTCCATGAAAAGGCTTTCTTTGTTTTTTTGTTCTTATCGAATTTGCGATCCCCTAAACTGACACACTTAGCAATGCCGACTGAAAGGGCCCGCTTGAGTTCCCATATTATTTCTTTTCCTGAAAACTTCCTATGGGGGGCCGCTACCAGTTCATTCCAGTTTGAAGGCCATCCCTTGGCCGACGGCGCTACCCCAAGCAATTGGTACGAATGGACTCACACTCCAGGCAAAATTGCAAACGGCGACAACGCCGATGTCGCCTGCGACCATTATCATCAATATAAAGAAGATGTGGCCCTCATGAAAGACCTGGGGCTAAAAGCTTACCGCTTCTCCCTATCCTGGCCCCGGATCGTACCCGATAGGGGGCGCGTCAACGAAAATGGATTGGATTTCTACCGCCGATTGCTCGATGAGCTGAAGAAGGCCGGCATTGATCCCTCCCTCACCCTTTTCCATTGGGAGGTGCCTAGTTGGGCGAAGGGTGGCTGGGAAAACCGGGAAACCGCCCTCGCCTTCGGGGAATACGCCGAGTCGGTCTTCCAAAAGCTGGGCCGGGACGTCTCCTACTGGGCCACGCACAATGAACCTGTCTGCACCGCCCAGCTGGGTTTTTTGCAGGGGCATTTTCCTCCCGGCAAGCAAGACAAATCGGCCTACGCCAACGCTGTTCATCACATCAATCTATCCCACGGCCTGGGGGTGAGGGCCTTCCGGGATTCGGGCCTTAGGGGCGAGATCGGCTGGGTCCACGCGCTGAACCCATTCCGACCGGTCACCTCTAGCACGGCGGATGTGAGACACGCTGAAAATCTCAGCACCCTTCAACGCGGCATTTTCCTCGAACCCGGTGCGGGGAGGGGTTATCCCGAGTTTTTCTTTGAGTTCGCCGGCAAGCCCTCCGGCTACCGCGAGGAGGACCTGAAGGTGATCGCCGAACCCATCGACTTTTTGGGAGTGAACCATTATTTCCCGTCCTACGCGCGTTACGCCCCGGGTGTAGGCCCCTTTGACAACGACGGGACCATGCCCGCGGGGTCTTTCGTCAACGACATGCGTTGGCAGGTGGACCCCATCGCCCTTTATGACCTCCTGGTTTCCTTACAGAAAAAATACGATTTCAAGCACATGCTCATCACCGAAAACGGCACCTGTACCCGGGATTCCTACCGCACGCTGGAACAAACTATCAACGATGACACCCGTATCCATTATCTGGGCCACTACTTGACCGCCGTTCGACGGGCCATGGCCGAGGGGGTGAGGGTGTCGGGTTATTACGCATGGTCGCTAATGGATAATTTCGAGTGGGCGCAAGGGTATGACCCCCGGTTCGGCCTGATCTATGTGGATTTCAAGACCTTGAAGCGCACCTACAAGAAAAGCGCCCATTGGTACAAAAAGGTCATCGCGAACAAGGGGTTTGACCTGGAAGAATTACCCAAAAACCCATCTTACCGGACTATTGAGGATAACATGCCAAGAAGATAAAGGTGTTTCAGGGTGTGTTTTCAATGTGCTTTCATTTCGATGTCCTTTGTTAAAATAGAAATGTGAATCGCTTTCTCTTTTCCCGGCCCTTTGTTCTTTTTTGTTTTTTTGCCATCCTCTTCGGTTTTCAAGTGCTTCCCAGACTCACTTCGGATTCTCCGGGAGGCGATGAGATAGGTGATGTGGTGAATGGCTACTATTATTGGAAAGGGGATGTTATTTCCCACCCGGGTCATCCTCCCTTCCCCAAGGTTCTTCAAGCCTTGCCCCTCAGGGCTTTGGATTTGCGGGATAAAACCACCGTCCATTTCGACAACCCCGAAAGAAGAGCCTATAATTTCTTCTTTGTTCTGAACCCCGACCAATGTATTTCGGCGTTGGCCTTGGCGCGGGGAGTAAGCTTTCTTTTGGGGATTGGGGTAGGGCTTCTGCTGTTATGGACTTCCCAGGGAGAATCCATTGTTTTTCTCCTTACAACCCTCACGCTCTGGGCGTTTGAACCCAATCTTCTGGCCTTTTCTGGTGTGGCGATGGCGGATATCCCCGTTACCTTTTTTTTTCTTGCTGCTTTATTATGTTTCCGGTGGTTCCAGAAAAAACCCACCAATAGAAGAGCTTTTTTCGCTGGCCTAGTCGGAGCCATGGCCCTGACCAGTAAATATTCCGCAGGGGTCCTGGCCCCGATATTCCTGCTCTTGGGACTATTTGGCCGGGAAGGAGTCAGAAGGGAAACGGGAGGGGAATCGATTGTTAAAGGAAGGGGGTTCGCTTGGCTCATGGTTTTCGCGGGGGTCATCCTCTGGATTGGCCTAATATATCTACCTGGAACTTTGGTAATTCCCGGACATCTATCACCCTATCGATATTTTTGGGAAGGGTTTCGGGGGCTTTCCGGCTATTCAGGTTACGCAACCTATTTTTGGGGTGAGTTATCCCACCAAAACCATCTCTTCTATTTCCCGTTGGCGATTCTGCTCAAGAGCCCTCCCGCATTATTGATTCTGGCTGGTTTGGGAGTCGCACTGGCGCTCTTGGGAAAAATAAAAATTCCACTCTGGCAATGGATGTCTCCTCTCGTTCTATATTTGGCCGTTATGCCTTTCGCCAACATTGGTATTCGGGAGATCCTCCCCATCTATCCCTTTCTCATTCTGGTCGCCGCACGGGGGGGCCAATGGCTTTGGAATCGGACTTCCTCACAAATTTTTTTCCGGGCGGGCCTGGTCCTGTTGTTGGACCTGCAAGCTTTAAACGTGGCTTTGGCCTTTCCCGCCCATGTGAGCTATTTCAATCCGCTGGTAGGGATGAAATCTAAACTTTTTTATTTGGGTGATTCAAACCTGGATTTGGGACAGGACACCCGGCGTTTGTCCCAGGCGGCTACTCGGTTCGGTTGGAAGCACGTCAAGCTGGCCTATATGGGCGCTTGCGACCCGGCTTTTTACGGGATGGATTGGTCCTACTGGACCGAACAGGATTTAAAGGGGCCCCAGCCTGGCTGGGTTTATGCCGTTAATGCTTCCTTCCTTCAGCTCGGACCGGCCTTCATTCCTGGGGCTAATCCAATTTTGGCCAGTTGGATAACCCGAGTCGCCCCGACGAAAAAGATAGGATCGACCTGGCTTTGCTATGAAATTCCGGGTAAAGCCTTTCCCGATAGGGGAAGCCCTTTGGCTTCGGCTCCGCCCTTCGCATATTTCGAGGCACTAGGACGTGGATTGCCGAAAGAAGAGGCGCGAATCTACCTTCCTAAGTTTTAACCATCAGTTCCTTTGGAGAACATTGTAGGGAACCACCTCATATTGGGTGGCTCCCGGTTTCTTCCATAAAAAACTCAAAGCGGTATCTGTCCCAGATTCTTTTAGAAACGTTAGCTCAATCCTATAACGGCCTTTTTTTAGAGGAAGCCCCTTGGATTCCTGGTTCTCAGCTGAAAGAATTTCTTTACCATCCAAGTCCATATTCAAAGAGTTGGTCGAGAGTGCCAAGAATTGGTATTTCCCTTTTAGGGGCGTGGTTAAGAACCCTTTCCAGACAACCCTCAAGGGAGGGAACTGACGCAGGGGAAAATCATTCCTGAAGGTAAAATTAATTAAGGGATCATTGTGACGAAGGATCGGTGGCCCACGGTGGTCCATAGTCGGCCAATAAAAACCCCATAATCCGAAATTGGATTGAAGGAATTGTTGAGCTTTCCGGCGGCCTTCTTGGGCGATCACTTGAGAAATCTTATAGAAGTAAACCAGGTTATGACCCCGCGAGTCTTTTAAAAACCATTGTTCACCCCCGGGATAGAGAGATTGAATCAGCCCCAAGACACCGGTTTGGCCTTCTTCCAGGGCGAAGAGGACGGACTGCCCCGGGTTCCATTCGGGGAGTGAGAGCGACTCGGGTAAAGATAATTCATGCATGTGTTTGGTTTGCCCATAACCTAAAAACAGCACAGTGTAGTGTCGGAAGAATCGTGTGGACAGGTAATCCTCGCAGGTGTTTCCGGTGTTCGCTACGGCATTGCCGACAGCCGTTTCTTTTGGGTTGTCGGTTAAACGACAATCATAATTTCGAGCTTGCTCATCAAAATAAACGTGGAAATTTTGATAAGCCATCAAGATGAACATCCCAGTTACGAAAATGCTGCTTGCCTTGGATACGCAAAGAGATGAAGCGTTTTTCAATTGATCGTAAACTTCTTCCATTCCAAGGGCGGCTAGAAAAGCGATGAAGGGAGCGGTGCCGATCATTCGGCTGGCGCTTATAGGAAATTGTGAGAGAACTGCAGGCAAACTCATTAACACCAATCCAAGGAGTGCGTAAAGGTATTGCCGCCAGGAAAGACGCGTACAAGCCAGGAAAAAGCCCAGAATAAAAAAAACGCTCGTAACGTCGTCCAACAGCCTGTGGTAAGGAAGATTATGGATGGGCCAAGGATCTCCAGATCGATTAAATTGAAGGAGCGATTCTAGACAGTGAGCACAAATAGATCGCAGACCTTCTCGATTCCATTGAATGGAAAAGAAAGCGGAACCCTTACCTGGCATTCCTGGCCCCCCCCGTTGTGCCAAGTATTGAAAATATGGCCTTCCAATGAATATTGAAGTCAAATAGACACAAGCTAAAGTCGTCCATAAAGATTTGGTTTTCCATGCACTGTTTCGCCATTCGAGTAACAAGAAAAGAGTTAGGAATATCAGGAAAGCGTAATAAGCCTGGTATGCCAAAAAGCCCACAGATGTAATTAAAGTCGCTGGAACCAAATACCACATATTGGCCGACCGTATTCCTTTGGTCCAAAGGGCAAGCGCAAAGAAAATGTAGATAAGAATTTCAATCGCGGGATGTCCGGAACGGCTATAAGTTACATGCCAACGCATGACCGAAAGGATGAAGAGGGTTAAGAGGGCTATCCTCGGGCCACTCCATTGACGAAAGGTCCAGTAGATTGCTGGAAAAGCAAGCAGACCCAAGAATACCGAAAAAAAATAAAAATTGTTTTGCGTCGGGCCAAAAAATTTAAACCAAATAGCTGACCAATAAGCATTGGAAATGTAATTGGGATAAAAGGGGAAAAAATACCCCATGTTTTGAATAAGGTGCCAATTTTCGTGTGCAATCTTATAACCAATCCAGGCTGAGCATCCCTCGTCGGTAAAAAGTCCGTTTGGGTAATCATTAAAGCGGTATAGCCTCATGGCCAAGGAAATAATTAAGATCAGGGCTAACGCGATTCCTTCAAAAAGAGTGAAAGGCTCGGGTGCTGGGAGGGGTTCGGTTGTTTGAGGGGGAACGGTCCTTAAAAAGATCCAAATCGCTAGGCTATAGAGAATAAACGCAGGAAAAATAGTTGTCGGATCGTCTTTTTGAATGATGAGGAACTGCCCTAAAAAAGCCAGACCTAAAGCTCCGGCAAAGGATAAAACACGATTCGAGGTATGGCTGAAGATAGCTTTCATTGGATCAGAAGGCATTATAACGAATTGTCATCTCGTCTTAAATTTGATTACCAGAATATGAAATTGGGTCATCTATTAAATGAATTTAATCATTGAACTCGTATTGAAAGATTTTTCACCGAATCTTATCTTGAGATGATGTTTTTCTTCTGTGTTCCGGGAATAGGTCCTTAGCTTGACGGTAGGTCAGAAAGTTGAAGAAAAATGGATATCAACCAATTTACTCTTAACGCACAAAACGCCCTGCAGACGGCCCAATACCTTTCTTCGGAATACGGGCAGCAACAGGTCGATAATGAACACCTGTTCCTGGCCCTGTTACGCCAGGAAGACAGCCTCGTCCCCGCGTTAATAAAGAAAATCGGTTTGGACATCACCGCCTTGGAAAAAATCCTGGAAAGGGATATCGCCGGTTTGCCCAAGGTCGAGGGAGGCGGCCAAAGTTATGTAACGCCCCGCCTGGCCAAGACCCTCGATGCCGCCCACAAAGAGGCGGATAAGATGAAGGATGATTACGTTTCCACGGAACATTTGCTTCTTGCGCTTTTGGACGCGCCACCCGCCCAGGGCCAGTCTGAGGATTGGGGAGTCAAAAAACTGGTCAAAAACAATCAATTAAACCGGGAAAAGGTGCTTTCAGCCCTTTCCGAAGTGCGGGGCAGCAGCCGCGTCACGGACCAGAATCCCGAGGCCAAGTTTCAGGCCCTGGAAAAATACGGCAAGGATCTGACCGACCTGGCCCGCCGGGGCAAATTGGACCCGGTCATCGGCCGGGATGAGGAGATCCGCCGGGTCATTCAAGTGCTCTCGCGCCGCACCAAAAACAATCCTGTCCTGATCGGGGAGCCGGGGGTGGGCAAGACCGCGATCGCGGAAGGATTGGCTGGCCGTATTATTTCGGGCGACGTACCAGAAGGCCTCAAAGGTAAGAAGGTCGTGGCCTTGGATTTGGGGGCAATGGTCGCGGGTGCCAAATTCCGCGGCGAGTTTGAGGACCGCTTGAAAGCCTTCTTGAAGGAAGTGACGCAAAGCGAGGGACGTATTATCCTTTTTATCGATGAATTGCACAACCTGGTGGGTGCGGGCCGGGCGGAAGGCTCCATGGACGCATCCAATATGCTCAAGCCCGCACTGGCCCGCGGGGAACTCAGAGCCGTGGGTGCCACCACCTTGGATGAGTTCCGTAAATACATAGAGAAGGATCCCGCCTTGGAACGCCGGTTCCAACAGGTATTGGTGGGGGAGCCCTCGGTGGCCGATACCATCTCCATCCTTCGGGGGCTGAAAGAACGCTATGAATTGCACCACGGGGTGCGCATCCAGGACGCCGCCCTGGTGGCCGCCGCCGTCCTGTCGAACCGATATATCACCAACCGCTTTCTGCCGGACAAGGCGATCGACCTGATGGACGAAGCCGCGTCCAAACTTCGTATCGAGATCGACAGCATGCCGGTGGCGCTGGACGAGGCGGAGCGCAAGATCCGCCAGTTGGAAATCGAAAAACAGGCCCTTCAAAAAGAAAAAGATGCGGCGTCCAAGGAACGCCTCTCGAAAATCGACAAGGAAATGGCCGACTTGAAAGAAAATTCTTCCGGTATGAAAGCGCGGTGGCAAAGCGAAAAGAAAACCATTCAGGACTTGCGCAAGACAAAGGAAGAAATCGAAACATTGAAATTGCAGGAGACCCATTTTGAAAGGGAAGGAAAACTCGATAAGGTCGCTGAACTTCGCTACGACAAACTGCCAAAACTGCAAAAACAATTGGAGGAACTTAGCGGGAAACTGGCCGATTTGCAGAAGAATGGGCGCGATGTTGAGGGAAGAAGTCACCGAGGAGGGCATCGCCGAAGTGGTTGCCAAATGGACGGGAATTCCCGTCGCCAAGATGATGGAAGGCGAGACCGAAAAGCTCATCAAGATGGAAGCCGTCTTGAAGGCCCGGGTCGTGGGGCAAGAGGAAGCGGTCTCGATGGTGGCTAACGCCATCCGCCGTTCCCGTTCGGGCTTGGCTGACCCCAACCGGCCCCTGGGTTCCTTCCTCTTTGTGGGCCCTACGGGCGTGGGCAAGACCGAGCTGGCCAAGGCCCTGGCCGGATACCTCTTCGACGATGAGAAGATGATGGTCCGCATCGACATGAGCGAATATATGGAAAAGCACTCCGTGGCCCGCCTTATCGGAGCCCCTCCAGGCTATGTTGGTTATGATGAGGGCGGGCAATTGACGGAGGCCGTACGCCGCAGGCCTTACTCCGTCGTACTCTTTGACGAGGTGGAAAAGGCACACGGGGATGTGTTTAACGTCCTCTTGCAGGTGCTGGACGACGGCCGCCTGACCGACTCGCAAGGGCGTGTGGTGGATTTCAAAAACACCGTCCTTATCATGACCAGTAACATCGCTTCCCAGAAAATCATGGAATCGGGAAGCAAGGACGCCGACTTGAAGGACGCCTTGCAAAAAGAACTACGCATGTTCTTCCGGCCCGAGTTCCTCAACCGCATTGACGACATCGTGGTCTTCCACCGCTTGGGTGAAGACCAATTGGAAGCCATCGTCAATATTCAATTGGGGTTCCTCCGGAACCGTTTGGCGGAAAGGAAGATCAAGTTGGAGATATCCAAGGGGGCCCTGGCTTACCTGGCCGAAAGGGGTTACGATCCCATCTATGGGGCTCGGCCCCTGAAACGCCTGATCCAGCATGAACTCGTGGACCCCATGGCCCTCAAACTGTTAGAAGGGGAAATCAAAGAAGGGCAGACTGTGCGGGTGGATGCCAAGGCTGACAGCCTCCTGATTCATTAAAAATATAAAAATTCAAATTTTCTTTAAAAAAGGGACCTTTTAAGCCCAGAAAAAGCTTGAAATAAACCTAGATTTCTTCCCACTTTTTCCGGGAAAGCCCTATATTCAATAGACGGTTTTTGGTAATGAACATTAGGCATGAATCATAAAACCGCAATTTGTCTACGCGCCCCAAGCCGACTACTTGAAGTTAATGCGGGAAACGCAGGATAGGGGCCGGGGTTAAAATTCGGCAGATGGGTTATAAACCCTGCCGGATGGGGGAATGATGATCGAATCGATGTAAGAAACGTTTTTAAATAGGGTAGCCCCCTTGGTCTCAGCCATCGGGGCTTTTTTATTCCCGCCCTCCAGGCGAGGGCGGCCGAAGTGAAAAATCGATCTTAAGGGGTAGAACAAAGCCTATGCCACGTACAAAAAAGGGAGCTGGACACCCAAAAGAACAAGACTTTCCTCAGAGTGAGATCGTCACGCCGGAAGACGTGGATGATCTTCTTCTCACGCTCGGGGAAAAGGATATCCCGCTCACGGGAGGGGAAGACGGGGAGGAGGAGGAGAAAGAATCCGCCTCCGAAGCCGCCCCTGCCGCGGAAACAGCCGAGCCCGAACCTGAGGAAGAGGAAAAACCCGACCTGTCCTTCGTTGGATCGGGCGCGGAAAGCCGAATGGGCGATCCGGTCAAAATGTACCTCCATCAAATGGGCCGGGTTTCACTCCTGACCCGGGCGGAGGAAATCGCCATCTCCAAGCGCATGGAAGCCGGAGAGTTTATGGTGGGTAAGGCGGCCCTTGGCTCGCCCCGCGGCCTCAAGGACCTTCACGAATTGTACGACTCCATTCTGAAAAAAAAGATCCTCTTAAAAGACGCGATCGATCTGGGGCCCTATGTCGACCTACCGGATGGCATTCCCGAAGCGAAAATCCTCGCCAAAATTCGTAAGGGTTTCGTCAAGCTCAGGGCGTTGGAACGCCGCATCTACGCGTTGCGCAAGCAAATGGCGTTGAAATCCATCAAGGATGAAAAGAAAAAGGCGCTGGCCCTCAAGCTGGACGCTTTATTGCTCGATCTGATCTGGGTGGTGAAGGATTGCGGTTTTCAAAAGAAAGTTCGGGAAAGACTCAATAACCGCTTGAAGGAAATCGGCGAAAACCTGGAAGAGCAGGAACACGCCATGCATGTCCAGGAAAAGAGGATGGGGCTTTCCCCGGAAATTTTGGCCAAGCTTCCCTCTCATTTAGGGTCTTCCCCGTCCAAATTGAAGGTGTTCGAGAAAAAAAGCCCCCTGAGGGGCGAGGATCTCCTGGTGGCAGCCCTTGCCTGGGATAAGGCCCGCAAGACCATCGTGGAAATCGAGAAGGACGCCATGATGGACCGCGTCTCCATTCGGGCCATGATGAAGAATATCCGTGTCGGGGAGCGCGAAGCCTATACCTCAGGTATGGAAATGGTGGAAGCCAACCTGCGATTGGTGGTCTCCATCGCGAAGAAATATTCCAACCGCGGTATGCTCTTTCTGGATCTCATCCAGGAGGGAAACATCGGCCTGATGAAGGCGGTCGAGAAATTCGACTACCGCCGGGGATATAAGTTCTCTACCTACGCCACTTGGTGGATCCGCCAGGCAATCACCCGGGCCATCGCCGACCAGGGCCGCACGGTGCGGCTGCCGGTGCATATGAACGAGATTATTAATAAATCAACGCGTGCCTCGCGCGACCTGACCCAGGAGTTGGGGCGGGAACCGCAGGTGGACGAGGTCGCCCAGCGGTTGGAAATGCCGGTGGAAAAGATGCGGTCCGTATTAAAGATCGCCCAATCTCCCGTATCTCTGGAAACGCCCGTGGGCGCGGAAAAAGACGTTCACTTGGGCGATTTCATCGAGGATAAGACCGTGGCTTCCCCCGCCGACTCTGCGGGGTTCGTGCTTCTCCAGGAGCGCATCACCAAGGTGTTGGGAACGCTCAAGGAAAGGGAAGCGGAGATACTACGCATGCGGTTCGGCCTGACCAACGGAAGCCCCCAGACGCTGGAGCAGGTGGGGGCCGTTTACAAGGTGACCCGCGAAAGGGTGCGACAGATCGAGGCGAAGGCCTTGCGTAAGCTCCGTCATCCGTCGCGTAGCCGCGAATTGCAGGGTTATTTGGAGCGGTAAGGATAAGAGAAGCTTGGGCATCCATGCTTTTTAAAATTTGTTCATAAGCCGGGCTCCGAAAGGCCCGGCTTTTTTTTTAATCGAAAGGATTCTTCATGATTCGCTCCTATTCTCCTGAAGATTTCCAAAAAATACTTGCTCTTATCAATGAATCCGCCCAGGCCTATAAAGGCGTCATCCCAGAAGACCGCTGGCACAACCCCTACATGTCGGAACAATACTTAAAAAATGAAATTGAGGAGGGGGTCCGTTTCTCGGTTTATGAGGAAAAGGAGACAATCCTGGGAGTAATGGGTATCCAAGACGTGTTGGATGTAACCCTAATCCGGCATGCTTATGTCTTGACCAATCATAGGGGCAGGGGGATTGGCGGGAAGCTCATCCATCACTTTATGAACAACGACTCACGCCCAATCTTAGTCGGTACTTGGGCGGCTGCTTTATGGGCCATCCAATTCTACGAAAAACACGGTTTTAGACAGGTCGCCACTGATGAAAAAAGGCGCTTGCTAAAAAAGTATTGGACCATTCCAGAACGGCAGGTAGAAACGTCGGTGGTGCTTACCGATAACCGGAGCCAAGTCATAAAAACCAAGGCGTGAGTGTGATTTTAAACCCTTCCCGAATACCCACCTTTGTTTTATCTTGTGGGGGCCCTTTGGGGCGATAAAGCTTTTATCAATTTTTCTGGAGTCAATCAATGAAACGAGTACTGATGCTAGCGGCATTGCTTGGATTTTGCCTGACCGCCTCCGGTCTAATGGCGAAAGGTGACGGTTCGGCGGACCAACGGGCCATCATCAAACTGGCCAAGGGCGGGGAAATTGTGATCAAGTTTTATCCCCAGGACGCACCTCTCAGCGTGGCCAATTTCATCAAGCTGGTGAAAAAGGGTTTCTATAACGGTCTTACCTTTCACCGAGTGGTACCGGGTTTTGTGGCGCAGGGCGGGGATCCGAACGGCGATGGCAGCGGCGGTCCCGGCTATACGATCAAGGGCGAGTTTTCCGAGAATGGCGTGAACAACACCCAAAAACACGTGACGGGAGCGGTCGCTATGGCCCGTACCAATGTTCCCGACTCCGCGGGGAGTCAGTTCTATATCTGCCTGGCGGACCAGCCTGCCTTGGACGGTAAATACGCCGTGTTTGGCCAGGTCGTGAAGGGGATGGACTTGGTCCAGCAGATCCAAATCGGGGATAAGATGGAAAAGGTTATCCTGGTGGGAGGGGCGAAGAAAAAGGCAGCCGCCCAGCCAATCGAGAAAACAGCCTCCGCGCTATCAGAAACGACCCCAGCGGCTGGACCGACCCCCACCCTTTTAAAGTAAGACGAGCATAAAAAAGGACCCCATCCTGGATGGGGTCCTTTTTTTTACCCGAAAGTAAGGTTAACGAAGGATAAGAACCTTGTAAATCTTAGTGGCCGGATAGATACCCTCCACCTGAACCCGGACGTAATAGACGCCGTTAGCCACGATTTGGCCGTAACTATCGTTCGGGTACCAAGGGAAGGCGAAATTGTTTCCGGGAAAATTTGTGGTTCGGTCGAAAATTTTCCTGAAGGCGACGGTAAAGACCGTCACTTCCAAGGTGGAGCCGGTGGGGGCTTGAATGGGAATATAAAGGGGACCTGGGCCCGTGACCGGGTCCGGGTATGGTGGGCCGAAAGTCACGGTATTGATGACGGGAGTATTTGTGATGGATGGGGTGGGCGTGGGAGTGATGGTGAAAGTGGCCGTTCTTGTGGAAGTCGCCGTAAAGGTGGATGTGAAAGAAGGCGTTGAGGTTGAAGTGGGCGTGGTAGTGACGGTTGAGGTAGGTGTGGAAGTTGGGGTGGAGGTATAGGTTTCAGTCGATGTCGGGGTAGGCGTGAAGGTTGAGGTGGAAGTGTTTGTGAAAGTAAAGGTGGGGGTCTGGGTGTATGTGAAGGGGGGAGTTGAAGACGCGGTGGCGGTTAGTGTTTCCGTAAAGGTTTCGGTCTGGGTTTCGGTCAGTGTGTAGGAGGTAGTCACGGTCGGTGTTTCCGTTGAAGTGTATGTGGCGGTGACGGTGGGCGAATCCGTTGAGGTGTAGGTGGTTGTAGCGGTTGGAGGAAGGGGCTGGGAAATTTCCGCGATAAAGGCATCATTAGGACCCGCCAAGGCGCCCTGGGGAGGAGTCACGGTGGCAGGGAAATCAGACGACCAGGTAAAACCTGAGATAAATGCGTTGCCGTTATTATCAACTGCGATTCCATTGGCCTGATCGTAAGTGCTTCCGCCCAGAAAAGTAGAATATAAGAGATTCCCACCCCCAGGTTCGATTTGGGTGACAAAGGCTGTGGAATTGGGGCTTGTGTTGCTTTGCAAAGAGTTGACCTGAGGGAAATTGCTTGAACCTGTGGTGCCAGCTATGTAGGCGTAACCCTGGTTATCAATCGCAATGGCCATGCCTAGATCGCCGTAGTTATATCCCCCGTTAGAAGTTCCACTACCCCCCAGGAAAGTGGAATAAACGAAACTTACGCCCCCCGGTTGGATTTCACAGGCAAAAGCGTTGTCATAAGGGTTGCTTAGGCTTCCCTGATAGGGGTTAAGGAGGGGGAATTCGGGGGAATTCGTCATGCCTGTGATATAGGCATCACCCAAACTATCCACTGCGATGCCTTGGCCACGATCTTGGTTTGACCCCCCCAAATAAGTTGAGTATACCAGCGATGAGCCTGCGGCATTAATCTCGCTGACAAAGACGTTATAGGTTTGCTCAAAAGTTAACACACCCGTCCCTGCAAGGTTTGATTGGATGGCGTTCGTAACCGGAAAATCGGGTGAGTAAGTGAACCCTGTTACATAGGCGTTTCCGGAAGGATCAACGGCAATAGCGTTACCTTGATCAGTGACCGATCCGCCCAGATAGGTGGAATACACCAGTCCGGCGCCGGAAGGGCCAATCTTTGAAACGAAGCTATTTTGTAATCCGGTTAAAGAAGGTTGCATCGGATTGGCCGTATAGAAGTCAGGTGATTGGGTATATCCCGTCACATAGGCATTTCCGGCGGAATCCAAGGCAATACCTTGGGCTCCATCCGCCACTGACCCACCCAAAAAGGTCGAGTAAATCAGTCCCGAACCGGTTGGATTCAATTCGGTCACAAAACAGTTGGTTGTGCTGAAAAGAGTGTAAAACCCAGCGGCTCCGAAATTGGGTTGGATTACAGTCTGTATGGGAAAATTAGGGGAATAGGTGTATCCCGCCACGTAAGCGTCACCACTGGAGTCAACAGCGATGCACTGTCCGGAATCCCAATAGGTCCCACCGAGGTAGGTGGCGTAAAGCATGGCCGTTCCGGTTGAATTGATTTCTGCCACAAATGCGTTAGGAACTCCGTATTGAGAAGTATAGGTCGATTGAAAAGGCGCAGGGGAAACCGGGAAATCAACAGAATAAGTATACCCTGTGATGTAGGCGTTGTCGTTTGAATCCAGGGCGATGGCGGTTCCAAAATCGTAATTCGTCCCTCCGAGGAAAGTGGAATAGTCTAGGACAGGATCGATGATGAGGGGTTGGGAATGGTCGTATTTTTTGACTTCAAAGCTTATCGCTCCCGTGGCGTCCTGACGGTAGTGGCCCTCCACGGATTGTCGGTATCCCTGTGTCTCCTGATATATCGTCGGCGCTTGGAAACGAATGAGACCCTGGGCCGTATCCAGTTCCAAGTCTCCTTGATTGTTGATTCGTGAGCCTTTAGCTCCCTCGAATTTCATATGGATCGACTGGGGATCGGCCCCGGGGTTTACGACGAAGTCGTATTCCAATTTTCCTTGGTTCCCGTAATAGACCAAATCCACTCCGGGATAGATGCCGGTGGTTTGAACCTTGGAATATTGCGGAATTTTACGAATCCACTTTGATGAATCCTTGCCGATAAAGTAGTTGCTGATTCCGGGAAGTTTGTTTTGGCCCTCAAAGGCTTTTGCCGCTTGTGCGCCTTCCAGCTTCATGCGTAGAACGGTCGGCGGTGTTGTGTTTGAGTTTTTGACCGTTGGCTGTTGCATGGCAAAACTTTTGGCCCCCTTGTTCTTGAAAATGGGGGTGGGTATGCCGGAGGGTTTTTTCAATACCAGAACCGCTTCCCCATCCGTGATAAAAAGGGAATAGCCTTGTCCCCTGGCCAAGAAATGAACCTTAGCGTCGGTTTGGCCCTGGTTGGGCTCAAAAGCCAATGGAAGCTGGCCATAGTTCGCGGCCATGTGGATTGGCCGGTTAGTGGTTGAATGAGATTTTGATTTCAAGGCTTTTTGAGCCATCGTGGGTTGGGAAGGGGGAGATTTAAAACCCGAAATGAAAAAACATACCACCCCGGAAAAGAACAAGGCGCTTATGAAGTAAATACGTTTGATCATGTGGTCCATTTCAATAATTTGTTAATTTTAAGGCACTAAAGGAAGGCATTTGGCAAATATTACCACGGTTTTTAAGAAAATTATGAGTTTAAGATCAAAGAATGAGACTGTTTCCATCATACTCCCTCTGATTTAAGGAGGAATAACGGTTTGAGGTTGGCCGGAAGGGTCCATTCCGTAAGCGTTCATAACCAATTCTCCGACCCGGTTACGACCGTGGGTTTTGGCCCGGTAAAGGCTTTCATCAGCCATTTTCATTACCACTTGATAGTCTTTCATGGTTTCAAGATAGGTGGATATCCCAAGACAGACCTTTATCTTTTCATCCGCCTGACGCATCCCTTCCACTGGGGAAGGGGAGGTAACGATGGATTGGTGGAGACGTTGAGCCACTATTTTGACACCGGCCGGGCCCACCTCTGGCAGGATCACTGCGAATTCATCCCCGCCGATTCTTACCACCAGGTCCACATTGCGCAGGCCCAGGACCAGTTGGTGGGCCACATGCTTCAGGATCGCATCCCCGGCCAAGTGGCCGTAGAAGTCGTTGATCCGCTTGAAATGGTCCAAGTCCACATAAATAAGGCTAAGGGCCCGCTTATAACGGCGGCAACGGTCCACTTCCCTGGGGAAGTAGTTATCAAAATACCTGCGGTTGAAGGCTCCGGTTAATCCGTCTTTAAAGGTCAGGTCCTTGATCTGCTCGTGTAGTCGGAATGATTCGATGACTAGGCCGGCTTGGGTCGCGAAATTCTTCAAGGCGATCAAGTCGGATTTTTTCAACTTGTGTTGGGTGAATAGGGTATCCACCGCTAGGATGCCGATGGTTTTATTATTTTCCACTGTCATCGGTACTACCGCGTTGCAAAGGACTCCAGGATCGATATTGTTTTTCCAGCTTTTTTCCCATTCGGCCTGGCTAATGTTTCGGCGTACATTGTTTGTGAAATATCCGTTATCGAAGCCAAAAATGAGATCTGAAAAAGGATGCCCGCTTTTACCGGGTGTGAGAGGGAATTCCGAACCCTTTCCCTCAAACTTGCCAAAACGGTCAATCCCCAAAACCCGTTCCACCACCATCCGGTCCCAGTTGGGGAGAAATATGCCGGCACGGTCATAACCGAGCCCCTCCGTTACGGATGTGATGATTAGTTTGAGTGTATCTTCAAAGGAATTATCGTTGCGAATCACTTCCAAAAAGTGCTGGTACATGAGCACTTCTTGATGAAGGAGTTTCTTTTCGAGGAGGGTCTTTTGCAGAAGACTCTGCTTTTGAGGTTGGCGGTTAGCCATATAAACCCCCAGCAGAAGGTAATCGGAAAACCTATAAGGTTTAACGATTAAATATTAACATTTTAATGGGATTTGTCAAACGAATAGAACGATTTTTTCAATAAGGGTTCAATCAATCTCTACTTGGATTTTCGGTTAATTTAAGAGAATTGGTAAAAGAAAATGTTTTTATACATTACGAGTATGTAACGATTCGGTATTCAAAAAAAATATCAGACATTAAACTAGTGCCTAATTGATTGTTTTTTTCGGAACTTATTTTTGTAAGGGATGTAATGCCAACCCCAAAAGCTCCCGTAGCTGATCAAAAAACCTACTCGCTGGATATGCCTTTCCTCGATAAGTTCATGCTTTATATTTACGTTCCATTGGTCTTGGTGTTCTCTGGTTTGTTAACTTGGCAAACATATGAAATGAAGGATAAGTTGCAAATCCTTTTATTGATAACAATGGATGTACTATTTTTGTTTATTTGTTTATTCATCATTAAATACCGAGGTTATAAAACAGTTTTAAATTCAGAGGGAATGGGGCTAAACAAAGAAAATCAAACCCGATTTCTAATGAAGTGGGAAGAGGTCGCGAAGGTGAAGGAGATTTTGGGTTCCGGTACCCTTTTTATTTCTGATCTTTCTCGAAAAAAGAAAATTGTGATACGACCGGGTGTGGCGGATTTTGAGGAAATCAGGGAAAGAATATTTAAAGAATGGAAGAAAACGAGGCCGCGACTGCTTTTGCCGTGTGTCTTCAAGTCTTTTCCGTTCCGAACTTTAGAAATTAATAAAACCGAATTGAAACTTAAAACACTCTTTTGTTCCACGCGATTTACTTGGAAGGAAATCCAAGATATCCAATGGGGTTTTTTCTACTTTTTATATCCTGCTTCGCGTTTATCTTTCGTAAAGGTAACGGCCTTTGGCGATAAAAGATTCCGTCTTTTTGGCTGGAATGGCCAACTTCCTGAAATTTTTATTACTTTGCAAAAGTTAAAAGGTGAGAGGTCTCCTGCTCAGGAAAAGCCTATCTTCATAACACAAGAAAAGTTGACTAAAAATTTGTGGCTCATGGGGGCGACGGGCGCCCTTTGGATAATGCTGTTTGCATTTTTAGAGGCTAAAGTTTATCTATTTAAAGAATGGATAGTTGGGATTGGCCTTGTTCTGATCATTTCTCTTAGTTTCTGGTTTTCAGTAAAAAGAGAATCGATTGTTATGCGAAAGGTTATATCACGTGAGGTGGCCCATCCAATTGCGGCATTGATTCTTATGTTCTTTTCTTTAATTGCGGGATTTTTTATTGCTATGGATCTATGCAATTTCTTGGGTACTGTGCGTTTGGCAAAAGTTAAAAAAGAAATTTCAGTTTCTGGATATAGCATGGAAATGCCAGTGAATGCGGTACATTTTCCAAATAATGAAAACGCAGCTTTCCATCTCCGAGAGGCCGAGGAAGTTCCTTCGGCAAAAAGTTTAATTTACCGGCAAGAAACAAAATCGGATTGGGATAAGCCCTTTTACAAATCAAATAACCAATTTGATACTTTAACGGGAATCTATGAAGATTTTCAAAATAACAAATGGACGCAAGTGGATACGGGACTAGCCTTAAATCTCCTCGTGGCACACCAAGACAGTATTAAATTAGTTGAAACCGCATTTCAAAACCAAAAGATCGATTGGGGCATCGATTTCAATCACAAACCGTCGTATGAAATCGAAGTTCCAAAAGTTGCTGGCTTTTTGCCTTTGGGAAGATTGTTCCTCTGCAAGAGCTATTTACTCGCTCGACAAGGGAACTCCAAAGCCTCTTTAGGCAGTTTAAAAAAAATTTTATTCTTGGGAAAGGTTTCCCAAGAAACAAAGTTTTTTATTGGTGAAATGATTGATATTGGGATTTATCGCATGGCGCTTTCGCATTCGTCCGACCTATTGGCGACCATGGATCCTCAATTGATTAAACGTGAATTGTTACCGTTATTAAAAGACAACAACATCAAAACGGAATTTTGTAATTCGGTTCAATTTCAGTCGTTTGGTTTAATGCGGTGGGCTGAAACTGAGGATTGGGGTTTTGTTTATAAACCATTGAAGGACCTTGATAATGCATTTTATTATCAAAACCAACTTAAACAGTTAAAAGCATTGGATTTACCTTATTCGCAAGAAAAGAAAGCCGTTGAGAGTTACGAAACGGATTTTGAAAAAAATAGATGGATGATTCATTATTGGCAAAAATCTTTAAATCTTTTTTCAATGCAATCGAAAGCGTTTGAAGCAATTGCTTGGTGTCGCCTGACCCGCGCCTCGGTCGAAGCCCGAATCTATCACGAGAAAAAGGGCCAATGGCCAACAAGCGTGGATCAATTGCCAAAGAATAACACTGATGATTATGTCGATCCCTTCGCGGATCAGGGTGAACTGCAAATTAATCCTGAGGGACAGGGGATTCGAATCTCAAGCCTGGGTCCGGATGAGGATGCCACAAAGGACCATCCCGCAGGACGAAGAAGCCTCGATTGGATTATAAAGAAATAATTTCAAGCCATAAGTTCAAGATTTATTCAATCCCTCCAAGAACAAGCAATTCGGAAATTTATATGTAACCTTGCTTCGCCTCCCCAACGTATTAGATAGTTGAATCCGTTCATAAAGGGGAGCGTTCAATGACTAATAAATCAGCAGTGGTGGCGGCTTGTCTTTTAGGCCTTTTTGCGGCTATTTTCTCGACCAGGGTGAAGAGTGAACCAATCGAAAAGGTGAGGTGCTATATGGGGAAATACAAAGGCGATAAGGTGGTGAAGACCGATGCGGAATGGAAAAAGATATTGACGCCCGAGCAGTACAGCATCTTGCGGGGTCATGACACAGAAAGGGCCTGCACGGGCCTCTATTGGAACAACCACGACAACGGACTTTACGTCTGCGCGGGTTGCGGCCTGGAGCTTTTCCAATCCAAAACCAAGTTCAACTCGGGAACAGGCTGGCCCAGCTTTTTCGGACCGGTTTACCCCGAAAATATTGCCACTCAGGAAGACCATTCATTCGGGATGGATCGGACGGAAGTGCTTTGCCCCCGCTGTGGGGGGCACCTTGGCCATGTTTTCGAGGATGGACCAGCGCCTTCGGGGTTACGCTATTGCATCAATTCCGCCGCGGTGAGTTTTATTCCGGATAAGAAATAAACATCGAAGAATATCTACCACCCAGGCACACAGGTCTACGAAAAGCTGGAATGGAGAAAAGGGCTTAAACCTGAATCATTTATTTGTTTTTCTTGATGCCTTGGCTAGTGTGAAAAGCTTCAGCTTCGGGTGGTGCCTTGTTGGCGGAGTTTTTCAGCCAAAATGAATTGCGATAATTTTTTGACGTCTTCCTGGTTTACCGCCACCAACTTCACCCCGGCATTGTAGGCGGGTTTGCCGGATTGAAAAAATTCCCCGGCTCTTACCACTTCCGCCAAGAGGGTTAAGGGGCGGTTATAGGGTGGAAGAATCATGATGATCTCCACATGAGATCCCACCAGGAAGGGGTTGTCCCCGATCAAGGAAAGGCCGCCTTCCGAAATATCCTTGGTCACCGCGTGATAAACATGAAATTTACTGGCGAGATGAGGCAGGTGTTCCACTTTTGTTTCGGAGTAATGGTGGTGGGAAAGGGCCTCATAGCTTTCTTTGCTATCGAGCGCACGGTACGAAACCTTAATGGAGGTGCCCACGCGTTCATGCTTGCGTTGCTCCATCCATCCCTGTTGCAAATTCATATCAAACTCCCCTGCGGGTGAGAATAAGTTGTGTATAGAGGACGGTAATAAAACCTTTTAACCACAAAGACGCGTTTTTTTATTCCTGCTTATTTTCAGGTTTCTTCAAGTTCTTAACTGTGCCTCTGTGTTGAACGGTTGTTACATCCTCTTAGTTTATCCAAGACAATTTCGAAACCCAACAAACGAACAGCTTTTACCATATGGGAAAGGGTTGATTTTACCTTTTCGTTCAGCAGTTGTTGCGAGGAATTTTCTTCGTTAAAGCCCCACATTCATCCCCAGGCTGATCGTACTTAAATTACCGGTTGAGCTGAAATGTCCGTCGAAGTCGGCGAAACAATTGAACGCTGGGCCCAAGGCCAAGCTTAGGCCGCCCCCAATCCCAAAGTTGGTCCCATCCGGCGAGATACCCGAGATTGAAAATGGGTTATCCGGTGCCCCTGCAAAATCAGTTCGGAGAGAGGGGTTCAGGCTGGCGAGGTCTTGGCTAATCGTCGCGTGAAGGCGGGGGGAAAGCTGGGTGTCGGCTCCCAGGCTGAACTTCCAGGCTTCTTCCAACCCCGCGTATACGCGGGCGGAATCATAGGCGAGAGCTGGAAGTGACAGGGCCAAACTGTCCGATCCGGTTTCGGAAAAGGAATTTTCCGTGAGATGGTCGTATTGAAAGCCGCCAAATGGGCGGAAGGTGGAACCCGCGTCGCTGAGGCGTAGGTCCATCTGCAGGGCGGCTTGGAACTGACCCCCGCCATAGGAACCGTTGAGGTTGTTAACGTCCGAACCTAAAACCACCGTACGAGACACGTTGAACTGGTCCGCCACATAGCCACCCAGGAGCGCGACGTCGAAGTTGTCGAAGGTCCCCTTGCCGTAGAGGCCGAATTGGGTGCCGGAAATATTAGCCGTTGCGGAACCGTCGGCCGGGTTTACGCCGGTTTGAAGATATCCGCCCAAAAGCCCCAGGGTCCAAGCGGGGTCCAGGTACCAATCGTAGCCGCCGATGAACCCGAAGTTGGAGAGGTTGAAGCCAGATACCTGTGAGGTCGCGTTGGAAGACCCGAAACTGTCGGCGGTTTCCAGCCAAAATCCTCCGGGGGAAACGGATGAGGAAGAGGCCATTGTTTGGGAGCCGGGTGTCGAGGAGGAAGAAGCATATCCTCCCAATGAATTTCCCAAAAGTGATAGCCGGGCCAGGTTGGGAGACGCCGAAGCGCCTGTTCCCAGGTGGTTGAAGATCAAACCATCCTCGAATTGGACTTGGTCGATCAGGGCTTCCGGTAGGGCGGTGTAAACCACCCCGCCCATTTGGTTTAAGGCGGTCGCCTGTCCGGAGGGAAGGTTGTTTAACTCAATGGCCTTGGCGAGAAAGGCATCGGAGCAGGTTGGCAAAGATGCTTCCAAGGCGGAACCCACCGACATTTCATTTGTATTTATTGCGTAGGAGCCAAAAGGTGTGTGGTCTTGAATTAAAACGAGGGTAACCGCATCGGCGCCGTAAAGGACTGTTCCGCCCATATCGGGTACGAATATTTGCACTTGGGAAAAGGTTCCCGTGACAGGAGCGCCAGATATGATTTGATACTGATCCCGGAAACCGTAATTGCCCCCGGCATAACTCGGGTTGAGATCTCCGTTTAATTGAGCGCCATTGGCGATCCGTAATAAACCGGACATGTTATTTGGGCCAATGGGGATATTAAGGGTGCCAACTGGGTTTTGGATGAATTGGGTAACCGTCATAGGTAAATAGGCGCAAGCAACTAATCCTGAATTGATGACAGTTCCATTGACTGTACTTCCTGTGCCGTAACCTATTAGCCCGCCTCCTTGCGCTACGCTAACGGAGCCTTGAAGGACGCCATTACCTCCTAAGTTTCCCAAAATGAGGAATCCGTTCAAGATGGCTCCTGTGGATACATTGGCGGTTCCGTTCAGGGTGAAAAAATTCGAACTTGAGACTAAAAAATTTCCAGCATTCAGATTGCCCGTGTAAAGCCCATTGCCCACTTGAACCGTTCCGCTCGCGGTGGTGGTGCTGATCGTGCCGCTACCATAGAGGCTTCCTGAAAAGGTGGCGCCGGAGGAAAGGTTGGTGGCCCCGTCAAGGGTGATGGAACCCGAGTTTTGAATGAGATTCGCGGTTGCGATATTGCCGGAGAAAAGCCCGCTGTTGAGCCAAAGGGTTCCGTTGTTAGCGGGGGTTAAATTGATATTTCCACTCCCGTAAAGGTTGGTGATGGCCACTGAGCAAGTTCCGTTGGCTCCGCTGGACCCGCCGGGGCTTCCCGCCCCCCCCATGCCTGCATTGACGTTGAAATTCGAGTTTAAGCCGAGGGTCAGGCTGGAAAGGGTCACCCAAGCGCTTCCTCCCGCGCCACCGTTTCCGTTGGAGGCGTTATTACCATCCGCGCCGCCCGTTCCACCCGATATGTAAAAGGTCATGTTGTTGCTGGTTGTCATGGAACCGACATTCATGACCACATTGCCGCCATTGCCCCCCTGGCCCACGCTATTCTGCGAACCACCGATACCCCCATTGCCGCCCGTGAGACTCGCATAAGAGGACGAGTCCAAGGATAGGGATGACAGGTTTAATTCTGCGTCTCCGCCATTGCCACCCAATGCGGGGGAGGGCCCAGTGGATGAGGTCAAGTCACCCCCATTTCCTCCCTTTAAATAAAAATTAGATCCGGTGAATGTGGCGGAAGAACCCTGGACTAGGGCAATGCCTCCATTGCCCGCGGAGAAAGCTCCCGCTCCACCGTTTCCCCCCGTCAATTGGATAATCGCGCCCCCGGTTCCTGTAAGGGAATTAAAGGTGAGGGAAACGGCCCCCCCATCCCCGCCCATAGAGCCAAGGCCACCCTGCCCACCGTTGATGTACATGGCGGAACCGTTGTCCCCCACGGAAGTGAACGCGATAGAACTCGTTCCACCCAAACCCCCGGTGGGAGTCCCCGTGCCGTTGTCGGCAGCGGTTCCACCCCGGCCACCCGTTATCTGGAAAATGGATGCCCCGTTCAGGGTGATGGAATTTCCGGTCAAAAGAGCGTTGCCGCCATAACCTCCCTGATCGCCTGAACCACTGGTATCGGTCAGCGAACCACCGTTTCCCCCATTGACCACCACTCCCGCGGAGGAATCCAAGCTCCAGGTGTTCACGGTCACTGCCGCGGTACCACCGCTATATCCAGTTACGGCGTTTCCTCCGATCGTGGTCAGGTCGTTTCCCGCGCCGGAGTTGAGGTTTAAAAAGTTTCCCGACGTGATGTCCCAGTTTGAGGCTGTGACTGACGCGTCATACCCCGTGACGGGGGAAGCAAGGGTCTCCAAGGTGAGCCCGGTCGTAAGGATAAATGAATCTTGGAACAGGAGCTGGGCGGGGGCGCCCGTTTGGCCTATGATCGTCGGGCTGGTACCAATAAAGGAAACACTTTCGGTCAGGGCCGGTAAGGATTGGGTGAGAGTGATGGAAAGATTTGGGGAAAAGAAATCGATATTGCCGATATTTCCGGTTGCGTTTAAGGCGGTGACGGCATAACCCAGGGAACCGCCGAAGGTCGTGACGCTTTCGTCCCCCGCATTGGTGGTGACAAAGGCAATATTTTGGGCGAAGAGAGAAGGGATCAAACCTACCCAAAGCATGAGAACCATCAGAATAACTGAACGGTGAACTTGGATTTGAATTTGAGATAACGTGGGACGCCTCCCCTTCAAAATTTATGGCTTGAAAATCACCATCCATGCCAGGAAATGATTTCAATATTGTATCGTTCTTTATTATTTTCGGCCTTTTCGAGTCACTGAAAAGATTAAAAACTCAATGGATTGGATTTATATTGGTTTAAGGGTAAAAAAGAACAATTTCATACCGCGCCGATTCCAGACTTAGAATCTCTAACAAAACCCAATCTTTACCACAGAGACACGGAGACACAGAGTAAACCCGGACAATTGGTTTAAGATTCCTTGAGTTTAGAAAGGTTTTTCTCTGTGCCTCTGTGGCCGCCAAAGGCGGCCTGTGGTGAAATTAGGTTTTGTTATAGTCTCTTAATAAAGGAGTAATGATGTCGGAGAGTGTTTGCCTGGAATGTGGCGCCGAAATGCCCTATGACTGGGCACCCTGTCCCCAGTGTGGTTGGAAGGTGCCGGATGCCTGGGAAGCCGAGGAAACAGGGGAAACGATCGGACCTTCACAGGGGTTGCTTTCCAAACCCCAACCATGGATTGGGATTACGGCCTGGGTTGTGATAGCGCTATTAGTCTTTGGTTTCCTATTCTATCTTCACCTTTTTTGATCATTCCCAAAGGGAACCGATCGGTCTCCCAAACCGTCCAATAGGTAACAAAGCCTTTTTTATTTAAGGTCGGAAGGGCATAATGCCCCACGTTTAACGGCCATTTTTCAAAGTCAATCAGGAGACTAAAACGATGAAACTTTTCCAAGCGGGATTATTCAGCATATCCCTATTAGCTTTTTTCGGAACCGGATGGGCCCAGGAGGACTCTCCCACGGCCACGGCAACCCCCTTTTCCACTCCCCTGGTGTTAAAGCCCCACGTCAAATTAAGCGACGGCGACCACCGTGTTCTTCCCCGAGCGCCCAAAAAGGGCCCGACCGGAAAAGCCATTAATGTGGATACGGATGATCATATTCCCCGTGGTTCTTTGATGGACAAATTGGCTGATTCGGCCGCCCTGACATTGATCGATGGATTCAACAAACTGGATACCAAATCCCAACAGGCCAATTGGCATGAAATCAATGGCACCCTGTATTGCCATTTTCGGGACGGTGACAACGATTGGTATGGATGGCGAACGGGACCGGAATTTCATTGGGTCCTTTCCCGCGGCGGGCTCTTTTGGTTCCATGATCGGTTCGCTGATCGGTGGCTTTATTACGACCAGGGAACCTGGTGGTGGCAGGGGGAAGATAAACAAAATCCAATTCAGGTCCTTTTGGAAGACAACCATTATTACGCCTGCGACGGCAAGGGCGTTTTGGGCAGCAACCTGGGAACCACCGGCCAGGAAGAAGTCGTCACCAAACCCATCGTCAAGGAAACGCCCGTTTCCTCCAAGGATGAAAATCCAGCGGAACATTCCGGCATGGGCGGCATGAGTCCGGGCATGGGGATGAAAAGCTATTAAACTCCCATTGGGTTTTCCGGCCATTTGTGCCGAGGGTAGCGACGGGAGAGTTCTTTCCTCAATTGCGGGTAATGTTTTTCCCAAAAACCGGCCAGGTCGCTGGTGACCTGTACCGGCCGTTTGGCCGGTGAAAGTAGATGAAGCACAACCGCCTCCTCCCCCACGCGGGGTCCCCGCCTCATTCCGAAAAAATCCTGGATGCGGGATTCGCCCCAGGGCGGTTTGCCCTCCTCGTAATGAACCATCATTCTCCGTCCCGAGGAAAGTACAACAGAAGGGGGGGCCAGTTTCTCCAGCAGAGCCTGTTCCTTCGGGGACAGGCTGGAACGAAGGGCCTCAACCAAGCCCGACGACCTTAGGTCCTCAAAACTTCGCCTGTTCTCGCACAGTTCCTTAAGCTTCTCCCGAACCTGCTCCTCCAGTGGAAAATCCGGTCTTCCCGTTTTTTTTCCCGCGAAGCGGAGGCGGTTCATGAAAGCTGCCAGTTCCTCGGGGTCGGCATAGGCGGAGGGACCTGCGGCTAGCGCTTCCTGGTAAAGCATTTCCTGGCCCTCTCTCCCCAACTCGTTTGGGGCCAGCGGCTTCTCCTCCAAAACCAACTGCCGGTAAAAAAGTCTTTTGTAACCTTCCACCCTATGGGTCTGCGTGTTCCATTCCAATTCCTTTTCCTCGCGCAATCTTTCGGGGAAAAAATCCAAAAGCCAATCCTCCTGGATCGGACAGAGGGCACGTGCCCTGGCCAAGGTTTGGGAGCGATCGGTGAATTCCTGGGCTTCGACCACCACGAAAAGGTCATGGGACCGGGTCAGGGCCCCATCGGGAGCTGTGACGGTGCCGCCCTGGGAAAGGACCAGTTCCCGTTGATTTCCCTTCCTATCCCGGGACTTGGATCCGGCGCTTTCCCGGACCTTCGCAACCCGGTCGGGGAATGCCTTCAACAGACCCTGGGCCAAGAGGGTTTGGGTGGTCTGATCGGGGTATCCTTTAGGCTTGGGGCCGGCGTTCATGAGATTGGCCAGCTGGTCTTCCAGGCGTTGGAACTCATGGCCCCCGGTTGATTTTTTTAATTCTTCCATTAGGTCCACCGAATCCGATTCCTCTTCCTGAAGCATCGCCGCCAGGCGGCAAGCCCATCGGATGGAGGAAGAGTCTTCTTTCGCGAGTTCCTGAACCGCTAAAAGAAACCTGGCTAAGCGGACCGCAAGGGGAAGTCGCCCCATTTGCCGTCCCAGGGGGGTCAGGGTATTAGAGGAATCCAGGGCGCTTAGGTCCCGCAATAGATCCTGAGCCGATTCTAGGGCGACAGGAGGCGGGGATAAAAACCAGGGGAAGCCATTCAAGTCCCCTGCCCCCAGCCCCTTGAGATCCAGGATCGTTTTGGAAAGATCGCTTCGGGAAATCTCGGGCAGGTCGAACGCGGCCCGGTGTTCAAAGTCAAACTGGGTAAAGAGTCTCAAACAAACCCCGGGTGCCAGGCGCCCCGCCCGGCCGGCTCTTTGGGCGGCGGAAGCCTGGCTGGCCGTAACCGTGACCAGACGTTCCATGCCGGACCAGGGCGAAACCCGAGCCTGTCGGTTCAACCCTAAGTCAATGACCGCCGTAACCCCGGGAACCGTAAGGGAAGTCTCGGCCAAATTGGTGCTGAGGATGATCTTGATCCCCATTGAAGGCTGGAGGGCCCTTTGCTGTTCCTCCAGGGACAGGTCTCCGTAGAGGGGAAGAACCTCCCAACCCTCCCCCGAGAGGGCTTGGAGGGCGCGTTTGATCTCACCCAATCCCGGCAGAAAGGTCAAAAAAGTTCCGGCCAAACCCCGGGACACCAATAGCTTAACCGCTGACCGGACCTTTTGGGACGGGTCCGCTTGGCCGGGAAAGGGATGGTATTCCACCGTCACCGGAAAGACACGGCCGGGGCTTCTCAGGATGGGGCAGTCGGAAAAATATTGGGAGACGGGGGCCGTGTCCAGGGTGGCGCTCATAACGATAATCTTCAGGTCAGGCCGGCGGGTCAATTGCAAGTTTTTAAGCCAGGCAAGCGCCAGGTCCAACGCCAGGCTTCGCTCGTGGAACTCATCCAGGATGACCGCCCCGACCCGAGAAAGGGACGGATCGGATTGGGCCAGGGGGATCAGCATCCCATCCGTCATGAAGATCAAACGGGTACCCGGACCGGTCTTTTTTTCGAAACGGAACTGGTAGCCCACCTGTTGGCCCGGTTGTTGCCCCAACTCATCGGATACCCGCAGGGCGGCCATCTTGGCGGCGACGCGGCGGGGCTGGAGGACCCAGATTTCCTTTTCCCGCAAAAAAGGGGTTGAAAGCAGCGCTGGTGGGACCCTTGTGGTTTTGCCCGCGCCTGGTTCGGCGGTCAAAACGGCCGCTGGAAAAGATTCCAAAACCTTGGTAAGGTTTGGAAGTAGGGCATCCACAGGAAGGGGAATCAGGTTGGGGCTCATGACACGCCTATTCTCGCACAATCAGGCACGGATAGGCGTCGAACAATCACCGAGAACAAAATACCTTCCGAAAAGGGAAAGGATAATGTTAAATAAAAAGGTTGATCCATTTTAGAAAGGTTCCCCTTGGCCCTATCCCCCGAGAAGGATGAAATTCTGCCGGTGATTGACCTGGCGAGAACCCTTGCGATCTTTCTCGTGGTTCAAATGCATTTGATCCTATCCACGCTGGTCAGGCCGCCCTCCAACCCCTTGATCCTTCAATTTTGGCTTGCGTTGGCCCGGAACGGGGTTTATGGCGTATTTCTGTTTTTCGTGGTTTCCGGTTTTCTGATCACACGGCTACTGGATCGAATGCCGGGCGGACTTTTTGGGGCTTCTCCACGCCGATTTTATGTCCGGCGTTTAGGCCGGATTGTTCCGCTTTTTCTTCTTTCTATCGCCATCGGCCTCGCCATTTATTCTTTGGCGCCCCTGAACCAAAAGGGATGGATCGTTGGTTTTGCCATGCCGAACGCTTTCAACACACTCTTTTGGCTATCGGTTTTCACCTTCACTTTCAATTGGTTGGGGGCGCTGGGAGAGGGTTTGTTTTTTGGCACGGGATTCCATTGGGATCTGCTCTGGTCTCTCTCCATCGAGGAGCAGTTCTATCTTTTTTATCCATGGATACTGAAGTCCCTTAAAAACACAAAGCGATTGACCCTTGTTCTAATCACGGTTTGTTTAGTAGGCCCAGGCTTTCGTGCCTACGCCGCTTATGCTTATCCCGAAAGACGTTTATTGGGCTATATGTCTACTCCGGGCATATTTGATTGCATTGCCTGGGGTTCCATCCTTTATTTGGTCTGGTTGAAGTGGGGGACATACTTGCGGATTAACCCAAGTAAATCCTGGCGTTTGGTGGTGGGAGGGATGGTGGTTCTTACCTCTGTTTACCTTGGAACGTCCATGGACCGCCCTTGGAATCTTGTTTGGGCACCGACCTGTTTGTCATTCGGGCTTTGCCTTTTTCTGCTCGGTGGACTGGCCCTTCCATTTTTTCAGGGCCCTTTGATCCGGATCCTCGCTATCCCAGGAAAACTAAGTTACGGAATTTATTTATTGCACATGATCGTTTTATACATCCTCTCTCCCATTCTCCAAGAACGGGGAATAGGATTGGATCTGAGCCTGTTCATGGCTTCTCTTATCCTCGTCGCTTGGATTTCGAACCGATTTTTTGAAAAACCTGTCAACCAATGGATTCGGAAATGGGAAGTCGGAAAAGGGTGAAAGCAGAAATGGGAAAAAAGTGCCAAAAAATATGCGATTTACCGACCTGTAATGAAAAAAATCCCACAGTGCATGAAAAATAATTGGTTAAAAATTTGAGTGAATCACGCTACTTGTCGAAGAACCGTCAAAATAATTTGATTTAACGGAAAACTTGAATTTTTGAATGGAAGTTTAAGATTAACCTTAAACCTTGAAACAAGTATCAATAGTTTTAAAAACGGATAAACGGCATGCAATTTGCCTTTATTAAATAGAAATTTGAACCAAAGGAACCGCTGAAATGGTTCCTCCCTCCGCGGAGGCAACTCCGCTTTAAGGCTTCTGAAGAAGCCATCTTTTTCATAACCACTTTTAAATTTTATGAATTTATTCCGGGGGAGGTTTTTATGAGATTTTATGTACGTATACCAGAGTTGGATTCGGCGCTTTATGAGTCGGCGAAGCCTGGGCTTCGTGATGAAATGTTGTTCATCCTATATGCCTTGAAGAAATCGGGCCGGCTGGTGGATGGTGGATTGATGGCGGACGCTCGGGGCGGGTTTTTGATTATGCAAGCTGACAACTGGCTGGATCAGGAGAATTTTCTGAATGCTTTATTCGATTCCAAGCATTTCCATGTGGAAAGTCATCCAATCGTGGATCTGAAAGAGGTCACCGAACTATTGGACGCCAAACCGCAAGAAGACCCATCTGAAAAACCGGCGGTGGTCCATCGTAAACCCAGAAGAATCAAGGTTCCCAGTCCGGTTTAAGGGTTTCTTAATTATCTTCTTTTAGCTTCTTTTCCTTGTGGTCGTTGGCCTTATTCGGGTGAGCCCCATTTGGGCGAGGAACCCGAAATTCTCTCTTGGGTTTGCGTTGTTTTGGCTCGACCACCCCTTTTGGGGGCGCGGGCCCGGGTTGATGTTGCGCCCGAGCCATTGGGCGTTTCGCGATTGAGTTCCCCTGGGTTTTCCCGGCCGCTGAGCTTTCCTTTGGACGCCCCGCTTGATGATTGAAACCTGCTCCCTTTGAGTGATTCGTGTGGGTCTCACCCTTTAACTTTTGAACTTGGGTTTTTCGTCCTGGATTGGGATGAAGAACAGGCTTGCTTGGCGCGAAGGCTTGACCCCGGGAAGTCGTTGCCCTTTTATGAAGGGTGTGGTTAAGGACTTTGAGCCGTTGGCGGTGAGGTACTTGCCGCATTTGATCGAGAACCCTCGATTTTTCCAAGGGAGAGAGCCGGTTCAAGGATTCCAGGAGTTGTTTTCGTTCAACAGCTTTTTGTTTATAGGAAACTAAATGACGGTTCCAATCCGAGTAGCGGGCTTTTTCCTGTTCATTCAAGGTTCGCTTTCCCAGGAAGGAACCTCTTTTGAAAGAAAAGGCCAGGTGTTGGTTGGCCTTGATTTTCTGAATAAAACGGCCCTTGCGCATTTCCACCAGCCCGTGGAAGGTGCTGGTGTGGACCTCCTGGCCTTGTTTCAATACTTCAAAGGCCGTGCCCCGGACCCCGCAAACGACCCCTCCCGCGTTGACCTCGAAAGTGGACTGGCTGGCGGTCAGGTTTTCCACCTCGCTCAGGATTTTCCCCCCGATCAATTCCAATCGGCTGATGAAACCGTTGGTCTCATTGGGTCCCAGCTTGGTCAATCGTAAATCACTATCGGGCCCCAAGCGGATAAGGGTATTTTCATCCAACGAAAGGGTGGCTTGGGAGTTTTCCTTTGTGATGATCTCGTCACCCTCCTGAACCGTCTCTTCCTCCTCCAATGCCACCGGTAGCGCCTTGCCGTTTTGTACCAAAAGAACGGTCCCTTTGGCTTCTTCCACCACATATTCCAGGGGCTCGGGAGTGTCCGCGGGAGTGGGTTCGCCGGCAAGGGTAATGGACGTTGGTGTGGGGGAAGGCAAGGTTGTGGTGGTGGGTGTCGGGAAGGCAATTTCCTGGAAGGTTTGGTCCTTACCCACGCTCCCTGAGCCGGAACAGCCCCAAAGAAGCGAAAGGGCCGCGAGGCAAAACAGTTGAAAGAATATTATTTTGGAAAGCATGGTTTTATTTTACCCGGCTTTAATGCGGGGAAGTACATCGGAAACCTTTTTTTTAGATGGACCCTATAATGTCTCCCAAAACCTGATTTTTTACGGAGACCCCATGGCGAAAAATGATTTGAACCGTTATTTGGAAAATTGGCGGGGTGAGGTGGATAGCGCGGTCCAATACCAAACCTTGGCCCAGGTGGAAAAAAGTCCCCAGCTTTCGAAAGTGTACGCCAATCTGGCGGAGATCGAGATCAAGCACAGGGACTTTTGGGAAGCCCAGATCACCCAGGCCGGGGGAAAGGTGCCGCTCCGTGAGCCCTCCTGGCGCGCCAAAGTGCTGATTTGGATCGCGAAGACCTTCGGCCCAAACCTGGTCTTAAGCACTATCTCCGGCCTTGAAAAGGCGGATCGAAACATTTACGCCCCCCAGCCCGAAACCAAAGGAACGCTCATGGTGGCGGAAGAACACGGGCACGACCGGGTTTTGGATGAGATCCTGAACATCGCACCCGGAAAGACCGGCAGCCAGGTCGCCTCCATGGAGGGGCGCCACCAAAACGTGGGAGGCAACACGCTCCGTGCGGCGGTGATGGGGGCCAATGACGGGCTCTGTTCCAACATGAGCCTGGTGATGGGTGTGGCGGGAGCGGCCGTGGACAATCATTACATCCTTCTCACCGGTTTGGCGGGGCTTTTGGCGGGGGCCTGTTCCATGGCCCTGGGTGAATGGCTTTCGGTCACCAATTCCAACGAGCTGGCGGAGCGTGAGATCCGTGTCGAGGAGCAGGAATTCGATAAAAATCCCGAGGGGGAAGTGGAAGAATTGAAACTCATTTATGAGTCCAAGGGAATGGCGCCGGAGGAGGCCGAGAAATTGGCTCGCTACATGCTCTCGGACAAGGCCCGGGCCATGGATACCCTGGCCCGGGAAGAGCTGGGATTGAACCCCGAGGATCGGGGCGGGAGTCCTTGGGAAGCCGCGGGCACTTCCTTCCTTCTCTTTTCAGCGGGGGCCTTGGTTCCGGTTTGCCCATTCTTTTTCCTGTCGGGGTCCACGACGGTTTTAGCCAGCCTGGGATTAAGCGCCCTAGCGCTCTTTGGGTTTGGGGCCTTGGGCACCCTTTTCACGGGAAAGGGTGTTTGGTTTTCGGGTACCCGGCAGCTGGTCTTAGGCCTTTTAGCGGCTGCCCTCACTTATGGATTGGGTCATCTGATAGGGGTTCATCTTTCTTGAAACGGTTGAACGATTGAACCGGCTGTTTAACCGGTTTCCCAAAATAATCCGGCCATCCAGCGCAAATTTATTGAAAAGATGGTAATTTCTTGCCAGGAATTTTCTTCGGCGAGCCAGTGACTTACCGCCGGTGGATCAAACCGGCATTGAAGTGCCGGAGCCCTTGGGGAGGGGGCATCCGTAAATGGCCCATTATCAAAAATCGGTATTCAATTTCGGGCCCCTTTTTTTGCTTTACCTTTACGGGCCTGTCCTTTGGGCCCAGACTTCCTTAACCACCTACCATAATGACCAGGCCCGCGACGGGTGGAATCAAAACGAGACCCTCCTCACCCCATCCAACGTCAACAGCACCCAATTCGGGAAACTTTTTTCAAACGCCGTGGACGGCCAGGTTTACGCCCAGCCCCTCTACATGCCCAGCGTCTCCATCGGGGGCGGTACCCATAATGTGGTTTATGTGGTCACCGAGAACGACAGCGCCTACGCCTTCGACGCGGATAGCGCCGGGGTGACCTACTGGCATGACAGCTTTATCGGTGGCGTCACCATGACGGTGGCCCAGGCGGACGTGGGCAATTGCTCCCAGATCACCCCGGAGATCGGCATCACCGACACTCCCGTCATCGACCCTTCCACTGGTACCCTCTATTTCGTGGCGATGACCAAGACCGTTTCCGCGGGGGTCACGACCTATTCCCAGACTCTTCACGCGCTGGATATTACCTCGGGGTTGGAGAAGTTCAACGGTCCCCAGACCATCGGGGGCTCCGTGCCGGGAACGGGCGATGGCGGCAGCACGGTCACATTCCGGCCCCGTGCCTACAAGGAAAGGTGCGCCCTGGCCTTGGTCAGCGGGGTGGTTTATACCAGTTGGACCGGCCACTGCGATAGCGACACCATTGCGGGAAACTATTACGGATGGGTCATCGGCTACAACGCTTCCAACATCACCCAACAGGTTTCCGTATTTAATTCTGCTCCCAATGGAAGCGAGTCCTCTTTCTGGGAATCGGGGGACGGCCCCTCGGTGGATTCCTCCGGAAACCTTTACTTTCTTTCGGCCAATGGTACTTTCGATCAAACGGGCCCGGTTTCGGACTATGGGCAGTGCTTTCTCAAGCTTAATACCGTAGGGAACGCCGTGACGGCGCTCGATTATTTCGCTCCCATGAGCCAGGCCTCCATGAGCAGCGGAGACCAGGACGTCGGATCAGCGGGCCAATGCCTGCTTCCCGCTTCCTGGGGTACATCCGCCCACCCCAACATCATGATCGGCGCGGACAAGCCCAGCGATCTTTATGTGGTGGACGCGGACACCGGCAAAATGGGCGAGTTCAGCGCGACCGCCAACAATATTATCCAGACCGTGCCCGCTATCGGCGGAAAGGGTTATACCACCCCCGCCCTCTACAGCAACGGCACCACCGATTGGGTCTATTGGGGCATGTCGGGCGCGGCCCTGAAAGCCTTCACCTTCGCCAACGGCCAATACGTAACGACCCCTTCTTCCCAGTCCGCGGCCAGCTATGGCGCGTCGGGGTCCTTTTCAACCGGCTGTGTCCCGAGCGTCTCATCCAACGGAACCACCAACGGCATTGTTTGGGCCCTCGATCCGGGTACTCCCGTGGTCCTTTATGCCTACGACGCCACCAATCTGGCCACCGTTCTTTACAACAGCGGGCAAAACTCCACCCGTGACTCGGCCGTGGCCGCCAACGTCAAGTTTGCCCCGCCGAGTGTCGTCAATGGGAAGGTTTACGTTCCCACCGCCAACAGCCTGGTGGTTTATGGGCTCATCGCCGGCGCGAGCCCCACTCCCACGGGCAGTCCGGCGGCAACTTCCACCCAGACCCTTTCCCCATCGGTGACCCGCACCCGCACCGGAACGCCGACCCTAACGGGAACCTTCACCCTTACCGGGACACCCTCCCGGACAACATCCTTTACCCCTACTGTCACGCTCAGTCCAACCCCCTCCCTGACCCAAACCGCCACCGTTCCATTCACGATTACATTGACCTGGACGGTTACCTCCAGTCCGACCCGTACCGCTACGGGGACCAACACGCCGACAGTTTCTTATACCCAGACCCCCATCCCCACTTGGACGGCGACCAAAAACTCAACTCCCACCCTAACCTCCACGGCGAGCGCGGTCCCGACCTTGTCCCCATCCCCCACTCCTTCTATGAGCCCCACTCACACGGCGACTGGCACATCCACTTCCGTCCCGACTTCCACCGCTACCTCAACCCAAACGGCCACCCGAACCCCTGTCTGGACCCAAACGGGAACTTCCACATTTAGCGCGACGGCTTCACCCACAAACACAATGACCCCCACCTATACAACCACCTTGAGTCCAACCGCGACCTCGACCAAAACTTCCCTGCCCAGCGACACACCCACATCCACCTCCTCATTGACAATTGTGCCGACTCAAACGAACAGTCCTGTCCCACCCACCACCTCCACTCCCACGGTCACCAACAGTCCTACGGAAACGGCGATCCTCCCATCCACACCAACTCCCTCGCCCACCCCCACTTATTCCTCCACCTTTACCTCCACGGTCACGCCCACCCAAACAATTCTCCCCACGCTGACCTGGACCTTTAGCAAAACGCAAGTTTTTACGGCCAGTGCCACTCCCTCCGCCACGACGACGGCTACCCCAATCCCCAGCTTAACGCCCTCGCCCACGCTGCCATCTAGTTCCACGCCAACGAGCACCACCGTTCCCACGTTGACCTCCAGTCCGTCTCCATCCTCCACTGATACGACCTTGCCCACCCTAACGACTGTCCCAACCCTGACCTGGACCTTTAGCAAAACGCCAGTTTTTACGGCTAGTGCCACTCCCTCCGCCACGACGACCGCTACCCCGGTCCCCAGCTTGACGCCCTCGCCCACACTGACCTCCAGTCCGTCTCCATCCTCCACCGAAACGGCCCTGCCCACCCTAACGGACACGGTAAGCCCCACCTGGACGATGGTCCAATCCACCGTTACTCCTTCGCGGACTTCGACGATGATTCCGGCGGCCACTTCCACTTCTACCCAAACCCTTACGCCAGTTTCGACCTTGGTCTTCACTTCCACGGTTACGATTACTCCCACCCCCGTCTTCACCCCGGTCGCGACTTCCACCCCCATACCCCCCACCCATACCTTCACGCCAACGCTGGTTCCGACCGCCGTTCCAACTCCGGTCTTAACTGTGACCATCACCGCCACCTTCGTACCGACTGTTTCGGGTGCGTTGCCCCAGCCCGTGATCTATCCCAATCCGGTGGTGGGTTCGACCGTGAACCTTCGAGTATTCCTGGCCTCGGCTGGCAGTGTCCGAATCCAGGTTTTCACCCTATCCTTCCGGAAGGTCGGGGATGAAACGGTACCTTCCGTTCCAGCCGGAAGTTCCGTCCTAACCGTTCCCATGACGGCCTCGGATGGGAAACCCCTCTCCAACGGCCTTTATTACCTGGTCGTCACGGCAAATGGGAAGCGGTGGGTCTTGAAGTTGTTGATTCTGCGTTAGTTCAGCCCTTTCCTTGGGGAAGGGGGTTTGAATGGAAACCCTACCCCCTGCGTTGTTTAATAGTCCCCATTTGCGGTTACCCGAATACGAGGAGGTGCGTTTTGAAGAATGTCGATATGAAGGTGGAAGGGAACATCCTGACCATCAAGGTGGACCTATCGAAGGAATATGGCCCCTCCTCCAGCGGCAAGACCATTATCGTGGCCTCAACCGAAGGAAACGTGACGGTGCCCGAAAGGGACGAGAAGGTGGGCTTGAACGTTTATAAGAAGAAGCCAAGCTGATCTCTTATATTTCCTGATCAGGGGAGGCGTCGAATGGGGCTCAAGATAAAGTTTTTGTTTTGTATTTTCATTTTGATGATCAGGACCCCGTTCGTTTTTCCCGCTTTTTCCCAAACCATCCTCTCGGGCAGGGTGATCGATTCCTACCTACAAACATCCTTGCCTGGGGTAACGGTGGTGAGCGGCGCGCAAACCGCCCAAACCGGCAAGGACGGCCGGTTTCAGATCCAGGCGGACGCGCAAACGCCGGTTGTCCTATTTTCACTGGAAGGGTACCAAGTTTTGGAGGTCCCGGTTCAGGGGTGGTTCGGGGATAAGACCCTAACCCTCAAACCCTCCAGCCTCACCCTTCCCGAGGTGGTTGTCCGGGCTTATGGGATGGATCAAAAACTCTTGGAGACTCCCGGTAATCTTTCCCTCCTCACCGAAAAAAACTTGGACTCTGGAGATCGGGTCAACTTGGCCCCGGTCCTGAACACCGTGGCGGGCGTAAGGGTGGATCAGGCTTTCATGGTCGATTCCCGTATTTCCCTCCGGGGCGAAGGCTTGAGGTCGAGCTACGGCATCCGGAACGTGGGTATCTATGTGGACAATATCCCGCTGAACGAGGCGGACGGTTTCGCCCGGTTGGAAGGATTAGACCTGGACATATTAGGGGAGGCCCAAGTGATCAAGGGGCCCGATTCCAGCCTTTACGGCGCTGGAGTGGGAGGGGATGTGCTTTTCAACACTCTCCGGCCCCCGGCCGGTGAGACCATTCTGGAATCCTCGGGCCTTGCCGGCTCCTATGGGCTTTACCGTGCCGAGGAGTCGGTCAAGGCGGATCTGGGCAACGCCGCCATCCTCTTAAACTACGGCAGCCAATGGTTCAACGGCTATGTCAACCATACGGACGATTACCACCATTTCGCCACGGCGCTCGGCACCTTTTATCCCACCGACAAGGAAACCCTGACGGTCCTGGCCAACCAAACCGACGAACAGGCCCAGATCGCCACCGCGGAAACCCTGGCCGCATTCACGGCCAACCCCCTGGCGGGAAACGCCGCGGACAGCCTTTTCAACCTCCACCATAATGAGCTCTGGACCCGTTTCGGCCTTTCGAACCATTATGTTTTCAACGAGCAATGGGAAAATGAGACCAGCCTTTACGCCTCGTCCTTTACCCTGGACCGGGCTTTTGCCGACACCGAAACCACACCCGCCTATCTCTATAAAACCATGCAGAATGCCGGAGGCAGGACCCAATGGTCATTCAAGGCGGACCTGGGGGACGTTGAGACCCGCTTCACCGGCGGCGGCGAGCTGATGAACGAATATTCGACCTACAACTACTACTATAACGATGACGGGACGAAAGGTTCCTTGGGTTACGCGGTCCAGGGTACGGAAAAACACGCCAACCTTTTCCTGGAGGCCGACGCGACCCTGGAGAAAAATACCTTTTTTACGGCGGGGATGAACTATAACACGACCAGTTATATCCTCTTTTTATCGACCGCCGACAGCAGTAATGAGGTGGATTTTGCCCCCACGACCTGTTTCCGGGTGGCCCTTTCCCATGTATGGGATGGGGCTTTCACGGTTTACGGTGATATCAGCCAGGGCTTTTCCCCTCCCACTTTCGATGAAATGAAAAACCCATTTAACGGGGAACTTTTGACGAACCTTCTCCCCGAATTGGGAACCCAGTATGAAATAGGGGTTCGGGGGCGTTGGCTGGACAAAAAACTGGATTATGACGTGTCTTTATACGACCTAGACGCGACCCAAGAATTGGTCCAGCAGACAATCGCCCCCAATTTCACGGAATATGTCAACGCGGCGGGAACCAACCACAAGGGCCTGGAGGCCTCCCTCTCCTGGCGTTGGGTGGACGCCCCTGGACAATTCCTTTCGCTTTTAAAACCATGGGTCGCTTACAGCTATCAACATTATGTTTTCACGCAATACACGAACAATGGGAATGATTATTCCGGTAACCAGCTTACGGGAAACCCCGAAAACCAGGCGAATATGGGGCTGGAGGTGGAAACCGAGCCGGGCTTATATTTCGATACGAACTTGCAGTTCGTCGACAGCTACCCCATCACCGACGGCAATAGGGTCTGGAACAACGCCTATGAATTGCTCAACGCGAAGCTGGGCTACCGTCACGCGTTGGGAAGTTTCCTGAAACTGAACGCTTACGCCGGAGGCGAGAACCTGCTGAACCAGCTTTACTCGGCCTATGCGGCCTTCAACGCAACCAACGGCGCCTACTATGAGCCGGGAGTGGGCCAAAGTTTCTATGGCGGATTGAATTTGGACCTTTTGTTTTAGCTTTGTATTATTCAAAGACCCTTTGTGCCCCGATTAAGAGAAGTCATGTACGCGGCATTGGAATTTTGGGGAAGGATTTAAACCTATGAAGATTGAATTGGAATCATTTTATCCCTACCCCATCGAGCACGTTTGGACCGCCCTAACCAATCCCGAGTCCCTAGCCCAATGGCTGATGGAGAACAACTTTAAAGCCGAAAAAGGGTATCCGTTTCAATTCAAGGCGAAACCCATGATGGGTTGGGATGGGATCGCCCGTTGTGTCGTTTTGGAAATCGACAAGCCCCATCAACTGTCCTGGAGCCAATGCGGCAATGACGAGGGGAAAGACCCATTCATCATTACCTGGACCCTCCAAGAGGAAGGCAAGGGAACCCGGTTGAGCCTGGTTCATGATGGCATTAAGGGGTTAAAAGGGATCCTCATCAAGAAAGTCATGGGGGCCGGTTGGAAAAGAATGTTCGAAAAACGCATCCCGATGGTATTGGAATACGCGAAGCAAAAGGGTTGGTGCGATTTCCCAAAGGGCCGGAAATTGATGCCCCAAGACTGCGAACGTTAGTTTCTTAATTAACGCCCTTCGCCAGCCGCACCGCCCCGTAAACAACGGGGTCAGGTCTTCATTTTATATTAACTTTGTGATAAGATCCGCAAATGGCTAGACCGTTAAGAGTGCATTATGAAGGCGCTGTTTATCACGTTACCTCGCGGGGGAACGAGCGGAAAAACATTGTCCGGTCGGATAAGGACCGGGAATTGTTTTTGTGGGTATTGGCCCAAGTCGTGGAGGATCATCATGTGATGTGCCATGCCTGGGTATTGATGGATAATCATTACCACTTGTTGGTGGAGACGCCGGAAGCCAACTTGTCACGGGCCATACGGCACCTGAATGGTGTTTATACCCAGAAATTCAATCGGCGGAATAACCGGGTAGGGCATCTCTTTCAAGGCCGTTATAAGGCGATCCACGTGGAAAAGGGAACCCATTTGTTGGAGTTGTGCCGATATGTGGTCTTGAACCCGGTAAGAGCGCGGTTGGTGAAACATCCCCGGAAATGGAAGTGGAGCAGCTATCGGGCGACGGCCGGGATCGAGAAGAAAGAACCTTGGTTTGAGGTGGATTGGGTATTGGGGCAATTTGGCAGGCAATCCAAGCAAGCCCAAAGAGCCTATCGGAAGTTCGTATTGGAAGGGTTGCGAAAAAAGGAATCGCCATGGGAAAAGATGGAGGGTGGGGTTTATTACGGGGGTGAGGGTCTAAAGGAGAAATTAAAGGGGTTGTTGGATAAGAAAGACCCGGAAATACCGATGAAACACCATCGGATCGAGAAACATACGGCGGAAGATGTTATCCAAAAGGTCTCGAAAGCATATAAGGTTGAGGAAAAGGAAATCACGACTAAGTTCCACAAGGCCAACGAGGCGAGGGACGTTGGTATGTACCTTCTACGAAAAAGAGCGCACCTAGGCCTGAAAGAGATCGCGGAAAAATTTGGTGTAAAATATTCGGCCGTGGGGAACCGGATAGCGATGGTAAAGAAGAGGATGGAGGGAGAGACGAGGTTCAAGGCCCGGATAGATAATATAAAATGAAGACCTGACCCCTATGTTCTTCTTGAGGAATGATATGAACCGCTCGGCGCTGAAATTTTACGATGATTTGGCACCCCATTACCGTTTGATGTTTCAAGATTTCGCTAGGGAAGTGCCCCATCAGGGTGTGGTTTTAAATAAGGTTATCCGCCGGTTCCACCCCACTTCAAAAAAGCTCTCCCTTTTGGATTGTTCCTGTGGCATCGGCACCCAGGCCCTAGGGCTTGCCCGCCGTGCTTATGATGTTCACGCCACTGACCTGAGTCCCAAAGCGGTCCAGCAAGCCCGGAAATGGGCAAAGCATATGGGTGTCAAGATCACCTTTGGCGTGGCCGACTTCCGGAATTTAACTACCCGGGTCCAAGGCCAATTCGATGTTGTGATCTCTTGTGAAAACGCCCTTCCTCATCTTCTGACCGACCGGGATCTACTTCTGGGTTTGAAAAATATATATTCGAAGGTAAAACCAAGGGGTATGTTCTTACTCGGCATCCGGGATTACGATCTAATTTTAAAAGAACGGCCCATGGCTCCAAGAAAGCCCGCGGTTTACAGGGACCGATTGGGGGAACGCATCTATTTCCAGGCCTGGGATTGGAAAAAAGGGTCCAATGTTTACAAAATGCAATTGTTTTTGGTTCGGCGGCTCAAGGGTGTTTGGAAGACCGAAGTCCATGAGGCCTATTACCGGGCCTTGAGCCGCCTGGAAACAACCCGCCTGATGAAACGTACGGGTTTTCGGGATATACGGTGGCTTATGCCCAATGAAACGGGTTATCTTCAACCCCTGGCGGTAGCCTTCAAGAAATAAACGGTCGGTATGTGGTTGTTCAAGAAAGGGATTCATATGCGAAGCGACCGATTAATGAACCGTACCGATACGGGGCTTCTCGTGATCGACCTGCAGGAAAAACTGCTGGCGGTCATTCCCGGTTTTGAAAAGATTGTCGGGCGGACAACCCTATTAGTGGAGGGGGCAAAAGTCCTGGGAATTCCAGTATTGGCTACTGAGCAATATCCCAAGGGTTTGGGCAAGACCCATCCCGATCTTCTCGCAAAATTGGAGCCACCTCTCGAAAAGCTGGATTTCAGCTGTGCCTCATTGGACCCGGTCGGCGTTTTTTTCCAAGACCGCAAGATCAAAAAGGTGCTATTAGCGGGTATTGAAACCCATGTTTGCGTCATGCAAACCGCCCTGGACCTGATCGCCATGGGTTTTGAGGTTTATGGGGCGGTGGACGCCATGGGAACCCGTAATTCGGTGGACGGTGAATGGGGCCTCAAACGAATGGAAAGGGCCGGGGTTGTCCTCACCACCGCCGAAGCCGCACTTTTCGAGTGGACCGAACGGGCGGGAACCACCGAATTCAAGGAAATCAGCCGGCTGGTTAAAAATTCCTTTTAGGGGCTTGTTTGGTTTTTCTTCCCTGTTTCGATGGGTTCAAAGGGGATCCATTTTTCCCGGATAAGCCAATCGGAAAGTAACAGGGCCTTGAACACGTATCCGCCGGTCGTGGGATGGGAAGCTCCGCATATTTCCGCCACGGGGAAATAATCGGGCCGCAGGGCCAAAAAGGGTTCGGTCAAGTCCGCGAAGGATACCCCCGCCTGGTCGGCCACGCTTTTCCAAAGACTTCGGTAGGGTTCCACCTGGGTTTTTAACCCGTTCGGCCCCGTGGGGAAATAGCAAAGGCGCACCTTCACCGGCTCTCCCGACCTGGTTTTTATCTTCTCCAATTCTTTTTTAAGTTTGAGCACTGGCCGGCTGAACATATAGGCCACTTCTTCCCGATCCTTCGGGTCCTGGACCACCTGTGCGTAATGCATGTCGACGTAGGGTTTCTGCCCGTAATAGCTCAAATGCCGCTTTAGAAATTCGCCGATCCTTCCTTTCGGGACGCGTTTTTCAAAGGGTTCCAGCAAAAATTCGGCGTCTTTTTCCCAAAGGGGCACTTCATCATTTCCCAGGGGTCTTTGGTGAAATGGGGCCAAGTTGGATTCGTTGATCTCGGCGTTGAGGCAAAGCAAGATCTCGTCCACATCGTATTTTTGGGCCAGTTTGGGCGCCAGGAATGCGGGGTAATAGTAGGGAGGCTGGTCATCCCCGTTCTGCAGAGCGAGGTTCATGACCTGGAAACGGGTGGGCAGGTTCTCGAGGGCGGCTTCCGTGTTCAACTGAATTTCCAGGCGTTTGGCCATTGCATCCATGTGGCAGGTTCCGCTGTCGTTTCGGTAGATATGGGAATCACCGCAAATCATCAACCGGTAGGTTCCCGGGGGTTTGGTGGAAGGATAGTCGAAGTCCGAGATTCCGTCGGGTGTGGAATTATAAGGGTCCAAATATTCATGAAAATCATAATCCCGCAGGCTGAGGATCTGGTTCAGTCCGGGTGAGGCCAGCAACAGCCTCTTGTCATCCCTGGGGTCCGCCACCAGTCCTGGCGCAGGGTCCTCTTCCCTGAGACTGCCCTCGAAGATCGGAAAGTTGTAATTCACCGCTTGAAACCCGTAAAACCAAGGGGAAATGGGCAGGTCCGTCTGGGGTGGAGCCACCCGGACCCAATTGGGATTTTCACCACTGATGCCATATAGCCGGTCCTTGGAAGCGGCTAGGGCTGTGCATACATCGCATTTGCCGACGGTAACCAGCGCTGATGCGGGATTGGCTTCGGGGTTGTATTTGAAAACCTGGGAACCTTGCCGGTCGGAAAGGCACAGGGACCCTTGGTAAAGGCAAAGGGCTTTGGGAAGGGGCGCCTGATTGTTTTTTTTCAGAACCACCTTGAGTTCCAGGTCGTCCAACGAAATCTTTTCGAGCAAACCCTGCAAGGGTTGGGTCAGGTAAAGGCAATGGTCTCGGGGCACGTAGCAGAGACTGTAGACACCGGCCAAACGGTCCGGCGGCAAGGGTTCGCCCTTTTCCCGGACTTTCCAAGTGGATACCTTTCGGCTTTTAAGGTCCAAGAACCGCAGGTGGCCGCTAAGGCCTTCCAAAACCACCAATCCATCGGGAAGGTCCTCGATCAGGGCGGGGTCGGCAAAGGAAGCCTCGGGGAAGGTCCCGTCCAATTCCACCGGATCTCCCGATCCGGCGAGTGTATCCATGCGATTGTTTTCGTTTAGCCGCACCGTTCGAATCCGGTGGTTTTTCCGGTCCGCCACATACAGGGTGGTACCGTCCTTGCCCATGGCCAGGCCTCCCGGGCCGTCCAGGAGGGCGGAAGGAAAAGCTCCGTCCCGGTAGCCCGGCGGGCCCTCCCCGGCGGCCAAGTCCAGGAATTGCCGCATGGGGCCGGGAAGCGGTTCGCTAATGCCGGCCTCGGTATGGGAGAAGCCCTGGTGTGCCGCGATCTCCCGTGAAAGGAGCCAGCCCAAAAGAAACAACCCCTTGATGTTCAATTTTTCCCCGGGGGCGGGGGATACCGGAAAGAAAGAGGCCCTCAAGGCGGTCCAGGACGCGGTCAAATCGAGGAGGGGAATACCTTGATTCGCGCAGGCGTTTGCCCAAAAGGTTTCATCTCTTTCCGCGCCGCTATCCGCCACGGCGCCCGTGCCAGGGAAAAAACTGACCACCATCCGGCAACCTGGAGATGCCTTTAAACCGGCCCAGGCCTGGGATAGCCATTCTTCCGAAGGGACCGGCGTTTGGGAGGAGGATTCCACCGCCAGGACCAGGTCCACGTGGTATTTTGAGATAAGCTCCGAAAGTTGGGCAGGATCGAACGTCGCCGGGTCCAGGGCCAAGACCTCATAGGAAAGGGGATCGTCTTTCAGGGCGGCGCGGGTGTTGAGCGACAATTCGGCGCGCATGGCCAGGGAGAATAAGGGAAAAGCGCTGGTGGCGGAGAAATCATCGGGGATCACATCGGGATAGGGAACCGAGGTGGGTTGGGGTTTGGTGGGATCGGGGGGTGGGGCGCTCAAGGATCGGCCGGGCAATTGGCCGGTAGTGGAATTCACGGAAAGGGGCTCATGGAAACGGTGGTCCGCCACGAGAAGGACGCGGAAGGTCCCCGGGGTTTTTTCCATCGAATGCCCGTAAGGCATGAGTCCCGGTTGGGCTTCAGTGTTTTCTGCGGACAGGTCTTGGTATTCCACATCCCGAAAATGGATTATCTCGTTGCGGTCAAATTCCGCCAGGAAATACTGGCCCGGATGCGGGGTGTCGGGGATCAGGCAAGGGGATGTGGAGGTCGAGAACCAATCCGAGGGTTTAGCGAAGACCCATCCTGCTGAATAATATACGGGTTGGTCCCAGATCATCGGTGAAATGACGGCGCGGCCCGAGTTGAGACAGACTATTGGTTTAGGATCGTCCTGCAGGGCGACCAGGTCGTTTCCATTGGCGGCCAGGGCCTGGACCTTGCTGCCCTGCGCGAAAGGGGTTACTTTCAGAGTGCGGGCATGCCGGGGTTTGGGTAAAAAATCCACTTGAAATACTTTGGAGGATGACTGGTCCGAAGCATAAAGGTGCCCGCGGTAAAGGCAAAGGCAATCGGGAGAGAGGAGGGGGGCAGGCGTCTTGAAATGGGTGACGGAAAGGCTGGGCCCGGCCAGGTCGATCTTCCAGAGGAGATTTTGATCAGGTTGGGAAAGATAAAGGTCCTGGGTCGAGGGGTCGTATACCATGGCATTGCAATCCACCAGGGTGACACCGCCCAGTTCGGGGGCTTGAGGCTGAAGGAGGGTCTGGACCTGGCCTCCGCTGAGATCCACCCGCCGCAGACGGGAGCCCGCACCCTCATAGACGATCAATTGGTTGGAAGGAATCCATACCACGAGACGGGGGTCGTTGAACGCGGCGGAAGCCAGCGGGCCGTCCCGGTCCATCTTCTCGCCCGTTCCCGCCAGGGTGGTCACGGCGTTTCCCTGGTTGAGGAGCACCAGCCGAATGCGGTTGTTTCCCTCATCCGCCACGAAAAGCCGCGTCCCATCCCCGTTGAGGGCGAGCCCGCAGGGGTATTGGAAACAGGCCTCGGTAAAAGCGCCATCCGCGAATCCCGTCACCCCCTGGCCCACCACCAGGTCGTAAAAGGCGTGCATGGGGGAAAGGGCCCAAAGGGAAATGGGGGTCATCGCCAGGGAAGCCATTAAAAGGAATGGTTTGACTGGATTCATTGGATTTCCCTGAATTGAATTACGAACCGCCATGCATTTATAAAACGTATTCGGCATCCGCTCGGAAACCTTGTATTTATTATCAAAACCTTGAGCTTATTTTTTTCGAAACTCGAGGCGTTTTAATGACGTCTAAAATATATAGAGGTAATCCATGAACCGTTATTTATTTTCCCTGATCATCCTTTTTCCCACTTTCGTCAATGGCCAATCCTCCCTTGCCCAACCTGAAAAAACCCAAATATTATTCGAGACGCCAGCTTTCAACCAGGTTGAGGAGCCTCCCGTTCCCAGGTTGGATTGGGAGAGAAACCTGATCCGGGCCCGATTGGCCGTTCAGCTCCCTGCTCACGATCGACTGGAAGAATTACTCAAACTCAAGGCCGAACTCTCGAGCCAAATGAACGAAGAGAGCTTACCAAAACATCTGTATTGGCACCAGAACGACCAGGGACCCTATTGCCATTACATCGATCTGCAGGGAAATGATTGGATCGGTTGGCAAAACGACACCCAATTCCAATGGGTCTTGGAATATCAAGGAACCTTTTGGGCAAGGGAAAAAGAAAATGGCCGTTGGCTGGGATACTACAATGGAAACTGGTGGTGGAAAGGGTCGGACGATAATAACCGTTTATGCCTTTACCGCGATGGGACCTATTACCTTTGTGATGCCGATGGCAATGTGGTCGATCCCAAGGGCGAAAGGCCGGGTGAGTTGAAAGGCGATTATGGCGGGCCCTACCAGGGTGATACCAAGTCCGGGCAGGTATATTCCCCCGCTCCGGGAAGGCCTAACGCGGTTTTCCATCCCCATCGGAGGGGATCCTACCCGCTCCCCGTTATCAAACCCGTACAGATCATCATCGTGACCAAATAAAAGAGCCTTTTTTCCCTGCGCTTCTCTTTCCTAAGAACAGTTCAATCCGATAATATCCGTGATAATTCCAGGTATGGAGCAGGCCCATTTCCATTCTATTTTTTAAGTGTACCTTGGCGCCGCTATTCGTGGCCCTTGCCTCCTTGGCGGGACGCCGATGGGGCCTGGGGGTCTCGGGATGGATCAGCACCTTTCCCATCGTGGCGGGTCCGATCCTTTTTTTCTTCGCCCTCGAACAGGGATCGCTATTCGCGGCTGAGGCGGCGAAAGAAACCCTGTTGGGCGGGGTGGGGTTCGGCTGCTTCGCCTGCGCCTATAGCTGGGTGAGCCTTCGGCAAAAATGGTTCGTAACCCTGCCCGCCGGCTGGATCTCCTTTTTAATCGCGGAGTATTTCCTGGTATTTTTTTCCATTCCTTTGGCTCCAGCTTTTCTCATCGCCCTCGGTGGCTTGGGCCTTGCACAAAAGTTGATGCCCCGTGTTACCGCCGCTTCCAAAGAAGCTCCTGCCTCCCATGACTGGACGGACATTCCATTGCGCATGGTGTCCACGGCTTTCCTCGTGGTTTGCCTAACGGGTGTGGCACGACAGTTGGGTCCCGCCTATAGCGGGGCGTTGGCGCCTTTTCCCGTGGCGACGGCCGTTCTTGCGGCCTTTGCCCATGCTCGGCAGGGCGGGGCTGGGGGCGGCCCGGCTTTTGAACGGCAGTTTGAGGGGCATGGCCGGCTTTTGCGTCTTTTGCGGGGTCTTATCCATGACCCTGGTTCCGCTCGGTATCTTCCGGGCTTTTACCCTCGGGCTCATGGCTTGCGGATTGGCGCAGGGATTGGTCTATTTCGCCGCTCCATTAAATATGCCAAAAACCCTTGAACCAAAGGGTTGAACGATCAATGGTTACTGAGCGGGGTCATAATGCCCTTCGCCCAATGTCTCTATGGTATTCAAGTGCGATTTGGGGAGAGAACCGTTCAAGGAGAGTTTATGGCCACGAAAGAGAATCTGCTCGAAGCCTTTGCGGGGGAATCCCAAGCCAACCGAAAGTACACCGCTTTCGCCAAGAAGGCTGAAACCGAGGGGAAAATGCAAGTCGCCCGCATTTTCCGTGCCGCCGCCTATGCCGAGACGGTTCACGCACTCAATCATTTTCGAGCCCTAGGGATGGTGAAATCCACCGCCGAGAACCTGAAGGCGGGCATGGAAGGCGAGGCTTATGAGTTTGAAAAGATGTATCCCGGTTTCCTGGCCCTGGCCGAGAAGGAATTCGCGCCTGCTGCGGTGAAATCCTTCAAGTACGCCCTGGAAGCGGAGAAGGGCCACTATGACCTTTATAAAAAGGCATTGGAGGCAGTCGAACAGGGGAAGGACCTGCCCGCCAAGAAGACCTGGGTTTGCGAGGTCTGCGGCCACACTCACGAGGGGGACGAGGCTCCCGATGAATGCCCCATCTGCAAGGCCAACAAGAAAGCCTATGCCGAAGTGAAATAATTCATAAGTTTTAAAGCCCCGAACAGAAAGCCGTCCTTTTGGGCGGCTTTTTGTTTTGGGGCCATTCCGTTAATAAATTGTAAACTGCGTATTTTAGAATTAAATAATCCGTTGACCTCTCTTATAGTGTGTGCGCCCCAAGGTCTTCCGTTTCCTTTAAGCCAATCCTGAAAGATTTTTCGTGAAAAAACTTCTCTTTTTGTTAATTTGCGTGGGATGGGTCCCAGCTCTTCGGGCGGATGAGTCCGCCGAGCCCTTTACCCCCGAACTTTACAACGTTCATTTTCAAACGACCCTATTGCCCGAATTCCACCCACCCTTTTCGGCGAAATACACCTCACGCACCACCAGCTTGGATCCCGGCAGTGAATTGAACGCCTCTTTCACCGCCACCCTATTTCTCGGCCTCAAGGTTTGGGACGGGGGCTCTTTATACGCCGACCCCGAAGTCCCGGCGGGGAGCGGGTTCAGCAACGTGACGGGAATCGGGGAATTCCCCAACGGGGAGATCTCCAAGGTGGGCACCCCCAACCCAACCTATAACCAGTCCCGGATCTATTTCCAACAGGTCCTCGGATTAGGTGGTGAACAGGAAAAGATCGACGACGACCAAAACCAGCTTTCTTGCAAGGAAGATATTTCCAGACTCACACTCACTGCGGGGAAATTTGCCTTAGGGGATTTTTTCGATAACAATGCCTTGGCCCATGACGCCCGCACCCAGTTCATGAACCTGACCTTTGGGGGTAACGCGGCCTGGGATTACTCCGCCGACACCCACGGTTACACGGTCGGGATCGTCGCGGATCTTAATCAAAAGGATTGGGCCTTCCGATTTTGCGAGGCCATGGTCTCGACACAGCCCAACGGTTCGGTTTACGACACCAATCTGGCGCAAGCCCATTCGGAAAATGCCGAGTTGGAATGGCGCTATGGTACCGATAGGGGAGCCGGGAAGTTCCGATTCCTGGTCTATGACAACGCCGCCCGCATGGGAAGGTACACGGATGCCTTGAGCGCCATGGCTTCAAGCCCGGGCACCTTGCCTGACGTGACGGCGGTCCAGCAATACAGTGATAAATTCGGGCTGGGTCTTAACTGGGAGCAGTTACTGAGCGCGAACTATGGACTTTTCGCACGATTGGGCTGGAATGACGGCCAAACCGAAACCTGGATGTATACCGCCGTGGACCAGGTGGCTTCCCTTGGTTTTTCCGCGAGGGGGGAAGCCTGGGGTTGCGCCGGGGACAACGCCGGTCTGGCGTTAGCCATCGCCGGGATTTCCGCCCAACACCAGGCCTACCTGGCGGCGGGCGGTACCGATTTTGACATCGGGGACGGCGCCTTGAATTACGCTCCCGAGGAAGTGTTCGAGTTTTATTACCTTTACAAACCCATCCCCTCATTCGGCTTAACCCTTGATCTGCAGGGTGTCAATCATCCGGCCTATAACCAGGACCGGGGGCCGGTGGGCATCCTGGCGTGCAGGGTTCATTATGAAATCTAGGAAAATAAACAGGGGAAGCCTTTCACGAATTTTATTTTATCCCCAGGCATTTCGTTCCGTTTTTAAGAACACGGAATTGAAAACCCCGGTATTAGCTGTTGATGAAAGGCGTTTCCTCCGAAGGTTAGGTTAACAAAGCAGGACTTCGTGGAGCCCTTGGGATTGCCCGAGGGCCGCACCGCTGACCTTTTTCTTACTTTCTCGAACAACGGGCTCATTCTTTCCCAAAAATATTTTCAAAAAAAACAAGTAAAACCAATAACCAAAGGATAATTATCGTGAAAATGTAACTTATTGAAACTTTCTCGTGTTGTTGAATAGGGTGGTAAAACTGCTAAAGTCTATATATCGGGGTTGAAGCCCTGATTTGAAGTTATTAACAACACCTACAACTAAATACCCGAATGAAATCGGTTTGAGGCTGTCCATGTGGGTCGCCAAGTTTAACGGATCGATCGCCCGCCCGTTTATAAAGCGTTTATGGGCCGCGCCCATTTTTTTCGACAGTGGGTCAAATCAAAAAATTTCATCATGTGATGTTTCCTTTTTTTTATACCGGGGAATAAAAGCGCTTTCCCCGCTCGCCATGGTTTTCGTCCTCTCCGGCCTTTTGGTTATTTCCCCCACCCGGTCCCTGGCACAGTTCACGACCATCACCGTAACCGCGCCCACGGGGTGCGTGACCGTGGGTGAGGCCATCGCTGTCACGGCGGTCTTTGGGCCCGCCAACCAGCAATACGCGACCGACGACTACAGTATCGGTTTTGGGAACGCGTCGACCATTGCCTGGCCGGGAGGGTGCACGGCGGCGGAGAATACCGGATCCCTCGCGACCACGGATCCCGTCACTTTAATCGAGACTGTCACGGTCCCCGCCACGGTCTCGGGGAACTGGGCCACCGTCGACGTCGTTGGAATCCAGAACAGCACCTACCTGTGCGGGGGCAGCACGGTCGTTGGCAGTGCCGCCATCGACGTATGTTCGACCCTGAATACACTCACCTTCACCCCTACCCACTTCACCAGCACTCCCACCCTATCCCCCACCCGCACGAACACTGGAACTCCCACCAAGTCGCCCACCATCACGCTGACCCCCACCATTACCCTGACCCCCACGATCACCCTCACGCCTACACCGTTACCCTGTGGCGCGAGCGCCACTCTTTTTGTCGTGAGCGACTCCACGAATGAGGTGGACCCCAACTTACTCGCTCCGTCCAAACCTCCCCCGGATGGCAATGGCAATGCGTGGAACTCGGCGAATTACGATTATCACACCGCGTCCGGGTGGTCTTCGGCTGTGATTGTTAATCCTGTTGCCACCAATTGGGCGGCGGCGGCCTGTAATATCACGGGGTCGGGTCTCACCCCCTATTGGATTTCTTCGGCCGCTAACGCTGGAGATACGGACCTGGGGGATGGCTATTTTTATTACGTCAAAAATTTTAACGTTCCCCCGGGGACGGTCGTGACCTCAGCGGCCCTCAACATTGCCGGGGATGACGGGAACCAGAACGGGGAGACCTTTAGTATTTTCGTCAACGGCAATTCCGTCAATGGAAGTGCCGTTAATTTCAGCACCTGTACCTCGTTGACCCTTCCAACCTCTGATTTTATTGTCGGAAGCAATGTTTTGGCGATATCGGATGATAACGCCAGTTTAAACTGGGACGGCATTGCTTATACCCTTTCCTATGTGGTGTCCAACCCCTGCTCACCCACACCGACGAACACCCCGACCCAGACCCCCACGCGCACACCTACCCTAACTCCCACGAATACCTCTACTCCCACCCCAAGTTCCACTCCGACCCTCACGAATACACCCACTCCCACCCCCACCAACACTCCGACTCCAACGCCTACTTCTACCGATACGCCGACCCCCACACCGACCAATTCCATTACTCCCACTTCAACAACCACCCCAACGAACACTTCCACCCCTACCTCAACCCCGACCCCCACCTTCACTACCACTCCAACCCCGACTCCTACCCGTACCCCCACCAACACGCCCACCGATACGCCGACCCACACGCCGACCTATTCCCTAACACCCACTTCAACGACCACCCCGACGAACACCTCCACCCCTACCTCCACCGCAACCAATACACCCACCAACACGCCCAGCCCAACCCCTACGCCTACCAATTCCAATACACCTACATTTACACCGACAAATACGCCTTCCCAAACGCCGACCCCGACCCCCACGAATACGCTCACCCGCACCCCGACTCCCACGACTACCTATACCCCGACGGTAACGCCCAGCCCCACCTTAAGCCCGACGGTGACCCTTACCCCGACCTGGACCCAAACTTTCCTTTTAACCCCAACGATTACCAATACTCCAACGGTGACCAACACCGCCACGGTGACCCCCACCGATACTGTAACGAACACCCTGACGGCCACCCATACTTATACGGTGACTCCGACAAATACTTCGACTCCTAGCCCAACGATGACACCCACCCCGACTCCCACCAACACCCAAACACCCACTTTTACATCCACCCCTACGATGACCCCAACTCATTCACCCACCAATTCAGTCACCCCGACGGTCACCGAAACGCCCACCCTGACCCTCACCGCGACCTGGACAAACACCTTTCCCCTGACCCCAACTATTACGGATACCCCGACCCTCACTCCGACCGATACTCCGACTTCCACCCTTACCGCGACCGATTCTTCTACGGCGACCCCGACCGATACCTTGACCTCTACTCCGACCTTGACCGTGACGCCCCCTAATACCCCTTCCGTGACCCCAACTCCGACCCTCACCGCGACGCCCAGCCCCACCTTCACTCCGACCGTGACCGCAACCACCACCTTCAGCTTGACCCCGACGGATACGATGACGCTTTCGGCCACCGTGACCGAAACGGTCACCCGAACCGCTTCGTCCTCGGCTACCCCCACCCTCACCTTGACAGTCTCATACACGATGACCCTGACTTCCACGCCGACGGTAACGTCTACGGAGACCGTGACGTCCACGTCGACCGTGACGTCCACGGCCACACCGATCCCGACCTCCACTGCCACCTTGACTCCCACGAGTAGCCCATCCATGACCCAGAGCCCCTCGATGACCCCGAGCCGAACCTCCACTTTCACCCCGACCTCGACGCTCACTTCCAGCTTCACCTGGACCCCGACCGTGACCGCGACCTTGACTTCCACAGCGACGGCGACCCCACCGGGTAGCGCGACCCTGATCAAGCAGTCCTCCGCATCCAGCGTTGAGGGAGGAGGGGAAGTGCTTTATTCCCTCACCTTGAATGTGACGGGAAGTGGTCTTTCCAACCTGCTGGTCACCGACCCCTTGCCGGACGACCTGACATTCCAATCCTTCGGGAACATACCCACAGGCGCCGCCGCGAGCTACGACCCGGCAGTCTCGATGTTGAGTTGGCAGATGCCATCCCCCCTGTTCCCGGGACAATACCAGATGACTTATCAAGTGAAGGTGAAGGACCTGGTGCCGGGCGGACTGGCAATCCAGAACTGCGCGGTGATGTCCTATTCGGGATCGGGCCCCGTCACATCCTGCGCAAGCCTGCGAACGACGGGGCAATTCACGGTAAAAATCGATGTCTACAACGAGGCGGGGGAATGGGTGGCGACCCTGCCGGTGAGCCAATACGCCCAGCCAATCAACGGCTTCACCCTCAGCTCGGACACGATCACGGCGGTGAGCGGACCGGGCAGCTCTACCACGGTTTATTTCGAGGGGGTTCCGATTGAAATGTGGAACGGCATGAACGCCTCCGGAGTTCCGGTGCCGAATGGGCAGTATTTCGTGAAGGTGGAAAGTATCAGCAGCCTGGGCTCGGTGACGAGCGTGACCGAGTCGGTGATGGTTAACCGCACGGTGGCCCGGTTGACGGTGAAGATTTTCAACGAGGCCGGGGAAGTGGTACGCAATCTCTACGCCTATGCGGGAAGCGCCGGACCGGCCCCGAACGCCCAGCTGCAGTTATCCACGTCCAGTTTTGAGCCCACAAGCGGACCACCGAAAGGGAACCTCCCGACCCAAGTCACCCTCACGATCGGTGGCGGGACCACGGTCGTATGGGATGGGACCGCGGACAACGGGGTGATCGTGCCATCGGGGCAGTATTTCATCCAAGTCAGTTCGAAGGACGGCGAAGGAGGGGAAACAGTGCTGTCGGCCCATGTGATGGTGCTGTCGGACAACCCGAACGCGGGGCTGGGGAACCTGACGGCAAGGCCAAACCTGGCGAATCCGAAATCGGGCTACCGAATCCAGTTCGTTTCGGATTCCGCACTGAGTCTCACCCTGGAGGGGCGGGTTTATGACGCGGCCGGTGAGTTGGTTGTGGGAAACCTGTCCGGCCCGGCAGGTTCAAACCTGGCTTTTTGGGACGCTTCTGGGGTGGCCAGTGGGCTTTATTTCGCGCTATTGGAGGCCCGCGACCCTCAAGGGGTCTTGGCGGGCCGCAAGAGCCTCAAGATCGTCGTGGTTCGGTAAATAGAGATTTAAACCAATGCAATTGGATAAGGTTAGGGAAGTCAAAATACCCTTCAAGATTTTTTCAGGATCCTGCCAGCCATTTTCCGGTGGCATAGGTCGCGAGATAGATCAACTGGCAGGGCGGTAGGGCCCTAAGAAGTTCACGACCATTCATAGCGGTTAACTAGCCATCCAGGCTGAATTTGCCCCTAGTGCTCCCGGTGACTTGCGGGTCCCCGGGGGGATGAGATCCTGTTTTCAAGCACAGCATCAAACCCTGTGCGACGTTTTCCGGTGTACCCTCCCAGCTGACCATCGTGTTGACGGATCAATATTTTCCGAGTCCCTTGAACGTCGGCATTTATAACGATTCGGGAGCCGTAGTCAGAAACTTGTGGAGCCAAAACGTGACGGCCCCATCCGCAGTGAGGTTGGCTGGGGATGGGAACGATCAATCGGGCAACCCGGTCCCGACCGGCGTTTATTTCATTTCGGCCCAAGTACCCGCGGAATGGAATGTGGGCTGGGTTTTTGTGTATCAGCAAAGAGAACGGTGCGTGTTTCCCAAAGGTTGATGGAAAATGGGGTAAAATTAGGGAACCGGGAATCGGTTCCCGGGCGGTCCGGAATAATCGGGGAGAACCATGCGTAACATATTATTAGCCCTCTCCTTTTTCTTGTGCGCTCTCTTCGCGTTGAGAATACCCGTACATTCGGGCGAACCGAACGAATTCGCGATCCAAATTTTCCGTGAAGAACTGGTGGGCAAACTGATCGTCGGCACCCTTTACGTGGACGGAGCCAAAATCGGGGCCACCTACGAAAACAACGACTGGTGCGTGAAAGCCGGGACCTACCGGGGATATTTGCGCACGAAAGCGGACAAAAAGATCGTCGCGGGGCCTGATGGGGCATTGGGAAAAGAGGGCGATTTCTTGATCGAGATCGCGAATGCCGTGGGAAGGGATAATCACCCCAAAAGCGGGGTTTTGATCCACTGGGGCGACAAGACGGAAGAATCGAAGGGCTGCATACTGGTAGGTGCCGTCACTAAGAACGCGCATGGCGAACCCCATCTTCCCGACGACCACCCCTTAAGGATATTGAGGCTCCTTTACTATGGGACGGACCATCCCGACGCCAACCCCAATAAAAAAATTACAATCCAAATCACCGATATGACCCCGGCCTTCCAGGATGCCTCGCGTTGAAACCCGCCTTCCTTTTTTAGGAATGTAAGGCATTTTCCTTTCCCAGTTAGTCTAATCCGGTGTCACCCCCACGGGCATCATGAGGCCTATTCCCTGGACTGAGCCGGTCTTTTAGGAAGGATCGATTCGATCGGGACGAAAGTTCGGCCATTCATTGTGCAATTTTGGGGTTCCCACCCCGATTCTCTTAAATATCGGATATATCCCTCCTTTTCAATATCCAGGATTGGGTTATCATGTCGTCGGTTAGGTTGCCGTTTAAGGGGAGCGGAAAGAGGGTACGTCCATGGGGCAATTGTTGATTACCCGCCGTAAGGCAATGTCGAATACCTCCATCGAGGTGGTGGCCCTAACAGGGACCTTGGATGGCAATTCGTCCGACGACCTTACCTCCTTCCTCGAAAATCTTTTTCTGCTCAAGAAATATAAAGTGATCCTGGATCTCGAAAGACTCACCTTTATGACCAGCGATGGGATCAGCGTTTTGGTCAGTCAGCTCAAGAATTTTCGAAGGAACGGGGGGGACCTCAAACTTTCGGGCATGACCCATGAGATCTTTCATGTTTTCGAATTAATGGAATTGACCAACATTTTTAAAGTTTATAAGACCGAGCGGGAAGCCGCTTCTGATTTTTTATCAACTTATTCGGCCATCGAAAAATAACCACGCAAAAAGACGAATGCCACACACGCCGTAGGCTCCTCTTCGGGAACAATATTCCAAAACCATTTCTGGGCGACAGATATGTAGAAATGTGCAACCAATCATTCGTTAACACTTCAGACTCATAACAATTTCCGTTCCGATTTCCCCTGAATATTTCTTTATCCCAACCATAAGTTGATTATTTCCGCCATTTTTTAAACCATTGAGATGATTTCTGCCATCCCTTGCAATGGCATGGTAAATGCTTTAACTTCACGCGAAATCAAACATTTTTATCACCTGGGGAGGGTGCCATGGACTCGAATTCGACGCCGGTCAAAGACGGCAAAAAGCTGAGTGAGCCGTTCATGATGCTGGCGGAAAAAGTCGTCGCTTCTTTTTACGAGCCGATTTTTTCCGTCCAAAAGATGGGCGTGGTCGGGTTGGAAGCCCATTACCGTGGGGTCGATCCCAAAACTTTCGACCTGGTGGGCTCGGAGGGGCTTTTGCGGAGCCAGGGCGTGGATGATTTTCAGGTCAAACTTGAGCTGAACCGCCTTTTTCGAGAGAGGGGACTGGAGGGCTTCAAGCGCCTGTCCATCAATAAACCCAACCTGCTATTGTTCATGGAAGTGGAACCAACCATCCTGGTGGAAGGAACGGTGGGTTCGGGCTACCTGCGCCGGCAGGTGACGGAACACGGTCTGGCCCCCCAGCAATTGGTGGTGGAGATTCCCTTGGCCCCTAAAATGGACACCGACCTGGTCCTACGGTTCATCCATGACCACCAGAACGAACATTACCTGGTCTGCTTGAAGAACGTGCTGGATGGTGCCCCCTACCGCGACCTTTTAATGAAGTTCAATCCCGACCTGATCAAGCTGGAGGATGGGATGGTACAGGGCCTGGCCCGCAATCCAGAGAAGCGGACCCATTTTATCGAAGCGGTGAAGCTGGCCCATGAATTAGGCATCGTGGTGGTTACCGGGGGATTGGACAATGAGGAGGACGCCTTGACCGCCCTGGAATTGGGCTCGGACCTACTCCAGGGGAGTTATTTCACCCAAAAGGATAAATACCACAGTGACCCCTCCCTGGGTTTGAGGGCCCGGATGGCCTTTTTGGCCCACCGCTTCCGCCGCCGATTGGAGATCAGGGCGAACCAGACGTGGGGCTTGAAAAATAAGGTCAAGAAACTCGCGGACGCCCTATTTTTAAGGCTGAAGGATGTGCCGGTTTCCGGGATGGAAAAGGAATTTCGCCTGATCATGGACGATTATCCGGGCCTGGAATGCCTTTACCTGTTGGACAGCCGGGGCATTCAGGTTAGCGAAACGGTATGTAGCAGCCTGCACATCCCGGAACGCAAAAGATTCCTGTTCCAGCCCTCCACCCAGGGCACGGACCATTCCCTGGAAGAGCATTTTTACGCCCTTTCCGATACCCGGCCGGACAACCTGACCGAGCCTTACCTCTCCATGAATTCCGGCCACCTTTGCGTGACGGCTTCCAAGATGATCGTCGATATGCCGTCGGGCGTGATCTTGAAATCAGGCGGGACCACCCCTTCGGGTGTAGGCACCCATTCGGGTGAGGTTTACCAGATCTGCGCGGACCTGAACTTTAACTGTATTTAAGGAATGACCTGACTGGCTGATTCCATTTTGGTTTAATTTTCCACGGCGTTAGCGGCCATTTAAATTGGCTCCTAACGCCGTTTTTATTCCAGCGGCCCCTCTTTGAATAATTGAATTGGTAATTTAACGGATAAAAAGACCGTCTAAGTCGATTGGGCGGGCCCCCTGATATTCCTTCCTCTATATAATGAACATACATTTAACCGTGAAGGGTTCGGGGGTAAGCGAATGCGGGTCAAACTCATTGTGCCACTGGGCCAGGTGCAAGAGCGGTGGCAGACCGACCGGCGGCTGTTCGTGGAGAAGGTGAGGTCCCTGGGCGTGAACGTGATGTTCCAGGCGAGCAACCAGGCTTCGGACAGCCTGGACCCGGCCGCCCTCCAGGCGGTGACCAAGTTCGCGGATGTTCTGGTCATCCTCTCATCCCTGACGGGAACTTCGGCTCCCCTTGTGGAATTCGCCCGCAAGGAAGGAATCCGGGTGATCGCCTATGACCGACTCATCAGGGACTGCGCACTGGATCTGTTCGTTTCCTTTGACAACGTGAAGGTCGGGGAACTTCAAGCGGGTTTCCTGGTGAAACGGAAACCCCGGGGAAATTACGTGATCATCGGGGGTCCAGCGGCGGATAACAATTCCGTCTTTTACCGCCAAGGCCAGATGAATATCCTTCAGCCTTATATTACCCGCGGCGACATCAAGATCGTGGCGGAGCAGGAAGCGAAGGATTGGCTGCCCTCCGAAGCCCACGCCATCCTGAAAAAGGCCCTGGATGGGGCCGGAAACCAAGTGGACGCGGTCCTGGCCACCAACGACAACCTGGCCCAGGGCGCTATCCACGCATTGTCGGAGCGTGGCTTGGCCGGAAAGGTGTTGGTCACGGGCATGGACGCTGAGATGGGGGCCTGCAAACGAATGACTGCGGGCACCCAAAGCATGACCGTTTATAAACCCGTCCATTTATTGGCCCATGTGGCCGCTGAAATGGCGGTGGCCCTTGGGAATAAGGATCCCCTTCCTACCGATACCAAAAGGGTTCACAACGGCAAAATGGAAGTGCCCAGCATCCTGTTGGAACCCCTGCTGGTGGACGTCAATAACATGAAATCGACCGTGATCGCGGATGGGTTCCAATCCGAAGGCGACATCGACCGGTAATCGATGTCGGCATGATTTCCCGTTTGGAATCCACCAGAGCCGATTATGGGTTTCTATCCAGGTCAATTTCAGATAGACCCTTTCGCCCTTTTTCCTGTCCTTCCGCTCACCCGTTGGTCTTAAAACATGTGTTCGTCTGCCTAATCGAAATGGTATTCAAGGATCGGGTTGCAGTAAAGGCCGATAATATGGGGAAGCCGAATAGCCGGTTTCCGTTTGTGTTCGCCTTCGTCCGTCCTGAACCTCGTAACGGGTCGTGATGTCCTTTTGGGTAGGATTTACCCTGTTTCCCGTTGGTCTCAATCGCGAATCCCTTTAATTAATCTTCCCTTATGTGGCACGAGGTTTGCGTTATCGATGCCCATACCCTCGGACGGGACTGGGTAAAGAAACGGTTTCAAAATCTCCCGTCATGGTTGGCATGTCGCCGAAAGGGGAGGAATGAAGCATGGAATCCTCGAAGAGTTTCCTGGAAGTTTTGGACGATGAATTAAACGTATTGATCATGCACTTCGGGATGTGCGAGGGGTTCGACAACGAGGAGGTCCTGGACTGGGCGAAGTTTTTTCTGCGCTGGGCCGAATCGGCCGTGAAGCATTGCGGGCCCTGGAGCCAATTGAGCCTGGTGCGCGCGCGCGATATCGTCCGCCAAATGGAGATTGCCACCTCCGGGAGAGCGGGCCATTTGTCGCTGGGAAATGCGATGGGCGAGGCTTACCGGAACATCGCCCATGAACTCAAGAAAGATTTGAAGCCCAATTTGGAAAATTTCGCGTTGGGTTATGTTTCCGCTCATCCGATGGTCTCCCGGAAGGATGAAATGGGGTTCAATTGGGATGAGGCTTTCGCGAAAACTCCTGGTAAAGGCCCGGGAAAAGCAAGCCTTGCGAGATAAACCGGGAACAATCCCCGCACTTTTTCATTGGACGAGGAGGTATCCATTGGATGATCCGAATGATTTTTACCCGAGCCTGGATAGGGAGCTACATTCCTTGATCTCACAATTTGGCAAGAGTCAGCCGCTTCCGAATCATAAGGTCATGGATTGGGCCCGGCTATTTAATGAATGGTCCAAATCGGCGGCCCTTTATTGCGGGCCCTGGAGCCGAACGAACCTGAAAGGGTCGCAGGGGCTGATAAGGGAACTGGGTGAGCGTTATGCCGGTCGAATAGGGTTTTTCAGGCTCAAAAAGGCCCTGGATGAGGCATCCAGGAACCTAACGAAAGAAATCCAAAATAAAACCAGGCCTGATTCAAGAACCGCCGACCAGAATGGAGACCCGGTCCAAGGGACCAACCCCCAAAAAGAGGAATTGAACCCAGGCTGGGCCGGAGATTTTTTGGAGGATCCCGTAACCTCCTCGACTTAATGAAGATATGTTCCGCATCAACAAGAAACAATCTCAGGGATCGTATAACCCGTTTAGGGTTTGGCCGCCGGGGCGACCGCCCCATTTTTCGATGCCAAATCGATACTTAACCAATAGCTCAATTTATCCGGGTCCTCGCTAGCCTCGCCCGCGCCAGGCCCCCCCACGACGTTCCCTAGGACCGGCGTGCTTTGGGCCTGCATAGCCCCAGCTATCCCACCGACGCCACCGGGCATGGGCTTCATGATCGGGGTCAAAATGGGCACGTCCGCTCCCTGTTGGAGGGTGGCGGCTCCGCTGTGGACGACACTGCGGGTAATATTGTTCGGCCTGCGAATTTCCAAATGCCCGCTCTCAAAATCAACCCCCAGGGTTTTGCTCTGGGCCAGGGCGGCGGGGAAGGGCGAACCTTTTCCCGGTTTCAGGGGCAATTTCATCAGGCAAACGAAGTTCTTGTCCCAGTAATAGGTTTTGGCCTCGAACCCAAAACGCCGCAGGTACCAGGTGGAAGCAGAGGTGCTGAATCCTTTTTCGTTGATGATCTCCAGGTCATTGGAGGCGAGGTCTACCGCCAGCGGATGTTGCCCGCCCTGGTCGGGGGCGTCGGGCGGTGCGGGGATGGTTTGAAGGCTTCCGGCCTCGCTCAAGCCCCGAAAGCGGATGCCGATGGTCTTGGCCACCTCGCCCTCGGGATCGATCCAAACGGTCAGTCCGTCCAAGGCGATGGCATGGGAATAGTTGGAATAGACATTCCCTTCCGAATCCTTAATGACCAAGGCGAGCCAGAGGTAAAGGCTGTTATTGGAGGCACCCAGGTAGATCTTATCCCCGTAAAGGGTATTGACTCCCCCCGGAATGTCCTGGGCGCTCCCGTTTATGGAAAGGTCCCGGTTCAGCCAGGTGCTTTGCATATAGAGGGAAGTGCATCCGGCCCCACTTAAGAGTGCCATTAGGGTAAGGAATAAGATTCGATAGCCAAAGATGCGCTTCAAGAACCGCCTCCTGAAAGAATCCGCCAGCCTTTAAAATTAACACTTGGGGGCTGGGACCTCAATGAGCGTTTTCAGGTGCTTAATTGGAAGGCCGATAATTTCAATGCGGTTTGACCGGAGTGGTAAAGTAGGAACCGTTGAACGAGCCTTTATCACTCCAAAGGGAGGCCGTTATGTCCATCGTGGGGAAATGCAAAATCCTTCGTATCTTTGTGGACGAAGACAAGAAATATGAGGGCAAACTGGTTTATAAGGCCATCATGGACAAACTGATCGAGCTAAAGTTGGCGGGAGCGACGGTCTTCAAGGGAATCGAGGGGTTTGGATCCTCCCTGCACATGCACACGGGGCGGATCATCGAAGTTACCGAGAACCTACCTATGATTATTGAGGTGGTGGACAATCCCAAGGAGATTCACAAGGCCCTTAACGCAGTTGAGCCAATGCTTCCTAAGCATTGTTTGGTGACGATACAGGATATCCAGGTTCTTCATTATCATCATGAATCTGGCAAACATACCCAAACCCCGAAACTGGATTAAATTTCAATTTATCCCCCTCGGTCGGGGAAAAGTTTGTGTAAAATCAGGTGCCTTTCGATGATTCATTATTGAAAACATGAAGGGAACATATAAATATTCACCACATGCCGACAAAATTTTAAAGCCGTTTTTTAGAGGTACCCTTAAATTTGTCGGATCGTTGTAAGACTCAAGTCATATTGGCCGGAAACGGCATAAGAATAAGATGTCGGGAAGCGGCATCCACCTGTTTAAAGGAGAGTTGAAAAATGTCAAAGATATCTTCCGTCAAAGCCTTGGAAATTCTTGATTCGCGGGGAAATCCAACCGTTCGGGTCTTCGCGGAACTGGAAAGCGGCGTGGTCGCTTCCGCTTCGGTGCCTTCCGGCGCTTCCACGGGCGAGCATGAGGCCGTGGAATTGCGCGATGGCGACAAAAAGCGTTTTGGCGGCAAAGGTGTATTGAAAGCGGTGGAAAATGTGAACAAAACCATCAACCCGGCCGTCAAGGGGATGGACGCCTTCAAGCAGGCCAATTTGGACTACCGCATGATCGAGTTGGACGGAACCTCCAATAAGGGAAAACTGGGCGCCAACGCAATCCTGGGCGTCTCCATGGCCGTGGCACGCGCCGCCTCCATCGAGGCCAAGGTTCCCCTTTACGCCTACCTGGGTGGCACCGGCGCCAAGCGCCTGCCCGCACCCATGATGAATATCATCAACGGCGGAGTTCACGCCGACAACAGCGTGGACTTCCAGGAATTCATGGCCATGCCGATCGGGGCTCCTACCTTCGCCGAAGCCCTGCGCTGGGGTTCGGAAGTGTTTCATGCCCTCAAGGCCATCCTGCACAAGCAAAAATACGCCACAGGCGTGGGCGACGAGGGCGGTTTCGCCCCTAACCTGAAGAGCAATGAGGAAGCCTGCGAGGTCATCGTCGAGGCCATCAAGAACGCCGGCCTCAAGCCCGGCCAGGATGTGGCCATCGCCTTGGACCCGGCCACCAGTTCCTTCTTCGAGAACAACGCCTATGACATGGCCAAGTCGGGCCAGGGCAAGAAAAATAGCCAGCAGATGGTCGATCTGTGGAAGGCCTGGATTGACAAGTACCCCATCGTCTCGATCGAGGACGGTTTATCCGAAAACGACTGGGCCGGCTTCAAGGAGATGACGAAGGTTATGGGCGACAAGATCCAGATCGTCGGGGACGATCTATTCGTGACCAACACCCAGTTCGTGGCCAAGGGCATCAAGGAAAAGGCCGCCAATTCGGTCTTGATCAAACTCAACCAGATCGGTTCGGTCACCGAGACCATTGAGACCATCCAGATGTGCCAGAAGGCTGGATGGGGCTACATCATCTCCCACCGTTCGGGAGAGACCGAGGACGCCTTTATCGCCGATTTGGCGGTGGCCATGGGTGGCGGCCAGATCAAGACGGGTTCGGCTTGCCGCAGCGAGCGCATCTGCAAGTACAACCGGCTCCTGGAGATCGAGGCCGAGTTGGGCAAGCAGGCGGTCTATAGCAACCCCTTCGCGAAGTAATTAAGGGAAAGGGATTTTTCACAACCAAGGCCCCAAGAACAACAAGTTTTTTGGGGCCTTCAATCCACATCATGAAGATCACGCCTGATTTCGTGGCTTTCCAGGCCCCGGACTCGGGCGTTTTTATTTCTACTTTTGGTCATTGAGCGGCTGGACCTTTCATCCGGCTATCCCTCCCCGTTTGGGAATGGGGATTAGGCTCTTATTTGCCAACTCCATTTTTCCCATCCGCCCATAAACGTAAGTTTTTACATCTCTGTAGGGTCCGAGAAACGGAATTGTCGGAGGGGAACCTAAATTTCAATTTTTTTTATCCTTTTCATTTACTTTCGCTTAACACGCTTTTAGTGTATGGGCCTGCCGTAAATTAAAATTAAGGAGAAATTCGTGGGAAACGCCCGTAAAAAAATAGCCCTCATGCTTGGCGGAGAACAACAGCCGACAGAAGAATATAAGTCTAAGCCGGCGCAGGAAATTTTCGGGTCCCTCGTTTTCAACGACACCGCCCAGAAAGCCTACCTTTCGAAGGACGTCTATAAGAAGCTCCGCGCCACGACCTTGAAGGGCGAGGCTTTGGACGCTTCCATTGCCGACCAGGTCGCCCAAGGCATGAAGGAATGGGCCTTGGCGCACGGCGCTTCCCATTACACGCACTGGTTCATCCCCTTGACCGGCATCGGCGCCGAAAAGCACGACACCTTCCTGGAGCCAAACTCCGACGGCGGGGCGATCGCGGAGTTCGACGGCAAGACCCTCATTAAGGGCGAGCCGGACGCTTCCTCCTTCCCCTCGGGCGGAACCCGCGCCACCTTCGAGGCCCGCGGATATACCGCCTGGGACCCGACTTCCCCCGCGTTCATTCAGCAGGAAGTGAACGGCGCCACGCTGACCATCCCCACGGCCTTCGTGAGCTACACCGAGGAAGCCCTGGACTTGAAGACCCCCCTCTTGCGCTCCATGGAAAGCCTCTCCACCCAAGCGGTTCGTCTTCTTCGCCTGTTCGGCAACAAGACCGCCAAACACGTTTTCACGACCATGGGCCCGGAGCAGGAATATTTCCTCATCGACCGCAAATATTACGAACAACGCCCGGACCTGATCGCCGGTGGCCGCACCCTCTTCGGCGCGCCGCCCTACCGCGGGCAGGAACTGGAAGACCATTATTTCGGGGCCATCCGCGAGCGCATTTTGGCCTTCATGATGGATCTGGACCGCGAATTGTGGCGTTTGGGAATTCCATCCAAGACCCGCCACAACGAGGTAGCGCCCGCCCAGTTCGAGATGGCGCCCCTCTTCGAGAAGTCCTCGGTCGCGGCGGACCACAACATGATCGTGATGGAATTGATGCGCCGCGTGGCCTTGCGCCACGGCCTGGTGTGCCTGCTCCATGAGAAGCCTTTCGCCGGCATCAATGGAAGCGGCAAGCACAATAACTGGTCCATGGCCACCGACGAGGGCGAAAACCTGTTGAACCCCGGCAATACCCCGCATGACAACGCGCAATTCCTGGCCTTCCTGGTCGCCACCATCTCGGCGGTCGACAAGTACGCCGAGCTTCTGCGTATCGGCATCTGCGGGCCCGGCAACGACCACCGTTTGGGCGCCAATGAGGCTCCCCCGGCCATCCTCTCCATCTTCCTGGGCGAGCAGTTGTCCGATGTGGTCGCCCAATTGGAGAAGGGTTCGGCCTCCTCGAGCAAAAAGGGCGGAATAATGCAGTTGGGCGTATCCGTCCTTCCGCACCTGCCCAAGGATGCCACGGACCGTAACCGCACCTCGCCCTTCGCCTTCACCGGCAACAAGTTCGAGTTCCGCGCGGTCGGGTCCACCGCCGCCATCTACTGGCCCAACACCATCTTGAACACGATCGTGGCCGAGTCCATCGACCGCATTGCCGCCAAGCTGGAAAAGGGCGGGGACTTGAACAAGACCCTGGCCGCCGTTCTGCAAGAGGAGATCAAGGAACACAAGAAGGTGATCTACGACGGCAATAACTATTCCGAGGCTTGGCACGCGGAAGCCGCCAAGCGGGGCTTGCCGAACCTGAAGAGCACGGTGGACGCCCTCAAGGCCATGCCGAAGAAGGAATACAAGGAATTGTTCTCCAAGTACAAGGTCCTGAACGAGAAGGAATATGACGCCCGCGAGGAAGTCATGTGGGAAAGGTACGTGAAGATCGTTAACATCGAGGCCGCGGCCACGGTGGACATCGCCAAGAACCAGATTCTTCCCGCGGTTCTTTCCTACCAGAACAAGTTGGCCCAGACCATCCAGTTGACCCAGTCGGTTTCCAAGACCGCCCAGAAGGGGCAGACCACCCTGCTGGACGAGGTGGCCAAGGGAGCCAGCGATCTTTACGAGGCCATCGTAGAGTTGGATGCCACCCTGGGGAAGGCCAATGGCGGATCGAGCCTGCACCATATCGCCGCGGCCTTTAAGGACAACGTGATTCCGGGCATGTTGAAGGTCCGGAAGATCGTGGACGGCCTGGAAGCGATCGTGGATGACGAAGCTTGGCCTCTGCCGAAGTACCGGGAGATGCTGTTCCAGTACTAATCCGCAAAAAGAAGTGATTTGAAGGGCCGTTCCCCTTGGGGGGCGGCCCTTTTTTTATACCGGTATATCTGGGATGTATAATTCATTCAATGTTACTTGTCCATGTTGGGGACCGTTCGCGGACAACGTATAGAAGGATTGGCTTCGAATTTGGGTATCTGAAAAAGGAGGTTTTTATGATTATCGAAACGGCAATGATCACGTTGGAATTTGACCCGGTCCACGTGGTGGCCACGGTCACCCGTGTCGCTAATCCGGCCGGACGTTATAAAGTGGGGGATGTAATCCGAGGCAAAAGCGCCGACGGCGCCAAATTTGGTTATAACTTTTCAATCAAAAACGAAGCCGGGGAAGTGATTTTAAAGACGGATACGGTGAAAAAAATAACCGTCTAAAATTAAAAGTCCTAAGCCTTGTCTCCGACGGGGAGGCTTTTATAAATAAGTTTTTAGGTTTTCTTATCATTGCTGTGCTCCTTCTTTTAGAAACGGGTTGTGTATGCCAGCAACCGCCTACTATTTCGGCTCGAGACCTTGCGAGAACTCCTCCGATGGGGTGGAATTCCTGGAATACTTTTAAAGACCAAACGAACGAGGCCCTGCTTCGGGAAACGGCCGATGCCATGGTCCAATCCGGCATGCGGGACGCGGGTTACCAATACGTTAACCTGGACGATGGCTGGGCTTTACCATGGCGGGACAAAGGTCATTTGGTACCCGATCCCGGACGGTTTCCAAACGGATTTAAGGCTCTCTCCGACTATCTCCACTCGAAAGGCTTGAAATTCGGGATATATGAAGACAGGGGAAAATTAACTTGTGTTGGGAAATGTCCAGGGTCCTACGGTTTTGAGACCACGGACGCCAAGGATTTCGCGGCTTGGGGGGTGGATTACCTAAAATATGACAACTGCAATCCCGTTTTCACCACAACCCAGGCAGGGGATTATCGGCGAATGAGGGATGCCCTCGCGGCGACAGGCCGACCCATCCTATTCAGCATTTGCGCCTGGGAATTCAAGGATTGGATGCCTCGTACGGGTCAGCTTTGGCGGACCACGGGAGATATCACGGATAGTTGGGGCGCCATTCTCCAAATCATCGATTTAAACGAACAATACGCCCAATATGCGGGGCCCAATCACTGGAATGACCCGGATATGCTCGTGGTGGGTTGTTCCTATGTTCCTGATCTTCAACAGGGGCGTGTCTTTGATACCCAATCGGATTTGGTGGGGTCGCAGGGTTTATCGGATTCGGAAAACCGGGCCCATTTCAGTATGTGGGCCATGATGGCCTCACCTTTGATAGCGGGCAATGACTTACGAAGCATGTCCGCAAAGACAAAAGATATTCTCTTAAACAAGGAGGTCATCGCGGTGGATCAGGACCCCTTGGGTAAACAATGTATTGAGGTTTGGAAGGATGGAAATGGTTTGGACGTATATTCAAAGGAACTATCGGGCGAAAATTCGGGGGCAGTTGCCTTGTTAAATCGCACGGAAAACAACCAAAACATGACCGCGGTCTGGAAAGTTGTGGGAATTAAGTCAAAGACCGCCAAGGTGCGAGACCTTTGGAAACACGCCGATGCGGGTTCTTTTGCCGACCGCTATGCCGCCGATGTGCCCGCCCATGGGGTTGTATTATTAAAAATCACCGGCTTGAACAAAAGCCAATAGAAGCTATTTCAAAACCTCTTTCACCCTCGTGCCACCATCATTAAAGGATTTTAAAGAAGGTGATCCAATCCCATATGACCTTATTAAATTTTACAGGACTATGCACTTGGCAAAGCATTAAGGGTAAAAGACAGTTTTTCATGGGTTCCCTTTCTCCCCGGGAGGGAGAAGGTTGGGATGAGGGGGAATTCCTGTCGCAAAGCACCCCTCACCCCGGCCCTCTCCCTCAAGGGGCGAGGGTTTACTGGCAAACTTTGCCAAGTGCGTAATTCCAAAATTTTAAATTTGGACATGTGGAACGAAGTCCGCGAAGCCATTCAAAGTAAGAAATGACTTCGAGTTAATTTTTTGGATTTTGGAATTGGGAGGCGAAGTTGCCGTGAAAGTTGATGGGGCCCACGTGCTGGAGCTGGCTGTTCAAATCGGCCCAAATCTCCCCGCCCATGTCGGTCCAGCGGCGGGAAAAGCTGTAATCCTCGCTTAAATAGGTCCCGGTCTTCTCGTCGACCATGCAATTGAAAAAGGCGTAGCGGTATTTGCTCTGGGACAGGGGATCGGCATGGATAAACCCGCTGGTGTAGTTCAATTCGGGATATTTTTCCATCATCCTTATAAAAACCGACCGCTTGATCATCATGAATCCCAAACCCGCGTAGCGTACCTTGGCGAAACCATCCTTGATCTCGACCCGGGTGGGGTCCTCCACTTCATAGGTGTAAACGAGCGAGCCGGATTCCAAATGGGGATGACCGGCCAGGGACAGGGCGCGAATCTTGCCCAATTCCACCTTTTTGTAGGGATAGACCCCGGCCGCGATATCCACATCGAACTTCAATAGCCGGAAAACCTGCTCGGTTTCAAAACCTATATCCCCATCCACGAAAAGCAGGTGGGTGGCCTCGGGGGTTTCCAAGAAACGCGTGACGATGTCCTGACGGGCGCGGGTTATGAGCGAATCCCCCCATTGGACCGTCACGTTGAAATCGATCTCGTTCCTGGATAAACAGGCGTTTTGGAAGGAAAGCATGGAGGTGGCATAGACGTTCGTCAGTTGTGAGGCGAAGGAGGGGGTGCCGATCATGAGGTAGGGGCGTTGGGGGGACATGGGCTATCTCCTCTTGTACTTGGGTGGTTTGGTTTTGGGTTTGGCGCTAGGCGGGGGCGTTTGCGCGGCCCGGACCCGGGCAACGCTGAGGCCCGTCCGGCGCGACATGTCCCCTTTGAATGCGATCGGCCCGGTATGGGTCAGGCGGCTGCGCTGGTCCACCCAGATATCGCCCCCGATGTCGACCCACCGTTTGCAAAAGCTGTAATCCTCGGGGAGGTAGCTTTTGGTTTCCTCGTCCAGGATGCAATTGAAGAAGGCGTAGCGGTAGGGGCTGCCGGCGAAGGGGTCGTCGCTTCCATTTTGGGCGGTGTAACGCAGCTGGGGATAGGAAAACATCATCTTTTCCAGCGCGGCCCGGCGGATCATGAGAAAGCCGTTTCCCACATATTTGGCCTTGGCGAAATTGTCGCGGACCACACCGGGCTTGGCCCACTCGCAAATATAGGAAAGGGAACCGGCTTCCATATCCCCGCCCTGAAGGGCCGTGGCTTTCGCCCTTTCCCAGTCATACCTTTTCAGGGGATAGAGGGCGGCGGTGACATCTTCCTTGAAGTGCAGGAGGCGGAAGACCTGGTCGGGGTCAAAGCTGATATCCGCGTCGATGAAAAGCAGGTGGGTGGCGGTGGGTTGGGACATAAAATAAGTAACGATGTTTTGGCGGGCCCGGGGAATGACCGCGTCCCCGGACGGCATCAGGAAACTCACCTGGATTCCCGCCTTCATGCAGGCTTCCTGAAGCCGAAGGGTGGAGGTGAAGAAATCCCCGGTCAAAATGCCGCCGTAACAGGGGGTGCCGACGACGAGGTGGATCTGCGGTTCGGACATGCGGTTTTCCTTCGAAGGATTGGATCAATCGGGTGGATATCCGAATGGAAGTATAACGCTCGCGCCAGCTTGCAGGCTATCCCAAAGCGTATTGGCCCCACCACTGATGTCACTCCGAAATTCAACCGGGGAGCAGGGGGGCACGTGGTTTTTTGTTTTTACCTCCTGTACTTTGTGATCTTTGTGGTTCAATATTTGATCGGGTCGTTACCCTTTCAATTTGCCTTTACCGCTTTTTTCGGGGAGTAGGAATGAACTTACAAACGGACTGCGCCATCATTGGGGCGGGTTTCGCCGGGCTCGCGGCCGCTTTGGAGGCGGCGGAGGCCGGCAAGAAGGTGGATCTTTTCCTGAAGGGAAAGATGGTCTATGACGGCGCCAGCCACCTCACCGCGGGCGGTCTGGCGGCGGTATCCCAGGAGGATGGGTTGCCCCTGGGGGGCGACACCTATGAGAAACACATTCAGGATACCCTGGAGGCTGGGAAATACCTGAACGACGTGAAGGTGGTCCGGTATTGCGTGGAGCATTTTTACCCGGATGTCATCCTCTGGCTGGGCCGCCAGGGGGTCCGTTTTGACCTCAACCGCAGGGGAAAATTCCACCTGCACCGCGAGGGCGGGCACTCCTCCAATCGTGTTTTCCACGTGGAGGACGGTACGGGCGCCCATGTCATGCGGGTGCTTGCCCAAAAGGTCGGGAATCATCCCAATATCCGCATCCATGAGCGCCACATCGCGGTGGACATCGTCACGAGGAACAAATACCTGAAGATGAAGGGCAGGGATGAGTGCATCGGAGCCTATATCTACGACACCGATAAGGACAAGGTCCAGGCGGTCTCCGCCGGGGCGGTATTCCTCGCCACGGGCGGGGTGGGCAAGGTTTTTCTCTACACGTCCAATCCCGACTCGGCCAGCGGGGACGGGTTCGCGATGGCCTATCGGGCGGGATTGCCCTTGGTCAATATGGAGTTCATCCAGTTCCATCCGACGGTTTTCTATGATGAAAAAGCCAATACCTCCGAGCGCCGGTACCTTTTCACCGAGGCCCTGCGGGGCGAGGGGGCCTACCTCAAACTGCAAAAGAACGACCGTGAGGATTTTGTCCGCCGTTACCACAAGCTGGGTTCGGGGGCCACGCGCGACGTGGTGACAAGGGCGGAAGACATGGAAATGCGCCGACTGGGCCTAAAGCACCTTTGGCTGGACTGCACCATGATCCCGGCCAAGCGGCTGAAGTCCGATTTCAAGAACGCCTATGAATTCTGCCTGAAAAAGGGAATCGACCTTTGCCGGGAGCCCGTGCCGGTGGTCTACGCGGTGCATTATTCCAACGGGGGGGTCCAAACCGACCTGAACGGCCAGACCCGGCTGGAAAATCTCTACGTGATGGGGGAGACCGCTTACACCGGACTGCACGGAGCCACCCGTTTGGCAAGCAATTCCGCTCCCGAGTGCCTGCTGTTTGGCCGCAAGGCCGCCCAACACTTCGCCCGGAAAAAAATGAAACGGAAACGCTTCCAGGTTCCGCCCTGGGACGAAGGCCGGGCCAAGGAATACAAGGATCCCGCGACCGTGGACTATTACTGGGAGATCATCCGCAAGACCATGACCCTGCTATGCGGTATCGCCCGCACCGAGGGGCGCCTGGCGGCGGCGAAGGATGTGCTGGGAGCCTTGAAGAGGAACATCCGGAACGACTATTGGAACTACAAGGTCACGAAGGATTTCCTGGAAGCGCGCAACCTGGCCGCAGTGGCCAATATCATCATTGACAGCGCCCTCTTGCGGAAAGAAAGCCGGGCCTGCCATTACCGGGAAGATTTCCCGAAAGAGGATAAAAGGTTCAACCACTATACCCTCGTCGAGAAACGAAAGGCCTTACCCTGAAAACCGCAGTTGTAACCGCTGAAAAAGGCGGCAAAGCCGACTTTTTCAGCGGTTACAACATGCTTAGTTAAGCGACACTTTACCCTTGAGCTCGATGTTTTGGGAGGATGATCCGACCCCGATATTAAATTCACCCGGCGTGACCGTCCACCCTTTCGATTTTTCGTCGTAGTAAGCGAAGGAACGCTGGTTGAGGATCACCGAAAGGCGTTTGGTCTCGCCCGGCTTCAGGTCCACCTTGGCAAAGCCCTTCAACTCCTTGACCGGCCGGGGCAGGGGGGAATGGCGGTCGCCCACATAGACCTCGGCTGTTTCTTCGCCCTCCCGGTCGCCGATGTTGGTTAAATCAAAAGAAACCGTGACCGGCCCATCCGCCTTTGTTTCGGAAGGCGTGCAAGAAAGATTCGAATATTTGAACCGGGTGTAGGACAAGCCAAAACCAAATGGGAAGAGGGGTTTCAACCCGGTTTTATCGAAGTGGCGGTAGCCGAGGAATACCCCTTCCGAATAGCGCGCGTGTTTATCGGCGTCCGCGTAATAACTGTCATGAACCGCGCTGTCTTCCCAACGGCGTTCGAAGGTGGCGGGCAATTTGCCGGAGGGGTTGACCTCCCCGAACAATATTTTCGCCAAGGCCGTGCCTCCCTCCTCGCCCGGGTACCAGGCTTCCAGGACCGCCGGGATCCGGTCGATCCATTTCGCCATGTCCACGCCCCCGCCCGAAGTGATGACCACGACCGTGTTCGGGTTCGCCGCCCGGACGGCGTTGATCAGCTCGTTTTGTCCCTCCGGCAATTGGAAGGTCCGGTCGAAACTCTCCGCCTCGCTGCCGGTGTCAAACCCCACGCAAACGACCACCGCGTCCGCGGATGAGGCGATGGACCGGACCGCCGGGTCGATCAACTTGCCGGCCTGGCAGATACCCAGGTTCATCATGGCTTTGTAATCGCGCTGGGAATATTCCAATTTGACCGCGCAGGCCTTTCCGCCCCGCAGGGTGACCTCCTTTCGGGCGAAGGGGAGGTTTTGCTTTTCGCGGTCCACCACGAGCTTTCCGTCCAGGTAAAGGCGGAAGAGGTTGTTCCCGAAGGAGGAAACCGCCACGCGGTATTGGCCGCTGGCGGCGGGGGTGAAGTAACCGGTCCAGCGGGCGGAATAATTGGGATAGGTACCGCCGGTGGGCCAGCGGTTGGAATTATCCCAGGAAAAATTGACATGATTGTCCTGGCGGATCAGGGCGGGTTCACCGGCCCAATCGGCGTTAGGGAAATACTCGCCTTTAAGGCCGGGCTGGCTGCCCTTCGCGTCGGCCGTAAATTGGGTCGCGTCGTAGATCTCGCCCATGGGGGTCAGGCCCCGGTTGTAGGTGACCACGCCCTTCCCGGAAAGCCAATGGCTCAGTCCTTCCAGAAAGCTGGTGGCCTGAAAGGGAACCACCTTGGCGCTCCCCCCCCGACCGGAATGGCCGGATAGGCGTCCGGGCCGATGACCGCGAGGGTTTTGACCTTATCGGCCGCAAGGGGAAGGAGGCTGTTCTCGTTTTTCAGGAGCACCATGCTTTCTTCCGCGGATTCCAAGGCCAGGTCACGGCCCTTTTCGTTAAACAGGGGAAAACCCGGGTCGGTTTGGTCCCGGTCCAGCCAGCCGAATCGAATGGCGGTCCGGAGGATCCGGCGCACCTTGTCGTCGAGGGTGGCTTCCGAGACCTTACCGTCCTTAATGGCCGGTAGCAGGGTTTCCTTGTTCATGAACTTGGCGGAGGGCATTTCCAGGTCCAGCCCGGCGTTGGCCGCGGCGACGCCGTCATAGGTGGCGCTCCAATCCGACATGATGATTCCGTCAAAACCCCATTCTTTCTTGGCCAACTGGTTGTTCAGGAAATCGTTCTGGGTGGCGTGGACGCCGTTGATGAGGTTGTAGGAGTTCATGATGGCCCCCACGTGGGCTTCCTTGACCGCGGCCTCGAAGGCGGGCAGGTAGATCTCACGCATGGTGCGGTCGTCCATGTCGGAGCTGGTGTTGTGGCGGTCATATTCGGAGTTGTTGCCCATGAAATGTTTGACGGTGGCGCTGACGCCCTGTTCTTGCATGCCTTCCACGTAATTCACGGCCATGCGCGAGGCGAGGAAGGGGTCCTCCCCGAAATATTCGAAATTACGCGAGCACAGGGGAGCCCGGTAGATGTTCAGGCCGGGGCCCAGCATGAAATGAACGCCCCGGGCCCGGGCTTCATGGCCGATCATCCCGCCCACCCGATGGGCCAAGTCCGTGTTCCAGGAAGCCGCCAGGGCGATTCCGGCGGCATAGGCGGTCGAGGGCCCGTAATTACGGACCCCGATGGGCCCGTCGGACATCTTGAGGGCTGGCAAACCCAGTTTGGGCATTGCCCGGACGTAGAAACCGTTGTAGCCCCCGATGTAGTCGATCTTTTCCTCGAGGGTCATTTTCTTCAAGATCGTTTCGGCCCGCGCATCCGTTTCCGCGGGAGTCAAATCGGAGGCAATTCCCAAGACTGGGAAAATCAAGGCTAAAAAGGCCAATGGCCAAAGGTATTTCATCGGATACATCCTTTTTGTAAATTTTCTTGGAAAAGACAAATCACTCTAGTCGATTTTTAGTAAAAGAAAACGTGTAAAAAATGAAGGGAGTTCCAGGGGAAAGCCTTGAAAAAGCGCTTTCGAATCGCGGAAAGAATTGTTTCGGCTGGTTGAAAAGAAAAGGTAAGGCCGCAACGAAGTCAAATTTGTCGTGGGGTGACAAAAGTGCGGGGTCTTCGGATGCGGGGAAGGTTCTTTTCTCTTGAATCATTTTTAGGATGGCGCTTTTTCATCCTGATTCGTGTAGGCTCATCGGAATATTCCATTCGGGAACAAGCGGGCCTGGGGAGGCAATCCGTGGAACAAATCGAAGCCATGATCGTGCATTCGGCGAATCATCAGAAACTTATCACCGTCAAATTGGCCGGGACCCTCAACCTGCAAACCATGACTCCGATGGAAAAAGCGTTGGACGCGTTGGACGGCATCTGCCGGGGAAAAGCCGTGCTCTTCGACATGACCGAGGTGGATTACATCAGCTCATCAGGTTGGAGTTTGTTCCTGACGGCCTATCGACGCCTTCGGGACCAGCAGGCGGTCTTGGGCTTGGTGGGCATGGGCGCCGAAGTTGAGAATATTTTTGAGATCCTGGATTTCGGCAGGCTCATCGCCCATTACCCGGATTTTCCAACCGCCGAAAAGAGCGTTCCGCTTTTGTTAGACAGGATGAACGCCCAACCCCACGCCACAAAACTTCCCATACCGGAAAACAAACCCCGGAATTCGGGGAGCCTCAATTAAATATCCCTCCTGGATCATTTACTGCAACGTTCCCCGGAACGGATCGGCATGCTCCGTGTCGAGCATGAATTTGATGCCCACCTTTCCCACATAATCCTGGGTCAGTCCCTGCCAAAAGATGAAGTGGTCCAGGCCCTCCCCATAAATAATAAAATCGTTGGTCAGGGGCACGTCGATGCCCGCCCCCAGGTTTACCCCCAAGAGGATGTCGAACGGTTTGCTCCAAAAGAAGCTGTTGGGATCGGGGGGATAGAGGTCCACCACCAGGTCCAGGCCCAACCCCGCCGTCAGGTAGGGATCGACATTAAATTTTTTGTGGATATCGTCCCATTTGTCGTTCCAGTAATACCTCGCGTTGACGGAGATGGCCACGTCATCCGTGGGTTGGATGTAAGACTGGGAAACGGGATTGGAGGGCGAGGGTAAGGAGAGGGTCAAGGGTTGGTTGGGCATGGTGTAGTAATCCAGGCTCCAAAGCCCGTCCCAGCGGTTATTAAAACCGTAACTCATGGCCAACCCCCCGGCAGGGGCCGCATTGAAGCTGTTGATGAACCCGCTGGAGGCACTTTCCCCCCCGTTGAGCAGAAGGCCGAAGCCGGGTATTTCCTTTTCCTCCTTGGGCAGGGCCAGCGGGGGGATCAGGAACAGGAAAATAAGAATCAAGATGGTTTTTTTCACGGGGTTATTTTAACGGGGAAAGGGGCCGGGGGCGAATCTCCAGTGAAATTAACGGCTCTTTCACGAATTTGCAGATAGTTGCCCTGAATTACCTTGGGGAGCTTAAGCGTGGCCAATAAGGTAGTAAGGCGAACCGCTTTCTCCCCCCTCTGAAAGAGGGGGGAAGGGGGGCTATCTTCCTTGGCGATAAGGGTTATCTACAAATCCGGGAAAGAGCCAAATTAACTATCGGCCAATTTGGCCGCCTCGGCGCCGGAAAGGGGAAGGGTCTTGGGGGATGAGCCGGTCAGGGCCTTTTCTTGGACCAAACGAGCGCCTTCCTGGATCAGTTTACGGTTAATGGCCAGCCAGTCGAAATTCGCGGCGGTTTGAAGGGCCCCCTCTGCCAGGGTTTGTTGAAGAGCGGGTTTGTCCAGGATGATTTTAATTTTTTCCGCGAAATCGGCCGGATCCTTCGGCCGGGCCAGGTATCCGTTCTTCCCGTCCACCACCAGGTCCGCGACCCCGCCTTTTTTCACCCCCACCACCGGGAGCCCGGAGGCGAAGGCTTCCAGGATGACGTTGCCGAAGGTTTCGGTCGTGGAGGGGAAGACGAAAAGGTCGCTGGATGCGTAAAGTTCGGCGAGGGGCGGGCCTTGGATGAATCCGCCGAAATAATCGCCGGGAAGCTGTTTTTCCATGGTGGCGCGGAAGGGCCCGTCGCCCGCGAACGCCAGGCGGAACCGGTATCCCTCCGACTTCAGGATCACGGAGGCGTCGGCCAGGTCTTGCAGGTCTTTTTCCCCCACCATCCGTCCGACGAAGAGAAGAAGAGGTTCAGGACCGAGGCCCAGCTTTTGCCGCAGGGCCGGGCTGCGGAATTGGGGGGAGAACTTGGAACTGTCGATGCCCCTGGGCCATGCTTCCACATTTCGGAAACCCCTCCGGGTAAGCTCCTGGATGGCGCCGGGAGTCGGGGCGAAGGTCTTTCGGCTGCGGTTGTAACACCAGCGCATCCAATCCCATCCCAAGCCGACGGCCCATCCGTAACCGTAATAGGGAAAGTAATCCACGAAGTGCGTGTGGTAGCTGGCGATGGTGGGAATTTTCCGGCGGTTGGCGTAATTTTGCCCGTAAAGGCAAAGGGGAGTGGGGGCGGCCACCTGGATCAAGTCGGGTTGGAAACGGTCCAAAATCGGGTCCAGTTTGAATGGATTGGGCAGGCCCACCCGGTAATATTTATAGAGGGGAAAGGGAACCGAGGGCACCCGGATTACCCGGCCCCGCCAGGGCTCGGTTTCCGCCGGCGTCATGGGACAAATAAACAGGAAATCATGTCCATCTTCGTTCAAGGTTTCGGCGAGCCGGGTGTAGGTTCTCGCCACCCCGTCCGTTAAAGGCGGGAGGCTTTCAGTGAAATAGGCGATTCGCAACAAAGGCTCCGGGGTGCGTGGATTTTCAAAATGGACCGCCAACCGTCCGGATTTTATCAAGCGTTACGGGAGAGGGTCGTTAAAATTGTTATGAAAAAGGAAAAAACGCAAAGATTTAACATGGCGTTGACATGAAATGTCCTTGGGGCGAAGGCGCCGATTCATCTGCCTTGATTATCATGTCCGGAGCCGGGGTAAGATGGCGGTTGGGCCAAACCAATATTGGGAGGGAAAGATGAAAAAAGTATCCTTGGGCCAAAAGGGTCCGAGCGTTTCACGAATAGGTTTAGGTTGCATGGGAATGTCCGATTTTTATTCGGGCCGCAACGAGGCGGAATCGATCGCTACCCTGGAAAGGGCCCTGGACCTGGGGATCGACTTCCTGGATACCGCCGACATGTACGGTCCCTTTACGAACGAGGAGTTGCTGGGCCGGTTCCTCAAGGGAAAGAGGAACCAGGTGTTCCTGGCCACCAAGTTCGGCAACATGCGGACGCCGGACGGCCAATTCCTGGGCGTCAACGGGAAGCCCGAATACGTGAAAGCCTGCTGTGAGGCGTCCCTGAAAAGGCTTCAGGTGGACTCGATCGACTTGTATTACCAACACCGGGTGGACGCCCAAACGCCCATTGAGGAAACGGTGGGGGCCATGGCCCAACTGGTGAAGGAGGGAAAGGTCCGGTTCCTGGGGCTTTCCGAGGCGGGGGTGAACACCCTGCGCCGGGCGAACCAGGTTCATCCGATTTCCGCGCTCCAGACCGAATATTCCCTCTGGTCCCGCGATCCCGAGCAGGAAATCTTCCGGGTCACCCGGGAACTGGGAATCGCCTTTGTGGCCTACAGTCCCCTGGGCCGGGGGTTTTTGACCGGCGCCTTTCAAAAGCCGGAGGACCTTCCGCAGGATGATTGGCGCTTGAAGCATCCCCGGTTCCAGGGGAACAACTTCGCCAAGAACCTCCAACTCGTAAGGCACGTGGAGGAAATGGCGGTGGAGAAAAACTGCACTCCCGCCCAGCTGGCCCTGGCCTGGGTCATGGCCCGGGGCGAGGATATCATTCCCATTCCCGGAACCAAAAAACGCAAAAGGCTGGAAGAGAACGTGGGGGCCCTTCAGGTGACCCTGACCCGGGAAGACCTGAACCTGCTGGATGAGGTTTTCCCCCCGGGGGTGACGGCGGGCGCCCGCTACGCGGACATGAGCACGGTGAACCGGTGAGACTTCTATGGGGCTCCCCGCCATAACGTCAGAAGGATTTTTTGCAGCGGGGGCAGGTGAAGCTGCCTGGGAAATATAGTGATCTGTTCCATCAAGCGAAAAGCCGCTAACTCCTGCTATTTGCCCTCTTTTAAGTGCGAAAAAAACCTTTCCTAAAATCACTCCCGGGCGTAGTGTGTTTCATCTTCCGAATTATGTGCGAGGCCCTTATGCCCGTGCTCGACCTGTATGTGATCCGCTTAACCGCCGCCGACAACTCTGAAAATATTTCAAGGGTCTCAAACTATGGCTAAGAGTTTTTTTCATTTGTGGGCCAAAACGGCTGACCAAGGCATCCCTTCCTGGCATCCCCTCATTCTGCATTTATTGGACGTGGCTTCATGTGCCGACGCCGTTCTCCAGCGGGAACCGGAAGCGACACGCCTGCGTATGGCCGAAATAACCGGCCTTCCATGGGAGGTAGCCAAACCTTGGCTACTGCTTCTCATTGCATGCCATGATTTGGGAAAGGCCACCCCTGGTTTCCAATCGAAGTGGGATGGCGCCAATGCTTTGCTTTCACAGAATAAACTGACCCCTCCACGAATCCCGGATTCAAAGTTCAATCACGCCTTTGCAAGCCAAATTGCTTTGACCGAGTTTTTACAAGAACGTGGTTGGTCCGAGGACATAGCCGATTTGGCTGCGGATGCCGTCGGTTGCCACCACGGCTTACGTGCAAGCCCGAATACTTTGGAAAATTTGATGGGTAACCGCCATGCCTTGGGCGGCCCGGATTGGACCGAAGCCCGCCGGGAAATTTTTGAGGCCTTATGTTCCGTCCTGAAACCCTCAAAAACACCCACCAAAACCAATTTGTCGGGACCCGATTTCATGTTGCTCTCCGGCTTGACCAGCTTTACCGATTGGATCGGATCGGACGAAAACCATTTCAAGTTCGGGACACCGGAGGATTGCGAAGACTTGGAAAAATGGTGGATTAGCCGAAAAAAACTGGCAGATGGCGTATTGGATTCGATCGGTTGGTTTTCACGGCAACCCTTGGCCGCGTCCAGAAGGCCGCTTGGAGATGTTTTTGGATATATCCAAGGATTCGCCCCGAGACCTTTACAGGAAGCAGTTGCGGACGAAATCAAGGGGATCAAGGAACCTTGCGTGTTGTTGGTGGAAGCCCCGATGGGTGAGGGGAAGACCGAAGCGGCGTTTTACGCCCATTTGGAGCTTCAAAGATCCATCGGGCATCGCGGCCTCTATATTGCCTTGCCGACCAAGGCAACCGGCAATGCCATGTTTCTTCGCACGTTGGATTTCCTGAACTCCATGAATCCGGGAAGAACCCTGGACCTCCAGCTTGTCCATGGATCGGCCAAGCAAAACGAAGCTTTTGAAAAACTCAGATTGTCCCGAGTTTATGACCAACAAGGGGATGGTTCAGTGCGGGCCGGGGAATGGTTCACCCACAAGAAAACTGCGCTTCTTTCGGAATACGGCGTGGGTACGGTGGACCAAGCGCTGATGACCATCCTGCCCGTATGGCATTACTTCATGCGACTTTGGGGGTTGGCCAACCGCGTCGTGGTTTTCGATGAAATCCACGCCTACGATGCTTACACGGGCACCCTTCTCTTACACCTGATCCAATGGCTTTTGGCCATGGGTTCATCGGTCATCCTGCTTAGCGCCACCCTGCCACCGGCTTTCCGGCGGAAACTCGCGCAACAAGTCGGCGCGGATTTTCCTGAAATTGAAGCGGAATATCCACGTCTATCCATTTTCAAGCAAAGTTCAATGAAACAACGACACTTTGAAAACGATCCCTCGCGCCGCAGGAATGTCGCGGTTCGCGGCGTTGCCCCTGATATTGCTTCCGTCAGGGAATGCCTGGAAAGAGGACTGCCGAAAGAGGGAAGGGGATTGTTTCTCGCCAACACGGTCCAACGGTCCCAAGATTTTTACCATGCCCTTCCACATGGCGAACCTTTGATGCGTAACGGAGCACGAGTCGGCAAGCGCCTGCCGGATGGCACCGAAATTTATTTGTTCCATGCCCGTTATCCCGCCGACCGGCGGCAGGCACGGGAGGAATCGGCCTTGGAACTATTCGGGAAGAACGCAACCCGGGAGGGACGCAAATTCCTCATCGCTACCCAGGTGGCTGAACAAAGCCTTGACCTGGATTTCGACGTTATGGTCACGGATTTGGCCCCCATCGATCTTGTCCTTCAACGGGCCGGGCGCCTTTGGCGCCATTCCAGGGAACACAGGCCCGTTTCTGAGCCTTTTCTTTATGTGACCGGGCTTGGAGGCGAGAAGCCGCCTTCCTTCGCGGGTCCGCTTTGGTGGAAAGCGGTTTATCGGGAGGATCTATTGCTTCGCACTTGGAACTTGCTGAAAGGACGCAATTCAATAAGCCTACCCGATGAGATTGATAAGTTGGTCAGGGACGTTTATGACGGCCTGGCGGATGTTGAGGATTTGGGAGAAAGGTTGTTGGCGGCCGAGGAAAAGGGAGAGGGCAATGATTACGCTCTCAGAAACCAGGCGCATCAGGCTTTCATCGGTTTTCCGGATGATGCCTCTTGGAATGATCCGGCGCGTTATATCAGGGCCGATGAGGATGAACCGGGTTTGCACCCAACCCTTGTCGCCCAAACCCGCCTGGGAAAACCATCCGTGACAGTGATCCCGGTTTTTCCTGCGGATGATTTTCAGCCCGGGGAAAAGCCCGATACCGCCAAGGCAAAGGCTTTAACGGGTCGATCCATGTCGCTTTCACGGGCGATAGTCTTAAAGTGCCTGCGGGAAAAAGGTGTGCCGGACGGGTGGAAGAAATCGTCTTTACTAAGAAATTGCATCCCATTGGTTTTGGATAAGAACAACCGATGGATCGAAGACACCTCCGTTCAGTTGGATGGGGAATTGGGGTTGGTTTATGGAGCAAAGGAGAGAGTTAATGGATAGAAGCCTGGTTGTCCGGTTGAAAAGCAAATTCGACGCTATGGCGAACACCCTGCCTGACGCCGATGTGGAATTTTGGTATGCCAGGGATTTAATGGATGAACTGGGATACGTCCAATGGCGTAATTTTCTTGAAGTTGTCGAAAAGGCTAAAACCTCATGTTCCAAGGCCGGTCAAAATGTGGCCGACCATTTTGCTGACGTCAGCAAAATGGTCCCGGTCGGGTCTGGCGCGAAACGTGAGATTGACGACATTATGCTCACCCGTTATGCCTGTTACCTGATCGCCCAGAATGGCGATCCGCGCAAACCATCTATCGCCTTTGCCCAGGCTTATTTTGCGGTCCAGACTCGCAAACAAGAAATACTTGAGGAACGCATTCATCTGCGCGAACGCTTGGATGCCCGCAGGAAGCTGAGCGAGTCCGAAACGGAGCTTTCGAAGAACATCTATGAGCGGGGCGTGGACGGCCAGGGGTTTGGCCGCATCCGTTCCAAGGGTGACGCCGCCCTTTTTGGGGGCCATGCCACCCAGGACATGAAAGACCGGCTGGCCGTACCCTCCAACCGCCCGCTCGCCGACTTTCTACCCACGGTGACTTTGGCGGCCAAGAACCTGGCCGCCGAAATGACCAACCACAACGTCAAGCAGAAGGACTTGCGGGGTGAGCCGCCCATAACCGATGAGCATGTCCAGAACAACCGGAGTGTCAGGGAAATGCTGGGGAAAAGGGGCATCCAACCCGAAGCTTTGCCGCCGGAGGAGGACGTCAAGAAATTAGAGCGGCGGGTGAAAGGTAACGAGAAAAAGTTGGGGAAAGTGAAGGGATTGCCGAAGGGGAGAAGGGGAAAGAATGAGGGAGTTTCATGAGTCAATTTAATCTGATTGATGAACCCTGGATTCCGGTGCGCTTTTTGGATGGTAAGCGCGACGAACTCGGAATCCAGGAAACCTTGTTAAGGGCCAAAGAAATTGCGGTCATAGAAGACCCTTCGCCTTCGGTGACGGCGGCCCTTCACCGTTTTTTATTGGCGGTGCTTTATCGCGCACTGATGGGACCGACGGACATAGAACAAGCGAAAGCATTTTTCAAGGAAGGGTTTCCAGAAAAAAAGATTCGGTCCTATCTCAAAGAATGGAGAGATCGATTCTTTCTGTTCGATGAAAAATTTCCTTTTGGTCAACACCCTAAAATCTCAATAGAAGAAATCGAACCATGGACAAAATTAACAGCCGAATTCAATTCGAGGTCTAATAAAGTCCTTTTTGATCATACCGACGTAAAATTTCCCAGTAGCCGTTCACCGAGTGAATGTGCCAAATGGATTATTTCTACAATGAGTTTCTCAGTAAGTGGAGGAAGTGGATATTACACATCCCCAAATCCAAACGCTGTTATGTGTATCCCAATAGGAATTAATCTCGGTGAAACTCTTTGCTTTTGTTTGATTTGGCAAAAGAAAGGCGTGATTGAGGAAGACTTGCCGCAATGGGAGCGGCCCCAAAGACAAATTCGATATTTTCAAAACCGTCCCCGGCCTAAGCGGTCGGCCAACGGTTTTGCTGATTTATATACTTGGCAACCAAGAATTATGTTGTTGGAACCCGAAACAACACAAAGTGTATCAAAGGTGAGATTTATAGCTGGCGAAGGTTTTGAGAATCCATCCGGACAATGGGATCCAATGGTTGTTTATCGAAAATCGGACAAGAAAGGTTGGCTTCCAAATCAATTTTCTGAAAGGAAGGATTTTTGGAGGAGTTTTTATTCTTTGCTACCTGGTGGTGAAGGTGAAAAAGCGCCGCTCGTAATGGAGAATGCAATCCAACTTTACAAAACCAAAAAGTCCGGAAAATATCCATTAACAGTATTGGTGCTTGGGCTTAAAAATGAGCCCCCATCCGCCAACCTGGAATTCTGGCGTATGGAACGATTCACTTTGCCAGAGGCGTTAAGAGGAAATGTTTACATCCGTTCTGATATTCAAAGATACCTACAACTAGCTGAGGATGCCCAAGGGTCGCTTTGGGGTGCTTGTTGTTCTATTGCGCGAGCATCGCTGGCACATGGCAACCGAAAAGTCAGGGAAGAAGACGTGAAAAATTTTATCAAAACTGCCAGAAAACCCCAGGCTTTTAAGCCTGGGGATGAATGGCTGCCCGGAGGGCCGACTGATTTTGTCGGTCCGCAGGCCAGGGGTTATGGCATGCTCTGGTGATGGGAAACTATTGGACTGGAGCACATACCAAGCACCGACTGTTGTATCACTTGGTTTGGATACCCAAGTATAGGAAACGAATTCTACTGGGCAAAGTGGTTGTTCGCTTAGACGAACTATTTCGTGAAGCAGCCCACGTCAACCGGTGGGTAATTCGTGAGTTGAATATTCAACGGGACCATGTCCATATGCTGATTCAAGTTGAACCAAGGGTGAGCGTGGCAAAAGTAGTACAAGTTTTGAAAGGTGGGACGAGTATCAAAATAAGGCGGGAGTTTCCAGAACTGGAAGAGTTTTTGTGGGGTGATAGTTTTTGGGCGGACGGCTACTTTGCGGAAAGTATTGGGACGGTGCAAGAAGAAATGATTCGTAAGTATATCCGCGAGCAACAGCGTGACCAGAGTATGCCGAAGGGCAGAAACCCCGGGCTTTAGCCCGGGGAGAGCTTCATTAAACAGTTACCTTCGATTTCTTTGTATTGGGCCGTTCTTGAAGGCCATTTTCACGAGATGCTTCAGGATTACACCGTGGAACGTAATCCGGATGAGATAGAAAGGGAATGGTTTACCGCAATTCGCGATGCTTTGAGGAATGCGTGGGAGAAACAAAGAACGTTGATATCACTAAGCGACGCCTGGGCCATCCGGGCACTGGTGAAGGCGGAAGGCCCTATCCGTAGGAAGATCAACGAATTGGAAAAATTAATTAATCCCAAAAAGGAGGTTGCATGAACGGATTTATCGAATGGTTGGAGATATTGAACCGGAAAGACACCCGTGTTCGGGCGGTTTTGCGGAGAAGCCTTGCATTTGAGGCTGGTGAATATCCATCAGCCTATCCTTATGTCGAACCTTTTATAAAAGGTGAGAACGGCTCATGGAAGCGCGACTTTTATTATCTTGTTGCGGGCTTGTGGGCCACTCATTGGCGGCAAGAACGGTCAGGGAATCCGCAAACGGTGGCAAATGCGTGCTTTGAATATTACTTATCTCAGGGGGAATCACCCAGCGTGGAACGCCGCTTTATCACGTTACTGGATTCCGACCCCGACCAGTTACCTTACCGTTTGCGTCAAATGGTGGGAATTTTAAAGGAATACCCGTTGGATTTTGAGCTTCTCTTAAAGGACTTGTTATCCTGGACGCACGAGAAAAAATGGGTTCAGAACCGTTGGGCACAGGATTTTTACCGGCATTGGAAGACGGAAACCGAAAAAGAGAATGAGAACGAACCAGTTCATGAAACCAGTTTATCCAAGGAGGAAGTAGAATGAAAAAGTTGATTGAAATCCATGTTTTGCAGAATTTCGCCCCGTCAAATTTGAATCGTGATGATACCGGAGCTCCCAAGGACGCCTTGTTCGGTGGAACACGTCGTGCGAGGGTATCGAGCCAATGTCTCAAACGGGCCGTGCGGGAGTATTTCAAAGGTTTGGTGGAACAAGGAAAGTTGACTCCTGAAGACGTGGCGACCCGCACCAAACGTCTGTCGGACGCCTTGGTGAAATCGCTTAAGGATAAAGGGCATGGTGAGGAAGAGTCGGCGGAAAAGGTACGCCAAGCACTGGCGGCCATTGAGCTTTCGATTAAGGATGATGGCAAAAACCAGTACCTTTTATTTTTGGGTCAAAGGGAAATTGAGGGAATCGCCGGGGTCATTCATGACCAATGGAAAAGCATAAAAAAGAGTGAAGGAAAGGATGAGGACAAGAAGGGTGGAAAAACGAAAAAAGAAGCAGCCAAGGGTGCATCGCCGGAATTGAAGGCTGCTCTTGAGAAAACGCTCAACGGCGGCAAATCGGTGGACGTGGCCCTTTTTGGACGGATGCTCGCGGATATGCCTGAGAAAAACCAGGACGCCGCCTGCCAGGTGGCTCATGCCATCTCGACCCACGCGGTGGACCGGGAATTTGATTTCTACACAGCCGTCGATGATCTCAAGCCGGGGGACACTAGCGGCGCCGACATGATGGGCACGGTGGAGTTCAACTCGGCATGTTTTTACCGTTACGCCGTCGTGGACTGGACCAAGCTCACCCAGAATCTTCAAAAAGACGAGGCGTTGGCGAAAAAGGGATTGCGGGCTTTTCTGGAGGGTTTCATCGTCGCCGAGCCGACAGGGAAACAAAATACCTTTGCCGCCCATAATCCATCCGAATTCGTGGTGACCAAGGTCCGCAAGGATTGCTCCCCCCGAAATGTCGCTAACGCTTTTGAAGTTCCAGTTAAGGTCAAGAAGGATCAATCGTTGATCGGGGAATCGGCCAACCGTTTGGTTGAGAAGGACAAGGTCCTGCAAGCCGCCTATGGGGGCGACAGTACGGCTTATGCGCTTAACTTAACTGGCGTGGATATAAATGGTTACGCCACGGAAGTTAAGTCGCTTCAAGAGTTGTTGGATAAAACCTTGGCTGCCGTGGAGGCATAGCTATGGCGACCCTTCTATTAAGGCTGGTGGGACCTATGCAATCCTGGGGAACCATCAGCCGTTTCGACCAGCGGGATACTGGCAAAGAACCGAGCAAGTCCGGCGTAATCGGATTGCTGGCGGCGGCAAGGGGAATTGACCGGGAAAAATGGGAAGAATTGGAGCCCCTAACGATGTTAAAAATGGGAATTCGCCATGACAGGTCCGGAATTCCAAAACGTGATTACCAGACGGCTCAACACATTATTTCGGCTGACCATAGCAAAATCCATGAAACGGCAGTTACTACCCGTGAATACCTGGCTGATGCGGCTTTTTTGGTGGGCCTAGAAGGAAAAGATCGAACTTTTCTTGAGGAAATTCATGGGGCCTTGTGTAATCCCACTTGGCCTTTGGCCTTAGGACGGAAATCTTATGTGCCTTCCGAACCAATCTGGCTACCTGATGGCATTCAAGACAAATCCCTTCGGGATGCCCTCATGGCCTACCCCTGGTTGGGAACGGGGGATTTACCAGAAAAACTGCTTTACTCGTGGGAATCCGAGGATGGCACCGGGACCATGCGAATGGACCAGCCCCTTTCTTCGTTCGCCGAACGGCGTTTTGGGGCCCGTTTCGTGAACTCTGAATGGATACCCTTTGGCAAGGAGGCCGTCCATGCTCCTGCATAGGTTGCACCTCAACCTTCGCTGCAAGGAAGCCCGGCGCGATTTGGCCGATCCTTATGAGATGCATTCCACCCTTTGCCGGGCGTTTTCGACACCTGAAAAGAAATGTCCACCAGGGGAGATCCTTTGGCGTTTGGAGCCGGAAACAGACCCGAAAGGGAATCCAAGGGTTTTGGTCCAAAGCCGTTCAACACCTGATTGGTCACGAATCGGGGTTAAGGATTGGTTCGCCCGCGATCCAGATTCTCCGATTGATTTAACCGGTCGGTTGAAATTGGGTTCCCTTTCAATAGGGCAAAGGTTTCGTTACCGATTGCGGGCCAATCCCAGCAAAACCGATATCCACAATGGGAAACGCCTGGGTCTATTGCGCTTGGTGGAACAGGAAAAATGGCTTGCCAGGAAGGGGGAGAACCACGGTTTTTCCCTGGTATCAATCCATGTCTCGGAAGAAAAGATGGCCCATGGTGATAGGCGTAATGGCGGTGCCATTCACGCATTTTCTGTCCTTTTTGACGGAATTCTTACGGTAAAGGAACCGGAGAAGTTTAAAACCGCCGTTAAAACCGGCATTGGTAGGGGTAAAGCAATGGGATTAGGCCTCTTTTCGGTGGTTCCTGCATGAAAAATTATGATGTCCTCCTGAAGGAAGTCGCCGATTACCTGGCCGAAGCCCGTCGGACCTCCGCCCGGACCGTCAATTCGGTCATGACCGCCACCTATTGGCTGGTGGGCCGCCGGATCGTGGAATTTGAGCAGGGCGGTAAGGAAAGGGCCGGGTATGGGGAAGCTTTGCTCAAACAGTTGGGAGAGGATTTGACCAATCAGTTTGGGCGGGGGTTTTCACACGATAACCTTGAAACCATGCGGCTTTTCTATATGGCTTATTCATCCGAAAAGATTTCCGAGACGCTGTCTCGGAAATTAGAGGCTGTCCAATTAGCCGGTGTTTTTCCCCTTTCTTGGTCTCATTACGTTCTGTTGGTCCGGAAAAGCCGTTCACCAAAGGCCAGGGCCTTTTATGAAACCGAGGCCCTGCGGGGCGGATGGAGCGTGCGGCAGTTGGACCGGCAGGTTTCCAGTCTGTTTTACGAGCGCACGTCCATGTCCAAAAACAAGGCTTCCATGCTCCGCAAGGGCGAAAAGGCACAAGCGGGAGAGGAAACAACGCCCGAGACGGAACTGAAAGATCCCCTGGTTTTGGAGTTTTTGGGGCTGAAAGACGAGTATTCCGAGAACGACCTGGAGGAAGCCCTCATACGGCAGTTGGAATACTTCCTGATGGAACTGGGCGGGGACTTCACCTTCGTGGGCCGCCAAAAACGGCTGAGAATCGGCGACGAATGGTACCGGGTGGATTTGCTCTTCTTCCACCGAAAACTGCGTTGCTTGGTGGTGATCGACCTGAAAATCGGCAAGTTCACCCACGCCGACGCGGGCCAGATGCACATGTACCTCAATTACGCCCGGGAACACTGGGCCCGGGAGGAGGAAAACCCCCCGGTAGGCCTGATCTTGTGCGCCCAAAGGGACGAGGCAGTCGCTAAATACGCTTTGGAGGGTCTACCCAACAAGATCATGGCGGCGGAATACCGTATGGCCCTGCCGGATGAGGATACCTTGGCCGGGGAAATCATGAAAACCCAACGGCTCATGGAAAGCCGTGTATCCTACCGGGTTTAAGTCACGGTCGTTTTCCGGGGCTTACTTGCCAATTATTTCCGTATTTCGGAATTAATTGGCAAGTTTATCCGCCGCTTTCCCGGACATGAGGGGTTTTTACCCCGGAATCTCAAGTATATGTGGGTTTTTGTTTCGGCTTAGCTCAACCGGTCAATTGTGCAAGGGCCTCTTGCACAAGTTGGGTGTTTGAGATGGTTTATGCAGGGTGTCTCGCGTCCAATTTTGTCCGCAATGCGGTATTAATTGGACGTGAGATGGCAAAGGGATGGAGTCGTATGGAACGGTAGGGGTTGATAAACGCGTCTCGCGTCCAATTAAAACTGTAACGCGGCTAAAATTGGACGTGACGGATGGATAACCTGGGCCGGAAAACATTGGATTTTTTCTAATAAGACAAAGGTCTGTTTTGTCTTGGGAATGTAAGGCTCGTTTAAACGACATTTAAACTGCCTCGCGTCCAATTAAAGCGACAACACGGCTAAAATTGGACGTGAGAAGGTGAAAGGATGGTGGGTGTATGGCAGATGAACCGTCTATTAAAAGTTTAATCAAGGGTCTCTTTGGCTTAAATACTACCCAAGCTGCACACCCAAAGCCAAACCCGCCTGTTGAATCACCTCCCTTGGCGCAACCCATCCAATCCATCACCAAAGACAAGGCGCCCAAACCTAAAACAGAAGCCTATCTCAACAGAAAAAAAGGAAGACGCCCGCATGAGGATGCCATGGAATATTGGAAAAAGATCATAGATTGCATTGAACGTGAGGGGGAAATCGCCCCAGGGGATTTAGCACGTGAACTGGGCGTTCCCAAAAGTACCCTAATTTATAACTTGAATCGGCTTTTGGACCTCTGCCAAGGGGTGACCCGAAGGGGGGACAACTATTTCTTCTTAAATCACGTCTTTCGGATGATGCACGGCAAACGCCTGGTGCGGGTGGGGGGCGGCAAGTATGTCCGGTACAAGCTTGAGGAACTGCCAAAAGCGCAGGAAGGCCCCAAATGAACGAATTGCCCAAACTAAAGCCCCTTATGATGAAAGAACGCCTGTCCGTCCTTTTCGTTGAGAAAGGCAACCTGGACGTGCTGGACGGGGCTTTCGTGGTGGTGGATAAGAACGGCGTTCGTACCCACATTCCCGTGGGCGGGGTGGCCTGCCTGATGTTGGAACCCGGCACCCGGGTTTCCCATGCGGCGGTGACCCTGGCTTCCCGGGTGGGTTGCCTGCTGGTTTGGACAGGCGAGGCGGGGGTGCGGCTTTACGCCTCGGGCCAGCCCGGAGGGGCCCGGGCGGACCGGCTTTTGTACCAGGCCAAGCTGGCTTTGGACGATGAGGCTCGGCTGAAGGTGGTCCGCAAGATGTACACGATCCGTTTCGGGGAAGAACCCCCCGCCAAGCGCAGCGTGGAGCAGTTGAGGGGCATCGAGGGCCAGCGGGTGAAGCGGATGTACCAGCTTTTGGCCCAAAAGTACAAAGTGGAATGGAAACACCGGAATTACGACTACACCGAATGGGAGAGCGGGGATATCCCAAATCGGTGCCTTTCAGCGGCTACGGCCAGCCTCTACGGCATCACGGAGGCCGCTATCTTGGCGGCAGGTTACGCCCCCGCCATCGGGTTCATCCATACGGGCAAGCCGCTTTCGTTCGTTTATGACATCGCGGACGTTTTCAAGTTCGAGACGGTGGTTCCCGTGGCCTTCCAAGCGGCCAGCCAAAAACCGGCGAATCCCGAGCAGGCGGTGCGTTTGAGGTGCCGGGATGTTTTCCGCAGTTCGAAAATACTGGAACGGTTTATCCCCATGATCGAGGAAATTTTGGCGGCGGGCGGGTTGGAAATACCCAAGGCGCATGAGGAAGCGGTTCCCATAGCCATACCTAACCAGGAGGGCATCGGCGATGCTGGCCATCGTTCTTGAAAACGCGCCTCCGCGCTTGAGGGGGCGGTTGGCTGTCTGGCTCCTGGAAGTCCGGGCCGGCGTTTATGTGGGCGATTATTCGGTGAAGGTCCGGGAAATGATTTGGGAGCAGGTACAGACCGGGTTGGGGGACGGAAACGCGGTCATGGTTTGGAATGCGCAAACTGAATCTGGTTTTGATTTCTGTACTTTGGGAAAAAACAGGAGGGTTCCAAGGGAAATGGATGGTGTAAAGCTGGTTTCATTCGAGCCGGAGGTGAAGGAAAAAACGGAAGAAAGTTGCGGGAATGGGTAAGGCGTTTTTAGGGCTACGGAGCCGTTTGACGGAAAAATGACGCGTTAAATGGCCGTTTATAAGTACGTTCCCCGCGTACGCGGGGATGAACCGGGAGGTCGTGACTAATGAATCAGTTACAAGCCACGTTCCCCGCGTACGCGGGGATGAACCGAGGAGGAACCTGCTCATGCCGAAACAGAAGAAACGTTCCCCGCGTACGCGGGGATGAACCGGAGATGTCGTCGCCGCTCCCGCCTGTGTGACAACGTTCCCCGCGTACGCGGGGATGAACCGATTTGATCTGTCCCCATTTCCGTATTGCCATGCCAGCGTTCCCCGCGTACGCGGGGATGAACCGGGCTAGGAAGAAGGTGTGGCTCAATCTTGGTCTACGTTCCCCGCGTACGCGGGGATGAACCGAAAGAGAGTCAAGGGAAAGGAGGATAAGACCTACGTTCCCCGCGTACGCGGGGATGAACCGAAGGCGGAATGGTGAAATTGGGCGATCACCGAACGTTCCCCGCGTACGCGGGGATGAACCGGTCACCCTGATTCCGGAAACGTCACCCCTGAACGTTCCCCGCGTACGCGGGGATGAACCGTTTAAAAAAATCAGTATCGCTCAGGTGAAGTTAGCTGAATTCACGGAGTAAGTGCAACACTTCGCCGGAAGACTTCCGCCGGAGTTTTAAAACCCAAACATTTTCTGGGCCTGTGATTGAGCCATCTTTCGATGGCTTTGAATTCTTTGAGAGATACTTTAGCAAGGTCAGTCTTTTTGGGCAAATAACGGCGAACAAGACCAATGGTATTTTCTACAGTGCCTTTTTCCCAACTGTGGAAAGGCGCACCGAAAAAGGATTTTGTACCAAGCACGCGGTTGGTTTCCAGGTGGTTGGTGTTTTCGGTTCCATTGTCGTAGGTCAAACTCAGACGAGCTTCTTGAGGGAAGCGGCCTAAAGTACGATTGAGGCTGTGACTCATTTGGGCAGCTGTTTTTCGTTTGAGCTTTCCCAACTTGGAAAAACGGCTTTGACGTTCGACGAGAGCCCGCATGGCGACTTTGCTTTCACGGGAGACCATGGTGTCGGTTTCCCAATGGCCGAACTGCTTGCGTTGGTTGACGGCCTTGGGCCTTTTGTCGATGGAAACACGGCCTGGAATATGGTTTTTGGCGTGCTTACGGCTGTGGCCGAAAGAGAGACGTTGCCGGTGGTGTCGAACGAGGTAAGAGATCAAATCAGTGGCCTCAATGTAAATCCACTGGTAGATGGCTTCGGGGCCAATGGTTTGCTTGGGATGTAGGCAGCTCCAACGACCCGAAATGAGTTCAGGAGACCAACCTCGTTTCAATTGACGGCGGACGTAGGCACGAATTCGCTTTGTTTTCAGGCGTAAACGGCGTGCCCGTTGCTGGTTACGGACGATATATCGTAGGTGGGCACGGTGGGCTAAGTAATAACCCGTGCGGATGGTTGGGGCGTTGCGCTTGAGTTCGCGGGAGATGGTGGATGGGGAACGCTTGAGGATTCTGGCGATATCCCGGACCCCATGACCTTTCCCCTTCAAAACGGCCAAGTGATCTCTTTCTTCAACGCTTAAATGCTTGTAGTTTTTTTTCATGGCCGCCTATCCTATGGAGGCGGCTTTCTTCTTGCACTGAGTGTTGCACTTACTTATGGAACTCGGGTTACGTTCCCCGCGTACGCGGGGATGAACCGGGGTAGTTAAATTTAAGGGAGAGAGTTTCTAACGTTCCCCGCGTACGCGGGGATGAACCGGCCAAGGACGAGGCCCAGCAGAAGATGGTGAAACGTTCCCCGCGTACGCGGGGATGAACCGGGTAGGCCGATAATGGCACCAAAACCAAGGCAAACGTTCCCCGCGTACGCGGGGATGAACCGACTCGATGGTACGCATAATGGCCGAATGACAGACGTTCCCCGCGTACGCGGGGATGAACCGAGAAGTATTTGCGAATTGGCAAAGTCGATTGGAACGTTCCCCGCGTACGCGGGGATGAACCGTCCAGCGCTCCAGCTGCAACGTGTGAACACCGACGTTCCCCGCGTACGCGGGGATGAACCGGTCCTTCGCCATAAAACTTGTGGGTATCAGTCACGTTCCCCGCGTACGCGGGGATGAACCGGAATTTTTCCGGTCGGAATTCAAAAGGGTCTAACGTTCCCCGCGTACGCGGGGATGAACCGAGATTAATTGTCATACCCTAGCATACCCCAACGTTCCCCGCGTACGCGGGGATGAACCGGATACAAGATGCCTCGCCTCAATTCTCAAGGATAGCGTTCCCCGCGTACGCGGGGATGAACCGCTCGTGACAGAGATCGAGACGATACTCAGCAAACGTTCCCCGCGTACGCGGGGATGAACCGCGCGTCCGTGGAGCACAAGGTGGAGTCCACTGAACGTTCCCCGCGTACGCGGGGATGAACCGTGAGCGATTATGATGCCTCAATTTGTCCTAGACACGTTCCCCGCGTACGCGGGGATGAACCGGCATAAGATGTTAAATCAGACTTAGCTAAAACACGTTCCCCGCGTACGCGGGGATGAACCGGAATCCAAGTTGTCTAGGAAAAATTGAGCGTCACGTTCCCCGCGTACGCGGGGATGAACCGCTTTAGCGGGCCTATTTTCGCCGGCCCTCACAACGTTCCCCGCGTACGCGGGGATGAACCGAAACCGAGCGGCGGTTCGGAGTGCGCTTGACTACGTTCCCCGCGTACGCGGGGATGAACCGGATGGAAAACGTTTCGGTTAACTCTCTCTTTTACGTTCCCCGCGTACGCGGGGATGAACCGGTCCAGCAGTTGTTCCGGCCAGCCAAAGCATCACGTTCCCCGCGTACGCGGGGATGAACCGGAAATAGACGATACAGGAATTTCAGAATCAGTACGTTCCCCGCGTACGCGGGGATGAACCGGTGATTGCCGGTATTTGCATGAGTTAGTATCGACGTTCCCCGCGTACGCGGGGATGAACCGCCGGTAATCGAGGCCGCGGTTGCCACATTGTAACGTTCCCCGCGTACGCGGGGATGAACCGCAAAACCAATTCATTTAATGCCTCATTACTAGACGTTCCCCGCGTACGCGGGGATGAACCGGCTCTTGAATACGTTGTTAACGGGAGGATGTAACGTTCCCCGCGTACGCGGGGATGAACCGATGGTTTACCGTTGTCCGATTTAGAAGAAATGACGTTCCCCGCGTACGCGGGGATGAACCGTATATTGATTTCCCGCGCAATCAAATGCCTTTACGTTCCCCGCGTACGCGGGGATGAACCGCCCCAACCCGGGTTGGTCTGGATGAAGGCCTTACGTTCCCCGCGTACGCGGGGATGAACCGGTCTTTTCAGTCTTAGGCTTTGGCCTATGCAAACGTTCCCCGCGTACGCGGGGATGAACCGGGTTTTTAGAGAAAGTTAGGTTAATTAATTAAACGTTCCCCGCGTACGCGGGGATGAACCGATTTGTGCGTAAAAGAAGGTTGTCCCCGGACCACGTTCCCCGCGTACGCGGGGATGAACCGTGCCCGTAAAACAAAAGCCCTGAACTTGGCTTACGTTCCCCGCGTACGCGGGGATGAACCGAGGGATACATTTTCCCCCAATTGCACAGGCCAACGTTCCCCGCGTACGCGGGGATGAACCGGACTGGGTTGAGCAAATTGTTTTAGATGTTGAACGTTCCCCGCGTACGCGGGGATGAACCGATGGTCACGCAGTACGCTTTCCAGGAGGGGGTGTGTTCCCCGCGTACACGGGGATGAATCGATCGGCGGGGTAGCGGGAAACGCTTTTGCGGGGACGTTTCATTCGGCTCTACGATGACGTCAAAAAGGCTTCCCGCACTTGGGGCAGGTGAAACGGGCCGCGAACCAATGGCCGTCCGCCCGCGCGTAATCGGGGAAAAACTCCGCGTCCAGGGGAAAGTGGCAGGAAGGGCATTGGAGCCCGTCCACCAGGCCCAAATCGTTCCTCAGGATGGGTTCGTCCATTAATTCGGCTTGGATCTGGAGATGGTAAGAATTGGCCGCCGACCTTTTTTGCCGGTTGTGCATTAGGTCCCGGACCTTGCTGAGGATCTGGCGGGGAGTGTAAAAACCCTTGACCGTATAGTCGTTGGCGCCCATCTGAATGGCTTTTTGGACGTCCCGGGGTTCCCCCAGGACGGAAAAAATAATGACCGGAATATCCTGGGTCTGGGTACTGCGGCGCATTTTTTCCAACACCTGAAAGCCGTCCATCACCGGCAAGCCGAGGTCCAAAAGGACCAGGTCGGGCTTGTGCTCCAGGATGGCGTCCCAGCCTTCCTCGCCGGTGGACGCTTCCAGGACCTGGTAGCCATCCTGCTCCAAAACATCCCGGTAGATCCTTCGGAATCCCCTTTGGTCATCGCAGATCAGGATGAGTCCCTTGGTGGGTCCGACGGGCTCGGGCGAGGAAATATCGGGAATGTTTTGTTCCGCCATCAGGCCGGGCCCCCTTAAAAGCTTTTATGGCAACTGGTGCAGGTCAAGTGGCCTGTGAACCAATGTCCATCGGTACGCTGGTAGTCGGGGATCAATTCCAGGACCAACTCGGTGTTGCAATGGGGGCAGGGATGTCCCGGGTTCAGCCCCACTTCGGAACAGAAGCGGGATTCCTCGCCCCAGCCGGAGGTCATCCGGACCTTATAAGAAGAGGGCTGAACGGGAGAGGAGTGCGCGGGCGCGGCCTGGGGGGAAGTTTCCTGTTCCGGCGCGGGCGTCTTTGCCAGCAGGTCCTTGATCTTCACCAGGATCTGCCGGGGAGTGTAAAAGCCCTTGACCGTGTAATCGTTGGCGCCCAATTCCATTCCCCGCTGGATATCCTTCTGCTCGCCCAGGACGGAAAAAATGATGACGGGAATGGAGCGTGTTTCGGAATCACCCCGGACTTTTTTCAAGACCGCGAAACCATCGAGAATGGGGAGCCCCAAATCCAGCAGGATCAGGTGGGGTTTGTGGCCTTTGGCCATGTTCCAGCCCGTTTCCCCGTCCTCGGCTTCCAGAACCTCATATCCATCCGCTTCCAACACGTCGCGATAAATACGCCGGAAACCCGGCTGGTCTTCCACGATCAAAATTATTTTTTTAGGCATGGCCGCTCCTTTTCAACTTGGGTATTTTAATCCTAAAGAGGCTTCCTTGGCCTTCTTTTGATTCCACGGTGATGTCCCCGCCTTGCAACTGGAGGAAGCTGCGGGCGATAAAAAGGCCTAGGCCGGAGCCCGAACGGGTGGCCTCCGTCCCCATGACCCTTTCCTTGGTGAAAAGACGGTTCAAAACTTCGGGTTTCATGCCGATTCCCGTGTCTTTCACCTCGATGACCCCGAATTCGCCTTCTTCCCGGGCATGAATGGCGATATAGCCGCGGTCGGTGCATTTCAAGGCATTGTTGATGATGTTACGCAGTGCCTCCGAGGTCTTGTCCTGGTCGGCCCATAATTCGAGGTCGACCGGACCCTTATCCAGGCGCAAGTCCAGTCCCTTGCGCTGGATGGAGGCCTCGTAATCCCTCAGGGAAAGTTCCAATATCCTCCAAAGGGAGGCGGATTGCAGGTTGACCGAGGCCACGCCCCTCTCGATCTTGGACATGTTCAGAAGGTCCGTGATCAGCCGGTAGTTTTCAACACCGATCTCCCGCATGTCGGTCAGGTACTCGCGCTGTTTTTCCGACAGGTGGCCGGCCACCCCATCCAGGAGGTTTTCCAGGTAGCCGTTGATCTCCGCCACCGGGGTCTTGAGCTGGTGGGAAACCACCGCCAGGAGGTCGCGCTTCATTTCGTCCACCTGTTTCCGCTCGGTGACATCCTCCACGATGCTAAGCACCTTCACCTTCCCGTTATCCTCCATGACCAGGGGAACGACCTTGGTCCAAACCACCCGTCCGTCCTTGGCCACCGAGCGGAACTCAAAGCTGTGGTTGGGGGAATGGGGTTCCTGCAGGGGGATGGACCGGCTGATCGGACGGTCCTCGGGATAGGTCACGTCCTGCAGGTTTTTCTTAAGAAGCTCCTCGCGGGTGAAGCCCAGCATCCGGCAGAAGGATTGATTGGCGTCCAAGGGGTTCCCGTTCATGTCGGCGAAAACCATGCCCAGGGGGCTTTTTTCAAAGACCTTCCGGAACTGCTCCTCGCTGTTTTTCAGGGCGATCTCGGCTTCCTTCTGGTCGTTGATGTTTTCCACCATGCCCAGGAGGAACAAGGGTTCGTCATTGGCGTCGAGGATCACGGAGGAGGATTTTTTGCACCACAGGGCCTGCCCCGCTTTCGTGAGGAGGCGCTTTTCGATGGAATATTGCGGGATACTCCTCTCGAACAACTTCAAGTCGTAATCGGCTTCCGCCGCCGCGTCGATGGGATGGGAAAGCTCCCGGTAGGAACGCCCCACCAACTCATCGGAGGTATAACCGGTGAGCTGGGTGAAGGCCCGGTTGACGTTGATCAGGGAGGAATCGGGGAAGGCGAGGGTCATGCCGATCGGGCTCTCGTCAAACAGGGTCCGGAAAAATTCCTCCCGTTCCTGGAGGGCGCGCATGCTTTGGCGCCGCTGGGTGATATCGAGGAATACCCCCACGCAATATTTCACCTTGCCGGCCTCATCCAGGATCGGCACGCCCCAGGCTTGCAGGGGAATTTCCCTTTCGCCGTCCCGGAGCTCCAGGTCGTCCACTGCGGATTTCTCCCCCTCGAGGGCGCGGATCAGGGGCAGCTGGAGGGAGGGGTAAAAAGTCTTTTGGTCCGCCCGGTAAAGCCCGTAGGCCTGGGCGAATTGCTCCGGCTGTATCCTCGCGTCCACCCTCTTGGGGAAGAGATCCTTGGCGGCCTGGTTCGCGTAGTAGGGTTTCCCGACCCGGTCCAGGACGAAAATACCCACCGGGATGGCCTCCAGGAACTGGAATAGGCGGTGCTCGTTTTTCATGAGCATCTTGGTGAAGAATTTCCTCTCGCTGATGTCCCTGGAAATGATGGTGTAGAAGGTCTCCTCGGGGCTTTTCCAGGCGGCCAGGGAAACCTCGGCCGGAAATACGGTCCGGTCCCTGCGCCTCATGCTTATTTCCATGGCGCCCGCGCTGCTGGAAGCTTGCACGGAGGACAGGAATCGCTCAAAAGGCTTGGCGGTATTCCCATCCTGGGGAGGCGCTTCCAGGAGGATCTCCATCGGCTGGCCGACCAGTTCCTTTTTCATGAAGCCAAAGAGGATTTCGGTGGCGGGATTCACGTCCATGATGGTCCCTTCACCGTTGGCGGTGATGAAGGAGTCGGTGGTGGATTGGAGAAGGGAATTGAACCTTTTTTCGCTGGATTGGAGCTTGAGGGCGGTGGCTTGGGCAAGGCGCGATTGGCGGAGAAAAAATCCGCTCCCGGCCAAAAGCAGGAGGATCACGCTGGTCCCCGAGAAGAGCAGGGTCCACAATTCCCTTTCCATGGTCTGGTATTCCAGTGATTTCCGGTTTTGGAGGAACTGGAATTCCAGTGACTGGATATTCGAGACGATGATACCCAGCCGGTCCATGATGTTCTTTCCCCGGCCTTTTTGGGCCTGGGCGAGGGCCTCCTCATACCGACCTTTCCGGCCCAGGGAAACCAGTTGTTTCATACTGGATAGCTTTTCCCCGACCAGCGGATTGAGCCGGTTAAAGAGCGCCGTGAGTTCGGGGATGTCGGGGGAATGGTCGCGCGCCTTGAGAAGATCGGTTTGGACGGAACGCTGGCCGGCGGAATAGGACGAGAGATAACCGGCGTCATGTAATAGGAGAAAACCCCGCTCCCCGCTTTCCATCGACCGCAGGTCCGCGGGGATTTTCTGGAGCGCCGAGAGGGCTTCGTAAGTTTGATCCACCCATATCGAGGAATCCTGGTGCCGGTTGATGGTCACGAAGGTATAGATCCAGATCCCCGAAAAGGCGAGGAGGACGAGGGTGATCCCCACCCAAAAGGGGCGGGTTTTGTGAAGGGGTATTGGATCGGTCATGTTTTCCCGCGGGCTGGGTTGGTGAACGGGTTTATTTTAAATCGTTAATAGGGGATTGTTTGGGGAATTCTGCCTATTATTTTGGGATCGGGATCGAATTTGGATCAAATTGATCAAAAGGGTCAAGAACGCTCAACACTCCTATGAATCTCTAACAAAACCCAAATTTGCCACAGAGACCCGAAGACACATGCCGACCATCTATGAGACATTAAATGGGGTCGGTATTGTCCCGATTTCTTTCGCCTTTTGGGCGAAAGGGGAAACAGTAAACCCGGACAATGGGTTTAAGATTCCTTGAATGAAGAAAGATTTTTTTCTGTGCCTCTGTGGCCGCCAAAGGCGGCCTGTGATGAAATTAGGTTTTGTTCTCAACTTTGGCAAATTCAGTAGGGACACACAATGCCTCCCCCTCTGAAAGAGGGGGAACAAGGGGGAAATTGATCTTCACGGCGTTTCTTTCAAGATTTTCCAAAGTCGAGTTTTGTTATAGCTTTTAAATAAAAGGGTCGGGCCCTTTGTTCTGAGGCTCTCGAAGGGCTGGGAACTGGAATTCAAAGGCGAAGGGAAGCGATAAGAAATATACTGATCTGTGAGCGGCTCCAGGGGTGTGGCTTTAAAAAGGGTCATGGTGGACTGATCCCTATTTTCATGGGTGGTAACCCCGCTCGGGGTAAGCGTTGAAACAACCTTCCGAAAATCAATTTTCCCTCAGGTTATTGTTGCTTCCACCGGTCCTGGCCTTTTGGGCCATGGCCGGCCTTGGCTCAGCCGCGCCCGCCGGTTACAGCCAGGTTTGGAGCGATGAATTCAACGGCACCGTGGGAAGCGCCCCCAATTCTTCCAACTGGACCTACAACACGGGCGATTCGGGCTGGGGCAACAACGAGCTGGAAAACTACACCAACAGCACCGCCAACGCCCAAATCGTCTCCGATCCCAACGCCACCGACGGCAAATCCCTCGCGATCATCGCCATTGATACCACTCCCGGCAACGCCAACTACGGCACGGTGGGGCGTTACACTTCCGCGCGCCTCTTGTCGAACGCGTCGGGTTTCCAGGGCGTCACCTTCCAGTACGGCTACATGGAGGCGCGAATCCAAATGCCCTATGGCGACGGCATCTGGCCGGCCTTTTGGATGCTGGGCACCAGCATCAACTCCGGCACCGCCTGGCCGAACTGCGGCGAGATGGACATCATGGAGAACATCGGCAACCCCGCCACCTACAACGGCAACCCCGCGGACCAGGGGAACAACCACGGCTCCCTGCACGCGCCCAACTGGAACCCCAGCGCCATCTACACGCTTCCGGCCGGGGCGCTTTACCACAACGCCTACCACACCTTCGGGATCCTTTGGCAGGCCAACCAGGTGCAGTTTTACGTGGACGATACGCTTTATGAGACCCAGACTTCCGCCGGTGCCGCCTCCGCCGGGGGCACCTACGAATTCAACAACACCTTCTTTTTCCTGTTGAACATGGCCGTGGGCGGGAACTGGCCCGGCAAACCGGACGCCACCACATCCTTTCCCCAGACCATGCTGGTGGATTACGTGCGGGCCTACGAACCGGATACCCCCACCCCCTCGCCCACCCTGACCTCGACCCCGACCGCTACCTCCACCGCGACACCCAGCCCGACCCTCACCCTAACGCCAACTTCTTCCTTCACGGTCACCCCCACTCCCACCTGGGCCGCGACCCTGCCCACCACGCCTTCCAACACCGCCTCCTTCACATCGACTTCCACCTTATCCTTTACCCCCACGGGTACGATGACGCCAAGCGCGACAACCTCCCAGACTCCGACAGGTTCTATGACACCCACTGGGACGGCGTCCCTCACCGCCAGCTGGACTTCCACTCCGGTCTATACCGTTTCTTCCATAGATACGGGTACTCCTACCTCCACGGAAACGCCGACTCAAACGGCCACGAACAGTCCGACGCCAACGGCTTCCAATAGTGCCACGGGAACACCCACCGCCACGCCGAGCCCCACGAACACGTCGACGGCTACGCCATTGGGTACACCCACGGACACGCCGGGGCCAGCTAACACTTCCACCGCCACGGCAATCCCGGTCGTTACGAGCGTGATGGTCGGCAACCCCTATCCCAACCCCAGCGGTAACGGGCCGGTTCTTATTCCCCTGTGGTTTCCCGCCGATTCCATGATCGAATGGAGCGTTTTCACGACGGCTTACCGCAAAATCCTGGATCATCCCCAATCCGTCTCCGGCACTAATACGATTTTGTCTTGGAATTTGAAAGACTCTTGGGCCTCACCCGTGGCCAACGGGCTTTATTACTTGAGGGTCCAGGTCACCGGCCCGGTCCAGTCGTCAAAAATCCTGAAGATCCTAGTGATCCGTTGAACCCGATCCCATGAAAGTTATTTCCGACACCTGACGTTGAAGCTAGTCCACGATGGGGACCCATCGTGGACACCTAAATTGATTGTAAATATACCTCCTTTTGGGCTGGTTATATTGCATAAGGGCCACTTACTACACAGCCACTTGTTCCCCCATGGCATCATGCCTAAAATAACTTCAGTTGATGAGGAGGGGTTATGAATCACACGGACTTTATCGTTAGAGACCCAAAAATCTGTAACGGCCAACCCGTCATTAAAGGCACGAGGGTAACTCTTAGGACTGTTTTAGCCAGCCTTGCCGCCGGTGACAGCATGGATCAAGTGCTTAAATCTTTTCCCTCGTTAACACGTGAGGCGGTAACCTCCGTCATTTCTTATGCCGCATCTTCTGCTGAGGAAGACCTGCCCGTTCCCGCCGTCCCAACCGTCTAATTCCACCACATGAAAATAAAGCTGGATGAGAACCTTCCCGCCGATTTAAGTGAACCCCTTACCCGGCTCGGCCATGACGTGGATACCGTCCTCCAAGAGAGCCTGAAGGGCAAGGACGATCCAAGCGTTTGGAAGGCCGCCCAGGAAGCCAAGCGCTTTCTAGTATCACAGGATTTGTATTTCTCCGACATACGAAGCCATTCCCCGGGAACCCACCATGGCGTTCTACTCATCCGACTTATTGATCCTAGCCGCGAAGACCTGTTTAAACGCATTGTGGAGATTTTTGAAAGTGAAGATGTCTCCACTTGGGCTGGTTGCAATGTCGTAGCCACAAATCAAAAGGTTCGGGTTCGCAGGGCTTAATCCTTGTCCACGATGGGGACCCATCGTGGACAGACAAAATTGGAGAAGTGAGACGTGATGAAAAAAATAAATATTATTTCTATAACTCTTCTTCTTTTGTGCGTGGGGTTGAAACACCCCGTCAGTGCTGATAGTGCCACTGCCACCCCGACAGTAGACTCCTACATGGAATTCAAAGGCCCCTGTCATAGCGACCCCAGGGTTGTTGGAAAATGCTTTTCTTTTAGGGGACGGGCACGTTTTGGCGCCAATCTTACATCAATGAAGATTTGGATGATTGGAACCCAGAGGGTATTGGGTGTGCGTGGTGAAGCTCCCACTCCAGAAAATTTAGATGCGATTTTCAGGGATGATTTGGGCGCTGAGGTTTATGGAATCTTCACGGTATGCCCCTGTACGCCCTATCAAAAAGGGGTCATGCAATTTGTCTGCATCGACTCTGTTAAGATCACCAAAGTAGTCAAGAGTGGGCAATAACAGGATGGACCTGTCCACGATGGGGAGCCGCATTGGACAGGGAAAAATGGTTAATGTTGGTCTGTCCCTTTTTTAAAAATACTTTTGAATTACGGTTTGTTAGGTTCGAAAATGCAAAAAAACTATGAACTCATAAAAGTTACCGCTTTGAACCATTGGCAGGCATATCACGACATTCGCCATAAAGTGCTGTGGGAAAATCGTGGAAAACAAGACTACGATGAAATGCATGAGGATGAATATCTGCCGAATCATCACCCGCTTCTATTGTTGCTCAATAACATCCCTGTTGGTACTACCCGCTTAGATGATTTTAGAGATGGCTATGGCGCGGTACGACTGGTTGCCATATCAGATGATTACCAAAGGAGTGGTCACGGACGCCAATTATCTTCTTTGGTGGAAAAGTATGCGCGCGACTTTGGGATTAAGACTTTATATGTGAATGCCGCGCCTGAGGCTTTGGGATTCTACAAAAAATTGGGCTGGGAATTTTATGACTGGGATGCGGATGAGCTTACCGGGATTGCGGAAGATTGCAGGCAAATGCGAAAGATTTTAGACTAAGAAAAAGGTGTCAGGCCACTATTACTATTTTGAAGTGAATTTGCCGTCCACAACGGGGACCCTTCGTGGACATCGTGCCAGCGAAGGTTTGTAGAGCCAGCAGGTGAGGGAGTAGGCCGAAGAGGGCCAGCCCAAATCCTGACCAGGTAATCGCCAGAGAGCCTGGAAGTCAGCCCCCGGCGTAGGACCGAGAGGTTCTGCCCGAAACGGGGTCATAAACCTCATTCAGTGAGGGAACAATCTAGCAGTCCGCAACATCAAGTGAATCCTGCCGCGTCGTGAATGGGACACCGAAAGGTGCAAGAGGATGCCGAGCCGCGTGTCTACCGGCGAAGGCCACGATCCCGCTGAAGAATCTGGAGCAAGCGGGGAAAGTCCTCCGGCGTATGGGGAACGGAATGCTGGAAAGGCTTTGCAAGCAACCTGGGAGATCCTACCCGCCAAAAGACTTGCCGCTATAAGGCTAAAACCGAAAAGGGGCAAGGGCGGGAGGAAGTCGGAGGGGGTCACAATACCTGTGAAGGGTGGACAACAAAACCACCTGGAGGGAAGGACCCCTGCTTCAACCAAGCAACCTTCAAAAGGGAGGCGCTGGAGCATGCCCCAAAGGGCCAACAACTCCGAAGACAAGGCGCGAACCCTTCAAAGGGCGCTATACCGAGCGGCCAAGAGGAGCCCAAGCCGGAGATTTCATGTACTGCATGACAGGATGACCCGATGGGATGTCCTGACAGCGGCATGGAAACAGGTGAAGGCTAATAAAGGCCAAGGAGGAGTGGACGGGGAAACGCTGGAATGGATCGAAGAGAAGGTGGGAATTATTCCATTCCTGAAGGGCATCCAGGAAGAACTCAAAGCTGGGAAGTATCTGCCTAAACCTGTGAGACGAGTGGAAATACCCAAGCCTGATGGAAGCAAGAGACCGTTGGGAATCCCGGTAATTCGGGATCGGGTAGTTCAAGCGGCTTGCCGGAAGGTGGTGGAACCCATCTTTGAGGCGGACTTTCTGGAAGGCTCGTTTGGATTTCGGCCAAAACGCGGAGCCCAGCAGGCCCACCGGGAGATCAAGAAGTGGATCAATGGCGGGTACAGATGGGTGGTGGATGGAGATATTCGGAAGTATTTCGATTCCATCGACCACGACAAACTGATGGTGCTGGTGCGCCAGAGGATCAGTGACCGGAAGGTTTTGAAACTGATCCGAGGGTGGCTGAAGGCGGGTGTGTTTGAGGAAGGAAGGCTTACGCCGACTCTCCGAGGGACACCGCAAGGCGGGGTGATCTCACCGCTGTTATCCAATGTTTACCTTCACTTGCTGGACAAGGTTTGGAATAAGAGGCACAGGAAACTGGGTAGGCTGGTGCGCTACGCCGACGATTTTGTGGTGTTGTGCGGAAGCCAAGCCCATGCGGAAAAGAGCCTGGAAGTCATCAAGGAATTGATGGGACGACTAGGGCTTGAACTGCACCCCGAAAAGACACGGCTGGTGGAAATGGGGCCTGGGAAGGAAGGGTTTGACTTCCTTGGGTTCCACTTTCGAGTAGGTATGCCGGTGGTAGGATTGGGTAAGACCTGTTGCCTGAGCTGGCCGAGCCGGAAGGCCATGAAGAAAATCGCCGAGAAAGTGAAGCAGATGACGGCGGGCCGAGAGCGGCTCTTATCTCCAATGGAGGATGTAGCGAAGGCTTTGAACCCGGTGTTAAGGGGGTGGGCCAACTATTTCCGAATTGGGGACAGCCAGCCATACTTTTCCAAGCTTCAATTTTACGTACTCGAAAGGCTGACTTTGTTTCGGAGGCATAAGTACGCCTGGGAAGGACGAACATGGTCGATCGAGGAAGTGAAACGCCTTGGTTTGAACTGGATTCCAGCTTTTGCCTTGAATGCTGCCGGTTGAAAGGTTGTCGGAAAGCCGTATGATCGAAAAGGTCACGTACGGTTTGATGAGGGGGCGCTGGAAACGTGGTGATGAGAGCCGGACTGAGGCCCAATCCGAAAGGGTTGGATTCGCCACCGTACTCTAAGGCATACGCGCCAGCGCTCTACTCTGCAGGTAATAGTGCTATTAGAGCCGGTTTTAGCCTTTAGGGGTTGTTTAAGAGCTATGCTTGTTTTGCTTTAGCTGGATTCCGATAATGAACTTAGTTTATGGAATGGGCTATAATGAAAATCGAGGTATTGAAGCCATGTCCAACTTAATCGAAAGAGTCACCTCAGACCCAGCCGTTTGCCATGGTAAAGCCTGCATTCGGGGTACGAGGGTTATGGTTTCCGTCGTTCTCGATAACTTGGCCGCTGGATTGTCCATTTTGGATATCGTAAAAGAGTATCCTTCCCTCAAAGCGGAAGACGTTCAGGCCGCGATAGCTTATGGCGCTGAATTGGCGCGGGAACGGATTGTCGCAGTCACCCATCCCTGATGAAGTTCAAAATCGATGAAAACCTGCCTTTCGAGATCAAACATCTTTTAATCCAAGCTGGTCATGACGCCCTTACGGTAAAAGACCAAGAATTAACCGGCCATCCTGATACGAATTTAGCCGTCGTTTGCTTGGCCGAAAACCGCGCCTTCATTACCTCTGACCTTGATTTTTCGGATATCCGGGCTTACCCGCCGGAAAAATATCCTGGAATCATGGTGATCCGGTCTGACCGCCAGGACAAACCAACCATGGTCGAACTTTTCCGCCCCGTATTGGATCTGTTGTCCAAAGAACAGGTAGATAAACGGTTGTGGATTATTGAAAAAGGACGGGTGAGGGTACGTGAATAAGCGGTTAAGCTTGTCCACGACGGGGACCCGGATTGGACAAGGAAAAACGATAAAGAGGTTCTTTTAGGAGAATTATTTAATGAGTGCTCCAGTTGAACAAAAAATGATTTCTGTTTGTTTTCTGGATCTATTGCACCGATTGGCTGTTCAGGCCAGGGCGAAGCCAGAAGAGACTAAATATTTAAATGCGATTGTGAGAGCTTTGGAAGAGATTAAAGCGAATGATGGTTTCGCCGACGGAAATAACCGAGTATCTCGTGTAGCAGGACAAGAGACATGGGGAAAAAATACTTTGCCGGGTTTTAAAAATCCAAACTTTAGACCAGGAAGAACTAACGGAAATTCTTTATTACTACCCATGGCCTCGAAGCATAACGAAATTAGACCATGACACACTCATCCATGTATTTAGCAGGACTTCTTCTTTAATCAAAAACACAAATCTAAGTCTAGTTACAGATTATATGGATGCCATACATGAATTGCCCGATGCGCTAAAAACCCGAATTGATCGTAAATGGTTCTATAAGGGGTTTGTTTTGCCATTTAAAAAGAAATGGCCTGATTTTTTTACACCTGAAGAATTAACGATTCTTAAAAAATATTCATCGAGTTCTGGTTAAGCTTGTCCACGACGGGGATGCGTCCAGAAAAGGCAGGTGTGTTCAGCAAGAGGTAGACTTGCATGGGTAATAGCCAAAACCCATTAGCTAGGATGGCAGGCAAGCGGGAAACTTAATGCCTGAAGCCCATCGACAAAGCCATCTTCGGGATGGTGAGCGAGTCGTCAGGCCGTAACGAAAGTGAAGGCATAGGTGGCCCCGAAAACAATAGCCCCAGTGGCCGAATCCTCCGTCGTGGGATGAAGGCAACATGGAACAGCGGCCAGATGGCCAATGCGCTGGAACACACTGGCGGGGTGCTAGCCACGGCATGATGACAAGGACATACCAAGCAACTGGAGAGACCCTCCTTGCCCCAGGTAGAAATACTTGGAAAAAGGTAGGCCGTATAACCCGATGCGGGAAAGCGGTCGAAGGCAAGAGGGAGTAGGACGGGTTAAAAGTAGCTAAGAAGCGGGGTAATTCCCGTGGAGCGAAGTAACCCTGCTGTTGTGAAATCTCTTGGCAAAAGTGGGAGGCAGGGACGGTATGAAAAAGACGTCCATCAGTCTGCAAGACCTGAGACGAGAGATATACGTCAAAGCGAAGGCTGAGAAGAACTGGCGTTTCTGGGGACTTTACACGCATGTTTGCAAGATGGAAGCGCTCCAACAGGCTTACCAGATGGCGAAGTCAAACAATGGAGCCCCTGGAATAGACGGGGTGACATTTGAGGCCATTGAAGAAGCAGGGATAGAGCCGTTTCTTGAAAGCATCCAGCGTGAACTAGTCCAAGGCACGTATAGACCGGCCCGGAACCGGAAGAAGGAGATACCCAAGGGAGATGGGAAGGTCAGAACTCTTGGGATACCCAACATTCGGGACAGGGTTGTCCAGGGAGCGATGAAGCTCATCCTGGAACCAATTTTCGAAGCTGATTTTCAAGACGGGTCTTATGGGTACCGGCCCAAGCGGACTGCTCATGCGGCGGTGAACAGGGTAGCCGAAGCAATTGTCGGGGGGAAAACCCGAGTCATCGACCTTGATCTGAAGGCGTACTTCGATACGGTAAGGCATGACCTGCTGTTGAAGAAGGTAGCGCAGAGGATTGAGGATAAAACGGTGATGAGATTGCTGAAGCTAATCCTGAAAGCCAGCGGCAAAAGAGGAGTTCCCCAAGGCGGAGTTGTTTCCCCACTTCTGGCGAATCTCTACCTCAACGAGGTGGACAAGATGCTGGAAAAGGCGAAGGAAGCGACCCGGCAAGGGATGTACACCCCTGTCGAATATGCGAGGTTTGCCGACGATATGGTGATCCTCGTGGATGGAAACCCACAGGGGGAAGGGCTTGTGAAGGCGGTCTACCAGAGGCTACTTGAGGAATTGGTTAAACTTGACCTGAAAATCAACACGGACAAAACGAGGACAGTGGACTTAACGAAAGGCGAAAGCTTTGGGTTTCTGGGGTTTGACTTCCGGATGGAGATAAACCGCCGGGGGAAATGGGTAGTGAAGTTCACGCCGAAGATGAAGAAAAGAACAGAACTACCCGTCGTGGACGACCATTTTTGTCTTGTGTGTGGACATCATCCGTACGATGAGGTATGCTTCTTTTATAGAAATTAGGAGGTCTTTATGCCAACGGCGACACAATCCAGGGAACAACGAATTGAAATTCGCATCCGCCCGAAAGACAAGGCCATGCTTGAAAAGGCCGCCTCGATTTTTGGCCTTAGCCTCAGTGCGTTCATGCTTTCAAATTCCTTAAGGGCCGCCCAGGAGGGGCTTACGACCCAAAGCCGCATCACTCTTTCCGAAAATGAGTGGAATTCTTTCATGAAAGTACTGGAAAATCCGCCCCGTCCCAATAAGGCTTTGTCAGCGGCGATCAAGAAATATAGCCGCCCTTGAACCCCGCAGGGAATCCTTTAGCATTCGAGATTCAAGCCATAACCTGCCATTTGGATTTTGATTCCTTTGATTGCGGGGTATTAGAGCTAAATGAATATTTGCGAAAATATGCCCGGCAAAACCATGAACGAAACATCGGCAAAACATTTGTTGCGCAGATGAAAAGCGAGAGCGGGAAGGTTTTGGGTTTTTACACGGCCGTGTCTTCAGAAATCGACTCCCAAATGCTGCCGCCCCCCCATTCAAAAGGCCTCCCCCGTTATCCCGCTCCTGCCATTAGGGTCGGAAGATTGGCGGTGGATAAAAGGCACCAAGGCCGTGGAATTGGCATTGCGCTCTTGATAGACGCTTTACAGAGAGCTGAACGTTTATCAAACGAAATTGGAATTTACGGAGTTGTAGTGGACGCCAAGGATGATCAAGCTGTCCGGTTTTATCAAAAATACGGTTTCCATCCGTTGGCAAACAAACCCCAAACGCTGTTTCTGGCGATCAAAACCATCCAAGGAAAATTCCCGAACCGCTAAACTGTTTGTTGCTGGAAACTCGAAAGCGAGATTTGATTCGATTACCTGTCCACGATGGGGACCCGCATTGGACAATATCTGGAGACTGAACTGCTAGGTTGGAAATGACTGTCTAAAAAAAGGACAAGCTTGAATGACAAATAAAAATGGAACGAAACCTTATCTTGATGTGACGCAGGAAGCCGGACGGGATTTCGTCATGCGGAGGATCCTCGGGGAAATCGTGATGTTGAACTTACTGCGATTCCGTGAAACCGCCGACTATTCAGCGACACCGGATCTTCGTCCGCCAACACCCATCAGCGGCGCGGATGCCTTTCGACGCTATATCGACCATACCTTGCCATTCTTGCGTGAGACCGGGGGAGATATATTGTTCCTCGGCAAAGGTGGTAAATTTCTAATTGGGCCAGAAACCGAGCGGTGGGATATGGTTGCGCTTATCCGCCAGCAGAGCGTGGATTCATTTCTTTCTTTTGCGTCCAACGAAGGTTATTTGAAAGGTCTTGGACACCGAACGGCCGCCTTGGAAGACTCGCGACTTCTTCCACTTGAGGAATTAAAAAGGTAGCGGACCACCCGTATTCGGCTTGTAGTTTTTGTCCACGACGGGGACCTATCGTGAACAGCTAAAACCCTATTAAGAGATAGTCCGAATATGAGAAACCGAACCTTGACGACCTTTATTTATTGTATATACTAAAAATATGCGATTTGATTGGAACCTCGCCAAGGACGAAGCCAACCAAAAGAAACACGGCGTTTCATTCAAAACAGCTATTACGGAATTTGATGATCCTTTTGCCCTGGTAGCCGCTGACCCTAAACACTCGACCCTGGAATCCAGGGAATGGTTGATTGGAGAAGCTGACGGTGGAAAGATTTTAGTGGTCGTTTTCACCAAGCGCTTACAAGGCCAGGTCTGTCGAATCATCAGCGCAAGGCCGGCAAGCCGTCGGGAAAGGAACCGTTATGAAGAACTCAAATGAATTTCCGTTTCACAAGGCAAGAAGGATAACTCCCGGAGAAGTGGAGAAGAACCGGCAAGCGATCGAACATCACTCGGGCAAGCCGCGCCGTCCGCGTGGCCGACCGACTAAAGAGCCTCATGAGCTTTATTTGCCGGTTTCAATCCGCCTCAATCCGAAAACCTTAGAATGGGCCAAGAGAATTGGCAAACAGAGAGGCATCGGATACCAAACCGTCATCAACGAGGCCTTGTTGGCTGTTGCCGGAAAAAAATAACATTGCCACCCTCATTAAGGCTGCTGGCCACTGCGGGGACCCAACATGGACAAGATGAATCGTGGATAACGGTGGCCAGGCACCTGGTTATTTTCAGTCATTAAATAAAAAGGTCCGGGTTGGACCCTATTCACTTTGCGGGTGCGTTGGGCTTATAAAGATTGGTGTGGGATCAATCCCAGAAGGTTTGCCTGTTTGTTTGAGGGGAGAAAAAAGCCATGCAAAACCCGGATCAAGCCCATCCATCCGATGGGGATAAGCCTCTTATGGTTCCATCCTATTCCAAGTGGGGCTCGGAAGAACTGATGAAGTTAACTCCCAACGAGTTCATGCAAGCCCTTTATCATCGCGCCAAGAACGTGGGGGACGACCTGTATGATTCAAGGAAGTACGAATTCATGACCTTGGATGAGGAAGTTTATAAAACCGCCCTCGTCGCCTATCTAAGGCGTCGGGCCTGGTCGGAGTGGTATTTTGGCACTGTTGCCCAGGCAAGGGAAATCACGCTTTTGCCCGAGGACCAGGTCGAGTTGAAATTAAGGCTCGCCCGGCAAATCAGGGATGAGGTGCGTCATTATGACGTTTTCGCCCGGCAACTTCGCCGTTATGGCGCGGAGCCCAATATCGGCGATTTTGTGCTGCCCGAAATACTCGTCCAAATGCAAAGGGTCCAAACGGAGGCCGAAACGGCTTCGGAAATCGCCGCCGCCAACCAATTTGCCGGGGAAATAGTGCTCTCCTCCATGACCGACCTGGAAACCAGTATTTTCAAGCGATTATTCGATCCCGAACTGATGAACGCGATTGACGACATCGAAAAGGATGAACCCCCCCATATCGCGAATGGAAAGGATTTGATTTTATTGGATTGCGCCACTTACGAGCGGAGGCTCAAACTTGCCGGCGCCCAGGAAAGGTACCTCAACTATATGATGCAGCTTCATGTCACCGAGATCGTGAAGTTGGGATGCCGCCGGCTCAGCCCCCTGCCGGTGTTTAATTGACTTCAACCCTTTTTTGCCGAGGTCACAAACTCGGCCAGGTGGCCAAAGTATTCCCCCCAAACCGATAATCCGAACTTAAAGCCGGATAGCACCGCTTCCAGTCCGTCGTTTTTTTCAGCCTCTTTCACCATCATCCCGGTGATTTCCCTGACATGGTCTTCCTCCAACACCAGGTGTTTCTCGAAATATTCGGGGTCCGCCCCGGGAAAGAGGGGTTTCAGCACCGAATAGATCCGGGTCAAGGCGGGTTGTGCCAGGTATTCCCCGGCGGCCAGGGCGCCCAGTACGGCCCCGACACACCCGGTGTCCTGGATATAACCCTTCATCTTGGTTCTCCATTCCTCCGCGAATCCATTTTCGGTGACGGAGGAAAGGTCCAACCCGGTGGTGGAGAGGAATTTCCGGTAGATGGCGTAATGGGTCCGTTGGACATTCCCCTCACCGCATTCCTGGTACAAGTTCACCGCCAGGACTGTCCGAGCCTCTTCGTCCGTCATGCGCGACGCCCCTGCCGCGATCAACTCCGGGAAACTTTTTACCAAGGTGTCGAAGGTGGCGAGAAATTTCCCGGACAAAGTCCGGTCGATGGAACCCTTCTTCCACGACAAGAAAAAGGGACAATCTTCCAGGAAGGAATCAATCATTGCGTTGAGTTCGTTTCTTAATTCAACTTCGGAGATCACCGGGAAAGCCCTTTGATTGGGATGGATTCAGGGACTTAGTATAATCCGGTCGAACGCCTAGAACCCATGGCTAGTTCTTATTTTCGGGGGGCGCCTGCGAAAGGTAGTTCCTCAAAGTGATAATGTCTTCATTTTTTATGGCCTCGAAATGGAGGCCCACTCCCCTCAGGTTGGTCCAAACGACCATTGCAAAGGCCGTTATTTTAAGTGGGATTTCGGGAATGGAAATGTCCAACTTGAGTAAGGTATCCACCGCGAGGGCTTGATCGCAGACAAGGAAAAGGCCACTCAAGCTCAAGTCCCCTGTATGACATGTTCGAATTTTTTTTTGCCGGTCCGAAACGGTCGTTGAATCCGTTTCATGCTCAATCACCCGGTACCTAACGGGAACATTGACTTGAAAACGGGGATGGATTCTTTTTTCTCTTGATTTGCCTGTATCGACCATGACCGAAACCTTGAAATACTTTTTTTTAATCATAGGCCAGGCAACCAACGGATCTTTCTGATACAAATCACTGTCGGAATTTATAAATGACGGGTTTGACGTTAAAGAGAGGTGTGGTTTGGGATGGGTTTTGGACCTACTCGATATACCCGCCCTTTTGAAGGTTCCAAAGCTTCTTATATAAGCCCGGTTCCTTGATCAAATCCTGGTGGCGGCCCTGTTGAACCACCTTCCCCTTGTCCAGCACCACGATGATGTCGGCGCTCATGATGGTGGAAAGCCGGTGGGCGATGAGGATCGAGGTACGGCCCTTCATCAGGTCCTTCAGCCCTTTCTGAATCTCGTGCTCGGTTTCAGAATCCAGCGACGAGGTGGCCTCGTCCAGGATCAATATCCGCTTGTCGGCCAAGCAGCGCCCGGGCGATGGAAACCCGTTGTTTTTCGCCCCCCGAAAGCTTCACGCCCCGCTCCCCTACGATTGTGTTTTCCTTCTCGGGCAGGCCGGCGATAAATGTTTCCAACTGGGCGAACCGCATGGCGTCGAAAACCTCTTCCCGGGAGGCTTCGGGGTTGGAAAAAGCGATGTTGTTGTAGAGGCTGTCGTCAAAGAGGATACATTCCTGGGGCACCATGCTCATGCTTTCGCGGAGCGACCCCTGGGTGACGTCCGCGATATCGGTGCCGTCCATGCTGATCCGGCCCCCCTCCACGTCGTATAGGCGGAAAAGCAAACGGATCAGGGTGGTCTTGCCCGCCCCCGAGGGGCCCACCACCGCCACCTTTTGGTGGGCCGGAACCTTCAGCGAGAAACCGTTGAGGATGTGTCTTTTTTTGTATTGGAAAATCACGTCCTTAAACTCGATAGCCCCTTTATTCACCCTCAAGGAAGAAGCCCCCGGCTTGTCCTGGATGTCGTTCTCGGCCTTTCCGTATTGGAAAAGGTCCTCGAAATCCGCCAGGGCTCGGTACATGTTGCGGATGCCGAAAACGAAGCCCGAAAGGGGGCCCATGAAACTGCCGAAGACGGTGAAAATAAAGACGAAAGTGCCGATGCCGATGCGGCCCGCGATTAGGTCCTGGAGGGAAAATAAAATCAGGAAAAAGACTTCCCAACCCCAATATCAGCAATTGGCCGGCTTCCATCAGCTTGTAGCTGTTCCAGAAATCGAGTTGAAGTTCCTTGGTCTTTTCGCTCAAGGCCGCGGTAGCGGTTTTGCACGTCCTTTTCCTTGGCGAAATACTTGATCGACTCGATGTTGGTGAAAACGTCGCTGATGTTGCCCTTTTCCAGGTCGGACATGTTGTTGTACAGGGCGTTCACCCGTCGTTGGTGTTCGTTCATGACGTAGGAAAAGGCGATATAAGACCACCGCCGTGGCGAAAACGATGAAACCTACCTTAAAGCTGTAATGAAAAATAGAAGCTCCAGCCATCCCCAATTGGAAGAGCAGGGGGACGTACTGGAAGATGATCATGTCGGTCATGGTTTCCACCGCGCCTGACCCCCGGGAAAGCCGGGAGATCAGGGAGCCGGTCTTGTGGGTGGTGTGAAACCCGTGGGAAAGGGTCAGCAGGTGGTTGAAATAATAACGCTTGATGTCAGTGATGAGGTCCGATTCCAGCAGGTTGATGTTGCGCAGGTAGATCCACCGCCCCAAAACCCGCGTGGCGGTAACCCCCAGAAGCACGGCGAAAACGATCAACAAAAACCGTTGAAAGGGGTCGGAAGCCATTGGTGGCCCATGAAGAGGGTGGCCTTGTCGATGATCAGCTTGAAGGCGTAGTTTTGCACCAGGTCGAGACTGCTCGATGAGGAATGCCAAACCCACCAGCACCAGTGCGGCCCATTTATATTTGGTCAGGAAGCCGAAATAGACCTTTAAATTGTATTTAAAGTCGATTTCTTCCTTATCGGATACGACGATCTCGGCCATGAGGGAAGGCTCCTTGGGAATGGAGGGGTCATTTTAACGGGTGGGGCGGGGAAAACCATTGGGGAGGGGGATATCCCGAAATCTAATGTTGACTTGAGCATTGTGGATTTGAAAAAAACTTCTAACAGCCGGCGCGATTTGCAGAATAAGAAATGTTTGGATAGATAGGGCAAAACGACAAAGATTACATGTGTTGATTAAACTTATTGCCAATTTGATTAATTGGACTTGGTTTGTGTTTGGTCTTATCTAAAACCTTATTTCTCTGATGCATATTCATCATCTCATTAATCACCGGGGTTATTTTTTCAGATATTTTCATCTTTACACCAAGCTTCAATTTCTGTCCGATGTTTTTCAAGTCATTTCCTTAAACAACCGAAAAATATTCACTTGAAAGAATAACGTGCCGTTAAGTTTAACTTATGTTTTTAACGAAACCGAGGGGCCTGGCCAGCATTTAACACTTTAGTCCTCACCCCATCGTGGCATTACCCCACCCGCCCCCATGCTTTACGGCGTGGGGGCGGGGTTTCAGCTCATCTTCGGGCCCGATTGGAACCTGTCGGCGGGTTACTCCGGGAACTTCGGAGGGGGACAGAACCTGAACGCCTTCAACGGCGGGGTGGCGCTGAGCCTCTAAGGCAAGTAGGGGTGGGGGCCCCTTTGATCGAATGCATCCAACTGGGGAACTGGATGACTTTTGGGTTTCAGGAATCGCGTTTTAATCAGGGTCCCGTTTCGGTCGAAATTTCGAGAACCAATTTTTTTCCAAGTAATGCAATAGGGCGCTGAGGCGGATCAAATCCTTGGGTTTCAAAAGATAATCGTCCGCCCTTGAAAAAGTGGCGCGGATGGAATCCTCGGCGTCCTCAGAACCGGTGAGGATCAGGACGGGGATATCTTTCAAGCGAATATCCGCTTTCAATTCGGAAAGTACATCCCACCCGTCCTTCAGTGGCAAACCTAAGTCCAGCAGGATGATTTGGACGGGAGGCCCGTCCCCCCTTCTCAAATAACCCAACGCGCTGAGGCCATCCGGACAAACGGTCAAGTGAACCGGATGATCGGAAAGGTCCAGGGCATGCCGAATGAGACCCGCATCCCCGGGGTTGTCCTCCACCAATAAGACCTGGAGCGCTTGTTCTTCCTTAAGTTGTGTTCTCATGACCGTTCCCCCTCCGTTTCCAGGTTCTCCCAGGTCATGGCCTGTTGGATGCCCCGAAACCAGTTTTCCTCCAAATATTTCAGCAAACCCGCGTAGTGAAACCAGTCTTTGGGTTTCAGCAGATAAGCGCCCACATGGGCTTCATGGGCCCGCCTCCAGTCACCACCCTGTTTCGACTGGGTCAGGACCACGGTCGGGATCGATCTTAGGTGAGTGGACCGCTGCATTTCCTCGAGAACTTCGTGGCCGCTCTTTCGGGGAAGTTTCAGGTCTAACAGGATCAAGCCCGGATGGGGCGCATCCCGGTAAGGTCCCTGATGGCGGAGATATGCCAGGGCTTCCTCGCCGTCCTGGACCACGTTGAGTCGCACCGGGTATTGGGAGTTTTCGAGGATTTTTTCAAGCAGGGATACATCCGCCGGGTTGTCCTCCACCAGGAGGACCTGCACCGGTTTTCCCATCGGAGGGTGATCGGGATTGAGAGCGAGGGCCATCAAGCCTCCTTTATGCCCGCGGTGGAAAGGAAATCATCCGAGGCGGGATCAATCGAATTCAATATGAACCCATGGGTTAGGATCTGCCAGGGGTTTGGAAATTATTTTTCGGAAACCATTTACCCGATCAAAATTTCACCAGGGGTGTCATGTTTTCCGCGCGACCTTTCTATTTATGATGAGGAGGAATGGGCGAAAAATTTTCATTGCTGTAACGCGCCGGGGAACTTTTACGGAGGCATCCCCGCGTTTCAAAAAGCATGATGAGGTCCATTTTTATTCCCCTGATTTCCCGCGGTTTTCCCTCCGGTTGTTTTTTGGTTTGCGTTTACCTAATTGACATTTTTTGTGCCAAACATTCCCCGTGCCGAAAATGATTTTATTTTTAAGGGCGGGTTGTTTTCCCCTCGGGGAGTAAAATTTAATTATCCCCGGAAGGCCTCCCGGCTTTCCCCGGCCGAGGTTGAACTCCCGGCCGCCTCTTCATTCCAATCAAAACTTAACCTCACCCCCCCGCCGAACCCATGCCGAAGGAGAAACCCATGGAGAAAGAAAACATCAAGCCGAAAAATCCGGTCATTGGTTCCGGGATCACGGGGCTTTCCCCCGAGTCCACCGCCGACCTGTCTGAGGGAACTGGTGGCCCACTTGAGGCAAAACCGCACCCAGCTCCGGGAAGAGTGGGTGCGGCGCATCATCGAGGCCAAACTGCTCATGGCCATGACGAAGGAGGAGATCTTCGCCGAGGCCACCTCGGTCTACGACAACTACGTGGAAGTCCTGGAATCGGGATCGGTGGAGGCCCTCCAGGCCTACGCCCGCAACCTCTCGGAACGCATCATTCCCCGGGGCGTGGAAACCCAGGAAGTGCTGGGGATCGTGCTTCTCCTTCGTGACGTGCTGGCTCGGTCCCTTTTCGGCAAATACCAAACCGATTTCGCGCTGTTGAACCGGGTCTTGGACGCCTACGAACCGGCCGCCAACCGCATCGCCAACACGGTGGGCGTGGGTTTCGTCCAGGAGCGCGAGCGCATCATCCGCCAACAGCAGGAGGCCATCCGGGAGCTTTCCACCCCGGTCCTGCAGGTGCGCGAGAGGCTCCTGATCCTTCCCATCATCGGCGTCATCGATTCCCAGCGCGCCCGCCAGGTCACGGAACAGCTTTTGCGGGGCATCCGGGCCAACCGCGCCAAGGTGGTCGTCATCGACATCACCGGCGTGCCCTCGGTGGACGCCACCGTGGCCAACCACCTGGTGCAGACGGTGGACGCCTCCCGCCTGATGGGGGCCAGCGTCATCGTGACGGGGCTTTCCTCCGAGATCGCCCAAACCCTGGTGACCATCGGGGTCGACCTGGGCAAGATCAACGCGGTCGGCGACCTGCAGGGGGGCATCGAGGAGGCCGAGCGCCTGCTGGGCTACAAGGTCATCATCACCGAGACGCCCTTGAGCGAGCAGAAACAGGTCTAGCCCGCCATGCGCGTCCCGATCCACAAGCAGGGGAGCTACCTGATCGCCTCCATCCAGGCGGCCCTGACCGACGCCGACCTGCTGCAATTGCAGGACGACCTGTCCAGCAAGGTGGGCCAGTACCGGTCCCGGGGCGCCATTGTGGACGTGACCGCCCTGGACGTCATGGATTCCTTCGCGGTGAGGACGCTGCGGTCCATCGCCCACATGCTGCGCTTGAGGGGCGCGGAAACGGTGATCGTGGGCATCCAACCCGAGGTGGCCTTCGCCATGGTCCAGCTGGGCCTGACGCTGGAGGACGTGGCCACCGCCCTGGATCTGGAGGAGGGCCTGGCCTACCTCGACACGCTGACCAAGAAAAGCGGGAGCTGACATGGATGGCGCCATCCAAGTCCCCATCCGCTCCGACACGGACATCGTGACCGCCCGCGAGCAGGGCCGGGTGCTGGCGGGAAAGATCGGCTTTTCCCAGGTGGAACTGACGGTCATCGCCACGGCCATCTCGGAAATCGCGCGCAACATCGTGGAGCACGCCAAATCGGGCGAGATGGTCCTCACCGAGTGCCAGCACGGGCCCAAACAGGGCATCCAGATCGTGGCGAGGGACAAGGGCCCGGGCATCCCGGACGTGGCGAGGGCCATGCAGGACGAGTTCTCGACCGGCAAGGGGCTGGGGCTGGGGCTTCCCGGGTCCAAGCGCCTGATGGACGAGTTCGAGGTCCAGTCCCAGGTGGGCCAGGGGACCACGGTAACCATGCGCAAATGGAGGTACCTGTGAACGTGGGAAATTCCGGGCGCTGCGATTGCATCGAGTGGGGGGTGGCTTCCCAAACGATGGCCGGAGAGAGCGAGTCCGGGGATACCTACGTGGTGAAGTGCTTTCCCCAGGGCGCGTTGGCGGCGGTCGTGGACGGCCTGGGCCACGGGACGGACGCGGCCGTGGCGGGCCGCACGGTGGCGGCCACCCTCTCGGATTTCGCCCAGGAATCGCCGATCTCCCTTTTCCGGCACTGCCACGAGGCCGCCCAGAAAACCCGGGGGGTCGTGATGAGCCTGGCTTCCTTCAATAAAACGGACGGTACCATGACCTGGGCCGGGGTGGGGAACGTCGAGGGCCTTCTCTACCGGGCCGGCGCCAACGCCAGCCCCGCCGCCGAGTACCTGCTGTTGCGATCCGGGGGGGTGGGGTTCAACCTGCCCGAACTGCGGGCCACGGTGATCCCCGTCATGCCGGGCGACACGCTCATCCTCGCCACGGACGGGCTGCGCAGTAATTTTTCCCAGGCCCTCATCCAGAGCCTGCACGAGCCGCCCCCGCGAATCGCCGAGCGCATCCTGGCCCAAAACAAGAAAGACACGGACGACGCGCTGGTGTTGGCCGTCCGTTACCTGGGAGGGAAGCCATGAGCCCGCTCCAAGTGAAACTCCAGGACGACTATTCCCAGGCGCTGATGGGCTACCTGCAAACCCGGAACGAGGGGGCCCTGAGGCGGGGCTATGAGCTGGGCCGGAAGGCCCTGGCGGAGGGGCTGGGCCCCCTGGAACTGGCGGACGCCCACCATGAGGCCCTGAGGGGGATTTTTTCCGCCCTGGAGGGATGGGACCCTGGGGCCTGGGCCCTCGGAGCCGCCGGGGATTTCCTCCGGGAAGCCCTTTCCCCCTTCCATACCCTCCACCGAGGCTACCAGGACACCCTGTCGGTCCTCCGGGAACGGGCGGAGGATTTGAGGGCCGCCAACGGGCGCCTCCGGGAAATGAACGAGTCTTTGGAGCAAAAAGTCCGGGAAAGGACCCAGGCAGTGGAGGAAAAGGCCCTGGAACTGGCCCGGTCCAATTCGGAACTCCAGCAGTTCGTTTACGCGGTGTCCCACGACTTGAAGGAACCCCTCCGGATGATCAGCTGTTTCGTCCAGCTCCTGAAAACCCACCTGATCGACCATATGGACCACCGCATCGAGGAGTACCTGCGCATCACCCTGGACGCGGCCCACCGCCTCCAGCAGCTCATCGACGACCTTCTTTCATATACCCACCTAGGGGCCCAGTCCCTGGTCCGGCGGCCCGTCCCCCTGATCCGGGTGTTCCACGAGACGATGGAAAACCTGAAGCTGCTCGTGGAGGAGAAAGGGGCGGAGGTCACCCACGGTTTCCTCCCCGAGGTGGAGGCGGATTCCGCCCAAATGGGGCTTCTTTTGCAAAACCTGCTTGAAAACGCAATCCGGTTCCATGGCGCCAAAAAGCCCCGGGTCCATTTGTTCGCCTGGGAGGAACCGGACCAATGGGTGATCCGGGTGAAAGACAATGGCATCGGAATCGAACCGCAATATTTCGACAAGATTTTTGAGGTGTTCCAGCGCCTGCACCACCGGGACCAATACCCGGGCACCGGCATCGGGCTGGCGCTATGCAAGCGGATCGTGGAGCAGCACAAGGGAAGGATTTGGGTCGAGTCGGAACCGGGCAAGGGGTCGATTTTTTGCTTTACGATCCCTCGGAAAACCAAAGGAGGGGAGCATGGCCTATCAAGTGGAAGTGAAGCCCAAGGAAGTCCAGATCCTGCTGGTGGAGGATAACCTGGGGGACGTCGTCTTGATGAAGGAGATGATCAAATACTCCCGGTTCCCCATCCGGCTGAACGTGGCGCGCAACGGGCTGGACGCCCTCCATTACCTCCGCCGCCAGGAACCTTACCCCAACGCGGGTGAGCCGGACCTGATCCTGCTGGATTTGAACCTGCCCAAAATGGGCGGCCGGGAATTGCTGGGGGCGATCAAGAGCGACCGGGAACTTTGCGAAATCCCCGTCCTGATCATGACTTCCTCCAAAGACCCGAAAGACCTGGAGCAGTCTTACGCCAACAACGCCAACTTCTTTATCGTTAAGCCCATGGACATGGGGGACTACCTGGGAATCATGAAATACATAGAGGATTTTTGGCTCGAGAAGCTTTGGGGTCATTCGGGGGGAAAGCCATGAGCGTTCAGACGGAAATTTCGGGCGCGGCACGGCCGATTGAAATTCTGGTGGTGGAAGACAATGTGGGGGACGCTTATTTATTGCTGGAGTTCCTGAAGGGCTCGGAAGTCACGAATCACGCTGTCCTCATCCGGGATGGCCAGGATGCCTCCGATTATTTCAGCCAAAAGGGTCGCCACACCCGCGTCCAGCGGCCCGACCTGGTATTTCTGGATTTGAACCTGCCCCGCAAGGACGGCAGGATTATCCTGGGTGAAATAAAGGAAAACCCGGAATTCGCGGATATTCCCGTCGTAGTCATGACCACCTCCACTTGGGAGCAGGATGTGATCGAGGCCCATGACTTCAAGGCCGACTTGTATTTCGTGAAGCCGCCGGACCCGGAACCCTTCATGATGGCCATGAAATATGTCGAATCATTTTGGATGAAGAAGATTGTTCCCAAAGGGTTTTAAAGGGGGGGCTTGAAAAATCTCATGGGGTTGGCTGTGGCATTACCCCACCCGCCCACATGCTTTACGGTGTGGGAGCGGGGTTCCAGCTCATTTTCGGGCCCGATTGGAACCTGTCGGCGGGTTACTTCGGGAACTTCGGCGGGTTGGCGTTGAGCCTCTAAGCTAAGGACGGTTAGGGGCCCTTCGAAAGAGTTTTGCTCTGCTCAGGGCCGGGCCCAGAAGTGGAAGCAGGCCCCTTGGGGAGAAAGCAGAAGCGATCAGGCTGCACGAGAACTGTTTAAATCCATTGGGCTATCGAGGCCGAATACATTGTTAGGATGAATAACCGCAAAACAAAATAGGCTAAACCAACCTAAGGTCTTACGCTCTCCTACAAATATGTATTTCCTTTACATAATTCTTGTATGAACTTCCAAGCCATTAAAAAAGTTTATTGCGCCAAAAAACTAAATAACCTATAAAGAACCCGGTTATCTGGACAGGGAAGTGAAGCCTCCGTCGATCAAGGGGGCTGACCCTCTGGACACCTCCTCTACCATTGCGGTCAATAAGCGCCAACCTATTTTCAACACTTTCGCTTGAAAAAACTGTGCCAGGTAACCCGGGAATGAGTAAAACAAAAAACGAACGCCTTCATGAACGGTTCAAATACTTAAAATCCATTCAGATCTATCTCGTCCAACCCTCGCCGTCGCTCAATATCTATCAAACCGCCAAAACCCCTTTTCGCGGACGCGCTCAAAATATCAGCGAGGGTGGTCTTAAGCTAAAAACGCCCATTCCTCTTAAAGAAAGCGACATTCTCATAGTGGATTTAGCTTTGGAAATGGAAAAATCCTTCGATTTATACGCCAAGGTGGTTTGGGTCAAAGAGGATGATTGCGGGATGCGATTTATAATAACGAGTAACGAGGTTCTGAGGACCATTCGGAACCTGGATCCCCTCAGAGGTGAACGTATTTAATTAATCCCCATCCCGTTGGTTGAATCAATCCATCCACAAGCGGATTTCCAGCGGAGCCTGCCCCACCAAAAACCGAGGGGCCTGCCAACACTTAACACACTAGTCCACAACCCGTAGTGGCATTACCCTACCCCCCCTAAAAAACCGAAAAAGCTTGGTCCCAATCCTTGGTTGACTTTTATTTCAAAAGGTTTGATCCCAAAAGGAACTTGTTCAAAAGCTCCTCCACCATACCCTTGTCCTTCTTGTTCAAAATCAGGGAATTATCCTGGGCCACTAAGGCAAGGATTTCCTCGAGCATTTTGTCGCGGACTTCAAAGTCATGGACTTTTTGGGGGGAATTCAGATTTTGCAGGACCGAATACCACTTTTCGAAAAGAATAAGGCCCTGGTTTTTAAGGAAATCATCTACATAACGGGTGATGATTTTGTTCCGGTCAGCCTTGGTGCCCATTTTTATATAAGCCCTTCCCGCCAGGTAAGCTTTATCGCATCGAAAGGCTTGGCGGATTGGCGTCTCGATGGTTTTTATCGCCCTCAGTCAGGGGGCTGATGGGTCGTGTTGGATGTTGGTGTTAGGTCTTACCTGCCAACCGCCAACTGCTTGTTACTTTTATAGTTCATCCCCTGTCCCTTCAAGAAATCCAATATACGCCTTTTTATCAGTTTGAGACAAAATCAACAGGGATAGGGGATGGTGGGCCGCCTACCAGGCCATCGAGAACCGGATCAAGGACGAGTTGACCTTAAATTTGGATCAGGTTTCCAAGCGGTTGCGGATGACTAGACCAAGAGTTAGCAAAGCTTATGGCGTCTTACCCTCTTAAACGAGGCTCCCGAGGAGGTACTTCGTACAAATTGTACGATGGTAAATAAAGGGATTTCAGAGGCTTCTGTAACCCATTTAACCGATTTGGACCCTGAACCCACTTTTGAGCCAGGTGAAGGGCTTTTCGACCTGGAGCGGATCCACCAGATCAGCCAAAGCCAGCAGATGGTACTCGGTTATCAAAAAACCCTTATTTTTCGTCCCCCGAATCGGGGGATCGTTTTTAAGGGTTTTTTGAAGATTTTGGTAAATCAGTTCTTTTGCGGCAGGGGGAAGGGCTTCAGCGATCTATCCGAGAGGCATTAGGTCTCCTTCCTCTCTTGAATCTCGAAATCAAGGGATTTGATTGGCGGATACTCCGCAAATCAAAATAAGGGAATTTGGGGTATTTCCGTGAGTGCCGCCATTCATCTGGCCGACTTGGGCACTGGGACCGGGCTCAAGCCCGGTCGCCCCAAGAAAACCCTGGCCGAGGGGGAAGAACCCCAAAGGCTTTGGCCCCCCTATCCCTCCCGAGAACCAAGATCTGGCCCGGTGTGGCGGTCGGAGGAGGTGAAACTGCGCTTTTACCCGATGGTCTGGAAAAGGCCCTCGACCTGCGGCGGAATCCCCCTGGGCGATTACCTTTGGGGCCTGGGCGTGAACAAGGACGAGCAAACCGGGAATGGAAAATTGCTCAGGCAGTTGGGAAGGACGGCCCCGGGGCTGGGGACCACGCCATTACCAAGTCCATGAAAATCATTTACGAATTCACGATGAGCTGGAACCCAAATGCCTCCCGCTTTCCCCTACAAGGGATTTCAAAAATATGAAACGGCTATAATTTAAACCTTGTCCACGATGGGTCCTCATCGTGGACATCGTGCCAGCGAAGGTTTGTAGAGCCAGCAGGTGAGGGAGTAGGCCGAAGAGGGCCAGCCCAAATCCTGACCAGGTAATCGCCAGAGAGCCTGGAAGTCAGCCCCCGGCGTAGGACCGAGAGGTTCTGCCCGAAACGGGGTCATAAACCTCATTCAGTGAGGGAACAATCTAGCAGTCCGCAACATCAAGTGAATCCTGCCGCGTCGTGAATGGGACACCGAAAGGTGCAAGAGGATGCCGAGCCGCGTGTCTACCGGCGAAGGCCACGATCCCGCTGAAGAATCTGGAGCAAGCGGGGCAAGTCCTCCGGCGTATGGGGAACGGAATGCTGGAAAGGCTTTGCAAGCAACCTGGGAGATCCTACCCGCCAAAAGACTTGCCGCTATAAGGCTAAAACCGAAAAGGGGCAAGGGCGGGAGGAAGTCGGAGGGGGTCACAATACCTGTGAAGGGTGGACAACAAAACCACCTGGAGGGAAGGACCCCTGCTTCAACCAAGCAACCTTCAAAAGGGAGGCGCTGGAGCATGCCCCAAAGGGCCAACAACTCCGAAGACAAGGCGCGAACCCTTCAAAGGGCGCTATACCGAGCGGCCAAGAGGAGCCCAAGCCGGAGATTTCATGTACTGCATGACAGGATGACCCGATGGGATGTCCTGACAGCGGCATGGAAACAGGTGAAGGCTAATAAAGGCCAAGGAGGAGTGGACGGGGAAACGCTGGAATGGATCGAAGAGAAGGTGGGAATTATTCCATTCCTGAAGGGCATCCAGGAAGAACTCAAAGCTGGGAAGTATCTGCCTAAACCTGTGAGACGAGTGGAAATACCCAAGCCTGATGGAAGCAAGAGACCGTTGGGAATCCCGGTAATTCGGGATCGGGTAGTTCAAGCGGCTTGCCGGAAGGTGGTGGAACCCATCTTTGAGGCGGACTTTCTGGAAGGCTCGTTTGGATTTCGGCCAAAACGCGGAGCCCAGCAGGCCCACCGGGAGATCAAGAAGTGGATCAATGGCGGGTACAGATGGGTGGTGGATGGAGATATTCGGAAGTATTTCGATTCCATCGACCACGACAAACTGATGGTGCTGGTGCGCCAGAGGATCAGTGACCGGAAGGTTTTGAAACTGATCCGAGGGTGGCTGAAGGCGGGTGTGTTTGAGGAAGGAAGGCTTACGCCGACTCTCCGAGGGACACCGCAAGGCGGGGTGATCTCACCGCTGTTATCCAATGTTTACCTTCACTTGCTGGACAAGGTTTGGAATAAGAGGCACAGGAAACTGGGTAGGCTGGTGCGCTACGCCGACGATTTTGTGGTGTTGTGCGGAAGCCAAGCCCATGCGGAAAAGAGCCTGGAAGTCATCAAGGAATTGATGGGACGACTAGGGCTTGAACTGCACCCCGAAAAGACACGGCTGGTGGAAATGGGGCCTGGGAAGGAAGGGTTTGACTTCCTTGGGTTCCACTTTCGAGTAGGTATGCCGGTGGTAGGATTGGGTAAGACCTGTTGCCTGAGCTGGCCGAGCCGGAAGGCCATGAAGAAAATCGCCGAGAAAGTGAAGCAGATGACGGCGGGCCGAGAGCGGCTCTTATCTCCAATGGAGGATGTAGCGAAGGCTTTGAACCCGGTGTTAAGGGGGTGGGCCAACTATTTCCGAATTGGGGACAGCCAGCCATACTTTTCCAAGCTTCAATTTTACGTACTCGAAAGGCTGACTTTGTTTCGGAGGCATAAGTACGCCTGGGAAGGACGAACATGGTCGATCGAGGAAGTGAAACGCCTTGGTTTGAACTGGATTCCAGCTTTTGCCTTGAATGCTGCCGGTTGAAAGGTTGTCGGAAAGCCGTATGATCGAAAAGGTCACGTACGGTTTGATGAGGGGGCGCTGGAAACGTGGTGATGAGAGCCGGACTGAGGCCCAATCCGAAAGGGTTGGATTCGCCACCGTACTCTAAGGCATACGCGCCAGCGCTCTACTCTGCAAGAATTTGGGCCTGGTCTGTAATTTTGCCCGATTGTCTATACCCCCTGAATTTGATATAAGTATGGCAAGCAATGCCATACTCACGGAGGTTAATATGAAAATCACAACCCATATCGATGAAGGCCTTTTAAAACAGGCCAAGCGGGAAACGGGAATCGCTACTCAACGGGAAGTCCTTGAGGCGGGCTTGCGCAACTTATTGTCGGAAATCCAAAGGAAGAGTTTCGTGAAGGATTTCGATAAGTTCCGCCTTAATCTCACGCCTAAATCCCTAAAAGAGTCCAGGGGTTGAATAAACTTTACCTGATCGATAGTTCCGCGTGGATTTTTGCCTTAGGTTCTCACCCGTTGGAGGTTATACGGGCTAGGGTGGAGAAATTGGTGGAAAACAATCTTGCGGCCATCACATCCCCTATCTTCTTTGAGCTTGTTTCCTCGGAGAAATCCCAGGCTCATTCGGCCCTGTTGGCGGCTCATTTATCCGCGCTTCACACTTTCCCCTTATTTCCCCATGAGTGGGTGGAGGCGGCCGAGTGGGTGCGGGAACATCGCCAAAAAGGGCACAAGATAAAAACAGTTGATGCTTTGATCGCCTATAAAGCGCATAAACACCATCTGATCCTGCTTCATGCCGATGCGGACATGGACAAAATCGCTACACATACCCAATTGGAAGTGGAAAGCTATGTTCGGCATGCCCGCTCTGCCAATCGGAACGGATAATAGTCCCCCTATGGGGACCTGTCGTGGTCAAGGAATATAGGAGGTCGTATGGGAATTAAAGATTTACTGATGGATATGACGGGATTTTCCTCAAAACCTGATATAGCCCAAGCCAGACTTACCGCCTTTGTCATTGAAGCCTTGTCCGAGAAAAATAAACGAATTCGTTCAGAAGATGCCCTAGCCCTAATCTCAACCATTGTCGCGGAACGGTGCATAGACCTAGCGGGGGATTTCTCCCTTCGTGATCACGACTTGGTCCCCGGGGCGAGAGTGTTTTCCGATAAGGTCAATTCGATTATTTACGGCGAATCCCTGAGCAAGGAATTAGATTCGTTTCCCTCGGATTCGGTTGTAGGAATGCTGCGAGACCAATTAACGCCAGGCGTTTACGCCCAAGGCGACTTTCCCCCGATGAAGAAAGTATTAGAAAATTACGCCGCCGGGATTGGAAAACCGGAGGATTGGGGCAAGGTGCCATTATCTGTGCCCCCGGATAATAATCCCTTCGTGATTCCGTTGAAAATCGGATACGAAACCCGCCCTAAGGTGGATGCGATTTTGGGTCCGTTAAAAAATAAAAAAGAGGCGTTAAGGGCTTCCGTTCGCAGCTTGGTTGATCTGTTGGAGAAGATTCATGAAGTAATGAATCCGGGTGTGGCACTTTTACTAACATTTGAAGTTATCAACGGCATGTCAAAAACCGCCCCGATGACAGAAAAAGCAATGAAGGGCGTAAAAGAAAAAATGTAAATTTGAAGTTTCAAAAAATGCCTAAAACCTTGTCCGCGGGGAGTAACCATTGAGGACGGCCAAATCGGAGGTTGCGTTATGAATCCATTCGTCAGTTGGGGGATCGCGGTGGTCATCGTGATGGCCGTCGTTCTCGGCGGATTTTGGCTCAAGGGTAATCCGGCACAAACCAGGGACGTCGCCATATTTTTCGCGGGCTGGATTGTGGGCGCCATCGCCATGTATATCAAGGCGATGCTCGTTTATAAACCTTAGGCTGTTAATGGTCCGCGACGGGCCATGTAGCTAAGGGCAAGCGCATGCTGCATGGCGGGGACCCATCTCGGATCACGAAAGGATAGGGGGTCTAAACATGATTTTCGGGAAAGAATGTTATAATCCGGACTTATGGACAATATTGAACTGATCACCGCCCCCATAACGCTCCAACGCTTGAGGGAAATCGCCAAAATGTGTTTTGGGGATATGGTATCAGACGGGAAATCGAGTCAATCGTAAGGAAACTAGTGCTATGAGCCCCGAACCCTTGCATCCGGGTTTATCCTCGGGCCGTTGGTTCACCCTGACCCTTCCGGAACAGTTGGGCAACGTGGGTAGTGAGTACGAACGGGCCTTGAACTGGAAAAATAAAAACAATCCGGAACAGGCGCAAAAAGCATTTGACCGGATGTTGGAGCTTTTGGACCTGACCCTTGCGGATCCACGATGGAGGCACCGCCTCAAGGAAATAGCGCGGTTAAGGGGGGAAGCCTGCCGCATCATGGAACCCGGACCCGTAACTTCCGACCTACGAAAATATTTTTATCAGTTTTCCGCTTTAGCCCGCCGTAATAAATAGCTCGCGCCTTAAACCTGGAATTGGTTATCCACAACGGGCCATGTAGCTAAACGCAAGCACATGCAACATGGCGGGGACCTGTCGTGGACAAAATGAATAATGGATCATGGTGGACAGGCATTTTGTTGTTCGTTTTTCTTTTAAACTGGCAAGAAACCAGGACCCAAGTGCCGGGGCTCTTAATTAGCCCGCCCCGGCACCCATCGATCCAGTCCTCGGCTTGCCCCAGCCGTTTTAAAATTCGGAGAAGCCAAACCTCACTTCTCGCCTGGTTGGCTCGCAATAGGCGTCGCCCTGGACAAGGAGCCCGTCAGTTCAAGCCCGCGGCTTCTTTTTGGGAAGCGGTTTCCTGGACGACCTGCATGAAGGTCAACAGGTCCAGGTAATCCCTCGCGCCAAGGGGCTTCAGCATGCCCAAGGTTCCCGCCGACATCTCCAACAGGTTCACGTAGGTCATCCAGTTGGGATGGGCCTCGTAAATCAGCGCGTTTCCCAGCATCGCGGCGAATCTTTTCGTCACCTGGGGCTTCAGGAGCATGTGGCATTCGGGCCGGGCCAGGAAAAGGAACAGGGTCGCGTTGGGCCATTTGGCGAACCCCGGTATTGGGCAGGCGTTCACGGCCTCGAAATAGGGCCGCATGGAAGTCTCGGTGACGGCCCCGGCCTCCAGCGCGAAAGCCAGCGCCCTGAAATAGGCCAGGGTTTGGGCCTCATCCTTGAGCAGATTCTTGAAGCTCTTCAGCTCACCCCGGTAGATCAGGTCCTGGCGGTCCAGGAGGGCCACCGCCCGGTCCGCGATGACCCTCGCTGAATGGTTGTCAACCATTTTGCGCAGTTGGCCGTCCCCGAAGGAGGAATGGAAGGTTCGGGCCAAATCCTCGATGGCGTACTGCCCACCTACCTGGGCCCCTCCTTTATAAAGGGCGTCTCCGAAGGCCTGGGGATACTTCGCCTTGAAAAGCACGACGGCCTCCTGGAACGTGACCCGACGGATGGGTTCGGCGGGCTTGCGCATGCGCTTCTTCTTCTCGGATTGCTGGATGAGGTCATCCAAGACGGCGTCCGTCTGGACCTGGGACAAGGCCAGCGGATTCTCGGTAACCGAGTATTTTTTCGCCATCCTGTCCTCGCAATCCCGGAAGCGGATATAGGCATATCCGGCCTCGATCTTCACGATCTTCCCGGGACCCCAATCCGGCTTGATCGGCAAGGTCACCAATTTTCCGGCATCACTGCGTTTGATCATCATGGCTCTGTTTCCTTTCGTTAAGGGTGGCTGACGTCCGGGGTTCCCTTCCTCCCGAAACCGCCCTGGACCAGGCGGCGAAGGGTCCGAGTGGCTCCCAATCCACTCATTCCCGCAGGCACTTGACCAGACTGGCGACCACATCCTTCGGCAGGTCGTATTCCAGGAACCAGACGTTGTTGTAGTTGGTGAACCGCAGTTTCAGGTCCGGAACAGCCGGGCCTATGAAAAGAAATTCCGTTTTCTCCATCCGGTCCACCCGGTCGCCCCATTGCTCCAAGTGGGCCCCGCCCCCCATTCCCAACAGATCCATGTCGATGATGACGAAATGGAATTTGGCCAGCCGCAGGGTCTCCAGGGCGGCGGCCTCGCCGGCGATGACCTGGATAGCGCAACGGCGCAGCGCCCGGCGCATAAAGGCCCCGGCATAAGCCCGGAAACCACTTCTTTTCGTCAATAATAGGCTCCGGATCGGCCCCGCCTTGGGTCCGTACCCGCTTTTCGGTTTCAACATCGTTGCCGTCTTCATGCTGTTTCCGCCTTCCTGGAGTCGGCTCTTTCCCGGCACACTTTGACATTTTCAGCCCCATCGTTTGCGCCGCCCCCCAGCGATGGGGCCCCGCTTTCGGATGGAAACCGGCCAGGGGGTGGCCTTAACCGCCTCCCCGGCTTGTAACGGGACCTTGGCCCGGGAAGTGGATCGGCAGGTTCCGTCCTGGATGTGAAAGATAGTTTTAAAAACATGGCGTGATTTTTCCTTGCGTGAAACGGGTTCAAAAGGAGATTCCTCCCTCCGGGCCCGATTACGGAGCGCCGCGGGGAATGGGAGGGAACGCTGGCTTGGTATGGGAAAATAAACTAGGGCGGAGTGAGGGACAGCGGAAGGACTTGGCTTGAGTAAGCGAATGAGTTCATGGCGGCGCACCTCGTAGTAGCAACAGGCGCATTATACCGCGATCGAAAAGCCCCGAATGGTTAGCGCGAATAATACTTTTCTTTTTGTCTCGAAGTGCAAGCGTGACAATAAGAAATATTCATATTTAAGGCGGTGATGAATTGTTGACCATCGAGTAAAAATATTCACAAACAAAAAACGGAAGGCCTCACGAAAATATTTTCGGTAGTGAATTTTAAGGGTCAGGACTTGAATGAGGAACACCTGATGTTTTTCAGAAGATCGACGGATTTTTTTTGATAATGACCTAATTTCGCCACACGCTTCGATCGAGATTACGATATTGGATAGCTTCCGCTATGTGGCGGGATTCTAAGTTCGGGTTTCCGTCAAGATCGGCGAGGGTGCGGGAGACCTTCAGGATGCGGTCGTAGGCCCGGGCGGAGAGGCCGAATTTTTCCATGGCGTTTTGAAGAAGGTTTTGGGATGGCCCGTCCAGGCGGCAGTGCTCCCGCAGGAGGGCGGGGGTCATCTGGGCGTTATTGTGGATGCCGGTTCCTTCGAACCTTTTTTCTTGGATGACCCTGGCTTGGCAGACCCTTTCACGCACCGAGACGGAAGGTTCCGCGGGGGTGGTATCGGCGATTTCCTTCCACTTGAGGGCGGGTACCTCGATGTGCAGGTCGATGCGGTCCAATAAGGGCCCGGAGATGCGGCTCAAGTATTTTTGGATCTGCCGGGGCGTGCAGACGCATTCCCGCGAGGGATCGGTGAAGTAGCCGCAGGGGCAGGGGTTCATCGCGGCCGCCAGCATGAATTGGGCGGGGAAGGTCAGGCTGGACTGGACCCTTGATATCGTGACCATCCCGTCTTCCAAGGGCTGGCGCAGGACCTCCAACACGTTCTTGTTGAACTCGGGGAATTCATCCAAAAAAAGCACCCCGTGATGGGAGAGGCTTACTTCCCCTGGGCGGGGAATGGTTCCCCCCCGATCAGGCCGGCATCGGAAATGGTGTGGTGGGGCGAACGGAAGGGCCGGGTGGCCAGGAGCGCTTTTCGGCGGCTGAGGGTGCCCGCTATGGAATGGATTTTGGTCGTCTGGATCGCCTCTTCCAGCGTGAGCGGGGGAAGGATGGTGGGCAGGCGCTTGGCAAGCATGGTCTTGCCCGATCCCGGAGGTCCTACCAGCAGGATGTTATGCCCCCCCGCGGCGGCCACTTCCAGGGCCCTTTTCGCGTTTTCCTGGCCCTTGACGTCCGAAAAATCCACTTTGTAAGACGAGAGCTGTTTAAACTCCGCGTTCAGGTCCACCTGAATGGGGTTTATTTTCTTGAATCCGGCGAGAAACTCATAGGCTTCCCTAAGTGAACGCACGGGGATCACCTGGGTTCCTTCCACCACCGCAGCTTCCTTGCCGTTCTCGGGCGGAACCATCAGGACCCGGGCCTTGGCGTCCCGGGCCGCCAGGGAAATGGGAAGGCTTCCCCGGACGGGCCTTACCCTGCCCTCCAGGGCCAGTTCCCCTACCATCCAACAGCCTTCCACCGCCTGGGCGGGAAGCTTGCCCGACGCCACCAGGATGCCCACCGCCATGGGCAGATCGAAAGAAGGACCCTCCTTTTTCGTATCCGCGGGGGCCAAATTAACGGTGATCCTCTGGACGGGAAAGGGAAACTGGCTGTTGGTCAGGGCGCTCTTGACCCGGTCCTTGGATTCCTTGACGGCCGCGTCGGGGAGGCCGACCGTTTGGAAAGTGGGGAGGCCGGGCGCGATGTCCACCTCGCATTCCACCGGGTAGGCGTCGATGCCGAGGAGCGCGGCGCTTGGAATATTCGCGAGCATGGTTCGAACCTCGAGATTGGATTGAACGGGATTATTGTTATCGTGGGATGGAAAAGTTGCAACAAAAACAAGGCAGTTTTTGGGATGGCACCATGCGGAAACTTGCAAAAGAACCTTTGGAAAGGTACTATGTCGCTCCCAAAGAAACCCCAAGGAGCTTTTTTCATGAACTCAACCGGCGAGAAACTGAAGGTGATGGTCCACGAGAAGGAATATGAGGTGGTTCTGTTCGAAGAAAAGGGCAAGGTCTTCGCCAGGGCGCACATCAACAATTTTGGCGAGATCACCGTTCCCGACCTGGGCGGTGGAAGGGACCGGGCCCTGCGCAATGTTCAGGCCCGTATCGCGAATGTCCTTTCCGCCTTGCAGGAAGATTTGGACCGGGAAGAAAAGAAACGACAACGCCAATTGGAGCAGGAAGCCAAGAAACAACAGGAGAAGGTTCAGAACAATTGAGCCGACTGTAAAAGAACACCGTGTTCCGGCCCCCCAGCCGGACACCGAGGGGAACCCCCCTCTAGAAACCCCGGACCCCATCCGGGGTTTTTTATTTAAACCAGTCGGCGATCGAGTTGGCAGTCCCCAGGAAAGAAAAGGAATCGACCACTACCGGCCTGGCTGCCGACTGCGAACTGTCAGCCGCAAGCTGGTGCTACTCGATCCAGAAACTGATGACTTCCAGGTTTTTGTTGGCCTGGCGCAGGCGGTTGGAGAGAACCTTGATGATGATGTCCATGAGTTTCAAGGCGGTATGGGGCTTTTCCAACCTTAGTTTTTGATAACCCTCCAGGGTCACCTGGAAAACCTCGCTATCGGTCGTGGCTCGAACCGCGGCGGACCGGGGAAGTCCATCCAACAGGGCCATTTCCCCGAAAAATTCCCCGGGGTTCAAGACGGCGATGGTGTTTTCCTGGTTTTTGACCTTCTTCAGGATCTTCACCGCCCCCGACTTGAGGATATACATGCTGTCGCCCTTGGAATCCTCGTCGAAGACCAACTCGTCCTTCTTGACCTCTTTTTCCACCCCGAAGGTCCCGAGGGCGTCCAGGTCGTTCCCGTCGAAGGTTTTAAAAGGCGCGTATTTGGACAGGTAGGTCACATCGGGCATGGGTGGTCTCCTTGAGGCGGATGGAATGAAAGTAATTTTAGAATTGTTATTTCATCTGGCAAGGGAAAACAAGGCCCCCCTCAATAAAAACCCCTTCGAATACCCGGTTTGCCGCCGGGAGGCGGGGCGGATGAGGGCGTTGTGGGATGGGAAGGAGCCGTGGGTTCCTCGGGGGGATCCTCCAACATTTCATCGGACGAAGAAAGGCCGATGGCCTCCACCGTTTCCAAGACCTGGGCTTCCTGCTCGACGCTTTGGGTATCGACCCGGGCGATGGCGTCCAACACGTCCTGTTCATCCAATTGAAAGCCGTCCAAGGCCGAGGCGGGCAGGTTGTCAAAGCTGAACTCGGTCTCAGCCGGGGGCGCTGGGGAAGGGGTGGGGGCGGCCGGTTGAGGCGGGGCGGGGTGGACCACCGGCGTCGGGGAATCAAAGGGCGTGGAGAGCGGTTCCGGGTGTGAGACCAAGGGCGCGTCAGGGGTCAAGGGAGCGGCCGTAACGGGTTTAGGTTCGGGCACGGTTGGAGCTTCCGGAACGGCCGGCGGGGGAACCGCGGCCGCGGGGGCAGAAACGAATGGCGGCGGCGGAGGGTCGCCCAGATGGGAAAGATCGGCCGGAACCGCAGCGGGCTTAGGTGCCGCTTTCGGCTGGGGAGCCGGGGAAGGGGTGGTCACCGCCTCGGAAGCTGCCGCGGGGGGGGGTGGGTTTTTCGCCGCGCGGGCTTTCGCCAGCACCTGCTTGAGGTATTCCTTGGGGTCGGTCAGTTTGACCCCGCCTGGTTCAACGGGGGTTGGGGCGGAGGTGGACTCGGCCTGGGATTTCGCGGTTTCGGCCGCCGCAACGGATGAGGCGGCCCTTTCCGCCTGGGCGGGACCGCCGGCCGAGTCCTGCTTCTTCAGGGCCAGGGATTGCTCCACCTCTTCCATCGACGTATTGCGGATCCGGGCGATCCTCGATTTGGCCTCCTCCACCATGGCGCCCGTTTCATGGATGCGCACGAACTTTTCATATTCCGCCACGGCCTTCTGGATGATCCCCTTGTTTTCATAGACCTGGCCCAGGACGAAGTGGGCGTTGGAATAACTGGGTTCCAGCTTGATGGCGACCCGGTATTCGTTGATGGCCTGCTTGTATAACTTGAGCTTGTCGAAGATCAGGCCCATCGTGTTGTGGACCTTGGCGCTTTGCGGGTTCAGGGTGATCACGGTTCCGAAAGTTTCCAGGGCCTTTTGCAGGTCGCCTTTCCGCTCATAGGCGAACCCGAGGGCCATGAAGGCCTGCTCGTAGCGGGGGTCCAGGCGGCAGGCTTCCTGGAAGGATTTGATCGACTTGTCCTCGAGCTCCTGTTTGGCGTAGAGGGTGCCCATGTCGAATGCGACCTTCGCCTTGTTTTTCCCGGTCTTGGCCGCTTCCTCCAGCCGCTTGAGCGCCACATCCATATTTCCGGCCGTATCCTTGTCGATGCCCAGTCGATGGTAGGACTCGGCATAGGAGGGATCGAGTTCCACGGCGGTTTGGAAAACCTGCATGGCCTGCGCGTACTGCCCCAGTTCGTAGTAGACGTTTCCCAGATTGTTGAAGAAGGTCGCGGTTTTGGGATTGCGGGAAATGGCGTCCTCGAAGGTCTTGATGGACTCGTTGTACCGCTCGGACCGGGCGAGGGTCAGACCCAAGTTGTTCCAAGCCTCGGGGGAATTGTTGTCAATCGTGATGACTTTTCGGAAAAGCTCGATGGCGTTGTCCGGCTGGCCCAGGTCGGAATAAAGGAAGGCCATGGCGGTATAGGCTTCCTTGAATTGGGGGTCCAGCTCGACGGCTTTTTGAAGTTCCTTCATGGCCTTGGCGGTTTCGCCCTGGGAAGCCAGCTTCTCAGCGGTTTCCAATAACTCTTTTTTCTTGTCGTCTTTGCTTCCGAAAAGTCCCATGTTTTGGCCGTTTAACCTTGAAAAAAGTGGGGAGTTGGAAAGGAGGGGCACATTCTAGCCCCGCTTCTTCTTGAACGTCAATGCGAACCCGAACCGCGGGAAAGATGGAAATGCTTTGGAAGGGACAGGGAAAGGAACCGGTCGTTGAAAGCCGCCCCCGCCGAAGGCAGGGCAAGCGAAGCCAGGATTTCGTGGAACCCCGGCTTGTCCCGGCCCGCCGTTTGAAAAGACCCGATTACCGGGGGAAACCCGGCGGAAAACCGGCTCCGGGGTTGAACCCGGCTCCCGGCATGGGTGGAAACTTTCCCGTTAGGCCCTTTTTCATGACTTTTCTCATCATGTCATATTGTTTCAACAGCGCGTTGATCTCGTCGGGGCGTGTCCCGGAGCCGGCCGCGATGCGCTTTTTGCGCGATCCGTCCAAAAGCTGGGGAAACAGCCTCTCCTTGGCCGTCATGGATAAAAGAATAGCCTCCATGCGCTTGATCTTTTTCTCGTCCGGGGCCTGGGACAACATCTGTTTTTTTTGCGCCGGGTTGCCGGGAAGCATGGAAACCAGTTCATCCATGGAACCCATTTTTTTCAACTGCCGGATCTGGTCCAGGAGGCTGTCCAGGTTGAAGTCCGAGGGTTTCGGGGGACGCTGTCTTTCGGCGGCCGACTGCCGGGCGACCGCTTCGGCCTTTTCCACCAGGGACAACAGGTCGCCCATGCCCAGGATGCGGGAGGCCATCCGGTCGGGGTAAAAGGGCTCCAGGCCCTCCATTTTCTCGCTCACACCCACGAACTGGATGGGCAGGCCCGTCGCCGACGTGATGGAAAAAAGGGCGCCGCCACGGGCGTCCCCGTCGGCTTTCGTTAATACGAGTCCCGTCAGTTGCAGTCTTTCGTGAAAGGCCTTGGCCACCGCCACCGCGTTTTGGCCGGTCATGGCGTCGACGGTGAAAAGAATATTTTGAGGTTTCAGTTTTTGGGCCAGGGTGGTGATCTCCGCCATCATCGCCTCATCGATTTGAAGGCGGCCCGCGGTGTCCAGCAGCAGGATGTTGCAGTCGTTCTGCAGGCAGGTCTTGACCGCCCTTTGGCAAACTTCCAACGGCCCTTCTCCCGCGCCCGGTTTGAAGAAAGGGACCCCGATCTGGGAGGCCAATACCTCCAGTTGGTCAATGGCCGCCGGGCGGACCAGGTCCGCGGCGACCAGGCCGGGGCGGCGTCCATCCTTTTTGAGCCACAGGGCGATCTTCGCGGCGGTGGTGGTTTTCCCCGTTCCCTGGAGGCCCGCCAAAAGGATCAGGGTAGGCGGGGCGGGAGCGAAGCGAAGTTTGGTGGCGTTGCGGTCTTTGGGCGTCAGGAGCTGGATCAATTCCTCGTGAACGATCTTGATGAAGACCTGGCCCGGGTTCAGGCTTAAGGAAACATCCCGACCCAAGGCCTTGGCCTTCACCCTTTCCAGGAAGAGCTTGGCGGTTTCCAGGTGCACGTCGGCGTCCAACAGGGCCAGGCGGACCTGTTCCAGGGCATCCTCGATATTGGTTTCGGTCAGTTTTCCCTGGCCCCGGAGGTCCTTGAAAACTTTTTGGATCTTTTCCGTCAGTTGGTCGAACAAGGGTCGCCTTTGGTCAAGTGGATGATAGGGGGAGGAATTTTAAGGGGATTCACACTAAAAGAAAAGCCGCTCGGTAGGACCCGAGCGGCCGGTTTTCCGTTTTTTCCTATGATTTATTTAATGGATAAGAAACTGGGTGCCGAAAACATAGGTAGGACTCAAGGTTTGGGTTCCGTTAAAGGAGGTGAGGACGGGAATTTGAACCTTGCCGTAGAGCGTGGAGTCACCTGAGACGTTCCAATAAACCGCCGGGGACAGGTCGATGACCGTACCGCCGGTGTTAGGGGTGTTCCAAGTCGCTTGCCCGGAAGTAACGTTTCCGTCCATGTCATTCAAGTATGGATTGGGTTCGGTGTCTGGGTTTGTATAACGGCCTTCCACGGCTAAACCCACGGCCAAAGAGTCTCCTGCCTTCCATTGTCCTGAAATGCCGCCCGTGGTGGAAGTTCCGAAAGTATATTCATAAACCGGGGAAGTGATATCGTTCGTCAGGGCTTGGGTATGGTAAACCACGTTCGCGTTGGCGCTCAAAGTGAAATTATCCCAAATATGGTTGTACAACAAGCCCCCGTAAAATCCAAAAGCGCCTGTTCCCAATTGGGCGTGGGTATCGATGGGGCCCCCCGTGAGTGGGGAGACCCGATTCGTGGCGCCCGTCGGCAGAAAGGACCCGATGGAGAGGGCCAGGGCTTGGTGTTCAATCGCCTTAAAATCAGTCTCCTGCCAGAAGAAGTACCGCATCCCCAAGTTGAGGTCGCCCATGCCGAAGTTCGTCCCGGTATCCGCGATAGTTGCCCCTTCCACGATGGGAGCGTCCCCGGCTTCCAGGGTCCAGTACTTTTGGACCAGGGGCAGCATGGCGGTCAATGTCAAATCGTCCGTTGGACTGAAGGTTAACGTGGTGTTTAAGTTGACCTGGACCAACGATTCCATCTGGGTCGTGTCGAAAGGATTGTCGCTGGCCGCGCTGGCATTGAGATAAATACTCTCAAAGTCCAAGCGGAAAGACCCCGCGAGGGGATGGGCGGTTCCTGAAGAAGCCAATGGATCGCCGCAACCGCAAACGGAGCAGGCGCTGGCTGGGCATGGGCCCCCAAGTAAGATCAGGGCGATGAGTCCTACGGCAAGGGTGAAACGGTTTAGAAATCGTGACATTTGGATTCTCCTTTGAATGGTGAATGTGGATGAAAAGGGCTGTTGAATTCAGGCCCTTCGGACTTGGATTCGGCTTAGCTTTAGGCTTGGGAAATTGCTTCGGGAGGGGGAGAGAGTGGTTCTGAAAATAACTTGTGAGGCGGGGGATGGTTGTAAAAAAGATTCGGTTTGGAAAAAAGAGTGATTTCAAGCAGGGCAAATGGAATGGGTAAGAATGAATACTTCTGGATGGTCGGAGCGACCTTCTGGGAATTTTGGGCCGCCTTTTCTTTTTGGATCAAGCGGCAAAGCGGACAGGGATGGTTCCCATCGAAGGTTTTGGAAAAGGCTTGGCACAGACTTTCGGTTTGGGAATAGTCCCGTACCATGTGGATCCATGCCGCCGATTGGAGGAGCATCCATTGGCCCCCGGTGATCCAGAAAGCCAGGAAAATCAACAGGAATGAAGAATGGGAACGTTTCATTGGAATCTTATAAAGCTTATAAATTGCAAATTGCAAGGTCGGAGAGCGGGCCCGGTTAAAGGAAAATCAGCCATTTCCCGACCGCCTGGTTTTTTCGGTCGGTGAGCACGACGTAATAAAGGCCATTGGCGAGTGGGTTTCCGTCGGTCGCGGTCAGGGTCAGGGGTACCTGATGGTAACCGGGCCCCAGATTATAAACGGTGGTTTGCCAGACCTTTCGGAACGCGGTGGTGAACAGCTTCACGTCCAAAACCGGGGTTTGGTTTTGGAGATTGAAGGCCACATAAACCGGGCCGGGATATTTGACGGGATTGGGGAAGGGAATGGGCTGCAAATTGGGGCTGTTTAATATGGGCGTGGATGTGATGGTGGGCGAGAGGGTGGGCGTGCCGGTCTGGGTCGGTGTACCCGTTACGGTGGGCGTCCAGGTGATGGTTGGGGTAAAGGTCTGGGTGGGGGTGAGGGAAGGCGTTGCGGTGGGAAAGCCCTCGTTCAAAGTGACCTCATAGAGGGTCGCTGAACGGAAGGGCAGGGTATCGGAAAAACCATTGGACGTGAAAGTGGGGGCTGCGCCAGGGGTATAGAGGGTAGCGGTGGTGGTATCAAAGCGGAAAACCCGAATGCTCGCGATTTGTTGGCCCGCCAGGAGGTTGTTCAGGTTTACCGAGGCCGTGTTGCTGTTGCTGTAATCCTTGTTCAACAGAATCACGTTGATAAGATCGGGGTGGGAGCTGTCTTTGGCGGCATAAATGGATGTTTCGGTGACCGAACTCGTGGTGGAAAGGATGGATGTGTCGCCGAAACCCGAATTGGCCCCGTCGTAGTTCAAATACATGTTGTAGGCGGCGGCCACATAATTATTGCTGGTCCCGTCATCCCAACGGCAGGCGGCAACCCCGTATTTCCCGAAGATTCCCAAGACATCGGCCTGGGCCACGCCCCCGGAAATGTCCTCACCTGAACCGTAATTGTATTCCGAGAAGGAAAGTTGGGTACCTGGGTAATACTGGTTCACAGCGGCCTGTAAACGGGGAATCAGGGTGATCGGTTTGTTGCCGGTGGAATCGGCGGTAATCCAGCTGGTTTCCACATAAGTGGGATCCCACAGGCTTCGGGGCGCCTGCATTCGGGCGATGGCGACCCCCTGGGAGGTGTCATTGTTTGTGATACGCACTGCGGTGGTTCCGTGCGAACCCGTGGCTTCCGGGTACCAATGCAAATCTAGGTAGTGTAAAAGCCTCCGGCCCTGCGAGGCCGAGGCGGTTTGCATTTGGGCCAGGTAATAATTGATGTAGGCGATATCGTTACCGTTCGTGTAAGGGGTCAGGACATTCACGTCGGGTGCGCCCTGGTTGTTGACGTACTCACTCCAACCATAAGCCACCGGCCCCAAAATTTGGGCGTTGGGGTCAATACGGGTGATGACCGTGGAGAGGCTGATCCCCTTGGAGGATACTTCGGCGCAGGTAGGCTGGCTCGGATGGACCATGGGATGGGTGCTATTCCAAAGGGCCGGCTCGTTGTCCAAATCATAAAATTTGGCGCCTCCCGAGGTCGAATCACCTACCGCGCTCAAGAGGTAATTGACTTCCTCGTCCATATAAACAACGTTGTCAGTGGTCACGGGATTTCCCGAGATGGGGCCACCTGAGAAACTGACCGCCTTCCAATAGGTCCCGGAGGTATCATTGGGTCCGGTCACTGTGACATCGCAGTTGCAGTTCCCATCCGCGGAGACGTAACCCGCCATTTGCAAGGTGACCAAGGAAGAGGCGGTAACGGCGTTATTGGCCTGAATGAAGGTGGTCAAGGTCGTGGCGGGCATGCCGGGGGGTGTCACGCCCCCAGGGACCATATACCAGTCCTCATGGTTAGGGCCGTAATCGTTGCCGGCGTTGGAAGCATTGTTCTCCCAGTTGTAAGCGGTCAGGCGGTTTCCCCCCAACCTGTATAAAGGAATGCTGTTCACGAGCAGGACGGTGGGAGTCGTCACGGTCGTTGGATTATTGGTTATCCGATCATTGGAGCCGTAACTATAAGGAGAAATGTGACTGTTATTTTGGGATGGATCCACGGTAAAAAAAATGGAAGCAGCCTGAACGGCGCTTGTCATGCAAAAGGTCAATAAGATTAGGTTGGAGGAAAAACTTTGGATGTTGGGCTCTCGTACAATTCTTTGTTTTAAACGTTAAAATTTTATCAAAGGATTAAGAAAATAGAAGGGAAGCGACGGGGAATTACTTGTTGAACAAGGCCTTAAAGGGCGTCCGGTCCTGGGTCAAAAGAACTTGATAAAAAGCCTGGAGCTCCTCGTAATCCTTGCCAGGTTTGACCACGCGTTGTTTAAGACCCAAGTCCCTATCGAGCGATAGGGCGCCGAATTGAAGTTTGGAGTCATTGTTGAATTCGGCCACGCTGTTGGAATAGGTGATTCCCTTGGGCAGTTCCCCCCAAACAAATCCGATGGGAAGGGTGAAGACCTCACGGGTAATGGAGTTGAAATTTTGGGGCGCCACCACCGGGTTGATCCTCGTTTCCCTCAAGCCCGTCAAGAATTCCTCAACGTCATCAAACACCATTGGGAATATTTTCCACCCCTTTTTGGGAAGTGGCTCCGCGTAATGGGGTACGGAGAACGAGTAGTGAAGGGTCAGGGGTTTGGAAAGATCCAGGTAATCACCCGACTGATAGTCCATCAGCGCCACACCCGGGTATCGCCTGGATAAACCCCGAAGCACCAGGGAGCGTCGGGTCTCCTGGCTGGTTTGGCGGAAAAACTGCCGCAGGGCCAGGTCCGCCGAGCCGTAAGCGCTCAAGTCCACCGAGCAATTCACGCTCCCGTCGGCCGTCAATTGGGTGGTCACATCCCTTTCCTTGCGGTGATCCTTGGTAATGAAGGCGGGGGTGTTTTTCCAGAAAAGGGGAGAAAGGACCGCCAGGGCTTGCCGGTCCAGCGCGTTGAGGGGCAAAACATTGGGAACGGCCAGGGGTTCGGTGGGGTCCATCCAGATCAGGCTTTTATCCGAAGCCTCCACCGCCACCAGGACCCCGTCGAGCTGGGCCAGGGCCGGCAGATTACCCACCAAGTCCCCCGAATCCGTCTTGCGGAACAAATAGACCTGGGGGTTCAACCGCATGGCTTTCAGGGCACAGGCGAAAAGCATGGCCATATCGTGGGCGGAACCCTTACCGCTGGCCAATATGTCGGCCAGGCTCCGGTCCGGATTCAAGTAGACCGGGAGGCCGGTATCCACGAATTCCACCTTTTGATGAACCGCCGTCTTCATTTTGCCTAAGCGGTCGGCCAAGGCCAAGGTCGTGTTGCCCAAAGCGTCCGCCAGTTGCTCGTTGACCGCCTTGAGGTCCCCGTTCAGGAATTGTTGCAGGCGTTTGCGGTAGGGCATGACCGATTCTTCCCAATTTTTATTCAAGGTGAAACCCGTAAAGGGGGAGAGATCCCACCGGGGAGGAGCGAAGATTTCCTGGGTCAGGGTGGCGGGAGAGGAAGGAAGGCTGAAACCCAGGCGGTGTTGGGTGCCTTCGATCGTATCCAGCGGTTGGTCATTACCGGGAAATCTCAGGTTGACCGCGTAAAGGCGCAGGTCTTTCGGAAACGTCACGGTCAAGCCCCGGTCCATGGCCGGAACGAAATCATTCCATGAAAAGGCGAAACTTCCCTCGCTCCGGACGGGACGCAGGGAAGCGGAAACATCGGAAACGGGCTTGCTGGGGGACAGGTTGAGGGTTTTCGTTCGGAGGGTATAGCGCACTTCAAGGGCCTCGCCCGCGTTTAACTCGGGTAGTTGGACCATGGTGACGCAAGCCAAGCCGGGCGGAAGATCGGGGGCAACCGGCGAATATCTGCATTCTCCCGGGTCGGAGGATGGGGAAACGGAGCCATCCGCGTTCAAGCTATAGCGCTTCAGGGAATCGACCTTAAATTCTTGGGAGTCGGTATTGACGACGAATAAGGGCGGAAGGGGCTGGCTGGGCTTCGCCCGAGCCGCCCAAATCTCCCGGACGGAGATTTTCAGGCTTTTGTCGATGCCCCATTCGGCGGCCGCCTCATCTGTGGCCCGGATCCATTCGGGTGCGTCCGGGGCGGACAATTGGGTGGAGGCCTGGGACAGCAAGGCGAGGGTCGGGTCGGTTTCCGCTTTTTCGGTCGGAAGGGGAGGTTCGGTGGCGCACCCGGAAAACAAAAGGCAAAATGGAACCGCGAAGACGCATAGGAAGGCAAAGACGGATAATTTAGTATTGAAGACTATTCCATGCCTAAGGAATTTCATATTTCATCATGCTTTCTTCGCGTTTTCGCGGTGAATATTTGAGGTTTGTTCCGGCTTCTAAGTCTTTTGTCCCGCTTTTTTCAATTCTCGTACGGCCTGGGCCATGTCTGGGGCCTTAAAGATCGCCGTCGCCGCCACCAACAGGTTCGCCCCCGCCTCCACGACTAGGGGCGCGGTTTTGGGGGAAATACCCCCGTCCACGCCAATGACCGGGTCCAAACCCTCCTCCCGGCACCAACGGGAGAAACGGGCGATTTTGGGAACGACCGAAGGAATAAAAGATTGCCCCGCGAATCCTGGAAAGACCGACATGAAAAGCACATATTCCAGCTTGGAGGCGAAGGGCTTGACCATGTCCTCGCTTGTGTCCGGGTTCAGGACCATTCCGGGTTTACAACCATGGGACAGGATCTGCGAGATCACTTGTTTGGGTTCCAGCACCGCCTCCGCGTGAAAGAGAATATAGGAGGAACCCGCCTTGGCGAAATCGGGGATGTATTTGTCGGCGTTCTCGATCATGAGGTGGCTGTCGATGGGAACCGGGACCTTGCCCTTGAGGGAGCTGATGACGGGGGCGCCAAAGGTGAGGTTGGGGACAAAATGGCCGTCCATGACGTCCATGTGAAGCATATCCACCCCCGCTTCCACGGCCTTGAGCGCATCGGCCAATAATTGGCCGAAATCGGCGGATAGGACGGACGCGGAGACTTGAAGGGATTTCATGCTTTCCTCGGGTTGGTTAAGGCTTGAAGCGCGGGGACTCAAAAGCGGGTCCATGGTAACAAAACCTGGAAGTGAATCCTATCCGGCAGATCCAAAGAAACTTTGGTTTTTGCGGCGAACTTTGGGCCGCAGGGGCCTTGAATTTTTGATTTATACTAGGAGCGTTCGAGAAAGCTTTCCATTGGGGGAGCGGAGTTTATATTCCGGAAAACGGATTCAAATGAAAAAACCTTCCAAACGGTTGAATTCCCCAAAAAGGAAAAAAACGCGCCCTCCGGCCCCCATCCCCGGGGAATCCAGTCCCATTTCCGAAAAAAGGTTCCGGGGATTGATCGAAAATGTCCAGGATGCCATTTTGATTCTCGACCGTAAGGGCCTGGGGTTATATGAAAGCCCCTCGACCGAAAAAGTCTTGGGTTACAGGCCCGGGGAACGCAAAGGCAAAACGGTCTATCAAACCACCCATCCGGATGATGTGGGGAAGGTCCGGGAGACCTTTAAAAACCTCCTGGCCCACCCGGGAAGATCCTATTCCTTGGAAGTGCGCACCCGCCACAAAAAGGGCCACTGGGTTCATACCGAAGTAACCGCGATCAATCGCTTGAACGACCCTTCCATTCGTGGCGTGGTGGTGAGTTTCAGGGATGTCAGTTCCCAAAAGGAAGCGCAGTCCGCTTTAAGGGCTTCCGAGGATAAATTCCGTAGTCTCATCGAGAACATCCACGACGTCGTTTCCCTCATCAGGCCGGACGGGTTTTCCCTTTATACCAGCCCTTCCTACGAGAAGGTCCTGGGGTATAAAAACGAAATTCGAAAAGGAAAGAATTTTTTTGAGCTTATCCATCCCGATGACTTGAAAAAGGTCCAACAAAAACTGCGGTCGCTGGCCCGAAAACCTGGAATGACCCTCCGGGACCTGGTGAGGGTAAAGCACCAGGATGGTTCCTGGCGTTCTATGGATGTAACGGCCACGAACCGGATGGATAACCCGGCGGTCCAGGGAATCATCGTCAATTACCGGGATGTGACCGATAATCTCCTGTCGGTGGAGGATCTAAGGCAAAAGGAAAGGTATTTCCGGGCCCTGATCGACCACTCGCACGATCTGGTTTATATCCTCGACCGGGACGGGAAAAGGGTTTATGAGAGCCCCTCGGTGGAACGTTTGTTGGGCTATCAGCCGGGCGAGCGGTCCGGCACCACGATTTTTGATTTTCTCCACCCCGATGATAGCGAAAAGGTGCGGGGCCCCATCCGAAAGACCCTCGAAAAACCAGGGGGGATGATCGTTTTCACGGCGCGCGTAAGGCACAAGGACGGCCGATGGGTCGCCATGGAGATCGCCGGGAAGAATTTGATGATGGATCCCCTGATCCGGGGGGTCGTCATCAACGCGCGTGACATCACGGAGCGCCATCGGGCGGAAACCGAATTGCGCGAATCCGAGGAAAAGTTCAGGAGCCTGATCGAGAATTCCCATGACGTGGTGGCTTTGGTGGACGACCGGGGGCGGTCCACCTATATCAGCCCCTTCTACGAGAAGATCCTCGGATATCGAATTCAAGACCGATTGGGCCGGTCCTTTTTCGAGATCGTCCATCCCGAGGACCAAGCGCCCATCCGCCATTCCTACCTGGAATTGATGAAAAAACCGAAAGCCATCTTTAACGGCTTCCTCCGGCTGAAGAACGCCCAGGGCGAATGGAGACATTTTGAGGCCTCGGCCACCAATCACCTGGACAATCCCCTGGTCCGGGGGATCATCCTCAACTTCAGGGACGTGACCGAACGGAAAAGGGTGGAAGACGCCCTACGGCGTTCGGAAGAAAGCTTCCGGACCGTGATGGACAAGCTTCCCGTCGCCATCGTGATCCACAGCCAGCTTAAAAACAAATATATGAACGAGGCCTTCCTCAAGCTGTTGGGCTATCAAAGGGCCGAGGAACTCCTCGGACGGTCCCCCCTCCTCGATGTCCATCCCGAGGAACGGGATGAGGTGGCGGCCCGGATCGCGCAATTAAAATCACCCGGGATTTCCAATCCCCCGGTCGAACGAAGGTTTTTGAGGAAGGACGGAAGCGTGTTGGAGACCGAGACGGTCAGCCTTTCCGTGACCTTCCAGGGTGAAACCGCCTCGATGGCCGTTCTCTACGATTTGACCGAGAAAAAGAACTCGGAAAGGGCCTTAAGGCAATCGGAAGAAAAATTCAGGGGTTTGATCGAAAATTCCCACGACATCATTACCCTCATCGCGAAGGATGGCACGAATCAATACATCAGCCCCTCCATCGAGAAGATATTGGGTTATACGCCCGCGGAAAGGGCGGGCCGGCAGTTCCTGGAGATCGTCCATCCGGACGATCGCCTGGAACTGTTCCGCAAATTGGAGAAGCTCGTCCTACGCCCAGGGGAGACGCTTCATGCCCGCGCCCGGGTACGCCATAAGGACGGGACCTGGAGGAATATCGAGGGCATGGGTACCAATTTGCTCCACAGCCCGGCGGTCCAGGGCATCATCCTGAATTACCGGGACGTGACGGAAAGGGTCGTTGCCGAGGAGGCCCTGAAGAATTCCGAGGATTATTTCCGGAGCCTGATCGAGAACGCCTATGACGTGATCATTCTGCTGAGCCCGGAGGGGAAAATCCGTTATATCAGCCCTTCCATTCACCGGGTCCTGGGTTTCGATCCCACGGAGAGGGTCGGGGTCGATTTTCGGGACCGGATCCATCCGGATGATTTGGAACGATTGAATGATGAATTCAAAACATTGATTAACAAGACCAACCCTTCCCCGACCACCCGGTTGCGCTTGAAACATAAAAATGGGTCCTGGAGATACATCGAGGGGTCGGGCTACAACCTGATGGAGTATCCTTCCGTCGGGGGGCTGGTTTTTAATTACCGCGACGTGACCGAAAGCGTCCTGGCCCAGTCGGAATTGATCAAATCGGAACAGAGTTTCCGAAACCTCATCGAACGGTCGCCGGATGCGATGATGATTCATACCCAGGATCTGGTCCTTTATGTGAACCCCGCCTTTTTAAGGATGCTGGGTTATTCGGAATTGGAGGAATTGGCGGGTGAGCCCTGGGATAAGGTGGTACCGGCCGAGGAAAAGGAAAAGATTCATGGCAGGATCCGGACGCTGGGAGATATTGCCGCGGTGAACCCGCCGGTGGAAAGGCGGATCCTTAAGAAGAACGGACAATCCATCCCGGTGGAGGTGATCAGTTTCGGGATCCTCTTCGAGGGACAAATGGCGGCCGCCGCCGTTTTCCGCGATTTGACCGAGCGCAAGAACGCCGAGCAGATCCTGCTCAAATACACCCGGCTGGGAGCCATCGGCGAAATGGCGGCGGGCCTGGCCCATGAGATCCGGAATCCCTTATCCGGCATTGGTCTGTCCGCCCAATACCTGAAACGGAAACTGAAGGAACAGCCCGAGGCCGAGATCCAGGTCCAGAATATCCTGGACCAGGCCGAACGGTTGAAGCAGCTGGTGAACGACACGCTGGACATGTCCCGGGAAAACACGACCCAGGAACGGGAGAGGATGGATATCCGGGACCTCCTGCAAACGTCCCTGCGGTTCGTGCAGGTGCAATTCGGCCCGCGTCAATCCCGCGTTCAGGTGCGGTGGACCCTTGAAACGGGACAGTTTTTCGTTTGGGTGAATGCCAACCGGATCCGCCAGGTCATGGTGAACTTGATCCTGAACGCCTACCAGGCGATGGAACGGGAAGGACAGCTGACCCTGGGATGCGCGGCGGAAGGCCAAAAGGTGATCGTAAGGGTCGAGGATAACGGCTCGGGTATCACCCCGGAGGCCCGCGCGCGCCTGTTTGAGCCTTTTTTCACCACCAAGAAAAGCGGGTCCGGATTGGGCCTTTCGGTCAGCAAAAGGATCGTGGAAGACCATGGTGGGGCTATCCGTGTGGAAAGCCTCCCGCGGGGGACGGCTTTACTGGTTGAACTGCCCGTCTGGCAAGAGCAAAATAGTGGTCCGCTTGAGGGGGATCCACTATGAAAATACTACTTATTGACGATGAGAAATCCATGCATGTGGCCCTGTCCCCCTTCTTGTTGGAATTGGGCCATGAAACCTTCTCGGCTTACACGGGGGCGGAAGGTAAGCAGATGGCCCGGGACTTTAAGCCGGACCTGATCCTGCTCGACCTCTACCTGCCCGACATCAATGGACTGGAACTCCTGGACGGTTTTCGCAAGGACCATCCCAATGTGGGCGTCGTGATCATGACCGCGGCCGCGGCCATCAAGACCGCGGTGGAAGCCATCCGCTCCGGCGCGGAGGACTATCTCCAAAAACCCCTGAACCTGGACGACTTGCAAATTGTTTTGAACCGCTCGAGCGAGAAGCTCGGCTTGCGGAAGGAAGTCGCTGTCTTGAAGAAGTACCTCCAGGACCAGTTCGCCCACGAATACCTGTTCCTTTCCGATCCCGCCATGGCCCAGGTCTACGAGAAAATCGAGAAACTGGCCCAGCTCGACAAGGTGACGGCCCTGATCCTGGGGGAAACGGGCACGGGCAAGGAACACGCGGCCAAGCTCATCCATTACCTTTCCCCCCGTTCGGCCAAGCCCTTCGTGGAACTTCATTGTGGAGCCCTCCCCGAGACCCTCATGGAATCCGAGCTTTTCGGATACGAGGCCGGCGCCTTCACGGACGCGCGCAAGCAGAAGCTCGGGCTTTTCGAGGCCGCCCAAGGAGGGAGCCTGTTCCTGGATGAGGTGGGGGAAATGCCCCTTTCCACCCAGACCAAGCTTTTAAAGGTATTGGAAGACCACAAGTTGCGCCGCTTGGGCGGGGTGAAGGAGGTCCTACTGGACGTCCGGATCATCGCAGCGACCAACCGGGACCTGGAAAAGGAAACCCGGGAAGGCAAGTTCCGCGCCGATCTTTATTACCGTCTCAATGTCATCCCCTTGAAACTTCCCCCCCTCCGGAGCCGGCCCAACGACGTGACCGAATTGGCCCGCTTTTTCTGGAAGGAAGCCTGCCAGGCGTTCGATAAAAAACTCGATGTCCTGCCGGCGGAGGTCATTCAGGAATTGCAGGCCTATTCCTGGCCGGGCAACGTGCGGGAATTGAAAAACGCCATCAACCGGATGGTCATCAATACCCGGGGTCCCAAGATCACCGTGGGTGACATTCCCGACGAGATCATGATGTTTGAGGAGGAGACCTCCCATCTCCCGCCGGAGGGGGACGATATGACGCCTACCAACCCGGACGAGAAAAGCAGGATCGAAAAGGCCTTGCTGGAAATGAAGTGGAACAAATCCAAGGCCGCGGAACTGCTGGGAATTTCCAGGAAGACCCTTTTTAATAAAATAAAAAAATATTCCCTCTGAAAAATGAAGACTTTCCCCGCTGAGAGCGGAAAAGTTTTATCCAGCGCTCGTTGGAATGGACAAAAGCCCTTAAAAATGATTTCGTAGTTTCGCATGCAGTCTATCGTTCGATGTTCTTCGCGGCTTCCCGGTAGTTCTCGGCATTTTCCATTACTCAACTTGGGAATACCCCTTACCTCTTTTGGGACGTTTACCGTTTTACCCTCCTGACGAACCGGCTCAACCTCGGCCAACATTGGCTTTTTCTCACGGGAATATTGGCATATGGCTTGCCTCAACCAAGGCATGGTTATCTCCCGAAAATTAAAATCCCTTTCGAGGAAAACCACGACCGAATCCAGCGTTTACAGCAACACAGGCTTTTCCGCCCCTGCCGTGGCTTCCACGCTTTTGCCTACGAGTGAGGATCTTTTCCAAGCCTTTCAGGCCGTTTCACGGTCATGGCTGCACCTTCCTTGCCAGCCGCTCGGCCCGCCCGTCGAGGGACCCTCGGTCATGTCCCTGGAACGCTGTTCCTACCTGGCCGGAACGATCCGCGGCCTGGTGAATCTGAGGGCCCATAACTCCCTGGGGGGATTGCTGCTGGAGAGGAAAGAAGGCTCCCTTCCGCAGATACAAACCAGCGACGAGGCTTTCCAGGAGCTTTTTCAAACCTTCTGCGGCCATTTGTTGTCCTCATTCTGGAATAGGGAGGGCATCCACGCGATCCCCTCCCAAACCTGCACCCCGCAATCCTGGCCCAAGGGCAAGACCCAGGCCGCCGTGGCGCTGCTTTTGAGTCAATGTCCCGTCGAGATCCGTTTTTGGGTGGAGAAAGGAACCGGACTTTGACCGACCGGGAAATGAATCTGGTTCGCCAACTGGATTGTCAACTCTACGCTTTGGGTACCCGCGTCAGCTTTTCCAACGGGAAAAGAAAGGGAGAGGTTAAAGAGTCGATTCGCGAGTTGTCCGCCTGGGTGGGGAAGGCTTCCGCCCTTGATGAAGGGTGGGTTCGGGAATTGGACTCAAAGATAAGGGAAATGTCCCTGGGTCTACAGGGAGGTCAGCCGGAAGAGGAACTGTTCGAACCGCTCCTTCGATGCCTGGTGGAAGCTTCCAGCCGGATCAAGGTCATGACCGCGGAAGCGGATCGGATCGAAAAGAGGGATAGGGCAAAAGCCGGTGGGCTTGAGGAGGTAGTTTAAATGTCATTGAACGTGCTGGTCCTAAACCCGAACTCGGAAAGCGGGGAAGCCTTGAAGGCATCCCTCGCGCAAACGTTGGGAGAAATGGTCCTGTGGGAAGAAAAGGACCCAAGAACGGCCCTGCGGGAAATGGATCAACGGGATATGGAACTCATCATCGCGGACCTGGAAACGCCCGGGATGGACGGCGAGAAATTTCTCCATCAGCTGCGCAACGCGAGGGACGCGGCGAATCAGCGGGTCGTGGCCCTGTCCAACCGGATCACCCCGGGTCTGTTGGTGGAATACAAGAAAGACCCCATGGTGTGGTTTGTCCAGAAACCCGCCGCTCCCGGGGAAATCGCCGATTTGGCTGGGCAACTTTTAAATGGCGATCTGTCCGCCTCCTAAATAAACGAAAGGTTCGTGGTCATCCTTTTCGCGGGAATCAGGGGTCCTCTTCCCAAACGATACGATCCATTCGACCCTGGAAAGAGGCTTGGCCGATCCCGAGGTATAATTCTCCCTCTTGATGGGTGAACTCCCAACGATTGTCCCTTCCTAGACGGGCCCCCAGATCGTTCAGGAACTTTTGTTCGAATGAAAAAAGCCCGATTTCGCCCAGCCGGTGGACCCTTTCCTCTTTCAATTCTTTCGCCAGCATTCGCGCGTCCTTGTGGGTGTAGATCCGGACCGTTTTAGACGATTTGGAAGCTTTGTGGACCCTTTTCGCGGAGGGGTTGCCGATGTCCACCCATAGATCGTAACCGCCCGTCATGCCCTTCAAGAACAGGGCGGGCTCCTCGGGGGTGCTGATACCCGCGGAGAATTCTAAACCCTCCCGGAAATTAAGGCAAAAGGCAAGGATCCGCGCGACGAAAAAAGGAATCGATTCGGAAGGATGCATGGCCGCGCGGAACTCAATCTTCCCATACAGGCCCCGGTCCACGTCGGATAGATCGACCTGGAAACGATAGATCGTCGATGGCAGCGCCAAGATCAGCCCTCGTTTCTTCGAAAGAATGGAAATGCCATAGCAGGATAGGCGAAAGGGAAAAAGGGTAGTACAATTTAAAAAATTAACCGGCAAATATTGTGATCCGTTTGGAATGGGTTTTGTTAAATCGATTACCTTGGTTGAACCCGTTTTTTTAAATTAAGTTGGGCGCCTCGCGGAAATCCTTAGCGGAGGTCGTTGTATGTTGAAGGTTTTGGTTGCGGATCGGCTGGGTTTAAAAATAATAATCTTATCCATGGTCTTTCCGGTCCTTTTACTCCCCTCCCATTCCTGGTGCGAGTCCCCGGACGGTTCCGCCGTTTCAGCTGTTTCCACCCCTGATTCCTCTAACGCGGATGATACGAGCCTGAACGACCTGAATAAAACCGAAGTGGTCTATTCCTCTTCCAAAAGCGAGCAAAAAACCACCGAAGCCCCCGGCACCACCACCATCCTGACCTCCTCCGAGATCAAGGCGGGCGGGTACCGGACCCTGGACGACCTCTTCAACGCAGTTCGGGGTTTTTGGGTGACCTCCGACCGAAACTATACCTACCTGGGCCTTCGGGGAATGGGAAGCCTGGGGGGCTATAACTCCCGTGTTCTGCTGATGATCGACGGGCACCGGATCAATGACGACGTCTATGGCGAGTTTTACTCCGGGGAAGACGCCACGATCGACATGGACATGGTGGATCACGTGGAGATCATTCGGGGGCCCGCCGCCGCCAGCTATGGAAGCAACGCCGTGTTCGGGGTCATCAACGTCATCACCAAAAAGGGAAAAGACATTAATGGCGTGGTCCTGACCGCCCAGGAGGCCAGCTTGGGTACCCTGGGCAACGAAATCCAATACGGGGGAATCACCGATTCGGGCTTTCAGTGGACCCTGGAAGGCTCCGATTATTACAGCGCCGGGAATGGGAACCTTTATTTTCCCGAATACAACGATCCCGCCAACCCGCTTTCCGCCAACAACGGCGTCGCCCATGATTGCGATTCGGAAAACGCCCAGCATGGGTTCGCCTCTTTACAACTCGACGATTGGTCACTGGAGGGGGCGGTCATGCACCGCTTCAAGGTCATCCCCACGGGTTCCTACGGATCCGACTTCAACAACCCCAATAACTATACCGATGACCTGAATTCTTTCGCCGAGTTGGCCTACCACCACGGGGACGTGGAAAGCGGGCAATGGCTGGCCCGGCTTTACGCGGACGCGGCCAATTACACCGGCAATTACATCTATAGCGGCATACCGAACGTGGATATCGGAAACGGGGCTTGGGGGGGCGCGGAACTCCGATTTACCTTCGCGCCCTTTGAGAAAAACAAGCTCAGCCTGGGCACCGAATTCACTGACAATTTCGAGTAATACCAGAAAAATTACGATGTGGGATCCGCGCCCGCCCTGGACGATTCCCGCCAATCCACCCAATGGTCCCTCTACGCCGAGGACGAGGTCAAGTTCACTTCCAACCTGATCCTGAACCTGGGCGGCCGGTACGACTATTTCTCCGTGACCGGTTCCCAGTGGATACCCCGGGGTTCCATCATCTGGCAGCCGGTTCAACCCACGGTTTTGAAATTAATCGCGGGAGAGGGATTCCGGGCCCCCACGCCTTTTGAGCTGTATTACCAGGACGGGGGCCTTAGCGAGGAATCCAATCCCAGCTTGAAAAACGAGGTCTTTGAGACCTACGAGTTCGACTGGGAACAAAACATCAGCCAGAACCACCGGACGATCTTTTCCCTGTTTCATTATTCGGGAAGCAACCTGATCCTGGGCGTGCCCGCCGCGGATAACCCCTTGCTCACGATCTACGAGAACGTCGGCCATGTGGAGGTCAACGGCGCGGAGTTTGAATACCAATACAGCGACGACAGCGGGATCCAGGGACGTTTGAGCTGGTCCTACCAGTATGACGAGGATGAGAACGCGGAGTATGTGCTCCCCGACTCCCCCCAAAACCTGGGGAAGGCCAGCCTGCAGGTTCCCATCGACCCCCGGCTCCTCACCGTGACCGCGGAGTGCCAGTTCACGGCGGCGAGCTATGGGTTCAATGACGTTTGGGCGCCGGATTACACGCTCCTCAACCTGAAACTCTATTCCCCGCATTTCATTTGGGATAACGTCGAAGCCACGCTATCGGCCTATAACCTGCTCAACACGACCTATTACCAACCCACGGCGGGCACGCTGTTGGAAAACACGCTTCAACAGGACGGGCTCCTCGTTTGGGGAAAATTAAGCCTTAAATTGTGAGTCTCGGGGAAGTTTAAGAGTAGTTTTAGGACGGTTTATTTTTTGTCATGGGACCGGTTCCTAAACCTGGCCGAAAGCGAATGAGGAAGGAGGGGACGATCGTGGGAAAAACCAAACCATTCCTGTTCGCAATTGTCTTGATCCTGATTACCCCGGCCTTCAGCGCCAATATTTCCGAATACGCGGTCAAGGCGGAGTACCTGTACAATTTCGCCAAGTTCGTGGAATGGCCCCCAAGCGTTTTCGTCAGCAGCGACGCCCCCATTGTCCTGGGTGTCCTGGGGGAAGATCCCTTCGGGACGACCCTGGACGACGTGATCAAGGGAAAGGTGGTCGAAGGCCGATCCCTGATTGTCAGGCGCTTCAGCGATCCGGATACGACCCCCTTGGACACCCTGCGAAGCTGCCAGATCCTGTTCATCTCCGATTCGGAAAAAGACAACATGAGGGAAGTGCTCTCCTCCGTGAGGGGGGCGAACCTCCTCACGGTTTCGGAGATCGACCAATTTCCGTCCCTGGGCGGCATGATCACCTTCGACCAGGAGGGGGACCGGATTGGGCTGGTGGTGAACCCCAAATCGGTGAAAAAAGCGGGGCTTACCCTAAGGGCCCAGCTCATGCAGATCGCCAAAATTTACAACAAGGTGGACGCCTCCAAGGTGAAGGCGCTTTATTTCGAGGGGATCACCCTCTATATCAATGGGCAACTCAGGGACGCGATCCGGAAGTGGGAGGAATGTCTCCAGGAAGATCCGGATAACACGGATGTCCAAGGTAAGATCGGCCAGGCCCGCGCGAAGCTGAAAAATATCTCCAATTTAAGGTAACCCGATCTTAGGGTTGGCCGCCCCGCCTCGCCTTTGCCTTCCGCCGCGCTACTCGATGGGAATCTCCTTAACATATTCCTGGTTCAGGTAGATCTGGGCCGAGGCCTTGCCCGTGACGCTCACCTCCACCTCCACGTGGTCCAGGGGGCCCTGCATGCGGTTAAAAACGGTGCGGGTTCCGGTGGAATCGAACACGTCGATCTGGAGCCGGTGGGGGTTCCCCACGGGCATGTCGAAGTCGACCTTGGCGAGGCGGGCCTTGAGGGAAGCGTCCGAGCTTTTCGCGCTCACGACCAGGGAGGCGTTGTCGCCGTGAAGCACCCGGGAACCGGCGGCGGGAGTTTGCGAGAGGATGGTTTCCGAATCCAGGTCGTCATGCACCTCGATCTTGATCTTTTGAAGCGTGATCCCGGCGGGCCGCAGGAGCTTGAACGCGGTTTCCAGGGGCTGTTGGGCGAGGTTGGGCATCAGGAAACTCGGGTTGTCCGGCCCGGTGGAAACCAATAGGTCCACGGTGTCGAAGGCCCCGGCCGCCTCCCCTTGATCGGGGACCTGGGCGAGGACCGTGTCCTTGGGTTCCAGGTTGTCGGCCACGAGGGATTCCCTCCCCACGCGAAGGCGGTTGGCGGCCAAGAGGATCTGGGCCTCCCGGAACGAAAGCTGAACCACATAGGGAACCTTGACCTTGGGGTTTCCCTTGCTCAGGACCGCCCCGACCTCCTTGCCCCGCTTCAGATAGGCGTTGGCCCGGGGGTTTTGTTCGCTCAAAAGCCCCTCTGGAACATGGTCGTCATACTGGGACCTCAAGATCTTCAGCCTCAGTCCCTTGGAGGAAAGGGCATCCTTCGCCTGGGACTCGCTCAAACCGACGATCTTGGGAACGATCATGGGCTGGTGCAGCTGGGTGAACAAAAGGGATACCCCGCCGCAGGAAAGCGCCACCAGGGTGAAAACACCCAGCAGGTTCAGGGCCCTGCGGATCAGGATCTTTTCGGAATCGGTCAGGGCCTGCCGGTAAGAACGGAAAGCGTCTTTCATCATGGTTCCGCCCCCGCCAGGCTTTCCTTGAATCCCAGTTGCCCGCAGGCCGCGTCGATATCCACCCCTTTGCGTTCCCGCAGGAAAACCATCATGCCCTTTTCCCTCAGGGATTGCTTGAAGGCTTCCACCGCCTCCTCGCCCGGCGATTGGAAGGGGAGGGTCGGGACTGGGTTGTATCGGATCAAGTTGACCTTGCAAAGCAGGTCCTTGCAGAAGGCCGCCAGCTTTCGGGCGTCCTCGGGGCCGTCATTCACCCCCTTCAGGAGGATATATTCCAGGGTCACGGGCAGGCGCCGGGTAAAGGTGAATTCCCTCAGGAGTTTTTTCAGTTTTTCCAGCGGGTTGGAACGGTTGACCGGCATCAGGCGGCTGCGGATTTCCGGATCGGCGCTGTGCAGGGAAAGGGCCAGTGAGACCGGCCAGTCGTCCTTGATGAACCTTTTCAGGGGTTCCAATAACCCGGAGGTGGAAACGGTCATCCGGCGCCGTCCGAGGTTGAGCCCCTCGGGGTCATGGAAGATGCGCATGGCCTTTTGGGTGGGCTCGTAATTGTCCAGGGGTTCCCCCATCCCCATGACCACGATATTGCTGAATTTCATTCCCGAATCCCGTTCCATCCCCAATACCTGGCCGACAATCTCGGCGGTGGAAAGGTGGCGGCCGAACTTGGGGACCCCGGTGGCGCAAAAGGCGCATTTCATGCGGCAACCGGCCTGGGTGGAGATGCAGGCTGTGTAAAAACCGGCTTCGCCTTCCTCGTCGCGCGACATGGGAAGAAGGACGCTTTCCACCCGGCCGCCGGGGCCCTGCTCCAGGGCCGGGAGGGACCAGAGATATTTGACTGTCCCATCGGCCGAGGTTTGTTTGGAGTCGAGTTGGAGCGGCGTCACGCGGGCCTGGCGGTTCAGTTCCTCCCGGGTGGATTGGGGAATGTCCGTGATGTCCTGGAAGGACCCGCATTTTTTTTGGTACAGCCAGTGGAAGACCTGCCCGCCGGTATGGCGGGGCGCGCCCGATGCCACGAAGTGGCGGGTCAGTTCGTCCCGGTTGAGGTTGTAGAGGTCCATCGGCACGGTTAAAGTCCGCCTTTCCGTCGGTTTGAACGGCGGCTAGTCTATCAAAAGACACCGACGAATTATAAGAATGAAACGGTTGCCAAAGCCCAGCGCCTTTTGTTAAATAAGCGAGTCTTACCACCAAACGCAAGGAAACCCAAAATGCCTAATCTGTTAAAGCTGGGACTGCCCAAGGGAAGCCTCCAGGAATCCACCTTTCACCTGTTCGCCAAGGCCGGTTACAAAATCTCATCCACCTCCCGTTCCTATTTTCCCAATATCGACGACCCCGAGATGAAGGCCATGCTGATCCGGGCCCAGGAAATGAGCCGCTACGTCGAGGACGGCACCCTGGACGTGGGCATGACCGGCCGGGATTGGGTCATGGAAAACGGCTCCCAGGTGCATGAGGTGGCGGAATTGATCTACGCGAAAGCGGGCCTACGGCCCGTCCGTTGGGTCCTGGCGGCCCCGGCCAGTTCCAATATCAAATCGGTGAAGGACCTGGAAGGCAAAAAGATCGCCACCGAGCTGGTGAACGTCTCGAAGGAATACCTGAAAAAGAACGGGGTCAAGGCCACTGTGGAATTTTCCTGGGGCGCCACCGAAGCCAAGCCTCCCGAGCTGGCCGACGCCATCATCGAGGTGACCGAAACCGGCTCCTCCCTGCGGGCGAACAACCTGGTAATCCTGGAAACCCTGATGGAATCCAACACCCTGGTCATCGCCAATAAGGCGGCCTGGGCGGACCCCTGGAAGAAAAAGAAAATCGAGGACATGGTGCTATTATTGAAGGGAGCCCTGGCGGCCGAGGAAAAGGTGGGGTTGAAGATGAACGTGCCCCGGGCCAAGCTGGAATCGGTGCTGAAGGTCCTTCCTTCGCTCAATTCGCCCACCATCTCCGAGCTTCAGGACAAGAACTGGGTGGACGTGGATACGGTGGTCAATGAGAAGACGGTCCGGGACATGATCCCGAAGCTTAAGGACCAGGGCGCCGAGGGAATCGTGGAATATCCCCTGAATAAAGTCATCCCTTAAACCAAGAGTAAAAACCAAGGCTATCACCAAGGCACAAAGACACTCAGGGAGGCGAAGTAAGACCTGATTTTTTGAAAAGTCAGAATTTGGTAGTGTCTCAGTTTAAAAGGGCTATTAATTCAAGTCGTCATTGCGAGGGTCAGCCCCAATCGGGGCGGTTTGAACCGTAGCAATCTCAGGTTGTACACTTTGAACCTACGGAAAAACCTGGGATTCCGACGTCGCATACCGCTTTTCTATTAGGTATTTATTGAAGCGGTATTGCCCAGTCTTCCGTTGCCCTTTAGGGCAACGGGGGCAAATCGTACTGATCTCCTAATTTCAAGGATATGGAAATCAGCACTGCTCCTCGGAATGACTTCAAACTGAGACACTTCCCAGACTTTTCCTTATTTGCCGTTCTTTGTGGCTTTGTGTTAGATGTCGGTGTTGAACTTTTTCCGCTAGGATATAGGCATGACGGACGTGTCCGAAATCAACAAACAAGCAGTCATCCTGTACAAGAACCAGGATTTCCCCGGGGCTGAGGAGCTTTATCGCCAGGCCCTCGAGCTAAACCCGAACTATTTTCCGGCCCAGCTCAACCTGGGAATCCTGCTTTTCAAGACCGGCCATTACGAAGATTCCATCAAGGAATGCACCAAGGCGGTCGCCCTCAATCCCGGCCATCCTTCCGCCCATTTTCACCTGGGCAACGCCTATTACGCCAAGATGTGGTGGGAAGAGGCCCTGGTGGAATACGAAAGGGTCATGGAACTGGACCCCAAGCATATTGACGTTCATTTCTCGCTCGGGGGCATCTACCTGAACCGGGGCAACAAGGACAAGGCGGTGGATTGCTGGAAGAAATACCTGGAATTGGCGCCGGGGGAAACCCCCAAGGCCAAACTTGCCCTGGAATATGTGCAGGGCGCCACAGCCAACCAGGTCCACATCGGGAAGTACATCGCCGAATAAGTTGTACCCCTTTAAAACCGTTCATGGGAAACATCCCGTTTTGCGCAAAGCGCTCATAGGGAATTACCCCTATGTACCCTTCAAATTCGCAGTGATTCTCCCTGCACCCTCAGTGCTTCGCACTGTCATGGGCCTTTCCAACTGTTCGAGTCCCTTTTATGCATCCCCGCATTGGACGAGTTTAGAACCGCGAACCCAAGAGGGAATTCCCAGATTCCCGGTAAGTTCCCACTTACTTCCCATATTCCACTTTTAAAGACGGGTCCCCGTCGTGCAACCTAACGGATGACCCATTTGGCTAAATAGAACCAACCAGGCCCATCGTGAACAATGGGCCTTTCCCGAATTTGCAGATAAAGGGTTTTGAAGTACTTTTTGTGGTCTGTCATCGAGAGGGGGCGCCCCAATCGGGGCGGTTGCCGACGTCGCGATCTCAGTTCGATGTTCGTCTTGGCCTTTTTAAAGGCTTTTTAAACTGGGATTGTCCATGGGCTAAAGCCCATGGATGGTTGGCCGAATTTAGGCCAACTACCACAAGCCTCTCGTGAACGTCCCCCTAGCCCCGTTTTTCTTTAAGGGTAAATAAGGAAATGCGGGATATCGGCGGCCACTCGTCGCAATGACAACCAAATAAAGCAAGATTTAAAACAGACTCTATCTACAAATTCAGGAAAGAGGCTGAACAATTAATGAAGTTTATCCTTCGGTTCCGGCTCGGTTTTAGCCACCTTGCCCATCGCTTTCAGGAATTTCGCCTTGCTTCCCCGCTTTGCCCGGTGGACTAAATATTCATCCGTCATCAAAGCCGAAACTTTCTCCGCGAGAGCCAAAGTTATCATTTGGTTGATTGAAACATGTTCCTTGTCGGCCATTTCTCGAACGGATCGGTGAAGGGTGTTTGGCAGCCTCAAACTGATAGCACTCATTTTCGTCCTCCTAAGATCGTCAAAAATTCCTGGGGCGAATAAACTTTTAAACCCCAAGCCTCGATGCCCTTGAAATCCCGTCTGTTAAAAGTAACGATTCCACCCGCTTCCGAAGCAACGGCCAATTCCAGGACCATGTCATCTCCTGGGTCTTTTAGGCACGGCCTCCAAAGAAAGTGAACTTTACAATGCCGGGCTTCGGAGCAGAGATAATCCAGAATATCGTCCTTTTCATCAGCTGAAAGCTTGATGCCGCTTTTGGGGTTTTTAATCGCCGCTTCGTATTCCAAAAGCAACGACACCGACAATTGAACTTGAAACCGTTTGTCGCCCACCGCCAATAACAAGCGGTGCGAAGCACCTAAGCGCGACCTTAAAGCGGAGACAAGAATGTTGGTGTCCAGCACAATTCGCAATGGTTTCACGATGGTATTATATATGATACCATATTTGTATTAAGGGCACCTCTAATAATTGCTTTTTCGGTTTTGTCGGTATCAAAAAAAAGGTTTTCTTGGTGTCTTGGTGTCTTGGTGCCTTAGTGGTGAATAAATAGAGGCTCCCTTAATTGAACGGAAGCGGCTTTCCGGGAATCAATCCCAAAAGAAAGTCCCGCACATCCAGCCAGGGGATTCCATCCAGCGTTTTTCGCGTGGGAGAGGGCGAAAGGAGCGCCGCCTTGGCTTCCGGGTAATCCTTTAAGAAGGCCTTCAAACCTGCTGCGTCCCCGGAATGGCCAACCGCCCCCGACTTGACCTCAAAGGCCCAGAGGCCCGCTTCCCCGAAAACGACAAAGTCGACCTCCAACCCGGTTCTCGTTCGCCAAAAGAAAAGCTCGTTTTTACCCTCCCGGTGCGAGAGCCAAGACTTCAAATGCTGGGCCACCAACCCCTCCAAGACGCCCCCGCCGATTTCGCTGTCCGAGTCAAGGGGATTGCGCGGCCGGATCGCCTGGTAAACGCCGGAATCGAAGAAATAAAACTTGGGATGGGCCGCCAACTGGCGTTGGGCGCGCTTCTCGAATACCTTGAGCCTGAAGGACAGCATCATGTCTTCCAAGACCTCCATGTATCCCTCGGCGCTGCGGCGGGTGACGGAACATTCGGCGGCGGCGGCGCTGAGGTTCAATTGGCCCCCATGGCTCAGGGACACCGCCTCCAAGAAGCGCGAAAAAGCCCCCAAATCCCGCACGGAAGCCTCTTCCCTGACTTCCTGGTGAATATAGAGGGCGGCGTAAGCCCTTAAGGTTTCCGCGGGGTTCTTGGCGGCCCGCACGAGCGGCAACATCCCAATCGACATGGAACGGTCCAGGTCGAATTTCGGCCCCAATTCCGAGGCGAGATACGGATGAAACTGCCGCCAAAGGAGGCGGCCTCCCAGCAGGTTCACCCCGGTCCGGCGAAGCTTCCGCGCGCTTGAACCCGTCAATATGAATTGCCGGCCCCGGCCATGTCCTTCCAAGGACTGGTGCACGGCATCCAGGAGCGCGGGCGCTTTTTGGATTTCATCGATGATCACGGGCTCATGGAGCGCGGCTTTATCAATGGCCCCGCCTAAGCGCTCTGGATGGGATGAAAAATCCCTGAAGAGGACGGGGTCCAGCAAGTCGATGTAAAGCGCCCTTGGGTAGGCGTGTTTAAGCCAAGTGGATTTGCCCGAGCCCCTGGGGCCGAACAAAAAATAACTATGTTCTGATTTTGGAAAAAGGCGCGGCAGGTAGTTCATGGTATCGCAATTTTAACCTGCCAGGTAAAATCTGCAACTTCTTCCTGGATTCCCGCGAAAACCCTCGTTTTTCATGGGGATATTAGCCCTGATCGGCAATTTACCTGAACCGTGGCCACAAGGAGAAGGCGGTGGAATGCTGGCAGAAATACCTGGAATTGGCGCCGGGGGAAACCCCCAAGGCCAAACTTGCCCTGGAATATGTGCAGGGCGCCACAGCCAACCAGGTCCACATCGGGAAGTACATCGCGAAATAAGTTGTACCCTTTAAAACCGTTCATGGAAAAAACCCGTTTTGCGCAAAGCGCTCATAGGGAATTACCCCTATGTACCCTTCAAATTCGCAGGGATTCTCCCTGCACCCTCAGTGCTCCGCACTGTCATGGGTCTTTCCCACTGTTCGAGTCCTTATAAGATTCCCAGGGTTGGACTCGAACAGTTCGACTGGCCCACCGCTTGGGTTGGCCGATTCTCCTATTTATGGTTCGAATCTAACCCCGCCAGGACTTCCAGGAAGGCGGGGCCGTAACGTTTCAACTTGGTTTCGCCCACCCCGGGGATTTGGGCGAATTCGTTAAGGGTGGTGGGGCGCCGGGAGGCCATTTCGCGAAGGGTGCTGTCGTGAAAGACCACGTAGGGGGGCAGGTTTTGATCCTTGGCCAGTTGGAGGCGAAGGGCGCGCAGGGCCTCGAAAAGGGAACTATCCTGGCCGCTTAAAACGGTTGGTGCCTTGGCGGGGGACTTATCCTTTCGGGCGCCTTTAACCTTGACGCGGGGGGCGGGGTCTTCCCTTAGCAAGACTTTTTGGCCTGCTTTCATGACCGCCCATGACTTTTCATTCAATTTGAAGGTTCCGTAGCCTTCCAAATCCACTTCGACATAATCCCCCGCGACCAATTGGCGGAAGATGGAGTCCCAACTCCTCTTTTCCAAATCCTTGCCCACGCCAAAGACGCTCAACCGGGTATGGCCGAATTGGATGGCCCGATCAGTCTCCTTGCCGATAAGGAGATCAATCAAGTGTCCAGCGCCGAAACGCTGGCCGGTGCGGTAGACGCAGGATAGGGCCTTTTGGGCGGGGATGGTTGCATCCCAGGTCTTGGGGGGAACCAGGCAGTTGTCGCAGTTGCCGCAGTTTCCGGGATGGCCCTCGCCGAAATAGGCCAGCAGGGACTGGCGGCGGCACGCCACGGTTTCGCACAGGCCCAGCATGGCGTTGAGTTTTTGGCCGCCGAGCCGCTTGTGGGCCTCATCCCCCTCGCCGCCCTGGATCATGCGGCGCAGTTTCACCACGTCATCCAGGGAATAGGCCATCCAGGCCGAGGCGGGTTCGCCGTCGCGTCCAGCGCGGCCCGTTTCCTGGTAATAGGATTCCACGCTCTTGGGGATGCCCAGATGGGCCACGAAGCGCACGTTGGGCTTGTCGATGCCCATGCCGAAGGCGATGGTGGCCACCATGACCAGGCCTTCCTCGCGCAAAAAACGCCCCTGGTGGCGCCGCCGCAAGGGGGCCTCCATCCCGGCGTGGTAGGGCAGGGCCTCCACGCCCCTTTCGGAAAGCCAGGCGGCGGTTTCTTCCGTACCCGTGCGGCTGAGCACATAGACGATCCCGGCCTGGCCGGGGTGGTGGGTGCGGATAAAATCAAGCAATTGCTCGCGCCCCGCCTCCTTCACTGTGACCTGGTAGCGGATATTGGGCCGGTCGAAGCTGGAGGAAAAGACCGGGTCCTGCGCCAGCCCCAGCCGCTCGCGGATTTCCTTTTGGGTTTGCGGGTCCGCCGTGGCGGTCAGGGCCACCAGGGGCGTGGAGGTGAAATGCCCGCGCAAGGCGGCGATGAGCAGGTAGTCGGGCCGGAAGTCATGGCCCCATTGGGAGACGCAATGGGCCTCGTCCACGGCGATGAGGCTTAAGGGCAGGTCGCGGATAAAGGATTGAAACCCGGGCGTGTTCAGGGTTTCGGGGGCTACATAGAGGAGGTCCAACTTGTCTTGTTGGGCTTGTCGGCGGATGTCATCTTTTTGGCGCCCATCCAAGGTGGAATTGTAAAAGGCAGCGGCCACCCCATTTTGCACCAGGGCATCCACCTGGTCCTGCATCAGGGCAATGAGGGGCGAAATGACCAGCGCCAGGCCGGGCCGAATCATGGCCGGGATCTGATAGCAAAGGCTTTTGCCCCCGCCGGTAGGCATGAGCACCAGGCAGGAACCCCCGCCCAGGACATGCCGGATGATGGATTCCTGGCGGCCCCGGAAGGAGGGGTAGCCATAAACGCGGTTAAGGATGGAAAGGGGATCTTGGTTCGTCGGAGGTTTCAAGGGTTCAGCCAACCCATTTGTATTGGTTTTCGGTTGAATATGATTTTGAAACTATACACGTTGGGATTCGAATTATCCATTTTGTGGCTAATACGTTATCGCGGGGTTTTGTTGATGGGTGCTTAAAACAAACGGGGTTATGGCTTTGACATAAAGTCGTTCAAGAAAGGTTTAGTTGTTGTGGTTTTCACCTTCTCCCCTGGAGGGAGAAGGATGGGATGTGCCGATCCTCTATTTATTAAATCAAGGTGATCGGTACGATACCGACATCTTTAAAAGTTTTATGGAATGTCGGCATGAGGGGGGAACCCCGTGGTAAAGCACCCCTCACCCTGTCCCATATTTCCCTTTTGGGAATATAAAAAGGACATATGGGACCATACCGACCTCCATAAAAACTAACTAATTGGAAGGTCGGCATGCCCTCTCCCTCAAGGGGAGAGGGTTTGTTTTTAATTTATGCCAATGCATAGTTCTGAAAATAAAAAAGGGCGAGGGGAAAACCCCACGCCCTTTTTTTTATTTCGACTGGTTGAAGTTTACTGTCCGGTCTTGTCCTGCTTGATCTGCTCGGAACGGAGGTTCTCCTGGGATTCCAGGGACTTGCGGTCCGACTTGTCCATCTTTCCGCCATTAGCCGCTAAATCCGCTTTGCGTTCTTGGTTGATGTCCTTGCCTTCCTGGGCCAATTGCTTGTGCTGGGCCTTGCTGATCTTGCCGCTCTTCACGCCGTTCGCAATGCGCTTGTGCTGCCTCTTCAGGCGGGCCTTGGGGCTCATCGCGGGGTTCTTGCCATTCGCGTCTTGCGCCAGGGCCAATCCGGTCGCGCCGATGAAAAACAAACCGCATAACACAACGATTAACTTTCTCATTTTCTTCTCCTTGGGTTATTAAACTTCGTTAAATAAGACGAACGGAGGAATTAGAAAGTTGCAAACAGGTTCCCGGCTTGAATAACGATGAAAAATAAGGTTGTTGGGGTCGATTTAAATCGTGGAAGCTTGATAATCCTTGGGCCTAGAGCCTATCTTCCAATGGGTAACATTTCTTGCGTGAGGCTTTTCATGCCCTTGTTCGAAAAAACTTCCGAAATACCGGTCCCCGTGGAGGCTCTGTTCAACTGGTATAGTCGGCCCCAGGCGCTGGTGCGTCTGACCCCGCCATTTGAAAGGGCGAGGCTGGTCGAAAAAAGCGGTGGTTTTGAAGAAGGGGGAAAGGTGGTCCTCGAGGTGGGACCCTTCCGGCAAAGGTGGGAAGCGGTTCATTATGACTTTATCCCGGGACGGCAATTCAGGGATAAACAGACCAAGGGCCCCTTCGCGAAGTGGGTCCATACCCACGGGTTCAAGCCCCTCTACGTCGAAGCCAGCCACCTTTCGGATCAGGTGGATTACGCCCTTCCCCTGGGCCCTTTGGGGAACCTGGTGGCGGGGAATTGGATGAAGCGGAAGTTGGACCGGCTCTTTCAATTTCGACATACGAGAACCTCGCAGGATTTAAAAAGGCTCTATCCCTATATAAAAGAAAAACCCCTGAAGGTCGTCCTGGCGGGGGCCTCAGGCATGGTGGGGAGCGAGTTGAAATGTTTTCTTCAATGCGCGGGGCATGAGGTGAAAACACTCGTGCGCCGGGCGCCCGATCCCCTCAAGGGGGAAATCCAATGGGACCCGATAAAAAGGGAAATTGATCCAAACGCATTGGAAGGCATGGACGCGGTCATCCATCTGGGCGGGGAGAATATCGGCTCATCCCGGTGGACCCCGGAGCGAAAGGACGCCATCCGGGAAAGCCGGGTGCAAAGCACGAGGTTCCTCGCGGAGACCTTGGCTAAACTCAAGGACAAACCGAAGGTTTTTATCGTGGCCTCGGCCATCGGCTTTTATGGGAACCGGGGGGATGAGGTGTTAACGGAAGAAAGCCCGTCGGGCCGGGGATTTCTCCCCGATTCCTGCCAAGAATGGGAAAGGGCGGCAGACCCGGCCCGTTGGCAGAATATCCGGGTCTGTCACGTGCGTACCGGCATCGTTTTGTCCCTTTCCGGCGGGGCGCTTCCCAGGATGCTACCGCCCTTTTTGATGGGGGCAGGCGGCGTCATCGGCTCCGGTGAACAATGGATGAGCTGGATCGCCTTAGAGGACCTGGTCGGCATCTTTCACGAATTGCTTTACCGGAAAGACCTTGACGGCCCCGTGAACGCCACAGCTCCTGAGTCGGTCACGAACCGGGAATTTACCAAGGTGTTGGGCAAGGTCCTCCGTCGCCCCACGATCGCGCCCCTTCCGGGGTTCGTGGTGAAGATGCTTTTCGGGGAAATGGGGGAGGCGCTGTTGTTGGAAGGCCAGAGGGTCCAGCCCGCCAAACTGCAAAAGGCGGGATTTGAGTTTTTATACCCGAATTTGGTTTCCGCCCTCCGCTGGCAACTGGGAAAAGGCTAAAAGACTACAACAAAATCTAATTTCACCACAGGCCGCCTTTGGCGGCCACATGCCGACCTTCCATAAACCCATAAGGAGGTCGGTATAGTCTAGCTATCTGTGGTAAATATTGGGTCGAAAATCAAATCCCTTTATGGTTTAGGTGTTCTTGGCGTTCTTGGCGGTGAATAGGGTGTTAAGGGTTTGAGAGCTTCTTGATTTTCGCCACCTCGGGCCAGACCTTGTTGACCGCCCATACCACCAAAAGACTCCCGATCCCGCCGATGATGACCGAGGGCACCAAACCCACCAGGGCCGCCACCGCGCCGGACTCGAACCCGCCCAGTTCGTTGGATGAGTGGATAAAGATATAGCTTACCGAATTGATGCGGCCCCGCATGGAATGGGGGGTGAGCACCTGGGCCAGCGTGTGGCGGACCAGTACGCTGATATTGTCGAAGGCCCCGGCCAGGAACATCATGGCGAAGGACAACCAGTACCAGTGGGATAACCCGAAGAGGATGGTAACGACGCCGAAACCCGCCACGGCCCAAAGCAGGGTTTGGCCGGCCTTTTTGAGGGGTATATGGGCAACCAGGAAAGAAGTAGTGAAGGCCCCCATGGCGATGGCCGATTGAAGCCACCCCACTCCGGCGGGCCCGCAATGGAGCACCTTGTCGTCGAAGGCGGGGAAGAGGGCGGTCGCCCCGCCCAGGATGACCGCGAAAAGATCCATGGTGATGGTGGCCAATATGAGCTTGGTATCCCGCACGAACTTCAAGCCTTCCAGGAGCGATTTAAGGCTGATGGGTTCGCTTTTGTAACGGATGGATTGCTTGACCGAGAGGATGAACAGGAAGAAAGCGGCCTCGATGGAAGCGTCGATCCAGCAGACCCCCGCGAATCCGATGGAGTTATAAAGCATTCCCCCCAAGGCTGGCCCGAGCTGGGATGCGACCTGGAATATGTTGCTGTTCCACGCGATGGCGTTGGAAAAATGCTTCGCCGGCACCAGTTCGGGCAAGAGTGCGTTCTTGGGCGGGTCGCTGAAGGCCCGGGCGAGCCCGATGAAGAAGAGGATCGCGAAGATCAGGGTGACCGGCTGGGGAAAACGGTCGGCCACCGCCAGGCCCACGGCGCATAGGGCGAATAATAGGTTGCAGGCCAACACCAGCGCCTTGCGGTTGTAACGGTCCGCCATCATTCCGCCGGGAAGCATGAAGAGGAATATGGGTATCCAGATGAAAAGGCCGATCAGGCCGGACGCCATCACGGAATGGGTCAGGCGGTATACTTCCAGGTTGACCGCCAGGCGAAGCATCTGCTGGCCCGCCACGGACAGGAAGCTGCCAAGGGAATAATAACGGTAGTTGGTGAACCGGAAGGCCGCGTAGGGGTCGTGTTTTGCCATGGCTTTCCTCATGGCTGCGCATTTTAGGGGCGATGGGGAAAAATAGAAAGAACGGGCGGGATGAAATAAACTGTCCGGCATCAATCGGGATCAAAGGTTCGACATGCCATTCACCCTGACGCCACGCGGCAAGTTTTATTACGAGACCTGGGGCAAGGCGGGACCCGTGGTTTTGCTTCTCCACGGTCTTACGTCCCGCTGTTTCACTTGGAAGGAAACCGCCCAATGGCTTTCAAGCGAAGGCTTCCGGGTCTGGGCGCCGGACATGAGGGGCCACGGGAAGAGCGACAAGCCGGAAAGGGGTTACACGCCCGAGGACCACGCCCAGGATTTGGCCGCAATCCTAAATGAACTGTTAATCCCCCAAGCCCACATCGTGGGCCACTCCACGGGGGGACGGAACGCCCTGGTTTTCGCGGGTCTGTACCCCGGCATGGCCCTCAGCCTAACCATCATCGACCAAACCCTTATGCCCGCGCCCGACCGTTGGAAGAAACATGTGGAAGAGTTCGCCCGATATCCCGCGCCTTTTGACGATGAGCCCAGCTTGGATCGGTTCCTCGAAATTCTCTTTCCCGGCCGGGAAAGAAAGATCGCCCATGAAAAGACCCAGTTCGAGAAAAAAGAAAATGGGAAATGGGATTGGGTCTTCTCCATCCCCGCTATTGTGGAAACGCAAAAATGGGGAAGGGCCGTGGATTACTCCCCTTGGCTGGAAAAGGTTCAATGCCCGGTGCTTTTCATGAAGGGCCTGGAGAGCGCGTATGTTTCGCCGGAGGAAGCGGACAAAATTGAAAAATTGATCCGTCAGGGCCGGCTTGTGGGGGTTGAAAAGGCCGGTCACGGGGTTTTCGTGGACAACCCGGATGGTTTTCGCAGAGTCTTATTGGGGTTTTTGGGAAAAACCCAAGAATCGGGTAGTGTCTCAGTTTGAAGTCATTCCGAGGAGCAGTGCTGATTTCCATATCCTTGAAATTAGGAGATCAGTACGATTTGCCCCCGTTGCCCTTTAGGGCAACGGAAGACTGGGCAATACCGCATTCAATAAACATCAGGTAGAAAAGCGGTATGCGACGTGGGAATCTCAGGTTTTGTCGTAGGTTCAAGGTGTACAACCTACTACATGCCTTGTTCATGCCTCCCCGACCCTTCGAGAGCCTCAGGGCCGTGAGCAAAGTCGAAGGGTTGGGGCTGACCCTCGCAATGACGACTTAATTTAATATCCCTTTAAAACTGAGACACTGCCAAGAATCTTAACTCCTTTCCATTCTGACCCCTTTTCTGTATACTCTCGCCTCCCCAAAGGCGGATTTCGTTGTTTTTAACGCGCAAGTTTCGTCAACGAACAGCCAAAAAATAAACCGAAAAACAGCGGTTCAAAGAGGTTAGCTTCATGACTCGTAGGGAAGATTTACGAAATATCGCCATCATCGCCCATGTCGACCATGGCAAAACCACGCTCGTGGACGCTTTGTTCCGGCAATCCGGCGTGTTTCGGGCCAATGAGCACATGGAAGAGCGGGTCATGGATTCCAACGACCTGGAAAAAGAACGCGGCATCACCATTTTCTCCAAGAACGCCTCGGTCGTCTGGAACGGGGTGCGCATCAACATCGTGGATACGCCGGGCCACGCCGATTTCGGCGGGGAAGTGGAGCGCATTCTTTCCATGGTGGACGGGGTTTTGCTGTTGGTGGACGCCGCCGAAGGCCCCCTGCCCCAGACCAAGTTCGTCCTGCGCAAGAGCCTGGAACAAAACCTGGACCCCATCGTGGTCATCAACAAGATCGACCGGAAGGACGCCCGGCCCCACGAAGTGGTGGACGCCGTGCTGGACCTCTTCATCGCCCTGGGCGCCAATGAGCACCAGATCAGCTATCCAGTCCTTTACGCCATCGCCCGGGAGGGCAAGGCCTCGTTGAGCCTGGATGTGCCCGGTACGGACCTGAAGCCCCTTTTTGAAACCATCGTGAAGCATTTCAAACCCTTGGAAGTGGATGTCACATCGCCTTTCCAGATGCTGGTCACCACGACTTCCTATAATGAATACCTGGGCCGTATGGCCGTGGGCCGCATCGCCCGGGGCAAGATCAAGCTCAACGACCCCATCACCCTCATCAAGCTGGACGGCCGGAAGGTCACCAGCAACGCCACCAAGCTTTTTACGTACAGCGGCATCAAACAGGTCGAGTGCCCGGAAGCCATGGCGGGCGATATCATCCTCCTGGCCGGTTTGGAAGACGTGCAGATCGGGGAAACGGTGGCTTCCAGCGACGATCCAACCCCTTTGCCCTCCATCGCCATCGACGAACCCACCATGTCCATGGTTTTTTCCGTCAACAACAGCCCCTTCGCCGGCAAGGAAGGAAAATTCGTCACTTCCCGCCACTTGCGGGACCGTTTATATAAAGAAGCCGAAGCCAACCCGACCTTGAAAATCAGCGATACGGAAAGTCCGGACGCCTACCAGGTCGCGGGCCGGGGCGAACTGCATTTGGGCATCCTGATCGAGACCATGCGCCGTGAGGGATTCGAGTTCCAGGTTTCCACGACCCCAGGTCATTTTCAAGATGAAAGAGGGAAAACTCGAGGAACCTTATGAGCATTTGATCGTCGACGTTCCTAACAATTGCGTGGGCATCGCGATGGAAAAACTGGGGGCCCGCAAGGGTGAGATGAAGAACATGGCGCCCCTTTCCGAAGTGGCGACCCGCATCGAGTTTTTGATCCCTTCCCGCTGTCTGCTGGGTTTCCGAACCGAGTTCATGACCGACACCAAGGGTGAAGGCGTTCTTCACCATGTCTTCTCCGGCTACGGCGAGTACAAGGGCGATATCGGGGGCAGAAGCCGGGGCGTTCTGGTGGCTTTTGAGGCGGGCGTCACGGCGGCCTATGGCATGTTCCAATTGGCCGACCGGGGAAAGTTTTTCATCCACCCCCGCTTGGAAGTCTATGAGGGCATGATCGTGGGCGAACATACGCGCGAGAATGATATCGCGGTGAACCCCTGCAAAACCAAGCATTTGAGCAACATGCGGAGCAAGTCCTCCGACGAGGCCTTGACCATGGAGCCGCCGACGATTTTCTCGCTGGAGCAATGCCTGGAATACATCCAGGACGACGAACTTTTGGAAGTCACGCCCCTGAACCTGCGCATGCGCAAAAAGATTTTGAACAATAACGAGCGCATGAAGTCGGAGAAACAAACGGCCAAGTCTTCGCTTCGTCAGGCCATGGAACAGGCCGGTTCGACACCTGCTGGTCGTTCTGGGCAGGCCAACCCGAGGGCTTAAGCTAAAAGCTGGTTTTTAGTTTGGCTTGTGCTTGTCTGAATATCTACTCGTGCTCACCCCAAAATGCTAGAAGATATTTAGTGGACACTACAAATATCATTACTCTATACGAAATTATTTTTCGATTTTCTAATATGAATAAACCAATAAAAAAAGGTATAGATATTCAAATAGAATATATCATAGCTGTCTGAATTAGCCGAAATCAAAACCAGCTTGTTTTGTAAGCAGAAAGACTTCCGACGTAGCTTTGAAAGGCTGGTTTAGCCAATCCCACAGGTTTCTACGGCTGAAAAGGTTCGTGGGCAGAATACTGCTCAAGGTATAAAGCGACCAAGCGAATTTCGATTTGAATTTCATGTAGCTGAGCATCAAGTAAGCAATCATGGCAGTCCACAATTGAGACAGCAGGGCGTTCAAGGAGGTTCCCACGAAGCTTTTAACCTTGAGCTGTTGCTTGAGGGTTTTGAAAAAGAGTTCGATCTGCCAACGGTCTTTGTAGACGGCGGCGATGGTGGAAGCGGCCCATTGGAACTGATTGGTAACTAAGACGACTCGTTTTTTTGTTTTGGGATCACGCGCCACTACACGTCGCAGGGGGTAAGGGTATTTTCGGCGGGTGTTGAAGCCGATCATTCGGATGGTTTGATCCGCCAGGATGTTGGGGTGTTTTTTTTCATGGCGTTCAACCACCCGGAAAGCCGAGTTGGATTTGAGACGAGTGACGAAGAAAACGCCTTGTTTTGTGAGGTTTTGGAGAAGGGTGAAATCAAGGTAACCCCGATCCATGACTAGGACATCGCCTTTTTCCAAGGGAACCAGCGGAAGGATTTTCTTTTCATGCAGCTTGCCGGTGGTTACACGTAGGAAGGTGGGCAGGTAGCCGGAGTGGTTGAACTTCACGTGAAGTTTGACGGCTCCTTTGGTTTTACGGAACATGGCCCAATCGAATAGTGACAAGCAAAGGCTGATGGTGGAGGCGTCCAGGGAATAGAGGGGATTCTTGAACCTGAACTTGTGATGGGGTGCCACCGTCTGACATTTGGACAGCATGAGGGAGAACAAGTCCTCAAAAAGGCTGGCGGGACGATGGGCGTTGGCGTAGGACAGGGTGGGTCGGGAGACGGGTTGGGCACCCATGTGATAGAGGTTGTTCCCTTGTGTGGCGAGCCCGGCTTCAATGCCCCGGAGCGCATCTTGTCCGGCCAGTTGGCCGTAGAGCATAGCCACAAAGTGGGACCAGGATGTAACGCCTCTTGCGTGGTACTCGGCCTGGTGCTTCAAAACCAGCTTTTGAAATTCATGTCTCGAAAAAAACTTGAGCATCTGGGAAAGGATTGTGGAAGAATGAGCCAAGGCCGGACCTCCTGGAATAATAAGGGTTTCGCACCCACTTATTATATTTCTCCGGGTTGGTTAGGCCTTTCTTGTTCGGGCTAATTTAGACACACATGAGAATATATAAAAAATCATACAAGTAGTAATATTTAAAAAATATCCCAAGAAATCAAATTCAAATGAATCCAAATCTGTTATAAAAGGAATTCGAAACCTCAAATAGTAGTGATAAAAACAATAGTTGAATATTACGACTACACCACCCAATAGGGCCGCACTAAATACAAATGATTTAGTTTTTTTCACCTGGCTGTAAAATTTGAAGAGATTTTCTAATTGATTCATATAACTCCTGCTACAACTTTGACAACAGCACTTAAAAAACCTGGCAATCCCAAAAGCTCATCATCTAAACTCTGAAAAAAGATAACCCTCCGGCTAGGTCGTTTGCTAAATTAACACGCGGATCAAAATAATTTCCTAAAAGTCTTGGTGAACGGGGTCAGTCATCATTTATTAATATTCTAAGTGTCGCGCCCATCGAAACCACTTCTCCTTTTCCCCGGGCTGTTCTTTCCACTTCATCTCCAAACGCCTAATGGCCTGGCTGACTGCGCTTTGATTTTTCCCAAAATATACCCCTATCTCTCTTTGGCTTATCCCACAACCCTCAAACGCTAGATAGGCCGCTTCTTCCATTAAACGGCTTCGGCGATGGCCTGTCGGATCTTCACTATGCCCTTCCCGTTTCAAAAGTACTTTCCATATTTCAGGTAATGTTTTCTTCACCTTCAAACTCGCACCTGACAGCGGACGTTGGGCCTTTTGATGCGCTTTTTGTTCGAATTCCTGGTCCCCCAAAATATGTCCCTGCCGGACATCATACAAATCCTCCCGATGGCCTTCCCCCATGCCTTCCTTGACGAACCTCAAATAGGCCTTTTGGGCTTCTTTCTTCATTTTGCTGAAAAGAGCCAAAACTGGTTCAACTTCCACTTTCGCCAATGGCTTATTCTCTCGGCCCAAATATTGTTGGTGGCTGGTCCAGGGATATATTCCCGGCTTTTCCTCCAATTTCGCCCTGAACGGATTCAACCCAATGTATCGAACCAATTCCAACAGATATGAATCCTTGTCCACCAATATGGCCTTATACCGACCCTGAAAAAGATGGCCTACTTTCTTATGGGTCCGGTTGAAGAATTGGGTATAAGCCGTTTGGAGCCGATGCATATACCGGGACAAGGGATAATCACCGGCTTGTTCTACCAACAGATGAACATGGTTGGGCATCAGGCAATAGGCATAAAGCCTTATTTCACGCGTTTCCAAATGCTCGCCTAATAGTTCCAGATATTTAAGAAAATCAACCTTGGCCAAAAATGTTTTTTGCCTTTGATTTCCCCTGGCAATCACGTGGTACAAGCCGCCGAGATAAAGAAGTCTAGGTTTTCTCATAGCCCCGACAAGCTAACCGATTGCCTCCAACTTGTAAATATTAATAATTGATGACTGACCCCTTTATAGCTGGTCGACTATTCTTCTTCCACCCGGCAGGGCTAAGGGGCTTGTTGAGCCGGACCGCCTCCGGGGCAATCCATTGGGTAGGGTCTTGGGTAAACCCTTGGGAAGGCGATAGTAAGGCTTTTCCTCAACCACTACCCACGACAATTCCAACCCCGGGAACTTCAAATCCAACACAAAGACACGAAGACACAAAGAACGACACGACTTCTCAGGTTCAATCATCGCCAAAGGCGCCCCTGCCAACCCTTCGACGGGGCTCAGGGCAGACTGCGGACCGTCGACTGCCGGCTAAACCCAAAGCTTCCCTGTCCTCTGTTCCGAGGTCTCAAACCGGGGAACAAGGTTTGAGCGCGCCAATTCCGGAAAAGGGAATTGGTGCTCTGGCTGCAGACCGTCGACTGTCGACTAATCTTACCTATATTTCCGCCTGCGCTTGGAAAGAGAGCGACGAAGATAAGAGTTACCTCGAAGCTGAAATAGCCGTTCTCCCCCCGTCATGCCGGGTCCTGGATTGCCCAATCACGGCCGATAGCGCAATGGGCGAGGGCATGGCCACGGGACGCCTGCAAGACCTGGCGGACCCGGACAAATACATCCTCGTGCAGGGGCACGACAAGAAACAGATCCAGTCGGTCCAAGTGGGCGCCACGGGGCTCACCCTGAACCTGCCGGGGGACGCGCTGGGAAACCTGGCGGGCAATTTCCTGGGGGTGGGCGCCAGCCCGGCGAAAACCGCGTTCTTTTGGGAAGACGTCCGGGCCATCCATTGCTCCAAAATCGAAACGGTGTCGGACCACCCGGGGACTTCCTACTATTGCGGCGTGGTGGCGTCCAGCCTGAAAAAGCCCTTCACGATGTTCTGCGCCAACGCGGAGGCCATGGAGCACCTGGTTTCGGCCATGGAATTTTTTATCAAGACCTCGCAAAACGGCAAAGCGGTGCCTGTTCGCGGTATGCCTTACCCGAACCAGGGTGTTTTGCTGGATGGCGGCGGCGAGGCCGTGATGATGTGGGACAACTCTCCCATGGAAAAGTCGGGCTTCCTATTCGGGGACAGGGTTTGGAACGTGGATATGGATACCGACCAGCAGCCCCACCGGGAAAACCTGGAAGCGGCCCTGCAGGGCCTCGCGCCGGGCAAGCACAGCCTTTATGTCGTGAACCCGAAGGAGTGGGACGACGCTCACCGCTTGGAGGACCCCCAATCGTCCGATGGCTTCAACCCGAAAAGGGAAAAGCTGGCTTTGGACGTGCCGTGAGGGAACCTCTGTTGTAATTTACGACTCAACTTGAAATCGAACCGGGTCTGGGGTCCCGTGGATAAAATAATATGAATATAAGCCCAATAAACCATTGCATTTGGATTCCCGAGTAGGACCTTTTCTAAAGTTTCTTTGTCCACGACGGGGAGGCCTAGCAGACAACCCGAGTTATGGAAGAGCCTTGAAACTTAACTATTGTAATGATATTGTTATGATATCGTTTGGATAGGAGGCGGATATGCCTGATATTTTGATCAAAAACGTTCCGGGCCCAGTGCATAAGAAACTCAAGGAATTCGCGACCCAACATCGAAGGTCTATGACCAAAGAAGCGTTGGCTCTCCTGGAGGAAGCTTTGTCCGGGCATTCCGAGCGTCCTTGGCCCGAACCCATCAAGGGGAAATTTCCCATCACTCCCGCATGGTTGAAAAAGACCATCCAAGAGGGCCGCGCTTGATTGTCGTGGATGCGAATGTCTTAGCTTATTCCATTATCGAAGGGTCGCTGACGCCTTTAGCCCTCCAAGTGCGTGATCGGGATCCGTATTGGCGACTTCCGAGTCTTTGGCGCCATGAAATTCTCAACATATTCACCACCTATGTCCGGCAGGGCGGATTAACCAAAGAAAAAGCGGCCAAGGCATTAGAAGATGTTTATGCCCATTTCCTTCCAAACGAAGTTGAATTGGGGCCCATTGAAACCTTAGAAATCGCCCTTCATTACAAAATATCAGCCTACGACGCCCAATATGTCTTGTTGGCCCAGCAGCTTGGGGTGCCTTGCGTGACCGAGGATCGCGCCCTACGCCGTGCCACCCCGGGTCTGACTGTTTCAATGGAAAACTTTGTTATCAGAAAATAGGTTTTCCACGACGGGGACCCAATGTCCCCTTTTGCCCGAAAGGTCAAAAGGGGGGACGATGCCGCATTCCAATTAGCTTTCAATTAGAAGCGGTATGAAGAACCGAATAAACCTGCTCGGAAGATCGGGTTTATTGAGGAACCGAAGGCGGCCTATCGGGTGCGATAATGCGGTGGAGGGCGGAAGGGTCTAAAGTGGATAATGGTGGCCTTTTTTTGTTCGGCAGTGGGGAACCGGATAGCGATGGTAAAGAAGCGGATGGAGGGAGAGACGCGGTTCAAGGCCCGGATAGATAATATAAAATAAAGACCTGATAACATGAAAAAGGCTGCAGAGCTCCAAGCGTAGAGCGTCTCCACTTAAGTGGGACGAGGCTCTAGGATAAACCCAGAGTCGAAAAGGCACTCACCTTTGCAGGTGGTGCAAAACGCTTAGGAGGTGCAGCCGTGGGACAGTATATCGGAGTAGACCTACACCAGAAAACATCCTACGTCACGAGAGTGAATGAGAAAGGAAAGGTGCTGGAACAAGTCGATCTGAAGAACGACGCGGATACTTTAAAGGCTTATTTCAAGAAGCAACCCGTGAGTAGCCAGGTCGTAGTAGAAGCCACAGGTCATTGGTATCACTTTTACGAACTCATCGAGGATCGATTCCCCAACCTGGTATTGGCCCACCCCCAAAAGGTCAAAGCCATAGCCTCGGCCAAGATCAAGACGGATAAAATTGATTCGGGAATCCTGGCTCAACTTTTGCGGGTGGATCTGCTGCCACGAGCCTATGTGCCACCCCGAGAGATCCGCGACTTACGGGAAATCCTTAGGTACCGGGCTTCCCTGGTGCAATTGAGAACACAAGCCAAAAACCGGATGACTTCGGTCATGACCAAGGCGGGAATCGAACCCGTTACTAAAAACCGATTCGGAATAAAGAACTTCCGCGAACTTGCCACGGTAGGTACCCGGCCTTGCTACCGTTTGGAACTGGACGGATATATGGAAGTAATCCGGGAACTAGGCCAAGAGATCGCCAAATCAGAAGAGGTGATCAAGAAAATGGCAGCAGAAAGCCCGGAAGCCCAGCTGATGATGACCATGCCAGGCGTGGGTGCCTTTTCGGCTTTATTAATTTTGAGCGAGATTGGGGATATTCGCCGGTTCCCGGACGCGGAACATCTATGTTCTTATGGTGGATTGGTCCCCAGTGTTCACGCATCAGGGGGAAAAAGCCACAACGGCCACATCACCAAACAGGGTTCTAAATGGATTCGCTGGATATTGGTTGAGAACTCGCTTCATGCCATTCGCAAAACCCGACGGTATGGGACCTTATACACGAGGGTGAAGAAGAAGCATGGGAATAACGCGGGACGAATAGCAGTAGCAAGGGCTATGCTGAAAAGCATCTTTCATATGTTACGAAAGAAGGAAGCTTTTGAGGACTGCCCGGCCAGCTCCGACGGGGTCTGACACAACCCGCAAGAGTTGAGGTCCTTGGCCTGATTGAGCGGCCGGGTCCAACGTTATCGTGCGGTGAAACAACCGCGAATAGGTGACTGACTTGTAGTCCTTTGAGACTCAGGTTGGACTTGGGGCCGTGATACTACGCTTTTGCCTGGACATTCTTTTTCATAGGTGACCCCAATGTTTAATGTGTTCGGCAGTGGGGAACCGGATGGCGATGGTAAAGAAGAGGATGGAGGGAGAGACGAGGTTCAAGGTCCGGATAGACAATATAAAATAAAGACCTGACCCCAATGTTCAAAATCTATCGACCTCACGGTCATGTCGGTTCAAGTCCGACCTCGGGCACCACTTTTACCCTACGACCTTGGTTTTCGTTAAAATTAGAGCCTGTTCTCAACAAAAACGACCCTGTTTATCCTCGCGGATGGACGGGGTTTTTTTGTTTGGGTGGGTCGGGATGGGTGAGAAAAATGGGGTCAAGTCTTCATTTTATAGAAACTATTCCAATCGCTTCTTCCTACGCTAACAGGAAGGCGAGATGGGCGAGATATGGCGGAAGTTCCAGAGGAAACCGGCGGTGAGATGACGGCGTAACGACTGGAAGAAAAAACCAGGGTGGCCCGGTTTTCCCGAAGGGGAAGTCGGAAAAGGGTTGAAGTTTTAGAAAGCCAAAAATAATGAAACCTTTCCCGCTTTTGATTACAGAAGCCCGCCATTACAATAATCTTATATTTAAGTTACCTCTCAAAACCCTTCTTCTCGATGGCCAATTGAAGGGTAGAAAGTAACCCGTAAATGGATGAACGCTGCGCGGGCAATATCCTTAAAAACCTGAGGCAAGCCTTTCAGAAACCCGAATACCAATGGCCGCAAACGCTTTTGGCTGGGTCCCGAATCAGCGCCGATGACCCCAAAGCCTTACGGACGGCAGCTATCATCAAGTGCTTCAAGGAAATCGAACTATCTTTTAAACGGAACCTAACACCCCTTGAAGTGGCCTTCGTCAAGGGGCGGGCCCTTGCCTACCTGGAATCACGCCAGGACCGGTTGAAAAAAACGATCCTTTCCCTTTTTCAGCGTGAGCCCGAAAAGGGGCAAGACGTCATCGAGGTGGGGGACTGGGTAGTCCATAGGCAATTTCACCTGGTCGGCCAGGTGGAAAAAATCGCCCCCCCTTCATCCACCGTCAGTGTTAAGGAATTCACCGTAAACATTGAAGAACCCGTCTCGACCGCTTGGCCAGCACCCGACGCCATTCTCCTATGCAAAAACAAGGCTTTTTAGGTTCAAACCCCGATATAGACAATTCGTAATAGTTCAGGCCCGACAAACCCACAGCCAACACGAAGCCACTAAGCCACGAAGAAAGGCAAATAAGGCCCTGGTTTTAGATTTTTTAGGTATTTATTCTTCTTTTGCTGTCCTTTGTGTGCCGCCCCTCCATTTGATTGGTTTAATGATGGCGGTACTACCCCATATGATTCACGGTGAATCATATGGGGTGTCTTCGTATCTTTGTCCTCATTTGCTCCCTGGGAGCAAATGAAACCAGGACTATACCGACCTCATAAAAGGGTTTCATGGAAGGTCGGCATGTGTTGGATGTTTTTTTAAGCTACGCTGAACAGTTACGACTTAAATTAATAGCCCGTTTAAACTGAGACACTACCGAAAAACGCATGACTCGGAAGGTTTTCAAGTCTTTCCCCCTTTTGATTGCTCGCTCCCCCCATTACAATGACCCCATGTTTTCAAGACTTTTAACCCTATTCACCATCCTTATTCTCATGGGTTTCGGATTGCCTCATATATGTAATGCCCAGAGCGCGCATTCCGCCGCGGTTACGGATGAGGAAGACCCCAATGTGGTCAATGGCTTCGCCCCGCCTTACGAATACGAAAGAGAGGCCAATGGGTACGACCCAGAAGGGGTGGAGTATAAAGAAAACAAAGTTGAGGATTTCCAGGTCGTTTTTATTACCGCGACCCCCTTTACCGCCTTCGCCAGTTTCGGAGTTTGGGCCACCATCGGCCTTTTTACGAATGGGACCTTCACCGTGGGGGATAACTTCTGGTATTTCGTTGGCACGGCCCTGGCCGGTTCAACGACGGTTGCCTGCGTATCGGTGTTAAGTAACAACTATCCACCTCCGCACCAGACGACCTTTTCGGACAATTCCTTACAGCCAAAAGCCTTGGCTTTTGAAGTACCGCTTCTGACGGCAAAGTTTTAGCGAAAATTAAAGATTTACCACCAATACACCAAGGCGTTTAGAAAGGCATGTTTATTGAGATTTCAAAACCATAGCAGGAAGCTGAAAAAGTCCCTAAAGCGGACTTTTTCAGCTGACGACATTTGTGGAAACCCCACGATTCCTGCGGAATCTTTGGGGTAGGCAGGCTGCTTTGTAGCCCTTTTAAACTTTTAGCAGTCTGCTAGATAAAACCTTGAGATAAACCTAAAACAAGGTAAGGAAAAGTTAACTTTTTTTATCGGATTAGGCTGGAAATCAGTCTAAAATAAAGCACTTTTTCGCCTGCCGGGGCAAGGAGCCGAGGAATGTTAAAACGATTTTTAGCAGTGACAATGTTTTTGACTTTCGTGGGTTGGGTTCAAGCACAGGATATGCCACCCCTTCCAGCCATGCCGGGTTCGGACCAAGCCGCCGCGGCTCCATCGGGCGGTTCCGCGCCACCCATGCCAGCCCTTCCAAACAGCAATCCCTCCACCTCGACACCCGCCGCCTCAGGGCCTGCCTTGCCGCCCTTGCCCGATACTTCAGCTTCCTCATCTACAAGCGGTGGCCCTGTTCTTCCGCCTTTGCCAGGTTCAGCGGCACCTGCCGCGTCCCCATCCACACCTGCTTCCTCCGGGCCCGCCTTGCCTCCTTTGCCGGATCAGGGATCGGCTCCGGTGCCGCCGCAAAACGCGGCTCCCAGTACCTCGGCGCCTTCCTTGCCGCCCTTGCCAGGTTCGTCTTCCACAACGACCGCCCCCGCTTTGCCTCCCTTGCCCGGTTCCGCCGCCACGGAAACGACCCAACCGCCTGAAACCAAGGCCTTGCCCGCAGCGACTGAAGGGGTCACCGGCACTGGCGAGGAACCCAAGAAAAAAGGGCCTCCCCGCTCCGCTTGGCCAGTACCTCCGGCCCAACCCAACGTGATTTTTGGGGGATGGGTTAAGGGCAAGGGTTCAAATCCCACCGCCCGCATTGCCTGGGCATCCCAGGAAGTGTTAAACGCTTTGATCTTCAAGGGATACAAAAATTTAGCAGATCAGGAAAAGGGAAATTACCAGGGACAACCTGGCGACCAATGGCGTTCATTGTTCTTCAAAGCCCCCAAAACCAAAGTGACGGTCCAGGTTTACGTCAAACCCGAGGGCAAAAGGGTCTGGGTGAGGGTGGGACCGGATGAGCCCCCCGCCGGTGAAAAGATGGCCAAGGTGGTCCAGCTCAAAAACGAGGACTGGAAGGCGCTTCAAATTCTTCGCCACCATTTAAAAGGACGCTTGTTGCCCCACGAAATCCGGGTGGTCCGGGATTGGACCGCGCCATTTCACCGGCCGCAGGAAACGGCTGACGAATAAAAGGCCGGTTGGTGGGACTTTTCCGGTTATCCTTTGTTTTCTATGGGATAGGCATCGCCGGTTTGCTTTTCGCCCTGGGCCGAACCTACTACCGGCTTTGGAAGCTGAATAAAGAGAGAGAATCCGAGCCCCTACATGGCCGTCACCGAAGGGGAAATGAAAACCTCAAAGAGCCTTAGGACCGTACATTAATCCTTAAATTTTACCCAAGCTTTATATCATTGGGAGGCGTTATGGCGACACGGAAACAAACCGTTACGAAAGATTTCTTGCGCGAAGTCAGCCTCTTTGATGGTTTGTCGGACAATCATTTGGCCCTGCTTTTTAAGCTCGGCAAGGTCGTGAATTTCAAGCTGGGGGATATCATCCTCAAAGAAGGCCAGGAAGGCGGAAACCTCCATATCATGATCGACGGCCGGGCGGAGGTTTATAAATCCGGTAAGGAAGCCAATTCAAAGCTTAAATACCTCAATGACCTGGGGCGGGGGGCGATGTTTGGGGAAATGAGCGTTTTTGACGAGGCCCCCTATTCGGCCACCATCAAGGCTTGTGGGAATTGCGCTGTCCACGTGATAAAGGGTGAGGATTTCAAAAAGTTTCTCAAGAATAACCCTGAAATTGGCTATGAGATATTCACCACCCTGATCCAGCAATTCTCGGCCCGTTTGCGCAGGACCAACCTGGCCATCTCGCTTTTGGATTTCGGGGCTTGAACGAAACGTCCTCATCTCTGTGGCCGCCAAAGGCGGCCTGTGGTGAAATTAGGTTTTGTTATAGTCTCTAAGTTTTACTTCACACCAACAATTTATTTTGCGTTGGTACAGCCAAATCTTGAGTCTCAGCTTGAGGCCTCAACGAAGGTGCCAAGGCCCATTTCAACTACATTTTGGGGTGGAAAAGGTTTTGACAACAACCTGTGGGAATGTTAAATTTTGCCCAATCGTGTTGGACTTCGTCCTTTTGGCAAATTCGCCTACCTGATTCCGTCCCAACGATACCGATCCACACCTAAAAAATTCTTTCGGAGAAAACCGATTGTTCCTAAAAAAACTTGAACTCCACGGCTTCAAATCCTTCGCCGATAAGACCGAATTGATCCTGGAGCCGGGCATCACGGCGGTGGTGGGACCCAACGGCTGCGGAAAAACCAACGTGTCGGACAGCATCCGATGGGTGATGGGGGAACAATCGGCCAAGGGGTTGAGGGCTTCCGAAATGACCGACGTCATTTTCAACGGCACGGACCAGCGCAAACCCGCCAGCATGGCGGAAGTGACCCTGACCCTTTCCAACGACGACAAGGCCCTGCCCCTGGAATTCAACGAGATCTCCATCACCCGCCGGGTCTACCGTTCCGGGGAATCCGAATACCTGATCAACAAGGCCATCGCCCGCTTGAAGGACGTCAGGGAATTGTTCATGGGAACGGGCCTGGGGGTCGGCGCCTACTCCATCATGGAGCAGGGCAAGATGGACCAGATCGTCACCTCCAAACCCCTTGAGCGCCGGGCCCTCTTCGAGGAAGCCGCGGGAATCACCCGCTACAAGGCCCGCAAGGTCGAGGCCCTGCGGAAACTGGACGCCACCGAGCAAAACCTTGTGCGCGTGGCGGACATCATCGCCGAGATCAAGCGTCAGATCTCCACCCTGGAGCGGCAGGCCAAGCAGGCCGAGAAGTACCGAAAGTTCAAGGAAGAGCTGGGCAAGCTCCAGATCCTTTTACATTTGGACAAGACCGTCAAGCTCAAGGACAAATTGAAGGACCTGGAGCACAAGACGAACCAGGTCCGGGGAAAAATGGAGGGGGCCCAGGCCGAGACCCACAACCTGGAACAGGATGAAAAACAGCAGCGTTCCCGCCTGGCCGAGATCGAGGAAGAACTCGCCCAAACCAGGGAACAGGCTTACAAGGTCCACAGCGAGGTGGAGTTGACCCAGGGCCGCATGGAGGGTACCAAGCGCCACAAGGATCTGCTGGCCGACCAACGAGCCCGCAATCAACAGCAGGTGGCCGAGGCCCTGGCCCGTATCGAGAACCTCAAGACCTGGATCGCCGAACGGCGCCAGGCGGTGGCCTCGAAGGAAAGCCAAAAGGCCGAGAGGGAATCCCAAAAACGCGGACTGGTCGAGAAATTATCCGCCCTGGACGGCGATCTGAGCGCCAAAAACCAGGACCTGGAAAGCAAGAATAGCGCCGCGGTGGACCTGGTGACCAAGGCCGCCCAAATGCGCGCCGAGCTGGACTCGCTCCGTTCCCAGGACGCCGAAACCTCCAAGCGCATCCAGGACCTGGTGGACCAATTGAACCGCGTGGAAACGGGAGTGGCGGATTCCGACCGCATGCTGGGAGAATTTCATCTCGCGAAGACAAATGCCCAAGCCGAGGAGATCCAGACCGTCGAGACGATCATGGGCTACCAAACCTCGCTCTCCCAACAGGAAACCCAATTGGAGGAGATCAACTCATCCTTGCGCCAGTTGAACAACCAATGTTCCGAGGTAAGGTCCCGTTACGGCGTGCTCCAGGAACTCCAGGACAAACTCACGGGTTATGACGCGGGCGTGAAGGCGGTCCTCCAGGCCAAGCAAAACGAACCCCTGATGTGGCAGGAAGTGCTGGGTGTGGTGGCCGACCTCCTCTCCGTGGACCAATCCATGGAAGGGGCGGTGGAAAACCTGTTAGGCAGCCAGCTGCAATCCCTCGTCGTCCAAAACCGGGTTGCCGCCACCAAGGTCGTGGAATTCTTGAAAGCCGAAGGCCAGGGTAAGGTTTCCTTGTTGGTGCTGGAAGACCTCGTCCCCGCCGGAGCCGTCGCCCTATCTCCGGGGGAGGGCCATGTCGGTCCCCTGCCCGAATCGGTCCAATTCAAACCGGAGATGGAACCCATGGTCCGGTTTTTATTGGGGGATGGGCACCTGGTGGAGGATTGGTCCGCGGCGGGACGTTTGAGCGAACAGCATCCCACCCGGCGTTTCGTGACCCGGGACGGCGACCGCCAGGGGCCCAAGGGTTCCTGGAAAGCCGGGTCCGCGGTTTCGGGCTTCTCGCTTTTGGGCCGCCACCGGGAAATGACCGAGTTGAGCGACCGCCTCAAGGGACTGGAGGGGGATATCCAAACGGCTGAGCAAAAGCTCATCGATTCCAAAAGGGTCCGCAAAGAAACCGAGGACGCCCTTTTGGCCTCCGAGGGCCGCAACCAACAGTTGAAGATCCTCTTGGCCGAGACTGAAAAGGAACTTCACCGTATCGGGGAAACCAAGGCCCGACTGGAGGGGGAACGAACGGGGCTGGCGAAAGAACGCCAAGACCTGGAAGCCCATTGGCAGGCGGATAAGGACCGGGTGGACCAGCTTTCGGTGCTCCTGGCCCAAAGCGAACAAGCCCACCACCTGACCCAGGAAGAAATCTCCGAGGCGCGCAAATCCCTGCAAAACCTGCAGGGACGGCGGGAGGAATTGTCCCGGTTGGTAGTCCAGGCGGAATTGGAACTGGCGGCCATGGACGAAATGGCCGTTCGTGCCCAGGAGGAAGCCGACCGTTACCAGACCGAACAGGACCAATTGACCCATTCGGTCGCCCTGAAAAAGGACGAAAACCAGCAGTTGGAGAGCCAAGACCGCCAGTTATCGCTGGATCTGACCGACCTGGAGCAAAAGGCCGGTGGCCTCACCCACTCCAAAAAAGAGGCGGATGACAAGGTCCATGCGGTCATGGCCAAACGTGAAACCGTCGCCGCCGAAACTGAGGAACGCATCGAGAGGGTGAAAAAATCCAGGATTAAGCTGGAGGAGATCCAGAAAGAAATGCACGGCCTGGCGGTGCAGGAAGCCCAGATCAACGTGGAGATCCGTAATTACGAGGAAAAGCTCCAGGTGGAATATAAGGTCGATATTGAGAACCCTCCCGTCACCCCCCAGGAGGATTTTGACGCGGCCTTGGCCGAGACCGAGTGCATCGAATTGCGCGCCAAGATCGAGCGGTTAGGGCTCGTGAACATGGTCGCCATGGAGGAATATGACGAGCTTTCCCAGCGCTACAAGTTCCTCACGCGAACAGCAGGAGGACCTGCTCAAGGCCAAGGACGATCTGCAGAAAGCCATCAACAAGATCAACCTGACCTCCAAGGAACTTTTCACATCCACCTTCGCCACCGTCCAGGAAAATTTCAAGGACATCTTCCAGCGCCTTTTCGAGGGGGGACGGGCGGAGTTGATCCTGATCGACGAGGGGGATGTGCTGGAATCGGGCATTGAGATCGTGGCCCGTCCCCCCGGGCAAAAGGCTGCAATCCATTTTCCTGCTATCCGGGGGGGAAAAGGCCCTGACCGCTATCGCGCTTCTGTTCGCGCTTTTCATGGTCAAACCCAGCCCCTTCTGCCTGCTTGGACGAGATCGACGCGCCGCTGGACGACGTCAACGTGGGCCGGTTCACCCACCTGCTCAAGGAATTCAGCAAGCGAACGCAGTTCATCATGATCACCCACAACAAGGTCAGCATGGAAACGGGGGACATCATGTACGGGGTGACCATGCAGGAGTCGGGCGTCTCCAAGATCCTTTCGACCAAGTTCAAGGAAAACCGGCCCGAGGAATCCAAGGTCGGTTAAACCGAAATGTCCCGGCTGGAAAAAATGGCAAAGAAGGGTTTCTGGCTATTTTTAGAGCCCGTCCTGGTCCGCCTGCCCCACAGTCAACAACCCCCGCCTTCCGCCCCGTCCCTGCTTCTCCTGAGGCCGGACCGTTTGGGGGATTTCATTTTGTCCGCGCCCGCCCTTGTGGCCCTCATCCAACAGGCGGGACCTTCCGCCCGGGTGACCTTGGTCGCGGGTGAACCCAATGAATCGATCGCCCGCCTTCTCTTTCCGAAAATTACCGTTTGGACCTTCCGGAAGAACTTCTTTTCCCGAACCTTCCTTTTCCTGAAAATCCTGTTCACGCGCTTTGACGCGGTCGTGGACCTGCACTCCTATCCCTTTTCCACCACCTCGGGACTGATGGCCCTGGCCTCGGGAACCTCCCGCCGGGTGGGTTTCGTCCATTCCGCCGAGGGGGATGGCATCATCCACAAAATATTCAATTGGGGAGTTGAAAACCCCGATCTTTTCCTCCATGAATCCCAAAAAAGCATGCTTTTGTCCCGCCGCCTTTATCCCGGCGCCAAATTTCAGGGCCTGAATCTTGTTTTCAAGCTGGATTTGAATGAAGCCAGGAAATCAGTTGATGAAGTTTTGAGGATTCATGGGTTAGGGCCGAAAGACCGGCTTATCGGGATCCATCCCACCCTTCTCAAGAAGGACAACCGATGGGATTCGGGTCATTTCGCCGAGTTGATAAACTATTTTCCCGCCCGACCGGGATTGAAGTGGCTGGTCTTGCATGGAAAGGGTGAGGAATCCGCCCTCGAAAATTTCAAAAAAACGATTGAGGATCGATCCGGAGTCATTATCCTACCCACGAATGATTTGTTCTCGACCTTGGCCGCGGCCCAAAGGTGTTCGGTGGTGATCGCGGGGGACAGCGGGTTGACCCACGCCTGCTCCCTGGTGACCCGGGTGATCGCCTTATTCGGGCCTAGCGACCCCCGACAATGGGGGCCCTTGAAGATTCACCGTCCGCTCGTGATCCGTTCCCGGGATAACCTTTGCGATTCGATCGCACCGGAAAAGGTGGCCGAGGTTTTGAAAAAGGTATTAACCAAAAGATAGGTGGTTTGGGGATGGGATTATTTGAAAAATTAAAAGAAGGCCTAAAAAAAACCGCCCGACAATTATCCTCCGGCTTGGGCCAGATTCTCCATTCCTCCCAACCCTTAAGCCGGGAAACCCTTTCCCGTTTAGAGGAACAGCTCATTCTTTGCGATACGGGTACTGAAACCGCCAAGGCGATAGTCCAGGAAATCGTGGAGAAAGCCGGTTCTTTACCCCCCTCTACCCTTCCTTCCGCCCGACAATTATTGATTGAAGTGGTTGAACACCGCCTGACTTACCAAGACCACCCCTTTGTTTTGCCCAAGCCGGCCGTGATCCTATTAGGCGGGGTCAATGGGGCGGGGAAGACCACCACGGCGGGTAAATTGGCCGCCAAGTACTCGAACGAAGGCCGGAAGGTCCTATTGGTAGCGGGGGATACTTTTCGGGCGGCAGCGGAAGAACAGCTGACGCAATGGTCTTCTCGTGCTAAAGTAGAGTTTGTTCGGGGAGCCCATGGGGCTTCCCCCGCCTCGGTTATTTTTGATGCGTTAAAATCAGGGCTTTCCCGTGGGATGGATTGTTTTATAGTGGATACGGCTGGGCGTCTCCACAACCGTTCCAATTTAATGGAAGAACTGGATAAAATCGCGCGGGTTACCCAGAAGGCAGTTCCAGGAATGGCGGAGGAGAGGTGGCTGGTATTGGACGCCAATACGGGCCAGAACGCCATCCCTCAGGCGAAAGAATTTAACGAGGGTATGTCCCTCACGGGATTGGTATTGACCAAGCTGGATGGAACCGCAAAGGGCGGGGTTGTGCTGGCGTTGGCCGACCGCCTATCGCTTCCCATCCGATTCTTGGGAGTCGGGGAAGGTCTGGAAGATTTGGTGGCCTTTGACGCTGGTTTTTTTGCCAAGGCGATGCTTTCCGAAGAAGCTTTGCCTTAAAATAATCGTTGAACCCGGAATGATCCCGGTTCCCTTTGTTCCAGGGAATTATCCCTTTTGGGAGGATTTTGAATGGAAAGTTTGGTCCTATCCACGCACTCCGCCATGTCCAACACCGCCGTGACTGTGGTGGATATAGAGGGAGTTTTGGACATCAACACGGTCGGTAATTTTGAGACGTGCCTCCAAGATTTGTTCAAGAAGAAACAGTACAAGGTCGTGTTGAACATGAAGAAACTGACCTATATTTCCAGCGCCGGTTTCGGCGTTTTGATGAGTGTCATCAAGGATGTCCGGAAAAACAGGGGGGACATCAAGATCACCAACGTCAGTCCCGACATTTACAAGGTTTTCGACCTGTTGGAATTACCGGGCCTCTTTCATATCCTCAAGACCGAGCAGGATGCTGTCGGCGAATTTTAGACCATGGCTCCACGCTTGAGATTTCCCAGCCTCCTCCTTCTTTGCGCATTTGCCCTTTACCTTCAATCCCATTCCCTATACGCCGTTGAAGCCAAACTGACCCTTTTATTCACCGGCGACGAGAACGGGCAGATCGACTCCCTCCCCCTTTCCGATCCGACCCAGCCGGTGGGCGGGGTGGCCCGCCGAATGACCCTCATCAACAAGATCCGCCAGGAAGCGGGTGAGGCTTCCGTTATTTTGGTCGATAGCGGGAACCTTTTGACGGGAACAGCTTTCGCCGACATGACCCGGGGCCAGGTCATGTGCGCCGTTATCCAAAAAATGGGTTATGACGCCCTCGCCGTGGGGGAAGGGGACCTGACCTACGGTAAAAAGACCCTCCTGGAGTACCGGAAAAAATTCAGGATCCCCTGGGTGTCGGCCAATGTGCACGCGGGCCTCCAACCCTTCGTCAAGGATTACGAGCTCAAGTATTCGGGTGTCCGGGTGGGTTTGATCGGGCTCTCCAATCCCGACATTCAAAACCTGACCAGCAAAAAGAACATTGAGGGCCTGTCTTTTATTCAAGGAAACGCGGCCGTCAAAGGGCTGCATTCCATCTTCAAGAAGGACGCGGACCTATTCATTATTTTGAGCCGCCTGGGACCGGACCAGGACATGAAACTGGCCAAGGATAATTCTTTCCTGCACGTCATCATCGGCGGTGACGGAGACAAAATATTGAAGGAACCCCTCGCCAACCAGACCAAGGGGGGGGATCTGGTCGGACCTCTTTTGGTCCAGACCGGAAACCGTGGCCTTTACCTGGGAAGGCTTGACCTATCGGTGGAGGGAAAAAGGGACCGGAAGACAAAAAAATCCGAGTTCGCCATCGTGGATTACCGTTACCAAATGATTCCCATCACCGCCGATATTCCCGAAGACCCGCAAATGAAAACCCTTTTGGATCAATATCGGAAGGCCCTGGTGGACAAGCCCTTGGACCAGGTCCTGGCGACCGTTTCCACGCCTCTCTCCTCGAAGGGTGATTGCCTTTTGGGACAAATCGTGGCGGATTCGCTCAAGGAGGGCGCGGGAGCGGATGTGGCCCTTGTGCCCACGGAGACCCTCTCCAAACCCCTGGCGCAAGGGCCTTTCACGCGCCAAGACCTTTACAACCTTTATCCCGAGGAAGACACGGTTTATACGGTGGAAGTGACAGGGTCCCTTCTTCGGGGAGCCATCCAGAAATCGCTGGAAATGAAGGGCCAGCCGGGTTTTCTCCAAATCTCCGGCCTAAGCGTGGACGCGACCGAACCTAAACTTCGCCTCTTGGTGGGGGGGGACCCCTTGGTTGAAAAGAAAACCTACACGATTGTCACCACTGACCGCCTTGTTATGGGCCAAGGCGGCTATTGGCCCTTGAAAAAGTTGAAATCCCGCAAAAAAACCGATCTCGATTTCCGTGACTCCCTGGAGACGGCCTTGCTGGCGCGAAAAACCCTATCCGCCGCCGACCTGCAGGCACGCTGGCAGATTCCCTGAAATGAAAGCGTTGAAATGAAATTCAGGAGTTGAACATGAAGAAACCAAAAAGTTCCGGGCCTTTAGCCTTTCGGCACATTTACCCCGAAGTGGACGGTGGAAAATACCCTGTCAAAACGGAATTGAACCTGGAATTTCAGGTGGAGGCCGGATTGGATGGGAACCCCTCCGAGGTTTTACTTCTTTACAGGAAAAAAGGCGAAAAAAAGTGGGACTCAAAACCACTGGAAGCCTTGAATATGCCCGGAAAACTTAAAAGGTACCGGGGATCCGTCCGGTTCCCCAAAACCGGCATTTACGAATACACCGTCGAGGCCTCTTCGGGCCATGCCGGCAAACCGTTAGGGTACGAACATATTTTGGAGGTCTTCGTGGAGCCCGAGGTCGCCCGCTTCGGCGCCTGGTATGAGCTTTTCCCCCGATCCCAAGGAAGGGTTCCGGGTAAGAGCGGCACTTTCAAGGACTGTGAGGAACGTTTGGGTGAGATCAAGGGCATGGGTTTTGACGTGATCTACCTGGCGCCTATCCACCCCATTGGTCATACCAATCGCAAGGGACCCAATAACACCCTTTGGGCCGGGCCGGGAGACCCGGGTTGCGTTTGGTCCATAGGGGACGAGACGGGGGGACACACCGCGATCCACCCCGAGTTGGGAACGCTGGAGGATTTCAGGAAATTCGTCAAGAAAGCCGACAAGATGGGGATCCGCATCGCGATGGACATGGCCCTCACCTGTTCCTACGACCATCCCTGGCTCAAGGAACATCCAGACTGGTTTTTCCACAATCCCGATGGGAGCATCCAATACGCCGAGAACCCGCCGAAGAAATATGAAGACACGGTTTTCCTAAACTTTTATCCCCCGGATAAGGACGCGATGTGGAAGGAACTCAAGAATATTTTTTCCTTCTGGATTCAACAGGGCGTGACCATCTTCCGGATCGACAATCCCCACACCAAACCGGACGACTTCTGGCACTGGGTCATCCCGGAACTGAAAAAAGAAAACCCGGACCTGTTCTTCCTCTCGGAGGCCTTCACCTACTATGAGCGATTGGAACTGCTGGCCAAGCTGGGTTTTTCCCAGTCCTACAACTATTTCACTTGGCGCAACACGAAGAACGAGATGATCGAGTATATGGGCCGGCTGACGTCCAGCTACGTGAAGGATTTTCTCAGGATGAATTTCTTCTGCAACACCCCGGATATTCTGCCCGAGATCCTTCAAAGGGAAGGGCGGCCCGCCTTCAAGATGCGCCTGGGGCTCGCCGCCACCCTGGCGCCCGCCTACGGCATCTACAGCACCTATGAACTGTGCGAGAACGCGGCCAACCCGAATGCGGAAACCTACATCCATTCCGAAAAGTATGAATATAAGGTTTGGGATTGGGACCGCCCGGGACATATCAAGGACTATATCGGCGCGGTCAACCGCATCCGCAAGGAAAACCTCGCCTTGCGTTATTTCGACAATATCCAATTCTGCCCTTCCACCAACGAACATGTCCTTGCATTTTTGAAATCCGATCCCAAGGGCGAAAACCACCTACTGATCACTGTCAACTTCAACTTGAACGGAACCCAAACTTCCCGTGTTACTGTTCCGGTCGAGAATTTGGGGCTGGGATCGGACGAGACCTACCTGGCCGAGGAATTAATCACCGAAAAAACTTTCGCCTGGAAGGGCCGAGAGAATTACGTGCTGCTGGACCCGACGCGCGAACCCGTTCAGATCTTCCGCCTCCGGCCGGGAAGGGCGAAGGTTCCTAGAAATCTGGCCTCGCCCATGGCGGAAGAAAAAGGAAAGTTGTTTTTCGAATTCCAGGAACAGGCTGGCAAAAAGAGCGACATCCTGGCGCGCCGCCAGATGTCCCACCTCTTTCAGGAAGTCATCGCCCCAAAGATTTACTCGGGAGTGAACTACGAAGAGGCATTCCACTTCGTGATCGACGGCCTAGCTCAAAAACACGGATGGGAGTCCATCATCGACGCTTATATCCGCACCCCTGGGCATTAAACCCGGATCGCTGACCCAATTCCTCAAGGAGAAGAAAGAATGAAAGTTACCCTGGTTACCAAGGAATATCCGCCGCACATTTACGGAGGGGCGGGCATCCACATCAAATATCTATCCCAAGAGTTGATGAAAATAATGGATGTGGATGTCCGATGTTTCGGCGAACAGGACGAGCGGGAGGCCCGCCGCCGCGCCAAGGGTTACAAACCCTGGGAATACCTCAAAGACAAGCAGAAATTCTCGTCCGTATTGGAAACGATGTCGGTCAATATGGCGTCCCTCTCCGACGATTTTGATTCGGATGTGATCCACACCCATACCTGGTATGCCCACTTCGCCGGTCTCCTGGCCAAGATTCTTTATCAGGTGCCCTTCGTCCTCACCTGCCACAGCCTGGAGCCGCTGCGTCCCTGGAAAGACCAGCAATTGGGGGCGGGGGGATACCAGTTGAGTTCCTGGATCGAGCGGATATCCATCGAATCGGCCGACAAGATCGTGGCCGTTTCCAAGGACATGAAGGCCGATATCCTCAAACATTTCAAGGTTCCGGAAGACAAGGTCGCGATCATCCATAATGGGATCGACCTGAATAAATACGTGAAGACGTCCTTGAGCGATTCCTTGAAGAAAGAATACGGGATCCAGGATGATTTCGTTCTTTATGTCGGCCGCACGACCCCGCAAAAGGGAATCGAGCACTTGATCGACGCCGCGGATCAGATTCCCTGCCAGGTCGTGTTATGCGCTGGCGGAGGGGATACCAAGGAATATGAGGAACTGATGACGAAAAAAGCCAGCACGAAGAAGAACATCCTTTGGATCCGCAAGATGCTCAAGGAAGAGGAAGTCATCCAATTGTACAGCTCCGCCCGGGTTTTCATTTGCCCCTCGATCTACGAGCCTTTCGGAATCATCAACCTTGAAGCCATGGCCTGCCGAACCCCGGTTGTCGCTTCGGCCGTGGGGGGCATCCTGGAAGTGGTGGTGCCGGATGAGACGGGGTATCTGGTCACGCCTGGCAAACCTACCGAGATCGCAGAGGCCGTTAAGAAGCTGTTAAAAGATCCGGCCATGGCCCAACGTTACGGGGAAAACGGGCGCAAAAGGGTGGAGAAATATTTCAGCTGGACTTCCATCGCCGAGAAGACCAGAGACTTGTACGCGTCCCTTGTATCCGGTGTGCCTAAAAAATAGTGTTGGGGTTGCTTGTTTTAATTAAGAAAGGGCTGAAAACCTTTTTAGCCCTTCCTTGATATCCATGGTGGGAATGAACTGGGGTCCACTCAGCGGGTTTCATTGAGATAATATTGTGTCAGGATTGATGCCTGTCGAAAGTAGGCTGTATTCAACGAACGTTTGGGGCTTTCCTTGACCCTCCCTGCCGCGAAACCTATAATGCCAAAAATTTGACGGCCACAATCCCTGATAAATTCCGTTTAATTTAAAGCGAATAAAGGCGTCTATGTCGATTTTTGATCGAATCCAACAGTCCTTTTCCCATTCGGCGAAAACCACCAGTTCCTCCCAAATGAGGGTGCTTTTTGTCAGCTCCGAGGCGTCCCCTTTCATGAAAACCGGGGGATTGGCCGATGTTTCCCATTTTCTCCCCGCCGCCCTATTAAAGCTGGGCTGCGATGTAAGAGTCGTTCTCCCTTTTTATCGCGCCGTCTCTTATGAAAAGTATGATTTCAAGTTGGAGGCCCGGGGACTTCCGGTGCCCATGGGAATGGGGGATATGCAGGCCGATATCCTGTCGACCCATTTCACCGAGTCCCACGGCATGGCTTATTTCATCAAGAACGACCGTTATTTTGACCGGGACGGTTTCTACGGAACCCCGGATGGCGATTATCTCGACAACGCCGAACGGTTTGCCTTCTTTTCCAGGGCGGTCCTGGAAATGCTCAAGGCAGTCAATTGGATTCCGCATATCATCCATTTGAACGATTGGCAGACCAGCTTGGTGGCGGCTTATTTGAAAACCCTTTACCGGGAGAAACCGATTTATACCCCGATTAAAACACTTTTTAGCGTTCATAACATGGCTTACCAGGGATTGTTTCCGAAATATGTTTTGCCCATGACCGGGCTTCCCTGGGAGGAGTTCCGCGCGGAACGCCTGGAATTTTACGACCAAGTGAATTATCTCAAGGCCGGTCTCGTGTATTCCGAGGCCGTGAGCACTGTTTCTCCCACCTACGCAAAGCAGATTCAAACGGATGAGGAGGGGCACGGCCTGCAAGGGGTAATTCAAACCCGATCCATGGACTTGCATGGGATCCTCAGCGGGGTCGATTACGCGGAATGGAACCCGGCCTCCGACAAGGAAATCCCAGCGCAATACACCATGAAAAACCACAGCCATAAGGTCGAGTCCAAACGCAAACTGACGAAGGAACAGGACCTTGAGTTCAAGCCCCACACTCCGGTGGTAAGCCTCCTCACCCGCCTCAATGACCTGAAAGGGTTTGATTTGATCGCGGAAACAATGGGAGATCTCGTGGAAATGGACGCCCAATTCGTCGTAATGGGAACCGGCGAGAGCCGTTACCACGACTTGCTACAGGAATGGCATGGCCGGTACCCGAAGAAACTCGCCGTGAACCTGAAATACGACCACCGGCTGGCCAAGCTCATTTTCGCCGGTAGCGATCTTTTTCTCATGCCCTCCCGGTTCGAACCTTCCGGGTCGGGCCAGATCATCGCCATGAAATACGGCACTGTGCCGGTGGTCCGGAAAACGGGCGGCCTTTCGGACACGGTGGAGAATCTCTCGCCCGATGGCCTGCGGGGCACGGGCTTTGTCTTTGAGAATACCCGGCGGGATGAGTTCTTAGGCGCCCTACGGCGGGCCTTGGAGGCCTACCACCAGTCCAAGCTTTGGGCGGATCTGGTGGAAAGGGACATGCGGCAGGATTTTTCCTGGGATTCGACCGCCAAAAAATACATGGTTTTATACGAATCCTTGATGAAGCCCTGACCCCGCCCTTGACCTCCATCCCATTTAAATTTCCCATAGGAAACGGAAGAACGAACCCATGAACTTAAATCTATTTTTGGATACCCGGATGGAAAGCCTTCGGGCCCACTGGCAGATGACCCGGGAGGCTTTGGCGGGGCGTTTGTCTTTGATGGGAACCGAGACTCCCGTTTTTGGGGCGGTACGGGATCTTCTTCGCAACCTGGTCGCTATCGTCGATAAAAAGGGTAGCGCCGAACAAGCCGTTGACGCGGTCCTTAAACCTATCGTTCAAAACCTCAAGACCTTGCAGGCGGTGAACCGTTTATCCGGGACGGACATGGTTTTTTTACTATTCCTTTTGCGGGACAGCCTGAGGGAATTGTCCAGCGAGGTATCGGCGGGGGAAAGCCCCGCCGAGTCGGGAACGGTCGAAAAGCTGGAGCAGGTCACCCTGCTCTTGAACCGTTTGGGCTTGGTTTTCTTTGATGGGGCCATGCGGCAGGGTGGGGATTCGGAGAGCCTGGGCCAAGACGTTCTGGCCATCGAGTACGCCTTGCTCTATGAACGGACAAGACAAATGGCCATTACGGATCGTTTGACCGGGCTCTATAACTTCGGGTACTTCCTGGAAAGGCTGAAGGAAGAGAGGGTCCGCGCCGACAGATATCACCGTCTACTCTCCCTGGTTATCTTTGACCTGGATCATTTCAAGATCTATAACGACGCCAACGGCCATCCGGCCGGCAACGAGGTGTTGAAAAAAGTGGCGCAGATTTTGGAGGACGAGGCCCGGGAGGTGGATGTGGTGGCCCGGTACGGGGGCGAGGAATTTGTGCTGATCCTGCCGGAGACGAGCCGCAAAAGGGCCTCCGAATTGGCGGAACGGATCCGTAGCCGGATCGAGACGACCCCTTTTGACCACATGGAATCCCAGCCATTAGGCCGGGTTACCCTTTCGGCCGGGGTGGCGACCTTTCCTGTGGACGCTTCCAACGAGGAATCCCTGATCAAGACCGCCGACGAAAGCCTTTACTCGGCCAAATCCAAGGGGCGTAACCGGGTCGAGTCTTATAGCCCGCCGAGCAACGTGACTATTACCTACCATCCTTACCGGCCGGTGAACCGCGTGGCACTGGTCGGGGATTTCAACAATTGGGACAAGGATGAAGACCTCATGGTACGCCAGCCTGACGGTTCATTCCGTTTCATCATGTCCTTGAACCCGGGAACCTACCATTACAAGTTTGTGTTGGAGGATGTGGAGTGGATTTCCGATCCGAAGAGCTCAGAGAGGATCCATGACGGCCAGGGAGGCGACAACAGTATCCTGCGAGTCCCTCGCGAATCCCGTTCGTAAGTTTTTTCCAGCCGTGTGGCTCACCGGCCCAAACCCACCCCGCTGGATACCAAGAAATTTCCTCTCAACATTTTCAGGCCTTTTTGTTAAGCTCTCCCTCTTCAAAATCACTTATTTGGAATAAAAATGGCCGATTTCAAACACACCCTCAACATCACCCAGACTGACTTTCCCATGAAGGCTAACCTTCCCCAGACCGAACCCGAACGCTTGAAACTGTGGGAAAATTTTGGTTTTTATCAAGGCCGAACCCAGTCCGCCGGTTCCACCACCCAATACATACTTCATGATGGCCCTCCTTTCGCAAATGGGGATATCCACATGGGTCATGCCCTCAACAAGATTCTTAAAGATATCATTGTCAAGTTTCACGCCCTTCGGGGAGAACAAACGCCTTATGTGCCGGGTTGGGACTGCCATGGCATGCCCATTGAGCACAAGGTGGTCGAGCAATTAGGTTCCAGGGCCAAGACGATGTCAAAAATTGAGATCCGCAAGGAATGCCGGAAATACGCCGATAAATTCCTGGCACGCCAAAAGGAGGAGTTTAAACGATTAGGGATATTGGGCGATTTTGACAAACCCTATTCGACCATGGACCCCGCTTATGAGCTTTCCCTGGTTCGGGCCCTAACCCAATTGATTTCGGAAGGCTATGTCACCCGGCGCCTGAGGCCGATCCATTGGTGTCCAGTTTGCAAATCAGCCCTGGCGGAAGCCGAGGTGGAATACGCCGACCATGAGTCCCTGTCGGTCACAGTGGCTTTCCCGGTCAAGGACCTACCCAGCGGTGTTTTCCCCAATACTCCCCGGAAAAACCTTTTCTTTCTTATATGGACGACTACCCCATGGACTTTGCCCGCGAACCTGGGCATTTCCGTCCACCCGGATTTTGACTATGTGACGGTCCAGGTTGGGGACAACAATTACATCCTAGCCAAGGTCTTGCTGTCCCAAGTGGCCGCAGCTTGCGGTTGGAACGCTTCCCACATCAAGATCGTGGATGAGGTGAAGGGGCGGGCCCTGGACGGAGCTCTGGCACGGCACCCTTTTCTCGACAAGAATTCTTTGGTCATGGTCGGGCCCCACGTCACCGCCGACACGGGAACGGGTTTGGTTCACACCGCCCCCGGACATGGACGGGAAGACTACGAGATCGGCCTTCAATATCATTTGGAAGTTTACTCGCCGGTGGATGAGGCGGGGCGCTATGACTCCCGTTTCAAGGAAATGGAGGGCGTTTCGGTTTGGGACGCCAACCCGAAAATCGTCGAGAAACTCAAGGAATTGGGGCTACTGCTTTCCGTTGAGAAACTGAAACACAGCTATCCCCATTGTTGGCGGTCGAAAAATCCCATCATTTTCAGGGCCACCGCCCAATGGTTTATCGAATTGGACAACAAAGACTTGCGGAAAAGATGCCTAGCGGAAATCGAGAATGTGCAATGGATACCTACCTGGGGCAAAGACCGCATGCGAAACATGGTCGAGGGGAGAACGGACTGGTGCATTTCCAGGCAAAGGGCTTGGGGTGTGCCCATTACGGCCATTTATTGCCAGTCTTGCGGCGAGGTGGTGGGAAATCCAACGGTGCTTGAAAACGTTGTCTCGCTGGTTCAAAAAGAGGGAATCGACGGATGGTTCCAACATCAGGCGTCGGATCTTCTACCCCCAGACCATAAGTGTCATTGTGGGTCCACTCAATTTATTAAAGAAGAAGACATTTTGGATGTTTGGTTCGAATCCGGGAATTCTCACTTTGCCGTCTTGGACCAAAGGGATGAGTTGAAGGCTGTCGGCCCGCAAGAAAATAGATATGTCCTATATTTAGAAGGAAGCGACCAGCACCGGGGATGGTTTCAACATGCCCTTTGGACCGGGGTCGCCCTGAAAGGGAAAGCACCCTTTACCGGAGTCTTAACCCATGGCTGGGTTTTGGACGCCCAGGGCAAGGCAATGCACAAGAGTGCGGGCAACGTGATCGATCCGACAGAAATGGTGAAAAAATACGGCGCGGACATTTTGCGTCTTTGGGTGGCTTCGGAGGATTACACCGAAGATGTATCCATCAGTGAGGTGATGTTGACCCGCATGTCGGAAGCCTACCGCCGTATCCGCAACACTTTCCGGTTCATCCTGGGAAATCTCTCGGATTTTGATCCGGTCCTTCACCGAGTGGGTGAAAAGGAATTGACCGCCCTAGACCGATGGGCATGGATGGAAGCCCGAAAAACGCTGGCGGGGATTGAGGATGCCTACCGGCAATATCAGTTCACGAGGGTATTCCACCAGGTGGACCGGTTTTTCTCCGTGGACTTGAGCGCGGGGTATTTCGATATCCTGAAGGATCGGCTCTATACTTACGCGACCGATTCCAAGGACCGCCGGGCCTCCCAGACTGTTCTTTACGACATTTTGAAACATTTTGTCGTCGCTGTGGCGCCCATCCTTTCCTTCACCGCGGAGGAAATTTGGCAGGCCTTGCCGGAAAAGTTTCGCGTAAACAAGGAAAAAAGCGTGTTTGATTCCCGGTGGTCTTCGGTGGACTCCCAGGTGGACCCGGTTTTTGAGCAGGAATGGGAATGGATTCTGGCGGTGAAAAGGGCCGTTTCGAAATCCCTGGAAGGCCTTCGGCAAGCGAAGGTCATCGGAAGCTCCTTGGAAGCGGAAGTCGATCTTTATGTAGGCAATGAAAAAGTCGGGAAATCCTTGTTAAAGCACCAGGACCAATTGCGTTATTACTTCCTCGTTTCCTCCGTGAACCTTAAGGATGGGAACCCGCCGGTGGATGCACAGGAAGCGGAAGATTCGGAATTGAAAATTAAAACTGTTTCCCGCAAATTTAACGGACAAAAGTGCGCACGCTGTTGGAACTATTACCCGGTTGAGCAGATGGACAAAGTAACTTCGGATATTTGCCATCGTTGCGGACCTCGGGTACGCGAATGGCCAACCACCCGGGGAGGTGGGAAGGCATGATCCTCCTGGGTATCGCCATGCTTGTCTTGGCGCTTGATCAAACAAGCAAGTTCCTGGTTTTGCATCAGCTTCAATTGAACGAGTCGATACCCCTTTTGTTCAACACGGTTTTTTTGACCTACAAGCAGAATCCCGGCGCGGCTTTCGGTTTTATGGCCCAAATGGAGCCGATTGTGAGGATCCCTTTTTTCGTGGCCGCGACCTTGGCCGCATTCGCCATCGTTTATACCTATCAACATTTTTTACCTCCCGACAAGAACCTTCCCCGGGTGGGTTTGGGCCTGGTGCTGGGGGGGGTGTTGGGCAACTTCTTAGACCGGCTTCTTTACGGCAGGGTGATTGATTTCATCGATTTACGTTGGGAAGATTTCCAGTGGTATGTATTTAATATCGCCGATTCCTGCGTCCTGATCGGTTTGTTGATCCTCCTTACGGTTTATTTAAGGGGCCAAAAGGAGAAAGCGGCGGAACCGGGATGATTCGAAAGGTTTCACTCTGGGTCTTGATCCTGGACCAGCTCTCGAAATTCCTGGTGTCGCGCTTTTGCGTTCCAGACCAATCGATTCCTGTCGTTCCCCGGGTGCTTTACCTGACCTATATCCATAATCCGGGCGCCGCTTTTGGTTTCTTTTCCCATCTGGGGGTTTGGGTGCGAATCCCCTTTTTTATCCTGATCACCCTAGGCGCGGGTTTCGTGGTCTATGCCTATCAACGCTTTGTTCCCAAGGAAAAAAACGTCTTAAGGTTCGCCCTGGGACTGATTTGGGGCGGGGCCATGGGCAATTTCGCGGACCGGATTTTTCGAAGGGAAGTGGTGGATTTTATTGATTTTGAAAGAGTCCACTTTTTTACGTTGAAAATTCCGTGGATTTTAAATTATGTCAATTCATACTTCACAACGAAATTTCCATGGTTATTTGAACTTGCCGGTCCGGGTATCATTGTTAAGTTCCCGTGGATTTTCAATCTCGCCGATTCCTGTATTACGGTGGGAATTATTTTGATATTCCTTGCCTATTTTTCCGATTCAAAAAGCGACCCGACCTAGGAGGCGTTGTGTATCCCATTCTTCTTTCTTTAGGCCCTTTCTCGTTTGCGGGCCATGTTTGGGGTCCCCTCCATTTCTATTCCTATGGCCTATGCCTGGCCTTGGCCTTGGGAATCAGCATCACCCTCTTTGCCTACGACGCTAAAAGGAATCTCGCGGGCAAGGTAAAATTAAATCCAGAGTTGGTGTTTCAAAAAGTATTTGATCTTGCGGTTGGCGTTATTTTCGCTTCCTTGGTTGGCGCGAGACTTTTTTTCGTCTTGGAGAACCATCAGGAGTTCACGGCAAAGTGGTGGGAAGCTTTCTATATTTGGCAGGGTGGATTGGTCTATTACGGCGGCCTTTTCGGGGCGGTCATCGCGGCCCTGGTTTGGTTCCAGCACGAGAAATGGCCGATGGCATTTTCTTTTGATTTGGTGGCGCCTTATATTTCCCTCGGGCAAGCCATTGGTCGGATGGGATGCTTTCTCAATGGATGTTGTTATGGGGTGGTCAGTAACAAATATGGGCTGGTTTTTCCAGGAGGAGAAGACAATCTGCCGCATCTTCCCACCCAGCTTTGGGAATTGGCCGGGGACATGATCCTTTTCTTTTTACTTCTTGGGGCACGTCGTTGGACCATCCGTTATCCCTGGTTGGGCCTATCCCTTTACGGGTTCACTTATGGAATTTTGCGTCTCGTCATTGAGTTTTGGCGCAGGGACTGGGATAAACGCTATCTCATCTTTTTTAATTCCGCGTCCCAGGCCGTCAGCGGTCTTCTGATCGCGGTTTCCTTGGCCGTGATCGTATGGAGTGTCTGGTGCCATCGCCCCAAAAACGTTCAACTGCGGTCGAAATAGGTTATCCTGCTTCCATGATCTCTCCTGCCCATGAACCCCAAGAAATCATAGCGGTCGTGAAGGCTGCCCAAAAAGGTTGGCGCCTGGATGTTTTCCTGGCCGCCCAATTGACTGATCTTTCTCGCACTCGCATTCGCGGCCTCATCGAAGATGGACAGGTGTCAGCTGAGTTTCCATTAAAAGAAATTAAGCCGAGTTTACAAGTGGAAGAAGGGCAAAAATTCCACGTGATGATTCCCCCTCCAACTTCCACCGATATTCCGGCCCAAGCGATTCAACTGGAAATTCTTTTTGAGGATGACGACATCCTGGTGATCAACAAACCAGCCGGGTTGGTCGTGCATCCCGGGGCGGGGAACCCGGACAGAACCCTTTTAAATGCTTTGGTGGCACACTGTCCGGATATTATTGGAATCGGGGGAGTTCAGAGGCCGGGGCTAGTTCACCGGATCGATAAGGACACTTCCGGGCTATTGGTGGTCGCCAAGACGGATAAGGCCTACCGAAGCCTGGTCCGGCAACTGGCAGGAAGAAAACTTAGCCGTGAATATTTGGGAATCGTCAAAGGGTCTTTGAATGAAAAAGGAAGGGTGGAGGCTCCAATCGGCCGGCATCCTTCGGCTCGAAACCGCATGGCGGTGCGGGCCGAAACGGGGAAACCCGCCATCACCCATTTCAAAACCCTGAATGCGAATGAGAAAGCAAGCCTAATTTACCTAAAACTCGAGACGGGCCGAACCCATCAAATCCGGGTTCATATGGAATTTATCAAGCATCCCATTCTTGGGGATGCGGTCTATGGAGAGGATTCGGGATTGGCCCCCCGGCAAATGCTCCATGCTTTCAAATTGACTCTCAAACATCCCATTTCAGGTGAGGTGCAAGTTTTTACGACGCCTCCCCCAATCGATTTTTTGGAATGTCTCCAAAGAATGAGTTTATCTTCCCAGCTTTGGAATGAATTGATATGGAAAGCATAACTGTAAATTGGTTTTAAGCCGTTTATTCTCCGTTTTTGGAAGTTTTTATACCCTCTTTTAGCCCTATTTCATTAAATGGCGGCAAAACAAGGCTTTTTATTGACGATTGAAGCGATTTTATTACCCAAAATGTGAAAAAAATTGTCGGGAAACATACATTTATGACGCAAATCATGGTAGCTTATAGGTAGAAGAAGTCGGAACCTGCGAACTAATTAATTCCACGCCAAAACAACAATTTCAAAACCAGCAGGTTGACTAACTTCGTCAGGGATTCATAGGGGAGCAGTACGTGAATTCGTTACTGAAGTTCCTGAAAACGTTATCATGTTTTCATGAGCGTCGATTGTTGGTTAATTTTAACGACAATCGAAGCGCAAAAATATTTATTACTTCACTTATTATCGGAATTCTACCGGTAACGTATTCTTACGCCCAAGTTCTTGGTTCGGCCGTCATTTGTTCCAGTTCACCCACCACCTATACATCCATCGCGACTACCTACGGGCCCCTATCCCCGGGTACGGGCAATTGCGGTTTTCCGAGTGGGACCTACGATCCGAATTATTACGCCGCCATCATCAGCGCTGATTACCAGAACGGTATGGCCTGCGGGGCTTGCATCGACGCGTTGGATATAACGACGGGCGGTTCCGTCACGGTCATGGTGGTGGACAACTGTCCGAGTTGTTCCACCGCAAACCAACTGGATTTGGGCCCCACTGCCTGGAACACATTGACGGGAAATGCTCCAGCGGGTATCGCAAATATCGACTGGCATTTCATCCAGTGTCCTTTGAGCATGATGACCGGGGACCCCTCCGGTGACATCATGTATGAATGGAAGTCAGGTTGCAGCGCAAGTTACGATCCCATCCAGTTTTTGGACATGAATATTCCCATCACGTCTGTCAGTGTCTCCTCTACCTCCAATGGCACCTACACGGCTCTTACATTGGGTGCGAACGGCGTGGGTGGGGATGAGTATTGGGGACTCACCAGCGGTGGCCTGAACGGAAACTCCGGAGGGCCATTTTATTTCGACGTAACGAACGCCTGTGGGCAATCCACAACCATTGGACCTTTGAGCGTGGGTTCCTGCGGAACGACCTATACGACCACCAACCAATTTAATGGGACCGGGCCCACCAACACTCCCGGACCCCATACCGCGACCCCCACCATCACCCAAACACCTGCCCCCATGCAGCCCGTGACGGTCAGCGGGATTACCTTCACCAATTGCGGCGCGAGCCAACCGAGCGCCTATTCCCAACAGCAAAGTTTAGTGGCCCAGGGTACCGGGTTAGATTACACCATGGTCTCTGCCCAGTGCGGCCAACCCTTGAACGTAACTCTTCCCGCAGGATCAACAGCCGTCACGGCCTTCCTATATGTGGAATACAACAACGGTGGTGCTGATGTTGCTCCTAATACGACTCAAATCACGATCAATGGAAACGGGACAGGCACTGGAACAAATACGGGTGCGGTTTCCTATGTCGGATGGACCCAGACCTGGTACAGCATTCGTTATGGAATTAGTCCCGGTTCCCTTAACACGGGCGCCAATACCGTTAACACCTCCGCCGTCGGCGATTCATGCCAGGGATTGGGGCTGATGGTGCTTTACAAAAATCCGGCGGAAACCTCCAATAATGTCGTGGCCATCTCGGATGGGGAGAGCGCATGGCATTATGAAGAAAACGGCCAAATAGCATATGGTTATCCCCCCTATGACACCAACTTGAATTGGACCTGCCTGGGCATGAGTTGCGGTTCCTACTCGACGCGTTTTTCCGCTCTTGGCGGCGCCCAGGAGTGTACCGGCAGTACCAATGGATTCATGGACCAGATCGAAACCAACGGATCGGGCCCCAACCATCCACCGGCGTCAAATGGTTCACAATACGGGGGTAACGAAGGGTCTCCAGCCGTATGGAGCGGCCCTCCAGGCGCCTTGAATTGTAAAGTCGGAAGCGGTCCTGATGAAATATCTAGGGATTATTACCCGCCCACTAGCGCCTTCAGCAACAATGGTCAGAGTTTTGAGTGGGGGTTAGACCCGGCTCCACCTTTAACGGCCAAAAGCAGCTATTGGCAACAGGCGGTCGTGGCCCAATACCAATGTAACCCGACCCAACAATGTTCGGTGAGTCAGACTTTCAATCAGTCGGTTCCTGGTACTCCTCCTGGCTGGATGGTGGGGGCTGCACCGCCCGACCAAGGTACTTGGGGTGAAGGTACCAACGGTGTTTCGTTCGTAGGCGGCGTTTATTCCTCGTGTTTGGATGAAAACAACCAGCTGCTGAACACCCAGGTCGCCAGCGGCCCCGGGACCATGGTGGTGAATTATTGCCAAAATAACGTGCATCAATCTCCGAACGAGGGGGGCATCATGTGGGACGTGAACCCCTCCACGGGCGCGGGGTATGAAATTCAATTTGACGGGGACAATTGCGCAAACGCGGATAGCACTCTGACTTTCAACGTGTATGGGGCCGCCAGCACGGGTACCGGAAACGTTACTAAAACCCAAACGGTGGACCTGCCTGCCAACAGCGCCATGTGCGCCATGTGTCCAACCTCGGTATGGATCCAATTGATCGTCAGTGGGAACAGCTTCATTGTCTCCATTGGCGCCGCCCAGGGTTCTTATACCTTTGGCACGACCTTCACGGATTCGACTTATTCATCGGGACTTGTGGGCATCAGTGACCATGGTTGCCCGAACGATCTATTCAAATCTTTTGCTTGGCATGGTGTTTGTAATCCCACCTTTACCCCTACTCCGACACCAACCCCTACCCGTACTCCCACACCGACCCCCACCCGAACCCCCACGCCCACCAATACCCCAACCCCGACCCCCACTCCTACTAACACGCCCACTCCCACACCCACCCCGACTCGTACCCCAACCCCTACCCCCACCCCGACGATCACCCCGACGCCTACACCTACCCCAACTAACACACCCACTCCCACTCCAACCCCGACTAATACACCGACTCCTACCCCGACACCAACTAAAACTCCTACTCCCACTCCTACCCCTACTAACACTCCGACCCCCACCCCAACCCCGACCAACACGCCTACCCCCACACCCACAAATACTCCCACTCCTACTCCGACCCCGACCAAAACTCCTACACCGACGCCGACCAATACGCCGACTCCTACACCGACCAATACACCCACTCCTACACCTACCCCGACCAATACACCAACGCCTACCCCCACCCCCACCCGAACACCCACGCCGACGCCGACACCCCCGAACACCTATACACCCACACCCACCCCAACCCCAACCAACACTCCAACTCCCACAATGACACCAACCAATACGCCGACTCCGACTCCGACCAATACACCCACCAATACACCCACACATACACCTACCCCCACTCCAACGAACACGCCGACTCCCACCATGACCCCGACCAATACACCCACACCCACACCCACTAACACTCCAACACCAACGAATACACCAACGAAAACACCCACTGTGACCCCAACTAATACCCCTACCAATACTCCAACTCCGACTTTGACCCATACCAATACACCCACGCCCACTCCCACGATGACCCCCACGGTTACACCCACTCATACACCGACCAATACACCAACTTCTACCCCTACCCCCACTCTTACACCGACGAATACCCCGACCCCGACTCCCACCAACACACCCACGGTTACTCCGACTTTTACCCCTACCAATACGCCAACGCCCACACCGACCCCCACCAACACCGCCACACCCACATTGACGCCAACCGTGACACCCACTCGAACTTACACCAACACACCCACACCCACGTTAACTCCTACCAATACGCCTACTCCCACTCCCACGAATACTCCTACCCCAACCAATACTCGCACCAACACGCCCACCCCTACTCCTACGCCCACGACCACACTGACTCCGACCTCCACGAATACGCCTACAACGACCTCAACCCCGACCAACACCTCCACCCGCACACCCACCAATACGCCCACGGTGACCCCGACCTTGACCCTGACGAATACCTTTACGTTGACGGCGACCCCCACGAATACTTTGACGGTGACACCCACCCCCACCGCGACCTTGACCCGTACCCTGACTGTCACCCCGACCCAAACTAACACCCTGACCCTTACCAATACCCCCACGGTGACTGCTACCTTGACCCTAACCATGACGTCAACCAACACCTTGTCCATTACGCCCACAGTCACGACCACGAACACCTCCACCTCAACCAACACACTTACCCAAACGAACACCCCGACCATTACCGCCACTCCTACCTTCACCCACACCCCGACCAACACTGCTACCATTACCTCGACCTATACCATCACCTTGTCCCCGACTTGGACCCACACCTTCCAATACAGCCCGACCATTACGGATACCCCCACCCCCACCTCCACCTTCACCATTACTTTCACCCCCACTTCCACGAATACCTACACGGCCACCTATACGCCCACCCATACTCAGACTCCCACGAATACCAATACGGTTACGCCCACCTTTACTCCAACAAACAGCTTCACAGCGACGAACAGCCCAACGGCCTCGAACAGCCCGACCGCCACTTACTCCTCAACCAGGACTCAGTCACCTACCTGGACCCCAACATTCCAATACAGCCCCACAATCACAAACACGTACACAATCACTGCCACACCAACCGCTTCCATTACAGCCCTTTCAACCCACACACACACATCCACGATGACACCGACGAACAGCTATACGCCGAGCAATACCTTTACGGCCACGAATACCCCCACCTGGTCGTTGACTCCGACGGACACCCGCACCTTTACCGTGACCGCGACGCCTACGTTCACCCCGACCTCGACCAATAGCGGCACCCCGACCCACACGGCGACCAGCACCGGCACCCCGACGAATACCCGCACCCCCACGAATAGCCCGACGGCTACCCCCAGTGGAACACCCAGCCCAACCCCGACCTCAACCCATACCTCCACTCCCACGCGTACCTCCACTCCGACCCCGAGCATGACGGTGACAGCAACCCCCACGGCTACGGCAACCCCGACCCCGACGGGATTGGCGTCCTTGAGCAAACAGGCTTCCTCCTCCAGCACGGGCGGGGGAGGGGCGGTGATTTATACCCTCACGTTGAACGTGGTGGGGAACAGCGTGACGAACGTGGTGGTGACCGACCCCTTGCCGGCCAATGTGATCTTCGAATCGTTTAGCTATACGCCCGCGGGAGTGACCGCGTCCTACAACCAGGCGACCTCGGTGTTGACCTGGCAGATGCCCTCGCCCCTGGGCCCGGCTCAGTACCAGATGACCTACCAGGTAATGGTGAACCCCCTGGTTCCGGGAGGATGGATATCCAAAACTGTGCGGTAATGAACTATACGGGAGGGGCCGCGGCGTCCTCTTGCGCGAGTGTACAAACGACGGGGCAATACACGGTGAAGATCGGGGTGTATAACGAGGCGGGGGAACTGATCCAGTCGATGCCGGTGAGCCACTATTCGCAGGTGATCAACGGCTCAGCCTGAGTCCAACGCGATCACGGCAGTAAGCGGGACGGGAAGCCCGACGACGATCTATTTCGATGGGGTGCCGATCGGGACATGGAACGGGATGGACTCGACGGGGAACCCGGCGGTGAACGGGCAGTATTTCGTGAAGGTGGACAGCATCAGTAGGATGGGAGTGGACACGAGCGTGACGGAACCGGTGGTGGTGAACCGGGCGGTGTACAAGGTGGCGGTGAAGATCTACAACGAGGCGGGAGAGGTGGTGAAGAACCTCTATTCCTATACGAGCAACCCGGTGTCAACAACGCGACGCAGTTGGGACTGTCGACGACAGGTTCGAGCCGACGAGCGGGACGCCGGCGGGGACGATTCCGACCAATGTAACGATCACGCTCAACAACGGGACGACGATCGTGTGGGACGGTACGGGGGACAATGGGGCGGTGGTGGCGTCGGGGCAGTATTTCATCTCGGTTCGGCACAGGATGGCCAGGGCGGGGAGACGGTGATGACGGGGCATGTGATGGTGATGTCGGATAACGCGAACGCGGGGATGGGGAACCTGACGGCGAGGCCGAACCTGTTGAACGCGGGGACGGGATACAGTGTCCAGGTGGTGTCGGATTCAGGGGAAAGCCTGACCCTGGCCTTCCGGGTCTATGATGCGGCTGGGGAACTGGTGAGGAGGGAGGTCACGGGTCCGGCAGGTTCCAACATGGCCACTTGCGACGCGGCGGGACTGGCGAGCGGGGTTTATTTCATGGCGGTGGACGCCTACAACGTCCAAGGCGGCCTGGTGGGCCACAAGGCCCTCAAGATCGTCGTGGTTCGATAGGCCTTTCCTGGATCACTGGGAAAAATGGCTTAACATCCTGCGGGTTTCCGGATTGGATGGGTCTAGTTTGAAGGCTTGCTGAAGACAAAGACGGCCCAATTCGAAATTTCCTAAATGCAGATTTGAAATCCCTAAATTGAAAAAGATTTCTTCATAATGTCCCCCGGCCAATTGAAGGCACCGCAAAAAAAACATCCGTGCGACCGGGTATTGGCCGTATTTCAGGGCGAAAAGGCCGAGATTGGAAAGGCCCAAGGGATAGGTTTGTGGCTTAAAGAAACCGCTGACCCAATAATTGAATGGATGGGGATTCCCTTGACTTACGATGGAAAGCATGTCTTCCTCGAGAATAAAAGGGATTTCGTAATTCGAAAGCAGGTTCGTGAAATCGAAAGTGGGTAACTGGAGGGCGTAGTCTTTGGCGGCGTAAAGGGCAGAACAGTCATCTAAATAGATCAGGCGCCAATCGCTGGAACCCCGGAGTTGATCCACCCAGGTATTATGGGTGTTGTAATCCACCAGGATCAATTGTGGTTGATAGCGTGCCACGAGGTGCGAAAGACCTCCGGGCGCCTGACTTTCCAAATATTCCGCGTAGAAATCATCGGACATCACTTCTGAACGGCCATCAATGAAACTTAGTTGGGGAGCCTGCCAATTCAGCCATCCTCCATCGTTCAGTGTGTTTAAAATCCGCTGGTCCAGATGATTCAGATTTAAAAAGGTCGCCGCTTTTACTGGAAGACAATATTCACCCAAGCCCAAGCCAAATCGATCCACTCTCCGGTCGGAAATATAGTAGGCGTTGGTTACGACTCTCGCGCAGAGTAAGAGAATTAGGATAATCGACAATATTGGAAGGGATTTTTGCCTGAAAAAGGGTTCCTCGCGGCCTCGAAGGCGGTCTTGGAGCATAACCGGAATCAATGGGACGGAGACCAAGACAAAAAATGGGATGTTCCGAATTGCGCTAAAAGCAAGAATCCCGAAAATGACGACAAGTGTGATTTCGTTGAGGTTTCTTTTTTTAAAGGTCGCAACCAACAAGATGGCCACGGTCGCCACCAGGAAAAAGAAAAGATAAAGATGCAAGGCGGAATCGTGATGATGGGTTAAGTAGAAAAAGGACTGAATCGGCGAGGCCAATTCGGAAATGTTTTGTTTATGAAGATTGGAACCCTGAAGACGGGACCATAGGATGAATGGAAAGGCGACTCCCTTGAAAAAATATGGGTTCAACAAATCCGCTCCGAGGCACAAAAAACTTGCGTGGATCAGGGCTTTGTCCAGTTTCCGGCGTTGAAGATATCCTCTTGCGGCTTGAGTGACTATCGGAGCCCAGCCTAAGACAAACAGGCCTTCCATATTGACCCAGAAAAGCTGGATCAGGGGCAGTAAATAAAGGTAATTCCTGCCTTTTTCCCGGTATTCGAGTATCAGTAGAGTAAGCGAAAGGAAAAGCCAGGAGAAAAGCTCGGGCCGGACAAAAAAGCGACGTTCCATCACTAAAATAGCTACGAAAAAGAAAAGACAGGCCCAAGGCGGGTTTGCGCCCGACAAGAGAAGGCGCCAGGCTAAAATCCCGAAGACTGCGATAAATACCGCGATGTTCATCAAGGTCAGGGCGGGATAACCACCCAGGGTTTGAAGGGAATAAAGAAGGATTTGATAGAGTCCGTTGGAATCCAGGTAATCCTGGGTGTTCTGCGTATAAGTGAAGGTGTCTTTTGATGGGAAAGCGTGATTTTGAACAATCCAGGAACCTGATTTCAGATGGGTGCCCAGGTCGTAGGATTCTATTTTTCTCGTCCCCAAAAGGATCAGAAGCAGGAAACAAGCCGCGAAGGCGAAGGCCCAATAGCCTTGTCCTGATGCGGGGAAATGAATTTTTGGAGTGGGTTCTTTGGGGGAAGATTGGCGCGCTGAAACATTTAAATCGAAACTCATGAATGCCTAAGAAGACGGGCTTTTTTGATCAATGTATTTTCTGAGTTGAAATAGGTTTCCAAAAGGTTCAAACCCTCGTCGGCATCCTTGATAAAAAGCGGTTCTTCGTTGAGCTTTTTTTCTACCTTCGCCTTATCCAAAAGGGTCAGAGCGACCTGAAGGCTTTTTTCCCCGTAAATTTCCTTTTGTGTTTCCAAGCAGTGAGTTAAAAGATCGAGAGCCTTTTTATCGTTTCCCACCGATTGGCAAGCCCTTGCGAGCCTGAAAGCATAAGGCAAATTGCTGTACCCGAAATAATCACCCATGAAACGGCCATAGATTTTAAGAGCGGAATCCAACAGGGGATCAGCTGACTGGGACTGGTTTTGAGCCTGTAAATAGGACCCCAGGTTTTCAAGGGCGTCAGCGACTTCAATCGAATCACTGGGAAACCTTTTTTGGGTGGTTTCGAGGGCCTTTTCTAGGAAGGATTGCGCCTCCGGCAAATGGTGGTTAAGCAGGTGGGCTTTCGAGAGAAGCGTGAGGGTTTGAATGTAGACGCCCGCATCTGGATTGGGTTTTTCTTCCTGGAAGGTTTGGCTTTGCTCAAGCCAATGGAGAGAGGAGGATATTTGGCCGAGTGCCAATTGAATTTCGCCTAGCTTGTTGAGCGAAGTAGCGTAAAGACTCCTCAGTGGATTTTTGTGTTTTTCTAGAATAATGCGGGCGCGATTGGAAAAATATTCCGCGTCTTTCCACCGGCCCCAATCGCAATAAAGGGATGAAAGCTGGTTTAGTGACTCTGCTACGAGAGGGTTATCCATACCATACGCCCTAACACGAAGGGCCAAAGCCCAGTTCAGTGAGGCCTCGGCATCCGTGAATAATCCCAGGTGCCGGTCAATTGTGGCAATGTCGGAGAGAATGGGTGAGAGGGAAGGGTGAGTTGGCCCCCAACGATCTTCCGCAATTTTTCTCGCTTTCGCTTCAAGGGCCAGTGCGTCATTTAGATGTCCTTGGTTTACCGCCAGGTAGGCTTGGTTTTTCGCGACGGAGAGGGGGTCGGCGACATCCAGGATTTGCTCGGCCCACAAAGGGGAGAGGCTAAAACGTATCAAAAGAAATGGGAAAACAAGGTGAAACAGAATTTTGGGATGCCAATGGATTCTCATTACAGAAAATTTCATGGGGTCAACCCTTGAAACCAAAGGTCGGGGGTGGGTATGGGACCGGGCGTGTTTTCGGATAGTGGGGGCTGGGAGGGCCCCAAGATGACTATATTGGCGTCGCGTTCAAATTCATCCGTCCAGGTTGACCATCCGTCGCTGGAATGGACTTCCCGGGATAAGTGGGCGCCACCATCAAAGCTCAAATCCGCGGCGGAGGCGAGTCCTCCGGAGTTTCCCACTTCGGAAATGACGTAACAATCCATGCAACCCGGAGATTCGGAAACCGCCTTTCCGGAGTCTGTTTGAAAAACGACGCATTGGCCCTGTGGCGGAAAGGATTTGGGATTGTCCTTCGAATGAAATCCAATCGTGACCCATTGATAGGTCGTCGACACTTGATCCGGGTTTAGAGCTTCTCCAGAGAAAGAGGGGACGGCTTTGTGGTGCAGGTAGTCGATTATGAAGACGCCGTAGTTTAACGGAAGGGTAGGGTGGCCGACCTTGCGTAGCCGTACCGCTAACCCGGTTCCGGTGAAACCATAATGGGGATGCAATGCCTCGCCTTGAATAATGTCGTCAGGACGTTCATTGGGTGTACCATTTCCGTGAATTGCCAACTCTCCATATTCATCATAAGGATCGCCTTGAAAGCGGGACCCGGTACCGTGAAGGGCGTAAAGAGGCTGGCGATCTAGAGCTTGCCACTTGTTATTTTGATAAAGCAAGACGTTTAAATTGGGATCGAATGTCTCATTTCTCGGGTCGAAGGCGTTGAGTACATCACTAAAGGATACCGACGCGTAATGATCTGGGCCGATGATCCCAACGGGATGCATTCCCCCGCGAAGTGAATCCTGCTCGATGACAAGGTGATAAACTCGCCCGCCTTGCAGGGGCAGATTATCCATGGGCAAGCTGGCCCAACTATGCGCTTTTGGGGTAATGGCTGCAGAAGTCAATGCCTGTGAAACCGGAAATCCTTTTGAATCCTCATGGATCGTGACTAAGTAAGAGGGCGGTTTACGAGCGTCACCAACGCAAAATGAAACGCCAATTAAATCCATATCTTCCCGGCAGGTAAAACGAAAAGAGATCTTTGTTTCCGGGTTATCCAGGGCCTGTTGAACAATTTTATTAATGATGAAATGACACCCAAAATCGGCATGAGCCAATGTGACCGACAATAAAAAGAGGTGAAAGAAAAAAGTTTTTTTTAATTGCATGGATTTCCCAAATGAGTAGATAAATTTTAAAGATGATAACATAGGGAAGATTTCCCTAAAGGCAGGAAAACGTTAATTTCCTAAGGAAATAGGGGGCTTTTTTGAGGCAACTTTATAAAAATATTATGAAAAATTTTAAAAGTATTGAATAAAGTAGATGTAAAATTTAACTAAGGAATTGGATGGAAAGACGGGCTGACCGTCTAGATGTTAAAACTAGAATTTCCAATTCTAATAACGATTTTCGCCCAGGAGATTCCTGAAAAACATAAAGGGGAGAGTTAACCGTAAACTTAACGGTTGAAGATTGTTTGTTTTTGGCAAGATAGGCGGTGCTTTTATGGTTGCCAAAAGGACAACACTTCAAAACTCTAAAAGCCGAAGGTATTTCAATTATCTTCGTTCTATATGCCTGTGCTTTTTTGCAATATTTGCCATCCATCCGAGTTTGACATTCGCACAAATTAATTATTCAACAACCAAATTTTGTTCGACGGATCCCCCTACTGCCTTTACCTCCATTGCGACCGAATATGGGCCACTCTCCCCTGGCACTGGCGCTTGTGGCTTTAAAGCCGGCATGTACGACCCCACTTACTATGCCGCAATCGCTTCCAGCCCCACGGATGATTATCAAAAGGGAATGGCTTGCGGTGCTTGCGCTGCGGTTTCCGATCTCACGGACAATTCCGCCATCACGGTAATGATCGTGGACAAGTGCCCTTCTTGTAGCACTGCCAATCAGATCGACCTGGGGCTTCAGGCCTGGAACGCCATGACGGGTAATGCTCCGGGTGGTATCCGAAACATTTCGTGGCACTTCGTTCCTTGTCCCATGAGCCTGCTTAATGTTGGCGGAAACAATCCTACCGGAAATATCACCTATGAATGGAAATCGGGATGCAACGTCAACTACACCGAAATCCAATTCCTCGATTATCTTTTTCCCATCGTGAGCGTGAGCGTCGGCGTTGACGGTGTCACCTATCCAACTGCCCTGAGCCTGGGGAATAATGTGGGGGATAACGAGTTTTGGAGCACCTCCACCGGTATGTTCAGCGGTACTTACTTTCAAATCACGGACGCGAGAGGCAACGTAACTGACATTGGGCCCCTGAATCAATGTAGTCCCATGGAATCCACAGTGCCATACGGGACGACTACAAAACAAGAACAGCCTTGCGGCCCCACTTATACGCCGGGACCCCCGACCGCCACACCCACGATTACTAGCACACCCGCACCCATGCCCACCCAGGTTGTCGGTGGAATATCTTTTACGGATTGCAATGTGGCCCAGCCCACTCAATGGTCCCAGCAACAGCGATTGTTAGCCCAAGGAACTGGGTTGGATTATGTCATGGCTTCGGCCCAGTGTGGCCAACCCCTGGATATCAACCTTCCAGCGGGTGCCACCCCCGTCACGGCTTTCCTCTACGTGGAATATCAAAACGGGTCTGCGGCAGCTCCCAACACAACCCAAATTACGATTAACGGAAACGGAACGGGTGCGGGAACCGCGGAGGGGGCGGTTACCTATCAAAGTTGGATTCAAACCTGGTACAGCATTCGGTATGGAATCAGCCCCGCTTCCCTGATGATCGGTGCTAATACCGTCGTGACCACGGCCAATCCCGACACCTGCAAAGGGTTGGGGATAATGCTCCTTTACAAAAATCCTGCGGAAACCACAAACAATGTGGTGGACATTGCGGACGGGGAATTTGCCTGGCATTTCGAGGAGAACGGCCAGGTGGCCTATGGTTATCCCCCTTATGACACTCAAATGGATTGGACATGTCTGGGTATGAGTTGTGGAACTTATCAGACCCGATTTTCAGTACTTGGGGGCGCTGATGAATGCACGGGTAATACGGACGGGTTCATGGATCAAATCGAGACTTGGGGCTCAAGCCCCACTCACGAACCGGCGGGAAATGGAACCCAATATGGAGGCGATCAGGGTTCGCCAGCCATCTGGAGCGGCCCCCCAGGGGCGCTCGACTGCAAGGTCGGAAGCGGGCCGGATGAGATTCAAAGGGATTACTATCCTCCCACCAGCGCCTTCCTGAATAATGGACAAAGTTTCGAGTGGGGTTTTGATCCAGCGCCACCCATTTTTCCGACGAAGAGTACCTATTGGCAGCAGGCCCTCATATCCCAATACATTTGCAATCCGGTTACCCAATGTTCGGTGAGTCAGACTTTCAACCAAGCGATCAATGGAACCCCGGCGGGATGGCTGGTGGGGTCGGCTCCCCCCAACCAGGGTACTTGGGGCGAAGGCACGGGCGGCGTTTCCTTCCAATGCGCCCCCTATTGTACGAACCAATTGAACAACCAGTTGCTGAATACCCAGGTCGCCAGCGGTCCCGGGACCATGGTGGTGAATTTTTGTCAAATCGGCGTGCATCAAGAGCCTAATATGAACGGCATCATGTGGGACGTGAACCAGAACACTGGCGCGGGTTATGAATTGCAGTGGGACGGAGATAATTGCGCAAACGCGGATAGCGAATTGGTATTCAACGTTTATGGGGCCGCAGGCACGGGAACGGGTAACAAGATTTCCACCAAAACCGTTGATCTTCCAGCCAACAGCCCCTTATGCGCGACTTGCCCCACGAACACATGGCTTCAATTAATTGTTGTGGGAAACAGCTTCATCGTTTCCATTGGATCATCGGCCACGAACTATACCTACGGTGTAACTTTTACCGATTCTACCTATTCAAGCGGTCTCGTAGGTTTAAGCGATTACGGGAATAATAATAATCTTTTCAAATCTTTTGCTTGGCATGGTGTTTGTAATCCCACCTTTACCCCTACTCCGACACCCACGAATACACCTACACCGACGCCTACACCCACCCGCACTCCCACCCCGACTCCAACGCCTACGAATACACCCACACCTACCCCAACTCCTACGAATACCCCCACCCCAACACCAACCTACACCCCGACTCCAACACCGACTCCAACCAATACGCCGACCCCCACCCCTACAAACACGCCCACTCCGACTCCAACCCCGACTAATACACCGACTCCTACCCCGACACCTACTAAAACTCCTACTCCCACGCCTACCCCCACTAACACTCCTACTCCCACTCCCACTAATACGCCCACTCCTACCCCGACCCCGACCAATACGCCGACCCCCACCCCGACCCCGACCAATACGCCGACACCTACTCCGACTAATACCCCCACTCCTACACCTACCCCAACGGTTACACCCACTGTTACCCCCACTCATACCCCGACTAATACTCCGACTCCAACGCCAACACCCACACCCACGAATACCCCCACTCCGACTCCTACCCCAACTAACACCAATACACCTACCCCAACGCCCACTCCCACCAATACGCCGACACCAACGCCTACACGTACCCCCACGAATACGCCTACGGTGACCCCAACTCCCACGCCCACTAATACACCAACACCGACACCGACACCTACCCCCACCAATACGCCTACCCCGACCCCGACTCCGACCAACACCCCTACGCCAACTTTGACACCTACTCAAACTCCCACCCCAACACCAACCAATACTCCAACCCCTACAATGACACCTACCAATACTCCAACTCCAACACCAACCAATACTCCGACTCCAACCTTTACCCCAACCAATACACCCACCGTGACCCCAACTCCGACTCAAACGAATACCCGGACACCCACCAATACACCCACCTCGACCATGACGCCAACCAATACCCCGACCCCGACTCCAACGAATACGCCCACATTAACACCGACGAATACCCCGACCCCGACTCCCACCAACACACCCACGGTTACTCCGACTTTTACCCCTACCAATACACCTACGCCCACCCTGACGCCTACCAACACTCCCACACCCACAATGACACCTACCGTGACACCCACCCGAACTTACACCAACACACCCACACCCACGTTAACTCCTACCAATACGCCTACTCCCACTCCCACGAATACTCCTACCCCAACCAATACTCCCACCAATACACCCACTCCAACCTTGACGCCCACGCCCACACTGACTCCGACCTCCACGAATACGCCTACTCCGACCTTAACCCCAACTAACACCTCTACTCGCACCCCCACCAATACGCCCACCGTGACCCCGACCTTGACCCTGACGAATACCTTTACGCTGACGGCGACCCCCACGAATACTTTGACGGTGACACCCACCCCCACCGCGACCTCGACTCGTACCCTGACCGTCACCCCCACCCAAACTAACACCCTGACCCTTACCAATACCCCCACGGTGACTGCCACCTTGACCCTAACCATGACGTCAACCAACACCTTGTCCATTACGCCCACAGTCACGATCACGAACACCTCCACCTCAACCAACACACTTACCCAAACGAACACCCCGACCATTACCGCCACTCCTACCTTCACCCACACCCCGACCAACACTGCTACCATTACCTCGACCTATACCATCACCTTGTCCCCGACTTGGACCCACACCTTCCAATACAGCCCGACCATTACGGATACCCCCACCCCCACCTCCACCTTCACCATTACTTTCACCCCCACTTCCACGAATACCTATACGGCCACCTATACGCCCACCCATTCTCAGACTCCCACGTATACCAATACGGTTACGCCCACCTTTACTCCAACGAATAGTTTCACACCGACGAACACACCGACGGTTACGAATTCCTTTACGCCAACCAATACCGCGCCCATGACACGTACTTATTCCCCCACGATGACACCGACGAACAGCTATACGCCGAGCAATACCTTTACGGCCACGAATACCCCCACCTGGTCGTTGACTCCGACGGACACCCGCACCTTTACCGTGACCGCGACGCCTACGTTCACCCCGACCTCGACCAATAGCGGCACCCCGACCCACACGGCGACCAGCACCGGCACCCCGACGAATACCCGCACCCCCACGAATAGCCCGACGGCTACCCCCAGTGGAACACCCAGCCCAACCCCGACCTCAACCCATACCTCCACTCCCACGCGTACCTCCACTCCGACCCCGAGCATGACGGTGACAGCAACCCCCACGGCTACGGCAACCCCGACCCCGACGGGATTGGCGTCCTTGAGCAAACAGGCTTCCTCCTCCAGCACGGGCGGGGGAGGGGCGGTGATTTATACCCTCACGTTGAACGTGGTGGGGAACAGCGTGACGAACGTGGTGGTGACCGACCCCTTGCCGGCCAATGTGATCTTCGAATCGTTTAGCTATACGCCCGCGGGAGTGACCGCGTCCTACAACCAGGCGACCTCGGTGATGAGCTGGCAGATGCCCTCGCCCTTGGGCCCGGGTCAGTACCAGATGACCTACCAGGTAATGGTGAACCCCCTGGTTCCGGGAGGATTGACGATCCAAAACTGTGCGGTAATGAGCTATACGGGAGGGGCCGCGGCGTCATCTTGCGCGAGTGTACAAACGACGGGGCAATACACGGTGAAGATCGACGTGTATAACGAGGCGGGGGAACTGATCCAGTCGATGCCGGTGAGCCAGTATTCGCAGGTGATCAGCGGTGTGAGCCTGAGTTCCAGTGCGATCACGGCAGTAAGCGGGACGGGAAGCTCGACGACGATCTATTTCGATGGGGTGCCGATCGGGACGTGGAACGGGATGGACTCGACGGGGAACCCGGCGGTGAACGGGCAGTATTACGTGAAGGTGGACAGCATCAGTGGGATGGGAGCGGACACGAGCGTGACGGAACCGGTGGTGGTGAACCGGGCGGTGTACAAGGTGGCGGTGAAGATCTACAACGAGGCGGGAGAGGTGGTGAAGAACCTCTATTCCTATACGAGCAACCCGGTGTCGAACAACGCGACGCAGTTGGGACTGTCGACGACAGGGTTCGAGCCGACGAGCGGGACGCCGGCGGGGACGATTCCGACGAATGTAACGATCACGCTCAACAACGGGACGACGATCGTGTGGGATGGTACGGGGGACAATGGGGCGGTGGTGGCGTCGGGTCAGTATTTCATCTCGGTATCGGCACAGGATGGCCAGGGCGGGGAGACGGTGATGACAGGGCATGTGCTGGTGATGTCGGATAACGCGAACGCGGGGATGGGGAACCTGACGGCGAGGCCGAACCTGTTGAACGCGGGGACGGGATACAGTGTCCAGGTGGTGTCGGATTCAGGGGAAAGCCTGACCCTGGCCTTCCGGGTCTATGATGCGGCTGGGGAACTGGTGAGGAGGGAGGTCACGGGTCCGGCAGGTTCCAACATGGCCACTTGCGACGCGGCGGGACTGGCGAGCGGGGTTTATTTCATGGCGGTGGACGCCTACAACGTCCAAGGCGGCCTGGTGGGCCACAAGGCCCTCAAGATCGTCGTGGTTCGGTAAGCGAATTACCTCTTTTCCTTTCTTTTCGTTATAATTCAACAACTTTTATTTGAGAGGTAACCCCTTGTATTGTTTGAGGGTATTGGGTGCCCTTTGGTTCATGACTTTTTGGGGAATGGTTCCTAATTTGATTTGGGCAGGAGAGCCTCTGAAAGTAACAGATGAGTCTGTGACTCTCGTTCCACCCGTGGATATACAGCGTATTTCCTTCTTGGGAGTTCTCGATTTCCAACTTTATTCCAAGCACCAGGAAACAATCGATACGCCGGATTTGGTAAAAGGTTTGGGTGCCCTCCAAAACGATGAAATTTCCAGGTTATTGAAAACCAGCCAATCCTCCAAGGACAGCGCCGGTTGGTTCAACGGTTTGGGTTCGGGTTTGGGACTTATTGGAGCGGGCCTTATCGTCGCAAGCTCTAATGCCGACCAGACGACGGGTTGGGGCCTCTTTTTGGGAGGGGTGGGTTTGAGGATCGCAGGGTCCTTTTCTTTAGATCAAGCCGATACATCCATGTTTAATGCCGTAGAAAAATCGAACCGGATTTATTGGAAGCAAATGGCGGACACCCATGGCTCGAAACCAATAAGCGGTTTGTTACCCATTCATAGTTGCTTTTCCACCTTGAACGGTTTTGAGTATGAGTGTGCGGGTAAAAAATTAGGGTCGGATAGCGATTTTAAGACTCTTTTTGTTAAGTCAAATGATTTTGAAGTTCAACACCAGTTCAGTGAATGTGAGGCGAATGGTACCACGGGAAGTGTTCTGGCAGTAATTGGGGGGGCGGGTTGTTTGGGGAGCGCGGTAGGCTATTTTTCCACAGCCGATTCTAATGATAAAACAGCCTGTGTCTGGGGTTTTGCTTTCAGTGCCGTTGTGGGTATGCTTGGGGAACTTTTTCTGAAGGGGGCGGAATCGGCCAAATTCAACGCAGTTCAGAGATATAACCGATTCGCACTTGGCCAAGAGGCTGTCCTTCCTCAAGGACCAAAAGATGAAAAAGATTTGTTAAATTTCAGCTCTCCTGGTCCCGGTTCTGATAAAAACCCATAAAACAAGCTGATTTCCATCAAGAAAAGGTTGAAAGAAGGAGCTAAAAGCGGGATATTGATACCCGCGTTCATTAAAAGATAATGTTTGAAACCAGAAATGTCCCGTTAGTCTTGGTTTGGATGGAATGAGATTCCCCCAACTTTTTTCAACATCAGAAAATAAGTAATGAAAATGGGGCCCGCTCGAAGGTTTTGAGTTCAAATGGCGAGAACATTCAGGAAAACTCCTTGGTTTTGATTTTCTCGAGACAACCGAAACAAATTTTATCGGCTCAACCCAATTTGGGACAGAGTATTGGGATTTGGGTTGATTTGTGGGATTAGGTCGTTTTCGGATCTTGGGTTTGAAGAAGTCCTTTCGGGATGATGTTTTTTTCCAGAAGCTTTGTTCCAGGCTCGTCTATTGAGACAACTAATTCCAGGAGTTCCTGAGATTAAATCTGGAAGGGGTATATCCCATTCCTATTGCCCGATGGGGATCAAAATCTCTCTGCCTTTTGGGATTTGATAAAAGAAGCTGGCGAATTGATTAGTAACTAACCAGGTTTACATAACATGGCATTCAAGGATGCCAATCTTAAGAAGGAACATTCATGGGGAATTTACCCGCCGTTCAGGATGGAATCAAGGTTGAGTCTCAATCCGATGTGCTTCAAAAACCAAATGCGAAAACCTGGGATGGACTTTCCCGTATGGCTTTTGCAGCCGATTGGAATCCCGAATCAGCGATTGATTGGAACCACCCGATCGAACTGGGCTCCATCAAGGAAGGCTGGATCAACATCCTCCATTATTTCTACGAGGGGGAATGGCAGGGTTTAGAAATCATCCAGCGCCTGATGAACAAGGCTGCCCACCAGTACAAGCTCAACGACATGGTGACCTACTACTCGACCCAATGCTACGATGAGTCCAAACATTTGTTCGTATTCCGTAAATATCTCTACAAGTTGAATTCGCCACCTGCCAAGCAAAAAGCTTTCGACTTTCTGGTAGCCCTTTCCACGAATGGTCCCATGGCAGTGGAACGCTGGATTTTGGCCACCTATTTCACCGAGACCTTGGCTGGCGCCATCTTTCAGAGGTCACTGGAGTTAGAGGCTATCGATCCCACCGGGAAGGAAATGATCAAGCTTATGCTTAAGGACGAGTCTCGTCATATCGCGGGCACCCGATTGGGCGTTCAAACACTTATGGACCATTCGGGACCATTTAAAACCATAATCCTGAGGGTGTGGTGGAACTTTTTCGCACGATTGGCGGTTGGAGAGGTCCGCAGTCTCAAACCATACGGCGACCAAGTTGGCATGGATCCGGAATATATCCTCCAGAAGACTTACGCAAAGATGGCCGAAATGGATGAGTTTAAACTAAAGTTTTTGACCAGTGATTTGTCAGTCGGTTTTTTAGGGGATAGGGCCGCTGTTTAGGGCCTCATAACAAGGAAAGGGAAGCTTATGGGAAAACGCCTCTATGTTGGGAGCCTGCCATTTCAGACCACCGAGCCGCAATTGGCGGAAATGTTCTCCGCTTGTGGAACCGTGGCGAGTGCGAAAATTATCGCGGATAAATTAACGGGCCGATCCAAAGGTTTTGGTTTTGTGGAAATGGGCACGGACGCCGAGGCGGACGTTGCTAAGGAAAAAATGAATGGTTTTGCCATTGGCGACCGTAAAATCGTGGTCAATGAAGCCAGGCCCATGGAAGACCGCAAATCGAACGCGCCCTCAAATGGAAACGGTCGCCGCTCTTCCGGCGGATCGGGCGGCAACGGTTTTTCCGGCCCCCGAAATAACGGGTTTAATCAGTCCCGACCCAATAGCTGGGGAGGTGGCGGTCAACGGTCGGGTAATGGGCAAGGCGATTCGCGTGGGTCCTATAATCCAAATCGCAACAACGGCGGGGGATATCGGGACTCAAACAAGAACGGTGGTTACCAAGGCGGTTACCGGGATACCGGTGGGTTCAACCGCCCCGGCATTGCAGGTGGATACACTGGGCGAAACGATAACGGGGGATTTACCAGCCGGGGTGATAACGGAATGGGTGTCCGTCGAGACGCAGGCCGTCGAAAAAGCTGGGGGGATCGTGATTCCCGTCGACAGGGCCAGGGACAAGGTGGTGGAAACCGCCCACCCATGGACGACAACTTCGGGAACCGATAGATTCCTCCAAAATTGGCTTTGAACTTGTCAGATCGTTTCTAAACCTTTAAAGCCCCTTAGTCATTATGGTTTTTTTAACCGACCCTCCTGGGCCTGAATTTGAACCTTTATCTGTATTAGGAGAAAATTTCCATTGGAAAAACTATCCTTTATTCCCTTAGGTGGATTGGGCGAAATCGGCAAAAACATGGCTTTGCTCGAATATGGCGACCATGCCGTCATGATCGACGCGGGGTTGATGTTCCCTGATGACCGGCACCCGGGAGTGGATTACATCATCCCGGACTTTAATTTTCTTGCGGAAAAACCCGGTTATCTTCAGGCTGTTCTATTGACCCACGGGCATGAAGACCATATCGGTGCCGTGCCTTATTTATTGCAAAAGCTAAATGTCCCCATTTACGGCACCAAACTGACCCTGGGCTTTGTTAAGGCCAAGCTGGAGGAGTTCACCCTGCCTGAAAAGCCCCAGTTGATCGAGGCCGACCCCAAGATTCCATTCACCTTGGGTGATTTCAAGATCGAGTTCATCCGAGTCACCCACAGTATCGTGGATGGCTGCGGGCTGGCGATCACCACCCCGCAGGGAGTCGTTATTCACACGGGCGATTTCAAGATCGACCCCACCCCTATTGACGGCGTTCCGATCGACCTGAACCGCTTTGCCGATTACGGCTCCAAGGGAGTACTATTACTCCTTTCCGATTCCACCAACGTGGAAAGGGAGGGATATACCCTTTCGGAAAAGGTTGTGGGTGAAGAATTCGACCGTATTTTTCCAAAGGCTAAGCGTCGCATCATCGTGGCTTGTTTCGCTAGTAATATCCATCGAGTCCAGCAGGTCATCGAGTCCGCTAAGAAAGTCAACCGCAAGGTCTGCATCATGGGGCGCAGCATGATCCGCAACACTCAGGTGGCCCGCGACCTGGGCTTCATGCACGTGGCCTCCAACCTTTTGATCTCACCGGATAACCTGAAGGGAATGGACCCGAAGGAAGTGGTCATCGTCACTACCGGAAGCCAGGGAGAGCCCATGTCCAGCGTTACCCGCATGGCCATGGGGGACCACAAACAAATTTCGGTCCAGTCCGACGACATGGTCCTTCTTTCGGCGCGCACTATTCCCGGCAACGAACGGGCCATTTCCAACATCATCAACCTGCTTTATCGCAAAGGCGCCGAGGTTCTTTACGAGGCCGTTTCCGAAATCCATGTCTCGGGGCACGCTTGCCGGGAAGAACAAAAGATCATGCTGGCATTGGTGAAACCCCAATATTTCGTTCCCGTCCATGGAGAGTACCGCCACCTGGTCCTTCACGCCCGTTTGGCCGAGGAAGTCGGGGTTTCGCCCAACAATACCTTCGTTCTTGAGAATGGGGAAAAACTGGTGGTTGAAGAAGAGGATGTCCGAATCGAGAAGGAATCCGAGGGAGGCACCATCCTGGTGGATGGAAAGAGCCTGTCCGATGTGGGCACCGTAGTTTTACGGGACCGGTTGCATCTTTCTCAGGATGGAGTGGTCGTGGCCATGTTAAGTGTGGATGTCCAAAAAGGCGCCATCGTGGGAGGCCCCGACCTGGTTACCCGTGGATTTTCCGAGAGCCTATCGGACCAACTCATGCGCGATGCCAAGGAAACATTAAAAAAAGCCTTGGAGGGTGAAGTCCACGAGAGGGTCAACGATTGGGGCTCGGTGAAGGAAACCATGCGCAAGTCCCTGCAAAAATTTTTTTCCGCCCAATCCAACCGGCGCCCCATGATTCTGCCGGTAGTAATGGAGATTTAGCCCGATAGGGAATATGGGGGCAATTCCTTTGGGATCCTTGGAAATCGAATTTTTTGACTGGGTCCAACACCAGTCCCTCGTGGAACCCCTGACGGATCTACTTCATGAGGCTTACGCCCCTCTTGCCCAAAGGGGCTTGCGTTACCTAGCTTCCCACCAGTCCCCCGAAAAGACCTTGGAACGACTGACCCGGGGTGATGCTTACCTGGCTTTTTGGGAAGGCCAATTGGCCGGGACCATTTCTCTCTACCCCTCGAAACCCGACAGCCCCTGCGAGTATTATCGAAAACCCGGATTAGTTCATTTCGCTCAATACGCCGTAAAACGGTCGCTACAGAACCGGGGCATCGCCCGGGAACTGATAATTCGAGTGGAGGACCGGGCAATGGAAAAAAAGTCATTGGAGATAGCCATGGATACGGCGGAACAAGCGGTGGAACTTATCGCCATGTATCGTCGGCACGGTTATACCCCGGTTTCCACGACCCAATGGGCCGTGACCAATTACCGGAGCATCGTTATGGCGAAGCCGGTGGCATAAGTTGAAAATCAGGGAACCTTATTGAGGATTCTATTTCACTTCAAACAAGCACGCCTTGCATTCGTCAATCCCATCCGCGTCATCTCCTGCCATGAGCCCAATGGAATTCCTGACGCCTTCAATGAGCTTGAAAGGGCCTTAAGTCAAGGCCTCTATGCCGCCGGTTTCCTGTCTTATGAGGCGGGTTACGCTTTCGAGGGTAAATTCTCCTTCAAACGTAAGAATCCATTTCCCCTGTTTTACTTTGGCATTTTTGAAGCGCCAAATCAGAAACCCAATCCGGTTCTATCCATTCCTGTTTCCACGAACATCACCCGCCTGAGGTTGAATATGACCCGCAAGGATTATGACCGGAACATCAACCGCGTTCGGGATTACATCGCCGCCGGGGATGTCTATCAGATCACCTATTGCCTCAAGATCCATTTTGGTTTTGAAGGCGACCCCTTTTCACTTTACCAAACCCTGCTGCACCAGCAACCAGTGCCTTACGCCGCTTATTTGGAAACTAAGGAGCGGATCATCCTCTCCCTTTCTCCGGAGATGTTCTTGAGAAAGAGGGGAACTTACATCACCACCAAACCCATGAAGGGCACTTGGCCCAGGGAGAAAGGTTTCTTCCGTGACCTGTGGGCCAGGCGAAACTTCGAACGGGATGAAAAGAACAGGGCGGAGAACGTCATGATCACCGACCTTTTGAGAAATGACCTGGGGAGGATCGGAAAGGGAGTCCGTGTCCCCCGGCTCTTCGAGGTGGCTTCCTATAAGACCCTTTTTCAGATGACATCGACCATTGGCGCTGAAATTAACGCGAACATAAGGGTTTACGATCTCTTTAAAGCCCTTTTTCCATCTGGATCCGTGACTGGGGCACCCAAAATCAGGGCCATGGAGATCATTCGGGAAATAGAAGTGGAAAAGCGAAATATTTACACCGGCGCGATCGGTTACATCACACCGAATAAAGACATGTATTTCAATATCCCCATCCGGACCCTCTTGTTGGAAGGCGGACGGGGCGAGCTGGGCATCGGCGGAGGTATTATTTGGGATTCCACCCCTGAGGGGGAATGGAAGGAGGGGAAGTTGAAAGCGAGATTTTTCACTGATTTGGCCAATCAGGACAGATTGTTCGATCAATAAATATTTACTTTTTGCTAAAATCAAAGGATAGATGTATGGGGAAGGGCAGGTAGTTTTAAGAAAGGCGTGGTCATGAAGCGTTTTATATTTTTATTCCTGTTGCAGTTGGTGGCCTTGGCGATTCCTGAAAAAAACTATTCACAAAATATACCTTCTCAACCTGCAAAGCCGACTCCCGCCACGGGGACGATCATCCAAGCTCACCCGATCAAGATTATTACGTTTAATGAGAATTTGCCCGCGCTCCTGTTGGAAATGAAGGATTCTGGTATTTTTTCGGAAGGGAAACCCATCGAGGAACGGACGGTCTATACTGGAAATAAGCCTTTGTTGAAAAGGTTCAATAACCTTCAACTTTATAATCCGGATACCAATTTTTCCGGTTATTTCAAGACTTTGAACGGAACAACACTTTCATTTTGGTGTTTAAGCGGTAAGGCTTACCTGATCGACGCGAAAAAACCTAATAATGCCTATTACCTCTTTGACCCGGGTTGGGCGGAGATTTTTTCAGCTTCCGCCAAACCCATCAAATACGGCATATACAAGATCATCTTAAAAGGTTTGAATCCCAAGGAATTCACCGAATCGAGCAACAACACCATGGTGATAGGGGTGGACTTGGCCAATAGCCAATGGGTGACCTTGGGAAATTAAAGGGTTTTCAGGCAGGACCTTTTATGAAAAAATGAGTGCGTTTGGATTTTGAGCTAATGGGAATAACACCTAAATTAACCAGGGAGTGTTTATGAGAAACCGCCAAGGTAATAACGGACGCATATCGATTCGAGTCTTGTTTCTTTTCGGGTTTTTTTTAACTCTTCCCATCACACTGCTTGCCTACACTGCGGAGGACTATTACAAACCGGCGGCCCAGTATTACCAACTGGGGCAATTTGATCAATCAATCCAACAGTGCAAATACGCGCTTATGTTAAACCCCGATTTTTGGCAAGCTTACCAATTGATGGGTTATTGCTATTGTCGTGAGAAAAACTACTCCCAGGCCTTGCAAGCCCTCGACCAAAGCCTGCGGATCAATCCAAACAACCCTACTTTGGCCCAATACGATCAAAAAATTAGGGGGGTAGTTCCATCGACGACACCGGTTCCAGGCACCGCACCAGTAGCGGCAGCCCCCATCGCAACCGCAACCCCGATTGCAACCGAGATCAACCCCAATGCCCGGGTCGTTGTCAGCGGAACTCCCACGCCCATTCCGGCAGGAATTAACATTAACCTGCGCAAGCAGGGAGAGCTAAATCTTGAGTGTGGGGGGACCCTTTGGCTAGCGAGTTGGGACGATCTGTCCAATTTATACAACGTTGACCTTTCAAACTATGATGTCCCATTCGGTACGAACCTCAACCTGGGAGTGGCTTACGCTTTGTCCCAGAATTTTCAACTCGGAGTCCGCTTTGAATATCTTTATAAAATGACCGAGGTCCTTAATTTCGCGGATGTCCTGGATCAAAGCTTCGTAGAGAACGCGATCGGTGGAGCGGTTAGGGCGGAAGGGATTCTGCCGGTTGATGATGGGGTTAATTTAATAGGTTCTGTTGAGGGCGGGTATTACGCACTCATGGGGTATGCCAGGGCTTCAGGTTTGTACTCCGCAACAGGAAACCTGGGAGGTTCCGCCCCGGGAGTCCAGGCATCCTTGGGCCTTGAATTCATGATGGACGCCCAAAAAACGTGGGCATTGGATTTTGGGGTCTATTATCAATATTTGTCTTTCGCGTCGGTGACCTATACCTCTAGTACGAATGGCACCTCCAGCGCGCCCATCCCCAATCAAATCGCTGATAGTCCTAATACGAGTTTGGATTTTTCGGGGCCCGGCATTTTCGCATCCGCCAGGTTCTTTTAATCCGGGTGTTGCCCTGTTTCCTATTGGAGGGCCGTTCGCTACAATCCCGTTATGCCTAAATGGATCAAAGTGCGTTTGGGAATCATCTTAGCGGCCCTACCACGCCCCTTTTACGTTATCGCCCTCGGGCTTTTACAGATCGGTTGGATCATCCTGTCCATGGCTCAACCCTCCGCCAATCCCGATTTTGATTCCAAATGGGCCGCCTGGGTTCCCTGGTATGCATGGGTCATCGCTTGGCTGGCCCTAATGGGGGCGGGTTTTATCGAGCATTCCTTAAGACAAAAAGAAAGTTTTGACAAGACTTCGGTCAACTTTTTCAAAGCCTACCTCGGTTTTTTGATCCAGGAAGGGCAAAAAATTTTTGAACACTCACATGAACACGACTTTTATTACCGTATCAAAAGATGGCAGCGAATGGCGATTGAGGGGATTGGAATCGGGTTAGGACATCAAGCTTCCGAAAATTTTTACCATAAAATGGAAAGCCAGGATCCGCTTGAAAAAGCCTACCGTGAGTTTGAGATTTCCAAATCCAACGAAACCCTTTGTCGGGCTCTCAAGACCAATCTGGATGAATTGGATTCGATGCGGTTAAGCCTGCCCGAAGCGGAAACGGATAGGGAACTCAAGGATACCCCGCCGATCGTTCAAAAGACGGAATTGCATCTTCCGCCCAAATTACAGCTTCCCCCAAAATAAGGCGGGAGAAGCGAAAAGCTCAACGGGTGGGTTCAAACTTTGTAATTTTACTTTTCCTGGGCGGATAACCAGCGCTCGGCCTCAATCGCAGCCATGCACCCCATACCCGCCGCTGAGATCGCCTGGCGGTAGTAGTGGTCCGCCACGTCACCTGCCGCAAAAACACCCTGGATGTTCGTCATCGTGTAGGGTGGTTTGGGAAGTTTCAAGTATCCCACCTCGTCCATATCCAATTGACCCTTGAATATATCAGTATTGGGTTTGTGCCCGATGGCGAAAAAGAGACCCGTTAGGGACAGGGTATTTTTCTCATTGGTTTTGACATTTTTCACCTTCATTCCGGTAAGCTCCTGGTCTCCCAACAATTCGGTAATGACCGTGTTCATCATCCACTTGATCTTGGGATTGGCCTTTGCCCGCTCCAACATGATCTTGGAAGCCCGGAATTCTTCACGCCGATGGATGAGCGTGACTGAATTGGCAAATTTGGTGAGAAAACCGGCCTCTTCCATGGCTGAATCTCCTCCCCCCACCACCGCGATATCGTGGTTCTTGAAGAAAAAGCCGTCACAGGTCGCGCAGGCGGAAACGCCCCGGCCGATCAATTCGGTCTCACGGGGTACCCCACCGTATTTAGCGGAAGCTCCGGTGGCGATGATGAGGGCCTCAGTTTCAATCATTTCGGTTTCATCCACCCATATTTTGAAAGGACGGTTGGATAGATCGGTTTTAGTAACCAGGCCGGTTTTATAGCGGGTGCCGAATCGAGCCGCTTGCTGTTTCATATTTTCCATTAGTTGCGGACCTTGAATGCCCTCCGGGAAACCTGGGAAATTCTCGATCTCGGTGGTGGTTGTCAATTGGCCGCCCGGTTGAGGGCCGTCAATCAATAAAGGGTTCAAGTTGGCCCGGGATGTGTAAAGGGCCGCCGTATAGCCAGCAGGGCCTGATCCGATGATGACGACTTTTTCCATGGGATTCCTCCAAAAATAAAATGCGATGTTGACGGATTCGTTCGAGAAGAGAAGTTAACTTAAGTTTTCACAGGTAAATAAGTCAATAAGAACGGGGGAAATATCAAGGTAATAACGGTGACCAATACCCATTAGACATGATTATCCGAGGGATCATCAGCAGGTGAAGGGAATAGCTTATGGCGATAACGGGATAATTCTTCTTTCACCTGGATTTCCGGCCATCCTAATAGGGCACCCATGCAAAGAGCGGTTTTTTGGGAGGCTTCTCCCCAGCGTTCCGAGCTATAACCGATCTCCAGGCGCCTTAAAAGGACATCTTCCAAATGGTGGGCCTTCTCATAGCGAACCGCGAGGACGACCTGGGCCAGTATTTCGGGGCGATTGGGGTGAAGTCTTTCGGTCCAGTTGGGATTTTCATCCAAAAGTTCAAAAATCTTTTCAACCCTTTGGCCATATAACCTGACTAAATGTTCCGCTGTTTCTGGAGTCAGGGAATATTTCTCACGGGCCTGGTTGGTTTGATGGATCAAAAACTCGGCCCAGGGCATCATAGGTGTTCCGGGAAGGCGAATGGAAAGGGGGAGAATAGTCTTGGTTCCAAGTATCGTGATGATTTTATGGAGGGCTTTTAGGGCCATGGAACGGTAAGTCGTCAATTTTCCACCAATAATGGTCACCAAACGGCCTTCCGAAAGGATGCGGTCTTCCCGGGAAACGGAGGAAGTGCTGTTTCCCGTTGAAAAGGCGAGGGGGCGGAGCCCTGCGAAGGCGGAAATGACCTGGCTCCTTTCCCAGGTTTGACCCGGGAAAACACGGCTGGCCTGGTCCAGAAGGTATTGGATTTCCTCCTCGGCGGGTTTGACTTGATCCGGATCAACCGTGTCATCCAAGTCGGTAGTTCCCACAAGGCTGAAACCCTGCCAAGGAATAATGAAAATAATCCGGTTTTCCTTCGGGGTAGTAATGAGAACCGCGTGATTTGGAATCACCTGTGGTACCACGATATGGCTTCCCCGGGTGGGCCTAACCAGCACGACCCCATCCTCTCCCAAAATTTTGGATGTCTGGTTGGCCCATGGACCGGTTGCGTTAAGCAAACACCTGGCCTTAACAACCCCCGTCTTTCCAGTTTTTTTATCCTTATAAAAGACGTGATAACCATCGTCTGTCTTGTCTAGTTGTGTGACTGGCCGATAGTTCCAACAAATAGCTCCGTTTTCTTCGGCTCCGAGTATATTTTCCAGAACCAAGCGGGCGTCATTGACCTGAGCGTCAAAATAAAGGCCGCAACCCTTCAGACCTTCCGGTTTTAAAAAAGGGGCGATCTGAAGGGATTTTTTTTTGGAAAACCACTGGTGAAAAGCAATCCGGTGAGACCCCGCTAAGACATCATAAAGCCAAAGACCGATTTTGAGCATCCATGGAGGATTGCGGTCACCCTCATAGCAGGGCAACAAGAAGGAAAGAGGTTGGACTAGGTGGGGTGCGGTTTGGAGGAGCCGGTAACGTTCCCTCAAAGACTCGAAAACAAGCGAAAAGCGGAATTGTTCCAGGTATCGGATGCCACCGTGAATCAGTTTAGTGGATTTACTGGAGGTCCCAGAACCGAAATCACCCTTCTCGAAAAGGACGACCGAAAGACCCGCCTGGGCGGCCTGATAAGCCGTTCCCGCGCCGTTGATGCCACCGCCTAGGATCACCAAATCGACTTGGGATGTTTCGCTCATGGGCCAACCTCTTGAAACCGATTCTTTATAAATATTCTTAGACCTTTATACACTTGAAAGCCAGCTAATTTTAGCCAAAATGTCGCCTCTTCATTTGCGTGCAGCTTTGGGCTCGTTTAAGATATTCCCGATTGAAATGTTGGAAATTCATTCTTTGAGAGGCTTAAAAGCTTCAAATAAGCATGTTAAGGTGATGCTGCCCTTCTAATTCCTGATTTTGGCGATAATGTATTTTGCCAAACGATTTGCGGGGGTTTTACACCCCATTTGGGATTAAAGTTTAGGGGATTGGTTTTATGCCACCCTCCTTAAATTTAAGGAGCAAACGAAATTTTGCTGTGGATCAGGGCGCGGGTGGCGTCCCATAAAGGACATAATAAATTAATAAAGGATTTTGGAACGTGCCACTTTCCTTTAATTAAATTTTTTAAGCGAGGGTGGCGAAACTGGCAGACGCACCAGACTTAGGATCTGGCGGGGTAACCCATGGGGGTTCGACTCCCCCCCCTCGCACCATTTATTCTTTAGAAAACACTCAAGGAGATCTTGTGAAAGTCAACGTGAACGAAGTTTCCAGTTGTGCCAGGGAAATCGAGGTCGAAATCCCGACGGAGGAAGTCCAAAAAAGAGTGGATGAAATTTACTCGAAAATAACCCGGGAAGCCAAATTGCCGGGATTCCGCAAGGGGAAGGTGCCATTGAATGTCGTAAAAAAAGAATATAAAACAAATGTTCGCGACGAAATGGTTCAACATCAATTGCCCGAGTTTCTTAGGGAAGCATTAATTGAAAAGAAGATTGATCCTGTGGCCCAGCCTCGCATCACGCACTATCAATTTGAAGAAGGCTCTTCAATGAAAATAATGGCTTCCGTGGAAGTGAAGCCGGTTTTCATTTTGAAAGAATATAAGGGTTTGAAGGTCAAAAAAGAAAAAACCAGCGTGGATGCGGAGGAAGTGGACAAAACCATCGAAACTATCCGCCAACAGCAGGCGGATTTTATCCCCGTTGAGGCTCGATCGGCCCAAAATGACGATTTGGTGGTGATTGATTTTGAAGGCCGGATTGACGGAAATGTTTTTGAGGGGGGGAAAGCCAATCGGTATCCGGTCCTCCTTGGGAGCGCGAGCCTATTGAAAGATTTTGAGACGAATCTTATTGGTTTGAAGAAGGGAGAGACAAAGGTCTTCAAGATCACCTTTCCTCAGGGTTACGGGAACGAAAAGATCCAGGGCAAAGAGGCCGAATTCACTGTGACCATTAAAGATATCAAAGAAAAGAAATTGGCCGACCTCGATGACTCTTTCGCCATGAAAGTAGGCAAGTTCGCAACGCTTAAGGAGATGAAAGAAAGGGTAGCGATTGACTTGAAGACTCATAAGGAAGTGGAACAACGAACTAAGATGATAGAACAAATCGCCGAAAAGCTGATGGCGGACCATCCAATCGAGGTACCCCTCTCCCTGGTGATTTTGGAACAGCAGCGATTAATCCAACAGGGTGTGGAAAAACTGAAAAACCAAGGCGTGGATGCGGGCAAATGGACTGAAGCCCAAAAGAAGGAATTCGTGGAATCCCTTCGGCCTGTGGCCCAGAAAAACGTTCACATGGCCCTTTTAGTAGAAAAAATATCCGATGCGGAAAAAATTGTTTGCGAATCGAAGGATTACGACGCCTATTTGGTCAGGATTGCCGCCGGTTCTCAGCAAACGCCCGAATCGGTAAAACAGTATCTTCAACAACAAAACCGCGTCGAATCGGTCAAGGAATGGATCCAATATGAAAAGACCTTGGATTTTTTAATTTCCTCGGCCACAATCGAAGCCGCTTAACCCAAGTAGAACGGAGGATAGGATGGCGCTCATACCGATAGTGGTTGAACAAACTAACCGTGGGGAAAGGTCCTATGACATCTATTCCCGCCTGTTAAAAGATCGCATCGTCATGCTGGGAACTCCCATTAATGACGATGTGGCCAATACCATCATCGCCCAGCTGTTGTTTTTGGAATCGGAGGATCCGGACAAGGATATTAATCTCTATATCAATAGCCCGGGGGGCGTGGTCACTTCAGGTCTGGCGATTTACGATACTATCCAGTTCATGAAGGCCCCGGTTTCCACCATTTGCGTGGGGCAGGCCGCTTCTATGGGGGCGGTGCTCCTGGCCTCTGGCGCGAAAGGAAAAAGATTCGCCCTGCCTAACGCCCAGATCATGATACATCAACCCTCGGGCGGCGCCCAGGGACAAGCCACGGATATCGAGATTCAGGCAAAGGAAATTATTAAAACCCGAGAACGTTTAAACAAGCTTTTGTCGCACCATACCGGTCAAACCACTGGATAAAATCGCATTGGACGTAGAAAGGGATTATTTCATGTCCTCGGAAGAGGCGAAAACCTACGGGGTCATCGACGATATTCTGGTCAAACGACCCGAATCCAAGAAAAAATAAAAGGAACGATATGCCTGGCGACCGGGACAAGACAAACCTTTTAAGATGTTCTTTTTGCGGTAAAAGCCAGGAAGAGGTCAAAAAGCTCGTTGCCGGTCCCACTGTTTACATCTGCAATGAGTGTGTCGCCTTATGTAACGACATTCTCAGGGAAGAGGAAAAGACCGAGGAACCCAAGTCGGGTGCTCCCAAGCCCCGTTTGACCATTCCGCGTCCGGTTGAAATCAAGGATGTCCTGGATCAGTACGTGATCGGCCAGGAAAAGGCTAAGCGCATCCTTTCGGTTGCGGTCCATAACCACTACAAGCGTTTAACCGTCAAGACCGGGCCTCAAGAGGTGGAACTGCAGAAAAGCAATGTGCTTTTGATCGGCCCAACGGGGGTGGGAAAGACTTTACTAGCGCAAACCCTGGCCCGCATTTTGGATGTACCCTTTGCCGTGGCCGACGCCACCACCCTCACCGAGGCGGGTTATGTTGGCGAAGATGTGGAAAATATTATTTTGAAGCTTCTCCAGAACGCCGAGTTCGATGTCCAAAAAGCCCAACGGGGCATTATTTATATTGATGAAATTGATAAGATTAGCCGCAAATCCGAAAATCCCAGTATCACCCGTGATGTTTCGGGGGAGGGCGTTCAACAGGCACTACTTAAAATCATCGAGGGGACCGAGGTCAATGTCCCCCCCAAGGTGGTCGTAAGCACCCCCACCAGGAATACATCAAGGTTGATTCCTCGAATATCCTATTCATCTGTGGCGGCGCATTTGTGGGGCTGGAAAAAATCATCGAGAATCGTTTGGGCCGGCGTTCCATCGGATTCAAAGGAGAAACCCTCAGCCGTCAGGAAAAAAAGTTGGGCGAGCTGTTTGATTTGACCCAGCCCGAGGACCTCATCAAATTCGGGTTGATCCCAGAGTTTATTGGCCGTCTCCCGGTTATGGCGGCTTTGAACGAATTGGACGAGAATTCTTTGGTACGCGTTTTGACCGAACCTAAGAATGCCTTGACCAAGCAGTATCACCGTTATTTCGAGATGGAGAATGTGAAACTGAAATTCACCCCCGAGGCCTTGCAGGCGGTCGCCCGGGAAGCCATTAAACGCCAATCAGGTGCCAGGGGTTTAAGAGCGATCCTGGAAGACGTCATGATGGATTTGATGTATGAGATTCCTTCCCGTAAAGACATCAAGGAAACCGTCATTACCGAAGGTGTTATCCTAAAAAAAGAAGAACCCATCCTGGTCTATCAGAAGGGCCGGGGCGAGAACACAGCCTGACGGCTGAATCCATTGGACTTTTACCACTTCTGCCGCAAATCCTCTAAACCGATATTGCACCTTTCGCACGCCAATGGTTTTCTTCCACCCACTTATAAAAAGGTTTTCCGGCCACTTCGGGGAGAATATCAAGTAGTGTCGTTGAGAGTCCGCCCGCTTTGGCCTCGGGCGGATCCTGCCCAGTTAAAACATTGGGGTCTTTTCGCGGACGATTTAATAAGAGGATTAGACTCCATTCGCGCCCGAAATATTCCCGCGGTTGGCCATAGCTTGGGGGGCGTCGTGACCCTTTATGCGGCGGTGAAAAGACCCGACTTGTTTAGCCGATTAATCCTATTGGACCCGACACTTTTGGATCCGGCCCGGTTGCTCCGCATAAGGATAGCGCGGATATTTGGGTGGGAATATCGCAAGGGATTGGTTGAGGGTGCCTTGCGAAGACATCGGCATTGGAAGACACGTCGGGAGGCCTTTCTCTATTTCAAGGAAAAGCCCTTGTTTAAACTCTGGCCCCGGGAAACAGTTCGCTCTTACGCCCAAAGTATCACCTGTCCCTCCCCTGGAGGGGGAGTGGAATTGGCCTATCCGCCTGAATGGGAGGCCCGAATTTACCAAACCATCCCGACGAATGTTTGGCGCTCAGTTCGTCATTTGAGGGTTCCGACACTTGTTTTATGGGGCGAACATTCCAACGTTTTTTCGAAAAACAGCCAGGAGGCATTTCGTAAAAACTGCCCTAACGCCAAGATTGAGTGTCTTGCAGGGGCGGGACATCTTCTGGCTCATGAAAGACCGGAAGAAGTGGGCAAACGAATTAACATATTTTTAAAGACATCCTCGCTTATTTCATAAAATTCAAATATTGTTGAAACTCACTTGACTCCCCTAGGTCGATAGCTAAACTAACGAGATTCTTGAAAAATTGGGGAGTGCCCAACTGGGTGTTTGATCTGAACTGTCATTTAATTTGAGGCCCGCAAGGGAAGAAAAGAGGTTTCCCATGAAGAAAAAGTTCATTATGGCCCCAGGACCCACCGCGATTCCTCCTGAAGTGTTAGCAGAAGCCAGTATGCCTATTCCTCATCACCGCACACCCGGTTTTCAGGCCCTCTTCAAGGTTGCTTCCGAAGGGCTCCAAGCATTCTATCGTACCAAGAATCCTGTCATAACCTTCTCCTCAGTCGGGACTGGAGCCATGGAAGCGGCGGTCGCCAACTTGACATCGCCCGGAGAGAAGGTTCTGGTCGCCTCGTCTGGCTGGTTCGGGAAACGCTGGAATGACATTTGTAAGGTTTATGGCGTTCAAACTGATTACTACGAGTGTGAGTGGGGAAAGGCTGTGGATCCTTCGGAGGTTGAAAAGAGACTCAAAGCCAGCCCTGAAATCAAGATGGTATTCACCACCCTCAATGAAACAGCCACCGGAAATATAAATGACGTGCAGTCTTTGGCAAAGATCGCTCATGCGGCGGGGGCTTTGATCGTGGTGGATGCGGTTTCCGGTTTGGGCGCCGCTCCCTGTGAAACGGATGCCTGGGGACTGGACGTAGTTGTTTCGGGATCTCAAAAAGGCTTCATGATTCCCCCCGGCTTGAGCTTCACTTCGATAAACCCGGCCGCAATCGAGAAAAGTAAAAGCTCGAAAAATCCGAAATTTTATTTCAGCTACGAAAAAGCCCTGAAAAAATTGACCGAGGAAAAGATGCCCGATACCCCCTTTACCCCGGCCATCTCGCTGATCATCCAGCTGAAAAAAGCCTTGGAGTTGATTCACCAGGAGGGGATGGAAAACATATGGAAACGTCACGCTGGGCTGGCCCGCGCCACCCGCGCCGGAGTGGAGGCCTTGGGACTCAAGCTTTATGCCCCCACGGCCCCTTCTCCCGCCGTGACCTCCGTGATCTCTCCCGATGGGGTGGACAGCGGCCTCATCAACAAGGCCTACCGGGATAATTACGGAATCAGCATTGCCGGGGGTCAGGGACCGGCCAAGGGAAAGATCTTCCGGATCGGCCATCTGGGATATGTGGATGGGTCTGACACGATCCTCGCGATAGCCCGTTTGGAAATGATTCTCACGAAGCTGGGAATAAAGGTCGCCCTGGGAACGGGAGTCAAGGCATCCCTGCAGGTACTGCTCGAAGAAAATCTATAAAACCTAAATAAGGGGAGAAAATGATTAAGGTCCTTGTCACTGACGCTTTGTCCGAGCAGGGTATGGAAGTTTTCACAAGGGAGAAAGATTTTCAGGTGGAAGAACACCTAAAAAAAACTCCCGAACAATTGAAAGCCATCCTCCCGGGATTTCATGCTTGGGTCATCCGAAGCGGTACTACGGTGACCGCAGACTTGATCCAGGCCGCGCCGGATTTAAAGGTCATCGGACGGGCAGGGGTCGGGGTCGATAATGTCGATATCGAGGCCGCCACGAAACGGGGGATCATCGTTATGAATACCCCGGACGGAAACACCATTTCCACCGCGGAACATACCGTGGCCATGTTGATGTCGATGGCCCGGATGATCCCGCAAGCCATGCAATCCCTTCGGGAGAAAAGGTGGGAAAGGACCAATTTCACCGGATGTGAATTAAATGAGAAGACCTTGGGTGTGGTGGGGATGGGCCGGATTGGCACCAACGTGGCGCGGAAAGCCCGGGGCTTGGGAATGAATGTCATCGGTTACGACCCCTTTCTCGACCCGGCGCGGGCCCAGGGACATGAGTTTGAGATCGTGACGCTGGACAACCTGATCGTAAGATCCGATTTCATCACGGTGCACACGCCTTTAACGAAAGAAACCAAGGGCCTTTTGGGGACCGCCCAAATCGCCAAGATGAGGAAGGGCGTGCGCCTCATCAATTGCGCAAGGGGGGGAATCATTGATGAAAAAGCCCTCCATGACGCTTTGGTGAGTGGCCAGGTGGCGGGAGCCGCCTTGGATGTGTTCGAGAAGGAACCGCCCTTTGACAGTCCCCTCCTGAACCTAAATAACGTGGTATTTGTGCCGCATTTGGGTGCGGCCACCCAGGAAGCCCAAGTCAATGTGGCGGTCGTGGTGGCGGAACAAATGGTGGAAGCCCTTAAGGGAGGGCGGGTCCGAAACGCCATCAACATGCCTTCCATGGATCCAAAAATTCTTGAGGAATTGAAACCTTATCTGGACCTGATGGAAAAAATCGGTTCCTTTCATTCCCAGCTGGCTGAATCCTATATCCGTGATATCCATGTGGAATATAACGGTGAAATCGCCAAATTTGACCTGAAACCCTTAACCTTAAGCCTAGTCAAGGGTATCCTGGATAAAGGGATGAAAGGCGGTGTCAATTACGTCAACGCGCTTGTGATCGCCAAGGAAAAGGGATTTCAAATCACGGAAACCATCAATAACACCGTGAAAGATTATTCTTCGTTATTAACCGTAGCCATTAAGAACGAAAAGGGAAGCCATTCCATTTCGGGAACAGTTTTCGGCAAGACCGAGATGAGGATCGTTAATTTGGACGGAAGTAATACGGATTTTACCCCTTCGGGCCCCATGATCTGGATGGCACACCAAGATAAGCCGGGGATCGTTGGAAAATTGGGAACCATCCTCGGAAACAATGGGGTAAACATCGCGGGATTGCATGTGGGGCGGCAGGAAGTAGGCGGTAAGGCTGTTGCCATGGTGAACGTGGACAATGAGGTCCCCGAGAAGGTATTGGCTGAATTAAAGGGTATTCCACAAATTCAGGATTTGCGTTTTGTGAGCCTATAATCCTTGCCGATTTCTTGACAGGGGCAGGGAGGGAAGATACCTTAGACGCATGAGATCAAATTTTCGGGTAGGGCTATTCTTTTTAACTTTTCTTCCTGGAACCCTCCTTTGGGCCTCTCCTACTTTTTGGGGCAACTCAACGCCTACTCCCGTCCCGCCTCCGTTCGTGGAACAAACGGAGCAGTCCGATGAGCCCCAAGCGGCGACTCCAAAACCCCAGGAGGTAAGGCCATTAGCTATGCCGTCTCCCACTGCCACACCTCTTCCTGGGATTAAACCCAAGGACCCCACGACGGCGGCGATTTTTTCCACGGTGATTCCCGGCGTTGGACAGGTTTATGATGAGGACCCTTTAAGAGGATTGATTTTTGCCGGTCTTTTTGGGGTCGGGCTTTGGCAGACGATCGACAATTTGTCGCTTGTCAATGGCAACAATGGCGCCGCGAATGGCGCTGGAGCCAATCCAAATGACGTATCTCATAACGGTAATGCTGTAGTGAAAAATGAGGATGCGGGCGAATTAATTGGTTTAGCCACCCTTGCGGTTTATGGGTTTGGCATTCAGGATGCCGCTAATGGGGCCAATAATTACAACCACCGCAACAATCTTTCCCTGACATTTGAGGTCAAACCTAGGAGTGGCGCTCAACTGGCCCTGCGTTTCTGATTTACACGTGAAGACCTTTAGATCCCGTTTGGTCTTTAAACCTTTTGCATTTCTTCGTCTTTGTCTTTTAATTTTCCTTCAATCCATCCTTTCCCTCCGGGCAGAAGCGGTTGAGCTTGATCTTTTTCCTCTCACGGAGGTTTCACGCGAAGAAACATCCATCTCTTTTTTCCGGGAAGAAAAGCCAAGTTTTTACTGGGTCAATGCGGGAGTTCCGGACAGTTTTTTTAACCCGGTTAGCGAGGTGTCGAATGTTCCTAGGGCCTATTCCGTGCGGGATATTGAGTACGGTTTTCGAGTTCATGATTGGGTGACGGATCAAGTTAACCTAAAGGTCACCGTTCCTTTTGAGGGAAACGCTTTAGAAGACGCGGGAACCGTCACCAGCGCGGGGGTTACCTCTAACGGGACCCACAGTGAGGAAAAGTTCGGGGATATTGAAATTGCAGCGACTTATCTCATTTCGGGCAAATGGGAAAAAGGAAATTATATCGGTTTGGATGGTTGGTACCGCTTGCCCACTGGATCCAACCCTTTTTATGAAGTTTACCCGCTTTTGGCGACTGGGAAAGGCGCGGCCCGTAAGGCGCTGGGGCTTGTCATGGAAGAAGATGCGTATGGATTTTCTTTTTTTCAAAGTATACACTATGAAAATACGAACCCCGTTCCACTCAACAGTTCTTCTTATTTTGGGGCGGGGACATTCCAATGGCCCGACAATTGGTTTTTTTCTGGGAAGATAAGCTATTTGATTTATAAGCGAGCCCAAAGGCAGGTTACTTTTTACTTCCAGCTTAGGACCCGGATGAGTGGATTAATGGCGTTTAATGGCCAGGTTTTGAGTTATGGAAATCAACCCAACCTACTTGGGTATCTTGATACAACGAACCAGCTTTCTTTTGCGACCTATGGAATGGAAGTTCAAGTGGACAAAACATTTTCGGTGGATGGCCAACTAATTTATATCCCCTGGGCAATCGGGGGATTAAGCCCCGCCCAGGGTTTGATGTTTAGTTTGGGCCTGGATTTCAAGCCTTTTTGAGCCTTGTAGCGAAGGAGTTTGATAATGCCTGACGCCAATATGTTTCTTGAAAAAAGGGTTCATCCCCGCGTTTCGGTCAAGATTCCAGTGAAGTACAGGGTCATTGAAGATCAAAAGGAAATCGAAACGGTTTTCGAGCGTAAAAAGCGCGAACAGACCAGCCAAACCATGGATATGAGTTTGGGTGGGCTATACCTGGTTACCGAACAGGTCCTCAATGTGGGAAGCATCCTTCGACTAGATATATCGATTCCCGAAAATGCCAAAATGGTATCAGCTTTTGCGGAGGTTGTTTGGTCCAATGAGACCGGAGGGGGACTCCACTTTTTGGCCATGAAAGAAGAGGATGTGGACGCCCTAAAAAACTATCTTACTCAATCCCAAAACGGAAAATAAATAAATCTATGATTGGACGCTCCTTGTTTTTCCCCCTTTGGTTTCTCTGGCTTTTATTGGGCGGGATATTGGGAACGTTACAAGATTATTTTAGCCCATGGTTGACAGCCCCCCTGGCGGGGCTGGCACTCTGGGCATTGGGAGCTTGGACTTTTTTTCGTGGCCAGGAGAAAGCTTACAACTTTCTGCAAGAACGTATCCGTGCTCAAGACCCCTCGCCCAGCCTGAATAGCCTTCTAGAGGTATCCGCGGCGGATTCCCGCCCCATGGAGGCCTTTGCCCGGGGCATTGTCGAAATGGGAAAGAACCAGTCGGACGCGTCTTCGATTGCTCGACCGGAGGGTGAAACCATCCCCAGCTTGGAAATTCTTGAGACCTTAGAACGGTTGGTTCGGGAACAAGAACAAACCATCCAAGCGTTTTATGCTTTCAAAGATGTCATACACGACTGGTCCACAACCATTGAAAAAGCGGGCCGAATTAATAAGTCCCTCCTTCAATTAAACGAAATCATCGTGAATGACAGCCATAAGGTTGCTTTGGACACGGATTCCGCGGCCCGATCAGCGACAGAGGGTATCAAAACCGTGGGCAAGGAAATCAAGGCCATGACAGAGATCAAGGCGACCATCGGTTCCTCCGCCGAAGTGATCCAACAACTCAACCTTTCTTCGGAACAAATCGGGGATTTTCTTGCGACCATCACGACTATCGCACGAAAAACGAACCTATTGGCCCTGAACGCTGGGATCGAGGCGGCGCGGGCCGGGGAACAAGGGACGGGATTCGCGGTAGTGGCTGGCGAAATTAAGATTTTGGCGGAGGCCTCTGCAAAGGCGGCAGGTGATGTGAAACATCTGGTGGATGATATCCGAAGCAAGACCACAAACGCCATTTCCCTTATCAACACCACTGGTAAAATTGAGGAAAATGTAAACGTGGTCTACAGCGCGGGGGATGTTTTCATGAACATCGTCAAATCCATCCGCAAGGCGGGTGGTTTGTTAGGAGAAATTTCCAAGGCGTTGGACGACCAAAGGAATGACAACGAGTTACTCGTGCAACTCCTGGAAAAAATCAATAGTGCGGGTGGGCAGGTGCGCGAAAAGTTTGATATGGCCCAGCAGGGTTTAGACCAAGTGCAGAAATTGTCCCAAAAAATACGTGCTCAAATCACGGAAGCCCGCGAAGGTTCAACATCCTGACCGGGATTAAGTTGACAGGCCCAAACGTCGGGAGTTAAAGTAAAAAGGTTTTAGGCCGTCGTAAAACGTTGTCAGCCCTGTCATGGCTATTATTCCATCCTCAAGAGGTTTGTTCATGATCAAGTGTCCGGCCTGCGGAGCGGAAAATCCCGAAGGCACGAAAATATGCGTTAAGTGTGGGACTGAACTTCCCAAGTCCGATAAAGAAAAGAAAAAAACAGCCCCCGCCGAGGCTGCCAAGGCTGGGTCCTTTCGCCTTGGGGACTTAGGCCGGGATTTCGTGGATGTTCTTTTCCTTCTAGCGATTATCGCTTTAATTGGTTTTTATTTCGTGGAAGAAGCGGACCATTGGCGTTTGAGTTGGCCTCCCCGATTTACCGAGACGGAAGAGGCAAAGATTGTTTTAAACCCGATTTTAGGACAACCGACGCCTGCGCCCGCAACTGGCCATCACGCGCACCATGTCAAGACTCCCGCACCTTCCGCGCCTATCGTGAAAGAAAAATCCGCTGAGGAAAACTCGGAAGTCCAATTGGGAGACGCTGAGACCTTTTACCACAAGGGAAAAGCCCAATTCGATCAGAAAAATTACCGCGCTTCCTATAACTTCCTGAAGCAGGCCCTTAAGGTGGATCCCACCTATTCGATGGCCTATTTCGCGATGGGGTATCTTTACCACCATTTTTCCATGGATGACGCCGCCGTTCGGATGTACGAGATGTCCCTTCGATTTAATCCGAACCATGTGGACTCCATCAATAATCTGGCAAAAATGTTCCAAGACGCGGGAAACTATGACGACGCATTGAGTCTTTACCAGCAAGCGGTCAGCCTGGATCCTTCCAACGCCGACTTCCAATTTAACCTTGGGGATCTTTATCTTGATAAAAACCAGAATGATGATGCCTTGCAGGCCTTCCAAAAGGCATCCACCTTGAACCCTCAAAACGCGGACATCTACACGGATCTTGCCCTCACTTGCGAGCGCTTGGGACGGAAACAGGACGCGGAAGACGCCTGGCACAAAGTGCTGCAATATTCCGGTCAGCCCGATTATATCCAACAAGCCAAACAGCACTTATCTTTCCTACAGGCGCAAAGTTAAACAGGGAATAAAAAAAAGCCGCCCCCGGTCGGGGAGTGGCTTTTTTTTATTTTAGGGTGGAAGAAGTGGATTACTTCAACCGATTGTAAAGCTTGAAGAGTTCCTTGAAAGCCCGCAGGATGACCGATAATTTCGCTCCGGTTTGGGTTCCCGCGGTGCGAGGATAGTGCGTCACCCCGACTTCCACGAACCTGAATTTTTCCTTATGAGAGCGGGCCAGAAGTTCGGTGGAAACCATGGCCCCCCCCGCGGTCAATTCCACTTTGTCCTTGACCCGACGTTTCATCAGTTTAAAGGCGCAGTCCACATCCCTCACCTTAAAACCAAAAAGCAATTTCACCAAAGATCCCCACATAAAGGCATTTAACTTTCGGAGCGCCGGATCCTGGCGATTTTTTCGGTAACCCAGGATCAAATCCCCTTCGTCAATTTTTTCGATCAAAAGCGTGATTTCCCTCAGGTCGAATTGCAGATCCCCATCCGTGAAAAAAAGGTAATCAAAACGAGACGCGTTGTAACCGGATATCACCGCGCCTCCATAACCCTTGTTTTTTTCGTGATGGACCGGGTGAACGTGGGGATCTTCTTTAGCGAGACGGTCGATAATTTCGCCGGTCTTATCCTTGCTGCCGTCGTTGACGGGAATGATTTCCCATTCGACGGCAACCTCCGGCAAGATTCCCTGTGCCTGTCGAATCATTCTCTCAACATTGGCTTCCTCGTTGTAACAAGGGAAAAAAATGGAAAGGGAAGAAAGCTTGGGCATAATCACTCCTTGGTTTTGAAACTTTGAAAGTTTACCACGCGCGGGGAAGGGCAGGAAACAAAACCCGACCTTAGTCCCGAAAGGCCGGTATTTCCACGGTGGTATCCACCAACCGGGCGGCCTTGTTTCCCACATCCACGGCAAAATTGGTGCCCCGGTCCTCCGGGTAAACCAAGGCCATGTTGGCTAGGTATAAATTCTGGATGGGGGTCTGGTAACCTGGTTTTAATTCGCTGTAATGGAGAGGGACGACGGGTTGGGCAAAGAGATCCTGGAACAAATGGATCTCCTCGATAACGGAGGGATCGAATCCAGGCTTGATGCTTTGAAGATGGGGCAGCAATTCGGCGAAAATATCCTCTTTTTTCATTTTGAAATACTTGTGGTCCTGGGGCAGGTAGTTGGCCACGTACATCAGATGCTTGCCTTGGTACCATTCCAGGGGGGCGAAATTGGTGTGTTCGATCAGGGCCAGGATGGGGTTTCCCGCATCCCCATTGTTAATCCAGTACATATCGCTGAATTTTTCCTTCATAACAAGGATCAGACATTGTGCCCCCAGAAAATCCAGTTGGGTAAGGCGTTGGACGTAATCTTTTGGAAGTTCAGGACAGGTTTTCAGGAAGATGGGCGTGGCGGCCGCGAAAATCAGCCGGTCAAAGGATTTCTCCCCCTTTTCGGTCACGAGTCCCTTGAATTCGCCCTTTTGGGCCAGAATTTTTTGGATGGGGGTAATCAGGTGTATTTTTGCCCCGGCTTTCCGGGCACCCTCGGCGAGGGCCTGGTGAAAGACCTCGAAACCACCCTTGAAATAACCCAAGGTTTCCTTGGCGCCCTTACGGGAAGAGAAGCGGGTATGAACCCGGGCCCAGAACCAAGCCATGGCCACCTGGTCGTAGTATCGATTGAATTTATTTCTTAAAAGGGGCTCCCAGAGGATCTTCATCACGGCGGGGCCGGTGTGTTTTTTGAGCCATTCATAGGCGGTAATAGATTCCAATGGTTTCCAATTATTTTTTAACCCCAAATAAAGACCCTGAAGACCAAACCAAATTCTCTCCCAATAAGGAAGAAGGGGCAGTTTCAGAATTTGGGATGGGGTCCCGAATTGATAGAGTTTGCCCTGGTAGGAAAGGCCCATCTGGCTGGGAAGCCAGTGGAGGCTTTCCCGAACGCCCAATTCATCCACCAGCGCCCGGATCTGGGTGTCACTCGTGAATATATGATGGTAATACTTTTCCAAGGTGGTTCCCGCAATCGGGAAACCCGCAGCCAAGCCTCCCACGTGATCCGAGGCCTCGAAAACCTCAACCTCATGGCCCTTTAGGGCTAGCCGGTAGGCTGCGGTAAGACCCGCAACCCCCGCCCCGACGATGGCGACTTTCATGTACGGGTCCTTTGCAAAGAGAGTTCTTCTTCCCGGCTTTTCTTAAGCTTTTGAAGGCTCAGGTGTTCTCGGCCCATGTAATAAAACCCCAGGAGATTAATGGGCATCCAAACCACCAGAATGTGAACGATGAGAATGTAACCCAGGGCAAGCTCCTTTGGAATGCCAAAGGGAGTGAGAAGCACCACCCCCACAAACTCGAAAAGTCCGAAACCGCCCGGGGCATTGGGAATAAGAATGGCAATATTGGCAATGGCCATAAGGAGAGCGGCGGATCCAAGTGAAAGGGCGGAAAGGGAATGACCCATGCCCAAGGCCACCAGGTAATAACTCGTGAATTCGCAGGTCCAGGCGGCAAGGGAAGCGGCGAGGACGGCGAGGGATTCCCTGGCGTTTTTCAATATTTTTAGCCCGTCAAAAAATGTCTGGAATATCTTATCGAGTGGCCCCTGGATTTTGCTTGGAAGTAAACGGGTAAAAAAACCCGCCACCGAAACCGCTTTTTCCTTGAGCAGTAACATAATGAATAAAAAGATAAAGGCAAAACCGAAAACATAGGGGCATTTATGAATGGCCGATTGAAGGTTGGGGTCCAAGTTTTCGGCGCGGATAGGCAAGTGACCGAACGCGAGTGCCGCCCAGAGGATGATCAGCATGGTCAGCCCGTCAAAGATACGCTCCACGACGATAGTGGCGAGGGACGCGCTCCGGCTGATATTTTCCTTGCTGCCGTTCAAATAGGCGCGTACAAATTCCCCCGCTCTCGCAGGGAGAAGGTTGTTTGCCATAAAACCGATGATTAGGGTGGGAAATAGGTTCCGGTAGGTACACTTTTTTATGGGTGAAAGAAGGATTACCCAGCGAAAACCGCGAATAACATAACCCAGGAGATAGATCCCAAGGGCGGGAAGGAGCCAGAGGAAATTAAACTGGGTGAATGCTTCTCCCAATTTAGGCCAATCGATGTGGCGCAAAAGTAAAAAAAACATCACGGCCATAAACCCAAAACCAAACCAGATCAATTTCTTGGAGAACATGACGGCCTTTCTTTTGTTTGATGAACGGGTATTTTGCCGAATTATCCGAGAAATTGAAATAATTATAGATGATTAAGCGAACCACGCTTTCGGAAGAAGTCGAAAAGGTGGTGGGTAATCCAAGGGGGAAGTAGAATAAGCCTGTTTTTTTACCCTGGGAGGATTTTATGGATAACAAGGGTTGGATCGGTTTGGCTTTTTTGTTGATGATTGCTGGCTGGACGGAGGCCCAAACCTCGACTCCCGATGCGTCCACAAGCGCGGAGGCCCCATCCCCTTCCAACGGATCGGCTCACTTTAGGAATTTCAAGGAGGCCTACAAGTCCGGGAACCAGGACATCAAGGAGCGGAAATGGGCCTCGGCGGCAGAGAGTTACTCGATAGCGGCATCTTTGGCATTAAATGATAAATCCAAAAGCCAGGCGTTGAACTCTCAGGGGTGGGCGCTTTTAAAACAGAAAAAGTGGCGATCGGCTCAATCGGTTTTAATCCAAGCCGTCAAGGTAGACGGGACGAATAAGACAGCGGAAAAAAATTTGGGCGTCGCAAGCTACCGCCTTTACGAGTATGGCTTGGGAGGCCTGCCGGATCTCAAAATGGCGATTGTCAACCTGGAAACGGGAGGGGATACGGATTTGGTCGAGCTAGCCAAGGGGGCCCAAGCCCGGGAAGATAGTTATGCGCAGGTCACACCCTCGGCGGAACCGAAGCTGGAGGGGTTAAGCTATAAGTCCTTGGCGGCCCTGGGAAATAAGTTCCAAGTCCAGGGTCAGTTTGACCTAGCGCTGAAGATTTTCAAAAAAGCAGGGCTCGTGGCGCGTTCGGCGGTCTCCAAAGGCAACGCCGCTAATCTCCAGGGTCTGGTACTACTGGACGCAAGGCGTCCCCATGAATCCATTCCATTTTTCGAGGAAGCGGTGAAAAATCAACCCAATGAAAAGGTTTACCTGAACAACCTAGGTTATGGGTATTGGATGTTTTATGACTCGGGAAAAGGCGACGAGGAAACGCTGAAAAAAGCCGTGGACGCTTTTTACAAGTCGAATGCCATTGATCCCTCTTTTCACAAAGACAATCTAGTCATGGCCTTGGGGGAACTAAAAGAATTGGATCCGGAAGCGGCCAAACAGTATTCGACATCGACGGAAAAACCCGAGGAAATACCTGGAGACGGGACCAATGCGCCCGCCTCAACCCTTTCCTCATCCTCGCCCGAGCCGCAAGCGCCTCACGGGGAGGGGGACGATGAAGGAAAAGACCCCAAGTAAACCTAAGAAATCCCTAGCATGGCGATTAAACCTCTTGCATGGACGGATTCGCTCTTGTTCCCTTTGTTTCCCGAGTGGGGGTAACTGTCCCGTTGCGGGCACCGGTTCGGCTTTGAAGGGAGGACTTTTTTTACTGGGCCAAGCCCCGGGAATCAAGGAACCCGCCGCCCAAAAGAATTTCGCCTGGACCGCGGGGAAGCGTTTGTTCCAATGGTTTTCCGCCATCGGAATGACTGAGGATAAAATACGCCTCCACGCTTATATCACCGCGGTTACCAAATGCTATCCAGGAAAGGCGTCCCACGGAAAGGGCGACCGAAAACCCTCGCCGCGGGAGATTCAGAATTGTTCCCCTTATCTTCGGGAAGCCTTAACCCTGTTGGCTCCGACAGTGGTTGTTCCCATCGGCGGCATGGCCATCGAACAGGTGATGGGGCCGCAACCCTTTTCCGAGGCGATCGGAAAGGAATACCGGTTGAAACTTCCGGGTGGGGAGGCCTACGTGATTCCCATTCCCCATCCTTCCGGAGCCAGTCCATGGCCTTATCTTCCCGGTAACCGCGAAAAATTGGATAAAGCCTTTCAACTCATCCGCGCCAGGTTGCGAAAACAAAAGCTTTATTCTCGGTTCACCAGCGATTGAAAAATGGGCGGGTTGTATCTTTCAAAATCCATTGGATAAAATACACGCTTAATCCGGCCCCGTGATGAGGGTGACGCATCCATTTTTACTCATAAGGAGATTCTCCATGAAATTCAAAACGACCCTGGTCGCCCCGAAGGATAAAAAAAATATTATTTATTTCGCTTTTGAGAAGGAGAAGGGTTTTGCGAACGCCCTTGGGAAGGAAAGCGATTCAATCAGGGCGGGTTTGGAACAAGAGGGCTTTACCGGTAAGGAATCCACGGCGGGGTTAGCCAATCCAACCGTTCATGGGAGGACCAGGCGCCTGGTCGCGCTGGGTTTGGGGCCCAAATCAGGATTGGGTTTGGAATCCATGCGGAGGGCCGGGGGGCGTCTGGCCCGTAAAGCCCGGGAAATGAGGATGGAGGATGTAACGCTGGAGTGGCCCAAGTTTTTTTCGGAAGAACTATTATTTGCCTTCGCCGAGGGGGTTTGGTTGGGTTCCTACCAATTTAACCGGTATAAGACTCCCAACAAGGATCTTTCCCCGGGGCTTCAACAGATTTTTGTGGTCATAAAAAAAGAAAGAAAAGGGAAGGTGGAGAAAGCTTTGTCCAAGGCCGAGGCCTATGGAAAGGGTGCGATTCTGGCGAGGGATCTAATCAATGGGGCTCCCAGTGATGTGACTCCGAAAGTGTTGGCTGACACCGCTCGCAAAATCGCCAAGGGGAATATCCGGCTCAAAGTTTTTGGAAAGAAAGAACTAACGAAAATGGGAGCGGGCGGCCTGCTTGGGCGTGAACCGGGGGAGCGCCCAGGAACCTTATCTGATTCACCTTCATTACAAACCCGAGGGGAAAGCCAAGAAATCCTTGGCCATCGTGGGTAAAGGGATCACTTTTGACTCCGGCGGTTTATCCTTGAAACCCGCATCCGGAATGGAAACCATGAAAATGGACATGTCCGGGGCAGCTGCTGTTTTAGGGGTTTTCAGCCAAATCGAAAGGATTCAACCCTCGGTGGAGGTCCATGGAATCATTCCAACCACCGAAAACATGCCAGGCGGAAGGGCTTACAAGCCGGGGGATGTTTTAAAGGCTCTCAATGGCAAGACCATGGAAGTATTGAATACCGACGCGGAAGGTCGTTTGATCCTTTCGGACGGCCTAAGTTACGCAGACCGGCAGAAAGTGGACGGCATTATCGATATGGCCACCCTGACGGGGGCTTGCGTGGTGGCGCTGGGTTCCTTGGTGGCAGGAGCCTTGGCCAATGACCAATCCCTCTTGAACCGGGTCAAGGCCGCGACGGAGGTGGAAGGAGAATCCATTTGGGAATTGCCACTGGTCAAGGAATACAGGGAGGATATCAAGAGCAAGGTGGCGGATATCAAAAATATCGGAAGTGGACGGGAAGCGGGAACCATTACCGCAGCTCTTTTTTTGCAGGAATTCGTGGGTGAAACACCCTGGGTTCATTTAGATATCGCGGGCCCGGCATACCTGGAAAGGGAATATCCTTCCATACCCTACCTTTCTTATGGAGGTACCGGTTTAATGGTGCGAAGCTTGCTCCATTTCCTCGAAAACGAGTAGTTTTCACCTGAAATGGGTTTATTTCCGGCTGCTTTCAGCCTGAATGGAAAGAAACCCTTGTTTGGGGTTATCTCAACCGAATATCCCGTGTGGAATTCCATAGTTTTTTTGGGTTTTATTGAAACCGTAAGGTCTTTTTAAACGTCCTAAGAATAGGTAAGCCAGGTGGAACATGACCGAATTAGAGGCGATTGATCGGTGCCGGGCGGGAGATATCGCCGGGCTTCATGTTTTATACGAATTACACCGGAAGAAGGTTTACAACCTTTCTTGGAGAATGCTGGGAAGCCCGCATGACGCGGAAGACGCCCTGCAGGAAGTCTTCATAAAGGTTTTTGACAGGGTTAAGAATTACCGGGGAGATTCGGCGTTCAGTACTTGGCTTTATCGCATGACCGCCAATCATTGCCTTGATATTCTTAGACGGCGGAAGATACTCTCTTTTTTGGGGTTTGAGAATGCCCCGGAAGTGGAAGATAAAAAACAAAGCGGCCGGGAGGCGGACCTGGGGTTGAGCCCGGTGATTGAATCAGCCCTTCAAAAACTCCCCGAAAAACAGCGTGCCTGTTTGTTGATGAGGGAGATGGAAGAGTTAAGCTACGAGGAAATCGCCCAGTCATTGGGGCTTTCCTTGGGCTCGGTCAAATCAAATATCTTTCGGGCCAAGGGCTTCTTAAAGTCCTGCCTGGAAAAAGAAGGGGTTTCCCCCGATGACTTTTAGGCTTGGGGGGATAGAAGGCGAGGTGGGCCATGAATAGCGAATGGAAAGATCAAGACCTGGATAGGGTTTTGAGAAACCTGAATAAAACAGATAAAGATTCCCAGGTCTCGGATCGGGTTTGGGCCAGGATTGAGTCCCATCTTGCCGAGAGGACCTCTTCCTGGCTGGGCCATACGGTTTGGCGCCCGCTGGGGCACCCGATCCGCTGGGTCGTTGCGGCCAGTTTTCTTTTCGTGGCTTTCGGAGGGGTTTTTTATCAGCATCAGTTGGGGGAACAAGCCGACCTGAACGCCTATCTTCTCAACATCTCCAACCCGACCGATAACCTGTCCAAAGACCCGGGCTACGTGAAAGTCTCCTCCGTCATTTCGGAATCTCCCAGCCAGGCAGGGGCCGGGATTTTAATCGGGGATGAGGAACATTCGGGCGCTCAAGCCAATGAGGCCGACCTGCTGCTTTGAGCCGTCAATATGCCGTGACAAGGGGTTCGGAAATGAAATATGCTCGCGGGGCTTTATCGTTCGTTTTAGGAATGGCCTTGTCCACACCAGCGCTGGCGATTCAAGGTAACACCGCGTCCGCTCAAGACCCCAAGCCCAAACCGGCAGAGAGCGAGTTGGGGCAGCTTCCACGAATACAAATTCTCAAGAAGCTACAGCTCAACAACAAGCAAATGGATCAGCTCTATTCCCTCCGGGCCCATTACCGCAAAACGAACGCCGAACTGAATGGCAAGCTTCAGGTCAAGCAGGTGGAGCTGGAAAACGAGCTGGAGAAAACCTTGCCCGATCCCCTAAAAGTGGACCAGATCACGGGTGAAATCGGCGTGCTGTACGGGCAACGCATCGCCTTGAAGGCCAAGTCGAACATTGAGTTGGAACATAAAATTCTTACCCCCGACCAAGTTGAGAAACTGAAAGAACTTCAAACCAAGCTGTTGACGACCGAATCCCCTGTAAATCCGAAGAACTGAACCGAAGGGTTACACTTTGGGTAAAGGGCATGGAAGGCTCGTTGAAAATAAGCATGAAATTTTTCCAAATAAATAAGTTTGCCAACTTATACATTTAACGTGGATTTCGATCGTTTAACTTTGACAATTTTTTGTTTAGAAGTTAAATTTATTACATGAGTTTACTCATTTTAAATATCGCATCCCCTTTCCTGAACTACCTGAAAAAGCTAGTGAGTGGTATCGAGTTTAAAAAATTCAAGGAAGCCGTCAGACGTAATCCCAATGATCATCTGCTGCGTGTCCGCTTCGCGAAATTCTGCCTTAATCAGTATTTCACCCACAAGGGAAATTCAAAACAACACGGTATTGAGGCCGTCAACCAGTTCGAGAATATTAACCATTCCGAAGTAATGGATTTGGAAGTTTATTATTTGATGGGAAAATTCTACCAAGGCCAGGATAACTCCAAGGCCATCTCGATTTACAAGAAGGGAATCGCCCGTTATAACGAGTACTCCACCAAGAACCTGGATTTCCGACACGAATATGTTGAACTGGCTTTTTCAATCGCTTTGAACCTGCTCCATCTTGAGAACAATGAAGCCGATCCTGAGCTGGAAAAGTTCTTCAGGGTTATTCGTCAGGACGTATCTCAAGCGTTTTTTTGACGAGAAAATCGGATTCGGCCCCGAAATCCTCGGCGGTGCCCACGGCGACGTCCGTCCTATCGCCAATTGAAATTCCCAATACTCTCCGTGCCATCCTTCTTAAGCCTGGTTTTTTGAATATCCTTTACTCCACCCGTTAAAAAATGAACCTTGTGAAATTCAGATTAATTCCTGGGTTTGATCCTTTCAGCCAGGGTTAATAGCCCCCAGGCCATGGCGAATCCTAAGATCAAAACGATAAACAAAAGCAACAGGTTAAAAAACGGGAAATGGGGACCGGCCAACATGCAGAATATCAAGGGGAACGACAAATAAGCGTTCAGACGCGACGCTTTGACGGCCCGAGGGCCCAAGAAAGGGGGCGCCGGCATTCCGGTCTTGACCCCTTGGATGATTTTGCGCTGGCAGGGCCAGATGATGAACCAAACGTTGAACCACATCAAGGCGCCAAAGGTCATCCCGGTCATGATCCAGTAACCCGGAGGGCTATTCAGTTCGCGGATATGGCCAGGTTTTAGGTAAACCAAATAAAGAAGTGCCAGGCCCAGGAGAAACGTGGACATGGCCGACCAACGAAAGAAGAAAAGGGCACGGGGCATCAATTCCGGAATGACTTTGATCCGGGTTTCGGGCGTAAGGGTCTTGTTAAAGGGGCCGTTGACCAAATTGAAAAAGTATAAAAGACCCACCCAAATGATACTGGAGACCACATGAAACCAGCGAATGGCGATCTCGGCAAGATAACCGGCTCCTATATCCATAAACGCCTCCATAGATTCGGCATTTGAAAAGCTTTTCCTACGGTAAGGGGGGTTGGGCTCCCCTGTCAAGAAATGGCCGGAAAACCCAAGGTTATTTTTCGTTTTGATTCCTTGGGTGCTTTTGTGCATGATGAAGGCGTGTCCTTTCCAAAGGATGGGGAAAACGCGAAGAATTTTAGGAAAAGGCCTACATGAACGAGTGTGAGCAACTTCACCCCCATTTGAGGGGTTACCTGGACGATAAATTGACCGCCCGTGACCGCCGAATGGTGGCCAGGCACTTGAACCTTTGCGCCAATGCCCGCAAAGAGCTTGACCGGTTGCGTCAAGGTTCCAAACTCCCGGCTGTTTTGGACCGGCCTTTGGACGTGCCCTGGGATCAAAAGATTTTAAATTGGGTATACCGCTCCAAGCCCGGACCAAAAACCTCCGCCCCCACGGCCGACAAGCCGCCGAAGCGGCGGCCCCAGCCTTCCCCTTCGGTTCCGGCTGAAACGGCGCCGATGACGGCCGCCAAGAAACCATCCCTTTTCCGCAGCCCCTTGTTGGGGCTGATTATTCTCTTCGGCGGACTTTTCCTCTTGACCCATTTGGTCCAGAACGCGAACCAATATCCAAGCCTCCGGAACATTCAGAGGTGGATGGCCCGACAGGGATTGCCCCTCTTTGGCGCCAAGTCCACTTTGGATTTGGTCATGGACGTGACCGGGCCGCATTGGGATGGGGAGGATGCTCCCGTCGCCTTTGAATTTGGCGACATCATCCGGGATGACGCGCATTTTCAAGTTTATTGGTCCTTGTTGGAACCCGAGTTACCCTTGCCCCAGGTGGACTTTACCCGGAACGTGGTGGCGCTACGAATTTTGGGCGAGAAATCCAAGCCGGGTGACGGGGTCAAGTTCAAGAGGCTAGAAAATTACTCGGATAAAACGGTGGTTTATTACGAGGAGTGGGCCCTCACGGGAACCACCGCCTTGAGCGGGGACTCCCGGCCCTGGACGCTCCAGGTGATTCCCAAACCGCCGCAAGAACCCTTACTCCAGCAAAAAATCCAGTGATGGGATTTTCGCGACGTCGGACGGACGGGTTGAAAAGCCCGGTGCCCGGCCGCGGTTGTTATTCCGTTTGATCCCTCATCGGCATTCAAGGAGACTGTTTTGAAAATCGGAATTGTGGGACTGCCCAACGTTGGCAAGTCCACCCTATTTAACGCCATTACCAAGTCCAAAGCCCCCGCCGAAAATTACCCCTTTTGCACGATCGAACCCAACGTGGGGGTGGTGACCGTACCGGACGGCCGCATCGACCGGTTGGCGGAAATGGAGCAAAGCGGCAAGCGGGTCCCGGCCATCGTGGAATTCGTGGATATCGCGGGCTTGGTCAAGGGCGCGGCCCAGGGCGAGGGGCTGGGGAACAAATTTCTTTCCCATATCCGGGAAGTGGACGCCATCGCGATGGTCGTGCGCTGTTTCGAGGACGCCAACATTGTCCATGTGGAAGGCACGATCGATCCGATCCGCGACGTGGAAATCATCCTGACCGAACTCTGCCTGGCCGACCTGGAAACGGTCGAGAAACGCCTCTTGAAAACCGACAAGGGCAAAAGGGCGGGGGATAAGGAAGCCACCGCCGAGTGGGAAATTTTTCATTCGGTAAAAAAGGTTTTGCAGGAGGGGAAACCGGCCATTTCCCTGGCGGCCACCGCCGAGGAAGAAAGGAAACTGAGGGAATTAAGCCTCCTGACCCGCAAACCTTTCCTCTATGTGGGCAATGTTTCGGAGGGCGACCTGGCGGAGGTGACCCAAAACAAGGCCTTCGGTACCCTGCAAAAATACGCGGCCGGCCATCAAGCCTCCTGCCTTCCCATTTCAGCCAAGATCGAGTCCGAGGTCGCCGAATTGCCCGAAGAGGAGGCGGCCGCCTTTCTCGCGGACTTGGGGATCCGGGAAAAAGGCCTCCACGCCATCATCCGAAAATCCTATGAGACGCTGGGGCTGATTTCCTTCTTTACGGCCGGGCCCATGGAATCCAAGGCCTGGACGATCACCCGAGGCACCCTGGCGCCGCAAGCTGCCGGCAAGATCCATTCGGATATCGAGAGGGGTTTCATCAAGGCGGAGGTTTATTCTTACGACGACCTCATCGCCTCGGGTTCCGCCGTCAAGGCCCGGGAAGCCGGGAAACTCCGGACGGAAGGCAAGGAATATGTCATGCGGGACGGCGACGTGGTCCATTTCCGGTTTAATGTTTAATGGGTAAAGGACGGAAATTGAAATATTTCATGCTTTCAGCTTTGTTCTTCCTGGCCATCCCGATGGCGCATGCCGGTAACGACGCCTTGGCCCAGCCCAGTTCCGTTCCCCTGGGGGAAAGGGTGGCGCATTATCTTCAAAACATGATGATGATTGAAACCGCGATTTGGGAACAAAATCACCCCGTGGATTTGGATTACAGGGAAGAGATCCATTTGGCGATCAGTTATGAGCAAACTGAAAAGCTCATCGGAGTGTCCGTGATTGGTGTTCAGGACGACCCCAAATATGTCCAAAGGCTCCTGGAAAAAATTCAGAAAACCATGCTTTCTTTTTCCAAAAAAATCAAAAGCGATTACGATTTGGATTTAACGATCGCGGATTTGTCGTTGGCCTATCTCAATGTTAAAACCGGAAAGATTATCCTGCGAATAAGGGGCGGTGAATTGGTTGAAGCGGCTCCCGCCTCTCCGACGCCGGTTGTGAAACCCACCGCGATCCTCGAAAATTATCAGATCAACTCACCGTGAAAATCTTGAAATTAAGCCTATTCATCTGCGTTTTACTCTTTTCCGGGTTCGCCTATGGCGCGAACGACAGCCTGGGAGCCTGGGACAGCGTTCCCGTGGGCGAAAGGGTCGCGAACTATTTGCAGATCATGGTCACGGCCACCCTCCAGGCCCTGCCCTTGAAGCCCCAAACCAAATACCCCAATTTGGACAAGGAGCCGATCCGGTTCACCATCCTTTACAATCCGGATGAGGAGGCGTTGGATGTGACTTTGGTCGGAAGCCTGGACGATACGGGGGCGGTCAAAGCCGATTTTACCTTCATGCGCAAGCTCATCCTGGGATTCAATAAAAAGCTGGATTACTACTTTGAGGCGTCCCTGACGGACGAGGATATCAACCTCGAATATCACAATGTCCCGAAAAATAAAACCATCCTCAAATACGAGAACGGCCTCTATACGACACCGGAAAAAGAGGATGGAAAGAAGAAGTCCTGAGTCATCTTAGAACCTGGGATAACTAGGCCTTTCCCGCTTGAGGCCGGGGGATCGCCGATCGTGAGCTTCGGCTTTGGAATGAGGGGCATTCCTTGGACAGGGAACAAACTTCGCAAAGCGGTTTGCGGGCATCGCAAACCTTGCGCCCGTGCTGGATCAGCCGGTGTGAAATCGTCAGCCATTCTTCCCGTGGAATCATTTGGACCAGGTCCCGCTCGATTTTTACTGCGTCTTGATGACGGGTCCAGCCAAGCCTATTGCTCAAACGGGCCACATGGGTGTCCACCGTGATGCCGACCGATATTCCGAAGACCTCCCCCAAAACCACATTGGCCGTTTTGCGGCCTACGCCGGGTATCAGAATTAATTCCTCCATGGTTTTTGGAACCTTACCGCCGTGGTTCGCGACTAACGCTTGGGCGCAGCCGATCAGATTTTTGGCCTTGTTTTTGTAAAACCCCGTGGAGTGGATGATCTTCTCCACGTCCCTTTGTTTGGCCGCGGCCAGCAGAGGGGGGGTGGGAAAGGCCTTGAAAAGCCCGGGCGCGACCCGGTTGACCCTCTCGTCGGTGCATTGGGCGGAAAGAATCACGGAACAAAGCAGTTGAAAAGGCGTTTTGTAATGGAGAAAACAACGCACATCCGGGTAAAGGCGCTTGAGTTCCTCGAATCACCTTCCGAGGATTGGTTTTTGAAGTCATGCAGTAGCCTTTTCTATTTAAGCCGTGGTCTTGTTACGGTTTTGGACGGTTCCTATAATGACGCCCTCTCACCCGAACCTGCTCACAATAAGGAAATCCCCTGCTCCATGTCCATCATCGAAATTGAGAATCTCTCCAAAATTTACCGTACGACGAAGAAAAAACCCGGTATCGGCGGCGCGTTGGAGGCGATGTTTAAGCGGGAATACAGCGAGGTGCGGGCGGTCGACGGCGTTTCTTTCAAGATCGGGGAAGGCGAACTGGTGGGTTTTTTGGGCCCCAATGGGGCGGGCAAGACCACGACCCTCAAGATGCTCTCCGGAATACTGTTTCCCACCGCGGGAACGGCGAAGGTCATGGGTTTTATCCCTTGGGAACGTAATAACGAGTACCGCCGGCAATTCGCCCTGGTGATGGGCCAAAAAAACCAGCTTTGGTGGGACCTGCCCGCCCAGGAATCCCTTTATTTGAACAAGGAAATCTACGGGGTCGGGGATAGGGAATACCAGCAGGTCTTGGACGAAATGACCGAATTGCTGCAGGTTAAAAAGCTTTTGGGGATCATGGTGAGGGAGCTTTCGCTGGGCGAGCGGATGAAGTTCGAGCTGATCGCCTCGCTCTTGCACCGCCCCCGGGTCCTGCTGTTGGATGAGCCCACCATCGGCCTGGACGTGGTGGCGCAAAAAAACATCCGGGATTTCATCAAGCAATATAACCGCAAGACGAAGACCACCATCCTTCTCACCAGCCATTACATGAACGACATCCAGGCCCTTTGCGACCGGGTGGTGGTGATCAACTCGGGCCGGAAGATCTTCGACGGCCGGTTGGAGGAAGTGGTCGAGAAATTCTCCCAATTCAAGCTCATCACCGTGACGTTCGAGGACGGGGAAGTTTCCAAGGAAAAACTGGAGGGTTTCGGCCAGGTCCAGGAGCATTCCCGCCACAAGGCCATCCTGCGGGTGGCCCGGGAATCGGTGAAGAAAGTCTCCAACGAGCTTTTGAACCATTTCGAGGTCGACGACATCAATATCGAGGAAGTGGCGATCGAAGAGGTGATCGAGAAGGTGTTCAAAAGCGGGGAGACGAAGTGAGCGTTCCGGCGGCTTCTCCCCCCAAGCGGTCCCCCTTCCACAAATACTGGGTCATTTTGTCCACCCGCACCCAGGAGGACATGGCCTACCGGTCCAACTATGTCGTGGGCGTGATCTTCCGTTTCCTGCCCCTCGTGACCACCATCTTCCTTTGGTACGCCATTTTCAAAACCCGCCAGGCGGCCGGATCGCCCACCCTGATCCGGGGATTGAGTTATGAGGATATGGTGGCCTATTACGCCCTCATGTACATCGCGCGCGGATTTTCCAGCATGCCCGGCACCATGAGGGATATCAGCGTGGATATCAAGGACGGCCTGTTGAACCGTTACCTGACCCGCCCGATGGATTACCTTTGGTACCAGGTCATGTACCGGCTGGCCCACAAGGTGGTGTTCTGGTACATCGCCCTCTTTACCTTCCCGCCCTGCCTGTACCTTTTGCGCCATTATTTCACCCATTCCCCGACGGTTTGGGAATGGGCCGGCTTTCGCGGCCTCGCTGTTGATCGCCTTCTGGATCGGCATGCTCTTTTGCTTCATCATTGGATCCCTGGCTTTCTGGTTCCTGGAAATTTCCACCTTTCTTTTTGTGGTCATGACCATCGAATTTTTCCTCTCGGGGCACTTGGTTCCCCTTGAACCTCCTGCCCCTTTCCATCCAAAACTGGGTGACCCTCCTCCCCTTCGGGTATGAGGGATATTGGCCCTGCGTGATCCTGATGGGCAAGGTGCCGCAAAGCCAGCTGGCCCCTTTATTGGGGATCGGGCTCATCTGGGTCGGGGTCTTTTACCTGTTAAGCCGGTTCCTTTGGAACCAAGGCTTGAAGCGCTACTCGGCGGTGGGCGGATGAGCGTCCTGCGCCGGTACCTCAAGCTCACTTGGCTCATGATGAAAAACTGCCTCATCCGGGAAATGCAGTTCAAGGTCAATTTCCTGGTGCGGCTCCTGACCGAGTTCCTCTGGGTCGTGATGCAGTTGGTTTATATCCAGGTCATGTACGGGCAGGCGTCGGATATCGGCGGGTGGAACAAGTGGGATATGGTGATCCTTCTCGGGACCAATAACGTGATCACCCAGCTTTTCGAGGCGTTCTTTTACGATAATTGCATGCGTTTGACCGACCAAATCCGCCAGGGGGATTTGGATTTCACCCTCATCAAACCCATAAACAGCCAGTTTCTCGTATCCCTCCGTTACACCGATTATTCCTCCATCCTGACGAGCATGGTGGGTTTCGCCATGATCGGCTACGGGATGCACCGGTTAGGCCTGGGAATGGGGGCCGGCCCGATCCTCCTGTTCCTGGCTTTGGTGCTCAATAGCATCCTCATTTATTACGCCATGTTGTTCACCCTCTCGGTCTGGACCTTCTGGATCGGCCGCTCCAGCAATCTTTTGGAACTTTATTGGCAATTGGGGCAATTTTCCCGGTATCCGGGGGACATTTACCCATGGTTGTTGCGCCGGGTCCTGTTATCCATCATCCCCATGTTGATCGTCTCTAATTTTCCGGCGGGGGTGTTGGTGAACAAGTTGGAAGGCGGGTGGATCTTCTATGGTTTTGCGCTGGGAGCCTCCTTTTTCGCCTTTACGGTGTGGATCTGGAAAAAGGGATTAAAAAGGTACCGGAGCGCCTCTTCCTGAAAAGTCCGCGCGTTTGTCGAAATCCTTTGCCCGCGGGAAAGTTCCTGCCTAGAATACGGCCATGGCTGAGACACCCCGGGAAATAAAGGTCAGTTACAGCAAAAAATCCGCCTTGTGGATGACGGCGGTCATCGCCCTTTTCTTATGCGTTTGTAATTTCCTCAAGCTCGATTTCTTCGAGGAGCTCGAGTACAAGACCATCGATTTTCGCTTCTCGGTCCGGGGTGAACGCAAACCGGAAGCTCCCATCCGGATCCTGGCGGTGGACGAAAAAAGCCTGAGGGAAGTCGGGCAGTGGCCCTGGCCCCGCGCGATCCACGCCAAGCTGGTGCGCAAGCTGAAGGATTTGGGCGTCAAATGCGTGTTTTTCGACGTTTTCTTCCCCGAGCCCGAGCGCACCCAGGAAAAGATGCTCAACCAGCTGGAGTCGGTCATGAATTCGGCCATCCAGGGCTCCAGCCCCACCGCGGCCAAGATCCGGAAATCCGTTCTGGCCGACGTCCAAAAATTCCAATCGACTCAAAACGGCGACAAGGAATTCGGCCAGGCGATCCAGGATTGCGGCAATGTCTTCCTGCCCATCGAACCCCTCATCAACGGCAAGGAGGGCCGCACCCCCAACCCCGAATCCCTGCACCTGACCGGGGCCCAATTGTTCCACGGTTTCAGCGACAGCTTCTTTCCCTCCCAGTCGCTGATCATTTCCATCCCGGATCTCCAGGAAAAGGTGGAGGATTCGGGACATACCCGTTTTTTCCCGAATAAGGATGGGATCGTTCGTTTTTACCCAACGGTGATCGCCTATTCGGGGCTCATGATCCCCCACCTTTCCCTGCAGGTGGCTCGGGTTTTCCTCGGCGAAAAGAACCCCATCAAGGTGTTCGTGGGGGACCATGTGGAAGTGGGAAACCGGAATATTCCGATCCTCGATGAGGGCGGTTCGGCCGTGGTGGATTATTGCGGCAGCAAGGGAATTTTTCCGACCTTTTCGGCCAGCGATTTGTTGAACGACCGGGCCGATCCGAAGGACTTCAAGGGTTCCATCGTCCTGATCGGGGCCACCGCCGAGGGCATCAACGATTTGAGGCCCACCCCTTTCACGAAAGTCTCGCCCGGCGTGGAGATCAACGCCAACATCATCGAGAACGTTTTGGACAATCACGTCCTGACCCTGGCGCCCGACTTCCTGAAGTATATCCTGGTGTTGATCCTTTCCCTGGCCATTTGGTACATGGTGCCGCGGGTGACCCCCACGCAAGGTTCGCTCTGGTTTGGCGCCTTGTTGGTGGTTTATATCGTGGTGGCCTGCCTCGCCTTCCAATACGCGGGCCTGATCATCAACATGACCTATCCCGTCCTGTCCTTGATGCTCACGTTCCTTTTCCTGACGACCTACAAATTCCGCACCGAAGTGCGCCACAGCCGTTACATGAAACAGATGTTCCAAAGCATGGTGACGCCCAAGGTGGTCGAGGAGATCCTGAAAATGCCGGCCGGCATCGAGCTGGGAGGCGAGGAAAAAGAATTGACGGTCATGTTCTCCGATATCCGCGGGTTCACGACCTATTCGGAGAAACACACGCCCCATGAGGTGGTGGGCATCTTGAACGAGTACCTGACCCAGATGACGAATATGATCTTCCAGACCGAGGGAACCCTGGACAAGTATATCGGGGACGCCATCATGGCCTTCTGGGGCGCGCCCACCAGCCAGAAGGACCACGCCTACCGGGCCTGTTCCACGGCCCTGGGAATGGTGGACCTGCTCCACCATACCCTGCACACGAAATGGGAGAGCGAGGGGAAGGAAAAACTGCATATCGGAATCGGGATCAATACCGGCCCCATCGTGGTGGGTTTCGTCGGGTCCCAGGCGATCAAAAATTACACCCTCATCGGGGACGCGGTGAACTTGGGGAGCCGCCTGGAGGGAACCACCAAGGAATACAAGGTCGAGATCATCATCGGCGAGCAAACCTATGAGCATGTGCGCATGGATATGCTTTGCCGGGAATTGGACCTGATCCGGGTCAAGGGCAAGCTCCAACCCATCCGCATATATGAGGTCATCGACCACCGGCTGAAAGCCGCAGGGGCCAAGGAACTCAAGGTGAACGCATTCCAGGAGGGCTTGAGTTATTACCGGTTGCAGCGTTGGGATGACGCCATCAAGCGGTTCCGGGTTTGCCTTGAACTGGACCCGGAGGATGGCCCCTCCAAGATCTTTATCGACCGCTGCGAGAACTTAAAGGAAGAACCGCCCCCCGCCGACTGGGACGGTGTTTTTATCATGAAAACGAAATAAGGTTGAACCTGTCGGTATTGCCCCCCGAAATCACAATAAAACATAGCTTATAAACTCTGAAAAAGTCAGCTTACGCCGCCTTTTTCAGCAAGTCTTATAAGTAGCCCCACGATTTCCTGCGGAAATCATTGGGGTCAAGACCTCTGATTGTCGCTTTATTGGGGTTTTTCAGAGGTCTCAGCTTTTGTTAATTTAAAAACGTGTAAACAAAATATTTTGCTGTGACTTTGTCAACAATTGTCTTGTACAATGCGCCTCTCGCTCAATCAAATCTCAAAACGCGTTGGTTCATCAGGGAGCCGGATGAATTTCAGGAATTGGCGATTTATATTTTTAGGAATGATTTTGCCGTTCACCCTCCTCATGGGTTGCGGCAACCATTCGACTTCTCCCGTCGCGCCCACCCGTAACGCGGGCCTCAATGTCAGTATTCCCAATACGCAGGAAATCCAAGCCAGCCTTTTGGGCTCCACCAGCGACATCCTTCTTTACACCGCCACCACTTCCGGCCGGGCGGTGACAGGTTCGGCGGGACCCTTCAACGATTCCTCCGGCTCGGGCGCCATCAATTTCTCGGTGGACCTGCCGGGTACGGGGGTTTGGCTTCTCGCGGTGGAACTCTTGTCGGCTTCCAACCAACAGCCCCTGGCCTTGGGAGCGGCCCAATTCGACACCGCTAATCTTTCCGGCGGCGTGACCCTGAACCTGGGTTCGGTGTCGAGAAACTGTTACCAGACCGACACCTGGATGGACACAACCGGGTCCTGGTTTTCATTCGGGAATGACACCCTCTTTACGGTCAATACCACGGGCACGGATATCAATGTTCAACCGGCCGGGAACGGTTACCAGATCTCGGCCATCAACTCGGACAAGATCCAATATTTAGGAAATGGGCCCCTGGTCAATTTCGCCTCCGCGCCCGCGACTGAAACGGCGGTTTCTTCCGCTTCCTCCAAGGCGGCCTCCGGCGCGGCCGTGACGACCCTGCAATCGGGGGATGTTTATTGCGTCCAGCTCTCCAGCGGGGGCCACGCCTGGATGCAGATCAATAACCCCGGTACGGCCACGATGGGTCCCTCCTTCCGGTTCCGGGTGAACACGACCCTTCCTTATTACGCTTACGAAAGAAGCGCCGCGGATACCACGGGTGTTTGCCTCACCCCCGTCTACACTCCAACCCCCAGCGCCACGGGCACTTCCACCCAAACCCAAACCCCGACGATCACCGCCACCCCCACCCTGACCCAGACCCCCTTGTTCACCTACACCTCCACCCAATCCTTCACGGTGACGGACAGCTTGACTCCCACCGAGACTTCAACTCCCACCCAGACTTCCACGATCACCGTGACTCCCTCGATAACGGCCACGCCCCAACCCGCGCTGGTCTTGTCCTGGAACGGGAATCCCTCCACCCAAAATGACACCAACGGCCAGGCCAATGTTTCGGGTCTTCAGTTTGTCCTCACGGCCCAGGGCCAGGAACCGGTATCGGTCAGCCAGATCGGGTTCGGCTTGGAAGGCTCCCTGACCACCGGGGAAGTGGTGGCGGGCAGCGTCAAGCTGATCCCCGACACTTTGGGGAATGATCCGTCCGGAAACGGTTTGTATAACGGTGCCGCCAATCCCACCCCCATCGCCTCGGGAAGCTTCTCGGGAGGCCAAGTGGCCTTCGGCGCTCTGACGAATTTGACCTTGAGCCCCAACGCGCCCGAGACCTTTTTGCTGGTTTTAAGCTTGAACGCGGCAGGGGGAGGGGACTTTTTGACCACCTTGAACGCCTCTTCGATCACCGCCTCGGGTGCGAACAGCCACACGCCCGCCCAACTTTTGGGCGGACCCATTAACGGGAACGACCAAATGGTCCTCGCCGCGAGCGCGACTCCCACGGGAACCTGGACCCAAACCACCACCTCCACCCTAACCCTTACCCCGACCCAAACCTGGACCGGCACGCCCACTTTAACCCTGACCTCCACCATCACCCCGCTTGAAACCTTGACGATAACGCTCACCCCCACCCCAACGGCCACATTAACGGCGACCAGCAGCGCCACTTTGACCTCGACGACCACCCCCACCTCCACGGAAACGGCCACCTTGACCCCCGAGTCCACGGTCTATATCCCCGACCCGAACCTTTTAACCTCGGTGCAAACCCTGTTGGTCAGCAACGGCATTATTCCCACCACTTCCAGCCCCATCTATCCGGAAGATATGGCGGCGATCATGAATTTGACGGTCAATTCCGCCGGGGTCTCAAGCCTGGTGGGGTTGGAAACCTGCACCGGCGTCACCCAAATCATCATGGAGGGCAACGCTGTCACGGACCTGTCTCCCCTGGGGGGGCTGAATGGCTTGACCTACCTGGACATGTCTTACAACCAGGTTGTGGATATGTCGCCTGTGACCGCCTTGACGAACTTGAACTCCCTTTACCTTTACGGCAACCAAATCAGTTCTATCCCCAATATGTCCCAGCTCACGGCGAACCTGATGAACCTTGAATTGAGCAGTAACCTCATTTCGAATATTTCCAACTTGACCAGCCTGACGAATTTGACCTACCTGGGGCTCGACTTCAATCCCATCACTGATATGTCGCCACTTTTAAGCCTCACCCAGCTTGAATACCTGTATTTGGACGGCTGTTCCCTCGATACGGTGCCGTCCCTCGCGGGAATGAACAACTTGTATTCCTTGGACCTCGGTAACAACTACAACCCCAACGATAGCAGCTCGATCACGGATATCACCGGGTTGGCGGGGGCCGTCAACCTCCAATATATCGACCTGGACTATGACTCGGTCTCGAACCTGATCGCCCTGCAGAACCTGGAAAGCCTCACGGATATAGAGCTGGATTACAACGCAATCACCGATTTGACCCCCTTGGTGGCCAACGCGCAGGGCGGGGAAGGGCATTATGGAGTCTATGTTTCCCTGTTGAACGATCCGCTTGTCATACCCGATACGATCCCCGAGATGATGACCCTGGTCGGATATAACTGGACGGTGAATTATGCCGTGAACATACCGGACGAGGGGCTTTACTCCGCGATCTATAATATTTTGACCACAAACGGGATCATTTATGGGGAATCGAACATTACCCCCAATGACATGGCCACGATTACCAATATTTCCGCCGAGGAATATGGCATCTCCAACCTGGAGGGGCTGGAATACTGTTCCGCGGTGACCCAGATCGATTTGAGCTGGAACAACATCTCAAATTTGACCCCGATAGCCGGGCTCACGGGCTTGAACTCCCTGAACCTTTACTACAACCAGGTGAGCGATATGTCGCCGGTCACGAACCTATCCAATCTCCAATACCTCTCCCTTTCCTACAACTCGATCGGGGCAATTCCGGACCTCACGAATATGGTTTCCTTGTCTTATTTGGAATTGAGCGAAAATTATTACGGTGAAAGTTCACTATCGGATATTTCCGGATTACAAGGCGCTACCGATCTTCAAACGCTCTACCTGGACAATAATAATGTTTCCGATTTGACGGCTTTGCAGAACCTCCCCTACCTTACCTATATAGACCTGGATTGGAATTCGATCACGGATTTGACTCCGCTGGACACGAACGCCGCGAATTACTACAACTCGGTTTATGTTTCCCTGAACGGGAACTCCTACCTTACAAATAACCAGATCACGATCGCCCCCGAGATGATGACCCTTGTGTATGACAATTGGACCGTGAATTACAACGTCCAATTCGGGGATAACGGCCTGCAAAGCGCGATCCAAACGGTCTTATTGAACAGCCACATCCTTACCCCCTGCGATTGCGACTACTCCATCACCCCGAACGATATGGCCACCCTGGCCACGTTGGATGTTTCCGATTATCCGATCAACAGTGTGGAGGGTCTTGAATTTTGCACCGGCCTGTACACCTTGGATCTGGAGTGGAACCAGATCAGCGACCTGACGCCCTTATCCAACCTCACCGGTTTGTATAGCCTGAACCTGGCCCATAACCAGATTTCAAATTTAGCGGGCCTGGATAACTTGACGAATTTGTACGACTTGGATCTCAGCTATAACCAAATCCAGAATGGTGGCGACACCAACAACCTGGGCCACCTGGCCAATATGACGAATTTAAACTACCTGGGACTCGATTTTAATTACATCTCCGACTTTACGTCCCTCCTGAGCGGGCCCTATGGCCTGCCGAGTTTGATCGAACTGGAGATTTCGGGGAACCAGATCACTTCCATCCCCTCCCCGCTTTACAATGATTCCGAAAGATCCTTGGTCCCCAGCCTGCAAAACCTTTATTTGGAAGCCAACCAGATCACCGATTTGTATTCCCTGGAGGACCTGGCGGATACGACCGGGACCAGTTATGTGAACCTGTACGTGACGGGCAATCCGATCAGCTTGCAAGACTGTACGGTCTATAGAGAGGTTTATGACCTTCAAAACAATTATAGCTGGACGGTTTGGGGTTACGATTCCAACACCGCCGCTGGAAATTGCGATTGATGAAATGGGCGGCATCCGTTCATAAAGTATTGCGGTAAAAAGTTGTAAGAAGCGAGTAAAGGAGAGAGAGCATGAAAAAAATCCAATGGGGAATCGCCCTGCTGTTCTTAGTGGCGCCTTGTTTATTGTTGGCGGATACTCCCCCCGCGCCGGGTAAAAATCCGCCCGCCTGGGTCGTGGAGCACCAAAAGAACCACGGCAAGGGCAAGAACGCCAAGTTGGCCAAGCCCCCGCGCACGGTCTCCGGGACCGCCCAAAAAGGGGCCCCGCAGGTATCGTTCAAGGGCAAGAAGAAAACCAAGTAATTGAATTTTCGGCAAAGCGACTGAAGGGGTTTCGATGAAACGAATGGTTTGGCTGGTCATGTTGGCCCTGTTCACCACGGGCCGCCTCTGGGCGGTCACCGAGGCCGTTTTTACCTCGGTCACCGGCAAGGTGGAAATCAGGGGCCACAAGGGCCATATGCTCCGTTTGGCTGAAAAGGACTCCACCGTGGTGGAGGGGGAACGCCTCGTCGCGGGTCCCGATGCCCAGGCGGTCCTGCAGACCTTTGACGGGTCCCAACTGACCCTCAGCCCCAATACCGACGTTTGGCTGGATAAGCTTCAACAGCCCGGCCTGAACGACAAGGTGATCCAATTCAAGTTGATGCTGGGGCAGTTGCTGGCGAAGGTCACGAAATTGGCTTCCGCCAAATCCTCCTTCGAGGTCAACGCCGGGGGGGTGATCTGCGGCGTCCGGGGCACCCAGTTCCAGGTGAAATACGATCCCACCACCAATACGGTTTACCTGGGCGTCTTGGAAGGCACGGTCTTCACATCCACGAACGGCCAAACGACGGATTACGGCCCGGGAAGCAGCGCGGTCTTCCATAACGGCGTGCCCTTCGGGGGCTCCAACAACGGGTTGCCCGGCGGAAACGGCGCCAATGGCAATGGGACGAACGGGAACGGCAACGGCGGAAACGGGCCGGGTGGAAACGGCAATGGCCCGAACAACACCGGAGCGGGGGGGGCGGGCGCCAACGGCATCCCCGGTGGAAACGGCAATAACAACGGCGGGAATAATCCCCCGGGACCGGGAGGGGATTCTTCCACCGCCTCCCTGGTGGATATCAACGGACAATTCCTGGGGTTCAACCACACCCTGCAGGGGAACACCTTCACCGATCCCTCGGTCGGGGGAACGACGCGGGCCAATATTACGGTGGTGGTGCCGGGGTCGGAGAATGTCCCATGAGGGTTGATCTACCGGTGAAAAAGGTCCTCCTGATAAGCCTGTTCCTGCTATCGGCTTCCCTCGCGAAGGCGGGCCAGATCAGCCTGGGCTTCGCCTATGACGGATGGAACAGCGACTACAAAACGACCTCGGGCTTGAACACGGTCTATGGTTCCGAATTGTGGGTTCCCCTCTCCCTGAACCTGAACCTGGCCAAGGGGGTCCAGGCCTATGGGCAGGGGCTTTTTGGCAATGGAACCTACACCTATCCCCCCGACAATACGGGTACGAACGCCAATGTCAACCTGACCAACCTGGCCGATTCGGTCATTGGAACCGAGATTCAATTCAACAGTTTCGGTTATGCCTCCCTCCTGAACGTCAGCTTCAACCTGCCGACCGGGGATTCGACCTGGGAAAACAAGCAGACGAACGCCATCATCCCCACCGAATTCATGGATTACCGCTACCGGGGGCGTGCCTTCGGGTTCGACATGCTTTACGCCTTGAGCATTCCCGCCGGGAAAAATTCTTTGGGCCTGGGCGGCGGGTTCACCTATTCGAACGCCTTCACGGACTCCCCCCTGGAATCCGTCCAGTTGGGCGACACCGCCTTCCTCGTCCTCAATTTCGTCCAACCCGGGATGAACGGCTACAAGGAAATCGCCAGGCTGTCCGGGTACTATTCCTTGACCACCCAAATCGACGGGACGGATGATTTCCAATTGGGCACCAACCTGAACGCTTCCTATAGCTGGTTCAATCCCAACGGCCTTTCGCTGGATACGGGAGTGATGTATTTTTTCCCCTGCCGGCGTTTGGATGAGAACAACCAGCTGGTCACCGAGGCCGACAATTATTACGCCCCCCGGCTCTATGCCGCCCCTTCCTTTTCCGTCGGGGAGATCAAGATCGCGGCCCAGGTCAAATACGTTTTCCAGAACGCCTATCCCCAGTTCATCACCACCGGGTCCAACCCCCTTTATTTTGGCGGCGGATGGCTGTTGGGGGCCGGGCCTTCCTGGAAGATGGTCCTGGATGACGCTTCGAGCCTGAATTTCTTCGGGGCCTATGATTTCGTCCTGCAGAACAACGTCCCGGTCGATCCGACGGGCGTTTCCCAAAGCACCACCCACGTCGATTTCAACTATTGGACCCTCGGAACCAACTACCAGATCAGCCTGTAATCGAACCGCCGGTTGACAGGCCCTTTTTAACCGCCGAAAATGCAAACTTGTCCGTTCGGGTTTGGCCCTGTCACCGGCAGGCGCGGGCCCGTCCCATTTCCTTTTCCGAGGCGCCCTATGAGTTGGGCTGATGTTTTAAGCCTTTTTCTCCCCCTGTTCGTGGCCGTGGACCCCTTGGGGGTCCTGCCGGCTTTCCTCCAGATGACCTCCAACATGAAAGAAAAGGCCCGGAGCCGGTTGGTGGACCTTTCCGTCCTGACCGCCGCGGGCGTGGGTTTGCTTTTCATTCCCTTGGGTCCCCTGGTCCTTGCCTCCTTGGGCTTGAAACCGGGCGATTTTCAGGTCGCGGGGGGCGTTTTGGTCCTGGTTTTGGCCTTGCGGGATTTGGTTTTTGACAAAAAAATGTACCACCCGGGCGCAGGGCAGGCCGCCGGGGTGGTGCCCATTGGAATCCCCCTATTGGTGGGTCCCGCGGTGTTCGCGACCCTCATCCTTTTAAAAGGGCGGTTTGACGGATGGGCGATCGGGTTGGCGCTGTTGGCGAATCTCCTGTTGAGCTGGATTGTTTTCCGCCAATCGGTGGCGCTTCTTCGCTGGATGGGCCACACGGGTTCGCAGGTAGTTTCCAAGCTGGCGTCCCTTCTTTTGGCGGCCTACGCGGTGATGATGGTCCGGGTGGGAATCCAATCGTTCCATTGATCGCGTTCCAATTAAAATTATCCCCTGAAAAGGCGGTTACAACATGAAGTCCCCCAAAATACTCGTGGCTTATAAAGAAAGCTCATTGACGCGCATAGAGAAAATACGGCCTCTCCCTCCCCGCGTGAAATTGGGGGAATATTGGGAAGTCCTGAAGGGAAGCCACCAAAGGCATCACGATACGGTCCAGGGCGTGCGGACCTATTTAAAAAAGAAGGCCCTGAGGGTGGATTTCGTGTTGCGGCGAAACATCGGCCAACTGGGGTTCGCGGACGGGCGATACGACCTGGTGATCACCGTGGGCGGGGATGGCACCGTTTTGGACGCCTCCCACATGTCCAGGAAGGTCCCGATTTTGGGGGTGAACTCGGACCCCCTGCGCAGCGTGGCCCGCTTCAGCGGGTGTGATTTGGACAACTTCCCCAGGGTTTTGGAAGGTTATCTCCGGGGCCGGATCAAGCCGGTCTCCGTGCCGCGTCTGCAATTTTCCCTGAATGGGCGGGTCCATCCCTGGCCCGTATTGAACGATTTGCTGGTCACTACCGTGAGCCCGGCCGGGACTTCCCGCTATACCCTCCGGGTGGGTGCAAAGGTGGAGGAGCATATGTCCAGCGGGGTTTGGATCAGCACCGCCGCCGGTTCCACCGCCGCCAACCTCTCGGCGGGAGGGAAGATCCTACCGGCCACGCGGCGGGCCTTCCAATATGTGGTGCGGGAAGCTTACCTGCCCAAATTCGGGCGCCGCAGCCTGCTCCAGGGCGTCTTGGGGCCGAAAAACAGGATGGAAGTTGTTTCCTACATGCGGGATGGCCGGATTTACCTGGATGGGGCCAATAAGATCTTGCCCTTCGTGTTGGGGGACCACTTGGTCGTCAAGCTGTCGCCCTATCCCCTCCCGATCCTGGGTTTCAGCCCGACCAAGGGCCGCGTCCCCCGGAAAAGGCTCGACTAAGAACTCCTGATCGTAAACGAATCGACTCGTTTTGGGCCTGTGGTTGGGGTCGATCGAATGGGCCTGCCCTGTGGCTCTCGAAGGGTCGGGGCTGACCCTCGCAATGACGACTTAAATTAATAGCCCTTTTAAACTGAGACACTACCGAAAATTTAGGTCCTCTTGTTTGCCCTACACAAAACCCCTGTTTTGTTTCCAAGGCTAAAAGCTTAAAAAGGTGTATTCTAAGGGGCTTCCGACCGGACTTCATGAAGGCCATGAGGTCCTGCATTTCGGATTCGTTTTTGTATTTGCGGGGGTTCCAATCCGGCACGTAAAGATCGCTCCGGGGAACCATCCGGATGACGGGTTGGGTAACTTCCGGGGCGGGATTCTGGGCGGTTTCCATAGGGCCTCCTGATTATGAATTTCCGTGAATGGAAAAAGATAAACCGGGAAGTTGGGGCCCGTCAATTTCGAAATGGATTTGAGCTGATTTTTAGGCGGGAGGAAGGTTGTTCTGCACTTTTTATGGCCGTTAATCCGGCCAACCCGGCGGTGGAATGCGCCTAGGACATCCAATGCGGGGTCTCCGTCGTGGACAAAAAAAAGCCGGGCTCAGGAGAGCCCGGCTACCATGTTAAACAAATCTAAATCCTCAAGGTGAAATCACCGCCACCGCGCTGGAACCGGCGACGGCCACAAGGATCCCATTCCCGTTGGTCACGGAGGACCAGTACTGGGAGCTGGGGAGGGTTTCATTGGTCCAAGTAACCCCGTCGGGCGAAGTCGCCGCCACCGCGCCGCCATAAATAACCGCCACAAACAACCCATTCCCGTAGGTCACCGAATCCCAGGACTGTGTGCTGGGGAGGGTTTGGGCCGTCCAAGTGATCCCGTCGGGTGAGGTTGCCGCCTTCGCCGCGCCGCCATAAGTAACCACCACAAACTCCCCATTCCCGTAAGTGACGGCGTACCAAGCCGCCGAACTGGGCATGGTGCGGGTCGTCCAGGTGATGCCGTCCGGTGATGTCGCTGCCACCGAGTTATTAGGAGTAACCGCCACAAAAACCCCGTTCCCGTAGGCCACGGAGGTCCAGCCCGCCGAACTGGGCATGGTGCGGGATGTCCAAGTGACGCCGTCCGGCGAGGTGGCTCCCACGGGACTGCCGAATTCCACTGGCGAGGGCGCCCACCGCCACAAAAACCCCGTTCCCGTAGGCCGCCGCTTTCCAGTTCTGCGCGGCGGGGAGGTTGTGGGCCGTCCAAGTGACGCCGTCCGGTGATGTCGCTTCCGCCGTCGTACCGCTCAAACTACTGCCGGATGCGACCGCCACAAACTCGGAATTCCCATAGGCCACCGACTCCCAGGCCTGTGAGCTGGGGAGGGTTTGGGCCGTCCAATTAATCCCGTCGGGCGAAGTCGCCGCCACCGTGCTGGGTCCGGCGGCAACCGCCACAAAAACCCCGTTCCCGTAGGTCACGGACGTCCAGTTCTGCGAAATGGGAAGGGTTTCGGCCGTCCATGGCATGGGTGTGGGTGTGGCCGTCGGGGTGAAAGCGGGGGTTGAAGTAGGAGTCACCGTGGGCGTGTTGGTCGGTGTGTAAGGGACGGCAGGGGTGGAGGTATTCACCGGGGTGGAAGTGGCCGTGGCGGTCGGCCCGCCCGGGGCGCCGGGGCTGAACTTGACCGGGTATTCGTAACCGCCGGTATTGGCTTCTTCCACATAGATGTTTCCGGAGGCGTCCACCTTCACGTCCCAGGTGAAGACGTTGCTCGCCAGGTCCAGCTCGTCGCAGAAGGTGCCGTCGGTCTTGAAGACCTCGATGCGGCCGTTGGTGGCGGTATCGTCCACCACGTAAACCAGGTTGCCCGGCCCCACGGCCAGGCCCATGGGCGTGTAAAGCTGCCCCTGGCCCGACCCGCCGTTGCCCCAGCCGCCGAGGGCCTGGAGGCTGGGGCTGTAAATGGCCACCGACTGGCCCTGGCCGTCCAGCACGTAAAGGTTGTTGTTGGAATCGGTGGAAAGCGCGTTGGCGTAAGCCAGGAAGCCGTTGCTGGAAACCGAGGCCAAATCGACGCCCGCGGTGGTCAACTTGCGGATCAGGACATAGCTATTGCCGCCGGCCACCACGTAAAGGTTGTTCTGGGAATCGATGGTCATGCAGTAGATCTGGCGCATCGCACCGTCCGAATTGGAACTGTCATTGAAGGCCCCAATGGAAACCCCCGAGGAATTAAATTTTATGATTTCGGAGGTGGTGAGGGTGACGCCGCAGCTGCCGTCATTGGTGATGTTATTGTAGGCGTAATAAAGGTTCCCGGAGCTGTCGGTGGCCATTCCTCCGCAGGCGCCTAAGTCCAGGTTGCTCACGGAGTTGCCGGAAGGATAAAATTCCCGTTGGTAGGGCCCGGACAGGCTGAATTGCTGCACCCGGTTGTCGAGGCAGGAGAGCGGGCCCTTGCCGGCATCATAGACGTAAAGATAGCCATTGGCCGGGTCGATGGCGAGGTCGTTTCCGTATCCCAGGCCCTCGGCGGCATAAACGCCCGCCACGGTGACGGATAACCCTATTCCATTGGTTCCGATCTGAAAAGAGGCCGAGGGCGCCGTCAGGGGACAGGCCACGCTGGTGGCCAGGCCGCCGCCGTTGTTATTGTTCCCTCCCCCGCCGGAGGGCGAGGAAGGCATGGATTTTTTGCCGGGGCAGCCGATGTTTAAAAAGGTAAATCCAACCAGGAGTAAAAAAATCCCCGCGATGCGGCACTTCATGGTTTGGCCTTTCGGATAAACATTAAACCGGAATTTCCCGAATGACCTTCTCTGAAAACATTGCCGGGTAATTTGTTTCTCATTATATCGCCCCCCCCCGCTTCTTCCATCCGAATCCGGAATTTTCCGTCCTGGGCCACTGAAATAAGCCCCAGGAAAAGGTTTCTGTGCCCAAAAAAGCTGAAATTGACCTTCTGGAAAGCCAATTCTCGTTGTTAACCGGGGCCAGGCCAACATAAAACACTTACTTGTCCGAAGGACCCGGCCCGGCTACTGGGTGCCAAAATCCGATTTTTTGCACATTCGCTGTCTGGTTTACCGTCCAACCTGGAAAAAATTCACGCCCGAAGAAGTTCCCATTTGACCATGCGTTCTATTTCGGATTATAAAAATTAAGTTGTTACGGTGTACCCGCCAACATGTGGTTGGCGGTTAGGAGAGAAAAATTATGAAGCTGGAGGTCTCCCTATGCCAGTCACGATTGAGGATGTATTAGCACTTCTGCCAGAGCTGTTTCCAGGAATTCAACAGGTTCCGCTCGCGAACATCAGCCAGCTTCCGGATAACCCGGGCGGCACCCCCAGCGAGGAAGTCATCCTTGGGTTGATGGAAAGCATCCGGGAGAACGACCTCCAGAACCCGCTCAAGCTCAAACCCAACCGCACCCAACCCCTGGCCGAAGGGGTCCAGATCCATCCCGAGAACCCCCGGATCACCCTGGAAGGCCGCCCCTGGCGGGTGGAGGACTTCCACTATTGGGTCTTCAGCGGCAACCGGCGTTTGATCGCCTTAAACCGGCTTCAAAAGGATAAGGCCCCTTGCTATATCACCAACCCTAGCGAGTTGGAAACGGTCGTCAAAGGCCGGATCGATAACGTTGTTGACCAGCGGGGTTGGTGGGTGGATTACCAGGATGTCGAAAGGGTTATCAAGGCCAACCCCTATGTGACCCAAAGGCAGATAAAGGGGTATTTGGGGATCGAGTTGGATAGGGTTAACCGTGCGCTTAAGCTTTTACCGTTACTAAACCCGAAAACCAGGGAGGCAATTGTTCGGGACCCGAACATTTTAAATAAGGGAATTCAGGGTATTTCTGAGTTGGCCGTCTCCCAATTGGCCGCCTTGGGCCCTGGTACCGGCCTCAAAGCGGGTCGTCCCAAGAAAGACTTGGCCGAGGGGGGGAACCCCAAAAACTATACCCCTACCCCCTCATCCCCCCCGAGACCCAAGACCAAGTTTACCGGGCCCTCCAGGTGGCCATTGATGAACAGATGACTGAATCCCAGGTCAAGGACTACGTCGCCTGGATTAAGGCCGGGAATCGGCCTGAGGAATACACCTCCCAAAAAGTGGCGGAAAACATAAAAGCCATGAAAGTTCAGAATAAGGCCCACCCATCCGCCTATCCTGAAGGACCCACTCCCACCCCGCGTACTTCTCCCAAGGTCGAGGGGGTCAAACCGTCCGAACCCTTGACGGGGGAAACAGCCCCAACCGATACGCCAGAAACAGTCCATCTAGAATCTAAAAATGATCCTGGTGAGTCTCGCACCGATACCCCTATGGTATCGGCACAGACAGGTCATGGCCGTCGCCTTGAGAGCGACGACCAGTCGGTGTTTTGGGGCACCATGGCCGGCATCCCCTGGATCAAGGCCATCCGTGCCAAGATCAAGGCAGGGCAAGACCTCGCCCTCTGGGAAAAGCTATTCCTGGTAGCGGCCTTCTTTGGCCGGATCTTGCATTGGACTTGGCATACAACCTGGCCCCCGGCCAAGAAGTCCATCGGCTGGGTTGGGCGACACCTAAAAAATGCCTTGAACGGCACTCTAAGGTTCTTGGGGGAGGTGGTGGGCAAGCCCGCCAAGAAAATAACCCAGGGCGTGGTGGGTATCGCCTTGGTGGTGGGCCTGGCTTATGGGCTCTATCTATTCTTCTTCCACCCGGCGGGTTTGAGGGGGTTGGTGAGCCGGACCGCTTCTGGAGTAATCCATTGGGTGGGGTCTTGGGTAAACCCTTGGGAAAGCGATAGTAAGGCTGTTCCTCAACCACTACCCACGACAATTCCAACCCCGGGAACTTCAAATCCAACACAAAGACACGAAGACACAAAGGAAGGCACGAATGTTGGTTTCAGTGAAACCCAAAACCCAACAACTTCCACCACTCATATTTCGCCTAAAGCTTCCCTGCCCTCTGTTCCGAGGTCTCAAACCGAGGAACAAGGTTTGAGCGCGCCAATTCCGGAAAAGGGAATTGGTGCTCTCGCTGCGAACCGTCGACTGCTGACTAAATCGGCCCCATCGGCTACCGATAATAGACCTTCGACTAACCCTTCGGGCCAGTCCCAGTTGGACCTTCTCAACCAAATCAACGCGGAATCAAAAACCGCCCAGGCTTTCGCCCAGGCCTTTTACACGGCGGATTACAACGACCTGTTGGGCAGGAGAACCAAACTCAACAAATATTTGAGCCCAGGCTATTCCAGCGCTTTTTTCAAAGCCTTTCCAATCGCTTTGAAGATCAAGGAAATCGGCGAACATAAGCTGGTTGAAAGTTTCAAGCCCTCGGGCGACGCGAAACTTTTGAGGTCGGACGATCAATCGGAGGAATTCCAAGTGGAGGGCACCTTGGTCACCCGGAGTGAGATGGATATTACGGACCCCGTCACCACCCAAAAACCCGCGGGGTTGGTGATTGACCTCTCCCGTGAGCCCGAGTCGAAGGGGCTGGTGACCGGCGTGAGGGAAATGGTTTTTCCGGGAAAAAAGGGTAGCCCGTAAAACAATTCTTTAAGCACTTCAAGAAAAGATCCAATTACAAAGAAATAATTTTTATGCTCTTGCCTGCTCATGGCGGCGGCTCCGAAAACGACCCCTTCAACCCGCCCTGCAGGGCGGTACGGCTGGTCGCGCCGTGAGGGAAGCGGTTGTTTTAGCGGCCAAACTAGGGTGTCCACTAAATCGGGGAAGTCCACATGACCAAAGGGGGTAAAATAGCCGTTATCAGGTTGTCTACGATGGGGACCCGTCGTGGACAGGTAATGCGGATAAAGGTGGCCAGGCACCTTTTTTCTATGCTAAGTTCTGTGAAAGATGATGTTGACATTGAATCTGCATTTGAACTTATCCAAATTTCAACGAATTCGGCGGAACATTGAAAAAATCCAATAATTACAGGCTCCTGCACATGGCCCTCGCAAAAAGGATGGTGTGCAACTGACGTTATGTGTTTATCAAACTAAAATATTTGATGCGGGTGATAAAAGGCCATTGAAAAAATCTATAAGAAACTTTTATTCGAAAAAATTAATCTAGTAAGGATGGGCAAATTTTATGATCGGGATCCCACCATAAAATCCTTAAGGCGGTTCTATCTCGAATACCCCAAATTCTTTTTTTGCCTGTTAGTCGAAGTGAAAATAAATCTTCAATATCAATTTGTTTTAATTCTTCTAATCTTTTCTGAGCGGGTTTAACCAACTTATGAATGGCAACATCATGACTTCCTCTTTTTTTTATCTCATCCCATGACATGGTTTCAAAATCTCTCATTTTTGTAATTACTTCCTGGCGAAGAGTTTTTGAGTCTATATGCAACCACCCAAATTCAAAATCATAATCAATACTGCCAACTTTCCAAACCAGGTGTTCTTTATCATAGTTTCCTAGTTCATTACGATAACGTGGTTGAGGAGAGGAGACACCTTGAACAACTCTTGGTCTTTTTTCAGATGAAGAAAAGGAGGGATTAAAAGTAGGTTTTTTGTTCATGAAAAATTATGTTTTAGGGAGAGAACTATAGTACTCGCCCATGGAAGCAAGAGAAATTGGGCTATCACTAGGAACGCCATCTGGTATGCCTTTTCTTGCATCCCGCCATGGATCTTCCGCATGAGTTAAATCAATTAACCATTGAGCAGATTTTTTCCCATAAAAATCTATAACGCGGTCGACTGTTTCTTTCTGTTCAGGGCTTAATTTGTTTGAATCCCCCTCATCAGTATCCGAAACGAAGTATTGACCTTGAAACTTCTTAAATAATTCTCTTACCACTGGACCGTTCGCCCAAGCTTGGATTTCTTCAGAAAACAATGGAGCATCATCCCAGCACAAAGACCAAGCCTGGCAATAGTAAACAAGCTTTTGCAACTTCATGGCAGTTGTTGGGCCATTTTTTTCTAAAATATATTTTGTTACATCGAAAACGCTAACTGGCATATCCACTCCATTAGTTAATGTACTTCCCTAAAAGGTATACGGTAGTATACCTTTTAGGGAAGTACATTACAAGTATACACAGGCTCAAAGAGGAAGCAAGCCGAGGGCAGCCAAAGGCGGCCCGAAAAAATGGCCGGTGTCATGCCGGCGCGGTCTGCCGGCGGGACATTTGCGCCCCAAAAGCAAAAGGCCCCCCGGCCCATGGCCGGGAAGCCTCCAAATGGATTCATTAAAGGGCTTCCCTATCAGGTTTTATTGTAGGCGTGGGGCCTTAAATCCCTATCGGAAACCCACTGCCCGGTTTTCTTCGCTTTTGTAACGGACCTCTGGATTTTAGCGGCGGTCTTTGCGTCCGGTCTGGTTAACCTTAACCCCATGTGTTCCACTACAACCTTGGATTTTTTAGCCACGGCGGTATCTTTCGGGCCGGACTTTTTCATCGGGAATCCAAGTTTCTTCCCGGTCGGCCTTCGCGGCGGCTTTAACAATTTTGGCGTGGGTTTTCTGGTCGGGTTTAATCAACCGGGTTCCCTGGTGTTTCACTACAACCTTGGTGGTTTTTTTAGTTTTCAATGCCCGCTC
>CAVYSE010000002.1:0-78713 GCA_963771075.1 candidate division FCPU426 bacterium | reverse complement strand
CGTAAACAGCAGGTCGCCGGATCGTACCCGGTCCCCAGCTCCATTTTTGCCCTGAGGAGCGATCTTTGCTATCGAAGGGCTCCATTTTTTCCTTTTTGCAGGGTCGCGGTTTTTGGTTGTTAAGTCGCTAAAACATCGTCCCGCGCGGATTTCAGAAGCCTCCGTCCGATTTTTTCGAGCGGAGGTTTTTTTGTTTGGAGGCTTGACTTAATTCATAATATTAGTATAATCAAATATGCTAATAAGGATTGAAACATGAAAACCGCGCAAGTTCACAAAGCCGCTCACTGCATCAAGGCCATAGGCCATCCCCACCGCCTTTCTATTTTGGGTTTATTGGCAGACGGTGAAAAAAACGTGCAGGAACTTACGAAAGCTTTGGGCACCACCCAATCCAACGTTTCACAACATTTGTTCCAGATGAGGGCGAGGGACCTGGTCGTGACGAGGCGGGAAGGCAACATGATCTACTACTCCATCCAGAATCCCAAACTCATCAAATTGATGGAACTTATGAGAGAGGTTTTCTGCGGGGAAGAGATATAAGAAGTCTTTTTTTTTGACCGAGTACATTAGTAAATCAGAATATACTTTTGGAGGTAAAAATGCGCATCATCATCGGAATCGCGGTCGGCGCGGCTTTGGGTTTCGGCTACCACAAGCTGGTGGGCTGTTCCACCGGGGCCTGCCCCATCACCGCCAATCCCTGGATCAGCACCCTTTACGGGGCAGCCATGGGGTTCCTTTTCTCACACGCTTAAAGGAGGAATACATGAAGAACGTCAAGGAATTCACGACGCAAAACTGGAAGAAGGAAGTTCTGGAGGCCGAAAAGCCCGTGCTGGTGGATTTCTGGGCCCCCTGGTGCGGTCCCTGCCGGATGCAGGGGCCCCTGGTGGAACAGCTGGCCGGGGAGGTGGGGGAATCGGCCGTGGTGGGCAAACTCAACAGCGACGACTACCCGGACATCGCCGAGCAATACGGCATCCGCGGCATCCCCACGCTCATGGTGTTCGAGAAGGGGAAAGCCAAGAAAACCTTCGTGGGGCTGACCCCGCCCCAGACCTTAAAAGCGGCCCTGGTGGGCTCGGGCAAGTGAGACAGGCTGAAATCATATTCGGTAGGGAGTGCGTGTGAAAAAATCCTTTCTTGTGGCGGCGCTGATGCTGTTCATTCCTTGGGGTGCCATGGCGCAAACGCCGGGCAAAACCCTGGCCTTCGCCGAAATATGGAACCTGGTCCAACAAAACTCGCCCTCGATCCAGGCGGCGGGCTACGAACTCAAGGCCGCCAAGATCGGCGAGGATCGGGCGGGGGAGCACTGGTATCCCCGGCTTTACGCGGACGCCCGGGCCTTCGAGACCAACGACCCGGCCCTGTCCTTTATGTCGGTCCTGGAGGAGCGCCAGATCGGGCCTTCCGATTTCGCAGCCTCTTCCCTCAACGAGCCCCAGGACAGTTTTTACGAGCGTGGAACCCTGGGATTGGACTTTCCCCTTTTCGAGGGAGGGGCCAAGGTAGCCCTGGCCGAGTCGGCCCGGAAGGGCCGGGAAGCCAAGGAAATGGAAATGCAGGCGGTCGCCACCGGGCAATACGGCCAGCTGGCCGGTACTTACGCCTCCCTGCTGGTTCTCTCCGATGAGCTGGAAAATCTCGGCAAGCTGGGCGCCCGGGTCGAGGACATCCTGAAAAACTACAGCATCGGTTCCAAATCCAACCCCGTGGGCTACTCGGGCCTCCTGGGGCTGAAAACCCTCGCCAACCGTCTCACGGGCCTGCAAGCGCAGGCCCATGCCCAACAGGTGACGCTGAAAAGCCAAATCCAGATCCAGGCCACGACCTTGACAGGCGATTGGTCCCCCACCCCGGGCCGGGCCAAGGATTTCCTGGAACTGGTTTTGCCCTTGCCCGCCCAGCCCCAGGACCCGGCCTTCGTGCGGGCCGCCCAGAGGGGGGCGGAATCGGTTGAGAAAATGCGGGGAGCCCAGAACGCATTGCTTCTTCCCAAGGTGGCCTTGTTTGGGGAGGGATACCTGAACGGGGGCGACCGGTCCTCGGCCACCGGTTATACGGCGGGGGCCTACCTGCAGTGGGACCTGCTGGATCTGCCCAATTTCGGGGCGGGGGAGGAGGCGGAGGATTCAGCCAAAGCCGCCCAGGCCCATGCGGAAACCCTCCAACAAATGGCCCGGATGGACCAAGTGCAGGCACAGGAAAGCCTGGGTGCAATCAAAGCCAATCTCGACCTGATGGATGACAGCTCGAAACTATTGGAAGAGCAAACCGAAACGGCCAGGAACCTTTTCAAAAACGGCTCCATCAACGCCCTGCAACTGGTTGAAGTGCTGGCCCGCCGCGCCGACCTCATCACCAACCGGGCTCAGGCTGAGATGGACCTGGTGCAAGCCCATATTTCCCTTTCCGTCAATTCCGGATTTGAGGAGTCTATCCATGACAACCAATAAGGGTTTCGCGGGAAATCTGGCCGAGACCTTCGTCCATTCCAAGCTCACGCCCGTCATCGCGGTCATGAGTATCGTGCTGGGCGTTCTGGCCGTTTGGCTGACACCCAAGGAAGAAGAGCCGCAGATCTCCGTCCCCATGATCGACATCCAGGTGGCCGCGCCGGGTTTTGAGGCGGATGAGGTAGAACGCAAAGTCACCGAACCTATTGAACGGGCGGTCTGGGGGTTGGACGGGGTGGAATACGTGTATTCCGCCAGCCGGGCCCACGGGTCGCTGGTGACGGTGCGCTTCAAGGTGGGCGAGCCCATGGAACCCAGTCTGGTGAAAGTGCACCACAAGCTCATGTCCATTCGGCAGCAATTGCCCGAGAACACCTCGGCCCCGATGGTGAAGTCCTATTCCATCGACGATGTGCCCTTCTTGACCCTCACTTTCAGTTCCAAGAGCCGGGATGACTACGCCCTCCGTACGCTGGTGGCGCCCCTGGCCAGGGAACTGTCCAGTACTCCCGACCTATCAAGGGTGGATCTTCTGGGCGGCCAGAAAAGGGCCATTCGGGTCATCGTGGACCCCAAACGCCTGGCCGAACATGGGGTCTCACTCCCTGACGTGGCCCAGGCCCTGAGGGCCAACGACGCCTACGCCCCCGCGGGGAAAACCTGGGGCGACACCCAGGTCTTTGACGTGGAGGTGGGGGCCCGGATTACTTCCGCCCAGGCCATCGAGACCATCCCCGTGGGCCAAAGGGGCGGCGCCCAGGTGCGCATCCGTGATATCGCCCGGGTGGTGGATGGTCCCGAGGAAAGGGTCCGGGCCTCGGTACTGTTGGACAAGGACAAGGGCGCCGATCCGGAAACCGCCGTTTCCATCGTTTTCGCCAAGCGCAAGGGCACCAACGTGGTGGAACTTTCATCCCAACTGCTCCAGAGGGCCAAGACCTTTTCCGCCCAGCTTCCCCCCGACGTCACCCTGTCGGTCATGAGGGATTACGGCGCCACCGCCGGTGAGAAATCCAAGGAGCTGATCGAGCACTTGATTTTGGCCACCCTGTCGGTTTGCGTGCTCATCGCGCTCGTGATGGGAGGGCGCTCCGCCCTGGTGGTGGCCACCGCCATCCCCGTGACCCTGGCCCTGACCCTGGCGGTCTACTATTTCATGGGCTACACCCTGAACCGGGTCACCCTCTTCGCCCTGATCTTTTCCATCGGTATCCTGGTGGATGACGCCATCGTGGTGGTGGAAAACATCGAGCGTTACCTCCAGACCGACCCCAAGAAGGGGGTTTTAAAGGCCACCCTGGAGGCCGTGGCGGAAGTGGGCAACCCCACCATCCTGGCCACCTTCACGGTCATCGCGGCCATCCTGCCCATGGCCTTCGTGCGGGGCCTGATGGGCCCCTACATGAAACCCATCCCCGTCGGGGCAAGCATGGCCATGCTGTTTTCCCTGCTGGTGGCTTTCATCGTGACCCCCTGGGCCTCGGTGCGGCTCTTGAAAAACTACGGGAAGGAACACGGGAAGGAAAAGGCCAAGGCCATCCCGCTGAAAAACCTTTACCAGGCCACCATGAACAAGCTCCTGACCGACAAAAAGGCGGCCTGGGGTCTGGGGATCGGGGTCGTTGTTTTGTTGCTGGCATCCTGCAGCCTCTTCGCCTTCAAGGCGGTGCGGGTCAAGATGCTTCCTTTCGACAACAAGAACGAGTTCCAGGTTCTGCTGGATTACCCGTCCACCACCCCCCTGAAGCAGAGCCTGTCCTGGTCCGGGGAACTGGCCTCCCAAATGTTGAAGGACCCCAACGTGAAGAGAATCCAGGTTTTCACGGGCGAGGCCGCTCCCTATTCCTTTTCCGGCATGGTGAAACACACCTTTTTAAGGGGTAGTGATTACCAGTCTGATTTGCAGATCGTGTTGACGGATAAGGGGGAAAGAAAACAATCCAGCCACGATATCATCCAGGCCCTGCGCCCGGTGATCCTGCGTTTCGGTCAGTTGAAGGGAGCCGTAACCAAGGTTATTGAGATCCCGCCAGGGCCGCCTGTCTTGGCCACGATGATGGCCGAGATCTATGGGCCCGACGCCTCAACGCGCCGCCATGTGGCCGAGGAGGTTTACCGGGACTTTGCCTCCGAGGAAAGCGTGGTGGACCTGGATAGCACATGGAGATTGGGCCGCCCCCGCATCATCTACGGCTTCGACCAGATCAAGGGGGGGCAGCTTGGGCTAAACGCCGCGCAGGTCATGTCGGCGGGAAGGCTGCTATTTTCTGAAACTTCCATCGGGACTCTCAACGATGCTTCCAGTCCGGAGGACGTGAACGTGGATCTGTCAGTGGACCAGGCGGTCCGGTCCGGGTCCAACCCATTCAGGGACCAAATGATGGGGTCTTACGTCTCCGGTACGGCCAGTTTGGAAAACGCGATCCAGAAGCCCGTGACCGTGGAGGATCAAACGCTCTACCGCAAGAACCTCAAACCCGTGGCCTATGTCATGAGCGAGCTGGCGGGCAAGGACGAGGCGCCGGTTTACGACATCCTGAAGCTTTCACCGAAAATCCAATATGAACAACAAACCGCCGAGGTGCCCTGGGATACCCAGAAACCGGTGGTCAAGTGGGACGGCGAATGGTTCATCACTTACGAAGTTTTTCGCGACCTGGGGGGCGCCTACGGGGTAGTAGTGCTCCTCATTTATGTGTTGGTCCTGGGGTGGTTCCGCAGTTACGCCGTGCCCCTGATCATCATGGCGCCCATTCCCTTGAGCCTGATCGGCATCCTGCCGGGCCATTGGTTGACAGGGTCCTATTTCACGGCCACCTCCATGATTGGGTTCATCGCGGGGGCGGGCATCATCGTGCGCAACTCGATCATTTTGGTGGATTTTACCGAGCGTCAGTTGCGACGGGGCGTTCCCCTGAAGGAAGCTGTCATGAGCGCGGGCGTGTTGCGGTTTCGCCCCATGTTGTTGACGGCCGAGGCGGTGGTGGTGGGCAGTTCGGTCATGCTGATGGACCCCATCTTCCATGGCCTGGCCTTGAGCCTGATCTTCGGGGAGGTGGCGGCCACGCTGTTGAGCCCGCTGGCGGTTCCGGTACTTTATTATTGGTTCATCGGGCCAGCGCGTGAAAAGTACATCAATGACCATAAGGAGATGGCGGAATGAAAAGGATGACAATTGATTCACTGGTTAGGGCTTTTGCAGGTGGGTTCATCCTCCTAAGCCTCTTGCTTTACCAGTTTCATTCGCACAACTGGCTGTTTTTCACGCTTTTCGTAGGATTGAACTTGTTGCAATCTGCTTTTACGGGATTTTGCCCTTTGGAAATGTTGTTCAGGAAGATAGAAAATAAATCTGTTTAAAAGAAGGGGAGGTTGTCATGAAAAAGAATATTCATCCAGTCGAGAGGACCGTAAGAGTTGTGGTAGGGTTGGTTTTGACCAGTTTGGCTTTTTGGGGTCCGGCGAATTTGTGGTTTTTGTTGGGCCTGGTTCCCCTGGCAACAGGCTTGTTCGGGTGGTGCCTGCCCTACGCCCTGTTCGGGTTCAGCACCTGTGCCGCCGAGAAAAAATAGGGATCCAATGGACCGCCGGGGAAGGGAGTCGAAGATGATTTTATTATTTTTGGGGATCGGGCTGGTTGCGGGGTTGGCGGCGGGTTTTTTTGGGGTCGGCGGGGGAATCCTGATTGTTCCCGCACTCACCTTCTTGGCGGGCTTCACACAGGAAAGGGCCACGGGAACCAGCCTGGCGGTCCTGCTTCCTCCCGTGGGGCTACTCGCGGTGATCGAATATTACCGCCATGGCAATGTAGACCTGAGGGCCGGGGTTTTAATCGCCCTGGGGCTCGTTCTGGGCGCCTGGCTCGGGGCTTTCGAGGTCCATCATCTTTCCGAAGTCTGGCTCAAGATGTCCTTCGGAATCTTCGTCACCCTGGTGGGTCTCTGGATCGTTCTGGGCGCTTTGAAGGGATTCCATGTGAAGGGACTCTGAAACCGTGTTTTCATTCAGTGATCTTTATATTGGACACTGCATCCGTAGGGAGCCGTTGACTTAAAAGATACCTCTTGGCCCGAGGTTTTTTCCTGGGGCCTGGTCTACAGATGAACAATTGTGGCCGGAACCGTGACCACCGCAACAATCCTCCGCTACTGCGGGTTGGAGACCTTGAACCTTCGATGCCGCCACTACCTCTTCCACGGTGTGATGCCCGGATAGATAGACTTCGATTCCGGAAGCACGGAGCTTCATCAAGGCGCCCTTCCCAATCCCCCCGACCACGACTCCATCGATCGATTCGGCGGAAAGGGCCTGGACCGGCCGGCACTCCCCGTGTACGTGGACTTGGTTAGCCAATGAACGGCATGCCGTGGTCTCCGTATCGACCACCAAAAAATATTTGGAAGAGCCAAAATGAGGATTCACTTCGCTTTGAAGACCTTTGTCTTCCTGGACGGGGATACAGAGTTTCATGGTATTCTCCTTTGGGGTGATCACGATGAACGGCAAATCCGTGAATGGGGAGCAACGGAAGTCTTTATTATGAACATATGTTCATAACCTTCAAGGGAAATGGGGACAATAATGGGTCCGGCAAGGTGTGGGAGACTTTCGCTAGATTAACTTTTCGAAGGGGGATTTTTTGTTTCTTTTTGGATTTGAAGGGCGCAACCCTTGACCAGCGCCGAGGCGACTTTTTTTCGCGCGGATTCCAGGATGCGCCCGAAGGTTGGGCGGGAAACGCCCATCTTTTTAGAAGCCTCCTCGTGATAGAGGCCCTCGTAATCGGCGAGACGTAGGGATTCCAGTTCATCGGCTTCCAAACGAATTTCCTGCAACTCACTCATGGGAATTCCGCGAGGCTTGAAGTAGTTCGCGTCAGGGCGGCATTCGATTCGGCGTGGGCATCGGGGTCTGGACATTTTTCCTCCGGGGCTCATCATAGACCACCGCCGGAAAATCGCAAAGGACCGCCTTGGGGACTGGGGTGGGTTCATACCTATCGGGGATGTTAGTTCGCATGGATTATTATCGTGACTTGGAATTGAGGAAGGGCGGATATGGAAACGAGAAATTTTAATCAGGTAGCTTCGACCTGGGACGAGAATCCGGGACGGGTCAAACTAGCGAATGACGTGGGTCAATCCATGCTCAATAACTTGACATTTAATCCTGGGATGAATGTTCTCGATTTCGGGTGTGGAACGGGACTCGTCACCCTAAAGATTCAATCTTTCGTGAAATCCGTGATGGCCCTGGATACATCCCAAGGCATGCTTGATATCCTTCGACTTAAGATTGAAAAAACAGGGATTAAGAATGTGAAATTGACGCTTCTTGATCTGGAAAAGGGCGAAAAAATCCAGGGGCGTTATCACTCAATTGTCAGCAGTATGGCCCTGCACCATGTGCCGGATACAGCCGCGCTGCTTTCGAAATTCCATAGTCTATTGGAACCGGGCGGAGTACTGGCCTTGGCGGATTTGGACCCCGAAGGTGGACTCTTTCATGAGGATAACACCGGCGTTTTTCACCAGGGTTTTGACCGGGGCGCGCTGGCGAGGCTTTATGTCCAATCTGGGTTTGAAAAAGTTCAGGATTGGACGGCGGCAAAAGTTGAAAAGAAAACGCCGCAAGGTGAAAAGCGCGAATTTACAGTATTTCTTTTGGCGGGAACCAAAAACTAATTGGTAAGGAGCTTTTTATGGGAGACATTCTTTCGATGCTCAAAGCCTTATTGGGTTTCGGCCCCAGCGACCCGGCGGAAAATTTGACCCCGCAGGAAGCCTACACGAATCTCAACGCACCTACCCCGCCCCAATTGGTGGATGTTCGAAGCGAGGAAGAATACAAACAGGGGCACATTGACGGTTCCAAGTTGATCCCCCTTCAGGAACTGGGGAAAAGAACGGGGGAAATAAAAACAGATCAACCTGTCATTCTTTATTGCCACAGCGGGACCCGGAGTGGGCTGGCCCTCAGGTTGTTGAAAGGAACGGGGTTCACTCGTGTGGCCCATATCAAGGGCGGTATCATGGCTTGGCGCGGGTTTAGCCTGCCGATCAAAAAATAGCGCGTCATGGGGAGAGGAAGCCGGCTTCAATGGATAACCTGAAAAAAGTGGTCATCGTGGGCGGTGTGGCGGGTGGAGCGTCCTGCGCGGCCAGGTTAAGGCGCCAAAGGGAAGACCTGGAAATCCTCCTTCTGGATCGGGGTAAATACGTCTCCTTCGCCAACTGCGGTTTGCCCTATTACGTGGGCGAGGTTATTACCGAGGAGAAAAAACTGTTGGTGGCCACTCCCGCCCTGTTCCGGGATAGGTTCAATATCCAGGTCAAAGTGGATACCGAGGTGCTTTCCATTGACCGAACAAAGAAAGAATTGTCGGTTAAGGACCTCGCCGGCGGAAAAGTTTACACCGAAACTTATGACGCCCTGGTTCTTTCCCCGGGAGCCAAGCCCATCAAGCCGCCCCTGCCGGGCGTGGATTTGCCAGGCATTTTCACCCTTCGGAATATCCCCGATTCACGCCATATCCGGGAATGGATCAGGGAAAAGAATGTCAAGGATGCCCTGGTGGTGGGCGGGGGATTTGTGGGTTTGGAAATGACCGAGAACCTGGTTCACAAGGGCCTTCATGTCACCCTCCTGGAAATGAGTTCCCAGGCCATGCCTCCCCTGGACCCGGAAATGGCGGAGCCGGTCCATGAACGCCTGAGGCAAAGGGGCGTGGATTTACGTTTAAATGACGGCGCGGCTTCGTTTGAGGCGACTTCCAACGGCCTGATCGTAAAAACCAAATCAGGTGCTCAAATTCAGACGGGCATGGTCATCTTAGCCATCGGCGTAAGGCCTGAAACTACCCTGGCTAAAGAGGCGGGTTTGGAATTGGGGGCGCTGGGAGGAATCAAGGTCGATGATGAAATGCGAACGAGTGATCCTTCCATTTTCGCTGTGGGGGACGCGGTGGAAGTCAAAACCCTGCCATTGGGTGTGACCCGGCTCATTCCCCTGGCGGGGCCGGCGAACCGCCAGGGAAGAATCGCGGCGGATGTTATATCCGGCAAGCCGCGGCAATTCCGGGGGGTTCAATCTACGGCGGTATGCGGTTTTTTTGGCCTGACTGCAGCCATGACGGGAGAAAGCGAAAAAACCCTCAAAACTTCCGGCTACAAAAATTACGCCGCCATTTTCTTGCATCCCGGCCATCACGTTGCTTATTACCCGGACGCCAAGCCCATCATCATCAAACTTTTGTTTGATCGAACGGTCGGAAAGGTATTGGGTTTCCAGGCGGTAGGGGAGGAAGGGGTTGAGAAGCGTGTGGATGTGGTTTCCACCATTATTCAAATGGGCGGCACGGTCTATGACATGGAGGAAGCGGAGCTCTGTTACGCGCCCCAATATGGCGCGGCCAAGGACCCGGTGAACGTAGCGGGCATGATCGCATCCAACGTGATGAGGGGCGACCTGGAACTGGCTTCCTGGGGTGATATTCAGCCCACTCCAGACAAAATTATTTTGGACGTCCGCGATCCGGAAGAATTCCAAACCGGCCATATCCCAGGAGCCATCAACATACCCTTGAATGATTTAAGAAGCCGGTTGGGGGAATTACCGAAAGACAAGGAAATATGGGTCAATTGTCGGGTGGGACAGAGGTCTTATTACGCTAACCGGGTGCTTTTGCAAAACGGCTTTAAAGCACGAAATCTACCGGGCGGTTATCTTTCTTATTTACGGGTCTACCCGAATGGGGTTTAGATTGTCGAAATTTAATAAAATAATCCGCTAACCATCCGAATAAAAATTCAAATTATTTTTTGGGGAGAAACCCTTACCTGAAGATTGTCCAAGACGGGGACCTATCGTGAACGAACTATATCTTATATCGGTACGCTTGCTTTTCGTTCAGCTCGGATTTATTATAATGTTACTCAAATAAGTAACAAAGGACCCGCTCTTGAAATTCGTGAATATGCGTGATTTGCGCTTGAAAACCCCAGCTGTCATGAAAGGTGTGGAAAACGGGGAAAAATACGTCATTACGAACCATGGAAAACCCCAGGCCGTCCTTCTTCACCTGACCGAGGATGAAATCGAGGATTTGGTTTATAAACAGCCCGAGTTTATGGATCAAATCGAGGAGTCGAGGAAGGAATACGCCAAGAAAGGCGGGGTTTCCCTTTCGGAAGCCCGCAAGAAGCTGGGGCTCTGATTTGTCCCTCCTCGTTGAGCTTTCACCCCGTGCCTTGAGGGATTTGAAGGCCCTTGAAAAAACCGTCGCAGGTGAAATCCTGGTCGAACTGAAAATCCTTCAAACTCGTCCTTGGCCCGGCCCCCCCAAAGTAAAAAAACTAGAAGGCTATAAGAACCTTTACCGTTTACGAACCGGGGATTATAGGTCCCTCTTCGAACCCACCAAAAAGGGAGTGGTTGTTTTGCGTGTCCTTGACCGAAAAGAACTAGAAAGAATTCTACGGAATCTTTAACCGAATGTGAAATTTATTCATATTACCTGTCCACGATGGGGAATCTTAAATTCGATGGGGTGGTCGGCCTTGAGTCTTCATTGATATTGGTTTACTGTCTTTGGCATTCCCAGCGGCAAATACGATAAAAAGGGATACGACGCCGATCCCTCAAACTGAAGGAATAGAATAAAGGGAGAACGAGCCTAAGGCTTTCGCGGTTTTTTTATTAATTGGTCGTAAAGGGGAGGCGGTCATGGTTCGTGCACGCATAGGGAAAGGTTTGTTCGTCATCCTTGGGGCGGCCGCCTGGGTGTGGCTTTCGGCCACAACCGCCGCCTGCCAGGCGGAGGCGCCCCCTTCCAGTTCAAGTGCCGATCCCATCGCGCTCAACACGAACGGCCTGGGGGCCCAGCAGGCCGGGCGGATGGATGAGGCCTTTAGCGATTACCAACAGTCCGCCGCCGCGGGAAATCCGACCGGGGAACAGCTCCTGGGTTGGTGCTACTGGAACGGATGGGGAGTGGAAAAGGATTACGCGACCGCAGTGGAATGGTTCAAGAAATCAGCGGCCCAGAACGAGTCGGGCGGGCAGTACGGTATAGGCTGCGCCTACGATTACGGCATGGGCGAAACCCAGGATTATACCGAGGCGGTGAAGTGGTATCGAAAATCGGCGGACACGGGCAACGCTTACGGAGAATATGGGTTGGGTGAAAGCTATTTCACTGGACACGGGGCGGCTAAGGATTACGCGAAGGCGCTGGAGTGGTACCAAAAATCCGCCGCTCAGGGCAACGCCTACGGCCAGTACGGCCTGGGGCAGTGTTACGAATACGGGGCGGGCGTGGATAAAAACCTGGAAACCGCCCGGCATTGGCTGCAAATGGCCGCCGATCAAAAAAATGCAAGCGCGCAAAGTGATTTGAAAAACCTGGGAGGTACCGCGACGGGGGAGTCCGGTACCCAGGCGGCGACCCAGGGGGATGCCGAGGCGGAGTATAAAGAAGGTACCGGAAACTGGTTCGCAATGGAAATGCAAGGGTTAGCGGATCAAACCAAACACTGGGACCCCGATAAATGCCGTGAATATGCGGCCATGATCCAAAAATCAGCGGATCAAAATTATCCCCCCGGTTTGAATTGGATGGGGATCTATTATCAAAACGATCCCTGTGGGTTAGGAATCAAGGACGAAGACCGGGCCAGGAGTTTATTCGAAAAGGCGGCCGCTCTCGGCAACACTGAAGCGGTCACGAACTTGCAAAAATTGAATCAAGCCTCCTCCCCGGCGGCTCCCCAAAATCAGGATTCCCTATCCCCCGAAGAGGCTTTAAAGAGGGCAAAAGAAGCGGATGAAAAGAAGGACTATAAAGAAGCCGCAAGGATGTACGAATGGTCGGCCAAGGGGGGTAATGCCGAGGGACAGTACCGCATGGCCGCCAACCTATTTACTACCGTGATCGCCGGGAACATTGGGGGAATGTGGGTGACCGAAGGAAACGATAAGGAAAAATGGGACAAAGAAGTGGAGGACGACCGAGAGAAGGGTTTGGATTGGCTTGAAAAATCAGCCGCGCAAAACTACGCGCCCGCTGAACTTGTGCTGGGAAAGTTTTACGCCACCAAAGGTGGTCAGTTGAACGAACATTTTGGCCTGGAACAGGATATGGAAAAGGCCAAACAATGGCTGGAAAAGGCCGCCAAGCAAGGTAATGGGGAAGCCAAGGAAATGTTGTCCGATTTGAACTCGGGGATCACGCCGCCCTATAAGGGCGCATTTTCGGACTTGGATTCCCAAACCACTTCGGAAAAGACTTCTTCCCCAAACGCTACCGGCGGCTCGAACCTGTCTTCTCAAAAAAAGAATGGAAATCCTGCCCCTGCGCCAGAGGATCCCAAGGCTCCAGGGCATGCCGATTATCAAAAAGGCCTGGACGCTCAAAAGGCCGGCCATTTGAAAAAGGCCCTCGGGTTCTTTAAAAAATCGGCCTCATTGGGAAACGCCCGGGCCCAAGCCGCGCTTGGCTGGCTCTATTGCGAGGGCCAGGGGATCAAGAGAGATCATTATGTCCCGGTCCAAAAATGGTTCAAAAAAGCCGCGGACCAGGGTGATGGAAGCGGGGAATGTGGAATGGGGTTGATCTATTTATCCGGGCTCGGGGTCAAGAGCGACTACGGCATGGCGGTGGATTGGCTTCAAAAGTCGGCGGACCATGGGGACGCGAGGGGCGAATATACCTTGGCGACCTGTTACCAATTCGGCTATGGACTCGCCAAGGACCCGGATAAAACCCTCTATTGGCTTCGATTGTCCGTGGATCAAAATTATCCCGGAGCGCAAAAACTATTGGACGTCCTCAATTCCAATTCACAAAAATCCAAGGCGGCCGCCGCCGCTTCCTCGGGGGACGGGGGTGCGTCCCTCTTGCAACAGGGGAATGACGCCCTCAAAGCGGGCCAGAACGACCAAGCCTTTGAAGATTACCAACAGTCGGCCGAACAGGGCAACGCGGAGGGAGAAGGCCAGTTAGCCATCCAATATTTCAACCGGGGCACGGATGCTGATTACGTGAAGGCTTATGAATGGGGGAGCAAATCGGCGGCCCAGGGCAACCTCACCGGGGAGTATATCCTCGGGGAATGTTATGCGGGGGGGCACGGGGTCCCGCTGGACGATGCGAAGGCGGTAATCTGGCTCCAGAAGTCGGCGGACCAGGGATATTTCCAGGCCGAGTTCGAGATCGGTTGGCGCTGCCAGGAGGGAACGGGCATGCCGAAGGATTTGGCCAAGGCGAAATATTGGTATCAATTGTCCGCGAACCAGGGTTTTGCCCACGCCCAATTATGTTTGGATAATTTAAAGAACGCGACGGCGGCTTCCGACACGGGCGCCGCAAGCAGCGCCAGCCAGGGGGATTCGAGTTCAACCCCCACGGCGGAACAGGCCGTCCAAAACGGGGATTATTATATGGCGACCGACAGCGGACATTTTGATGAGGCGAAGGCCATCGAATGGTACACCTACGCGGGGAATATGGGGAATGCGGAGGCTGAATATAAATTGGGTGATTTGTACGACTCTTATTGTGATGGCACCCTTTTAACCCCGCCCGAGAACACCCCCTACAACTGTCCCAAGGCGCTTTATTGGTTTCAATTGGCCGCAAACCAGGGATATAAAGACGCCGCCGACAAAGTGAATACCTATCACCAGTCCGGTTGGCGTTGATTTTGAAGTTTAAAAAGTTAGTTCAATACTTGAAAAACCTGATGTTGCGGCTCTTCTTGGGCGGGCTTTTCATGGGCATCCTCGATGCGATACTTTTTCCGCTTTTTCCAAGCCTGAAGTTTGACATGGTATCAAGCATCGAAGGGGTGATACTGCTGGCCTTTAGCCTTTGGCAGTCCCGCGTTCGGAAGACCGAAAAAGCGAAATCCTTAATCGAGCCTTAACCATTATTTCTTTGTCCACGACGGGAACCCCTAATTGACATAGAAATGATAAGGAATTGGTCTTTTGGATATGTTTCCACCCTGTAACAGCGTAAAGATATTTAAGAGCCTGCCTCGCAGAGCAGGAATATAATAAGCGTTGAATTTCCCGTCAACTTGGCTGGAAGATTTAAACAGGAAATGTTTTTTAATTGAAAGGTAGGTATAAACCCTATGGATCTCTATTTGATTTTGGCGGTGGGTTCAATCTTGTTGTTGGCCATTCTCATCCTGCCATCCATTCATGTCATTGGTCCCACCGAGGTGGGGCTTGTGCTCAAAAGGTTCTCCTTCGCGAAACTCAAGGGTGACAATCCCATCGCCTTCAAGGGTGAGGCGGGATTCCAGGCCCAAATGCTCATGCCAGGTATCCGTCTCAAGTTCTGGGTCCTTTACAGCGTGCGGAAATTCCCGTGGGTCCAGATTCCCGCGGGACAGATCGGTGTGGTTTTCGCCCAAGTGGGTGAGGCTATTCCCGTGGGGGCCAAATCGGCTGTTTACAAAAAGGAATTCGGCCATTTCACCGACCTGGAGACCTTTATCACGGCGGGCGGACAAAAAGGCATCCAAAGGCCCGTCCTGCCCCCGGGCACCCTTTTGCCACTGCATCCCGTCGCCTTCGTGGTCATCACGAAGGACAAGACCTACGGCATCCCCATCATGCCCGACCATTCGAGCATCCAGGAAGGCGCGGACGGCAAAAACCGGCCCTTCGGCCTGGACCCCCAGAAGCTCAACGTCATCCGCATCGAGCCACTGCCCACCCAGGATGGGAAGCTCATCGACGTGGTGGGCGTGGTCACCACTTACGAGGGAGGGCCCCTGCCTCCGGGCAGTATCGCGGGGCGGCTGGGGGATTTCGACGACCTGCAGAAGCTGGAAAAGGGCGGTTCCAAGAACGCCGAACTGGTGGAGGCTAACCTTGGTACCAAGAACGGCCTGCACAACAACTACCAGGATTTCCAGGCTTTCCTGGACAACGGCGGCAAGATCGGTCTTCAGCATGACCCCCTGCTATATGGGGCCTACAACCTGAACCCCTTCCTGGTGTCGGTCAACTTGGTGCCCATGCTGGTGGTGGAACAGGGCGAGGTTGCGGTCATCAAGTCCTACGTCGGGCTTTTCTCCGAGGACACCTCGGGGGTGGAATTCAAGTTTGGCACCTTGGTGCGGCCTGGGCACCGCGGTATCTGGGAAGAACCCTTGCGCACGGGCAAGTACCCCATCAACCCCCACTGTTATCAGGCCGAGATCGTCCCGACCTATATCCTGAACCTGAATTGGGCCGATGCGGTCTCCGAGGCCCACAAGCTGGACCAGTTCCTCAAGGCTATCGTGGCCAAGAGCCGGGAAGGGTTCGTCTTTTCCATCGACCTGCAGGTGCAGATCCACGTGGCGGATACCCAGGCGCCGATGGTCATTTCCATCGTGGGAAGCATGAAGAACCTGGTGAATGAGGTCTTGCAGGCGGCGGTCGGCAACCATTTCCGCGACAAGATCCAAAGCATGCCCGCCATTCGCTTCATTGAAACCCGCCAAGGGGTGCAAGAGGAGGCCTTTGCCCATATCGAGGCCAAGTTGAAGGACTATAAGATCGAGACTAAAGGCGTTTATATCCAGGACGTGGTTCTGCCCGGCGACCTGGTCAAGGTGCTCACCACCCGTGAGATCGCCAACCAGGAAAAGACCACATTTTCCATGCAGCGCGAGGCACAGGAGGAAAGGATCAAAACCGAAAAGGCCAAGGGGACGGCGGATATGCAGGCTGAATTGGCCAAATCGCAAGTGGGCATCGACATCAAAACCAACAACGCGAATGCCCGTGACGCCGAAGGGCGCGGGGAAGCCTCTTACATCCAACAAACAGGTACGGCCAAGGGCGCCGAGATTGAGGCGGTCGGTATGGCCAACGCCAAGGCGTTTAAGGCCCAGGTGGACGCCTTCGGGCAGACCCCCACGGCCATCGTGAATATCGTAAAGGCTTTGGCGGAAAAGAATATCAAAGTCGTTCCGGATATTTTGGTGACCGGTGGAAATGGGGGCGGTGTCGAGGGCCTTGCGGCCACCCTCATGAAATATCTCGGAGAAAAAAAGAAACCCAATTAATTCATCCCCGGTTTTAACGGTAGTTTGCCCGGATTCCTGTAATTCAAAAAGCCCGGTCGCCTGAACAAAGACCGGGCTTTTAATCTTGAAATGGCTAATGGGGAATAGATGGATGTCTTGAACCTGTTGGAAACACTTTTGTTGTCAACGACGGGGACCCGGGGTGAACAACTGTAAGTGGCCTAACATGATTTTGTAATTCTTTTCCACACCGGGTATTTAATTCTCTTCAGCGAGCAGTTATCGATGAAATCCTTGAACTTCCATTCCGGCATTTGAGAAGATTTTTCCCGAGTCGGTTCCAATTGATCGCTTTTAAGATCCCCGGAATCGCTCCTTGACAGATGCATATCAAAACGGCATATTGATGCATATGAGAACAACCTTGAACATCGATGACCAGCTAATTAAAAAAGCCGGTCAAATGACGGGAGTATCCGAAAAGACCTCCCTTGTCCGGATGGGTCTTGAATCCCTCATCCGCCGGGAAGCCGCCAAGCGGCTTGCGGCCATGGGGGGGACCGATCCCCGCGCTTCCGCTCCTTCCCGCAGGCGGCGAGCCGCTAAAGCGTGATGCTGGTCGACACTTCGGTGTGGGTCGACCACCTCCATTCCCCGAATGCGTTTCTCATTTCCCTTTTGGAAAAGGATGAAGCCCTCACCCACCCCTTTATCATTGGGGAACTGGCCCTGGGACATTTAAAAAACAGGAGCCAATTCCTGCATGACCTCCAATTACTGCCCCTCCTGTATCCCGCTTTAAATCCGGAAGTCTTGGACTGGGTTGAGAAGCACCGCCTCAACGGTAAAGGCATTAATTGGGTGGACGCTCATTTATTGTTTTCCTGTTACTCGAATCAATGTGAATTTTGGACTCGGGATAAGGCCTTATGGGCCGTCAGCCGCTCACTCGGCGTTAAAACCCGCACGGCGCGTTAAAAAGAAATTAGGGCTCCCTTCAAATTATTTCGTTTTATGTCCCCATATCCCCCTATCCGGTTCCATTGCGCCTCCAAGCATTGCGAATAGGGGTCGGCTTGACTTCTTCTTTCTCCCGTGGGAACATGACCATGATAAGTGGTCACAAAGGAGATTTTATGAAAACCATCGCCGCCGGTGAATTCAAGGCCAAATGCCTGTCGCTACTGGATGAAGTGAGCAGAGCCCACGAGACTATCGTAGTGACCAAACGGGGAATTCCAGTGGCTAAAATCGGCCCGGTTTTGAAGGAGAAAGGCAAACACGGTACTTCGCTTCACGGAAGCGTCTTGAGTGAAAAGGACATTCTTTCGCCAATTGAGGACGTTTGGGAAGCGGGTCAGTGATTCTTCTCGACACACACGCCTGGATTTGGTGGGCAACGGGCTCTCCCCAACTCTCCTCCAAGGCTTCCAAAGCCATTCGCGCTACCGACAGCATTTACGTTAATGCCATTAGCTGTTGGGAAGTAGGCATGTTGGTGGCGAAAAAGCGCTTAGAACTTGATCGGGATGTTGAGGTATGGGTGGACCAAGCTTTAAAGCTCCCAAAAATCCAATTGATCCCATTATCGCCTGCTATCGCCGTGAAGAGCACCCGGTTAGAGGGTGAATTTCACGGAGATCCCGCGGATCGTATCCTCGTGGCCACTGCCAAAGAGTATGGGTGCCCTATTCTCAGCAAGGACAAACGTATCCGCGCATTCCATGGACTGAAAGTGATCTGGTGAACCAGCAGGATGCCGAAAGCGATACATTCTCCATTTGTGTGAAGATTCTTCTTGAGGACGAAATTCACTTTGAGCCAATGAAAGGGAATTAGAGCTGTCCTCGTTGGGGACCCGAATAAGACAAGTAAAAATATATGTTTTTTAATATTCCCAATGGGATACTTAAAGATAGGGCATCACGGAACCCGGCGAAAAACCCGTTTATGAATTCGGGTGCCCGAGAGGCGCATGAATGTTTTTTGGATATAATCACGCTTTGAGACGGCCAAAATTCCTTTTCTCCCCCAAACCGTTCTTATATCTCTCTGCCTTGATGGCCATTGCCCTATGGGGGGGCACCCGTCCCGTGGAAGGGGATGTCATCGTCAACACCTGTGCGCTCTTCCAGAGTGTACCCATTAGTATGGGGCCCTATATGGTGCAGACCGATTATTGGAATAATGGCAGCTGCCCCGGCACCCAATGTATGAATATCGACACAACGACGGGGGCCTTCAGCGTGACCCAGGGGCCCACCTGCGGCGCCAACACGGTGGGTTCCTATCCGGACATCATGTACGGAAGCGCCTTCGGCGGTTCCAGCCCCCCGCCCTGCGCCCTTCCGGCCGCAATCAGCACCCTGACCTGCGTGACCAGCGACTGGAACTTCTCGGTTTCCCAAACCGGGGTCTGGGACGTGGCCTACGACATTTGGTTCTGCCCGGACAACACTTGCGGGGCCGCCGGGTTCAGCGGCGGCGCGGAAATGATGATCTGGCTCAAATACACCTCCCACGGATGGGAATACGACCAGGGCTCCGCCACGATCAGCGGCATGCCTTGGGAAGTCTGGCAGTGGAACCAGGGTTCCGGAAGCGTCACCTGGAACTATATCGGTTACCTTTCCAACGCCCAAACGACCTCCGTGACCGGCCTGGACATCAAAGCCTTCATCGGGGACGCCATATCACGGGGTTACATCCAACCCTCCTGGTACCTCTACGCGGTGGAGGCCGGAATCGAGATCCAAAACGGCGCCGTACCCTTCACCAGCAACAGTTTTTCCGTGTCCGTTAACGCCTGCTCCCCCACCCCCAGCCCCACCGGGACTCCCACGCCCACCGTGACCCCCACTCCGGTATACACCCAGGTCCCCTGCATGGACGCCATGGGAAACACCTGCACACCCACCTCGACGCCGTCAAACACTTCTACCCCGGAAATGACCCCGACCATCAACGCCACGAGCGTTTTGATCGGCCTTCCTTACCCCAACCCCGTTAAAAACACGGAAGGGGTTAACTTTGACGTGCAAGCCCCTCCTGGTACCGCCCTCGCCTGGGATGTCTTCACGGTGTCTTTCCGTAAAATCGAGGGTGGGTCGCAAACCATTAACGAAAACGCTACGGTTCATTGGAATCTGACCGGCCTGACGGGTAATACACTTTCTAACGGTCTTTACTACATTCGGGTCAAGGCGGTGGACGGAAGTAACTCGACGGTGAAAATCCTTAAAATCATCGTTTTGCATTGAAATGGAAAAACCCCAGGCGTTAAAGCAATTGTAAATCCCAAGAGTTTGTTCATTAGACTTCTCTACGACCGGGAGCCTTCGTGGACAGAAAAAGAACCCCTGAAGTTCATTGTTGAATAAAGGAAACTATTAATGCATCGACTTAATCCTTGGTTTTTTCTTTTCGGGGGATTACTTTTCGTTTTTTTAATTATTTTCTCTTTAATGACTGGTAAGGCTCCGACTTTAATGGGCTATACAGGTTCGGCAATCTTGAAGGATAAAGATGTAATGGCCTTTTGGGTGATGGTTATTTTGTATTTTTGCGCCGCTTTGATACTCTTACTCATGTTTTATTACGCGCACCTCTGGGGGGTTCATTTATAAACCTGTGATGAAAGTTGCCTGTCCACTACGGGGACCCATCGTGAACAAGGTAATCCCAGTTCGACTAGGTGTTGAGCGGCATTAAAAATGATCTGGTTTGGAGAGCCGTAATGAGTATTAAGATTCTTCGAAGAAGTTCAGATAAACAAGAAAAGATAAATATTGTTATTGAGAACTTGGAACAGTTAAAAACTGTAAAAAGTTTATTTTTAAACTTATCAAAGAATGTTAATTTTCAAATGGATTTAAATGGGAACAGCGATTTCGAACTGAATGAAATAGATTCGTTTGTTCTGAAAAACACGCTCAAAAAGAATTCTAAAGATTTAGTCAAAGTGAAAATCGATGGAAGATCCAATTGTTATATTTGGGAAAAAGATTCAAGTGGGTGGCTTGATACTTACGGGTTGTCCAGTGGATTAGAACCCCTGGGCGGTGGTTGGCAATACCTTACTAGATATATGAAAAATGATGATGTTGAAGTTGTAATCGGTGAATTGCATTGAACCTAGGGTGTCCACGATGGGGACCCATCGTGGACATCGTGCCAGCGAAGGTTTGTAGAGCCAGCAGGTGAGGGAGTAGGCCGAAGAGGGCCAGCCCAAATCCTGACCAGGTAATCGCCAGAGAGCCTGGAAGTCAGCCCCCGGCGTAGGACCGAGAGGTTCTGCCCGAAACGGGGTCATAAACCTCATTTAGTGAGGGAACAATCCAGCAGTCCGCAACATCAAGTGAATCCTGCCGCTTCGTGAATGGGACACCGAAAGGTGCAAGGGGATGCCGAGCCGCGTGTCTACTGGCGAAGGCCACGATCCCGCTGAAGAATCTGGTAGCAAGCGGGGCAAGTCCTCCGGAGTATGGGGAACGGAATGTTGGAAAGGCTATGCAAGCAAGCTGGGAGATCCTACCCGCCAAAAGACTTGCCGCTATAAGGCTAAAACCGAAAAGAGGCAAGGGTGGGAGGAAGTCGGAGGGGGTCACAGTACCGATGAAGGGGTGGACAACAAAACCACCCTGAGGGAAGGACCCCTGCTTCAACCATGTGTCTCAAAGAAGGTAGGCGCTGGAGCATGCCCCAAAAGGGCCAACAACTCTGTAGTACCAAAGCGCGGGACCATCGATAACAGGCACTATACCGAGTGGCCAAGGGGGAAGTCGAACCTGTAAAGCCGCCGGAGGAAAGGTTGTCGGAAAGCCGTATGATCGAAAAGGTCACGTACGGTTTGACGAGGGGGCGCTGGAAACGAAGTGATGGGAGTCCCTAAACGGGCACGAAGCCGGAAACGGCGGATACAGCCAAGGGCCGACCTGTACACCACCGCGCCAGTGCTCTACTCTGCATGATTTCTTGTATTGAAATCTAATAAGTTACGCCCTTCGCAAGAGGAATAAATTTTGAATAATCGTAAAGAAATTATTAACACAGTGCCTATTTTCATTGGAACTGTCTTGGGTTCTTTTATAGCTGTTGTTCTGATAGCAAATCTTTTACAAGATATATTAGAGAAGTATCTTCCTTATTCTCACGGACGACCTTTTCCGCTTTGGTTATACATTGAGTTATTTTTTGGCCCTTTTATTTCTATGTTTCTGGCTGGTACTCTCCAGAGTTCTAGAATTGGTTTGGATGTTCGAAAATTTATTTGGCCGTTGATTTTTATCAGCATCATTTTTTGGGCTATTGCCCTCAGCGGAATGTTTAGCGACGGTATTTTATATTTCTTTTTATTTTGGTTGTTTCTTGTAATTACACCCTGGACGATTGGATGTTTTTTTGGGGTTTGGTTAAAAAAGAAAAGGACTTAGGGTAAAAAATAGGCGGGGGTACTACTGGTCTTCGGTTTTTTGTCCACGACGGGGACCCTTTGTGGACAGGTAAACGCATAGGGTGTGACTTAATAAATGGGAAAAACAATGGGGAAGGTCTATGAAAAGCACGGTTTTCAATGTAGTGGCTAATGTCGTCCTTTTTTTGGGAATGCTGATCGCAACCATATGTTTCGGCGCAAACTTGGATATGTCCAAACCGCGGATCGAAGTATCTTTGCCGAACCCAAGTTCTGCCTCGGACTGGAATTACTTAAACCCGATAAACGCAGGCACCGCCACCCTAAGGTTCATCGTGCCCTTGCCCAAAGACGACTACAAGACAGACGGCGAAATAATGGACCTCCTATCGCGGGGTGAGGCCAAGTTGTGGATCAACGGTAATAAAGCGGAGTTTAGGCTCGGGGGCCGGGGTGACAGCCAAGCGGGGCAACTGAGAGATTATGAATTTTATTTTAATATTTATCCCGGAGCACCCGGTACCAAGAAAGTGAAAATCCGTGTAGGCGAGTGGTCGGCTGAAACTTCATTCGATTACCGGCCCCTGTCGGCGGTTTTCATTGTTGGACCGCCGGATGACCAAGAAGGTTTGTTCGCCCCCAAAATCGACCCGGTCCTTTGGGATGGGTATTACTTGGTCCCCTCCAGTGTACGGGTCTTAATCAATGGTCTCCCGGTCGATCCGAAATGTTCCCCCGAGGGTCCGGATGCTTTTCACTTGAGCGGTTCGATCGAAACGGCTCCTTCACCCGGTAAAAACATCCTTGAGGTCGACGCAGTGGATGGTTCAGGTAATACACGCATAGCCCGAACGGAATTTAATTTTTATCCGGTGAACAAAGTGGCCCTGAACGACGTTTTTTTCCTGCGGGAAGGTCGATCCGGCAGCAATAGGGGGCCTTTTTATAAATTGACGATTCAGGGGAAATCGGTGGCGGAAACAACGGCCGAGAAATACACAGGGTCGTCTGTGCGGATTAGCAGAGGATATTACTTCGACCGGCTGAAGGCCGTGAAACCGGGGAAGAGTACCGTGGCGGTTTGGGAAACCAATTGGAGAAACGAGAGGCAACATAAGGTATTTGAGATTCAAGTCGAGGTGATCGGGAAATAAGGTTGGAATTTTGAAAAGGCCCGTTGTTTGAAACGCGTTACTGAGCCGCTAAAGAAGGGGCTAGGCGGGCAGAGTCACGCAAGAAAACTCCATTCTCGAATATTGTTGGTGCACATGCAGGGCCTGGTCAAACCCTTTTAAGGCCAATGAAGGGGGCAGATCGGATACGGCTACTTGCAATACTATGGCCGCAATCATAATTGAAATTGTCCACGACGGGGACCCATCGTGAACAATGAAGTGGCTTGTAAATGTAGCCCAAACGAGCTACACTTCCTTTAGTTCCTTAAAGGGGGATCTATATGGCAAAAGAAGCGACAGTCCGCGCGCGGTTAGAACCGCATTTGAAGGCCGATACGGAAAAGTTGTTACACCAATTGGGGCTTACAGCCAGCCAGGCCATCTCGATTTATTACAGTCAAATCCTTTTGAGGCGCGGGCTGCCTTTCGATGTCACCCTACCGAATGCGAAAACGAAGGCCGTTTTCAAGTCTACGGATAAAGGCCGGCATCTGGTCCGAACTAAGAATGCCGAGGACATGTTCAATAAACTCGGCATCTGATGCTTATCCCTTCCTACACCAACCAATTTCAGAAAGATCTTAAATTGATGATTCGGCGTGGCAAACTTGTCGAAAAGTTCAAGGATGTCGCCAGTTGTTTGATATCTCAGAGCGTTTTAGAACCTCGATTTCGGAATCATAAACTCTCAGGGAACTACAAGGATCGCTGGGAGTGCCATTTGGAGCCTGATTGGCTTTTGATTTACAAGCTCTCGGGTAGCGAAATCATTTTTGAAAGAACCGGAACACATTCGGATTTATTTGAATGATATGTATAAGGCCACGATAGGGACCCATCGTGGACATCGTGCCAGCGAAGGTTTGTAGAGCCAGCAGGTGAGGGAGTAGGCCGAAGAGGGCCAGCCCAAATCCTGACCAGGTAATCGCCAGAGAGCCTGGAAGTCAGCCCCCGGCGTAGGACCGAGAGGTTCTGCCCGAAACGGGGTCATAAACCTCATTCAGTGAGGGAACAATCTAGCAGTCCGCAACATCAAGTGAATCCTGCCGCGTCGTGAATGGGACACCGAAAGGTGCAAGAGGATGCCGAGCCGCGTGTCTACCGGCGAAGGCCACGATCCCGCTGAAGAATCTGGAGCAAGCGGGGCAAGTCCTCCGGCGTATGGGGAACGGAATGCTGGAAAGGCTTTGCAAGCAACCTGGGAGATCCTACCCGCCAAAAGACTTGCCGCTATAAGGCTAAAACCGAAAAGGGGCAAGGGCGGGAGGAAGTCGGAGGGGGTCACAATACCTGTGAAGGGTGGACAACAAAACCACCTGGAGGGAAGGACCCCTGCTTCAACCAAGCAACCTTCAAAAGGGAGGCGCTGGAGCATGCCCCAAAGGGCCAACAACTCCGAAGACAAGGCGCGAACCCTTCAAAGGGCGCTATACCGAGCGGCCAAGAGGAGCCCAAGCCGGAGATTTCATGTACTGCATGACAGGATGACCCGATGGGATGTCCTGACAGCGGCATGGAAACAGGTGAAGGCTAATAAAGGCCAAGGAGGAGTGGACGGGGAAACGCTGGAATGGATCGAAGAGAAGGTGGGAATTATTCCATTCCTGAAGGGCATCCAGGAAGAACTCAAAGCTGGGAAGTATCTGCCTAAACCTGTGAGACGAGTGGAAATACCCAAGCCTGATGGAAGCAAGAGACCGTTGGGAATCCCGGTAATTCGGGATCGGGTAGTTCAAGCGGCTTGCCGGAAGGTGGTGGAACCCATCTTTGAGGCGGACTTTCTGGAAGGCTCGTTTGGATTTCGGCCAAAACGCGGAGCCCAGCAGGCCCACCGGGAGATCAAGAAGTGGATCAATGGCGGGTACAGATGGGTGGTGGATGGAGATATTCGGAAGTATTTCGATTCCATCGACCACGACAAACTGATGGTGCTGGTGCGCCAGAGGATCAGTGACCGGAAGGTTTTGAAACTGATCCGAGGGTGGCTGAAGGCGGGTGTGTTTGAGGAAGGAAGGCTTACGCCGACTCTCCGAGGGACACCGCAAGGCGGGGTGATCTCACCGCTGTTATCCAATGTTTACCTTCACTTGCTGGACAAGGTTTGGAATAAGAGGCACAGGAAACTGGGTAGGCTGGTGCGCTACGCCGACGATTTTGTGGTGTTGTGCGGAAGCCAAGCCCATGCGGAAAAGAGCCTGGAAGTCATCAAGGAATTGATGGGACGACTAGGGCTTGAACTGCACCCCGAAAAGACACGGCTGGTGGAAATGGGGCCTGGGAAGGAAGGGTTTGACTTCCTTGGGTTCCACTTTCGAGTAGGTATGCCGGTGGTAGGATTGGGTAAGACCTGTTGCCTGAGCTGGCCGAGCCGGAAGGCCATGAAGAAAATCGCCGAGAAAGTGAAGCAGATGACGGCGGGCCGAGAGCGGCTCTTATCTCCAATGGAGGATGTAGCGAAGGCTTTGAACCCGGTGTTAAGGGGGTGGGCCAACTATTTCCGAATTGGGGACAGCCAGCCATACTTTTCCAAGCTTCAATTTTACGTACTCGAAAGGCTGACTTTGTTTCGGAGGCATAAGTACGCCTGGGAAGGACGAACATGGTCGATCGAGGAAGTGAAACGCCTTGGTTTGAACTGGATTCCAGCTTTTGCCTTGAATGCTGCCGGTTGAAAGGTTGTCGGAAAGCCGTATGATCGAAAAGGTCACGTACGGTTTGATGAGGGGGCGCTGGAAACGTGGTGATGAGAGCCGGACTGAGGCCCAATCCGAAAGGGTTGGATTCGCCACCGTACTCTAAGGCATACGCGCCAGCGCTCTACTCTGCAATTGTTAGAATTCATGAGATCAAGTATTTAAGCGGGTAATAAATCCGTGAAGACAAACCCGTCCCGCTCGACGGTTTCCCCGACCCGAAAAGAAACGGGTTTTGAGAACATGGGCCCGCCCCAGGCGAAGGTGTGGAATTCGCCGTTTTCCGCGCAGGGGTCCACTTCCCTGGGAAGGTCTTGAAGCAGTCGGACGTCGTATTCGCGCCCCGCGAAGGATCGGGACAGGTGTTTGGGGTCCAGGCACGCAACCGTGGCCTTGAGGCCCGCTTCCACCATCTGGCGGGAGAGGGTCCGGGTGTCCTTGAGCCAAAGGGGCCAAACGCCTTCGAAGCCGGACCCTTCCAGTTTTGCTTCCCTATATTTTCGGACGTCCCCCAAGTAAAGGTCGCCGAAGACAATGCGCGTCACGCCATTCTCACGGGCCTTACTCAGGGCTGTGGACATGGCCGCTTCATATGTTTCGTTCGGGCAGGGGTAGGGGATTGGGACTTTGACCAGGGGGAGGCCCAGCGAACGCGCCTGGGCTTCCAACAGTTCCTCCCGAACCCCGTGCATGGAGACCCGGTGGAAGTCTTGGGTGACCGTCGTGAGGAGCCCGACGACCTCCAAACCGGGATCAAGCCTTGCTTGATGAAGCGCCCAGGCGCTGTCTTTCCCGCTGGACCAGGAGACGATTGCTTTTTGTCGAACCATGCCGCCATTGTAACAGGGAAACAGCCTGCCTCAATTCCTGGCAGGCGGGGACCCCTTCGAGGGGTTCGACGGGCTCACCGCAGGTAAAATCAGGGCCCCATCTGGCCGACGTATTTTTGGTAGGGCGAATCCACCATAAAGTGGATTCTTTTTTCCTTGAAAGAATTCCAAAGCGCGACGATGGCCTCCTCCGACAAATCGATATCGATCGCGGTGGGAAACCTTAGGCTGATCTGCCGGGTGATGGCGTTTCCGATCTCGTTCAACTCGTCCATGTTCCTGGTTTTGCTGATTTTCTTCAGCCAGAAGATCAAGTTGTGTGGGGGGGGCGGACGGTTCAATGCGTTTCCTCGATTCACCCGCATCAACGGGGATTTTCGGCCGGGGATCAGTATATTTAGAAACCGGATGGGGATTCCATCCTGCAGCCCCGCTTTTCTTGCGAACCATCAAGTGGAAATTATTTGTCCTTGTCATGGTTTCGGACCCCCTGGGATTGTTTGGTGAGGTTGTCATAAAATAATTCACAACCCCGTCACGATGGCACCGAGAAGGGCAAAAAGATAATTTTTAGGAGTTTTTGACCAAGTCTTAGTTGATGGCTTGGTGTTTTGGTGGAAAAAAAGGTTTTGTTACTGGTTTTTAGCATCAACATCCCCTAAAACGTTCCCGGGTTCATTACAATCTCGCGGGGGATGAACCCCCGGAAAGGCTGGCTATGGCAAGGCGAAGGGTCGTGATCACGGGGTTGGGAACCACCAATCCCCTGGGAAACACGGTGGAGGGAAGCTGGGAAAAGGTGTTGGAAGGCGAGTCCGGCGTGGGGCCCATCACCCTTTTTGACGCCGCTTCCAGCCCGGTGCGGATCGCGGCCGAGGTGAGGGATTTTGACGTGACCCGCGCCTTGGACCAACCCCTGAGACCCTTTCCGGAAAAAGAACTCCTGACCCAGGCTATCCTTCCCAAGGATTTGCGCCGCTTCGGCCGCTACGGCCAATTCGCCGTCTACGCCGGCATCCAGGCTTACGTGGATTCGGGCCTGGACGCTTTCCGGGGAAAAATCCCCGCCGAACGCATGGGTGTCAACATCGGCGTGGGGTTGGGCGGGCTTCCCGAGATCCAGGCGGTCTACGATGAATTCAAGGAAAAAGGCTACCGCCGCATCACGCCCTTTTTCGCCCTGCAGGTCATCAGCAACATTCCCTCGGGCGAGTTGAGCCTCCTGCTCAACCTGAAGGGGCCCAACCATTGCAACGTGACGGCCTGCGCTTCCAGCACCCATTCCATCGGCGAAGCCTTCCGGCTCATCGCACGGGGCGAGGCCGATGTGATGCTCGCGGGCGGGGCCGAGGGGGTGATTTGCGAACTGGGGATCGGGGGCTTTAACGCCATGCGGGCCCTTTCCCAGCGCAACGGGGACCCGGCCGCCGCCTCCCGCCCCTTCGACAAGGACCGCGACGGGTTCGTGATGGGCGAGGGCGCCACGGTTTTGGTGCTTGAGGAATTCGAGAGCGCGAAGGTCCGGGGCGCCAGGATCTACGGGGAACTGACGGGCTATGGGGCCACCTCGGACGCCCACCACCTGACCAATCCTTCGCCCGGAGGCGAGGGCGCGGGCCGCGCCATGGCCCTGGCGCTCGAGGACGCGGGTCTTCAGCCCGGCCAAATCGGCTACGTCAACGCCCACGCCACTTCCACGCCCTCAGGGGACCTGGAGGAAACCACGGCCATCGCCCGGGTTTTGGGCGGAAACCGGAAAATCCCCGTGGCGGTGTCGTCCACCAAATCCATGACGGGCCACATGCTGGGGGCGGCGGGGGCCACCGAGGCCCTTTTCTCGCTCCTGAGCCTGAGGGATCAGGTGATTCCCCCCACGGCCAATTTGGAAAACCTGGACCCGGCCTGCGAGGGCCAGGGCCTGGACTTTGTCTCCCGGAAGGCGCGGAAGGCCGCCCTGGATCACGCGCTTTCCAACAGTTTCGGGTTCGGCGGCACCAACGGCTGCCTGGTTTTCTCGAAAATCGGATAGGGACGGGGGCCTGTCCGGACTCTTTCTTGCTCCGGGTATCCAATTTGTCGATGGGATCTTCCTCACAAAACAGAACGGCACACCTATTATTCCAGCGTGGTATCTATTGGGTGGTAATAAGCCTAGGATGGGCCGCTGAAACCCCTTGAGGGCAACCGGCCACTTAAAAATAAAGCAAGAAGCCGTCGGTTGGGAGCATGTCATGACGAAGAAGAAAGGGCCCAAAAAACCCAAGACGACTTTTTCCGTGAAGCGCATCGAACGCAAGCAGACCCGCCATTTGACTGGTTCGGCCCTGGTGGAGTACATGGCGAAGTCCATGGCGCCCAAGACTAAGGTCGCCACCCCCTCATAAAAAAAAGCCCGTGCGATTTCGCACGGGCTGAATCCGCGGCATTCCAATAAAGAAAAAGGGCCAAGCTGGCCCTTTAGTTTTGTAGGCCCCCGCAACTTGGTTTATTTATCGGGGGCCATTTCTGAAGAATCCCCAGCTGTTGGGTGGCGCTGCCCCTACCGTGCCAGTGAATCTTTACATTCCTGGCTGCCCGCCCCATTCCTTAACCCTTCTGGATGCATTGTTGTGATTTCTGGGAAGATTAGAAACCCAGGGAAAACCAAGATTTAGTTTGGTATGTAAAATCTACATTCTTTTAAAAAACTGCACAATAATTGGCAGTTCCTCCGATTAACATTAAAGAATTTACAATTAATTTGTCACCGCTGAACAAAAACAAAGGGGCCAGGCCTACATATTACACTTTACAGGGGCATCGTAGGTTGTAAGATGTCTCCATGCCAAGACCCAAACGGATACACTATGAAGGGGCCGTGTACCACGTTACTTCCCGGGGGAATGAGCGGCGAAAAATCGTCATGGATGACGCCGACCGGTGGATGTTTATAAGAATATTGGGTGAAATGATCGAGGAGAACCAGGTGGTTTGCCATGCCTGGGTGCTGATGGATAACCATTACCACCTCCTACTGGAAACTCCTGAAGCCAACCTATCCTTGGCCATGAAGCACCTGAATGCGATTTACACCCAGCGGTTCAACAAGAAACATTACCGTTCAGGCCATCTTTTTCAAGGGCGGTTCAAGGCGATTGTGGTGGAGAAGGAAAGCTATTTGAAAGAGTTGTGCCGGTATGTGGTGTTAAACCCAGTAAGGGCGCGAATGGTCAAGAAGCCTGGGGATTGGAAATGGAGCAGTTACCGGGGGACGGCTGGGATGGACAAAGCCGAAACCTGGCTGGAAAGGGACTGGATCTTGGGGCAGTTCGGAAAAACGGAAAAGCAGGCCCAAGACAGCTATAAGCGTTTTGTGGCGGAGGGGATGGGCAAGAAAGAATCGCCTTGGGACGAGCTTTCTTCACAGGTTTACCTGGGAAAAGAAGAGTTTTTGGGCAAGGTGCATGAGGTAGGTCGAAAACACCGAAACCTGGATGTGCCCAAGTACCAGAAGCATGTGGTGAAAAAGGAACCGGCAAAGGTATTGGAGAAGATCGGTGAAGTGTATGGGGAAAAGCCGGAAGAGATACTTAAATCAGGCGGGAGAAGGCGTGAAGCGAGGGAAGTGGCGATTTACTTGTTGAAAAAAGAATCGGGATTGAGCTTAAAAGAGATCGGGAAAAGGATGGGGGTAGGGTTTTCGGCGGTGGGGAACCAATGGGCGAGGATCAAGGCGAAGATGGCAAGAGACCGGGCGTTCGCCAAGAAGCTTATAAAGTGTAAAATGTAGGCCTGGCCCCTATGTTCCTTCTCTGGCCCCTATGTTCCTTATTCGGCGGCCACTCGTCGCAATGACAACCAAATAAAGCAAGATTTAAAACAGACTCTATCTGCAAATTCAGGAAAGAGGCAATCGCGTGGAAGCGGACGACATCCTTTCCAAACATTTCTCCTTGCTCAAACAAATGAATTATTCTGAACTGAAGGGATATTTTGAAGAAGCCCCCGAATCGGTTCGTGAATTCACGGGGACTTCCGGAAGAATTTACCGAATTGAAATAAAGTCGTCCTGGGTGGATCGGGTGAACGGAAGCCTAAATGTTCGCATAAGCCTGGACGACGGGGGCTTGAGCGCCTTTTTCCCTCTGACGAAGGTTTTTACACTGACAAGGTATGGCGGTTTTGTGGGAGATAAAAACCCCGCATCCCGATCTTTATTCAGGGTCCCGCCTGATATCGTCCGGGGTTGGAGGGGTTTTGATTTGGCCGATTGGGGTGGGGTCACGACTTTGGTTGTCCTATTCGTGACTTTATTCACGCTTTGTGGGATTGGCCTGTTTATTTCAACCCGACATACGGGGCATGGGGATGAGGAATATTCCTACACCTCTTCAGCTAAAGTCGGCTTGTATTTGCCTATTTTGTCTTTCCGCAAGGAAAATGCCCGGTGGCCCTTGAACGCCGGTGAATTGCAAAGTTATCTAACCAAATCCAAGTTCGAGGTTAATTTAAGACCCTATGAAATGCTGGTATTTGATTCAAATGCGGATGGGTCGTTGACAGTCCAATATTCTTATCATGCGATTGCAGGGATGGAGAACGGTTCTTTTGTATTGCGAGCGCCCTAGATGCCTTTCTCGCTTAAAATTATTGGGTGGAAGAGGCAGTCGGCAGTCGACAGTTCGCAGTCGGCAGGGAAGGCCCTCAACAGACAGACGGCCCTTCCCGCTACACTTTTTCCCCGAGCAGATTCAGCATTTCCCGCATGAAAGCCGGCAAGTCGTCGGGTTTGCGGCTGGTGACCAGGCGGCCATCCACGACTACATCGCGATCTTCCCACCGGGCCCCCGCGTTCACCAGGTCGTCCTTCAAGGCCGGGGTCGAGGTGGTTTTCTTGCCCCTCATCACGCCCGCCGAGATCAAGATCCAGGGCCCATGGCAGATCGAAGCCAAGACGCCGTCATGACGCTCAATATCGACGACGAGCTTCAGCACCTGGGGGTTTCTTCGTAATTTATCGGGCGCCCAGCCCCCCGGCGCCACCAAGCCGGCATAATCCAGGGGGTTCGCCTGGGAGATCTCCAGGGTGGAGACGATGGGATAACCGTTCTTCCCGACGTACCTCGTGCCGGCCGGGTCCTCACCGATCACGTCCACCGGATGTCCTGCTTCCAGGAGCCGGTAGTAGGGGTACATCACTTCCATATCCTCGAAATCCTTGGCGACCAAGAGAGCGATTTTTTTATTTTGAGCGGCCATGGCAGGTTCCTTTAAGCGCGTGATGATCCGGGTGTTTATCCGGGGTATTTGACTACGGGGAAGCCATCAAAAGCAACGGCGCCTAGCGCCCGCATCGACGGCCTGATGGATCGTTTCATTCCCCTTGGAAAACCTACCAGGGCCAGTTGAATCCAAGAAAGATGGGTCGTCAGGAAAGCCTTTAAAAAGACGAACCTCATTCCAATCAAATTGATCGTGCGTCACCCATTCGAATCATTTCGATAATTTCTTACTCCGCGCCCCGGATGATTTTTAACTATCAGCCCCCGCCACTTGTCCCTGTGTCCAAACCTCCGTAGCTTAACTTAAAAGGTCTTTAGGAAATTCAGCATCACCGGGAGAGTTTTTCATGACGAGGTTCTTCCAAAGGAAACGACTATGAATGACGCCATTAACATCAAACAAAACAAAGAAGTCCCCGCCACCACCCCGGTTCCGGCACCGGCTGTTAAGGCGCCCGAAGTGGGTGTCACCCCCGAGGCGACCCTGCCTAAGCCGGTGATCGTGGTACAAAAGGAATCCGAATCCCGGGATAGGATCAGGTTTACCGGGTACAAGCGTACTTCTTACACGAACAAGCCCCTGGTGCCGAAGAAGAAATGGTTCTGGCAATAACAGTAAAAAAACCGAGGGGCTTTGCTTACAAATCACACCATAGGTTTTATCGACCCCGCCACCCTAAAGCTAGTTGGCAGTTCGCAGTCCGCAGTCGACAGTGAATATTTATTAGAATTCAGATATCAAATCTATTTATCTGTCGAGCTAATAACTGAAGATAAGGCAAAACCCCCGGATCTTCCGGCTCCCCCCGGATTCATTCCCGATACTGCACAACACTTGCGGACATGATCATCCAATCCCTTCCGGGTGGTGCTTAAACGATCATTCTTTGTTGCTAAAACCTTTTAAACGGCCTATTTCCTTGACAAAGGGGGGCGTGGTTTTTAGAATCCTTCTCCCTTCCCTAAAACCGATGTTTTATAGGATGGAAACGGGGCCGAACGTGTATCGGTCGACGACTTTTTATGCTTTTTAGGAGGCATTGTGTCCCTCAAGATTCGTTTGAAACGGATGGGAAGCAGCAAGAAACCCTATTTCCGCTTGATCGTGGTGGATGAGCGCATGTCCGGCAAGGGCCGCCGGGTGCAGGATTTGGGTACCTACAATCCCAAGAACGTGGCCAACAGTATCGTCAATTTCAAGAAGGATGACTTGGAAGCCTGGGTGAAAAAGGGCGCGGTCATGACCCCCACCGTGGCGGGTCTCCTGAAAAAGGCCGTCGCCAAGGTTTAGTCGAAAAGAAACGAGCGCTGGCCACTCCCCAAAGCGGGTGGGCCATCCGCTTTCTTTAATCGGAAGGATGTGTATGAAAGATCTCATCGAATTCGTGGCGAAGGGCCTCGTGGACAAGCCCGATGCGGTGGCACTGCAAGAGCGCATGGAAGGCGACACGACCGTGCTGGAACTGAGAGTCTCCAAGGAAGATTACGGCAAGATCATCGGAAAACAGGGCCGCACGATCAAGGCTCTCCGAACCCTGGTTTCGGCCGCCTGCGCCAAAAACGGTCTGAAGTTCTCCCTGGAAGTCGTTGAGTAATCCCGGGAACCCAACCCCCGAACCCCAACGAAACGATTGGATCGTCCTGGCGACGATCGTCCGGTCCCACGGCCTGAAGGGCGAAGTGAAACTTTCGCTTTCCTGCTCCGGCCTGGATCGCTTGAAGAATTGCCCCTCCCTGTCCCTCGTTCGGGACGGGATCGTGTTAAAAAAGGTGACCGTCGGAAGGGCCTTCATGCACAACGACGGGGACGCGGTCGTGAGGCTTTTGGAGGTGGAGGGCGTGGAGGAGGCGGAAAGCCTCCGGGGCGCTTTCCTGGCCGTGCCCGAGTCCGACCGCGCGCCATTGGTGGAGAACCAGTTTTACGTGAACGACCTGGTGGGGCTGAGGGTGGAGACATCCACCGGGGAGCCCCTCGGCGTGGTCGAGGAAGTGATGGACGAGACCGCCAACGCGGTTTTGGTGGTGAGGAGGGAAGGGAAGGAAATCCTCCTGCCCGCCTTGAAGTCGGTGGTGAAGCGGGTGGATCTGAAGGACCGGGTCCTGGTAGCGGATCCCATGGAAGAGATCGATGCGGAAAACACGGATTGATATCCTGACCCTTTTCCCCGATTACTTCCAGGGGCCTTTCACGGTTTCCATGGTCAAGCGGGCGCAAGAAAAGGGAGCGGTCGATCTCAAGCTCCACGACCTGCGCCAATGGGCCACGGACAAGCATCACAAGGCTGACGACGTCCCCTATGGGGGCGGGGCCGGGATGGTGATGAAGCCCGAGCCGCTCGACAAGGCGCTGAAGGCCTTGAAAGGCAGGCGCCGGGGGGTGAGGACGATCCTTCTTTCCCCGCAGGGGCAAAGGCTGGATCACCGGAAGGTCTTGGATCTTTCCCAAGTGCCCGCCCTGATTTTGGTCTGCGGACATTACGAGGGTCTGGACGAGAGGGTGATGGGCCAGATCGACGAGGAAGTCAGCCTGGGAGATTTTGTCTTAACCGGCGGGGAGCCCGCCGCGGCAGCCCTGGTGGACAGCCTGGTCCGATTCTTACCCGGCGTGGTGGGCGACCGGCAGTCCGTGGAAAAGGACAGCTTTTTTAATGGATTATTGGACTATCCGCACTATACTCGTCCCCGCCTTTTCAAGGGGATGGAAGTGCCGGAGGTTCTGCTTTCGGGCAATCATGCCCGGATCGAGCTTTGGAGAAAAAAACAGTCCCTGAGGAATACCTTTACAAAAAGGCCCGACCTACTGGAGAAAGCCGTCCTGTCCGATGAGGACCGGGACCTTCTTCAAGAAGTGAGGGAAGAGTGGAAGGGCCGGGAAAACCCCGGGCCGCACAGGGCAGGACGCGGGAGGAAGAAGCAATGAACGAGATAATCCGTAAATTCGAGGCAACCCAGGTGATCCGGAAGGCCGTGCCCTTCAAGGTGGGCGATTCGGTCAAGATTTCCCTGCGCATCAAGGAAGGCGAGAAGGAAAGGATCCAGGCCTATGAGGGCGTGGTCATCGGCCTGCAGGGCCGCGGACCCCGCATGCGCTTTACGGTCCGCAAATTGTCCTACGGGGTCGGGGTGGAAAAGACCTTCTACGTCCAGTCCCCCATGATCAAGGATATCAAGGTCACCCGTTCGGGCAGGGTCCGGCGGGGCAAGCTGTTCTACCTACGCGGGAAGCTCACGAAGAAGGCCGCCCGCATCCAGGAAAGCAAGCGCGGCGTCAAGGTTCCAGGCGAGGAAACGGCCGAATCCGCCGCGACCCTGACCCCCGAAACCGTGGCTCCCGCCCCGGTGGAAGCTCCCGCCGCGGCAACTTCCGCGACGCCCGAGAAGTCAGCCCAAGCCTGATTGGATCCCCGTCTCACGACCGCCCCCGCTTTTCATAGCGGGGGCGGTTTTTTTATGCCTCCGACCCGGCTTGCGCGGCTTGCGCGTCAAAGGTAGGATAGCCCTTCATGAAAAAACCACTGAACCTTCTATTTCTTTTTCTGGCTTTATCCGTAGCCCTCGGGTTGGGCCTGATGGCGGGTTGTTCGGGCAGCGGGGCCGTCAGCCCCTTGTCCCCTTCCAAGGCCAACCAGACGGACGCCGGGTCCGCCGCCGACTCCGACGTCATCTACTGGGTTTCCTTTCCCGTGACCATCACCGTCACCGACGCCCTGAACGACGTCTTCATGATCAATAAAAAGGCGGGTTGGGCCTGCGGCAACAACGGCACCATCCTTAAATGGGACGGGGAGACTTGGGGCCGGGTGGACAGCGGCTACGCCAAGAACGAGAACCTTTTATCGGTGGCCTTCATCAATGAGACCGAGGGGTGGTTTGTGGGCTCCCACGGCACCATCCTCTATTACAACAACGGCCAGTGGAGTCAACCCGATTCCGGTTCCACCGAAACCCTCTACGACGTGGCGGTCACGAAATCCCACACGGTCTGGGTCGTAGGGTCCAACGGCACCCTCTTGAAGTTCAACGGGATTTCCTGGGGCGCACTGCAGGTAATCAGTCCCGCGACTACCGCTGCGGCGGCCTCCACCATCAAGAATGACCTCTACAGCCTGTCCCTGACCGATGAGAACAATGGCTGGGCGGTAGGTAACCTGGGGACCATCATCAAATTTGACGGCCAAACCTGGGCCCCCTTCCCCGGCAATCCCACCACCGAGCGGCTCAACAGCGTTTCGGTCATCAACGACGTTCAGGCCTGGGCGGTCGGCGCCTTCGGAACGATCCTCCAATTCAACGGCACGACCTGGAACAAGATGGGAACCGCTTTCTCGGGTTTTGACCTCTACAAGGTCTGGATGAAGGACGAGAGCAACGGATGGGCCACGGGCCAGGACGGCACCCTCATCTTTTACGATGGCAGCCGCTGGATTTCCCACGTCAAACCCACCGGGAAACCATCCCTGAACGGGATCGCCTTTTCCGGCGATATGGGGTTCATCGTCGGGGCGAATGGAACCATCCTCCGGTACCAACCCAACGGGGAAATGGCCAAGTTCGACTTCCTTTTCAAGGGTGAAGTGGCCCAGAAACCCAACAAGGCCAAACCCTTTTACACCCTGAACTTTACCTTCCAGAACCAAAGCCCCAAAACCTCGCCCCTGTCCACCTTTGAACTGCCCCTGCCCAAGGGGTTTGAAATGGTTCCCCTCGCCACCCCGACCCCCCTGGCGAATCCGTCCGTGAACCCTTCCGATACGGGTTCCTCCGAACGTCCCCCCCTGACGGCGACCCCCGCGTGGACGATGACCCCCACCCCCTTGCCCGGTACCGCCCCTTCGGTAGTGGGGACTCCCTCGGGGGGGCCGGCTCCTTCCGCGCCCGCCCTGAAAAAACCGGCCGCCGTCACCGGCGAGTGGAAAATGAAAGACGACGCCATGGACCTGGAAATCGGGACCATTTCCTCCTCCGAGCTCAAATCCGTGAACGTCCTGATCCGGATGAAAAAGGACGAAAAACCGGATTATCCGGTTGTCTTGAAGGCCTTGTTAAAAACCAATGACCGGGTTTTAAGCGAGGCGGCCCCCCTGACCCTCCTGACCGCGCCTCCGAAGCCCATCGTTGATGTCGAGGGAAATACTCCCGCGGCCCAAACCCGTCCCATACCGGTTGTGAAGGCCAAAGCTTCAGCGAATGCCGGAACCACCCCGATCGCCGTACCCACTTCAGTCATCCAACCGACTCCGGATGACGAAACCGAATCCGACGACCAGCCCGCTTCCGGGGCGCAAGCCACTCCGAGCGCTCCTTCCACCCCGAATGACAAGCCAACCCCCGCTCCGAAGCCTTGAGCTGGAGGCCCTCGAAAAAGGGTCGACGGGTGAGGCCCTCCATTTTCTAAGGAATCAACTGCAAGGGGACGTCCGTCCCGCCGCCGAAAAGCTCTTCCTCAAGTTCGAGAAAAAACTCCGAAAAGAAATCCTGGAAACGGAACGCCTCCAGGCCATGCTGGCCCCCGAAAGGGAATTGCAGGCTTTGGGTTGCAAACTCATCGCCGGTATCGACGAGGCGGGCCGGGGGCCCCTGGTGGGTCCGGTGGTGGCGGCGGCGGTCATCCTGCCACCCGGATTGCTATTGGCAGGGGTGAACGACTCCAAAAAACTGACCCCCTCGAAAAGGGAGGAACTGGACGGGACCATCCGGGGAAAGGCCCTGGCCTTCGGGATCGGCCAAGCCACCGCGAGTGAAATCGACGAGATCAATATTTACCAGGCGGCCCGTCTGGCCATGGAAAGGGCCATCCAGGCCCTGCCCATTCCCCCCGATGGACTGCTCACCGACGCCATGCCCCTGCCGAATTTCAAGCACCTTCCGCAAAAAGCCCTCACCCATGGGGACGCGCTCTCCTTGAGCATCGCTTCCGCTTCCATCTTGGCCAAGGTAGCGAGGGACAAAATGTTGATGGATTTGGAAACCCGCTACCCGGGTTACGGGTTCGCTTCCCACAAGGGTTACGGCACCCCGGAGCACCTGGCGGCGATCCAGGAAAAGGGTCTTTGCCCCGAGCACCGGCTCAGTTTCGCCCCCGTCGCCCAGGCCCAGGCCGCGAAGCACCCTCAGGGAAACTTCGGCTTTTGGAGCGGCAAGTTGGAAGAGGCGAAATCCGCGGCGGACCTGAAAAAAACCGGCCTGAGCATCAAGCGGATGGCGGGCGGCACCCTGAACGAGGATGAATTAAACCGGTTGAGGGAGGTCTATTCCCGGCGGGCGTTTCAATTGAAGGGTTCCGGATCATGAGCACGCACAAGGTCGGCCGCCGGGGAGAGGCGATCGCGGCCGTCTATTTGCGCCTGAAGGGCTACAAAATCCTGGAGCGGAACTACCGGGTTCCCCAGGGCGAGATCGACCTGGTTTGCCGCAAGGGTGATACGATCGTGTTTGTCGAGGTCAAACGAAGGACCACCTATTCCAAAGGTTCCCCCCTGGAAGCCGTGACAGCCCATAAGATCAGCCGCCTCTCCGCCGCCGCGGCGGTCTTCCTCGCCCGCTACCCGGGGGAACCTCGAAGCGCACGGTTTGACGTGGTCGCCCTTTCCCCAGCCAAAAACCTATTGGGGTTACCCCGCATCCAGCATCTTTCCAATGCTTTCACGTCCGAAGAAGGGTATAACGTGTAAGGGTTTTTCCAACTACTCAAAAGGCCGGAGGTTTCAAATGATCCGATTCCAAGACCGAATCCCAGCCAAAACCCTGTCCCTTTTGAAAAGGATAGGCCAACTGGCCGAACAAAGGGGTGAGATGGCCTATGCGGTGGGAGGTTTTGTCAGGGACTTGCTCCTGCGCAAGAGCGGAATGGATATCGACATCACCGTGGAGGGCGATGGGCTTACCTTCGCCGAGAAACTGGCCCATGCCTACGGGTCCGAGGTGGAAGCCTTCACCCAATTCGGAACTTCCATCGTGGTGGTGCCGGGGTTCGGCAAGGTGGACGTGGCCACCGCGCGCCGGGAATCCTACGACCATCCGGGAGCCTTGCCGAAAGTGGAAAAGAGCGGAATCGTCCAAGACCTTTACCGCCGCGACTTCACCCTGAACGCGATGGCCTTGAGCCTGTCCTCTGGAAATTTCCTCCATTTATTGGACCCCTACAACGGGTGGGTCGACCTCCAAAAGGGGCGCATCCGGGCCCTGCACTCGAAAAGCTTCGAGGACGATCCCACGCGCATTTTCCGCGCGGTGCGTTTTGAGCAGAGATTCCAAAAACGCATCGAGAGCCAAACCCAACGGTGGCTCCTGAAGTCGGTGAAAGGCGAGTTCATCCGCCGGGTTTCCGGTGAAAGGCTGCGCAATGAACTGCGCCTTATTTTCAAGGAACCCCATCCGGAAAAAGCAGTCAGGCGCCTGAAGGAGTTGGGCGTCCTGAGACATATTCATCCTTCCCTGGATGTTCTTCCGGCGACCCGGGCTTTTTTACCCGGAATCCCCGCCGCGATGGAGTATTTCCGAAAGCTGAAGATCCCTTTGGATGAGGAGACCATGGTTTGGTTCCAGGCCCTGCTTGCGAAACCCTCGGAGGCCGAGGCTCGTGCCCTGACGAAACGCATGATGCTTTCGCGGGCCGAGCAAAAGATCGTTCTCCAGTCCGCCCAGGCCTATCCTGCGATGTTGGGGAAGCTGGCCGATTCCAAGATCACGACGAGCCAAATGTATAAACTCTTGTGTCCGTTGCGTCCGGAGGTCCAATGTTATCTCCTGGCGGCTTCCCGGGGCGCATCGCACACTCGGCTCAAGGTCTATTTCCAGAAGATCCAAACCTCCAAACCTTGGGTAAGGGGCAAGGACCTTCAAGCCATGGGGATCGAACCGGGGTTCCAATATTCGTTCATCCTGTTGGAAGCTTTGAACGGCCAATTGGACGGAAAGTTCAGGAATCGCTCCCAGACTTTGAAGTGGGTGAAGGACACCTTCGCGAATTAAAAGAATCTTGAAAATTTCATCGAAACCAAGGGCATCCTTGGTTCTTAGGCTTTTTTTAGCCGGTTGCGCCGAAGCCCCGCATCAAGTAAAGTTATCCCCTCATTTTTCGACTTTTAAGGGGAAGCCTTTTGGATCAGCAGCAAATCGTCTCCATCTTAATGAACTTCACCATTCTCTTGTTTTCCTTGAGCTTGCATGAGTTCGGCCATGCCTACATGGCGGACCGCCTGGGAGACCCTACCCCCCGAATGCTGGGCCGCCTGACCATTAACCCCATGGCCCATGCGGACCCCATTGGCACCATTCTTTTCCCCCTGCTTCGCCTGGTTTTTCCGGGTAGTTTGTTCTTTGGCTGGGCCAAGCCGGTCCCCATCACCCCTGAGAATTTTAAGAATCCCCGGAAGGATGGGGCCCTGGTGGCCCTGGCGGGCCCCCTGGCCAACATGGGGCTTTGCCTGGTCGCCCTGACGGCTTTCGCGATACTGGATTTAACCCAATTCGCACAACCCGGCTCCTCCGCTGAATTCAGCTTTGTGACTTTTTTCAGCACCTTCTTCTGGATCAATTTCGCGCTGGCGGTCTTCAACCTGATCCCCATATTCCCTTTGGATGGGTCGTGGATTTTGAAGGCCTTATTGCCGGGGCCCTGGGCTTATAAACTTTCCCAGGTGGACCGTTACGGGGCCTTGGTGTTGTTGGGCGCGCTTCTCATGTTCCGGAATATCTTCAATTACATCTTTGATCCCGTGGTCGCCTGTCTTTTTTTCGGCCTCCACCTGATGGGGTTGGGTCATCTTGCCTCATATATCAATCTCAGCTAAACCCTATCCCCGATTATAATCACGAGGTGAACTTGTCCTCCCCATCCCATGCCAAAGCGCCCGTCCGGTACCTTTCCGGCGTCCAACCCAGCGGCCGGTTGCACCTGGGCAATTATTTCGGGGCCATCCAAAACCACATCCGCCTGCAGGATGAGGGCGAATGCTTCTATTTCATCGCCAATTACCACGCTTTCACGACCATCCAGAACCGGGATGAGCTTTCCCGTTATACCTTCATGGTGGCCGCCGATTACCTGGCCCTGGGGTTGGATCCCGCGAAGGCCTTGATCTTCCGGCAGAGCGACGTGCCGGAAGTGACCGAATTGTCCTGGATCCTCTCGACCGTGACGGGGATGGGTCTCCTGGAAAGGGCCCATTCCTTCAAGGACAAGTTGGCCCGGGGCATCCCGCCTTCCGTGGGATTGTTTTTCTACCCCGTTTTGATGGCCGCGGATATCCTCATCTACCAGAGCGACAAGGTCCCGGTGGGCCAGGATCAGGTCCAGCATATCGAGATGACCCGCGACATGGCGGGATACTTCAACCACGCCTTCGGCAGGGAAGTGTTCAAGCTTCCCGAAGGGATCTTGAGCGAGGCGCCCAAGGTCATGGGTTTGACCGGCGGGAAGATGAGCAAAAGCGACGAGGCGAGCGTGCTTCCCATTTTCGGGGAACCCGCCGAGATCAAAAAGAAGGTCATGGGGATCATCACCGATTCCAAGGGGGTCGCCGACCCCAAGGACCCGGAGGAGAGCGTCCTTTACCAGCTTTACCAATTGGTCGCCAAGCCGGAGGAAGCCGCCGAAATGGAGCGGGGATTCCGCAAGGGCGGTATGGGCTACGGCGACGCGAAAAAACTCCTCGCCGCCAAACTGGAGGAAACCTTCGGCGGGGCGATTCGTGAAAAAAGGAAACAATTGGACGCCCAGCCCGCTCGGGTGGAGGACGTGCTGGTCCAAAGCGCCCGAAAGGCTCGGCAAGCCGCGGCCCGGACCATGGAACAGGTCTATGAGGCAACCGGCATTCCGGTCTCCAAGATCAAGAAGGAACTATCGAGGGAGGGGGGCCTGTGAGCGAAGCGACACCCGAAACGCCGCCGCCCAGTTCTTTCTCGATCCAACTTTCCTCCGAAACCAGGATGGTGGGCATCAAGGAAATCCTCCATCCCGAGGACCAGCGGGCCACCTACCAGATCACCCTGCCTTCCTTCGACGGGCCCATGGACCTGCTGCTTCACCTGATCAAGGAACATGAGCTCGACATTTACGATATTCCCATTTCCCGCATCACAAAGGAGTACCTGGCCTACATCGAGATCCTGAAGGCGATGAACCTGGAGATCGCGGGTGATTTTTTGGTCATGGCCGCCACCCTGATGCAGATCAAGAGCCGAATGCTGCTTCCCCTGGATGCCACCCCGGACGAGCCGGAAGAGGACCCGCGGATGGAGCTGATGCGCCGCCTGCTGGAATATAAAAAGTTCAGGGACGCCGCGGACCAGCTGATGGGCCTGGAAAAGAACCGCCAGCATCTGTTGCCCCGGGCGGTGTCGTCCGAACAAAAGGAAGGGGAGGAGGAGGAAAGGCTGGAGGAAGTCACCCTCTTCGGCCTCCTGGCGGCCTATAAGGACATCCTCATCCATTCCCAGGAAGACGTGTCGGCCGAGTTGGACCGGCCCGAGATCACGGTGAGCCAGAAGATCAACGACCTGATGGACGTGCTGCAGGACAGTCCCCGGGTCGTCTTCCGGCCGTTTTTGGAATCTTGCCGCACTAAAACCGAGAAGATCGTGGCCCTTTTGGCCCTGTTGGAATTGATCCGTTTGAAGTTGGTCCGGGTCGTGCAAAACAAGGTGTTCGGGGAAATCGAGGTCATCCTGGTCCAGTCCGAACCGCCGGCAAACCCAACCGCTTAAACAAAAAGATTTCACCACGGGGACCCGGAGGCACGGAGATAATATTATGAAAAGGGTCCTGGGATTGGCCATTCCTTTCCCGAATCTCGGTCCCCCTTGGCCCCATGGACCAAAGAAATAGGGACGATACCGGCCTCCTTTCATGTTTTATGGAGGGTCGGCATGCGCCTCGGTCGTTCATTGTTTTATAAGTTCTACAAAGGATAAAGAAACCAAATGGAAATTGAACAACTCAAGAAAATACTCGAGAGCCTGCTTTTCGTGAGCGAAACCCCCCTCTCGGCCAAGAAGGTCTCCTCTTTCCTGAAGGATACCCAGGAAGAGGAAGTCGAAAAGGCCTTCGAGTCGTTGCGGGAAGAAATAGAAGGTTTGGACCGCAGTTTCCAAGTCCTGCCGGTCGCGCAGGGATATCAACTGGTCACCCGGGGCGAGTTTCACCGTTACGCCAAAGAACTCTACAAGGTCATTTCCAAGACCCGCCTCAGCAAGGCTTCCCTGGAAGCCCTGGCCATCATCGCCTATAAACAGCCCGTGACCCGCGCCGAGGTGGAAGCCATCCGGGGTGTGGAAGTCACCAATCTCATCCAGTCGCTATTGGAAAAGAAAATGATCCGTATCCTCGGCCGGGCCGAGACTCCAGGCCGCCCCCTACTCTATGGTACGACCCATGAATTCCTAATCCATTTCGGGTTGAAAGACCTTTCCGACCTGCCTAAGGTTTCTGAAATACAGGAACTGGCGGGTGACCGGCCTTCTCCGGAATTTTTGAAGGAAATGGAGGGCGAATTGAGGCGTCGCGAGACCAAGCTGGGCCTCGCCCCCATGGAAGAGGGAGAGACCGAAGTCCCCGCCGAGGCGGTGGCTGAGGCGAGTGGCACGGAACCCCCCCCACCCGGTTCTAACCCTTAATTTTCACCGGTTTGACACCCTAAAAGGTCATCCCGTATATTAACGAGACACTCAGTCACTTTCAGCCAGGGGACCTTACCTTGAATCCGAAATCCAATCCGGCGAGCGCCCCTTCCCAGGCCAAGCCGAGGCGAAAACACCATCTGTTTCCTCTCAGTTTTAAATTTATCCTGGTCTTAACCGTCCTCATCTGTTCTCTCATGGTTGTGGTGACGTGGATGGTGTTGGATCAAACCCGCCAAACCTTGACCCAGCAGGTTTTGGACCGTGGGGAAGCCCAGGCCCGGAGCCTGGCGTCCAACAGCGAGGAAGAGGTACTTCGGTTGGTGACCGTTCAAAGCTCCAAGACCCCGGGGGCCCCCAACGCCTCGACGGTGGAAGACGTGAGCACGATCCTCCTTGTGTCCGCCAAGGACGCCATGGTCCTACAGTCCAGTGATTCGGTTCGGGATGTTCCCACCGGGCTTACCCCCATTCAAGAACAGCTTCTCTCCTATTCCAACATCGCCAACGACTCGGTCCGTCAGTTCCTTTGGCCGGATGAGGCCGAGATTAAAAAGGGCGACATGGAGTACGTGAAAATCGTCGGGAAAAACGGGATTATCGTGGGCGACAATGAGCCCAAATATGTATTCGAACACGCCACATACCTTCCCCCCGGGCATCAAGCCCCTGGGCGGGGAATCGGTTTTGACCCAAGCCTACCGAATCGGCGGCAGAACCCTTTACGACATCGCGACCCCCATTTTTATCACCGCCGAGGGCCGACGGGACAGGGTGGGGGAGGTGCACGTGGGCATGAACCAAAACTCCATCACCCGCGTGGTTCGTTATGTGGGAATTGCCATCGTCCTCACCACCCTGGCCTTCCTCTTAATCGGTATTGTTTTCATGGCCCTATTCGTGACATTGCTGGTCAAGCCCATCGGTCTCTTGGTCAACGGCGTCACGGCCATCGCGGGCGGCGATTTCGACCAAAAGATCAATATCCGGCGGTCGGACGAACTGGGCGACCTCACCGAGGCCTTCAATAACATGGCCAAGTCCCTGAGGGAAAAGGAAGTCATCAAGGGGGCCTTCTCCAAATATGTCACCAAGAGCGTGGTGGACCGAATCCTGGAACACAAGGATGGCCTGAAACTGGGCGGGGAAAAGAAAATGGTGACCATCTTTTTCTCGGATATCCGGGGGTTTACCCCCATGTCCGAGGCCCTCACGGCCGAGCAGGTGGTCCATATCCTTAACGAATATTTCACCGCCATGACGGCGATCATTTTCAAATACGAGGGTACGCTGGATAAGTTCATGGGCGACGCCATCATGGCGGTTTACGGCGCCCCCATCGACATGCCCGACCACGCGGAACGGGCGGTCCTGGCGGCGGTGGAAATGAGTGAAAAAATGAAAGAACTCCAGGCCAAATGGCGCATGGAGGGAAAAAAAGAGGTTAATATAGGCATCGGCATCAACACCGGGGAAGTGGTCGTGGGCAACATCGGCTCCAACGAGCGCATGGAATACACCGCCATCGGGGACAATGTGAACCTGACCCAGCGCCTGGAGTCGGTTGCCGAAAAGGGACAGATCCTGATTTCCGCCGCCACCTACGAGAGGGTCAAACACAAGATCGAGGCGGTCATGCTGGACCCCTTGAAGGTAAAGGGTAAAACCGATAAGGTCGTAGCCTACAGCGTCACCGGACTAAAATCGTAGGGTTCAATCCCAGCCAATCACAGGAAAGGAAGGGCCATGGTTGAAGACAAGCCGCTCATCATCAAAATGGCCTTTCTCTATGTGCAATCGGGCGAATGGTATAAGGCGATCGAGGAATATAAAAAACTCCTGGTGGACAACCCGGACGACGCGCACGTTCATAACATGATGGGCGACGCCTACGCCAAGAAGCAGGACGACGCCGACGCCTTCGGGTCCTACCAAAAGGCCAAGGAGCTTTTCGATCGGCAGGGCCAGGTCAACAAGGTGCAGAACATCGAGCGGAAGATCTCCAAGCTCAATCCCGAACGGATGCCGCCCCCCCTGCGAAAGGCCTTCCTGACCATCTCCAAGTCCCAGGAGGCCGAGCGAAAAGCCTCCGATGGAAACGTGGAAGACGCGATCGCCCATTACCAGCAGCTGATCGCTGCGGAGCCCATCAATTTCTCATACCGGGAAAAACTGGCGAATCTCTATCTGGAACACGCCCGCGTCACCGAGGCGGCTTCCACCCTGAAAGCCATCGCCGATTTTCATTTGTCCGAGAACCGGCCCGACGCCGCCCAGGAATGGGCCGCCAAGATCGCCAATATCGACCCGGAAGGCATTGATACCCTTCAACTTTTCCTGACTTTGGCCCAAAAGAAAGGCGAGACGGACAAGATCTCCCAATACGGCTCCCAACTGGCCAAGATCGCCTGCGATGGGTCCCTGTTCGAAATCGCGAAAAACGCGGTCGAAGCGGCGGTGCAGGCGGGCAATGCCGATCTGGCTCCCCTCCACGCGAAGATATTGATCGGCCTCAAACAGCCCAAGGAAGCGAGGGCTAAGTTCGAGGAGCTTTTGGCCAAGAACCCCGGGGATGGCGACCTCATTGAACAATTGTTGAATCTCTGCGAGGAAACCAAGGATTGGAACGCCGCCTACCAGTACCTGAACCAGTTGATGGCCTTGCGTCCCAATGACCCGAAATTACTGCCCCGCCAGGCCAAGATCCTGCTCCAAACGGGCAAAAGGGTGGAGGCGCTTTCCATTTACATGGAACTGGCCCAGCATGCGCTCAATGAGGCCCGTTACGACGCGGCCCATACCTACCTGGATAACATCGTGGGGCTCGAGCCCGATAACGTGGAGGCCCTCAAGAAAAAAGCGGAGGTTTATCTGAAGCAGACCAAGAAACAGGAAGTCATCGACACCTATAAAAAGCTCCAGGCCGCTTATACCAACAAGAAGATGGTGGAGGAAGCCAAAAAGGTGGGCCTGGTCCTCGTGCGCCTGCAGGGGATGAAGTAGCTTAAGAGGAATGGACGTTGGGAAATTCCGTTAAGACACCCTTCAGCCGTGATCGAGTCAAAGCATTCGGTGAAGAACATTCGATGGATCGGGTCGCCTGTGTTTTCAACTCGTTCAGCATTCCAAGAATAAAGAGCAATGGAACTTCACGCTAAAAACCTGGATGTCAAATGCCTGCGGTGCGGGATGTTCAACATTCCCGAGAACAAAATCTGCGGGAACTGCGGGGCCAGTCTGCCGATCGTCTACGACGAGGAAGGCAAGCCCTTTACCCCCGTTCAATTGAGCGAACAGTATTTTCCCAAACCCAAGACCAAGGGAGGCGTGCCAGCGGGGGTCAACCGGACCCGGTGGATATTTAGGGCGATCATCCTCCTGGCCGCTCTTTGGGTTGCTTACCAAGTGCTTCATCTTCACCACTGAAAAAACATCTCTCGCCCCCGAAGAACACGAAGTACACAAAGGTTGACCTTAAATGGGTGATTAATTCCTGAAGTTTCGCTTGGGGGCCTTTGTCCTTTGGGGTTGGAGCTTGAGGGGCGTTGCCACTTACCTCCAAAGCCTTTACAATCAGAATCCCGAAAAAAGTTTGAAACACCCAGACGCCCAGGCACTGAAAAAAACATAAAGAATTTATGGAAATCACCTTAAATCCTCATCCGCAAAAAAAAGTCTATCTCGAAACATTGGGCTGCCAGTCCAACGTGGTCGAGTCGGACCATGTCGCGGGCCTGTTGATCCAAGAGGGTTACTCCCTGACGCCTGACAGCGCCCAGGCGGACGTCATCCTCTTCAACACCTGCTCGGTGCGCCAGCACGCCGAGGACAAGATCTTTTCCCGCCTGGGGGAACTGACCGACTGGAAAAACGGCAAGCCCGGCCGGGTCCTGGGGGTGTTGGGATGTATGGCCACCAGCCACAAGGAAAACATCATCGACCGCGCCCCGCAGGTGGACCTGGTTTTGGGGCCGGACCAATATCCCAAGGCAGTCGGGGCCATCGCCAAGGCCTCCCAGGGCGCGGGACCCCAGGTGCTGGCCGATTTTGACCCCGCTTATTTCCCGGCGAACGATCCTAATCGTTTATCCGCCCCCCACCGGGCCTTCGTGGAGATCATGAAGGGCTGTGACAAGTTCTGCACCTTCTGCGTGGTTCCCTTCACCCGGGGCCGTGAAGTTTCCCGCCCTCCCGAGGACATCCTGGACGAGGTCACCCGCATCGCCCAGGCGGGGGTGAAGGAAGTGATGCTTCTGGGCCAGAACGTGAATTCCTATGGCTTATCTAGTTCACCGATTCAAAAATCGGAAAATGGACAACTAGGCAAGCCCAGTTCCCGCAAAAAAAACAATATTGAAACAGGGCTGGCCCTAAGCAACGAGAGGCCGGTTTCTTTCCCCGATCTTCTGCGCCAAGTGGGGGCCGTCCCGGGCATCGAGCGGGTGCGGTTCATGACGTCCCACCCCCTGGACCTTTCCGACGACTTGGTGGCCGCCATGGCTGAGACGCCCAGCGTTTGCGAGATGATCCACCTTCCCGTCCAATGCGGGTCGGACACCGTCTTGAAACGCATGAACCGAAAATACACCGTGGCCCATTACTTGAACCGGGTGGAAACCCTTCACAAGGCCATCCCCGAACTGGCTCTTACCACCGACCTGATCGTGGGGTTCCCAGGCGAGACCGATGAGGATTTCGAGGGCACCCTCAAGCTTTTGGATGAGGTGCGTTACGACCTGGTCTATAGTTTCAAGTATTCCCCGAGGCTCGGAACCCCCGCAGCCCGCATGCTTCACCAGGTGCCGGAGGAAGTGAAGGACGAACGCCTGGCCCGCTTGAACGAGAAGGCCTGGAAGCACGCCGCCGACCGGCACCTTTCCCGTGTCGGTCGCGTGGAAGAGGTCATGGTGGAAGGCCCGGCGGACAAGACGCCTGGCGCCTATTACGGCAAGACCCGGCAAAACCGGACGGTGGTCTTTCCGGCGAAGGGTTTGAAGGCCGGGGACAAGGTGCGAGTAAAGGTGGAAAAAAGCAAGATCGCCAGCCTGTACGGACAAAGGGTGGGCGTGCTTTTGTTAATCTTTGCCTTGCTTGTGGCTCCGGCCATGTTGATGGCCCAAACGACCGGCGCGACCCCCATCGGGGCCGTCGCGGATAATTCCCAATCCCTCTTCGACAAGGCGAAGGACTATTTCAACCGGAAAAACTACGACCAGGCCCGGGATTCCTTCTCCAAGTTCGTGGCCGAACATCCCATGGACCAGATGATCCCCCAGGCCAAGCTCATGCTGGCCCGAATGGAGCAGGATTTCAACAAATCCACCAAGCAATTCACCGAACTGGCCAAGCAGTATTCCGACAAACCGGAAGGCGAGGAGGCCCAAAAGGACCTGGGGGCCCGTTATTATCTCGCGGATAAATATGGCGACGCCGCGCATACTTACGAGGAATTCCTGAAGACCCATCCTGACAGCCCCTCCGCGCCTGAAGCCCGCTACTGGTACGCTTGCTCCCTCTATTCCCTCAATAAATACCCTGAAGCCATGGCCCAGTTCATCAAGGTGGCGGACAACGCCTCGGACAGTCCCTGGGCGCCCAAGGCCTTGCTGGGGGCGGGCAATACCTATGTCAAATTAAGGCTTTATCCCATGGCCGAGAAACAATATCTGAAGGTCCTGGACCGCTACCCCCAATTCTTGGAAATGAACCTTGTTTATTATCGCCTCGGGCGGCTTTATGAATTGGAAACCAAGATACCCCAGGCCCACGCCGCTTACGCCACCCTGGCGACCCAGTTTCCCCGGGCACTGGAAACGGAGGATGCCCTTCAGAGGATGTCCGCGATGGAGCGCCTCAACCCCGAGCTGACTCCCATTGTGATGATGGCCCTGCCTACCCCGACCGAACTTCCGGAGGCAGTTGTCCCAGCGGCCCCGGCTTCCGCGGGAAATACGGTTATGGCGGAGAACCCCACCCCCGCGATCCAGGCGACCGGTGAGGAAGAGGCGGAATCGGACGATACCATCAGCGCGGCGGCCCCTTTCCATATCCAGGTCGGGGTTTACAGCCGGACCCGGTTTATGGCCCCAACGCTTAAACAGCTGGAAAAGGCCGGGTATAAACCCAAGGTTTTGAAGGTCAAGACCGAGGATATGGCCTATCCCCTTTATAAGATCCGGGTAGGGGATTATCCCGACCACGCCGCGGCGCAAAGAGCCTCGAAGGAACTGCTGAAAAAGACTAAATTGAAGAACTTCATCGTGGAAGACTAAAACCCAAAAAAACACATACCCTCTATCAATAAAAGATATAAAGAGGATGATATGGTCCCGTATTCTTTGGCCTAAAGGCCAAAGGGGTCAAAGCCATTAAGACACGAAGATCATTTGAAAAGTTGGTTAAAACTAAAGATTGTCTGTTTGTGAACTGAGTGCCCTTTGTGTCTTCGTGTTGGAAGTTGGTTTAGAATTTCATTAGGGAGCTATATGGAAGACCTCACGCCCATGATGAGGCAGTACCTGGACATGAAAAGGGTCCATAAGGACGAGATGCTTTTCTTCCGACTGGGCGATTTCTACGAGATGTTCTTCGATGACGCCAAAACGGCCGCCCGGGTCCTCAACCTCACCCTCACTGCCCGGGAGGGAGGCAAGGGCCAAAAGGTGCCCATGGCGGGGATCCCCTACCACGCCGCCGAAAACTACATTTCCCGCCTGGTCAAGCAGGGTTTTTCTATCGCGATCTGCGAGCAGGCCGAGGACCCGGCCCTGGCCAAAGGACTGGTGAAGCGGGAAATTTCCCGCGTCATCACGCCCGGGACCGTGCTTTCCGCTTCCATGCTCGATGAAAAGGCCAACAACTACATGGTGGCCCTCGCCTATGCCCCCATGGTCTTGGGGCTTTCGGTGGTGGACGTGAGCACGGGTGAGTTCAAGACATGCGAACTCCACGGACCCGCCCGCTGGAGCAAGGCGGCCAATGAGGTCTTCAAGTTCGCCCCTTCCGAAGTGCTGACCGCCCAAAACCAGCCGGACGCCCCCGAATGGCGCCAGCTTCTCCAAAACCTGAAGGGGGTCAAGTTATCCCATTTGGAAGATTGGAAGTTCTCCCACGCGAGCGCCGAGGAAGCTTTGGTGGAGCATTTCCAGGTCAAAACACTGGATGGCTTCGGGCTGTCGGGCGAGGAACAGGCGGTGCGGGCCGCCGGGTCGCTTCTGCAATACTTGAAGGAAACTACCCATAGCGTTCTTTCCCACATCGTTTCACTCACCCACTTTCAGGTGGGGGAGGGCATGGTGTTGGACGCGACCACCCAGCGAAACCTGGAAATCCTCCGCAACATGCGCGATGGCGGCCGGGAAGGCACCCTTCTTTCGGTGCTGGATGAAACCGTCACTTCCATGGGGGGCAGGCTTTTACGCCAATGGCTGACGACCCCCCTCACCACCGTTTCAGAGATCAAACGCCGCCAGGACGCGGTGGAAGAATTCTTCGCCCACCTGGAGGAAAGGGAAACGGTTCGCGACCTTTTCCGCCAGGTTTCCGATTTGGAACGCCTCTCGGGACGGGTAGGATGCGGCACCGCCAACGCGCGGGACATGGTCGCCCTCAAGAACACCCTGGCCCTCCTGCCCCAGGTCCACCGGGTTCTATCTTCCTTCAAATGCGCCTGGATCAAGGATCGCCGGGACGGATGGGACAACCTGACCGAGGTGCACGGGCTTTTGGACCGGGCCATTGACCCCGAGCCTCCCCTCGCCCTTAAGGAAGGCGGGCTCATCCGAAAGGGCTATGACGCTCGGTTGGACGAATTGAAGGACGCCTCCCTGGAAGGCAAAAGTTGGATCGCCCAACTGGAAGAAAAAGAAAAGGCCCGCACGGGCATCGGCTCCCTCAAGGTGCGCTACACCTCGGTGTTCGGCTATTACATCGAGGTTTCCAAGGCCAACCTGGACAAGGTTCCCCACGACTATCACCGCAAACAGACCCTGGTGAACGCCGAACGTTTCATCACCCCCGAACTCAAGGAAATGGAAGGAAAGGTACTGGGGGCCCAGGACAAGGCCAACCGGCTTGAGTATGAGATATTCGAGGCTATCCGCGCCGAAGTCGCCAAGGAACTTTCCCGGCTCCAGCGTTCCGCCCATATCCTGGCCGAACTGGACGTCTTCGTCGGCATGGCCACCGTGGCCGACCGGGGCCGGTTCGTGCGCCCCGAGGTGGACGACTCCCGGGAAATGGTCATCGTGGATGGCCGCCACGCCGTTTTGGACCGCCTGCTTTCCTCGGACCAGTTCGTCCCCAACGACACCAAACTGGGCGCGGACGGAGTGGAAATCATTGTCCTGACCGGCCCGAACATGGCGGGGAAAAGCACCTATATCCGCCAGGTGGCCCTTTTGACCCTGATGGCGCAAGTGGGGTTCTTTGTCCCGGCCAAGGAAATGAAACTGGGGGTCGTGGACCGCATCTTTTCCCGGGTAGGGGCCTCCGACGCCCTGACCCAGGGCCAAAGCACCTTCATGGTGGAAATGGTCGAGACCGCCAACATCCTCAACCACGCCACCCCCAAGAGCCTTCTGATCTTGGACGAGGTAGGGCGCGGCACCTCCACTTACGATGGGGTCTCCATCGCCTGGGCCGTGGTGGAATACCTGGCCCAAAAGATCAACGCCCGCACCCTCTTCGCCACCCACTACCACGAGCTGACCCGGTTGGCGACGACCTTTCCGCAGGTCCGCAATTTCAATATCGCGGTCAGGGAATGGAACGACCAGGTGCTGTTCCTCCACAAGATCGTGGAGGGCGGGGCCGACAAGAGCTATGGAATCCAGGTGGCCCGCCTGGCCGGGGTGCCCAAACCGGTGGTGGAAAGGGCGAAGAAGATTTTGACTTCCCTTGAGACGGGCACAGGGTTAAGGGCCAGCAAGGGCCCGGCGGGGACGGAACCGGTTCCCCCGGTTCCCGAAGGGGAGGTGCTGCCTGAAGTCAAAAGGGCCGACGAGAAATCAATCGCCCAGCTCTCTTTCTTCGGCCAGGGCGGCGCCCATCCCGTTTTGGAAGAACTCAAGTCCATCGACCCGGACGATCTCTCGCCCCGGGAGGCTTTGAATCTGCTGGTGGAGTGGAAAAAGAAACTGCAGGAATAAATAGTTTCTTAAAATTATTTGGTGAAAAAATTGGTAAACGAAGAATTATTAAATCGCCTGAAAAGTCTTTCCCCCGCTGAATTCGAACAGTTTGTTTTAGATTTCCTTAAAAAAATATATAACAGCGAAATTGGAGAAGTTGAGGGACAAACTGGAGATGGAGGCATTGATGGTAGTTTGAAATTGGATAAGTTAGGTTTTGGTGATCTTTTGTTTCAGGCGAAAAGATGGGAAGACACGGTTGGGCGGCCCGAAATACAAAAATTCGTTGGTGCTCTTCATGGCCGGAGAAACTCGCTTGGTGTTTTCGTTACTACGTCGACATTTTCAAAAGAGGCGAGAGAGTATTCGAAAAGTGTAGAAACGACAATGCGGTTAATTGATGGTGAGGAAATTGTTCAGTTGTTGGTTAAAGAAAATTTGCAGTTTTTAGTTAAAGAAGACGCGAGTTTTCCTAATTCGGTTGTCTCGGCAGATCGATTTGATCTAACCGTAATTAAAAAAATTGCCGCAAAGTTTTCAAGGTTATCAAATGCGAAAAAGGGTTTTGTTGTTCTGTTGTGTTTTTTCATTCTGCTAAAAGCATGTAATTCCGTTACTACGCATCCCAATCAAACAATCGTAAACAAATCTACAATCCATGTTGATGCCCGCCCGTTGTTGCCAATAGAGATAACCTATAGAAAAGCGTTATTTAGCAAAGGCTTGGTTGCGATTTTTAAAAGAACTTCTAATCGAATTTTCAGAATTTCTGCCACTTTCACAAATCCAACGCTTAGTGTGAGCAAAAGCTTTACCCTTTTTAAACATGTGCATCGTGTTATTGAGTTTGGCTATTCCGATGGATGGGATTTCATGCCTGGAGATCAAATAGTTTTAAAAAACCAGGAATATAAACCGTTGATTGTGACCGTGCCGGTATTGTCAAAATAAGAGAAGGATATGGTTCCCCCAGTTCAATAACGAAGTGCAACACTTAGGCCCGGCAGAACCCGGGGGTTATCCTAAGTTTCATGAAACAATCCTACAGGCATCTATTGTTAGCCGAACGTGAAAAAATCTCTATTTGGAAGGCTCAAGGCCTTTCCCTGCGAAAAATCGCCAAACGCCTTGGCCGTGATGTTTCCAGCGTTTCCCGAGAGTTGAAGCGCAACGCCCCTCCCTTACGTCCCGGCCGGTATCTTCCTGCCAGGGCTCACGATCGGGCCATCTTGCGCAACCAGATCTCTCGAACTCACTTTCGGCTCAAGAAACCCGAACTGCGCCGGTATGTCTTGCGTAAACTTCGGCAAGGTCTTTCACCCGAACAAATCGCCGGTCAACTTCACCAGGAGAAATCCAAAATCTCCATTTCCCACGAGGCCGTCTACCAGTTCATCTATAGCAAAGCTCGGCATCTCATTCCCTTCTTGGCTCGCTCCCATCGAAAACGACTTCGGCGATGGCATTCCCACAATCACCGCAAAAGCCATATCCCACAACGCGTTTCAATCACCCAACGCCCTGCCATCGTCAAGGCACGGGACCAATACGGCCACTGGGAGATGGACACTATCATTTCCAGGCAGAGCAAAGCTTCTATCTTGGTCATGGTCGAAAGAAAGAGCCGACTGGTAAAACTTGCTTGGCTGCCCCAGAAATCCGCGTCAAATACCCGTATGGCTATCAATCGTCGCCTCGGTCAATTTTCCAAGGGACTCCGCAGGACCATCACCTATGACAACGGCTCGGAGAACGTCGAACACCTCCAGGTCAATGCCGTTTTGGGCACTAGGTCTTTCTTCTGCCTGCCATTCCACAGTTGGGAAAAAGGCACCGTGGAAAACACCAACGGTTTGATTCGACGCTTCTATCCGAAGAAAACCGATTTTGCTAACATAACCCCAGCTCAAGTCAGGCGCGTGGAACGGATTCTCAATGGTCGTCCCCGCAAGTGTCTTGGCTTCAAAACGCCGGAGCAAGTCTTTCGCCTAGGTGTTGCACTTACTGGTTGAATTCAGCTTCCTGATTTTTATGGATCTGATTTCAATTCACCTTGTATTCGACGAACCACCTCCGAAATAACCAGCGCCAGGTCATACTGGACGAGGGCGTCCTCGAACTTTTTTAAGGACACCATGCCGTTCGCGAGATTCAAGTGGGCCATGGGTTGTTGGGGCGTGATTTACAGGAATTTTTTCAGCAATCAAACACCTTGCTCGGTGTTGCCTTGCTGGAGGTATAGGTGCCCAGGTGGGTCAATAGCTGGGTGTTTTTCGAGAAGAAATTCAACAACTACTTCATCAACTCGACCGCTTCCGCCAACCTTCCGGCTTGATGTAGGGCAAGGTCTTCTTGTATTCGTGGGTTTTGATTGGGGCGTATATTTTTTGGTTTCATGCGTAAATCGAAGGCCCTCTTGGGAAACCCTGGGGTGAAGAGCGGATCATTGTACCATTCCGCCCTTTTTCCACGTGGAAGCCGCCCCATTTGTCACTAAGGTGCTGTCAACACCCCCCCTGTTTGACTAAAATAATCGCCCTAGCTGTCTGTTAACCCTAGCGGTTCAACACCCCTTTAAGGTGAAGCTTTGCTGAAAAAAGACGACAAAATCCAGAGAAAAACCTTTCCTTACGACCTTCCCGTGGAAATGGAAACCAAGGCCAACGGGCAGATCCTGGCCCGATGCCCCCTCCTTCCCGGGGTTCAGGCCCAGGGGAAAAACAGTAAAGAGGCGATGGAACGCCTTAAAACCGTCATTGACCTTCACCTTTCCACCGCTTCTCCGGCTTTTTTCGGCACCCAGGAAAAATTTCCTGAAATCCCGACCCTTTATGCCTTGGCCGAGTACAAGGGCTCCCTTTATGTGGCCACCGGGCGGGACAGCGTCCTGCGATCCACCAGTGGTACCCCTGGCAGTTTCAAGAACGTCCAGGTCACTAAAGAACAACCGAAGTTTTTCAGCCCCACGGGAGACAGCGCCGAGGGGGCGGGGGACCTGACCACACAGATCTACTGCCTGTGTTCCTACGCTCCTCCGGGTTCCGAACCATCGCTCTTTGCCGGCACAAACCTGAACGGGTCCATCTATGCCACCCTCGATGGCGAGTCCTGGCGGGAGGCCTTCATGACCCGGGAAGACCGGGTGCACGCCATGACGGTTTTCAAGAACCGCCTCTACGCGGGCACCAGCTCGCAGGGAAGGGTGGTGGCCTTCGACGGCCTGCAATGGAACACCGTGGGCATCCTGAGCGAAGTCGCCGTCACATGTTTTGGTATCTTTAAGAACCGGCTTTACGCGGGAACCTATCCCAGCGGACTGATCTTCGCCACCCATGACGGGCTTAACTGGGAAGAGGTTTCCGCGACCGGTCAGCATTTCATCCAATGCTTCCACGAGTTCAACGGCGCCCTCTACGCGGGCACCTCCAGTCCCAAGGGCATCAAGATCCTCCGCACCCAGAACGGGCGGGATTGGCAGGCGGTCTATGAAACCAGCCGGGAGTTGAACCTCTATTGCATGGAAGTTTACGAGAACGCCCTCTACGCGGGCACCGGCAACTCGGGCCGTATCCTCAAGACCCATGACGGCGAGAACTGGGTTTCCGCCTACTCCAGCGACGAGGAGGGGGTGCGGGCCTTTACGGTCTTCAACGATTATCTCTACGCCGCCACCGAAAACGGGGGGGCACTTTTGCGCTCCACCTTCGACATGGCGGGCATCCCCGAGATCACCGAACTCCAGGTGGAAAAACTGACCTCCTCATCCGCCCTGTTGACCTGGACCACCGACCTTTCGGCCGCTTCCGAGCTTTTTTACGGGATCGCGGGGGATCGGGAAGAACTGTCCCGCTCGGTGGCAGACAAATCCGCGAGACTTAGGCACCGATTTGCCTTAAGCGACTTGAGGGCGGAAACCGAATACCGGTACCGGGTGGTCAGCGCCAACCGTTCGAGCTCCCTGGTGGCCAGCCAGGTTTCTTCCTTCACGACCCCGCCGGTCCTGCCTCCCGACATTTCCTGCCCAACGCACGAGGAACACGACAAATGGGAAAGCACGCATCAAGTCGAATTTTTACTGCATCCCTCCTCGCCTTTGGCTGGCTATTTCTACCAGCTGGACCAAAATCCGGAAACCCTTCCCCAGCCTCCCCAGGCCATCTATACGGAAGAACGACGCTTGATCCTGCCGGTGACGGACGGGGTCTGGTACCTGCACGTGGTGGGCATGGATGACGCGGGCAACGTTGGCAACCGGGCCACCCATTACCAGGTCCAGATTGACACCCTAGCCCCGCCCCCGCCGGAAATTTACAGCGACACCCATCCGGACCGTGAAAAGTGGGTGGCTAACCCTTCGCCCGTGGTCACCTGGTCCGAACCCGAGGACCTTTCGGGGGTGAAGGGCTATTTCGTGAAGGCGGACCGGGAGGCCCTGACCGTGCCTGGGCCGGGCAATGGTCAATTTGTTTCCGATTCCCGGATCTCTTTGGGACCGTTGGAAGACGGCCTCTGGTTCGTCCATGTCTCCACCCAGGACTTGGCGGGCAATGTCGGGGTGACGGCCGCCCACCTGAGTCTCAAGATCGACACCAAGGCCTTGGCGCCCACCCTTTCCTCCCCCACTCACCCCCAGCAGGAGCAGTGGTACCCCACCAACCAGGTGGAGATTCTCATCCAGCCGCCTCCCGACATGTCGGGCGTGGAAGGCTATTATTATGTTTTGGATCAGGAGCCCCAGACCCTCCCCCAGGAAGAGACGGCTCTCTATACCCTGCGGCCCCAGCTTTCCTTCCAGGACCTGTCGGACGGCATCTGGTACGCCCACGCGCGCACGAAGGATAGGGCCGGGAACCTCTCGCCCAACGCGGCCCACTTTAAGATCTGCCTGGATACCCTGGCCAGCCCGCCCCAAGTGGTTTCCACCACCCACGGAGAGGCGGGACGGTGGTACAAGAGCCGCCGGGTCGAGATTCAATGGGAAGACCCTTTCGACCATTCCGGCATCGAGGGCTACTACTACAACATCGATCGCAAGGCCGACACGGTTCCCAACGACCACAACTCGCTTTTCACGACCCAGCGGTCCGTCTCCTTCGAAGTGACGGACGACGGCCTCTGGTATTTTCATATCACCACCAAGGACAAGGCGGGCAACACCGATTGGAAGGCCGTGCATTATCCCATCCATGTGGATTCGGAAGTGGCCCGGCCCTTTATCACCAGCGAGACCCACCCCGACCCGGAGCGTTGGACCGTCAACCCGAAGGCCCAGTTCAAGCTGACCGCGCCGGACGACCTGTCGGGCGTCACGGGTTTTTATTACCTTTTCTCCGAGGACCCCAAACCCATTCCGGAACCGGGGAAAGCCAATTTCACCGAGCGAAATGAAATTTCCGTGGACATACCCCGCGACGGGCTCTTTACCTTGAGCGTTGTGGCCCAAGATGCCGCGGGAAATATCGGCAAGGATCCTGCCCTTTACCGGGTCAGGCTGGATACCACCACGGGCGCGCCTGAAGTAACCTCGGTCACCCATCCCCAACCCGAAAAGTGGTACGCCGCCCGCCGGGTGGAAATGGTTTGGAAAGACCCGGAAGACCTTTCGGGGATCGAGGGCTATTATTTTTTCTCGAACCAAGAAGAATCCTGGACGCCGGTGTTGAAAGAAATGGCCTTTACCTCCACGAGGGGCACGGTGGTGACCTTGCCGGGAGACGGAACCTGGTTCGTGCACGTAATCGCCAAGGATCGGGCGGGAAACATCGGGCCCTGTGTGCGTTTCAAAATCCAGGTGGATTCGGAAGCCCAAGCCCCGATGGTCAAGAGCCCCACCCACCCGCCCAACACCTGGGTCAAGGCCAACAGCGCCAAACTGGTTTGGGAAGCGCCCCGGGAACTTTCCGGGGTGGAAGGTTATTACGTTTCGCTGGATACCCAACCCCACACCATACCCGGGCCCAACCAGGGAAAGTGGACCACTGAAAATTCCCTCACGACTCCGGCCTTGAAGGATGGGCGTTATTATTTCCACCTGGTGGCCAAGGATAAGGTGGGGAACCTGAGCCGGGAAGCGGCCCACTACGTGATCCAGATCGACTCGGCGCCTCCTCGAACCCGCATGAAGACACTTCCTCCCCTCTTGGACCGTACCCAGGTGGCCCTGGAATGGGAAAGCGTGGACGACTTGAGCGGGATCGAATCCTACGACGTGCAGGTGAAGGCGGGCGAAGCCAACTGGGCGGACTTCTTGACAAGGGTCGCCGACCGGGGCGGGACCTTCCAGGCCCAGGACGGGGTGCGTTACGCCTTCCGTTGCCGTGCCCGGGACGGGGCGGGCAACCAGGAAGAATGGTCGCCCAAGGAAATGGCCTCGGTAATGGTGGATATTTCCCCCCTCCCCCGGTGGCCCAATTGAAAGCCACCCCCAAGGCGGGCGGGGATGTCGAGTTGAAGTGGACGCCGGTGGTGGACACCCTTTCGGGTACCGACTTTTACCGAATCTACCGGTGGATCGAGGGAGCGCCCCGGGAAAAGATATCCATGGACGGGGAAGTGAAGGGAGTTTCGTTCCTGGATCCGGGCGAAGGATTAAGGGATAGTGTGGCCTACTATTATTGCGTGCAGGCCGTGGACCGCATGGGAAACGAACAGCACGAGGGGAACCAGGTTTCCGTTTGTATTTCGGACCACGGGGTCGGGGTGCCGGTGCTTTCCAGCCCTTCCCACTCAAGCGAGGATTGGAGCTCGAATCCCCTGGCGGTGATTCTGTGGGACGCCCCGGCGGACGCCACCGGCATCGCGGGTTATTACACCCTGATCGACCAAAGCCCCAATTCCCGCCCGCCCCTGGAGGACCGGGCCTTCACGGACGGCAGGCGCATGGAACTCAAGGACCTGCAAAGCGGGGTCTGGTATTTCCACCTGGTGGCGAAGGACCGGGCGGGAAATGTAAGCGAGGAATCGGCCCATTACCGTTTGAAAATCGACGTGGAAAGGCCCGCGCCGCCCCAGGTGACCTCCTCCAGCCATCCCGATTCCCAGTGCTGGTACGCCTCGTCCAAGATCCAGTTCAACCTTTTTACGGCCAACAAGCTCTCGGGTTTTGACGCCTACTATTACCTCTTTGACCAAATACCGGAGACCCGGCCCGGACTGGCGGACGCCCAACGAATAACTGAGAATGAAATCACGGTGAAAGCCCCCGAGCCCGGCGTTTGGTATTTGCACGTGATGGTCCGGGACAGGGCGGGGAACCTCTCCGACCCGGCCCACGCGAAAGTGATGACCGCGGCGGGCGAAATGCCGCCTCCCGTTTTGCAGAGCCCGACCCACCCCCGGGAGGACGAACCGGTCAACCAGCACCATCCGGTCTTTCTATTGGAGGACCGCCATGACGGTTCTTTCAAAAGTGGCGGTGTGCATTACCGCTTGAGCCCCAATGAGGTGGAAAGGGTCACGGAAGAGGACCCCTTTACCACGGAAAAAACGATCGAGTTCAAGGATATCGCCGAGGGCGTCTGGTACCTGCACGTGGTGCCCGCCGCGAAAAGGGGCAAACTCGGGAGCTTGACGGCGAAAAGGCGCATCGTGATCCGGCGCATGGGAAGCCTGGCGGGTGTGTTCCTGCGCAAGGACGGCACCACCCCGGTGGTGGGAGCCAAGGTGGAGGTGATCCGGGCCCACCGGGACGGAGCCGTGGCCATCACGGACGCGAAGGGGCAGTTCAAGTTCCCCGATCTGCCCGAGGGGCGGTATGAGGTCCGGTTGTCGAGCGACCAGTTTCCCGTTTTGGCCTTGCGGGACATCGCGGTGGCTTCTTCCCAGGAAACATTTTCCACCTTCATCGAGGACGTGGGGCTTTTCCCGAACCCAACCCTCACTGGTCCGGTTCGCTTCTATTATTTCTTGAAGGAAGACTGCGTCGTGATGGTGGAGATTTTTGACGCCTCCGGGGCCCTGGTGGACAAGATGGAGGAAAAAAAGGAAGGCGGCGCTTATGCCGTTTCCATTTGGGACGCGGGCAAGATGGGCGAGGGCGATTACGTCTACAAGCTCTCGGCCAAAAGCGTGCTGAAGAATACCGTTTCCCGGTTCGGCGTGAAGAAATTCAAGCTTTTAAAACCCCCACATGAGCAAATGGCCCCAGTCCCCCAAAAGGTCTAAGGACTTCTTACAGACGCTTGACGAAAGACCCTTGCCCCAGTACGATACCCCTCCGTTTCGCTTCCCTTAAGGGGGCCTCCCAAAGAGGCAGTGACAAAGCGAGGTTTTTCCTACCTGCTTTTTCCTTTCCTGCGAGGGGTTGTAGCTCAGCTTGGTTAGAGCGCCTGCCTGTCACGCAGGAGGTCGCGGGTTCGAGCCCCGTCAACCCCGCCATTTTAAAAAATCAATGTCACAGGCCAATTTCAAAAGCCTTTGTTTGCAACGACTTTAGCGAGTCTAGCGGACAAAGGCTTTTTTTGTATCCATGGACAACCATGGTCATCCTTGGCAATCCAGGGCTAAACATGACTGAATAAGACACGAATAAGACTCCTGGTTTTTCTTAACCTTTGGTCTTTTATGAACTTGCCAACATCGGGCGACAGGCATAAAAGTAAAAGTGTTCGAGTGTTTCAAATACAACACTAGAAAAACCTGCCATGAATTTTGGAAACTTTTTTAAAGCGATTGAGAAGCACACTCCCCCTGTCTTAGGCGGATTTGGGGTCTATTCGGGCCTTAAATTCACCCTAGAGGTCTCTGGGGATCATTTCCCCGTCCGTCACCCCCTTTGACACGGTTTCGGCCCTTTCCGTTGGTTTTCTCTACATGTTTGAGAAGCATGTCCGAATGACCCACCTCTTAGCCTTTAGCCCCTGCCGTTATAGCCCTAGCCTTTTGCCATGACTTTTTTGGGGTGTTCCTGGGAACCGAGGGGTTCACGGGGGATGTGGTGATGGGGCTTTCCATCCTGATCGGCTTCTGCATTTATTTCATTCATTTCTTCATGAGGCATATCCCGGAACATCCGGGCGAGTCGCCCCGCCATGAAGGCGGAAAATTCTCTTTATACCTGGATGCGGAAAACAAGTTTTTCATTCCTGCTGAACTGCTCAAGTACCACACCGAGGTCATCGGATCTTCCGGCATGGGAAAAACCAACATCTTCAACCACATGATTGAGCAGGGGATCAGGAACGGTTTGGGGATGTTCGTTTTTGACGCCAAATCCAACTACAACAAACACATTCCCTATTACGCCCAGAAATACGGACGGCTCCATGACCTCAAGTATTTTGATTTGGCAGATGTGAAAAGGAGCCAGACTTACAACCCGGATTTCAAGGACAAACCGGACGAGGTCTTCAATGGCCTCATGAAGTCGATCTTTTACGGCCCTGTGACCCAGGAATATTACCGGGACCAAGCCAGCGACGTTTTGAGCAACCTTACCAACCTTCTTTTCTTGGAGTTCAAGCACGTCACCAGGATGGATTACCAGAACCTTATCTCAAACGAGATTAGGTCGTTCGATTCGATCAAAGTCTTGGCCCGGAAACACGAGGACACCGTCTCGGGGAAATACTTCCTGGAAAAGTGGGTCAATATGTCGGAGAAGGACAGGGAGCTTAATCTTTCAGGGTTAACCAGCAAATTGGCACGTTTCACCACCCGCGAATGGTCACCCCTTATTAATACCCTGAACCCGGATATCAAGATGAGGGATGTGGTTGAGAAACAACAGATATTCCTATTTGGAACCTCTTCACTGGTAAACCAGGAGGACTCCAAACCGGTCATTATTTCGGCCCTAACTGACTTGGCTGGGGTTATTGGGCGGAGGCTTATTGAGAAGCCGGAAAGGCCTTTTTTCGTCTTTTTGGACGAGTTCTATACCGCCGCTTATCCGGGGCTCAATGACCTTATTTCCTTAGGGAGGGAAGCCAATGTTTGCTTCTTTCTAGCCCACCACAGCCTGGGCCAGTTGGGGGCCGTCAGCCAGGAATTCAAGGACGACATTCTCACCAACACCAACCACAAAATCGTGATGAACATCACTGAGAAAGACACGGTGGACTTCTTCGCTTCGATATTCGGGACCAAAGTCACAAAGAAGGACGTTTATTCATATGACACCCGTATCTCTCAGCCTAGGGGACGGACCGAAAAACAGGATGAGGAGTTTATTATTCATCCTAATTACTTGAGGGGAATGAAACGTGGGGAAGCGGTGTGCAGGATCGTTTATGTCTCAGGTCCGAAAGTTTTCAAGATGAAGCTCAAGGAAGTCAAACCGCCTCCTAGGGAATTTGATTATGTGGGGTGCGTTCCGATTCGGGACAACCATTTAAAAGCCAACCAATACAACAAGATTGTTTTGCCCAAAGCTGAGACTCAATCAAAAACGAGCCCTAAAAAAGAAGAAGCGAAAACCCCGATCAAAGAGAAGGTGAAGGTTGAACCAATGCCTGACACGGAAATATTGTCCAAGGGAGAAGGTTATTCTAAAAAAATAAAGAAAGAAGAAGTCCATTGAAAGCTTTGAAAGCAATGACTGATATAGAAATGGAACATCTCGTATGGATTCATTCCAATAAATTTACGACACCGGAATTATTTTATAAAAAATTCCTTCCCAACCAGACTTCCAGGAACGCTTACAAAATACTTAAAAAGTACACTAGCCCGGAAAGGGATCTTCTTCACGTTCTAAAAACACCCATTGGGAACAGTAACCTTTTCTTCTTAACTGCGGGAGCTTTGAGAACTTTGGACGAAAATAACAAGATATTGGTGAGGAGCAACAAGTATCCGGTAAAGATCAACACCCATGAAAAAGAGCATGACGTTATGGTTCAGACGATCCGAATAACATTCGAGTCATTGGAAGAACTTAAGGATATTTTTTGGGTTTCGGATTTTGAGATGCGATCAGGAATCACCCCATCCATTAAGGCGGAATACCTGGAAGGAAAGTTGAACAAGGAAAGATGGCGTTCCAATGGGGCCAACCCCAATCCGCAAAGGAAGAAGAACACCTGATGGTTATTTCGAGGCAGATATTGAAGGCCGAAGAGTTGGTTTTGCACTTGAGCTTGAGAACCATCACTACAACGACGTAATCCTCCAAAGAATGACCGAGAATTTAAAAGGTGGTTTTCCCCGCGCCCTAAAACTGATCGTTTCCGCAACGCCTGGAAATGCGGTCCGAATGATTCGTTCCCTTCAAACAAGAATTAAACCTGAAGAACAACCTCAATGGTTTGTATCCGATTTTGAAAGGGTTAATACAAAACCGTTCAAAAAATGCTGGCATCAGTTGAATCAACCATTAGCTGATTAGCGGAAATATCAACAAAACGGGCCTTGAAAAAGTGTCAACCATAGGCGACAATTAAAAGGAGAGGTAATTGGAAACAACACCTTTTGAATTAAAGGACTATGAAACGCTCGATGGGCAAGTGCCCTTACCAGGAATGGTATTCGGAGTTAGTTCAAAAAGGATTTAAGATCGGCAGTCACCTTAGAAAAGCGGATCAGGAGGTTGGAACAAGGTTTGCTTGGGGACTACAAAGACATTGAAGACGGTATCCTTGAACTACGAATCCATTTGGGGCAGGGTTTTCGGCTCTATGTCAGGCAAATTGGAAAAACCATGATGCTTATTATTAGTTGGGGGCGAGAAGAAAGCACCAAAAACAGGACATTCGAAAAGCTTTTAATACTGGTACGAATTTAAAAGCCGCAATAAAGGAGTGAAAGTGATGAAAGGCATTAAGGGACCATAAAACAGCGATCATTGAACATTTGAAAACCAATGAAAGCTTTCGAAAAGCTTATTTAAACGAGGCGCTTAAACGAGGATGAACCAGCAGTTGTTCTTTCCATGCTTCGAGATATCGTGGATGCGACCAGGGGATTCACAAAGCTTGCAAAAGAAACGGGTTTGGCTAGGCAAAGTCTTTATAAGGTTTTGTCTCGAAAAAGGGAATCCTGAATTTGGAAGTGTTTGGAAGATAGTCCGTATTTTGCGGAAAAAGAATCCAATGTTGGCTCACGCAAGGTAAAAATTCAAAACAACCTTCGTTTCGTTTTGCCCGAATTAAAACCGGAAAAAACAATGTATTTTTTCGGTTTTTGGTTTAAAAAAGTTATTAAGAAGAAATTGTTTTTGGTTAATAGCATAATATTACGACCCCCTTGCGAAATTAATAATCAAACGAAGGTCAAAACATGGCAATAACATTTAAAGAAATTGAAGCATTTGATAATGGAGCCCGATTTTTTAATGGAGATTTGCACGTTCATTCTTTCGGAGGGTCCCACGACGTTAAAGATTCCACAATGACAGTCCAAGCCCTGATTGATTCCGCATTAACTCTAAATATTTCAATTCTTGCAATAACCGATCACAACAATGATGCCAATTTGAAACCGGCCATTGAATACGCCGAGAAGTTTAAGGGAAGGTTTTTATTATTGGCTGGGGTGGAAATAACAACTGCTAATGGCCATTTACTTGTTTATTTTTCTCCTGACAAGGTTGAAAACGCAAATGAACTTTTGGCCAGAATAAATCTTGTGGGAAAACGCGGGGAATTGGATACCCATACTACACGGTCTATGGCAGATGTTATTAAAGAAGCCGAAACACTTGGTGGGGTTTGCTTAGCGGCACACATTGATCTTCCGAAAACAGGGTTTGAAATGCTTTCTGAAGGTTATCCAAATTGGAAGAAAGATATTATTACTAGTTCAGGCCTTTTGGGAGTTGAAATTAAAGAAACGCAAAATCTTAATTGGTATTCAACGGATGACGACAATAATCCCCGTGGTTTGGAAAGGCGCAAGTTAATAGATGTTCGAAGTAAAAATGGATCAACATTTTCTCGGGTCCATTTGGCCCATATCCAGTCTTCTGATGCCCATACTATGAAGTCTTTTAATGAAAGAAATTTCGATCAAACCATAACTCGGATAAAAATGAATGAATTAACCTTTGAATCATTCAGAACAGCACTTCTTGATCCCACAGCAAGGGTACGTCCATTGGCAACAATACCAAGATCAATTCCTCGGATTCTTGGTTTGCATATTTCGGGTGGGTTTATTGATGGTCAGGTAATTAATTTAAGCAACAATTTGAATTGTTTGATAGGGGGGCGAGGAACAGGAAAAAGTACGGTTTTACAATGTTTGGCATTTGGTTTGGGTATTTCTGAAAAGCTTGAAGAAAATACAAATGGACCCAACGCCGTAATTGTTTATTGTGAGGATTCTAATGGGGTTATATATCGATATGAAAGAAGAAGGGGTGCCCGGCCCTTAGTTAAAGCAAAAGAGGACAAAATTCATGATGTTCCTGAGGATGCATTTCGCGTTGAGTTTTATAGCCAAGGAGATTTAGCCGAAGTGGCTAAAGATCCTCTGAAAAATCCCATTTTGTTACAGGAGTTTTTAGATCGCCATATTTCTTTGCGGGACCTCCGAGAAAAAGAGGCGGAGTTAGTTTCGGTGCTGGAGGAAAATAGCGGCCAATTGATTCCTTTAGAAGGTAGATTTGAACAGCTTCCAGCTAATCAACAAACCTTAAAAGAATTAGTAAAGAAAATTAAAATTGCAGAAGAGGGAAAGCTAAAAGAGATTGCAGCTATTCAATCAAAATTGTCATCAGAAAAAAGTTTGGCTCAGGCTTTAGACGAGTATAAAAAAAGTTATAGAAATGGAATGAGTCTTTCTAATTTCCTGCGAAATTTTGATGAACTTAAAGAAACGACTGGGGAAATAACCGCCGACCCCAAAAGCGACCAAATCCTAGGAGATATCAAAAAAATCATTGAGGAGGCTAATCTTTTTCTTTCGACAAAAGAAAAGGAAATTAATTCTCAATTGAAAGTTGTTGCATTAAACATTGAGGCAAAGATTCAAAAATTAAATCTTAACCATTCCACGATGGAAGCGGATTTGAGCGAAAAAATCGGAGAACTTCGAAAGAAGGGTTTAACGGGAAGTCTTGAGGACTTTCAAACCATAGTTAATCAAAAAACTGAAGTAACCCGGACAATTACAAATATTAATGCTCAACTACCTCAACTTAACCAATTAAGGGCAGATCGAAAAAAATATCTTTTTGAACTTGATGAGACCCGAAAAAAAATATCGGATAGGAGAAAAGAACAGTTACAAAGTATCAACAAACACCTTTCCAAGACGATTCAAGATTATTTTGTTTTTGTTCATTACGAACCCTCCGGCATTATTGAAGATTTTAAAAGTATTATTTTGGAAGTCATGCAAGGGTCCCATTTGTCAGAGCAACTAGCTAATCGTTTTGCTTCTAGTGTTACCCCAAAAGAACTAGCCGAACTTATAAAATTCGGAAATGCTACAGAACTTTCAAAAGTTGGAGAAATTGGTTCCGTTTGGGCAAAAGAAATGATTTCAAGGTTTCGGTTTCTGACAACAATTCACAAATTGGAAGTTCTTTGGAAACCCCCTTGTCCAATAATTACTGTTAGGACCAAAAGTTCCCCTCCAAAAGATATACCCGTGAATCAACTTTCTGATGGACAAAAACATACAATCTTTTTAACGATTGCAATGTTTGCCGAAACCAACCTACCTCTGATAATTGACCAACCAGAAGATGATTTGGACAACGCTTTTATTTTTAGTTCCATCGTTACAACCCTTAGAGAAATTAAAGAAAAAAGACAAGTTATTCTCATTACCCATAATGCAAATATTGCTGTTTTAGGTGATGCGGAATTACTTATTCCTATGCGACGTTCTGTTGATAAAGGGATTGTTTTTGAACGTGGTTCTATTGATCGGGCTGAAACAAAAGCAGAAGTGCGAAACATTCTGGAAGGAGGGGATCTAGCTTTTCGACGTCGTATGGAAATATACGGGTATTAAAGTATTTTATGATTCATTCATTTGTTAAGAGGGGTTGCAAATGCCAACAATACCATCATTTACTTCCGATCAATTAGAAACAATTTCCAAAATAATTGCCGACACAGTGGATGGACTTACTGGTACAGAAATTGGAAGAATGTTAGGCCAATGTGGAATTAAAGATCCAGACCCTAGCCTCACAAAATGGAAGAGGCTTTTTAACGCCCTGTGTTTGAGACAAAACGAGGATCATTGCGGGAATTCAATCGCCAATTTCATTCAGACGGTAATGGCACCTGCTCGTTACTTAAAAGATACAACTAAGTTCATGCAGAGGCGAACAGACCTCAATGAAGTTCTTTCCTTTTGTGGGATATCACTTGGAGAAGATGGAAAACTAAAAAAAACAGAACAGGCTCGAACATTAAATGAAGCTCAATCACGAGCTGGGCGGTTAAGAACAACCCTGCAACACCGTGGTGTTCACGCTGACGTTCTTTACTTCTGTCGGGCCGAATTAATGCAAGACAATTATTTCCATGCTGTTTTCGAGGTCACCAAAAGTGTTGCGGAAAAGATCAGGAATAAAAGTGGACTTACAAGCGATGGATCTGAATTAGTTGATAAGGCCTTTGGAATTGGGTCTTCGACTTACCCCCTGCTAGCTTTCAATTCTCTTCAGACCGAAACCGAGCAAAGTGAACATAAAGGGTTGATGAACCTAATAAAAGGAATGTTTGGGGCTTTTCGAAATGTTACGGGACATGCTCCAAAAGTTATATGGACCATAGAGGAACAAGATGCTATGGATTTATTGGTTCTTGCATCTTTTCTCCATCGACGCTTAGACAAAGCAATCCCCACTTCCCCTAAAAAAATGTAAGTTCTTAAAAGGAATTGCCATTTGCGGTCAATACATACTTTTTTCTGAATCTAAATCCGGGGTCGAAATTAACTCCACGGAATTCCCTGAAAATCCTTCAATTTAAAAAAATTCGATTCGTTAAATCTTGACCCCTCTCCCAAAATAAGGTTATATCAAGGTATACACAAGTATACCAATAATTTTAGGGGAGGATTATGAGTTATGGGCGTTTACTACCTCGGGCCGCTCAAGGAGTTCGAGAACATCATCCTGAGGCTGGTGGAGCCCCCGGTTCCCTGTGGGGCTCCCGGCCCCCCGGAGTCCTACCGGGAGAGGCGCATCCAATTAAGCGACCTAGTGGACCACCCCTACGCCTCCTACCTCTGGATCGCCTCCGGGGATTCGATGATTGGGGCGGGCATCCATTCAGGGGATTTTCTCCTGGTCGATAAGGCCCTGCTACCAGCCCAAAACGATGTGGTCATCGCCGCCCTGAATGGGGAACCCATCGTCAAGCGACTCAGTATCGAGGACAAGAAAGTCCTGTTATTCCCGAAAACCCGGAGTTCAAGCCCATCCAAGTGGACCCCGAAGAGGGGGTCAAAATGCTCGGTGTCATCACCTATACCATCCATCCCTTGAGAGGTTCCAGTGGAGTACGTCGTCGGCTTAGTGGACTGCAATAATTTCTACGTCTCCTGTGAGCGTGCCTTTAATCCCCGGTTATACAAGCGGCCAGTCGTTGTGCTCTCCAACAACGATGGCCTAGTGATCGCCCGGTCAAATGAGGCCAAGGCTTTAGGCCTCAAAATGGGTGACGCCCCGTTCCTTATGCGCGACCTGTTGAAGGCCCATGACGTCGCCGTCCTGTCCTCAAACTACCCCCTCTATTTCGACCTGTGCGACCGGGTGAGGGAAGTGCTTTCCCTCTTCACCCCCAGGTTGGAGAAATACTCCATCGACGAATGTTTCCTGGACCTCTCCGGCATCCCCCAGTGAGGAGCTGGAAGGGTACGGGAGGCGCATCAAGGAGATGGTGGAAAGGTGCACCGAAATACCCGTGTCGGTGGGGATCGCGGGGACCAAGGTTTTGGCGAAGGTCGCCAACAAGATCGCCAAGAAGTCGGCCAAGGCCAGGGGGGTCCTGAACCTCTTCAAGTCGCCCCACCTGGAGAAGGCCCTTGCCCGAACCGACGTGGGGGATATCTGGTATGTCGGGCCGGCCTACGAAAGGATGCTCAAGGAGAACGGCATCAACAACGCCCTGGAATTCAGGAACGCTCCGGAGCATTGGGTGAGGGCCAAGATGACCGTCGTGGGGGCCAGGATTCAATCGGAGTTGAAGGGGGTGTCCTGCCTGCCCATGGAGCTGCTGCCCCCGGCCAAGAAGATGGTGGGAACGGCCCAGGGTTTCGGTGCCCTGATCGAGACGTTGGAGGAACTGAAGGAGGCCGCGGCGACCAGGGCCTCCGAGGAGGCCTTGAAGCTCCGAAAGGAGAAGCAATGCGTGAAGGAACTGACCATCTGGATTCAGACCAACCCTTTCGGCCATGACCCCCAATACGGGGACGCCCGGACGGTGGTTTTCCCGGTGGCCACCAACGACACCTCCACCCTTGATCCGCTACGTGGTGGCCGTGGTGGAGAGCCTGTACCGGAAGGGCTACCGGTACAAGCGCATAGGGTTGAACGCCGACAAGCTGGAGCCCGAGGACGCCGTCCAGGGGCATTTGTTCATCCACCCGGAAGACCTCCGAAGGCCGGTCTTGATGAGGGCCATCGACCAATTGAACGAGGTCAAGGGGGCAGGGACCGTCCGGATGGCATCGGTGGGGATCAACCAAAGGTGGCTGACGAGATTCGGGAGACAGTCCCCGCACTACACGACCCGGCTGAGGGACTTGCCCATAGCCAGGGTGCCTTGACTGGTGGAATACCCCGCTTTTGAAGATGAGAAAAAAGGAAGATAAAACCACTTGAGTTTGTAAGAAAAACAGGGTACTTTTTCTTACATGAAAACGGAACCTAAATCACCGAAAAGTATTGATTCCAAAATCCTAGACCGCATTCACGAACAGGGACGGGGTTCTGTTTTTGTTCCAACCGACTTCCTGGATTTGGGAAGCCGTCAAGCGGTCGATATTATCCTCCATCGGTTGGCTAAGGCCGGTACCATTCGTCGGTTGACACGGGGGTTATATGACTACCCGCGTACACATCCCGAATTGGGTTTTTTAGCTCCTTCCATCGAGGCTATCGCCAGGGCCTTGGCGGGCAAGAACAAGCTTCGGCTTCAACCCACCGGCGCATACGCGGCCAACCTGCTCCACCTATCTGAACAGGTTCCGGCCAAGATCGATTTTTTAACCGATGGGGACAGCCGGACCTACCGTATCCTCAACCGGACTATCCGATTGAAACGAACAACCCCCCGAAACATGACCGCCGCAGGCCGCACCAGTGGGCTGGTGATTCAGGCCTTCCGTTATATAGGCAAGGACCATGTGACGAGCGACCGGATTGCCTCCCTTCGAAAATTGCTTTCGACCGCTGACCGAAAGAAGCTGGCCGGAGACCTTTCCTTGGCTCCGGCATGGATGCGCCCTATCCTCCGGGCTGTGGCCGAGGGGACCAAGTAATGCCCCGGTTTGCCGTGAGAGCCTTCTCGGACCGGGCCACCCTTATTGAAGAGGCTTCCGAACGCCTGAACGTCCAACCCGTCATCGTCGAGAAGGACTATTGGGTATGCTGGACGTTGGGCCGGATATTCACATTGCCGGGATATTCCGGCCAAGTGGTTTTCAAGGGCGGCACCTCGCTGTCCAAGGTGTTCGGCGCGATCCGCCGGTTTTCGGAGGATGTGGATTTATCGGTTTCACCCGAGAGTCTTGGCTTTTCGGAAAAGGAAATCGAAGGAATCCTGTCGCGGACGGGCCGGGCCAAACGGTTTGAAGAGGTTCAGAAGGCTTGCGTGGAATACGTTGAAGGCCGGTTTGGCAGGGCGTTGGAAAAGGCCATTTTGGATGAATTGGGTGCCCGTCGAGGTGGGGGTTCATGGCTGGAATTTTCAATCGATCCAAAGACAGGGTCCCCTGTTCTGTTGTTCGCCTATCCTGCCGCCCTAAGGGTGGCGGAGGGGTACATCCAACAAAGCATCAAGCTTGAGTTCGGCTCATTGACCGACCAGAGGCCTCGCGGTACCCATCCGATACGGCCTTTGATCTTCGAGGCATTGAAAACACTGGAACCGGAAGACGAAAGCGTCGTCGCGCTTGAGGTGGAACGCACTTTTTGGGAGAAAGCGACCATCCTCCACGCGGAATACCACCGGCCCGCCAGCCAGAAGATTCCAGCCCGCTTCGCACGGCATTATTCCGACATGGCCTCGTTGTGGAACCATCCGTCCCGAGAGGCGGCGCTCCGGGACCTGGAATTGTTGGAACGGGTGGTGTTGTTTAAGCAACGTTTCTTTGCTTCCGGCTGGGCACATTACGATTCGGCTAAGCCTGGAAGCCTGCGATTGCATCCGGCGGCAAGCCGGGTGGAGGAACTGAAACGCGATTTTAACGCGATGGAGGCGATGTTCCTGGGGGAACCGCCGATCTTTGAGGACGTTCTGGCGGTTTTAAGGGACGCCGAAAAGCAATTGAACCGATGAATGTTTGGCGTTTTTTCCTTCCGTAATTAGTTCAATCCATTTGAACTCAAAAAGTGCGTTTGGGGATTATTTAAGGCGGGTTTCCGAAAATTTTGAAACGTAATGATGGGGGTTTTTTCGGGGGTCAGCGCCGAACCTTTGGCCCGGATCGGTGATGGATGAGCCGTGAAGTGTTGTCGGTATCGGAAAGGAATGTGGTTCAAGGGGATAGGATAAAACGCTGAAAAATTGGGGCTGAAGAACGGATGGAAGGCGATTGGGAAGGGACTGCCAGCGGACCAAACGACCCGGCGCAGGGACCGGCCAGATGGAAACCCGGCCTTGGGGGAGGGTGTTGGGGGTTTTTGTCCTTCCAAAAGGAGTTCAATTCATTTGAACTCGAAAAGTGGGTTTGAGTGTTATTTGAGGCTGGTTTCCTCATGCTCCGATGGCGAACCCCCCTATCTACGCATCAAGTGATGATGCTAGAAACGATAGGGGGGTTCGCCCTCTCCGCATGAGAAAACCTTAATAAACCATAAAAACTTACTTGATGAGTAGATGAAGAGATAACAAGAAAGAAAGACAACAGTGAGAATAGAAGTGGGAGGTTGAGATTGAAGTGGTGGTGGTAATTGATGGGGTGCTGGAAAAGCTTGTGATTGAAGAAGGTGGCGGGGGGGGATTAGGTAAAGCAAAACGTAGCTGATGAAGTGGTGGGTGGTGGATGTCTGAGGTGGTAACGGCGTGGGGGTGTGGTAATGAGGAAGGTGGTGGTAGGAGCCGAAGGGGGAGCCGGTAAAGCAGACCGTTGCTGGTGAATGGAGTGGCAGGTGTGTATTGGGCGGGGTAAAAACAAGGCGAAGAATCATGGTAATGGGGCTTCCTGGAAAACCACCAGGAAGCCCCATTTTTTTTGATTTGGTGGGGAACAGGATAGGGAGCCGCTTAAAGGCCGGGGTGACACCAAAGACAGAGAATAGGGTACATAGCGGATAAAGACAGCCGGGAAGACATCACATAAGGCAGCCGGAAGAACATCACTCAAGACTTAGAAGATTGTTTAAAGGGGGAACGTACCCAGAAGCCAAAGGGCTTCTGGGTACGTGGGCCTTCCCCCCTGGGCCAAGCCCCGCAAAGGCGCGGGTCCCGGCCCACCCCGATCCCCGGGGGCCTTGCCCCCAAGCCCCTTACCAAAGGGGAAAGACCCTTTGGAATCCCTTGAACCGGCGGTGGGCGATGGGGGTGGTAGCTGTCATTTCCCATCCATTTCCCTTTGGGGACCCCACCAAGCCAAAAGCCCCCTCCCCGTCATGCTATCCAGCCAAAGCATTGGAGCCCTTCGGGGAATGGAATTTTGGAGGCTACATGCCGGGGAGGGGGCTTTCGGATTGGCACTCCCACAAAGGCGGCGGCACGCCTGGGCGAACTAAAAATGCCGCCCTGGCACGCCGCCGATAAATGGATGGGAGGGTGCGAGTCCTCAGGGCCGTTTCAAAAATGGAAAATTTCGGGGTAAGAAAAGTGATACCCCCTCGGTTTCCCATTTTTGAAAGGACTTCGTCCCCGCCTTCGAAAAATCCGAAGGCTCCCGGCACTTCGGGTATCGGGGATTCCCAAAAGAACCGTGCCTGGATTCGGTGGTGGTGGAGAGTGAAGCGGTTTTTGGTCTCATGGTGGATCTTGAGTGGTCATTCCTTCCTGAAGTTCAGCAGTAAACCCAAAAAGCAGACATAGAGGGTCGATAGGTCCAGGTGATTGGGCGATGGATAGTTTCGGGAGTTCGTCCCGAGGCCCAATGACGGTCTTCCTTCGCACACGGCCACCCTTGCACGGCAACTTTTGCGCCAGCCGAAAGGCGCGGCTGTCACAAAAGTAAAGGGTGGCCTTGCTTTGTTTTTCCCTCCCTCAGTTTCAGGACGCTTTCCCGCACGAACTCCCAAAACTCCCGCTATGGCCTTCCCCTCCCCCCCTCTGTTTTTGAGGGGGGAGGTGGAAGGCGGTTTTTTGAAAGGCGAATAGCCATCAAAAAAAACAAAGGAAAAAAAGGGGGTGATGGAAATGGAACAGGACACGAAGCAGGAGAGAAAACCGGAGGGGAGCCAGGCCGAGGAGCCGAAGGCCCAAAGCTGGCCCGTGCCGGATGAGGAGATCGACCGGGTCATCCGGAAGCTTGAGGAAGGTTGGGGGTTTTAAGGAGGGGTTATGGCGCATCCAGCTTTTGAAGTCATGAAGTTCAAGGCCTTGGAGAGGTACGAAATCCACTTTGGGAAGGATTCGGAAGGGTTCTTTTTCTACGAGATCGAAGACCAGGAAACCCTTTCCATGGTGGACGTGAAAGACGGCCTAACCGAGGGCGAATTTTTAGGGGCGATTGGATGCGCCCTGGACCCTTTACAGCTTTTGGAGGTTCAAAAACTAATTCATTCACTCACCTAAAAACTAAGGAGGCAGAACCATGAAGAGGAATATCGCCGAGGAAATCACAAACCGGATTTTGGAAGACCTGGAAAAGGGCGTCACACCCTGGGAGAAGCCCTGGAAAAACGGGAAGGGCTTACCCCTGCCGGTGAACGCCAGCACCCAGAAGCGGTACAGGGGTATAAACACATTTTGTTTGTGGCACCAACAAATAGAAAAGGGGTTTTCATCCCCGGCCTGGATCACCTTCAACCAGGCCAAGGCCTTGAAGGGAAACGTCAGGAAGGGCGAGAAGGGGACCGACGTGGTTTTCTACAAGAAGCTTTCCAAGACCAAGAGCCTCAACCTGGAAGATGAGGTCTTGCTTGAGGAACAATCCTTTTGGGTTCTCCGGACCTATACGGTTTTCAACCTGGACCAAGTGGAGGGATTGGACCACCTGAAACCGAAGGCGGAAACCGTCGAGCCATTCCAGACCCTGGAGGAGGCCGAAGGAATTTTGACGGATTCGGGAGCGGAAATAATTCTCGCACCCGTTGACCAGGCCTTTTATGACCGCAAGACGGACTTCATCACCCTTCCCTTGAAAGAGAGCTTCGAGAGCCGCGACGCTTTTTTTGGCGTCGCTTACCACGAGGTTTGCCATTGGACCGGCGCGAGCCACCGCCTCAACCGGGAATTCGGGAAGCGCTACGGGGACCAGGCCTACGCTTTCGAGGAACTGGTTGCCGAAATGGGAGCCGCCTTCCTTTGCGCCTCCGTGGGAATCCCCTACGCCACCCGGCATTCCAACTATATCGGGGACTGGATTCAGGTTTTGAAGGACCACAAGCGGGCCATCTTCACAGCCGCCGCCAAGGCCCAGGCCGCGATGGACTTCATCTTGAAAACTGAATTCGTTGAATCCGGCTTGGTCGAGGCTACGCCCGACAAGTCGGTAGCCTGAAAGGGGGCCGCCATGAAAAGACAACTTGTCATGAGATTCAACCTGGATGCTTTCCCCGCGCCGACCGTTCCGCCCACGTCGTGGTCGGAGGCGCGTGAAACTTATAAGCGGGGGCCGGTGGTGGAGAGCCCGGATAAAGCGGTGGAGTACTTCAAGCGGTTCATCGGGGGGAAATCCAACGAGGCTTTCCTTTGCATGTACCTGGACCACCGCAACCACATTTTGGACGTGGTGCTGGAAGGGGAGGGAACCGTGGACCATACCGCGGTTTATCCAAGGGAGATATGCCGCCGCGCCCTGGAGCTAAAAGCCATCGGGCGTTATTTTGGCGCATAACCATCCTGGGGGAAGCCTGGAACCCTCCGAGGGCGACCGGGCCCTAACCCGGCAGGTTTCGACCGCCGCCAAGGCTTTGGGGGTGACCGTTCATGACCATTTGATCGTCGCCCACGAGGGCCATTTTTCGTTCCGCCATGCGGGACTTCTTTGAAAGGAGAATTTGAAATGAAAATGAATTGTTGGGTGTGCGGGACGGAATTGGAGGTTCCCGAGGAGAAAATCCGGGAATTCAAAAAGGAGAATCCAGGGGAAGAACCTTTGGCCGCTTGCGGGAAAATTTCCTGCTCCCCTTACTTCCAGGCCGTGATGGGCAATTACCTGAGAGTCGTAAAGGAATTTTCGGATGGTCCTTAACGGACCAGGGGGAAGCCATGGAACGCCAAACCAGGGGAAACAGGAAGGGGGACAGCTTGAACCAGGGAATCAAGCAGGGCGAAAGGCCGGAGAAGATGGGGTTTGAGACGCCCTATTACTTTTATTCCTATTGCCGGGTTTGTGGGACACGGATGTACGTCCGGGTTCAGGACTTGGGGAAGATTTGCCCGGATTGCGATCCGGATCAAGGGTATGAAATTCGGAAAGGAGATTAGGCCATGGAGTTAAACATCGAAATTCCAGGAATCAAAAAGGTCCTTTATGAATCCGTTTTTGTTCGTGGATACCAACAGCGGATTGTCACCAAGGTTTATTTCAGGAACAAGAGCGCATTAACTTTTAGCGGTTCTTTACCCAAGAAGGAGGCCCGCCGACAGGCCGTCATCCAGAAGGCGATGGAAGCTGGAATGACACCCGAGGAAGCGGAGGTTTTCGCGGACTCAAAGGCTCAGGTTCGATAAGGAAAATAGGGAAACCAACCGCCACCGGGCCGGTGTTGCCTTCGTGACCCCGGTGGTGGCGCGTGTTTTTGAAAAGAAGGTTGGGTTCTTTATGGCCTCTAACCAGCCCTATCGATGAAATATTCAGCTCCGAGGGCTTCAATTCCATCTTGTTGATATTTAATCAGTCCTTCCTCTGAAGCCGGAAGGCTTATATCAGCTAAAGCCCCTTCCGGGCAGGGTGAATCATTCGCGGAATTCCGGGGAAAATGCAGGATGACGAACAGTCAAAAGAAGTCTAGGATTGGCAAGTACCGGGAAAAATTGGTAAGCGGCCGATTTTTGTTTGAGGAAAATCGGGCCATGGAATTTATCCTCGGTTATCGCTTCGAACCGTGTTAAACATAAAATTCCAGCGGGTTTGAACTATAATTATTATTCTCTTATCCTTACCTTTTGCGGGAGGCAAATAATGGCGTCTAGTGATCCAGCTTCGGAATTAACCCGGCGATTATCAGCGATACTCGAAGATTGCAAACGAATCAAAAAACCTTTGGAAAGCTATCTGAAGGATACGGATAAACGTCCTGATATTCATTTTGAAATGCTCCGCATTTTGAGCAATGCCCTTGCCGCCTATGAGCTTATTGTTCCCGCAAAAGAAGCCGGGGAATTCCACGGTATTCCCCATGAATCAATGCAAGAGAATGAAAAGTTCACCATCCGTCATACCGAACGTCCTGAGGATTGGGATTTCCGGCCCTGGCTTTCAGAAAAGCTTAACCGGATTCAGGAAGCCGCCAAAAGCATGGTGAAGTACTGGGTTATGGACCCGGGAACCATCAAACTTTCCGGAGATTCCCCGGTCTCACCGAAGGAATGGGTCCGGGATGGAGCGCTTTTTGGTTTTAGGGAAGTGGAGCTATTGGCACTCAAGGTATTCCAAGAAGTGTGCATGGATACGGTAGAAATCAAACCATCGGCCACGGAAGAAGGATAAAAACGGGTACCGGCTGGTTTGACGGCGGAAGAAATAAATGAGAACCGAATATTTAATCCGTGGAAACCGGATTTCCCCCCCTCCCATACCCATTACTTCCTCCGGGAACCCAAAAGATGGCTCCTTGATAGATGTCAGAAAAGGACATATAATTCTGACATAAGGAGTTATTTCCCATGAGCCCCCTTGATTGAATCCATTCTTAGCTCGTCCAAGGCAAAGCCGGAGGGAAGCGTATTGTCCCCCAAGGAGTTTTTGGGAAAAAACACCCGCGCCGCCGTGGATCAGGCTTTTACCCGCCTGACGAAAGCCGGGAAATTGATCCGGGTTGAGAGAGGCGCATATGTGGCCCCCGTGGTAGGTCGTTTTGGCAGCCGCCCCCCCTCGCCGGAAGCCGTCATCCAGTCCATCGCGGTCAAAAAAGGGGAGGAAGTGTCCCCGAATGGCGCGGTCGCGGCCAACGCACTTGGCCTGACCACCCAGGTTCCCGTCGAGGAAGTGTTCTTCACATCCGGCAGGAACCGCACCATGAAACTCGGGAAACGAACCATTCGTTTCAGGCACGCGCCCCGGTGGCAGTTGTCCCTGGGCAACCGGCCTGCCGGAATGGCCGTCCGGGCCTTGGCCTGGATTGGACAGGCGCATGGGCAGGAGGCCCTTGTCAAAATCCGGCAAAAAATCTCAAAGGAAGAGTGGAAAGTGATGGTCGCTTCGAGGGCCTCATTCCCGGAATGGATCGCCCGATTGCTGGGCGAAGCCGGCCAACTTGGCTGAGTCCTACTTTTCCCTTTCAAGGTCGGATTGCAAGGAAGCCCTGCAAGCCGCCTCGGCAAGGATAGGAAGCCCGGCCTACCTGCTGGAAAAGGACGTTTGGGTTGTCTGGACCCTATTCGGCGCTTTTCCAATCTGCAATCGCCCCGGCACTTACTTTCAAGGGCGGAACGTCGCTTTCCAAAGCCTATAACGCCATCAACCGGTTCTCAGAGGATATCGACCTGACCTGCGACATCCGCGAATTCTATTCCTGTAATTAAGGCCGGTGAAAACGGTATTCCCGCCACCGCCAGCAAGGCGAAAAAATGGTCCGACATAATCAGGAAAAGCCTACCGGGTTGGATTACCGGAAAAGTCAGGCCGATCCTTTCGGAAGCCCTCAAACAAAACAAGCTGGATGCCAGGCTCGCTACCAG
>CAVYSE010000001.1:0-185366 GCA_963771075.1 candidate division FCPU426 bacterium | reverse complement strand
GGCCGCGTAAAATTTAAGGGTGTAAAAAGAAGCGGGCGTAACATGGTGTTTGTTCACGACACCATATCCCTTTTGTGAAAGGACGTTACGCCCATGAAGAATATACACCTAGCCTTAGAGGCCTTGGCAAGGGAGAAAACCCAAGCCATGGTCAAGTCGGCGGTCGGAAGCCGACAGATCGGCCAATGGGTCGGCGAGGCTCTCAACCAGCAGCTTTCCGAGGCTTTCAATACCCAATTGGAGAAGGAACGGGACGAGTTCTTGGGTAGCCAACCCTACGAAAGACAGGAAAAACCCCGTTACCGTAATGGTTTCAAGCAGGTTTTCGTGCCTGGATTTTTAGGCCGATTGGAATTGAGAAAACCAGTTTTGAGGAAGGGCAAAGGGTTCGTTTCCGAGACTTTGAAAGCCTTGAGGGAAGGCAGCCAAGCCCTGATGGGTTACCTGGGAATGAATTTCTGGCTGAAAGGGGCTTCCACCCGGTCGGTAGCGGCGGGGATGAACGAGGCCTTTGGAACGAAATGGACGGCCAGCCACATCAGCCAGATGACCAACGCCTTGGAACCCACGTTGCGGGAATGGGAGAAGCGGCCATTACCCGAAGGGATCCGATACCTGTACCTGGATGCGCTTTACCTGACAGTCAGGCGTCAAGAGGCTGGCGTGAAACAAGCCTTGCTGGTGGCTATCGGGGTGGATGGGAATCTCAAACGGCATTTTCTGGGATATCTGGTAGGCGACCGGGAGAGTGAAGCTTCCTGGACAACCATGGTAGAAGACCTGTTGAACCGAGGATTGGACCGCCAAACCTTGAGGCTGGTGGTCTCCGACGCGCATGGCGGGATTATCGCGGCGGTCGAAAAACGTTTGGGAGTTACCCACCAACTGTGCGTGGTGCACAAAATGAAGAACGTCCGTTTCCGGGTGGCCTGGAAGGACCAAAAGGCTTTTATGGCCGATTTCAAGGCAGTGTACTGGGCCGAAAGCCGGGAAAAAGCCTTGATAGCTTTGGGAAGCCTCAAGACCAGGTGGTCCAGGACATATCCCAAGGCGGTGGAGATGACGGAGGAAAAATTCGAGGCTTACACCCGATTCTTTGGGGAAAAACCAAAGTACTGGCTGATTACTCGTTCCAGCAACCTCATCGAGAGGTTCAACCTGGAGGCTCAGGAGAAGGCTGAGGCCGGCGGGGATGATGCAGAATGAATTGGAACTGACTAAATTGGTCTGGGCAGTGGCCGAGGCCCAACAAGAAAGATGGGATAGGCTTAAAGTCCACACCTCAAGGAAGGAGGCAGAAGCTCAAGCCGCTTGATTAAGACGCCCGTGAAAATTTACACCCAAATTCTTGACGCGGGGTGCCTCTGCCCCGCCTAAAGCTCCAAGTGCTAATTGGCCAGCCCCCCCCGCTATTCCACCAGCAACAGCATTAACAACTGTTGAGGTTGTGTCGATGGTATAAAGGTTTCTTCCACCTCCTACTACTTGCCCAGCTATGTCACTTATTGCACCCACGGCTGCACCAAATGTCGCAACAGTACCAACACCTAGGGTGGGATCAACTAAACCAAGTGCTGCTCCTGTAACTAGTCCAATACCAGCAGCTGCAACTGTATTTTCTAATGTTCCCCCAGAAGCTAAAGCACTTAATCCACCAGTAATAAACCCATAGGCAGCACCAACCCAAACCCCAATTAATGGATCGGTTCCTAATGGATCACGTTGGTTAATCGGGTCATTCCCCGCATACGCATACACATTCGGCCCAGCCCTCTGCCCTATGGGGTCCTGGTTCAGCCATCTCCCAACTTCCGGATTGTAGGCCCGGTACTTCGTCAAATTAAGCCCTGTGGTGGTCTCCTGGAATTGCCCAGTGTACCCGAAGGTGGGTTGGAAAGTCCCCTGGATCTGCCTTTGCCTGCCGTAGGGGTCGTAATCATAATTGGCCTGGATGTTCCCACCGCTATCTGTCATCTCCCTCACGTTGCCCAAGTGGTCTTTGGTGTAATAGTAATTAGTTCCGTTGATTTGTTCCCCAAGAGTGAAAAACCGTTTCGTTACGGTGTGCCCTGTGCTGTCCCTCTCCTGGCACAACTGGTACCCACACCATACAAAGGTCTTGCTGGTTAGCAGCGTTGATCCGTGTGATTCAACAATTCCGACGCGGCGGTCATATCCGTCATAAGTAAAAGTGAAGGTATCGGGGACGGTGGGAGGGGTGGGGTTGAGGCTTGTCATTCCTACGAGTCTGTTCTCAGCGTCCCATGAAAACTTGTACGCTTGGGATGCCGTTTCATTACCATTCGCGTCATACTGGTTGCACACCATCCTTTTTGCGACAGCCATGTGCAGGAGCCGGTAATTATTGGATTTTTCAACTTTCCGCCGGATTCGTCGAAATTTGTAAGAAAAAAGGCGCCTGGCCAACATTCAACACTTTAAGCCATACATTCCCCTGGAGTCATTGATCATCGTACTCCTGGAATCTCCCTGGCGCCCTTCAGAAAATCAGTTTACAGTTCGCCCCAATAGCTCATGGCAATTGGGATCACCAAACCACGCCTCTCACCTTGAAGGTTCGAGGCAGGAGACAGTTCGCAGCCCATAAACGGCAGAAAAACTGCAACATTATTGACCGATTTTGACCCTTTAGGCCTGTTCACCACCCAAATATTCGCTTTCATTCGATTTTCCAATTGATTCAAAAATGGGATCGATTTATTTTCAACCCAGGGGAGAATCCCATAAGTCGGCGGTCGACAGTCGACGGTCGGCAGTTAGGCCTTAAAGGCTGGCTGTCGACTGCGGACTGCGGGCTATCGACTGGTATTAGGAGTCCCCTGTGTCCGTTTCTATCGAAGATGTATTAGCTCTTTTGCCTGAGTTGTTCCCTGGCGAACAACCAATTCCCCTCAAAAACATCAAGCCTAACCCCTACAATCCAGGGCCCGCCTTTACCCAAGAACAGATCGATAAGATGGCGGAGGACCTGAAAGAAAACGGCCTTTTGAATGCCATAACGGTCCGCCCCCACCCCACCCAGCCCCTGGTGAATGGGGTTCAGCTTCATCCTACGGACCCCAGCCTCGGGGTTGCCGGTTTACCTATTGAACCGGCTCAACTAAAGAGTGGACCTCAGCTTGAGGCTTCGGTCCAGGTGATTAGGCCCTGGAAGCTGGATGACTTCAACTTTGAGATCTTGGGGGGGCATCTGCGTACCCTTGGGGCCGAGAAACTTGAATGGCCGACAATTAGGGGCGTAATTAAGGTCCTAAACGATGAAGACGCGGCGGTTTACACCCACAAGGATAACGAGAAGGTAGATAAGGGCTGGTTTGCCGACTACCAGGCCATCGAAAACCTGATCCGGGCCAATCCGTACGCAACAACGAGGCGCATTAAGGATCGTTTAGGTTTTGACCGTGAAAAGATAAGTCGGGCTCTGGGGTTATTACCACTTTTAAGCGAAAAATCGAGGAATTTGATTGGCCGTAATACGGCCACTAAAAATAAGGGAAATTCAGAAATTGCTTTCTCTCGATTGGGCGGTTTAGGTCCTGAATCTACCAATAAACCGGGGGCAAGACAAAAAGCCCTAGCCGAGGGTCTCGAACCTCCCAAATTATGGCCCTACCCCCCCATCCCCTCCGAAACCCAAGACAAGGTTTACCAGGCCCTCCAGATGGCTATTGATGAACAGATGACTGAATCCCAGGTCAAGAACTACATCAATTGGATTAAGGCCGGTTACCGGCCTGAGGATTACACCCCCCAGAAGGTCGCCAATTTCCATACGAAATTGGCACAGCCAAACCACGACCCTCGGCTGGAAGCCTCGGGCCAGGCGGCCGAATACCTAAAAGCCATGAAAGCCCCTGTTCCAAACCCGCAAGGTGAGGGACATGCCGTGGGTGTACCCAAACCCAAACAAGGTATGGGTACACAATCCACCCAGACGGACCCAGGTGCCCGATCAGCTCACCCCCCTGTCAATTCTGAAAAACCCAACCCAACCCCAATCACTTCCCCCAAAGTCGAGGGGGTCCAACCGTCCGAACCATTGCCGGGGGAAACAGCCCCATCCGATACGCCAGAAACAGTCCATCCAGGATCTAAAACAGATCCTGGTGAGTCTCGCACCGATACCTCTATGGTATCGGCACAGACAGGTCATGGCCGTCGCCTTGAGAGCGACGACCAGTCGGTGTTTTGGGGCACCATGGCTGGCATCCCCTGGATCAAGGCCATCCGGGCCAAGATCAAAGCGAGGCAAGACCTCACCCTCTGGGAAAAGCTGTTCTTGGTGGCGGCCTGCTTTGGCCGGATCTTGCATTGGACTTGGCATACAACATGGCCCCCGGCCAAGTGGTCCTTCGGCTGGGTTGGGCGACACCTGAAAATAGGCCTTGAACGCCACCCTGAGGCTCTTGGGGGAGGTGGTGGGCAAGCCCGCCAAGAAAATAGCCCAGGGCGTGGTGGGAATCGCCTTGGTGGTGGGCCTGGCCTATGGGCTCTATCTTTTCTTCTTCCACCCGGCGGGGCTAAGGAGCTTGTTGAGCCGGGCCACCTCTGGAGTGATCCATTGGGTAGGGTCTTGGGTAAACCCTTGGGAAGGCGATAGTAAATCCATTCCTCAACCACTACCTACGACTATTCCAACCCCTAAACAAGAGGTGGGTGAAGCTTCGGGCCAGGTGAACGCCACTTCGGGAACTTCAAATCCAACACAAAGACACGAAGACACAAAGAACGACACGACTTCTCAGGTTCAATCATCGCCAAAGGCGCCCCTGCCGACCCTTCGACGGAGCTCAGGGCAGGCTACCGACCGTCGACGACCGTCCAAGGTTTCCCTGTCGACTGTGGACCGTCGACTGTCGACTAATCTTACCTATATTCCCACCTGCGCTTGGAAAGAGAGCGACGAAGATAAGAGTTACCTCGAAGCTGAAATAGCCGTTCTCCCCCCGTCATGCCGGGTCCTGGATTGCCCAATCACGGTCGATAGCGCCATGGGCGAGGGCATGGCCACGGGACGCCTGCAAGACCTGGCGGACGCGGATAAATACACCCTGGTGCAGGGCCGCGACAAGAAACAGGTCCAGTCGGTCAACGTGGGGGCCACGGGCCTCACCCTGAACCTGCCGGGGGACGCGCTGGGAAACCTGGCGGGCAATTTCCTGGGAGTGGGCGGGAGCGGAGCGGGTAAAATCGCTTTCTTCTGGGAAGACGTCAGGGCCATCCATTGCGGCAAGATCGAAACGGTGTCGGACCACCCCGGGACTTACTACTATTGCGGCGTGGTGGCCTCCAGCCTGAAAAAGCCCTTCACGATGTTCTGCGCCAACGCGGAGGCCATGGAGCACCTGGTTTCGGCCATGGAATTTTTTATCAAAACCTCGCAAAACGGCAAAGCGGTACCTGTTCGCGGTATGCCTTACCCGAACCAGGGTGTTTTGCTGGATGGCGGCGGCGAGGCCGTGATGATGTGGGACAACTCTCCCATGGAAAAGTCGGGCTTCCTATTCGGGGACAGGGTTTGGAACGTGGATATGGATACCGACCAGCAGCCCCACCGGGAAAACCTGGAAGCGGCCCTGCAGGGCCTCGCGCCGGGCAAGCACAGCCTTTATGTCGTGAACCCGAAGGAGTGGGACGACGCTCACCGCTTGGAGGACCCCCAATCGTCCGATGGCTTCAACCCGAAAAGGGAAAAACTGGTCTTGGACGTGCCGTGAGGGAGCCTCTGTTTTTTTGCGACTTAACTTAAGATCGAAAGCGGGGCCGGTAGGAGGCGGTCCTTCCAATAAAAAACCCGGCCCCGCGCGGGAGACCGGGTTGTGACTATTGAAATTCCGGACGCTTCAAGAATACCGGTTCAGTTTCCCGAGGGAGGGTTCGGCGGAGGCGGAGGCGGTACGATCTTCACCTTGGCCACCGCGGCCTTGTCCTTGGACGCCTTTTTCGCTCCCTTGGCCTTTTCTTTTTCTTCCTTTTTCTTCTTGCGCTTGAGTTCTTCCTGTTGGAAGGCCTCATGCGCCTTCTTGTATTTCTTTTCCGCTTCCTGGAACTTCTCGGTGGCCTTGGCCATTTTCTTCTCGGCCTTTTCCAACCGCTTGCCGGCCTTCTTGAAATCTCGTTTCGCTGGATTGCCCATGATCCTCTCCTCTTTCACCCGGCATCGCCGGTCCCAATTTTGGTTCCTTAAAAACCCATCGGATGGACGGTGGGGCAACTATTTTACGTTTTTTTGCGGGGATCGGGTGAATCCTTTTTCCGTTTTTTGGTATAGAGGACCATGGCTTCCACCAGGGCCGGCAGGGTGTGGGGCTTGGCCTCGACCGTCACCCGGCCTCCCCATTTCCTCACCGATTGGCCCGTGACCGGGCCGACCACGCCGATCTTCAAATCCTTTAAGGTCTTCTTCCTTTGGACGGGCGTAAAGGCGCTGTAAAAATGGTCCGCCGACGAGGAGGAGGCGAAAACCAGCCAATCCACCCCGCCTTCCTTCAGGAACAGGTCCTGGAGGCGTTTCCTGGCTTCCTTGGGCACCCGGGTCTCATAAAGGGCCCACAAGGTGACTTGAGCCTTCTGTTTTCTCAGCGCTGTTTCCAGAAGGTCGCGCCCATCCTTGGCGCGGACGAAGAGAACGCGCTTCCCTTCCATTTCCTTTCCCTTATTCGCGAAAGCGGAGGCCAGGCCTTCCTGCTTGTAATCCTTGGGGACCAGGTCGGCCTTGAGGCCGTAGTTTCTTAACACCTTCGCCGTGGATTCCCCCACGCAGGCGATCTTGACGCCGGAAAGGTTTCTCAGGTCCAAATTGGATACCGCCAGGTGGGAAACCAGGACCTCCACCGCGTTGGCGCTGGAAAGCACCAGCCAGTCGAAGGAGGACAGGCTCTTGAGTATCTTTTGGCCCTCGCTCCGCAGGGGCAGGGCCGAGATCTCGATGGTGGGGATTTCAAGCACCTCCGCGCCCTGGTCCTCCAGCAATTGGGTGAGGAACCCGGCCTGCTCACGCGTGCGCGTCACGAGGACCCTTTGCCCCGCCAACGGCTTGAATTGAAACCAACTCAGGACGCCCATGAGTTCCACCACCTTTCCCATCACCACCGTGCAGGGGGGCTTTAAGCCCGCCTGGATCACCTGTTTCAGGATCGACTGGAGGGTTCCCCGGACGGTTCGTTGGGCGCCCAGGGTGCCCGACTGGATGACCGCCACCGGGGTGCGGGGGTCCTTGCCCTCGCGCAGGAGCCGTTCGCATATTCCCGGCAAGGTGTGAAGCCCCATCAAAAAGACCAGGGTCCCCTCGGTGCGGGCCAGGTGGGGCCAATTCACGTCCGTCTTGGACTTGGCGGGGTCCTCATGGCCGGTGACGATGGTGAGGGTCGAGTTGAAGGCCCGATGGGTCACGGGGATGCCCGCGTAAGCCGGGACCGCGATGGCGGAGGAGACGCCCGGCACGATCTCGAAGGGGATGCCCGCTAGGGCGAGCGCCAGGGCTTCCTCGGCGCCGCGGCCGAATACGAAGGGGTCGCCGCCCTTCAAGCGCACGACGCGCAGGCCCTGCCTGGCCTTTTGGATCATTCGGTCGTTCAGGTCCTTTTGGGTCAAGGCGCCCTTTTGGGACCGGTGGCCCCTGAATATTTTCTCCGCGTCGAGGGGGATGAGGTTGAGGATCTGCCTTGGGATCAGGGCGTCATAGATGACCACCTCGGCCTGGGCAATCGCCTCCACGGCCTTGAGGGTCAAGAGGTCCGGGTCGCCCGGCCCGGCCCCGACGAGCATGACTTTGCCTTTTGGTTTCATTGCATTCCCCTATTCAAGCAAACAACCACACAGAACCAACGGCCAAAACAGGACCCAACTACATCACGAAAACTCAAACCCATCCCATAATCATTCGGAACTATGCACTTGGCATAACTTAATAACAAACCCTCTCCCCTTGAGGGAGAGGGTAGGGTGTACCGATCATCAATTAACAAATGATCGGTATCGTACCGATCACCTTGATTTAATGAATAGGGGATCGGCCCATCCCATCCTTCTCCCTCAAGGGGAGAAGGTGAAAACCACAACAACTAAACCTTTCTTGAATGACTTATGTCAAAGCCATAGTCCCGTAATCATTTGAGCGGTTTATCTAAATCCTTAACCCAAGTTGCATTTTTCTTTGTGTCTTTGTGGCTTCGTGTTGGCTTTGGGTTTTGGCATCAGGTTCTTCCGAAGCCGTTCAGTATTTCCTGGGCGCCCAGGGCCAAAAAGGCATGAGCCAGCTTGACCCCCAAGCCCACCGGGTTGTCTTTCAGGTCGCTGGCGCTGTCCTTGAGGATCATTTCCCCGTTCGGATGGGCGATGACCCCCGTCAACCGGAGGACTTCCCCCTCCACCACCGCCAGGGCCCCCACCGGCACCCGGCAGCCTCCCTGCAGGGTTTTCAGGAAGGATCTTTCGGCCTGGGCGCAAACGCGCGTTTCGGGGTGGTCCAGGGGCCTGATCTTTTCCAAAAACTCATGGTCGTTGGCCCGGGCCGTGACCGCCAGGATGCCCTGGGCCGGCGCCGGCACCATGACCTGGGGTTCCAGGAACTCGGTGGCTTCCGATTCCCGACCCAGTCGTTTCAAGCCCGCCGCCGCCAGGAGGATGGCGTCCACTTCCCCCGCGTGGAGCTTTTTGATTCGGGAATCCACGTTTCCCCGGAAGGGGATGATATTCAGGTCGGGCCGGGCCGCCCTCAATTGGGCTTCCCGGCGGGGAGAGCTGGTTCCCACCCTTGAACCGCCCGGCAGTTGGGCCAGCTTCTTTCCCTCGCGGGAAATGAGCGCGTCCCGCGGATCCTCCCGCTGGACGAAGGCCGCGTAGGTGAGGCCGTGCGGCAGGGTGGTGGGGACATCCTTCAGGCTGTGGATGGCGGCCCGGATGGAGCCGTTCAGCAGCGCGTCATCCAGTTCACGGGTGAAAAGGCCGGTGGGGATTCCTTCCGGGGCGGTGGGGGGCGTTTGCAGGCCCCAGGTGTCGCCCGTAGTCTTGAGGACCGTGAGCTCGACCTTCTCTCCCAGGAACAACAAAGCGACCTGGTCCCGGACCATTTGGGCCTGGGCCAGGGCCAACTGGCTCCCCCTTGTGCCGATTAAAACCGCCATTCAATCCCCTTTGTCAAAATCTGGTAAAGACCACCGGCCCGCCGCATTATTTAAAATCTAACAAAACCTACTTTTTAACCACCAGGACACCAAGGCACCCCATATGATTCACCATGAATCATATGGGGTAGTACCGCAATCATTAAACCAATCAAATGGAGGGGCGGCACACCAAGAACTTCACTAAGCCGATGGTTGGAAAACGTCGTAAAACCAAACTTTTTAATTCGCTTTTCTTGGTGTCTTTGTGTCTTGGTGGTAAAAATTGCCTTTCATTTTAGTTTTTTTATAGGTTCTAAGACACTCCCCTTTATTTCGAATGACGCTTACGGAACCCCTCCATGAATTCCAGGAGCTGGGCCACGTCCTCCTCGGTCACGGCGTTATACAGGGAGGCCCGAATGCCTCCCATGGTTCGATGGCCTTCCAGCCCGTAAAAGCCCGCCTCGACGGCTTCCTTCAAGAAGGCCTGGTCCAGTTCGGGGCTCGACAGGCGGAAAACGACGTTCATCAGGGACCGGTCCTTCTTGCGCGCGTGGGCCCGGTAGAATTCGGGGTGGAGGTCGAGGAGGCCATAAAGGGCCTTGGCCTTTCTCTCGTTGAGGGCGGCCATCTTTTCGAGGCCGCCGATCCGGTCCCGCACCCATCGCACGACGAGCAGGGCCACATACATGGCGAAGGTGGGAGGCGTGTTGTAGATGGACCCCATTTCCACGTGGTTGCGGTAATCCAACATGCTGGGCAGGCCTTCCGGCGACTCCTTCAAAAGTTTATCCTGGATCACCACCAGCGTCATCCCCGCCGGGCCCAGGTTTTTTTGGGCATGGGCGTAGACCAGGCTGAAGTCCGTGATGGAAAAGGGGCCGCTTAAAAAATCGGAGGACATGTCGCAGACCCGCCGGACCCCTTTCAAACCGGGCAAGGAGGTGAATTGAAGCCCTTCCACCGTTTCGTTGGACACATAGTGGAGATAAGCCGCTTGGGGGTCATAGGCCAGCTCACCCTCATCCGGCAACCGATGGTAGCCGCTTCCCTCCCCGTCATAGACCACCCGCACCGCACCCTCGAGCCGGGCGTCCGGCAGGGACTTGGCGCTCCAATAACCGGTCTTCAGGTATTCGGCCGTTTTGCCCTTCCCCCGCAACAGAAGCATGGGCACCATGGAAAATTGCAGGGTGCTCCCCCCCTGCAGTTGGAGGAGGTGGTAGTCGGAGGGGATGTGGAGGAGCGAACGGAAGATCGATTCCGATTCCTGGAGGATGGCCTTGAAATAGTCGGACCGGTGGCTGATGCCGAGGATGGACTGGCGGGTTCCCGGGGCCTGGAGAAGGGCTTGGCTGGCTTGTTCCAGCACTTCTTGGGGCAAGGCTCCGAGGCCGCCTGAGAAATTATGGCTCATGGACCCGGTCATAGGGGTTCCTTTCTTGTAACGGGTTACCGGACTGGTTCAATCGGTGAACGGCAGTCCATAAGGATAAACCCTCTTCAGCGCCAATGTTAAAACAAAAAACAAAAAAATCCTGAAAGTCCGGAAGGCCCGGTTCCCTCCTCAGCGCTTGATATCTTGGCTCCATTTCATCCAGGCCTGGACAAACTGTTTTAACCGGCCCTGGTAGTAAGCCCCCAGCCATTCGCTGGTTCGGGTCATCACGGATTGGTTCGGCAGGTAGAGCGGCATAAATTGCGGACGCCCCATTTGATTCCGGATGGCCGCCAGGGCGCCCAACCGATCAAACAGGAATTGGGCCTCCTCCGGCGCCAAGATCGTCAGGGTCTTTTCCTTGAATAACCCCAAAACCTCGGGGAAATTCGGCTCCCTGGTTTTTTTCCCCTGTTCCGCCCTCTGCCGGTTGAATTCCGCGATTTGGGCGGCGCATTCCTTCCTCAAGGCGATTTCCACCACCTGGGTGGATAAATAATCGGCCGTGATGACGAAGGAATACTCAAAATAGGCGTAAGCCAGCAGATGCTGGGCCGTTTCCCACAAGAGGCGAATATCCTTGGGCGCCTCCTGCGGCAGGGCGCAGTCCCGGGCGGTGGAATAATAATAATCCAGGTCCAGCCTTTTCCACTCGCCTTGGCTGTCGTCCGCATTGGGGCGGCTATAGCTCAATCGGGTCGAGGTCGGATGGGGTTGGAGCATGGCGTCTAATGGTTTCATGGCGTTATCCTTTTAGCAGCATTCGTTGAATGGCTTCCAGTACCTTCCGGACCGCCGGCCGGCGGTAATCCCATCGATGATCCCGCTCGGGCGGGTAGACCACCATCGTCGCGTTGGTCTCGTAGAGGAGGATGTCCCCATTCCCGTTGAGGCCGAAATCGATTCCGCCGTAATCCAGTCCCAGGGTCGAGCAAACTTTCCCCAACACGCTCATCGCCTTGGGGCCGAGGACTTCCGGCATCCGTTCCAGGAAATCCAAATCCTCCCGCCGGTTTTCGGGGTTTTCCGCCATTTCGGCGCTGAAGTAATGGATTTTCCAGTCATGGGAAACGGCGGCATGCAGGGGATAGAGCTTTCCCTCGATCATCATGACCCGGTATTTCCGAATTTTCCCGTCCGGGCTCCGGGAATCCAAATACTGGATGACGAAAAGGTGTTCCCCCGGCAGGGCCGGAAGTTGGTTCCTCAGCGATTCCTCATTCTCGACATAAATGAAATGCTTGCCGCCGTGAAATCCGGGCGAGCGCAAAAGGAAGGGGAAGGTAAAACCCAATTCGGCCAGATCACTCCCGGCCTGGGGCCGCATCAATCGTTCCCGAGGCAGGAGCGAAATCCGGGGCGTCAGGATCCCGGGGATGGCGCTTAATTTATTCGAGATTTCCTCCCGGCCCGTCGGCAGGACCTTATCGGGAGGGTTGAGGACGGAGGCGGAGGTTTTTTTCAACAGGCGGGAAGCAATCTCCAGGGCCTGGGGGCACCGGTCCGCGTCCCCGATGAGATTGATCACCTTCTGGTGGGGAGGCAGGGGCAGTTTGGGATCAAAGGTCTCCACATAAAGATTGGTGAGATGGAAGGGGAGGCTGTCCAGGTGTCGGCGAAGCGGGGCCAAACCGCCCAGGGTCGAAACGAGCAAAAGAACTTTCACCTTCTTTTCTTCCCCGTCTTGCTGGAAACGGACGGGTATTTGCCGGAAGGCCCTGTCCCTGAATTCTTTCGCCTTTAGCTCATCCCCCGCGTCCGATAATAGGTAGGCCATTCCCCGGTTGGCCGTCCGGTCCAGGGGATCCAGCTGAAGGGCGGCTTCCAGGATCAATCTTGCCTGTTCACTTCCAGTGTCTTCCGCCCGGGCATTGCCGGGAATTTCCGTTTCGTCGGTATCCCACGCCGGTGGATAGGGGTCCTCCCGGTAGAGGGTTCGGTGCGCGGTTCGAGGCCCCGTCCTATAAAGCATGTTTTCATAGAGGGTCTTGGCGCCGATAGGGGCGGGGTCCTCCCTTAATAGCTCCCCTAATTCGATCCGGGCTTCTTCCGCGAGTCCCAAGCTATCCAATCGCAAAGCCTGTCGGTAGCGCTCTTCGGGTGATCCCTGGTTCATGGCAACGCCTTCCCCCTCTTAGGAATGGTCCTGCCCTTTCTGCAACAACCGTTGGATGGCATCTAAAATTTTCTGGACCGCCGGGCGGCGGTAATCCCATCTTCGATCCCCGTCGGGCGGATAAACCACCATCGTCGCGTTCGCCTCAAATAAGAGGATGTCCCCTTTTTCATCCAGGCTAAAATCCACTCCGGCGTAATCCAGCCCCAGACTAGAGCGGATATTCCCCAAGGCTTCCATCGCGGGAGCGCCCAGGACATCCGGCATTTGCCCCAAAAATCTCGAATCCTCCTCGCGGTTCCCGGGATGGGAGGCCATCTCCGCGCTGAAGTAGTGGACCTTCCAATCGCGGGACAGGGCGGCATGCAAGGGATACAAGGTACCATCGATCATCATAACGCGGTATTTGCGGATTTTCCCGTCCCGGCTCCGGGAATCCAAATACTGGATGGCCAGCAGTTCTTCCCCCGGAAGGGCCGGCAATTGGTTCCTCAACGATTCCTCATTCTCGACATAAATGAAATGCTTGCCGCCGTGAAATCCGGGCGAGCGCAATAGGAAGGGGAAGGAAAAACCGAGTTCCTTCAGATCCTCCCCGATCGATGGGCGCGTCAGCCGCTCCCGGGGCAGGAGCGAAATCCTCGGCGTAATCACCCCGGGGATGCCGCTTAATTTCTTCGAGATTTCCTCCCGGCCCGTCGGTAGGACCTTGGCGGGATGGTTGAGGACGGGGGCGGATGTTTTTTTCAATAATCGATCCGCGATTTCCAGGTCCGGTCGGCACTTATCCGCGTCCCCGATGAGGTTCAACACCTTCTGGTGGGGGGGGAGGGGTTGGGAAGGGTCAAAGTACTCCACGAAAAGGGTGGTCGAGTGGAAGAAGCGGCTGTCCAGGTAGCGGCGCAAAGGAACCGCGTTGCCCATGGCCGATTCAAGCAAAAGGATGCTCAACGGCGAACCTTCACCCCGGTAGGGACAAACCAAGACCGGTTCCCGCCGGAAGGCCTTGTCCCGGAACCGTTTGGCGTTTGGCTCATCCCCCGCATCCATGAGCAGGCCCGCCATTCCCCGGTTGGCTTCCGGATTCCCGGGATCCAGCCGGAGGGCGGCCTCGAAATTCGACTGGGCCTGTCCCTTCTCGTTGATTTGCACCTGGACATTCGCGAGACGGTTGTAACCTTCGGAGTTGGAAGGATGCCGGAGGACCGCCTCTTGGTACAAGGCTTGGGCCGCCGCTCCAAACCCCATCGCGTAGAACAAATCCCCAAACCGGATCAAGGCTCCGAGGTGGGCGGGAGCCCTTTTCAAAACCTCCGTGAAATCGACCTTGGCTTTTTCCGTCCTCCCCAACTGGTCCAACAGGCAAGCCCGTTGAAAGCGTTCCTCGACCAAATCCGGGGAGGCGGCCAGCAAGCGGTCCAGTTTTTCCAATGCTTCAAGCTTCTGGGCGGAGGTTTCAAGGGATGGCGCTCCGGATAAGCCGCCGAGGGGCCGGTTGTTCATGCGAAGGCCTTCCGTTGCCTGGACCTGGTTCAACTTTTGAGGAACATTTGTTGGATGGCGTCCAGTATTATCTGGACCGCCGGTCGGCGGTAATCCCATATTTGTTCCGGGCCAGGCGGGTAGACCACCATCGTCGCGTTGGTCTCATAGAGGAGGATGTCCCCATTTCCGTTGAGGCCGAAATCGATTCCGCCGTAATCCAATCCCAAGGTTGAGCAAACTTTCCCCAAGGCTTCCATCGCGTGAGGGCCCAGGACTTCCGGCATCCGGGTCAAAAATCTCAAATCCTCCTCCCGATTTTCCGGGTGATTCGCCATTTCGGCGCTGAAGTAATGGATTTTCCAATCGTGGGAGAGGCCGGCATGCAGGGGATAGAGCTTTCCCTCGATCATCATGACCCGGTATTTCCGAATTTTCCCGTCCGGGCTCCGGGAATCCAAATACTCGATGACGAGAAGCTGGTCCCCCGGCAGGGACGGCAGTTGGTTCCTCAGTTCTTCCCCATTCCCGGCATAAATGAAATGCTTGCCGCCGTGAAATCCGGGCGAGCGCAAGAGGAAGGGGAAGGTAAAACCGAGTTCTTTCAGATCCTCCCCGATCGATGGGCGCATCAGGCGCTCCCGGGACAGGAGCGAAATCCGGGGCGTAATCACCCCGGGGATGGCGCTTAATTTCTTCGAAATTTCCTCCCGACCCGTCGGTAGAACCTTCGCGGGATGGTTGAGGACGGGAGCGGAGGTTTTTTCCAACAGGCGGGAAGCCATCTCCAGGGCTTGGGAACACTCGTCCGCGTCCCCAATGAGGTTCCACACCTTCTGGTGGGGAGGGAGGGGTTGGGAAGGATCAAAATAATCCGCGAAAAGGGTGGTCGTTTGGAAAAGGCTGCCGTCGATGTGCTTGTGAAGCGGGACCAAATTACCCATGGCCGATTCAAGCAAAAGGACCTTCACCGGCGAACCCTCCCCTCGGTAGGGCCTATAGACCACCGGTTCCTTCCGGTAGCCCATATCCCGGTATCGTTGGGCGTTCGGCTTGTCCCCGAATTCCTTCAGCACCACGGCCAGGCCGCGCTGGGCCGCCGCATTTTCAGGGTCCAGGCGGAGGGCGGTCTCATAATTCAATTTCGCGAGGGCTTTTTGATTGGCCTGGGCCTGGAGTTGGCCGAGGTTGACATAAGCGACGGGATTCGAAGGGTGACGGGTGACGGCTTGAATATAATAAGGAAGGGCCGCTGCCGCGGAAGCCGTTATATAAAGCATATTCCCCATTCGGCTTAAGGCCTCGAAATGGCCGGGTTCCCTTTTTAAAACCCTGGAATATTCCGCCTTGGCTTCCTTCGTCCGCCCCAGCTGGTCCAAAAGGCAAGCCCGTCTAAATCGTTCCTCGACCAAATCCGGGGAGGCGGCAAGGGCGCGGTCTGTCTTTTCCAATGCTTCTAGCTTCTGGGCGGATGTTTCAAGGGATTCAACACTGGAAAAGCCTCCGAGGGGTTCGTTGTTCATTCGATCGCCTTTTTCATCATGAACTTCCTAACCAAGTCCTTCCGGACAAACCGTTTCTATTCCTTGGGTTCCTCAAACAGGGCGAAGACCTCGCCGAGCATCCGGGCGTACTCGAACCGGTCCGATTCCTGAACCACCGACTTGAGGTTGACCGTGGGGGCGTGCAGCAGCTTGCCCACAAGGTCCTGGGTGAGCTTTTCGACCGCCCGGCGCTGTTTCTCATCCAGGTTGGGATTCTTGTGGAAAAATTCGTCCAGCTCCCGCCTGCGGGTCTTTTCGTACTTTTCCCTCAAGCGAACCACCGTGGGCACCAGTTCCAGCGTATTCAACCAGGAGCAAAGCTTTTCCACCTCTTCCTTGAGGATGGCCTCCGCGGTTTGGGAGGCCTTTTGCCTTTCCTCGCGGTTGCGGTTGGCCAGCTGGGAAAGGTCGTCGATGTTGTAGAGGTAGACCGAGGCGATGTCGGAGGCGGAATTCTCCACGTTGCGGGGCACGCCCGTGTCGATGATGAAGAGGGGGGTCCTTTCCCTCTGGCGCATGGCTTCCTCCAGCCGGGACTTGGTGATGAGGGGCTGGGACCCGGCCACGGACGTGAGGATGATATCCACCTGCGAGAGTTCGGAGAGCGCTTCCTCCAGGCCCATCGCCTTCCCTCCCAGGGGCTCGGCCAGGGCCCGGGCCTTTTCCAGCGTGCGGTTCGCCACGGTAAAACCCCTCACCCCCGCGTCGTAAAGGTACTTGGCGGTCAGCTCGCTCATTTCCCCGGCGCCGATGAGGAGCGCCTGCCGTTGGGAAAGGGGGCTGAAGATCTTCCCGGCCAGGTCGACCGCCACCGAGGAGACGTTGGTGGGCATGCGGGCGATCTCGGTCTGGCTTCGGACCCTTTTGGAGGCCGCGAAGGCCCGGTGGAAGACCCCGTTGAGCATCGAGCCCAGCATGCCCGCGGAGGAAGCGGTCTCGTAGGCGTCCTTGACCTGGCCCAGGATCTGGGCCTCGCCCAGGACCATGGAATCGAGCGATGCCGCGACCCGGAAAAGGTGCAGGAAGGCGTCCGGCCCCTCGTACCGGTAGAAATAACGTGAAATTTCCTTGGGCTTCAGTTTGTGGTGCTTGAAGAGGTGCTGGTGGACCTTTTCCAAAGCCTCGGTTTCATGGTCGGTTCCGAGGTAAAACTCCACGCGGTTGCAGGTGGAAAGGAAAACCGCCTGGGGGGCGGCCTCCTTCAGGCCGACCAGGGTCTCCCCCACCTGCTCCGGGGTGAGGGCGTACTTTTCCCTTACGGCGACGGGCGCGGTCCGGTGGTTCAGGCCGTAGGCGATGAATTTCATTGTCCCGCTTTCCAGAAAATATGCTGGGTCTGGAGGAAAACCTGGACCCCCACGAAGGTAAAGAGGGCGAGCAGGTAGCCCCCCATCACCAGGGCCATGGTGGTTCGGCCCCGAATCTTGAGGCCCCAGCGAAGGAGGAAAAAGAACGCGTAGATGATGGAAACCAGGATGGCCCCCACGATCTTGGGGTCCCCCAGGGGAAGTTGGTGCCACACCAGGAAGGCCTGGTAAATGCCCAGCAACAGGCCGGCCACCCATAACACAAAACCCCAGCCGATGTAGAAAACGGTGAGTTTGTCGAGCAATTCGAGGGGGGGCAGGCGGAAGCTCCATGCCTTCATCCGGTGGTTCTTCAGCTGGCCTTCCTGGATCCAGAAGGCCATGCCGACCCCGAACCCGAGCGTGAAACAGGCGAAACCGAGGAAAATGGAGATGATGTGCACGGACATCCAGAAGGTCATGATCTTGGGGTTGGGAAAGGCCAGGTCCCGGAAACTGACGCCGAAACCCAGGAGGGCGATACCACAAACCATCGGCATAAAGAGCGAGGTCAGGAGCGGAACGGGCGCCTGGAGGCGTCCCATCCAAAGGACGAAGCCGAGGCAAAAGGCGATGGTTAAGAGGATCCCGCTGAGGGAAAGCAGGGGGGGATAGCCGGTCCGGACCCAGATCCAGAGGATGATGGACAACTGGACCAGCAAAGCCCCGGACAGCCACTGCCCCGCCTTGAGGTCGTGGCTATCCTCCAGGGTTTGGTAATAGCGCAGGGAAAACCAGGCGGCCAAGACCAGTGATAAAACGGTGAACGCGTAAGGAATTTGAACTGTCATGGGATCCTTTCCTCGGATCGATTGTCACGAAGAGGCTATTTTCAGCCCGATTTTGAGACTTTGCAACCCAGACCCATGCGCGGGAAGGGTGAAAAGATTTCATCCCCGCGGCGCAATAGACTAAGAGACTATAACAATACCCAATTTCACCACAGGCCGCCTTTGGCGGCCACAGAGGCACAGAGAAAAACCTTTCTAAATTCAAGAAATCTTAAACCCATTGTCCGGGTTTACCCTGTCCCCTTTCGCCCTAAACCGAAAGAAATCGGGACTATACCGACCCCATTTAATGTCTCATGGATGGTCGGTATGTGTATCCGTGTCTCTGTAATAAATATTGGGTTTTGTTAAGGATCCTAAACCCAACAAATATTTTGCCACGGATCCACAGGAACCACCGGATGGGAATGGGGATGGTTTTTAAAAACTAAAACAGGCTGGAGGCGGCCATTTCAGCCAATTTCATGACCGGCGCGGGCCAGAAGCCCAAAACGACCGTCATGGCGATGCAGATGAAAAGGGCCCCCTTTTCAAGCGGGTTCACCGGGATCGGCGAAGAATCGGACGGATCGCTCACTAGGGCCTGCTTGGCCACCATGAGGTAGTAATAGAGGGACACCACGCTGAAGACCATGCCCACCAGCGCCAGCCAGGTGTAGCCCTGGTGGATGGCGGCGCCGAAGAGGTACCATTTTCCCGAGAAGCCCGCGAAGGGCGGGACGCCCGCCAGCGAAAGCAAGCCCACCAAAAGCATCACGCCGATGATCGGCGACCTTTTCCATATGCCGCTGAAGGCGACAATGTCCTCGCTTCCCGTCTTGGCCGAAACCAGGGCGATGGAGAGGAAGACGCCCATGTTGGCGAAGAGGTAGACGAAAAGGTAGAAAAGGACGGCGGTCATGCCCAACTGCCCGCCCGCCAGGAAACCGGTGGAGATATACCCGGCCTGGGCGATGGAGGAATAGGCCATCAGGCGTTTCAGGTTGGTTTGGGGTAGGGCCTCCAAATTGCCCAGCACGATGCTGGCCGCCGCGAGGACGGCGAAAAGTCCCACCCAGACCGGCTGGAGGGAGGGCACGGCCAGGCCCACCCAGAAGATCCGGATAAAGGCGGCGAACCCGGCGGTCTTGGAGACGGTGGAAAGGAAAGCCGTCACGGGCGTGGGCGCCCCCTCGTAGACATCCGGCGTCCACATGTGGAATGGGGCCAGGGAAATCTTGAACGAGAGACCCCCGATGACCATGATCACCGCCAGGACCCCCAGGGGAGAAACGGGCTGGGCCGCCATGGCTCGCGCCATGCCGGTGAGAGTGGTGGTGCCGGAAAGGCCGTAGAGATAGGAAAAACCGAAAAGAAGCAGGGCGGAGGAAAAAGCGCCGATGAGCAGGTATTTCATCCCCGCCTCGTTGCTGGCCTTGTCCTTTTTCATGAAGGAAGCCAGGAGGTAGCTGCTGATGGTCAGGGTTTCCAGGGCGATATAGAGGGTCACGACTTCCTGGGCCGAGGAAAGGGCGGAGGCGCCCGCCGCGGAAAAAAGCACTATGGCCAAAAACTCGGCCGGGTAGGGGGTCGCGCGGGTCTTGAAATACCGGTGCGCGATCAGGACCGTCAGGAGCGTGGCGAGGAGAATCACGGTCTTGAAGAAGATCGCCAGGCAGTCCAGCTTGAGGAACCCGTTGAAGGTTTCCATCGGGAAGGGGCGATCGGACAGGCGCCCATGCAGCCGATGTTACCGATGCAGGGCAAACCCGCCAGGGCGCCCGCCAGGCCCAATCCGGCGACCCAGCTGAGGAAATCCCGGTTGGAGTCTTTGGGAAGAACGAGGTCCCACAAAAGGATCAGGACCGCGGCGCCGACCATCCAAATTTCGGGAAGGAAAACGGAATATTGGATCATTTGAAGCCTCCGATCAGGTCGACCAGGGGCGCGATGGCGCTATTGGAAAGGTCCACGAAGGGCTTGGGATAGAAGCCCACCGCCAGGGACACCAGCAAGAGGAAGGCGATGGGGAGGATCTCGATGAAGGTGCCGTCCTGGGCCTTTTCCTGCAGGTGGGGGTCCTGCACCGGCCCGTAAAAGACCATCTGCACCAGGCGAAGGTAGTAAACCGCCGTCATGACGATGGACAGGATGGCGATGGGAAAGAGGATCTGGAAAATACCGAACCCGCTCTTGAAGGCGCCCATGAAGATGAGGAACTCGCCCACGAAGCCGCTGAGGCCCGGCAGCCCCACGTTGGCCATGGCCGCCGCCACGAACAGCCCGCCCAGGATGGGCATCACCTTGGAAAGGCCGCCCAGCTTGGCCAGTTCCCGGGTATGGGCCTTGCCGTAGACCGTGCCCACCAGGGCGAAGGTCATGGCCGCCACGATGCCGTGGGACAGGGTCTGGATCACCGCCCCGTTCAGGCCCGCCGCCTGCATGGTGCAGATGCCGAAGAGGATGGCCCCGCAGTGGGAAACGGAGGAGTAGGCGATGACATACTTGAAGTCCTTTTGCTTCAGGGCCACGAAGGCCGCGTAAAGGATGTTGATGAGGGTCAGGATCACCAACAGGGGGAGCCAGTACCGGGCGCCATCGGGCAGGGCCGGCAAGGCGACGCGGATGATGCTGTAGCCGCCCAGGCTTTTCAGGACCCCGGCGTGAAGCATGGAAGCCGCGGTCGGCGCCGAGCCGTAACCATCCGGCGACCAGGTGTGGAACGGGAAGACCGCCGCGATGACGCCGAAACCGAGGAACAGGAGGGGGAACCAGGTCTTCTGGAAAGTCGGCGCTGAAACCCGTCTGCGGACAGGTGTCCCAGGACGCGGATATCGAAGGTATGGACGTTCGAGGTGAAGTACATCGCCAGGAAACCCACCAGCATGAAGGCCGATCCCGCCAGGAGCATGACCGTCAATTTCATGGCCGCGTATTCCTTGCGTCCCGAGCCCCAAATGCCCACCAGCAGGTACATGGGAAGCACCGCGAACTCGTAGAAAAGGAAGAAAGAAGAAAAGGTCCAGGCTGACGTAGGCGCCCGCCACCCCGCCCACCAGGAGGGAGAAAAGGACGAAGTATTCGCGGATGCGCAGGCGTGATGTTCCAGGAAATCAGCGTGCCGGCGAAATAGACGCAGGCCACCAGGAACACCATCAGGGTGCTCATGCCGTCCACGCCCAAAAGGTAGTTGATGCCCAGGTTGGAAAGCCAGGGAACCTTTTCCACGAATTGGAACCCGCCCTCGGCCACCGAGAAGGAAGTCAAGACGTGGAACGCCAGGCCCAGTTCCAGGGAAGCCGCGACCAGGCTAATCCAGCGGATGAACCTATCCCCCGCGACCAGGATGGCCAAGGCGGCCAGGTTGGGGATCAGGATGAAGCAGGTCAGGACGGGCAGGCAGGCGCATCCCGGCCCGGCGCAGTGGAACGCCAGGAAGGAAGCCAGGAAAGGCACGAGGATGGCAGTCAAGACTGGAAGCATTCGGTTCATTCCTCCGGGTTATTGGAAACTGACGATTAAAAATATCACCGCGACGGCCCCGAAAATCACCAGGGCGTAATTCTGGACATATCCGGTCTGCGTCAACCGGAAGAAACCGCCCATCTTGCGGGCCGTCCATCCGATGCCGTCCACCATGCCGTCATCCACCACGTTGTCGTCAAACCAGGTAAAGAGGGTCGCCAGGCCAAAAACCACTTTCTTGACCATCCAGCCGTAAAACTCGTCGACATAGTACTTGTTTTTCAGGAGCAGATGGATGGGGCGGAAGGTTTGGGCCATCTTTTCGGCCGAGAAGACTTTCCAGTAATAAAAGCAGGCGGCCAGCAGGATGCCCAGGACAGCGATCCCCACCGAGACCCAGCCCATGGTCCAATCGAATTCCGCCGGGGCGGCGTTGCCATAATGGAGAAACTTGGAATAGCCGTCGAACCCCGGCCAGTTGAGCCAGCCGACGACGATGGAGAGCAGGGCCAGGACAACCAGGGGTCCGGTCATGGAAAGGGGCGACTCATGGGCGTGGTCATGGGCGTGTGCGTCGCGGGGTTCCCCGGCGAAGACCACGAAGAAAAGCCGGAACATGTAGAAGGCGGTCAGGAAGGCCGTGAAGACAGCGGCCGCGTAGAGGATTTCATGGCCGGGGACGGTGCTTTCCTTCACGGCGTCCAGGATGGCGTCCTTGGAGAAGAATCCCGCCAGGGGAAAGATGCCCGCGATGGCCAGGGTGGCCACCGCGAAGGTGTAGGCCGTGACCTTCATCTTCCTCGCCAACCCGCCCATATGCCAGATGTCCTGGTGGTGCAGGCCGTGGATGACGCTTCCCGCCCCCAAAAAGAGCAGGGCCTTAAAACAGGCGTGGGTCGTCAGGTGGAACATGCCTTGGGTGAAACCGCCGCAGCCCAGGGCCAGGATCATGTACCCGAGCTGGGAGAGGGTGGAATAGGCCAGGATGCGCTTGATGTCGTTTTGGGCCAGGGCGATGGTGGCCGCGAATAGGGCGGTGAACCCGCCGGTCCAGGCGACGGCGGTCATGGCGGTGGGATCGGCCGAAAACAGCAGGTAGGTGCGGGCCACCATGAAAACGCCGGCTGCCACCATGGTGGCGGCGTGGATGAGGGCGGAGACGGGCGTGGGGCCTTCCATGGCGTCCGGGAGCCAGACATGCAGGGGAAACTGGGCGCTCTTCCCCACCGCCCCGCCGAACAACAGGAGGGCGATGCCCGCCACGAAGAGGGTGGGGAGAGAATGGTCGGCGATGCCGGACGTCACCAGGGTCTGGACCTGGGCGAAATCAAAGGTCTGGAATTTCATGCCAATGGTAATGACCCCCATCAGGAAGAACATGTCCCCGACCCGGTTGGTGATAAAGGCCTTCTTACAGGCGTCCGCCGCCTCGGGCTTGTGGTACCAGAAGCCGATCAGGAGATAGGAACAAAGCCCCACCAATTCCCACCCCACGAACAATTGAAGGAAGCTGGTGGAGAGGACCAGCAGGAGCATGGAGGCGGTAAAGAGGGACAGGTAGGAATAATAGGGCGCGAAGCCCTCGTCGTCGTGCATGTATCCCAGGGAGTAAATTTGGACCAGCAGGGAGACCAGGGTCACCACGATCAGCATGTTGGAACCCAAGGGGTCGATCAGGATCCCCACCTGGGCCTTCCAGGGGGCGATTTCCAGCCAGGTGACGCTGAAAGTGACCACGCGGGCGGAGGGGTCCAGGCCCAAAAGTTGAAGGAGGATTCCCACCGAGAGGATGAAACAGATCCCCATGGAAAGAATGGACAGGGCCGCGGACAACTGGCGGTGCCGGCGGGTAAAAAGGGTAATGAAAAGATAGGAAAAGGCCGGCAGTGCCGGTATCAGCCAAGCATACTGAATCATGACAACCTCACGAAAATGGGTTCCGAACACGCACAAAAGACGTCCCGGCAGCAAACTCCCGTTCTCAACCCGGACGTCCACTACCCCGTAATATGCCTATTCCTTAACCGCGGAGCTCATGGATCTCATCGACATTCACGCTTCGCCATTGGCGGTAGATGGATATGACGATGGCCAGGGCTACCGCGGCCTCGGCCGCGGCGATGGTGATGACAAAAACCACGAAAACCTGGCCGGGCAAGGAGGCGTGGCCCCAGAATTTGCCAAAGGCCAGGAAATTGATGTTCACGGCGTTGAGCATGAGCTCGATGCCCATCAGGACCGACAGGGCGTTCTTGCGGGTCAGCACGCCGAAAAGGCCGATGGAAAAAAGGATGGCGGCCAGGTAAAGGAAATGGACGACCGGGATGGTGGTCATACCAACCCTCCATTTAAATGGAAATAACAAGGGGGGCGGCAGAGAGCCGATTCCAATCTATTTTTTTGACGCGTGATTCGGCTCATGAGGGGTCCTTCCGGGCGATCACAATGGCGCCCACCAGGGCGGATAACAAAAGGATCGAAACGAACTCGAACGCAAAGGCGAAACCATTGGAGGGCAGGATCAAGGCCGGGCCCAGGGCGGCCACGTCGTTCATGTAAGCCGTAGCCGCGGTTCCCGGAGCCGGCGGAATGGGATTGGTCCATTGGAAAAGGGACTGCGCCAGGGCGAAGGTGGTGATCAGGAAGAAGGCCGCGCCCACCAAAAAGGCCAGGAAGCCTTGGTTGTTCCGCGCGGGCGTTTTCTCGTCCATCACGTTACGGGTCAACATGATGCCGAAGATGACCAGGATGGTGACCGCCCCCACATAGATGAGCACCTGCACCGCGGCCAGGAACTCGGAACCCAGGAAAAGGAAGATGCCGGAGATCCCGAACATGGCCAGCGCCAGGAACAGGGCGCAATGGAATAAATTTTTCAGGGATACCACCAGGAGGGCCGAACCAACGACCATTCCGGCGATCGAGTAAAAAACAATCGAGGTCATGCGAAACATCCTTTAATCAAAATAAAAGATGGATCCCGGCGGTGTATCGAAATTTCCAATACAGGGCATGGAGAAGGTCTCATGTCGGGACTCCTGGGGTTGCGGGCGCGGCCGCGGCCACCGGGGTCGCCTCGGCCGGTTGAGGGGCTAAGTGAGGAGGGCGGACCCATTTCATGGCCTGCTCATCCTGCAGGAGGGACCCGCGCCGGTAAACGGTGTTTTCATATTCCTCGGATACGAAGGTAAGGGCGTCGAACCCGCAAGCCTCCACGCAATAGCCGCAGAAGATACAGGTGGAGAAATCAAGCTTGAAGGTGGTCATGCGCCGTTTGCCGTCCGGCATGCGGACGCCTTCCAACTTGATGCAGTTGTTGGGGCAGGCCTTGGCGCACATCATGCAGGCCACGCAGTTGAACTGGTCCTTCTCGCCGTCATAGATCAATTTGATCATGCTACGGGACCGGGCCGGAAGGGGCGGTTTTTCCTCGGGATATTGGACGGTCGTGGCGGGCTTGAAAAAATAGCGGATGGTCACCGACAAGCCCACCAGCAGGTTCCACAGGCCGGTCAGGATGCCCCAGAAGTATTGAAGAATCCCCATCTCAAGCCCCCTTCGCCAGCAGGAAAAAACCGGTCAACAATATATTGAGGATCGCGACGGGGATCAGGACCTTCCAGCCGAAATCCATCAGCTGGTCGACCCTCAAACGCGGGAAGGTCCAACGGAAGGACATGATCAGGAAGATCATCAGGACCAATTTCAACATGAACCACACGAAACCCGGCACGGGCCAAGAGGAAAGATAGGGGAACGGGAGCCAGCCCCCCAGAAAAACCGTGACCGCGACCGCGGAGGAAACCACGATCGCCACGTATTCGCCCAGAAAGAACATGGCGAACTTCACGCCGGAATATTCGGTGTGGAACCCCCCGATGAGTTCCGACTCGGCCTCCGGGATGTCAAAGGGCGCCCGGTTGGCCTCGGCGGTGGCGGAGGTGACAAAAACCAGGAAGGCGATGATCTGGGGCACCACGAACCAAAAACCGAGCGCTTTTTGGAAAACGACGATGGCGTTCAAGCTTAAGGTCCCCGTCGTCATGATGACCGGAACCAGCGACAAGACGAGGGGCACCTCATAACTGACGATCTGGGCGGCGGAACGGAACCCCCCCAGGAGGGCGAACCGGTTGTTGGAGCTCCACCCCGCAGTCAGGATGGCGATGACGGTGAAGCTGGTGATGGCGACGATATAGAGGAGGCCCACGTTCAGGTCCTGGACCACCACGCCCTTGTCAAAGGGAATGACCACCAAGCCCATGAACGTCGCCACGAAGGCCACGATGGGGGCGATGAAATAGGGGACCTTGTCCCGGTTCACGGGTTTGACATCCTCCTTGGCCGTCAACTTGATCGCATCGGCGAGCGTTTGAAGCAGACCCAGCGGGCCCACCCGGTTGGGTCCGATGCGGCTTTGCATGCGGGCGGAAACCTTGCGTTCCATCCAGACCAGGAACATGACGAAAACGGCAGTGGCGCCGAACATGGCCACCACGATCACCCCATTGTCTAGAATGCCCTGCAGGGGGGCCACCCCCAGGTAGATGTAAACCCAATGGAGGATGTCCTCGATCCGGGCGATCAGGTTGGAGAACAAATTCATCGTTTGGCCGTTCCTTTCAAGGTCTAGCGGTCCACTTCCGGCACGATCAGGTCGAAGCTTCCGAGCACCGCCATGATATCGGCCACTTTCCAGCCCCTCGTCAACTGGTCGAGAAGATACAGGTTGCTAAAGGAGGCGCAACGGAATTTCGCTTTCCAGGGTTTGGGGGTTCCGTCCCCCACCAAGTAGACCCCCATCTCTCCCCGGGCGGATTCGGTGCGCACGTAAGCCTCGCTGGCCGGGGGCGCCTTGAGGATCGGCGGCATCTTGGCCTCGAAGGGGCCGGGCTCCAGCCTCTCCAGGCACTGGCGGATGATGGAAACGCATTCCCGCAGCTCGTTTATTCGGACCTTGTAGCGGCTCCAGCAATCCCCCGCCGACTCCAGGCACTCGTTAAACTTCACCTGGTCATAGAACAGGTAGGGCTGTTGTTTGCGCACGTCGCAGGAGACCCCCGACCCCCGAAGGGAAGGGCCGCAAAACCCGCAATTGATCCCGATCCCGGGAGTGACGATGCCCACGCCCCGGGTGCGTTCCAGGAAGATGGGATTGTAAGTCAAAAGATCCTCGTACTCATCGATCTTGGGCTCGAAATAGTCGAGGAAGGCCCGGCACTTCGCCTCGAATTCGGGAAGGATGTCGATCATGACGCCGCCGATGCGGATGTAGTTATAGGTCAGGCGCTGGCCGCAGGTCATTTCGAAAAGATCGAGGATGCGTTCCCTTTCCCTTAAACCGTACAAAAAGGGCGTCAGGGCGCCGATATCCCCGGCAAAGGCGCCGAACCAGAGCAGATGGCTGGCGATGCGCTGGAGCTCGCAGAAAATCATCCGAAGCCACTGGGCCCGGGGAGGGGGCTGGATCCCCATGAGTTTTTCCGCGGCGACAGCGAAGGCCAGGTTGACCGTCATGGCCGAGACATAATCGACCCGGTCCGTGTACGTGATGCATTGGGGATAGGTGCGGTTCTCGCATATTTTTTCGATGGAACGGTGCAGGTAGCCGAGAACCGGGGTAGTTTGCTTGACCGTTTCGCCGTCGAGCTTGACGATCAGCCGCAAAACGCCGTGGGTGGCCGGGTGCTGGGGCCCCATGTTGACGACATACTCGTCCGTGCCGGAGGAGGAAACGTCCCCTTTAATTCGGCTTAACAATAAATCCGTCATCGGAGAAATCCTTCCGTAATGGGTACTTCAGGTAATCGTCCGGCATCATGATCCGTCGCAGGTCCGTATGATTCTCGAAGACCACCCCATAGAGGTCGAATACTTCCCTCTCGAACCAATTGGCGCTTTTCCAGACGTTTTCGAGGGTGGGGGCCAGGGGGGTCGCGCGTGGAACGTCCAACTTCAGGGTCAATCTGGTGCTTTTTCGTGTAAGACCAAAGATGGGAAACCACCGTGATCTTATTCTCTTTTGGATAATCGACCGCGGTGAGGCTCGACAGGTGGTCAAAGGCGAATTCCCCATTTTCCTTCAGGGCTTGGGCGACGGCGAGGTAGGTTTCCGGACTTGACCGTCAAAATCACTTCCCCTTGCGTGGAGAGTGCCACCGATTGAGCGGAATCCTTGAATTGGGTCTCGATCTTGGTTTTGAGCTCATCATTCGTCATAAGAAATAATCCTTAGCGATCGTAAAAATTCAAGAACCCTTAGGCTTCCCGGCGGCGTCGAAAGACCGGCTCATCGTCGATTTTCTTCTGGATGGCCATCAATCCGTGAAGCAAAGACTCGGGACGGGGGGGGCATCCCGGAACATAAACATCCACCGGTATGAAGGAATCAATCCCCTTCACCACTGTGTAGGAATCATAGTAATAGGGGCCGCCCGCGATGGTGCAGCTTCCCATGGCAATCACCCAACTGGGTTTGGGCATCTGTTCATAAAGGCGCTTGAGCGCGTAACCCATTTTTTCCGTGATGGTCCCCGCCGCGATCAAAAGATCGGCCTGCCGGGGGGAGGGCCTGAAAACTTCCGCGCCGAAGCGGGCCAGATCGTACCGGCCGCCGGCCGTCGCCATCATCTCGATGGCGCAACAGGCCGTCCCAAACTGGAGGGGCCAAAGGGAATTCTTTCGGGCCCATTTGAAGATGAAACTTGTCGCCTTTTCCAGCGTCCAAAGCCCGGGGACCGTGCTTTCGGATTCCATGAGCTGGATGTCGGAACGGGAAACGCCTTTCAAGCCTAATCCCATTTCAAGGCCTCCTTTTTCCAGGCATAACCCAAACCGACCAAAAGGATGGCGATAAAAAGGATCATTTCACCGAACCCCATCACTCCCAATCGGCGGAAGGAAATGGCCCAGGGATAGAGGAAAACTGTCTCAATGTCGAAAATAACGAACAGGAGGGCGTAGAGGTAAAAACTGACGTTGAAACGGATCCAGGAAGTGCCGTAGGTTTCCACTCCGCACTCATAGGTATCGACCAAGATGTCTTTTTTGTACTTGTATTGGAGACCGAGTAGGCCGTTGGGGCTGAGGACCCAGCCCGTGATGAATGCCATCAAAATGAAGAATATTCCCGCCAAAAGAAAAACCAAAACGCTTCCATATTGCTCAAGCATTACCGCTCCCCCGATCGGTCAATTGGCTAACAAACAAACTATTCTATACATTCGTCTTCGTGAAATATCAAGCTTAACGATTGTCGAATATCAGAAATCCCTTTCCAAGAGAAAATCCGCAAAACGAACCAGCTCCGATTTATCCCCCCGGCCATTGAGTCCCACCAAGGCTGTTTTAGCATCCTCCGCGAATTTCCGGGCGACCCCCACCGAATAGGAAACAGCGTCATATTTTTTAAGAAGTTTCCCTAAAAAGGCCAAATCTGCGGGCGTTTTGATTTTCTTGAGGATACCCGCTTTCAACCGCTTTTTCTCGACCGAATTCGCGCGGGCGATGCAGTGCAAAACCGGCAAGGTCAGCTTGCCTTCCCGAAGGTCGCTCATGACAGGTTTCCCCACCCGGGAGGCCTTCCCGACGTAATCCAAAGTGTCATCGATGATCTGAAAAGCCATCCCGACGCCCATTCCAAACCGGTAAAGGCTGTCGACCGTTTCTTTCTCAGCGCCCAATAGCATCGCGGAAGTCTGGCAACTTGCCGCCAGAAGACAAGCGGTTTTCTCACGGACCACCTGGAAATACTGCTCCTGGGTCAGCCCCACGTTAAAACGGTGAAATGTTTCGGAAATCTCCCCGCGACAAATGGTGTTGGTCGTGTCCGCCAGGGTTCCCAGGACGTTTTTGGGAAGGTGTTTCGCCATCAAATAGAAGGAAGACGCGAAGACATAATCGCCCATGAGGACCGAGATCTCGTTTCCCCATTTAAAATTAAGCGTCTTTTGTTTGCGGCGGATAGCTGAATTATCGATGATGTCATCGTGGACCAGGGTCGCGACATGAATCATTTCGAGCGCCGCGCCCAAAACCAAGGTTTCTTCCCGAACCTGGCCGCAGTACCGCGCCGATAGGATGGCCAATGCGGGCCGCGCCCTTTTGCCGGCGGTCCGGGCGAGATAGTCCACCATTTGTTGAATGAAAATATTGTCGGTCTGGAGGGATTGCGCGATGACCTGTTCGACTCGATCCAGGTCTTTTTGGATGGGATGGGTTAATTGCTTAAGGTCCACAGGCTCTCGCTTGAAATGAATAAACCGCCTGCCAGGCGGAAATGCATTAAACCTTGGCAGGGACCTTAATGCAAGACTTCTGGATGGGAAGCGGGAACGGACGGAGGATAAACCCTATTCCCCGAATTGTTCTTTCATCTCTAAGAATTTGATGAATTGCTCTAAACTTGCCAAGCTGGTTACTTGAATAGCTTCCCCGTTCATCGTGATGACCCTTGCCTTTTGCAATCGATCGACGATCTCGCGGGTTTTGGGCAGTTCAAGGCCGCACATTTTGCTTAATTCCGAAACGGTAAAGTTGATGTTCAAGGAAATCCCGCCGGGACCTTCCTCCCCGTGTTTGTGGACCACCAGCAGGATGGTATTCGCCACGAGCCGGTTGGCGTCCTTGATCATCAAGTTGGCGATCTGTTGATTCGCCTCACGCAGACGCGAGGTCAGGTTTTTGAGGATCTTTTTGACGATCTTCGGGTTGGTCTGCATGTGCATTTCAAAGACTTCCTCATCGAGCGCGATGAGGCGGGATGCTTCCAGCGAGATGGCGTTTGCGGAGCGGACATCCTTGTCAATGACCGCCATTTCGCCAAAAAAATCGCCCGCTCCCAGGATGACCAGTGTTTTCTCCACGCCATCCTTCAACTGTTTCGTAATCTTGACCTTGCCGGATTGAATGATGAACATCTCATTGCCGACATCCCCCTCCCGAAAAATAATATCGCCGGGGTTATAGGAACGTCCACAACGCTCAAAGATTTCCTGTTCAGTACTCATGGGATCCGCCTTTTCTTTGTCGGCTAAATCGTTGGAATTTTAACAAACGAACAACCACTGTCAAGGAAGGCCTTTCACCACGGCCGCCCTTCCATGATAAACCAGGTAGGGAAAATTAACGATCTATCCGTATGGTTTAAATTTCTTCCTTCGGATCTAAAGGACGCCGATGGGCCTGGACCCGATGGGGGAGCAAAAAAAGTTACGCAATTTTAGTGTTAAAACTGCGTTTCGGAAGCTGGGGGTCAAGCTTAGAAATAAAAGTTTAAGGCGAAATGGTGGTTGGCACCCAAAATCCCTTGATTGGTCCAGGCGTAATCTAAGCCCACGTAGTTCTTGAAAGCCGGAATCTTTACGCCAGCACCCAAAAACATACCCGCTAAACCGCCGATTCCCACTTCATTCTGATCGATCGTCCCCTGGAATTCATAACCGAAACGACCCGCCAGGGTGTCTTGATACCAATACTCCCCGCCCAGGTTCACCATAATGGCGTTATCATTCGGAATATTCATGTCAAGGGCGGTCGTAAAATTATCGTCGAAAAGACGGTAGGCAAGCCCTAACTTCAAATTGATCGGAAGGGGATCCGAGGAAACATCGAATTTCATGCCACTTAAACTCAAATTTTGAAGATCCATACCGGCCGTCAAGTGGGGGATCGGGGTTCGATACATCAACCCAATATCAAACGCGATATCGGAGGCGCTGCTCACCGATGCGAGATTTTTTGAAATGTATTTCACCACCAAACCCATATCGAAGTAATAGCTCAGGCGCATCGCCCCTGCCAAATCCACATCAAAATAGTTTTCTCCAACCGATTCGCCCGCAATTGGAGGTGGAAGAGGTTCTCCCGGGAGCCAGCTGCTCGGAAGCGGTCCAAAGGCCGGATCACTTCCCGTTCCCAGGATTTTAGCTGCAATGCCAAAAGCGCTGTCATTGCCCAATTTAGTTCCCAGGGCCAGGTAACTGTATTGCACCGTTTCAATGAAAAGATCGTACTCAGCCGTAAAGTGGGTCCCCCCCAATTGCATCAGGCCTGCGGGATTCCAGTAGATGGCGTTCGCGTCATTGGCAACCGCTACAAAGGCCTCTCCCATGGCGATCGCCCTAGGGCCCACTGGGATCTTTAATTCAACCGCCCCGGTCGTTCCCGGCCCGCCTTGAGCCAAAGCTAAACGAGAAAACCCTAAAAATAACAGGAAGAAGCAATAAGGGGAAAAGCCGATGTTTCTTTTCAAGAATGTGAACTCCTTCATTTAATAAAAAATTATATCCTTTTACGGAAATTCCCGTCAATGCGCAATTCCCCGTTCCGCACTGACCTTTCCGGGGTTTCGGAGCCGTTTTTCGTCCTTTCGGACCTTTTCCGACAGATATCTGCCGGTATGGGACTCGGGCTCGTTCATCACTTGGCGGACCGTTCCGGAAGCGACAACCCGGCCCCCATCCTCGCCTCCCTCCGGGCCGAGATCGATAATATGATCCGCGGTCTTGATCACATCCAAATTATGTTCGATCACGATGACGGTGTTTCCGGCATCCACGAGTTTTCGAAGGACCCGAATGAGGTGGTCGACATCCGCGAAATGAAGCCCGGTAGTGGGTTCGTCCAGGATATAGAGCGTACGGCCCGTCGCCCTTTTTCCCAACTCTGTTGACAACTTCACCCGCTGGGCCTCTCCACCCGAGAGGGTGGTGGCGGGCTGGCCCAAGTGGATGTAACCCAAGCCCACATCCCTCAAAGTTTCAAGGATTTTTTTTATTTTCGGAACGGCTGAAAAAAATTCCAGGGCTTCCAAAATGGTCATTTGCAGCACTTCCGCTATGTTCTTGCCCTTGTATTGAATTTCCAAGGTTTCCCGGTTGTAGCGTTTGCCCTTGCACACCTCGCAGGGGACATAGACATCCGGGAGAAAATGCATTTCGATTTTCAGGACGCCGTCCCCTTCACAGGCTTCGCACCGGCCTCCCTTGACGTTGAAGCTGAAGCGGCCTTCCTTGTAACCCCGCGCCCTGGATTCGGGAAGGCGGGCAAAAAGATCCCTCGCGTGGGTGAATAAACCCGTATAGGTCGCGGGATTCGAGCGGGGTGTGCGGCCAATGGGAGACTGGTCAATTTCGATCACTTTATCCACGTTCTCGACGCCTTCCAGCGACTCGTAGCCCTCCGGTTTCTTGCGGAGCCCATAAAGGCGGTGCATCAATGCGGGATAGAGCGTCTCCATGATGAGCGTGCTTTTCCCCGAACCCGAAACGCCCGTGATCGCCAAAAACACTCCCAGGGGGAAGGTGATGGTCAAGTTTTGCAGATTGTTCCTGGATGCCCCCTTTAATAAAAGCTGTTTTTTGATCTCGAACGAGAAATCCAAATTAGGCACGATGGATCGGCGTCCTGATAAATAGGCCCCCGTCAAGGACCGGGGGTTCTTCAGGATCTCGGTTAATTGCCCCGCCCCGACCACTTCTCCCCCCTCCACGCCCGCCCCCACACCCATGTCAATGATGTAATCCGCGGCCTCGATCGTGTCTTCATCATGTTCCACCACGATGACCGTGTTGCCGATATCCCTCAAATGAGTCAGCGTTTCCAGGAGGCGGGCGTTGTCCCTTTGATGAAGCCCGATGGAGGGTTCGTCCAGGATGTAAAGCACCCCAACCAGGGCACTGCCAATTTGGGTCGCCAAATGGATCCGCTGGGCTTCCCCCCCCGACAGTGACGCGGTCATACGGTCCAGTGTCAAATAATCCAGGCCGACATTCTTTAAGAAGCCGAGCCTGCCGCGAATTTCTTTTAAGATCTGCCCCGCGATGGCCCCTTCCCGCGGATCCAGGATCAGGGAATCGAAAAAAGCAAGCGATTGGCGGACGGAAAAACGGGTAAGATCGACAATATTCCTGTCCCGGACGGTCACCGCCAGGCTTTCGGGTTTTAACCGGGTTCCCTTGCAGGCCCGGCAGGCCTTGCTTACCAAATATTTCTCGATTTCTTCCCGGATCGATTCCGAATCCGTCTCATGGTAGCGTCGTTCCAGGTTGGGCAATACCCCCTCAAAAGGCCCCGAAAACTTTTGGCGGTAAGTCCCCTTTAGGATCCTGAACTCGATTTCCTCTCCGCAACCGAAAAGTATGGCTTTTTGAATATGGGAAGGGAGCTTTTTAAAGGGGGTGTCTTGGGAAACTTTAAAATGCTGGCAAACCCCTTCCAATAGGTTTTGATAATAAAGGGCCTTGGGAGAGCTGTAGGGTTCGACGGCCCCTTCCGAAATGGATAACTCCGGGTCCAACACGAGGTCTTCATCGGCTTCCATTTTATATCCCATGCCGGTACAGGCCGGGCAGGCGCCGTGGGGGTTATTAAAGGAAAAATTGCGAGGGGCGGGTTCCTCCACGCTGAGGCCGCAATGAACACAGGCGTATCGCTCAGAAAAAAGGTGTTCTTTTTCCTCTTTGCCGGTTCCTTCCAGTATTTTCACGACCCCTTCCCCCATTTTCAGGGCCGTTTCCAGTGAATCCGCCAGCCGTTTTTTGATTTCCGTTTTCAGCACCAAACGGTCGATGACGACTTCGATATCGTGTTTTTTGTTTTTCTCGAGCGGGATTTCCTCCTCCAAATCCCGGATGACACCGTCCACCCGAATTCGGACAAACCCATCCTTGCGTACCTGGTCGAATATTTTTTTATACTCGCCTTTCCTGCTCGAGATGAGTGGAGCCAATAGATGCAACTTGGTTCCCGCCCGGAAGGACATGACCTGGTCGACGATCTGCTGGACCGTTTGACGGCTGATGGATCTTCCGCATTGTGGGCAATGGGGTACTCCGATACGGGCGAAAAGAAGCCTGAGGTAATCAAAAATTTCAGTGGTGGTTGCCACCGTCGAACGCGGATTCTTGCTCCCCGCTTTTTGTTGGATCGCCACGGCCGGGGAAAGACCCTCGATCATGTCCACATCCGGTTTTTCCATCAAACCCAGGAACTGTCGCGCGTAAGCCGATAAGGATTCAACATAACGGCGCTGGCCTTCTGCAAAAAGCGTATCAAAAGCCAGGGAAGATTTTCCTGACCCGGATACGCCGGTCAGAACGACCAAACGATCCCGAGGCATCTCCACGCTGATGTTTTTAAGGTTATGCTCCCTGGCCCCCCGGACAGTGATCACGTCTCGTTTCATGGTTGAACCCTTCCTGGAGTGGCCCGGAATTGCCTGGGGCAAAAGGAAACTATCCGGCTTGGCCGTTTTTTTTTCAAGCGCTTTGGAAAAAGGTTTATTGGAACTGGGTGGCGGCCCCGGTCAAGCCTTGGTTGCGAATCCCGTTGATTTGCTGTAATTGGGAATTGGATACCGATATGGGCCGACCTGGGAAAGCCTTCAGGTTCAGGGTAAACATCAACTGTTCCCCCGCGACGGGATCGTCGGTATAGGTCATCTGCGCTTCCCAATCATGAAGATCCCGGTAAAGGCTGATACTGCGGGATTCGAACTTGGCGTTGGTCACATCATAACTTTCCAGCATGGCGATCCGGTAATTGGTGAAAAACGCGAAATCCAACTCGCCCGACATCTCAAAAGTGGGCGGCACACCCGTAGTGATAAAACCCGTGTTGGATACGTTCGGGTCCACGAAATTTCCCGAGAGCCTGAATCTCCACATGTCATTTTTGCTTTTCAGATCCAAAACCGAATTCACGTCCTTAATGGCGTTCGCGTTCACCGAGTAGTCAAAAATCGCTAGATAATCATATAAAGGAGACGGTGTGAGGTAAAATTCCTGACGCAGATATGAAAACCTGATCGAATCCGCGTTGACTTGGGCGTTAAAATCATACGAAGTGCTCGTCCTCGCGCGAAAAACGGTTCCACCGTCAAATTCCAGGGAACCGCATTAAAAGATTCGAAGTAATCCCGTGCGGGGGATCGGTGGCCTGAAGATTATTCAGCTTTTGGGCGTAGGTATAGGCAAAGGATGTGTTGAAATAATTCGGTCCAACGTCCACTCCAGGTATTATTGACGTTCGCGGTATGGGTTTCCCCAACATTCGTCCCACCGATATCCGCCTTATCCTGAAAATTCTCGTCCATGGCCATTCGGGTATAAAGGGTCTGACTGGTAAATAATAGAAGGCTTTGGCTGATCCCCAATTCCCCGGTTAAATGATTCACGTAATAATCATCCGCCAATGTCCAGGTATGATCCGCGTTCAAAGACATGTCCCATTTCAGCCAATTGGTCCCGATCAATCGCCGGGGAAATAGGCTAAATCCGATTTGAGGCAGGGTTTGGTTTGTTTTTTGGAAATTTGTTTCCAGGGGGTCGTTCGGGTCCCCGAAGTTCGGGGTTTCCTGACGCCGGAGCAAAACACTCAGGGAGTATTGGGTTCGGCTTAAAGTGGCGGAAAGATCATATTCGCGATAGGTGGACACGAGGGATGGATCACGGCGGGCGACCGAATAATCCTCGCTGAATAAACCATCCCCGGGGATATCGGCTTCCAACCTTCCCTGCACACTCGATGACAAGGCCCAAAGCCCCCTGGCCCTCGATTCCCATCGAAAATTCTTGGTGTCACCTTCCTGAATTCCATACCCATACAGGGATAGGACCGAGTAATCGTTCAAGGCGATCTCATGGCGCACGCCCAAGCCAAGCCCTTTTTTGGCAAAATAGTCGGCGTAAAGAGCGCCATAACTTTTGGGGTTAAAAAGGTAGCTGGTCGTGACCAAAAGATAATTTCCCAAATAATCGGTCTGGCCCGTCGAAACGGAAAAGGGTGTTGAAAGGTCATGGATGGTGCGGACAAAGAATGGGAAATAGAAAACGGGCACCTTCCCGATGTAAAGAACCACGTTCTCCGCGACTAAATAATTCCCCGAGTAAATGACGATTTTATCCGCCTTCATGTGGAAATGGCGATAATCCGGCTCGTAGTCACAAGTCGTGGTGATGGCATCCTTGATGGTCACTTTTTGGGGTTCAATATCAATCTCGCTCCCCGTACTGATCCACGGTGGCGAAGTCGTGCGGATATTGAGGCCCTTGCCCTTTTGGGTCTTCAAATTGAAAGTCAGGCTTTGAGCCTCAATTTCATCGCTCTCGTTTTGCCAAATGACGTGGCCGTCCGCGTGGATATCCTGGGCGTTCACGTCGTATCGGATTTTGTCCGCGTAAAGATTGACGGTCCCCTGTTGGATATGCACATCCCCCTTGGCCACGACCAATTCTTGATCCCGAAGGTACTGGATGTAATCCGCCTGAATTTTCACGTTGGTCTGGAGGTTGAAGGACAGCTCACCCCGGGCAATCGAAAAAAAACCAAGCAAGCCCAAAAAAAGCATACCCCTCCATGAGCGGAAGGTCCTTTCACGGATCAAGAACTTGAAATGGGTCATGAAGATTTCACCCGATCGGCAGGGGCACCTTTAGCCAATGAGCGAAAGGATAGGATCAACCAAAGACGATGATCGATCCAAAGGGTCAGAAGAAAGCCTACGACTAAAAGAAATATATTGGGTGCCCACATCGCCCAAAAGGGTGAGTAACGGCCCAGAAACCCGCCATTATCACCTAGCATTAAAAACCCGTCATATATCCCTACTAGCATAACAGCGACGACAGGGCCTAGAAAGGATCCGCCCCGGGTGATCAGCCCCAAAGGAACGCCTATAAAGGCGAAAGCCATGGCTGAAAATGGGAGGGAAAATTTCTTTTGGAACTCCACCTCGTCATTTTCGCAATCCTGTTTTTTCAATCTTTCATCCCTAATCCGTTTCGCCAAATCTTGAATTTTCATGTTACGCGCACTGTTCGCATCTAAGGGCCCGAACGGAGGTTTCTGGGCATTTAAATCAAGGTCGCATTTAGAAAACTTAAGCTGAAGTAAATTTGAAAACCCAGGTGTTAATCGGGTACCCAGCTGTTGCATAACACCCTTTTCCAGGCGAAGAATAATGTGCAGATCCGGGTTTTGCTGAAGGGACCCTTCGCCGGAATAAACCACCCGGTAGGGGTATCCTTTATCATCCAACATCAAAACAGTGACATTTCTCAACCTTCCAGTGCTTTCTTCTTTCTGATCGACGTAAATCTCATAGCCGCTAAAATCCTTTACAAACATCCTTTCTTTTACCGCAATGGTGGAATGCTCCGTTTGAATTCGGTATTCCAATTTTATGGCGGATGTATTTCCCCAAGGAAGAATTACGTCCATAAAAACGACAAGGAATAAGCTGAAAATCGCGGATAAGATCCCCAAGGGCCAAAGCAAAGCACTCGCTGATAAGCCGCTAGCTTGTAACGCCAAAAATTCCCTATCGGCGCTTATTCGACCATAAGCCACCAATAGACCCGTCAAAAATCCAATGGGTATTGCCAAGACCAGAAAACTGGGTTGGTAATATATGAACAAAAGAAAACAATCCCAAAAACCAGTGTGATAAAGAATGAGGTAATCGATCAAAGTATTGGTGAAATATAAAAGGTTTAACACGACGAGCCAGACGCTCATCGCCAATAAAAAGGGGGAACCCAGCGACAGGAGGCAGTATTGAAACAAAACTGGCATTAATTATCCTTGATGGGTTGGAGGAAAAAACAAAAACCCGTTTTCGAATCCTTGCCTGGAGGTAAAACCAGGTCATTATAACGGATTCAAAAACGGGCCGGAGCAGGCCAAAAGGAAACTAGGCTGCTGGCTTTGGGCTTGGGGAAGTGAAAGTCGGTATGTCCTGAATAAAACGACCGTTTACGCGGGTCGGTACCGCCGGCAAACCCAAATTCATAGCTTCTGCCGATGAAGCGACACCCGCCGGTGCAACAACCCCTGGCAGTTGGAAATCATCCGTTCCGGGAAGCCCTGCCCCACCCGCCGTCGCAACCGGAACAGGCGGCAATGGAGCGGCGTTATTCACCGTAGGCAAACCGTCCAACCCATCTGCGGTTGGAGGTAGGTCGTTGTCGATCACCGGCGGTGGAACCAAGGAATTATCTCCCATCGCCATTTCGGTAGGAGCGGGGGGAAGGGTGTCATTTTGAAGAGAGGGGGGCAATTCGGCGGAAGCCAAATCGGGAGGAGCCGAAGGCAGCCCATTATCCACTGGCGCGGGCAACATGCTGTTATCACCGGGTGCGGCGGGTAAGCCGTTGTCCGTAGGGGCTGGTGGAGCAACCGGCAGGGCTGCCATTGAATCATCCGGAATAGCCGGAACACCCGTATCAGCAGGACCAGGGAGACCCGCTAAATTAGCATCCGTTACCACAGGTGATTCCGCTCCGGGTAAACCATCCGGTGTAGGCATCATATCCGACCCTGCAGGAATCATCGGTGCGGCGCTTTGATCCGGCGATGGAAGACCCGCCAAAGAGTTATCCGGCAATGTTGGTACGCTGTTATCCATGGGAACCGGTTCGGGAAGTCCGTTATTCGAAACGTCTGGAAGCCCAGCGCTGGCTTGATCGCCCGGGATTGGCAAAGGGCTAGCATTTTCATCCGGCAAAGCGGGAAGGCCTGAATCCGCAGAGAGATTTGAGGCTGGCAAAGCCGCCAAATCCTGTTCAGGGGAAGGCAAATCGGAGCTGGGAAGCACTGCGTTGGAGTCCATCTCTGAAGAAGGTAAGGAAGCAAGTGAACCATCCGAAGGTAGAGGATTTAATCCGGCGTCGGGAGCTTCCGGAAGTGGACCTTGGGCCATCGGCTCAGGAGGCGTACCCGGCAATTCCGATTGGGGAAGCGGAGGAAGCCCCGCTGGCGCACTGTTATCCATCCCCGGGAGGGAGGGCACGCCGTTATCCGGGGCCCCAGCCGGTTGGGTGGAAGGTTCAGGCAGGCCAGGAAGGGCCGAATCCGGAGCGGCGGGAAGGGTCGTTGAATTTCCATTGTCTAACGGCAGAGCCGGTAAACCAGTATCCGATGGACCGGGCACTGCCATTCCTCCTGGCTCCGGCATGGGTGGAACCAAAGAATTATCCGGGGTCATGGGTGGAAGTGCGGAAGGGGTGCCATTATCCGTGGGTAAAGGAGGCAACCCAGAGTTGGAATTATCCATTCCAGGAGTACTGGGAACAGGCGGAAATGCGTTAGGAGTGTTGGTGGCAGAGTTATCAACTGGCAGGCCAGGTAAGCCCGCCGAAGAACCGGTCGCCATGTTATTGTCACCTGGCAAAGCCGGAAGGCCGCTCGAAGGAGCAGGTGCAGATTGGGGAAGTGGAGGTGCGATTGAATTCGTACCCGAATCACTTCCAGGCAAAGGCGGTAAACCCGCCGGGGCAGTCGTCCCATTGTCAACGGTTCCCGGCAATAAAGGCATGCCTGACGAGGAGGTTTCCGAGGAGACTGATCCTGGCAAAGGAGGTAAAGTTGAAGGAGCTGTTTCAGAAGGAGCCGCACCGGGCAAGGGGGGTAAGGAAGCATTGGCGGATTCGGAGCCCGGCAAAGGCGGAAGCGCGGCCGATGACTGCCCCGGTAAGGGAGGCAGGGCGGAGGTGTTCGCAGAAGAGGTATTGGGCTGTGGTACGGAAACCAGGGGTGGAGATTGCTTAGAACGTGCAAGTTTTACCGCATGATGGAAATACCGCATGTCCGGATGGGCTGAAAGCATGGATGGCAGCCGATCACGGATATCATTGGTAACTTTTTTCGCCTCCAATTCATCCGAAGGATTAACCGTTAATTCGAGAAATTCAAAAGAAGAGGTATACCGCTGGACCTCCGTAATTTTTATGAATCCCACCGGTTCACCGGCAGGTGAAAAGAGCGCAAAAACATCGCCCCTCTTAACCCCGCCCAAATCGCCTACGTCAATATAATTACCACTGTATTCTTTTCCGGGTGTGTCCCTCAACGCAATAATTTGCCCCCCGATAAAAGATGCGTTGTGATGCAAATTCTTTAACGTGTTTTTAAATTGGACGGAATAGGGCAAATCGGTTCCAGTAGAGGGACCTAAACCATATGCGCCAAAACCGAATGAAAAAATTCCGGAGAAAATCCAAAACGCGAACCCAAAGAAGAGCAAATTACGTCTCATGAGAACCTCGAAAGGTTAAGATGAAATCAAAAGCTAATCAGTTTTAAATGATAACAAAAAACGATAAAAGGGGGGATTTTTTTGAGATCCCCCCTTTTTTTTAATCCCTTTTTTATAGACGCGTGATGAGCGAAAGGTAATTGATGGATCCAATTGAATTACTGACAAAGGCATAATCCACCTCAAATAGATAAGCCCAAATACCCACACCCACGGAAGGTGTAAAGTCGTCATTATCAAACTGCATTCCCTTCGTTTCAAAGCCTCCCCGGATGGCCACAAATTGCTTATACCAATACTCCAGGCCGAAATGGTAGTTATTCAAGGATTGTCCCGCATAAAGAGTATCCGCATCAAAATTAATCTGAAGCGTGCTTACCGGCACCGGCGCGCCATTGGTGGTCGCCCTCTTTCCTAATTCTTGGGTGTAGGAAAGTCCCAAAGTTATGCTCGGTTGAAGTGTTTGGGTGGGATCCGTCGGAGTATTGTTCCAGGTGACATAAGAACCTCCGGTGATATCCCGGCCTACCAATCCAATCGCAAATTCCTTGGCGGGTTTGAACAAAATTCCAAAGTCCGAACCGAATCCAAAAGCGGAAGAAGTATAAGCGTTCGTTTGAAGAAGCTTAATGGTGCCGCCAATTAAAAGTTGGTCCGCGACTTTCCACCCTCCGGACAGTAATCCCGCCTGATCCGAATAGGTAGCCGAAGCGATAGAGGTTGGCCCGCTGGAGGGTGTAATGATAATTCCATCCACCCCCAAGCGAAGATAACTAATCGCATAAGAACCAGCATCCTTGGTGTTAAACGCTATATTGACAAAGTCATAACTTTGAAGATCGTTGGCCGCCGCGTGCATGGTCGTAATCTCAATATCATCAATTAAGGCCAATCCAGCGGGGTTCCAATAAGCGGCGGTGGCGTCATTGGCCGCCGCGGCAAAGGCTCCGCCCATGGCCAAGGGTCTCGCGCCCGCGCCCTTCGTCAAAACTTCCGCCGTATAATCCGTTGATTGCGCCCAAAGAGAGGACGCCCCAAAACCCGCGAGAATGATTAATCCCAAGCTTAAAAAATATCGTTTTAAAACCACTGAACGTCTCCTCTCGTGGAACAACAAAAATGGGGCTTCACTAAAAAAGTTTATCAATGGCCTCTTGAAAATTCAACTTGATTAGGTTAAGTGCCGCGATTACTTCCCGAGCTCACTTTTACGCTAAACTTTTTGTCCGTGAAAAGTATACTACTTGGCGGCCCAGTAACTATTTTGGCCGTTTGAGTCGAAATAACCGGTAAATCAGTTTGCGGAGAAGAATGGGGCATAAAAAACGACATGGCTTCCACTACCTGTCGATTTGTTGACAAAAGAATTAATCGACAGTTATAGTTAGCCACTTTCCCAGGTTTTATTAATTTGTGCCTTAATAATCATTTCGTCTACCAAGGAGCAATGGAATGCCCGATGTAAAAATTTGCGGGAAATGCAACGCGAAGAATCCATCATCCAATAGTTTTTGCGAGCAATGCGGAAGTAAACTTACAACTCAAACTTCTCCCGCTCCCCTTCCCGAAAAAAATGATAAAAAATCCTTACCCACACCGTCGGTAAAAATACCTAAAGCCAATAACACAAGCGACCAAGATGCAAAAGATAAAAATCCCGTCGCCTCGGCGAGCTCGATTCAATTCGCGGGCTTATCCGTTTCTTGGATGAATCTGTTCTATGTCGCTTTATTCCTGATCACGATTTTTACCCGTTTTGATCATCTCGGCATCAAACCGCATCACCATGATGAAAGCATGCATTCCTTCTATTCCTATCAGCTTTTTAAAGACGGCGATTACGAATATAACCCCATGATGCACGGGCCCTTTCAATTCCACGGGAACGCCCTCATGTATTACTTTTTCGGAGTATCGGACGCCACCTCCAGGTATCTGGCGGCGTTTTTCGGCGTTATGACGGTCCTGCTCGCCATGTTGCTCTCCCCTTTTCTGGGTCGAACGGGCGCATTTTTAGCGACCCTCCTGATCGTCATATCCCCAAGCTTTATGTATTTCGATCGTTTCACCCGGGAAGATGCCTACATATGCGGCGCCACATTCGCGATGGTTGTTTTCCTATTCCGTTACATGCGCTCCCGTCAACCCATGGATTTATGGATGGCATCCTTGGGATTTATCATCGCCTTTTGCACTAAGGAGTCCATTTTCATCACGATCGCTGTCATCGGAACCTATCTATTTATCCGGCTTCTCCCCTGGCTGGATGTAATGATTGCGGGCGGGTTGACCGGGTTGGGAATTATTCTTCAACCTCTTCTCAAAAGCATAGCGCCTGAAATGTCCCAATCGACCCGTCTTATTTTCCTATTCATACTGGCAGGGGCGGCGTTTGGTTGGACGATTTATAACCTTTTCATCCATTGGAAGTCCAATTCCGGCGGCCATACCGAGGACAACCTTTGGTCCGTCATTGCCGGCCTCCGGATCGAGAAAGTGCAGACCGAGTTGATGCTCTTTATCGGCTGGTGGGTCCTGTGTCTTTTGGCCCTTCGAGTTCCTTTTTTCCACCTCAATCAACCTACCTTTATTTCGGCTGTTTTGATCCTCGCCTATTTCGGCCTCATTGGGCGGTTTGCCTGGTTATGGCTTAAAAACATTTCATCGGCCTTGACCGGGTCGATTACGATTATGTCGGTCGTCTTCACCCTCCTCTTTACCACCTTTTTCACCGTGGGAGCTACCCAACCCGACTGGATCAGCCGCCTTCATTATCTATTGAACGCCCTTTACAACGGGGCGTTCGGCGGACTGGAGTATTGGTGGGGACAACACGACGTTCACCGCGGTGACGAGCCTTTCTACTATTATCTAGTGGAGCTTCCCGCCAATGAATTAGTCTCGTTCTTGTTCTCGGGCGTTGCCCTTCTTTATTACGGCATCTTTAAGCGTAAAAACATGCCCTTGTTCCTGGGATATTGGTACGTCGGCTCCTTGGCATTGTTCTCATGGGCGGGTGAAAAGATGCCCTGGTTGATCCTGCATCCGCTTTTGCCTTCATTGCTTTTGACCGCTTATTTTGTGGGCGATATATGGGATGCCGTCCCCATCCAACAAGGTTGGCGCTCGGCCCGCATCGCGGCCCTGCTCTGTTTTGGGCTTCTGGCTTCCTATTCCCTTCATTCAGCCGTTCTATTGAGCTTTTATCATGAGGCCAATCCGATCGAGCCTTTGGTGTACGTTCAATCCGGCCCCGATTGCAACGAAGTGGAGCGGATCATCCGCGAAATTTCGTACGGGGAAACGGGCGGAACGGATCTCCCCTTAACCATCGAGGATAAATGTTCCTGGCCCTTTGCCTGGCAATTAAGGGACTTCGATAAGAGGAACCATCCCGCCATGATCACCCAGGCGGACAACCCCATCATCCTCACGGGCACGGAAGCCGATAATCAGTCTTATCCCATTCTCAGCCAAGCGGGATACATTAACCGGAAATATAAATTGAGGGTTTGGTGGGTTCCCTCTTGGTTTAAAAAGGGGTTCCCGGGAAGCGAAATGAATTTCCAACTCTTTAACGATTGGCTGTTCAGCAACTTTATTCCCATCAAACCCGCGCGACCCGACATGGTCGATTGGACGGACCTGAAAAACTGGGTTCTTTACCGTCAAGTCTGGTCCGATATGGGAAGCTATAACATGCGCATGTGGGTTCGCCCGGATCTGGCTCAAAAATACGGCTTTACCGAGACCACCCGGGCGGATGTTCCGGTGGATTATCCCAAACCGGATGCGGTGGCCACTCCAGCCCCCGACACCGGGAAAAAGAACCACCCATCCGGGAAAAAAAAGTAACTTCAAGACAGGCCGATTAAACAAAAAAAGGAGGCGGGTTTTAACCCGCCTCCTTTTTTATTAACAAGCTATAACTTCCCCGTCCAGGCCATCCAACGGAGCTTCATGACCGTTCCCGCGAATTGCCCCAATTCACTGAGCGACAATTTGCTTTCGCCTTCGTGTCGGTTCACGAAAATGATCGGAAACTCCACGACCTTGGCCTTTAGGCGAACGGCCCTAAAGAGGATTTCAACTTGGAAGGAATATCCGGGGGAGAAAATTCGATTCAGGTCTATTTCCTTTAATAGATCCGCTCGGTAACATTTATAGCCGCCCGAACAATCCTCGGGTTGAAGCCCTAAAACCCACTTCGTGACCCAATTCGCGAAACGGCTGATAAAAAACCTTCCCATACCCCAATTAACCATACCGCCGTCATGGACATAACGGGACCCAATTACCAAATCATAATTACCCGCCAGCTCCAGCATTTTTGGGATGTTGATTGGGTCGTGGGATAAATCGGCGTCCATGGCGATAATTCTTTGGTATTTTTTTTGCAAGGCGAATTTCATGCCATCGACGTAGGCGGTCCCCAATCCGTTCTTGGAGGTCCGGTGGAGCACCGATACCCGTTTGTCCTTTCGGGCAATACGATCCGCTATTTCCCCTGTCCCGTCGGGAGAATTGTCGTCCACCACCAGTAGATCGCAGGCTTTGGAGGCCAGGTAAATTTTCTTGTAAATATTCTCGATATTGCCTTTTTCGTTATAGGTCGGCACAACGATCAAGGTCTGGTTTCTTTTACCGGCCATTGTGGTTCCTAAGGTCGCCCCCGGGTGGGGAAGATATTTCATTGGAAGTTTTAATCAACGAGATCGACGAAGTGCTTCCTCGAAATGAATAACACTCGAAGAAATCGAATGAATTTTTCGGGGTGTTATTTGGCTGTTTTCAACACCGGAAGGAACCGGGCCACCCGGTTGAATCCCTTTTCCACGGCTAAAACCCTTCCGGCCGTGTCAACCGCCACGCCCGCCGTATCGCCCAACCCCTCTTTGCGCTGGTAAATGGCGAGCAGCTTGCCCTCCGTCGTGAACCGCAGGACCGCCTTGCGGCTGGCGTTGCTGGCGAAAATCGTCCCCTGGTAAAAGGCTAAATAGGGGGTCTCGTCATTCTTGCCCTTCCACGTAAGGACCTTAAAGGCACCCAGGAAATGCCCGTTTAAATCGAATTTTTGGATCCTTTTATTATCCGAGTCCGCCACGTAAATAAACCCGGCGGGGTCCGCGGTAATGCCCACCGGCTCCTGAAATTGGCCGTTCGAAGAGCCGAACCCCCCCCAATCCATCAGGAAGTGCCCGTCCAGGTCGAATACCTGGATTTTATGGTTCCCGGTGTCGCACACGTAAATGCGGTTCCCCACCTCCACCAGGTCGCGTGGGCCAAAAAAACCATGGCTGAACTTGGACAGGAACTTTCCATTCTTGTCGAATTTCTGTACCCGGTGGTTGAAGGTATCGCACACCAAAAGGTTTTCTTGCGGATCGACGATCAAACCGCTCGGTTGGACGAACTGTCCGTCATCCTTGCCCTGTTCACCAATGGTGAATTGGACCTGCCCTGCTGCGTCGAACTTGCGGATATTGTTCGACGAAAAATCGCTGACATAAAAACCGCCATCGGGGGAAGCCGCCACGGCCTGGGCTTCCTTGAACTTGTCCGTTTTAGGGCCGGATCCGTCCACCTCCAAATCCGTCGTGACATCGATCACCTTGGAGAGGGTCAGGGCCTGGTTCAACCGATCCACCGCCACGTAAAGCAAAACGGCCAAAAAGGCCAAGCCGAAAATGACGAACAAAACGACCAAGCCCTTGCTCAATTTTCTTTTGTTCCCGTTTTTGGGCTGGCCCTTCGGTTTTTTGGATGAAGGGACTGTCTTTTTAGGCATCGTGTTCTCCTTGAATAAAAACCTGCGGATAAAGGCTTATTGGCCCTTCAGTTTTAATAGCATTCCAGATCCGGCGTCCACCAACACCACGTTGCCGTCGTTACAAACGGCAATCCCCAGGGGCACACGGAACAGGTCGTTCCCCGCCGCGTCCTTGCCGATGACGCTTACCGGGGTTCCGTCCAAGCGGTAGCAAAGGACCTGTTTGCCGCGCCCATCGGTGACGTAGAGTATTTGCTTCGCCTTATCCAGGGCTAAATGGGGCTCCATATCCACTTGATCCTTGACCCAGCCCTTCACGGGCCATTGTCTCAGGAATTGGCCATCCGGGGCAAAGACCTGTATCCGGAAATTCAACCGGTCCGCGACGTACAAATTACCCGTTTGGTCCACTGCCAAGCCGATCGGTTCATCGAATTCGCCCGGCTTGTTTCCCGGCACGGGCGCACCTGTTTTCGGGTCCAACGCGCCCCAGGTGCGGATCTTATGCCCCTTCGGGTCGAATTTGATGACCCGGTGTTTTCCCGTATCCGACACGTAGATGAACCCGTTGGAATCGACCGTGACCTCCCGGGGACCCCAAAAACCGTCCTCGGCGGCGAAAGCGAATGGATGGCTTCCATTCTTATTGAAGACCTGGATCCGCTCGTTCCAAGTGTCGGCGACATAGATCGTGTCATCCGCCCCGATCGCGATTCCATTGGGCTCATTCAATTTTCCGGGCAGGACCGTGGATAATTTTTTCGCATCTCCCCCTCCCGCGTTTCCATAACCGCCGAACTCCCCCTCGTATTGCCAGTTACTCGCGGAGAACCTTTGGATCCGGTGGTTTTTGCTGTCCGCGACGAATAACTCGCCCTTGCTGTTGACCGCGATGCCCCGGGGATAGGCGAACTGGCCGGGTCCGGAACCCGGAACCCCGCCTTGGAGCAGGACCACGCCGGCCGAACTCGGCGGGGGCGCGTGCGAAATAATCGGTTTTGGCTTGGCGAACACCATCGCCCAAACGGCCGCCAATAGGACCAAGGCCAAGAGAATGGCCATCACGATTTCCTTAATTGTTAAAACGCGCTCACCGATCTTGATCATGTCCCGTTCCTCCGCTCAATTTCTGGATTATGGATTCAGCTTATACAAAACCGAATTCCCCACCGCATAAACCGGGGTTCCCAACTGGGCGAACTTGGCGAAAACCGCCGCGCCCGCCGGATACATCTGCCTTTCCGCGTCGCCTACATAAACGTAATCGACATTGTACTTGTTCAGCAAGTCCTTTGTTTTGGCCAAATCCGGGGAGGTATAAATAGCCTCGATATCGCCTTTGCGGTTTTGGATCGTATCATCCCGTTTTTCCTCGCCCCGAATGACCGTTTGATCCCAGGAACCCCGCCATTGGGCCTCATGAAAGTCCCACCCCAGGACCGTCGGATAACCCGTCAAAGTCGCCACCGCGTCCGTATCCTGGTGATAGGACAGGCCGGGGCTTTCCAAAATAACGGGAAGTTTAAGGCCCGACCCAGAATCTTTTCTCGGGATCGGCCTTAAGTTGTTCTTGATCCAGGTCGCGATTTGAAAATCGGAGGAAAAGGTCCTCTCATAATAGGCCGCCCCATCCATGGTCACGTTCTCGACCGAGGAACCGTTCATCCGGGCGGTAAAGGCCAAGATGGGATAGAGGGCTGCGCCCAACAGGGCCAAACCCGCGATGGCTCCCCAAACGCTTTTAAACAGGATCCCGGATTGGCTCCAAACATTTTCCATCAGCCACTTGAGCCAAAAGCCGGACGCCAAACTGAGCAACAGCCAAGCCTGGTAATGAAACTTGAAAACCGTATTCATGCGGTAAAGGGCGCTGCCCGAAAAATGATCCTTGATAAACAGGATCTCGCAGCCCGAGACCAGCAGAAAAGCCAATAAGCCCATCAGGGCCACGAACAGGGTCTCGCGGGTTTCCGTTTTGCGGATCATGACCAGGACACCCAGCAGAACTAAAAGCAGGCTGCCCAGCAGAGTACCTAATTTAACGGACCCCATGTCCAAACAAACCAGGATCAGGGCCACCCCGAATCCGGAAACCCAAGGGGCCCAGGATTCCTTCGAACCGTTCATAAAACGAATGGCTCGGTCAATGGGTTGCTGAAAGCCGGAAGCGGGAAGGGCCAGCACTTCGGCCTCGGCGGTCGGCCCCATTTCCCCTCCACAGGTCCCGCAATATTTTTTACCCGGATTTTCCCTTCCGCAAAAAGAGCAAAGCGGCTCTTCCCCCTTCGTTTTTTTGGATTTAGCCGGTTTATCGGCGTTGCCGTTGCGGAAAACCTTAAGGATCAGGGCCGGAATTAAAACGGAAAGGAATAAACCGAAAATAATCGCGAAATAAAAGAGGCCCGTTCGATCCCCGACTAAGCCCAATCCGTTCGCTTGGGATTGGAATTTCAAATAAAAGGGAATGTATAAGAGGAAGCTTCCGGCGACGATCGGCAAACCGACCTTGGCCGTTTCCGTGAGCCACTTCAGAAAAGGGGTTCCCTTTTCAAGCGCCCACCCCTGTTGAAGGAATAGGCAGATGCCAAGCAAAAGCATCAAGGTCGGAAAATCCCAGCTATTCATGAAGGAAAGCCCGCCGAAAAGAATCATGAGTAAAAACCAATAGATGCCCCGGACCCCCGGACGGGCGCCCAAAACCTGCATTCCCCCGAAGGGCGACCGGATGAGGGAATAGGCGGCTGCCACCGCCAGCAACACGAAGGGGATGGCCATGACATGGGGATGAAGGTCGGACAGGAAAAAACTGAACGAGGGAAACTCATTGATCATCTTGTCGGTCGGGGGAACGGGAATGATCCGGGAGGCCTGGAAATAATCCCATCCATGTTGAAAAGGAGAGAAGAGGAACCCCAATGCCCCGCTCAACCCCGTCGCGGCGCCCGGATCGGTCGGTTGGTTGTAATAAGGGACCCTCAAGTTCCCGATCGTGAAACTTTGGACCGCCCGGAGCCAATAGTCCATGTTCCCGAACACCGCCAGGCAAAACAGGGAGAAAAGCGAATAGCGGTAGCGGCGGGTCAAGGCGTAGGTGATGGAAAAGGCGCCGGTGGCGGCCAGGGCCCAGGTCAGGGCCACTTCCAAATTGTAAGCCACGCCCGATCCCACGCCGCTCAAGAGGGACAGGACGGCCGTGATCAGGTAACCGAAATAGTAGTAAGAAATGCTCCCCCCCGCCAGCCAGGGGTCTTGGGGCGGCATGGAAGGGGAGGCCAGGATCCCGTTGATCATGGCGAAATCCATGGGCTTTTCCGTCCCGACGATTTCCGGTGTGCGCATTTTATAGGCGCCCGCCACCAGAAGGGCCATCAAGAACATCGCTTCCACCACCAGGATGAAGCCGATGTTCCTCGCCAAATACTCCTTGATCGAGGTCCATTGGTCGCGGACGATCCAGGCGGATATTGCCATCAGGGTCAATACCGCGAGCCAGACGGTTCCCTTTCCGAAAGCGACATAACCGTAAATCCAGGAAAAATAGCCGATCACCAAAAGGGCGACCACCTTGCTGAAGGCATAGCCCTTGTCCGGCAGGTGCCGCAGAAGGAGGAGGGTGATCGGCAGGGCCAATAGCCCCAACACCTCGACCATGAACCACCAACCCAATAACTCGCCCATTTAAACGCCTCCCTTTGGGATCGTCCCGGTCAAACCCTAATTCCGAACGGGGGGGGGATTGTAATAAATCTCGACCCCGGGGTTTTTGTAGATCATCCTTAAAATACCCGAAAATTTATCCAATCCCGCCTCGGGATATCCCGGTTTTCCCCCCGCCCCGTTCCGTTCCACCGTTCCCACCATGACCAGCCTCACCCCATAGGCATCCAGCAGGCTTTTCGCCAAAACCGGGTCCGGGGTGCTGAATATCTGGTCGACCGTCGCTTTCCGGTTGTAGATGTCGTTATCCAATTGTTTTCCGACCCATTCATGGACATGCGAATCCCATCCCATCAAGGCGGGCAATCCCGTAAAAATGGAAAATCGCGAGCCCCAAGAATTGTACCCGGCACCGACGAACTCGGCCAAACAAGGTTGATCGGGGATCTGGCGGTTCAGGAACCGGATCGCCGCGTCATCGTTCGGATTTTCCCGGCGGATATATTCCAAGCCGTTCAACGTGGGGTTCTCCGCGTAACCCACCCACCTCTGGCGCGTCGCATCCAAAAAGCCGTGGCATTTTCTCACCGACGCGGCCAATGGATAGACGGCAACTGAAAGTCCGAGGATCAAGGCTAAAGCGCCCCAGGTCGTGAAAGCCATCCGGGCCCCCACATTCTTTTGTTTTTCCCATAGAAACGCGATGAGGGAAACCGCCAAGAGGGCCAATAGAACCGGGAAGAGGAGGTCCACCAGGACGCCGCCACACCAATGTTGAATGAGGTTGTAGATGGAGCCGAAATCGCCCTGGGGCAAAAGCGATAACATGGAAAAAACAATCCCCAAAGCCGCTAGGGAAAAGGCGAAGGCTTTCGCGATGGTCTTTTCCAATAGGCCGGTCAAGACGCCCCAAGCGGACAACCCCAGGATCAATACGATGTTCATGATGTACACCAACGGCGTTTGGAGCGTTTCAGAGAAACCCGTGAGGATCAATTTGAACAGGACAAATAGAAGGACCCCGGCGGCCCCCACCCAAACCCGGGTTGAGGCGGGCGTTTCTTTCCTCTTATTGCGCAGCCAATCCGCCACGAAACCAAGGATCCTCGGGAAAAAGGATCCCGTCGCCACGGACGCGATGATCCATGCGTGGATGCCGAACTTGAACAGCGAGTTGTTCCTCATCCATTCCCCGCCCAAGAACTCGCTGACGGCGAATACTTCCAGTACGGCCAATAGGAGGAATAGGAGCGCGACCAGGACATAGGAGAAGGAGAGCGGGCGGTCCTTGAAAACCTTGACCGCCAAGCCCAGGAAGAAAAAGCCCAGGAGCCACAAAACCGAGAAAAGCCCCAATCCCAGCGTGATGAAGGAGTCTTGGTAAAAATGAATGGCGTGGACCATCAAAAGGACGCTCCACAAACCGATGGACAGCCCCAAGACGAGCCATAATTGCCAGCGATTCCTGAAATAAACCGCCGCCATAAAAATCCCAGCGGCAAAGGTGGCGATCGTTAGGGATAGCATCATCCCTGTCCTCGGCTCGGACCAATGGACCCAGGAGGCCCCCCAGAACAAGGCCAATAAAACGCCTCCCACGGAAAGCATGCCCAAGACCGGGTCCCCTCCCGGGTTGAATAATTCCTCTATAAAAGTCATCGCTCGGTCGGCCAAATAATCCCCGTAATCCTTGATCTTTTTGGCTTTTCCCGTCCAATTGAGTATTTCCTTCGGGAAGGCCAATACGAAACTGACCAGGAGGATCGAAAGGAAAAACCCGTAGATGCCGACGAAGTTGTTGAGGCTCGACCGGATGGATGGAATCACCCAAAGGATCTTGTTTTGTTGGGGGGTGAAATGCAAAAAGTTCGGGGCCCAAAAGAGGAAGGCTGCGGCAAGGATAACCCCCAAGCTCAAGGCGATTTCCAGGAGGTGCCTGGATAGGACTTTTGTTTTCTTCTGGGAGAACAACAAGGCCCAGGAGACGATGAAGCAAGCCAGCAGGAAAAGAACCAGGCAGAGGGTCGAACCGCCCAGGGCTTGCGTGTCCATTCCCGGAAGGAAATAGACGAACCAGCCCAACAAGGTCATGCCGGCCACGAGCACTCCCAAAAGGACTTCGAGTCCTTTCCGTACCGCTTTCGGGTCAAGGCCCGTCAGGCTTCGCACCACGAGGGATAGGCCCAAGAGCGCCAGGGCCGTGAGGATGTCCCACGTGTTGAGGAAAACGAGGCTTCCCATCACAAAACCCGCCATGAGGAGGAGGAACTTTTCCCCTTTCCAGGTGAAGAGCTTCGGTAACGGCGTGAGGAAGAGCGACGCGACGATCCCGATGAACAGCATGTCGAACGGCATGGAAAGCGTATGGGAATGCATATCCCCGTACAGAACGCTGAAATAGGGGAATTCGTTGATGCTGTTTGGAATCACCCGGGACGGGCCGAAAAAATCATAAGTGATCCCGCTCAGGGGGGATAAATTATGCGAAATCAGGCATTGGTTCAGGGCGCTCAGGTATTGCCGGACACCCGTTAAATTGCTTGCCACGGCGCATAGGAACCCCGCCAACCACCCGCCCAACAGTTTTCCCGAAAGCGAATAGGCCAAACCAAAGGCGCATGAAAAAACCAGGGCGAAAAGGGTGATCAGGGCCAGGTTGTAGGTGACCGCCGGAACCAGCCCGAGGGTCTTGGTCAATACGCCCATCATCAAATGCCCGAAATAATAGGGATACCCTATCGGTTGGCCCGCCATCCACATATTTCGGGGAGGAAAGCTTTCCCCCCGCACAATGGAAGCCAAAAACCCGAAATCCATCCCCGCTTCACCGCCCCCGTTATAACCCTCCCCGGACGGGTCATGAATATGGGGGCAATAGATTTTGACCACCGTGAAAGCCAGGAAGGCCAAAACGAAAACGGCCTCCTGGATGAGCCAGCTTCTCCCCCATTTCGCGGTTAAAGCCTTTAAGTTCTTTTGGTCTTTCCAGGCAAGATAGGCCGCCCCCCCCGTCAAGAGGGTCAACCATATCCAGCAGGTCGCCAGGGTGAAATGCGTCACTTCCGAACAAGACAGCCAAACGATCCAGGTAAAGACGAGGAACCCAATGACCTTGCTCAAGGAATAGGCGCCCGAGGGCATGTTCGAAAACAACCGGACCGTCACCGGCATCGTGATCCAGCCCAGGAACAAAAGAAGCGCCAGCCAGCTGAACCAGGCGCGCCATTGGTATCCGGCCGTTTCCTCCGGTTGCGGAGGCAATGAATTGATGTTGTTTTCCACCACCGGATGGTCGGCCAAATTTTCCAGGGCTTTGAGCGTTTGTCCGTCCGGGATTCCCGGAACGGTGTTGGGCGCCTCCACGATCGGCGCTGGGACGATGGTGGTCACAGGCGCGTTGACAGGGGGAGCGGGACCGCCGCAGCGGGTGGAGCGGGCGCGCTTTCCGCTTGGGCCGCGGACGCCTGCGTGACGGGGGCGGAAATTGAGTTCAATTTCTGGAGAAGGCCCTCCTGCTCCAGCTTTTGATCGTGCTTGGTGATGAAGTCGCCGATATTATCCGGCGTGAGCGTCCTCATGGTATCTCGGTTGATGTCCCGCACGTAATCATCCGTGCTCAAGAGCTCGAGGATCTGTTCGCGGGACAAGGACTTGACCTTTTGGAACAAATAAACCCGGGGATGGTCGTACACCGAAAAGGTTTCTTCCGCCATGTCGTCCGGGTGTTCCCAGCCGAACAGGCTGGGGAAGTTATGGAATTCCCCCACCATCCGGTAGCCCAGGAGCCCCGACCACAGCAACCGGAAATACCGGGAGGTAACGGGATAGACGTTGTATCCGTGAGGCCGGAACTGGGGCGTGCAGTCCACCAGCGTGTACCAAAGCTTCTTGGTGGCCAGGCTGATGTAGTCCGCGTTTTGAAGGCTGTTGGCGTAATAGTTCTTCTTGTTGTCGTTGTCGTCCGAGGAGCTATTGCCCATCGGCGAATAGATATCCACGTCCAGGTGCCCGTAATTTCCGGGATTGACCGATTTGTCCAGGCGTGGGTCCTGGTCGGGATTCAGGTCCTGGGGAAGGCCGTCGTCCCAGGTATCCGTCGCGATCACCGAGCCCGGCTTCACGTTTTTGGAAATCCAAACCGACGCGTCAAACCAGGGGTGGGGATGGGTATAAACGTGCATATAGGCCAGTGAGTAGAACAGGCTGGGGCCCAAAACGGCCGCCAATAGGATGGGGCTCGCCCACCGTTTCAGGAGGGGGCCCCGAGTCTTGGCCCAGTCCGACAGGTCCGCCAGGAGCCGCGCCCCGAAAATGCAAAAGGCGGGGACCAACGGCACCATGTAACGGATGAATTTGGTGTTCCAGGAACCGATGAAGCCGAAATAGGGCACGAACCAGGAAAGGACCAAGAGGTCCGCCAGGGAAAGGGAAAACCCCTTGCCCCGGGTAAAGGGCATGGGGATGAGATAATTCTTTGAGGTGGGTTTGAACAGCCCGAAGAAAAACCGGCCGAACACCCACACCATGCCCAGGACGACCGTAATGCCCAGCGGCCACCAAAGCTCCACGCTCACGAGGTTCTGCAGGTGGTAAAGGTAGCGGGGGGTATCCTTGAACTGGAGGACATAACAGGCGCCAGCGGCGGAAACCACGTCCCACTCATAATTCATGGATTCCATGAATTTCGTGTAATTCAAGAGCGACCAGGGTGAGAAAAGGAAGAACAGGAGGAAGGATAATCCGCCCGTGACGGTCAGCTTGATCCACTGGGGCGCTTGGGCCCTGAAAATCCTGAATTCGGCCAGGCCCCAACCCGAGAACAGGAATCCGGCTCCCAGCAGGAACAGGAAAAACACGATCCAAAGGCCCGTCGCCAATTGCGGGCTCGCGGAAAAAAGCTGTTGAATGACGACCCGCAATTGCCACCCGACCCCGATGAACCCCACCAGGGTCAGGCCCAGCAAGGCGGCGGCAAAAACGCTGAACAGTTCCTTATCTTCCTTCAGCTTCTTATCGGCCTTTTCCCAGTCCTTCGCCGAAGTCTTGGACAAGTTCAATAAATGCCCGGCCACAATGATGAAAACGTAATAAAGGGAACTTGTCTTGGCGGCCATGGCCAGGCCGAAAGCGGCCCCCGCCAAAAGGTAGTTCTTCCAGCTTCCTTCTTGGCTGATCCGGTAAGCGCATAGGGCAATCACCACGAACATGAGCGTAATGAATGATTCGGTGATGCAATAATGCGCCTGTTCGATGCTGACGGCGGAAAAAGCGAAACTGGCCGCGGCCACCAGGGCCATCAGGCGGTGGCGGTAGGCCTGCTCCACGAAAACGTAGACCGCCAGGATGGTCAGGCTGGAAAATATCGCGGCCCAAACGTGTCCGATCACCATCATGGTTCCGTTATCGGTGAAGGCTCCCCACCCGTGGTCGAACGACGCGAAAAAGGACCATAAGGAGAATAGGCCCAGCGAAATCCTTCCCAAGGGGTAATGCCAGGCGAAAAAGACGGAAAGCACGAGCAGCCCCAGGGTGAAGCTGAAGGCGGTGAAGATTTGCGCGCAATGCCAGGCTTCGGGCAATAGGCCCGGGACGATGCCAAAGAGGAAGAGAATTCCCATCGCGATATAAAAAGGCAGTCCGATCCAGTCCATTTCGAGCATCCGGGCCGCGAGGAAGGAAATCACCAAGGAAACCACCGCCACGACAAAAAAGCAGACCAGGGGGAGGATCGGAATGTTCGGCTGGAAAACGAATAGTTTCAACCGGAAGGTTTGGCCCTCCAGGAAAGCGAACCATAGGCAGAAAATATTGAAGAATTTGAAGGTGAGGGTGGCGCCAAACAGCAGGACGGACGTTCCGAAGGCCGGAACCTTCCATTTTTCACGCGAGAAAGACCAAAGAACGCCTCCGAAGAGGGCCAAAAGGAAAATCCAATAAATCAGCCTCATCCCAAAGCCGCTTCCATGAAAAAAGTTCATCATGAAGAGGGGGGGTGAAATCAACTCACCCGTGGCCCGGTAGAGGTAAGCCGGCAATTGGCCATAGGCGAAGAAAGAAACGCTGAACCCATTATCAATATGGGGTTGGGACGTGGCGTTTAGGATGTTCCGTTCATCGGGATGAATGGAGTGGTCTAAATTCCAGTTCGGGTGGTATAACCGGAACCCCGCCCCTAAAAGGGTGACGACCAGGAGCCCAAGATAAATTGGATTTTTGAGCTGTTCCCGAAGGGTTAAAACGCTTTTAGAAGCCACAAAGTCCCCTAAAATTGGCAGTGATTAATATCCGGAACAAAAACGTGTTGCAGTATAGCCGAATTATTTTGCAAAAAAAACGTTCAAAATAGGCCCGATTCGTAAATTACCTGCAAAAAACCTGGTATTCGCCGATGGGGAGGTTATTGCAAAAAACCTTAAAGGTATAGACGCCGGAAGCGGGAAAGATAACCCGCCACGCGGTAATGAGGTCGTGGAAATTCATTTCGGAAAAACCGATTTTCCGTGGGTTTGATTCCGAGATCTTGGTTCCCTGGCCGTCGTGAAGGCTGATGTCGATTTGGAACTCGCCCTTGCCGTCCTGGTTCAAACGGGTAAAGGTCATGAATTCGGCCCCGAAGGGATAACCCGGCGGTCCAAATCCGTAGAACATGCCTCGCAAATCGTAATTTTTTGTCAAGACGTCTTGAAAGACCGCGTGGCAGGCTAAGAAAGACGTGACCTTGGGCAAATTGAAGTCGGTTGAGTCCATTATTTCTTTTTCCAATATCGAATCGAATGGAGATAGGTTTCCCGGTTGAAGGCGCTTTCCACTTCCACTTCCTTCCGTATCCGCAACAGCATCCGCCCCCAGCACCAGAGACTTAGGCCCAATACGATGAACCCGTCGGAGAAGGTCGTGCCCGGCCGATAATAGGCGATTTCCACCCAAAAATCATTATCGACGCGGAAACCGGCCCGTGCCGTTATCAACGCGATCTCCTGGGCGCACGAGTACTTGATCCCCGTGTAATAGGAAAGGATGGTCGGCAGGGTCTTCACCCGCAAAAGCCGCAGGCCCGACTCGACATCCTGGTACTTGTGGCCAGACAGTGCCGAATTGGTGAAGGTGAGGAACCGGTTGCCCCAGACCTTGTAGAGGGGGTAGGCCGAGAAGTCCCTATGGGTCAGCACGACCTCGGTTTTTTGGCGGTTCATGTATTTCGCGAGTTCGGGGATGTATTCGGGCTTGTGTTGGCCGTCCGCGTCAATCGTCACGACGATGTCGTCCGGCTTGACGATTCCCTTCTTTTCCAGGTAAAGGGTGAATTGAAACCCGGCCTTGAGCGCCCCGGCCATGCCACTGTTTTTCGAAAGGTTGACGATATAGGTGTTCTTGCGCTTCCGGGCGAATTTTTGGAGGATTTCCGGGCTCCGGTCGGTGGATCCGTCGTTGACGCAAACCACCAGGTCGCACCGGGGGGCGATGCGGGAAAGGACGTTCTCCAGCATCTTTTCCTCGTTATAGACCGGAAGCACCACCACGATCTTGGGCAAGAAGGTTTCCTTAAGTTATGGATTGAGATGACTTTAGCAAAAAAGAAGGATGATTCACCACTTTATAAGAGGGGCTCCGACGCGGGGATAGGCTCTATAAAGTGACTTAATGCGCCATAGGTTCGGGTTGGAACCTTTGTTCGTAATTGAGAATTTGCGAGCGATAGGGTGGTGAAATGAAAATCAGAACTCAAGCCGTGTGAGCGTGGATTCGGGACTCGATTTTGGACCACCCCCCCAATTGAGCAAGACGAAGATCGTAATCGGTTTGAAGGTTGAGCCATGTTTCCGGTGAAACGCCAAAATACTTTCCAAGCCGCAATGCCGTGTCAGCGGTAATCGAGCGGCCACTGTTCACGATACCGCTAATCCGATTGGGCGGCACCATAACGTCCCGGGCCAATTGGTTGATGCTGATGCCCATCGGCTTCATAAATTCCTCATAAAGCACTTCCCCGGGATGGATAGGTTCCAACTTCTTTGTTTTTGTATTCATCGTTCCCCTCAATGGTAATCAACAATCTCAACATCCAACACTTCCCCGTTGTGCCAGCGAAAACAAACCCGCCATTGGTCATTGATACGAATGCTATGTTGACCCTTTCGGTCCCCCTTCAAGGCTTCTAACTGGTTTCCGGGCGGGACCCGCAAATCTTCAAGCCGCTCGGCCGCTTTTAAATAAAGCAACTTCCGCCGGGCCACGCGCTCAATGTTCCTGAAACGAGGAACCGCGTTGTCGTAAAAAAGCGCCTCAGCGTCTTTATCACGGAAAGATCGAATCATGATTAATGGTATTACGAGGTACGTAATACGTCAAGCGGACTAGCCGAGTGGGATTCAATTCCAATGGGAAACGTGCGGGCGAAAGGGTGGTGAAATGAAAATCGGAAGAATCGAGTTCAAAAGGGCGGCCCGAGTGGTAAACAGGGTCAGACTGGATCCCTTTCAGTGATCTTATTTCCTAGCAGGCTCGAAAGGATTATTGCGTCACACTGACACCGGTGGCCTGTATCAATGGAATCTGGGTGGTGGTTGCGGCAGTCGACAAGGGGTCCCCCGTAACAATCAAAGAACTTAGGTTGCTATAGCCCGACTGGGCAAGGGTTACGACCGGGGACAAGTCCGTAATACCGGTATAACTCACATCGAGCGTGGTAAGGGTCCATCCACCCCCGGTCAAGCCGCTCAAGGTGGTGAGTGGGTTGTTGGATAAAATCAAAGTCTGCAATACATCGCCGCCGTTCATCGAAGTCAATTGGTTATAGGATAAATCCAACTGGGTCAAGTTTCCGGAGGTACTGGGCATACTCGTGATATTGTCGCTTTCCAGGACCAAGGCCTGGAGACTTGACGGCATATTGCTCATGAAGGAAATATTCCCATTGATGGGATTACTGCTAAGGTAAAAAATCCCCAAGGATGTCATTCCACCGAGACTCGGGACATTGCTGATCTGGTTGCTGTTCAGTTCGAGGACTGTGAGCTTCGTTAAGCCTGTCACCGGGCTCATATCGGTGATCGAATTACTATTCAAATTTAGCTGGGTCAGGTTTGAGCAATATTGAAGACCCGCGATGCTCGTAATTCCCTTGCTGGCCAAGCTCAAGGTAGTCAGGCTCATCATGTCATAATTCGTCGGTTGGTAAGAGCCGTTTTGGCTCAAGGCGGTTTGAATTCCCGCCAAAAGATTCGGATCCGGGATAGACACCACCGTCAATGTCGCCGTGGGCGTCGGCGTCACCGTGGCCGTAGTCGTGGCCGAATTGGTGATAGTGGGGGTGAAACTCTGGGTGCCTGTATTCGTCGAGGTCGGGGTGACCGTGGGAGTCAATGTGATGGAGGGGGTGGAGGTAATCGTGTTGGTGTAGGTAGTGGTGACCGACGGTGTCAAGGTGACTGTCGGGGTAAAGGTGACAGTACTGGTGGAAGTATCGGTGAGTGTGGAAGTCAATGTGACAGACGGGGTCAAGGTGATCGTGTTGGTGTAGGTAGTGGTAACCGACGGCGTCAAGGTTGTCGTCGGCGTTAAGGTAACCGTACTGGTGGAAGTATCGGTAACCGTGGGAGTTAATGTGACGGAAGGGGTCAAGGTGTTCGTGTTGGTGTAGGTAGTGGTGACCGTCGGAGTCAGCGTGGTCGGCGGCGTTAAGGTGACCGTACTGGTGGAAGTATCGGTGACTGTGGGAGTCAGTGTAACCGTTGGCGTTAATGTATTCGTGTTGGTGGAGGTAGTGGTGACCGACGGTGTCAAGGTGATCGTCGGCGTTAAGGTAACCGTACTGGTGGAAGTATCGGTAACCGTGGGAGTCAATGTTACGGACGGGGTCAAGGTGTTCGTGTTGGTGTAGGTAGTGGTGACCGTCGGAGTCAGCGTGCTCGTTGGTGTTAAGGTGACCGTACTGGTGGATGTATCGGTAACCGTGGGAGTCAATGTGACGGATGGGGTCAAGGTGTTCGTATTCGTGTAGGTAGTGGTGACCGTCGGAGTCAGCGTGAGCGTCGGCGTTAAGGTGATCGTACTGGTGGAAGTGTCGGTTACCGTGGGCGTGAGCGTGACAGTGTCGGTGGTGGTGGGTGTCAGCGTCATCGTATTCGTGATCGTCGGCGTCAGGGTATTGGTGCTTGTGATCGTGGGCGAAATTGAGGCTGTCAGGGTGATGGTTTCGGTCCCCGTAGCGGTCCCCGTGGGTGTGGGCGTCATCGTGTTGGTAGTTGTTGGGCTGAAAGTGGGGCTTTGGGTGGCGCTATAGGTGCCGGTCGCTGTGCCAGTGGCCGTAGGGGTGGCCGGGGGCAGGGTCGCCGTAAGCGTGGAGGTCGCGGTAAGAACCGTGGTGCTGGTGGCCGTTTGGGAAGGGGTTGGGGTGGAGCTGTTCGTGGGGACCGGCGTCTGGCTCGGGGTGATCGTGGCCGTGGGGGTAAGGGTGTTGGCGATAATCATCGTATAGGTCGGGATCGGCGTCGAGCAGTTGGATACCGCGTCCGCCGTCGTCTCGTCATAGGCGAAATAGGGCAGGTTGTGGTTGAACCGATACAGGAACTTCGGACCCGTGGAGATCGTCGAGAAAGGCTGGCTCGGGTTGATGATTTGAAGCCAGGCGTGCCCCAGGGCCCCGTTGGCCCCCAGGCTCACGCAATAGACATCCCCCGCTTGCAGATAGGTTGGCGAAACCCCCGCGGCCCCCTTCGCCGCCGAGGAGGAAGTTTGCGTGAAGGTCGCGGGGGCCGCGGCGTAATCCACCAAGGGGCCGTTCCCCAGGTAGGCGATCTGGTTCGCACCCTCGGCCACCAGGTTGTAGCCTCCCGAGACCACCGTAACGCCGATGTCCCCCGCCACGCTCGGGGAGAGGCTGTCTGATTGGAAGGTGAAATAAACGTTCCCGCCGTAATAGGAAGTGTCCACTACGTAGCAGTTGCGCGCCACCGACCCCACCGTCACCCAGACGTCGCTCACCCCGCCCGCGTTGATGTCCATCTGCACCGCGCCCAAGGCAAGGGGCTGGTGGTTCGCCGCGTTGTTCAATTGGAACGCCATCAACCGGGAGGACCCTTGGGACAAGACGATCGAAAAATCCACCTCCCCCGAGTCCGCCGACGTGCTGTAGGGCCCCGCCACGCCCGTTACCGGCGACATGTTGGGGCCCGTGACCTGGTACCACACCTCGTTGCTTGCCACCCCCAGCAGGCTCGCCTTCACTTCCTGGCTCACCGGCAATTTGATCCCTAACGAAACCCCTCTCACCGGCCCCACCGGCGCCGTGGGGGAATTGTTGCGGTTCTGGCATCCCCAATAGGCCGGCACCAGCAAACCCAGGCCCAAGGCCGCCAAGACCGCCCATTTCCGCGCGAGTTTGGGTGGGTGGGTCATAGCCTCACCTCATAGGTCGTCCCGAGGGTCCAATGCGTGTAATCCATGTCCACCCGGTCCATCGCCGCGTCTAGGGCGTAATGGTGCGCCGCCACGTAATCAAACCCCGCCGTCAGTTTCAGCGTGGATGCCCCATCCAACGGCAAAAGATAACTGGGGCCCGCCCCCACCAGGAACCCCCCGCCGTCGTAGAAGGGATCGCTCTCGGGATAGCCGTTCCCCAGGATGTATTTCATCCGCACCCCCAGGGACAGGTTCCCCAGCCCCAAGCTTGGCCTCAGGTAAAACCTCGGCCCGTAGGAGTTGTAAGGTTCGGTTTGCAGCTGGCCGTTCACCCCCTGTTGGTTCGCAAAGAAATACTGTCCGCCCGCCTCGCAGGAAAACCCCTTGGGGTTCGACCAGGTATAGGAAGCGTTGATGTTGGGACCCATCTGGAGCAGGTTCTGGCCGTCCTGCAGGGTCGGTAGGAAATAAAATGCCGAAAGCCGGAGGATGTCGCTTTGGCCGCCCCCCTGGTCCACCACCCGGTTCATGGAAAGGAACATCGCGTCCCCCAGCTTCAACTGCTCCGCCTGCGCCCCCAGCCCGTAATTCGGGTTGAACGCCCCCGCATACATGTACCCCAAGGCCAGGGCGTATTGATCCTTCCCCGCCGGCATCGAGAACCCGTAAAAGGCGCTCATTCCGAAACCCCGGCCCCGGTACCGGCTGTCGATGAACTCCGTCGGGATGATCGAATTCGTTTGCCGCGTCTCCCAGGAAGGGTCCCCGGTCGGGATGTTGAACGCGACGTTCAAGATGGACGGCAGGTTGAAGCTGTTGAAGCTCGCCTCGAACCCCGCCACGCTGTCCGTGAAGTTGGTCAAGGTTTGGGTCTCGGGTCCGTAAAGGGAGTCGGTGTAATTTCCCTGGCCGAACTCCGTTTGCCCATAGAGCCGGACCCCTTTCCAGGGGCTGGCCCAAACCGTCAAGGGCGTCCAGATTTCCCAACCGTCGTAAGGTTGGGAACTGTTGGCGTCCCAGGCCTCAAGTTGCTCCCCTAGGGCCAATTGGAATGTGGTGGAACCGGCAGGTTTGGGTTTCGGCGCCTCTGCCATCCGCACCGGGGTGGGTTGAACGGCGGAAACAGGCTGGGCGGCGGTTGGGGGTACCGCAAGGGCCGAAGCGACCTGGACCGGGTTTGAATTCACGGAACTTAAATTGACCTTCTGCCCCTCCGCCACCTGCACCGTTTTCCCCCTAAAGGACAGGGTGACCTCGCCTTTTTCCACCTTTAAATGGGCAGCTTTCCGGTCCGGGTCGTAATCCGCCGTGTATCGCGATTGGGCCGAGGAAAATTCCAATTCTCCCGTTTTGACCAGGGTCTTCTTGGACCCGGCCGCGCCCTCCACTTCCAATTTTCCCCACATCATCTTAAGAATATGGGCTTTTCCCTGGTCCCCCTCATTCACGATCAAGGAGGTACCGGGTTCCATTCGCACCACCGTCCCATCCAATAGTTCCAAGACCGTACGGCCTTTGCTCCCGGTCAGGATGCGGTCCCCTGCCAGGATTTGGCGTTTTTCCCGGGGGACGACTTCCCCCCTCACGCTGACCGAACCCATCGCGGACGTCAACCTCCCCATCGGCTGAACCACTCCTCCGTAAGACCAAGGCGGGCACAGGACGATCAGGGCCGCCGATACCAGATAAGGAACGGGTGGAAGGGGGAATGGGCGGCTCACGGTCCCACCTCCCGGCCGGGCACGACCAGATGGATGGTCAGGGTTTGCTGGGCCGAATTAAAGTTGTTGTCGGTGTTGACCAGAATGCCTGTCGTGAATTGGCTGTTCAAATCGCCCAAGGCTGAATTGGTATCTAAAGGTGGCGCCGCGGAAGAGGAACTGGGGTTGGTGGTCCCCGTCCCCGTTTCGCTGGTTCCGGTCGGGCTGCCGCCGGTCGAAGAGGACCCGCCCTGAACACCGCCGTTGGAACTTGAACCGGAATTGGTTCCCCCATTGCCGTTGGGCGGCGCATTGCCGTTCGAGCCCGAGTTGGAACTTCCTCCAGTATTGTTTCCGCCCTGGGAATTACCTTGGCCGTTCCCCGTATTCGTCCCGCCCGCGGGTTTGCCTGTCGTCTTGGAAGTGGGCCCGGACCCCAGCGGGTTCCCTTCGCTGTGCCCATTGATAAACGTCACGTGCTGGCCCGCCGTGATGTTTTGCACCTGTCCTCCGGCGCCCGCCGCCACCACCCCCTGCACCACGTTCAGCCCCACCTTATTCGTCGCAGGGTCGTAATCCACCGAGAACTCCGTACCCCGGACACCGCATACGATCCCGCCCGCATCCACCTCGAAGGAAGAATTGGAATTCATCAACTTGGTAACGGTGGCGTAGACCTTCCCGAGCCCGAGCTTGAAGAAAAAGTTTTTGACACCGTTGGTTTGCTTGAGCTTGGCAAGGGCCATGCGGGAGTTCGCGAAGAGATCCAGGGTGGAACCGTCCGAGAGCATGATTTGCGATTGGGATTTTTCAGCGACCGTGATTGTTTCGCCCGAGTAAGCCTCGTCGCCTTTTTGAACCGCCCGGGTCATTCCGCCCAAAGCTTGAACCGCGACGGTCCCTGACACCGATTCAAACCTCACCATGCCTTGAGGGGGCGCCTCTTCATCAGCCCGAACGAGAAGCGCCGGGACAAGAAGAAAGGTCAAAAGAAGCGCGAATTTAAATGGCACTGAAAGTTTCCCGTTAAAGTTTGATATCCGGCCATACATATGTAAATGGAAACCCATTAACCCAACATGATTTAAAGCATAAAGGGTGATGATTGAGGTAGTTAAAGAGAAAGGAGTTACTGAAAGGAACCGCCAAAGGGGTATTCGATATAGAAGTCTTTGAAAACCCTTTGGTTTTGGAAAAAGGGCCATCAAATCCTAACCGGAGTCTGATCAGACCCCTTTTCCAACACTCACATTCTGGCCAGTACGACTTCAGGGGTAGGGCCAATCGTGCATTCACCACCCCCGTATTAGGGGGCGAATAGGTTCCCTTGACCCTATCAATGGGTTTAATTTCCGCCCCCCTTTCTATTTGTTTTCAACAAAACTTAAGATGAAACCCTTACGCAGCAGGCCGGTCATCGTCCACGAGAAGCTGGACGACAAGTAAACCCACCCGACGGGTAACGCGAGCGCAAGGGTGGCCTGTGGAGTTATCCAAGTTTCTAACAAGTGAGCAGGGGGCCGGGAAACCGGCTCATGAGATGGATCAAAGGGGAGAAAAAATGCCGACGATCACGAAGAGCAGCACCATGCAGGAAGTCCTGGATGCCTACCCGAGCGCCCAGCGCGCCCTATTCCAGAAATACCATATCGGCGGCTGCCACAGTTGCGGGTACGAGCCGGGGGACGTTTTGGAGGAAGTGGCCCGCAAGCACTCCATCACCGACATGGACGAGGTGCTCCATTTCATCGAGGAGGCCGAGCGCATCGACCAGCGTATCCAAATCAGCCCCCAGAAGGCCGCGGAGGCTTTGAAAAGCGCGAACCCGCCGCGCCTGCTGGATGTGCGGGACCCGAAGGAATGGGAACTGGCCCATATCGAGGGCGCGGTACTTGTGACGGAAGAGGTGGCCCGCCAGATCATGACCTGGCCCAAGGACACGCACATTATCTTTCACTGCCATTCGGGAAAGAGAAGCATGGACGCGGCCGCGTACTTCGCCGGCCACGGTTACGTCAACTCCCAGTCGATGACCGGCGGCATTGACGCCTGGTCCCGCACGGTGGATTCCACGGTGCCGCGTTATGAAATCACCCGCGACCTCTCCAGCGGCAGGCCGGTGCTTCAGCCCCTGCGCACGGTGGTATCCCAGGCCCAAGGCTGTATGAACCCCTAGTCGGGCGGCGATCGGTTCCCCTCCCTGCAGTAGTGGGTGATGTTGCGCCCTCCGCAGGACCCGGAACAGCCCGATCACGATTAAACGAACATCATTATAGGAGTGTGGGATGACTGAACCTTTGATTATTCAAGGGGGAATGGGCGCAGGGGTTTCCAATTGGGTACTGGCCCGCGCCGTTTCCAAGACGGGGCAATTGGGCGTGGTTTCGGGAACCGCTTTGGATTCCATCCTGGCCCGAAGGCTTCAGGTGGGCGATTTGGACGGTGCCATGCGGCGGGCGCTGGCGTCTTTTCCCAACCAGGGGGCCGCGCAAAGAATCCTGGACCGTTATTACATCACCGGCGGTAAAAAAGAGGACGAACCTTTCCGCCCCATCCCCTCCTTCACGCTGAACACATGCCGGGAACTGCTGGAACTCAACGTCGCGGCCAATTTCGCCGAGGTGTTTCTGGCCAAGGAAGGCCACGCGGGCCGGGTGGGGATCAATTACCTCGAAAAAATCCATTTGCCCCTGCTGTCCTGCCTTTATGGGGCGCTGTTGGCGGGCGTGGATTACGTGCTGGTGGGGGCGGGTATCCCCCGCGCGATCCCCGCGATCCTGGATGTTCTTTCCAAGCATGAGGAAGCTTCCATGAAGATCTTCGTGCACGGCGCCCAGGCGGAGGAAGACATCAAGGTCACCTTCCAGCCCAAGGACGTCTTGCCCGAGCCAGGGCCGGCGCTTAAGCGCCCCCGGTTCCTGGCCATCATTGCCTCGGACGTGCTGGCCCTGACGCTCGCGAAAAAATCCACGGGAAAGGTAGATGGTTTCGTGGTGGAAGGCCCCACGGCCGGTGGGCATAACGCCCCACCGAGGGGACCCCTGCAGTTGAGCGCCGAGGGGGAGCCGATTTACGGAGTGAAGGACGAGGTCGACCTGAAAAAGATCAAAGCCCTGGGACTTCCTTTTTGGCTGGCGGGTTCCCAGGCGGACCCCTTGAAACTGAAGGAAGCCCTGAATGCCGGGGCAGCGGGCCTGCAGGTGGGTTCGGTCTTCGCCTATTGCGAGGAGTCGGGCCTGGCCCAGTGGATCAAGAAAAAGGTCGTCGAAGGTTTGCGGGCGGGCTGGGTCAAGGTTTTCACCGACCCCAAGGCCTCCCCCACGGGATTCCCTTTCAAGGTAGTGACCCTGCCGGAAACCAATTCGGACGAGGGCGAATACCTGAAACGAAAGCGCATTTGCGATTTGGGCTACCTGCGCAGTCTTTACCGCCGCAAGGACGGCACCACGGGCGCCCGCTGTGCCAGCGAGCCGGAAAGCACCTACCTGCAAAAACGCGGGGATATGGCGGATACGGTGGGCCGGAAATGCCTTTGCAACGGCTTGATGGCCAATATCGGGCTGGGCCAGACCCGCAAGGACGGATCGGTCGAGAATGCCCTGGTCACCTCGGGCGACGACGTGGGAAAAATCTTGAAATTCCTCACCGACGGCAGGGAATCCTACTCGGCCAATGAAGTCGTGGAATACCTCTTGGCGGCCCTTCAGCCCCATCCCGAAAAATGGGCCTGGCAGCCCCAGTCCCTTTTAGGGCAGTCGGACTTGCCTTTGCCGGCGATGGCGTGAAAAAAAAGCCTCTTTCCTGAATTTGCGGATAGAGTCTGTTTTAAATCTTGCTTTATTTGGTTGTCATTGCGACGAGTGGCCGCCGATATCCCGCGTTTCCTTTTGAAAATATTAAAAGGTGATGCGGGATCATCCCATTTTCCTTATTTATCCTTAAAGAAAAATGGGGCTAGGCGGACGTTCACGAGAGGCTTGTGGTAGTTGGCCTGAATTCGGCCAACCTTCCATGGGCTTTAGCCCATGGACAATCCCAGTTTAAAAAAGCCCTTAAAAAGGCCAAGACGAACATCGAACTGGGATCGCGACATTGGCAACCGCCCCGATTGGGGCGCCTCCTCTCGATGACAGACCACAAGAGGTACTTCAAAAACCTTTATCTTCAAATTTGGGAAAGACCCAAAAAGAATATCCAGGCAAAAGCGTAGTATACGACCCCAAATCCAACCAGAGTCTCATCGGAAAAAGGCCCCAATGGGAATTTGATTATCGATTCAGGTTTTCAACAGGCAGCTCTGAAAGGTATTTTTTCAACGCTTCCTCGTCGTCTTCCTTCATGGACTCAAACTGAAGTCCCCCTCCGGTACGGTTGGACCAGATCACCTTGGCGTAGGCGGAGATCATGTGGGAGATCTTGGGAAGGGTAAGATCCAAACGAATCAGGCTGTTTTTTTCAAGGGCATGGTCGGAGAGCAAATAGAGTCCCCCCAGGCAAATGTCCATGGTATGGCTGGTTTTTTCATTTCTATTTCGGTCCTGGGCCTCGATCACTCGGTACTTTACGGGAATTTTGAGTGTAGAACGGGGATGAAGCCTTCTTTCGGGGGTCTGGGTTGCCTCAGGCATTAGGTGATTCCTTGTTTGGTAAGAAGTGGATAAAAAAGCCCACCTCCTGGAAGAAGTGAGCGTGAAACGAATGTTGGATTAAAAACTTTTACTTCTTTGCGGTTTTCTTTTTGACTACTTTCTTCGCCAAGTGGAACCTCCTTCTCAACCGATTTACAATCACCTTAACAGAATAAAGGGTCGAGCAGGGGAATCATTGGGCGGGGCTACCTGAAGCGGTAAGTCGAAATTCGATGTTTGATTGTGTCGAAAAACAGGAGGTAGTCCAGGCCACCCTTATCCGTTTTCGACCTTTTGGGCCAATCGCCTTCTTGAAATAGGTAGGCCTGGACCCTGTTTTCTCCTTTCGGAAATAATTTCACTGAAACTGGTTCAACGGATGACGAGGACCTTCAGGATTTTCGAAGACTTGACCGCTCCAGTGACCTGGACCCTCAAATAATAAAGCCCGTTGGAGACGGGAGTCCCCGAAGAGTCATTCAGGTTCCAAGGGAGGATCATTGAATTCCCAGGAATGGGTTGGGAGTTATCCCATATCTTCCGGAAAGATACCGTACAAACGCTCCATTCAACTGAGGAACCCACGGGAGCCTGCACCTACACGTTGCCTGGAACCTGTTATCTCTTTTTTCCATTTACCTCGCAATGAACAGTAGCCCGGAATTGAAGATCTTAACCGTGTAGAAAACTCATCGGATCACAACCACTTTTCCGAGCCGTCGGATCGGTTGGAAACCATCAACCAGGTTAATGACATAGATATAGAGTCCGCTGGCAACCGGCTGGTTCCCGGAATTGGTTACATTCCAAACCAAGATGTTTAATCCCGCTGTCCCTTGGGTATCGGTGCTGTAAACCTTCTCACCCGACAAGGAATAGAGCGTCAGTGTTATGGGGACAGGCTGTTTCAGGTTCACCAAAAACTTAATGGGTCCCCCATCCTTGGAAATATTTGGAACCGCCAGGATGGCCCGTGAGGCTAGATCCGTCACCTCCGGTGTGGCGGTCAGGGTTGCCGTAACGGTAGCCGTCACATTAGGCAGGTTGGCCTCTCCCTGGGGCTGCCTCACGCTTTTCCCGAGGATGGGGGTCGGGGTAATACTGGGGGTGGCTGTATAGGCTGGGCCGTTGCAATACCACAACTCATAGCTCACACCCGTGTAACCGTAGATCGTATCCGTCCATGATACCGCCAGGCTGTTTGTTCCTGGTATTAAGTAGGAATTGAGCTCGACCGGGGCGGGATAATCCCCCACCGGTTGGCAATTTCCACCGCAGGCGATCACCAGGTTCCCATTCACCCCCACCGTGACCACATCATCCGCCTTGGCCTGCACGTAGTAGGTTCCATTCTCCAATTCGGTAGTCGTCACGTTGAAAGTATTATTTAAAGGCCCATAGGTATTAGGAACCTTTGTTTCGCAGGATTTTCCTGTCGATTGACACCCGACCCAATAAGACGTACCGATCGGATTGGACCATACGCCATTCGGGGTCACGATCGGGTAAGCAATCCGGTTCGTGTGATCCCCTACCCCCCCACTGTCGATGATCGCATAACAACCCAGCGTGGGGGTTGGCGTCAAGGTGGGCGTGGACGTCACCGTCGGCGTCGGGCTGATGGTCCAGCTATAGGTCGGCGTGTACGTTTCGGTGATCGTCGGAATCGGCGTCGGGCTATAGGTCCAGGTATAACTGGGCGTGGGCGTCACCGTGATCGTCGGGATCGGGGTGGATGTAATCGTCGGTTCCGGCGTTGGGCTATAGGTCCAGCTATAGGTGACCGTGGGCGGTACGGTGATCGTCGGGGTCGGCGTCGATGATTGGGTGGGTGTTACGGTTTGCGTCCACCCGCAAGGATAGTACTGTAATTCATAACGCGCCCCCGTCGAACCGATGGCGGTGTCCGTCACCTGGAAGGTAAAGGTATTCGACGAGCCTATATTGAGTTCACCCGCCGGTACCACCACCGGCATATCCCCCGACCCTTCCACGCACAGGCCGTTTTCTTGCCCATCACAAACCGCCACCGTGTAGGAATTGATGCTCGCCGTCCCGTTGTCGTCCGCGTCGTAATGCAACACGAAATTCCCCCCCGTCATCCACGACGGTACCGCGAAGGTGCGGCTTGCGGTCCATACGAACGGTAACTGACCCGATGTTTCCGGGGACTTGCCTGTATTGTTGAACCCAATGAACAAGGACACGTCATAGGGTGCCACCAGCCATGACCTACCCTGGATCACGGTTACCGCCGATTGAGGCGAGGTATAGCCGGGCAAAGTCGGCGAGGTGATGTAATCATTTCCATCCCCACTTGCGAACACCACCACCGGCGCGCAAGTCGTCGGTGTCCATGTCATCGTCACCGTCGGCGTGTACGTTTCGGTGATCGTCGGAATCGGCGTCGGGCTATAGGTCCAGGTATAACTGGGCGTGGGCGTCACCGTGATCGTCGGGATCGGGGTGGATGTAATCGTCGGTTCCGGCGTTGGGCTATAGGTCCAGCTATAGGTGACCGTGGGCGGTACGGTGATCGTCGGGGTCGGCGTCGATGATTGGGTGGGTGTTACGGTTTGCGTCCACCCGCAAGGATAGTACTGTAATTCATAACGCGCCCCCGTCGAACCGATGGCGGTGTCCGTCACCTGGAAGGTAAAGGTATTCGACGAGCCTATATTGAGTTCACCCGCCGGTACCACCACCGGCATATCCCCCGACCCTTCCACGCACAGGCCGTTTTCTTGCCCATCACAAACCGCCACCGTGTAGGAATTGATGCTCGCCGTCCCGTTGTCGTCCGCGTCATAATGCAACACGAAATTCCCCCCCGTCATCCACGACGGTACCGCGAAGGTGCGGCTTGCGGTCCATACGAACGGTAACTGACCCGATGTTTCCGGGGACTTGCCTGTATTGTTGAACCCAATGAACAAGGACACGTCATAGGGTGCCACCAGCCATGACCTACCCTGGATCACGGTTACCGCCGATTGAGGCGAGGTATAGCCGGGCAAAGTCGGCGAGGTGATGTAATCATTTCCATCCCCACTTGCGAACACCACCACCGGCGCGCAAGTCGTCGGTGTCCATGTCATCGTCACCGTCGGCGTGTACGTTTCGGTGATCGTCGGAATCGGCGTCGGGCTATAGGTCCAGGTATAACTGGGCGTGGGCGTCACCGTGATCGTCGGGATCGGGGTGGATGTAATCGTCGGTTCCGGCGTTGGGCTATAGGTCCAGCTATAGGTGACCGTGGGCGGTACGGTGATCGTCGGGGTCGGCGTCGATGATTGGGTGGGTGTTACGGTTTGCGTCCACCCGCAAGGATAGTACTGTAATTCATAACGCGCCCCCGTTGAACCGATGGCGGTGTCCGTCACCTGGAAGGTAAAGGTATTCGACGAGCCTATATTGAGTTCACCCGCCGGTACCACCACCGGCATATCCCCCGACCCTTCCACGCACAGGCCGTTTGCCCATCACAAACCGCCACCGTGTAGGAATTGATGCTCGCCGTCCCGTTGTCGTCCGCGTCGTAATGCAACACGAAATTCCCCCCCGTCATCCACGACGGTACCGCGAAGGTGCGGCTTGCGGTCCATACGAACGGTAACTGACCCGATGTTTCCGGGGACTTGCCTGTATTGTTGAACCCAATGAACAAGGACACGTCATAGGGTGCCACCAGCCATGACCTACCCTGGATCCGGTTACCGCCGATTGAGGCGAGGTATAGCCGGGCAAAGTCGGCGAGGTGATGTAATCATTTCCATCCCCACTTGCGAACACCACCACCGGCGCGCAAGTCGTCGGTGTCCATGTCATCGTCACCGTCGGCGTGTACGTTTCGGTGATCGTCGGAATCGGCGTCGGGCTATAGGTCCAGGTATAACTGGGCGTGGGCGTCACCGTGATCGTCGGGATCGGGGTCGCCGTGGCCGTCGACTGGCACGACAGGTTGTAACACATCTGATAGGTCAACCCTTCCAGGTTGTTTGGATCCTGATCCGGATAATTAATCACCTCGAACGCTAACACGTTCAGTCCGCCTTGGAACAAGCCGGCCGGAATGGTTTCCGTCACGCAGGACGTAAAGCTCGTGACCGCCCCGTCCGGAACGATCGTCACCCCGTTCAGCCACACGATCGCCGCGTTGTCCGCGCTCAATACAATTTGCGCCCCGCTAACCGTGCATCCTTGTGATACCGGGAAGGCGTTGCGGAAGAACAGGTCCGCCACGGGTGCCCCGCCTTGGGATCCGCAAGGGTTGTCCCCGCCGTTATCCCATGCGATCCAGTTCTGCCCTCCGCTTCCGGTCAGCGAACAGAGCGCGCTCCACGGCTGGCCCGTCACCACCGTGGGTGCGGTCCAGTTTGATACGGAGGCCGTATTGTAATTGGGTGACAGCCAGTTCACTCCGCTGGAGTCGGAAGGCGGCTGCGACTGGATGGTCGTCGCCGAACAGGGATTCACGTACATCAAGTTGTGGGTCGTGTCGCTCACCCAACAATTGGACCCCACCACCACCGACACCGGTGTCGAGGTACTCGTCGCGGTAAAGGTGATCGTTGGCGTCCAGCTGATGGTCCAAGTGGACGTCGCCGTGGACGTTTCGGTGATCGTCGGAATCGGTGTCGGGCTATAGGTGGGCGTGGACGTATGGGTGTTGGAAGGGGTTGAAGTAAAGGCTTTGCCGTTGCAATACCACAATTCGTAACTGATACCCGTGTTCCCATTGACCGTATCGGTCCAAGAAAAAGTCATTGAATTGAGACCGTTCAGGAGCAGGTCGGTGATGTCCACTGGGCCGGGATATTCCCCCATGCAATTCCCCGTGCAATTGATTACGCGCCGACCATTGATTTCCACATTGACCTCATCATCGGCCTTGGCTTGAAGATAAAAATGTCCCTCCGTCAATTGAGGATGTTCCACCACGAAACTATTCGTATAAGGTCCGTAAGTGTGCGTAACGGGGAAACAAGAGGCGCTGTTGGGTCGGCATCCCACGAATCGGGAGGTTCCGATGGGCTCTCCCCATTGGGGGGGTACATCGGACAAGTTGATGCTTTGTAAATGGGTTTACTCCCCTTCCCGCCGCTGTCGATGATCACGTAACAGCCGGGCGTCAGGGTCGGGGTAAAGGTATGGGTGGGTGTAACGGTCGGTGTATGGATCGGCGTGCGGGTCGACGTGGGGGTCAGGGTGGGCGTCGGTGATTTGGTAACCGTTCGGGTGAAAGTCTGCGATCGGGTAAAGGTGACGGTAGGCGAAGGGCTGTGGGTACGGGTAAAAACTGGAGTCGGCGTCCTGGAGCATAACACTTCGCAAGGCGGTATCCCTGTCAGCGGATCTAATCCGGTGCTGGTTTCAGTCACCAAAGCCATTTTGTAATTAAGCGTCACATAGGGATATTCGTAATAGGTATCCGTCGTTCCACAACCTCCCTCCTCCGGGGGGTATTGCGTGTAGTCTTGACTAAAATTGGCCCAATTGTAGCATTCCAACGGATTGACACAGGATGTTAGGTTCAATTCCAAACCTTGTAGCCAACCGCCCGGGGGAATCACCTGGGCCTGGTGGCCGTGGGAACCAGGAAGAAAAGGGCTATATGGTTGGCCCTGTGGTTCGGATCGGTTGTGCAGGTTGGATAGATATCTATAAAGTTTCCTGTGATTCCAGGCACGAAGGTGCCGACCGGCGCCCCCGATGCATCAAAGACTTCACCATTGCCGGTGATACTGTTGCTAAAAATGCCTATTTCATAAAACCACATGTCGATGCTGAGGTCGCCGATGGTCACGGGTACAGAATCGTTATTGACGATCTTGATCCGCCATTGGTGGGATTGAGAAGTCTGGCCGCTACAGTTGACTAGAAGGTCCAACTTGGGGGAAAGAACGGGGGAAACGCATGAAGGGGGATAATAACCAATGGTGACAGCCGCCAAGGTTTCTGCGGGAAGGGCAAGAAAAAAACCCATAATGACAACCAAAAATAAAAGATGGGAATCTGTTTTTTCGAGCCTTATCAGAAATCATCATTAAAATAAAACCAATTCATATGTTCACCTCTTTAGTTAATATTTGCTCCCAAAATAAAGCAAAAGCGATCAGGAGGAATTATACTTAAAAAAATAATTTGTTTGCCTTCTTAATGTTAATTTTTGATTAACAAAAATTGCTGTTTATTTGTCCTTTCAAATGAAAGTTTATCGATAAATTTTAACCTTACCCGGTCAAACCCTCGATTCTTTCCTTATTAAACCGGCGATGTAAGTTTTTAACATTTGGGCGAGGTGCGGGTGACCTCCAGCCTGGCCCATTTGTTCCACAATGACTACTGGCCATTGGGGCGGACTGTTACCTGCTGCGAGCTGACCAGGCGAGCAGCGATCCTTGGTAACCCCAATTGCTATAAGCAATTAAATCGCTTTGTGGACTGGTTTTAAGCTCCCGAATTGCTTTGGCCCTGTGAAAGTTTCGCCAAGCGGTCCGCCAGAGCGGCCACCATCTCCTCCTTTTCTTCCAGGAATCGAAAAGCGCCCCAAGGACTGTTTTGGACCAGGCCCAACTGAAACCCGGCCAGTTCCCCTCTCGCAGGGGAACGTGAGGCTTAATCGCCGGGCCGTGGACCTAAGAGGTATGCCCCAGGAAAAGCCGCCTCGCCATATCCCCCGCGCCACACCTTCAATTTGTTCAGGAAACCGATCATCAAAAGGTCGAGTTCACCCTCCGCCAGGATGAATTCCTCCTGAAGTTTATGGAGCGCGTCTTTTTCGGCCAGCGTCCCCATAAAGTCGTTCCTTGGCTTCGCTGTAATCGGGATTGTAGTAGGACCCCATCCCGAAAAGGTAGCTGTCCACGTCGCGGTATTCCGCATTCCAGACGAATTCCATCTCATTGGCCAAGAGGTCCCATTGCTGGCTTGAGGTAAATTGGTAAACCGGAGTGGTTAAAAGGTGGTCCAGGATCGTGTGGCGGCAAAGAGGGCAGACATAACCCAGTTCCTTAAATTCCTCCCGGTCGTAGTCGGTCAGGTCGGCCAAGCAATAAGGGCAGATTTTTCTTTGTTCCCACCGTCTTCGGCGGCGGTAACGTGGGTGAAGGGGAGGGCGATTCAACGGGGTGCGCAAGTCTAAGTCGACTGGTTTTAGTAGAAGTCCCTGTCGGCGGTTGACTGGCACCTGTTGAGAGCTTTCAGGGCGAACAACGTTGTTTGGTGCTCCCAATTGATTTGGGCAATTGGGGCGAACTGCGGACTGCCGACTGGTTTCCCAATTTCCCATGTTCCACCTCGTTCAACCCTTCGAGAGTCTCAGGGTAAAAAAGGGGGATCTCATTTGAGCCGGAGAGATCCGTTTCTGGGGCCCAGGAACATCTCGCTTGCAGGCGAAACCATTCACCGGACCATTTCAGTTTGCTCTCGCAGTCAGTGTATGTAAATCAAAAAAGCACCTGTCCCGAAACTTCCAAGTGAGGGTGTAAACAGGGTCAGATATCAATTATTAAAATTTCTCCCCGTTCGTTTACCGCCATGACGCTATCCTACTCCTCCATTACCTTCGCGCCACCTTTTACGCTTGAACGGCAATAATTCATCCCACCTCGTCGTATACAGGTGTGAACGGTATTTAAACCTTGTTTTCCAGGCCCAACCTCCCCCCTCACGGCGCCCCCAGCCGCACCGCCCTGCGGAGCGGGTTGAAGGTGTCGTTTTCGGAGCCGGTTTCGGCTTCCTGGGCCTTGCTGGAAGGGCCCAAAGATAATCACCCAGACGGATTCCGCCTCCGGTCGTGGGCCTTTTCCAGGCCGCTGGGGAAAAGCGCAGTTTCACAACCGTCGGCTGCCCCGCATCCCCTTCAACGGGCCCGATAGGCCGCAGATTTTTCTTCCAAAAACCCGATCCGCCTTTTGGATTTTTCCGGTTCTTTCATCAATTCCCTAATTGCGTCGAATACAGCCTGGATTTTCCCGTCCTGTGATCCGACCTTCTTTTCTAACTCCTCCAAACGGCGTGCCATATCCTTCTTCTCTGCGATAAGCTGGCGCAACTTTACGAATATTCGCATGATTTGAATATTCACCTGGATAGCCCTTGGGCTGTTTAAAACGCTTGAAAGCATGGCCACGCCTTGCTCCGTAAAAGCGTAAGGCGCGTAACGATGTCCGCCCCAACTTGAGGTCACAAATTGTGACCTCAAGTTTGAAATTCCTGGGGCGATAACTGAAACATAAAATCATCCGGGAATCTTTCCATGTTGCGCTTGATGGATTGAAGCAAGATCTTGGTCTCAACACCATAAAGCTCCGCCAAATGCGGGCTCAACATGACCTTCTGGCCCCGGATAAAATAAATTTTCTTGGATAACAGGTATTCGGTTATTTGCTCGGTCATGAAACACTCCGGTTCAGGATTTCTTCAATGTTTAACGGGCTCGTGTTCATTTTATATTATCCAACTCAATTTCGAACCACTTCATCACCTTCGCCTAACGGTTCCCCGCCCCCCCTCACGGCGCCGCCAGCCGCACCGCCCTGCGGGGCGGGTTGAAGGGATCGTTTTCGGGGCCGGTCTCGGCATTCTGGGCCTTGCGCCGATCCTCCGGGCCCACCACGAAAAGGGTCGACGGTCCCGAGGCCATTCCGCCCAACTGCCTAAAAATTCTTCCTTCCCGGTTTGTTCATTCAGGTTCACACCCAAGCCCCAAAGGTAATCCCCCAGGCGGATTCCGCCGCCGGTCGTGGGCCTTTGCCAGTCCGCCGGGGTAAAGCGCAGTTTCACCTCTTGCGACCGCCCCGCCGGGCTTTCCACCACATCCCATCCACCTGGTTTTGCCCGCCCAGCCACAAACCCTGGTTCACGTAAGGCAGGGGCGCCACCAATACCTCCCTTTTCGTGGAGCTTTTGAACTGCGCCGCCAGGGCCGACACCAAATGGGCAACGTCCCCCGGCGCGCATTCGAAGGCCGCCATTTTTTTCTTGGTCTTCACTTCCAGCGCGCAAAAGCAGAGCGTTTGCGGCTTGTCGCCCGAAACCTCCACCGTCGCCAGGCGGATGCCCTGCACGTCCTCCCAGAAGAACCTAAAGCTGGATGAGTCGCCGAGCAAACCGCCGAAGGAGCCGTTGAAGAAAAGGTCCATACCCCCATCGTCCACGTTCATGGATTTAATCGTTTGGCGGTCATGCCCCACGTAAACGCGGAACCTTTCGGGGTCCTGGATTTCGGAGAGCCTTTTCTGGACCATGAGGGGAGAAATGGTTGGGTCGGGCTGAAGATCCAAGGCTTCACTAGGAAGGGCGAAGGAAAAGCTGGGATGAGTTCGGCTACCCACGCCGCTTCTTGCCCCGTAGCGGGCGCGACGGGTAGGGCCGATGATGCGGCCGTGTTCTCGGTTTTAGGTGTTGGGTTTTGATTTGAAACCACAGCCGCCGGAACGGCCTTTTTCAGAAATTTAGAAGTTTTGAGTTTTAAGTGTTTAGTTTTAACAACCTCAGGCGTGGAACAGGGGTACCCATATCTGATTTAGATATGGGTACTGCCAAGGCTTGGTCCGAAACGGGAGGTTTCGGACCAGGCGTTGGAATTGTCGTGGGTTGTGGTTGAGGAATGGATTTACTATCTCCTTCCCAAGGGTTTACCCAAGACCCCACCCAATGGATCACCCCGGAGGTGGCGCGGCCCACCAAGCCCCTTAGTCCCGCCGGGTGGAAGAAGAATAGATAGAGGCCATAGGCCAGCCCCAACACCAAGGCGATACCCACCACGCCCTGGATCACTTTTTTGGCGGGCTTGCCCACCACTTCTCCCAAGAACCTCAGGGTGCCGTTCAAGGCCTTTTTTATGCGTGACCCAACCCACCTGAAGGAACTCTTGGCCAAGGGCCACGACGTATGCCAGGTCCAATGCAAGATCCGGCCAAAGAAGGCCGCCACCAGAAACAGCTTTTCCCAGAGGGTGAGGTCTTTCCCTGCTTTGATCTTTGCCCGGATGGCCTTGATCCAGGGAATGCCCGCCATGGTGCCCCAAAATACCGACTGGTCGTCGCTCTCAAGGCGACGCCCATGACTCGACGTTTTTTGTCGCCCTTGGTCCGTAGGACCAACGGGTGTCTGTGCCGATACCATAGGGGTATCGGTGCGAGACTCTCCTTGTGGCTTCGGGCCAGAAGCAAAGAAAGCTTTGAGGACTGCACCGATAAAGCCCTGCCAGACTTGTTTCAGGGCGGCTTTAATGGCCAGCCAGATCCCCAGTACCCCCGAGGGTTGAAGTGTCTTTTGGTTGTTTTGCTTGCTGTCGACTGTCAACTGCGAACTGTCAGCTACGTTGGGTGTTTCGGATGGCGCCCCCCCCGCCAGATCCCCCCGAACCACCAGATCCACCTGACCCGCCCGATCCTCCAGGCCCACTCCCTTTAGAGCTATCATCCGATGGACCGGGGCCAGAGCCGCCCCCGGGGGGCTTTTTCTCGAAGATCTCCCTGATCTCCTCATCGCTCTTACCCGCGATCAATATCAATAATTCGTTTTTGTAAACGGGGTCAGAAATCAATTATTAAAATTCCACCTATTCCCTATTTCCGCGACATCCCGGCATAAAAAAAGCCCGGGACCTTGGCAGGGCCCGGGCTCTTCACGGCCACCGACTTTAAAAAATAAATTCCTCGTAGACCTTGCTCAGGTCGGTCGTCGGCAAATGGCTCGCGTCCTCATAAGGCACCCTCGCCGGCGCGAATTTTTTCAGCATCGGAACCTGGGCTTGCATCCTCTCGGAGTAGGTCGGGAGTTTAATCTCGTAAAACAAGCCCGTGGGGATGCGCTCCCCGTGGTAGTTGGCCAACTCGAAGGCCTTTTTCTTCTTATCCGCCACTTCATCCAGGTTGGTGGGATCTTTCACCGACCCGTCATGCCCCATCTCATTGATGTTGAAGATGCGGGGAACCTGGTTGTTCTCGCCTTCGCCCTTGATCTTCTTGTTGAACCATTCGGCCGTATGGATGTCGTTGAAGGTCGGGCAGGGCTGGAGCACATCCAGGAGCGCCATCCCCTTGTGCTCGATGGCCTTCTTGATCATCTCCTTCAGGTGCTTGCCGTCGAAGGCGTAACTGCGGCCGATCCAGGTGTAGCCCGAGCTTAAGGCTAGCGCGAGCGGCTGGATCGCGTCGTTGGTGTTGGGGAGCGGCAAACCCTTGGTTTGCTGGCCCCGCGCCATCGTGGGGGCGGCCTGCCCCTTGGTCAACCCATAGACTTCGTTGGTGTAAACGATGTAGGCCATGTCCACGTTTCGGCGTCCCGCGTGTACGAAGTGGCCGGCCCCGATGCCGTAGCCGTCCCCGTCCCCCCCGACCGCGATGACTTCCAGGTCCGGGTTGGCGAGCTTGGCGCCTACCGCGAAAGGCAATACCCTGCCATGGAGCGTGTGGACCCCGTGGGAGGACATGTAATTGAAGGTCTTGCCGGAACAGCCGATCCCCCCGAACACCATGGTTTCCCAGGGCGGCAGGGCCAATTCGGCGCAGGATTGCTGGATGGCCTGGAGGATTCCGAAATCGCCGCAGCCCGGGCACCAGTCGTTATGCACTTCACTTTTGTAAGCCGCGACCGTTAGGGTCGTTTGAAGTTTAGAGACCATAGGTCAACACCACCTTTTCTACGGAAAGACCCGTGAGGGGGTCCGTTTCCGGGGTTACCTGCTTGTTCACGATCTTGGAAACCGAATCCAGGATCTCGTTCAACGACATGGGGCGTCCGGTGTACTTCACCACCTGCGCCGGGATGAACAACCCCGTCGCCATGCGGATGAGGTGGCCCAACTGGGTCCCCCAGTTGCTCTCGATGAGGACCAATTTCTTCGCGTTCTTCATGATCTTCTCGCAGGCGATGGGAAAGGGGTTGAGCATGCGCAAGTGGAGGCAATTGGCCTGGATGCCCATTGCCTTGAGCGCGGGAAGCGCGTCGGCGACCACCCCGTAAGTGGTTCCCCAGCAGACCAGGGTGACATCCGCCTTTGCCTCGCCGGTCAGGCTGAACTGCCGGTCTTCCGGTATTTGTTCCAGCATGAGCCGGTACTTGGACATCCGCTTCTCGTGCATCTTCTTGCGGGTTTCCGGGTTCTCGGTGATGTGCCCGTAATCGTCGTGCTCGTCGCCGGTCATCCAATAGGGGCTTCCCTCTTGGCCCGGGAAAGCGCGGGGTGAAACCACCGTCTTGGAATCGGGCCGGAACCTGGGAAAGCCCTTGCCGTCCGCGATGGCGGTTTCCAATTCCTCGGGCGTCGCCAAACGGCCCCGGTCGATGACCAGGTGGTCTTCCTTGAAGGGGGGGATGGTCTGGAGGCTGTGGGTCAGGAACTTGTCGTTGAGGATCACGACCGGCGTCTGGAACTTGTCCGCGTAATTGAACGACTCGAACGCCATGTGGAAATGGTCGTCGATGGTCGCGGGGGACATGACCAGCCGGGGATACTCCCCGTGGCCGCCGAAGACGGAGAACATCAGGTCGCCCTGCTCATGGCGGGTGGGAAGCCCGGTGGAAGGACCGCCCCTTTGGTAGTTGAACACCACCAGGGGAACCTCGTTCATCCCGCCCCAACCCAGGCCCTCGGCCATCAGGCTGAACCCGGGGCCGGAAGTCGCCGTGGAGGCGCGAACGCCCGTGGTGGCCGCGCCCAAGGCCATTTCGACCGCGGAGATTTCGTCCTCGCATTGGACCACCGCGATGCCGAACTCGGGATGGCTTTCTAAATAATAGCTCTCATCGGTCGCCGGGCTGATGGGGTAGTAGGATTGGTACCGGCATCCCGCCTTCAGCTTGCCCAGGGAGGTGGCCTGCGCCCCGTTGATCAGCAGCCGCTTCGGCTGGTTCTTCTTGGGCTCCAGGTGGTAGGGGAACTGCGCGTGCATCTCGGCGGGCAGGGCCTCGACGGCCTCATAGGCCTTGCGCACCGCCGCCATGTTGAGCGGGATGAACTTGGCTTTTTTACCGGCATAGATCCGCTTGAGGGTTTCTTCCATATTGGACATATCCATGCGCAAGAGGGCGATGGACGCCGCGACCGCGATGGTGTTTTTGATGATGGAGAGCTTGGCGTATTCTTCCCCCGTCACTTCCGCCACGTGGCGAAGCACCGTGTTGAAATCGATGGGCAGGGTGATGACGCCGGATTTCAAGTTCAGGTCGTCGAGGGTGATCTTGGTGGGGTCGTAGATCAGCGCCCCGCCCTTCACTACCTCGTGGGCGTGCAGGCGGGCCGTCGAATCCTCGAAGGTCGCGAGGATGTGAACCTCATCCACATGGCTGTGGATGGGCTGGTCGGATACCCGGACCTGGAAATAACTGTGTTTGCCCTTGATGTTGGAGTGGTATTCGCGCTTCCCGAAAACCCATAAACCGGCGGTGGCGCAAGCCTGGGAAAAAAGATTGGCGGAGGAATCGACCCCCGTGCCTTGGGGCCCGCCGATCATCCACGACACTTCATTGACGACTTTCATGCTGTCTCCCCTAAATTGTAAAAATAAAAAAAACGCTGATTTGATAATATAGAATTGTACGATTCAAAAAACAATTCATTTGTGCCAGGGGCCCCGCGCGGCGGGCGCCGTGAAACTTGTTATCCTGATTGTCCATGAAATTGAGGCGGAAAACATTGCGATCACCCCAGGACGGTATACAAAGGGAACCACCTGCGCCCTCATTATCGCCCCCCAGCCCTCCCTTCCCGGTCGGGTGGGGGCTGATGGTTTTTTTCGTCCCCACCCTTGCCTTTTTGGCCACCCTTAACCCCGCTTTGTTAAGGAACGACTCCCCCGAGACCGTGGCTGGCTGCGCCGGGCTGGGGATCGTCCACGCCCCCGGCTATCCGCTCTTCACCCTCTTGGGAAAACTCTTTCTGTTCCTGCCCCTGGGAAACCCGGCGATGGGGCTGAACTTTTTCGCCGCCTTCCTCGGGTCGCTTGCGGCCCTCTTATTTTTTTCGAACCTCTGGTTTTTCTTTCGCCGCGCGGATGCCTTGGCCGGCCCCCCGCCCTTGGTCCTAAACCTGGTTTGCGCCCTCGCCTCTTTCGGTTTTAGCTTTTCGAGCACCTTTTGGGGCAACGCCATCGCCGCGAAGGGGGGCGTTTATATCCTTCAAATCGTCCTGGAACTGGCGGCGCTGCTGTGCTTCCAAGCCCTGGTTTTTTCAAAGGAAGGGGCGGGCCGGAGGCCGGGCACCCTGTTCCTTTTTTTCCTGGGCTTGGGCTTTTGTAACCATTGGCCGACCCAATCGCTATTAATTGTGGTCCTCATTCCCTGCCTGTGGATTTTCCATCGGGCGGAAAAGCGTCCCTGGCCCGGCGCCTCGTCCCTGTTGATCTGGGCCAGCCTCCTCGGTTGCGTTTTAAGCGCTTATCTCTATTTGCCCCTGCGCGGTTCCTTGAATCCACCGTTGGACTTCGGGGCCCCCACTAACTTCCACCGCCTGCTGGCGACCATCGGCCGGTTTTCTTACGCGAAGGAGGAGACCCTGGCCTCCAACCTCGATTATTTCTGGCCGATCTTCGCCGACAAGGCGGGCTATATTTCCTACCACATCCTGCGCGAGTTTTCCCCCCTCTACCTGTTGTTCGCCCTTCTCGGCCTCTTTTCCCTCGCCCGGAAAAACAAGGCGGCCGGTTTGACGGTTTCGGCCCTTTTCCTCACCACCCTACTCGCGAGCCTTTTTTATCTCCAGGTCAGCCCCATCGAATTTTGGCACATGGCCGACCACCTCTTGACCCTCAATTGGCTGACCGGATTTTTGGCCGCCTGCGGTTTGCTGTATTTATGGGATTACCTTCGATTCCGATTCCGTCGAAGACATAATGTATTTATTATTTTTGCCTTGGTTGTATTTTTTTACTCGTGCCTTTCGACCTTTTGGAACGGCCTTGCCATCAACAACCAAACCCGGCAGTTTCTTTATTACGGCTACGGCCTCACCGCCCTGAAATGCTTGCCCTCGAACGCGGTTTATTTTTCCGAAGTGGATTACGATTACTTTTCGGCGCTTTACCTGACGGAAGTGCTGGGCCTGCGCCCCGACATCCATTTAATATTGTCTCCCGAGTTGAACCGGACCTACCAGTACGGCCACGAACTCTTGAAAGACCGGGCGCTTTTCCAGTGCGATGGGGCCGGCCCCTTCGACAAAGCCCTCCTGTTCAAGTCGCTCCAAGACCCGGCGATTCCCTTCCCGGTTTACTGCACCTACCCGAACGGGTATTTCGAGGGTCTATACGCGGAATTATTTCCCAGGTTCGCCTTCGAGCCCCGCGGGCTCTTGACCCATGTTTTCCGCCCTGGAGAAAGGCCTTACCCGGCCGACAATTTTTCAATCCTGTATGATTTCTACCGGCATTACCTGGAGCCCGAGGCCAAAAACCCGAGCGAGGTCAACGGGTTATTTCTGGAAATTTGTGCACACCCCCTGCTGAACGCGGCCAATTACGCGAGAGCCTTCCATGATGAAAGCCACTTGAGCTGGTACTATTCCACCGCCCTGAGCCTGATCACCGAACCGGATTTTAGGCGGCGCACGATTGAGGGAATCGAAAAGGGCCCCTGGTGGAACCCGAAGGACAACCTGGAAAAAGGTCATTGATCGGGTAGAGCGGCTGGCGATGCCATCCTGAAGCCCTTGGTTGGGATTGAACGGATGGATAAGGCCGTCACACCAAAGGAAAGTTTTAACCCATTGCGGGGATAAAGACATCGGTGACCGGCCTTTCGAAAATAAAGCCGGGCGGAAAAGACCCATCGGCTGCGGGTCACCGCAGGGGCCCCCCGCCCATTTGATTTGGGCAAAAAAAAACCCAGCCTCCATAAAGAAGGCTGGGTTCGTTTTAAAATCCCGGCAGCGTCCTACTCTCCCACACAAGACATGTGAAGTACCATCAGCGCTGGAGGGCTTAACTTCCGTGTTCGGAATGGGAACGGGTGTTTCCCCTCCGCTATAACCACCGGGAAACATCGAGATCGTTAACTGTTATTCGCAGTTAAATGGATTGATTGAAATACTATCCTTGAACCAAAGTGGATTAGGAATTGCGGTGAAGATGAAACATATGACCAAGCCTCACGGCGGATTAGTACTGGTCAGCTAAAACCCTTACGGGCCTTACACACCCAGCCTATCAACCACGTAGTCTACGTGGAGCCTTTAGGGGCCTTGTGGCCCGGGACATCTCATCTTAGGGTGAGTTTCACGCTTATATGCGTTCAGCGTTTATCTCGTCCGTATATAGCTACCCTGCAAACACCCTTGGCAGGATGACAGGAGTACCAGAGATACGTCCTTCCCGGTCCTCTCGTACTAGGGAAAGCTCCCTTCAAATGTCCTCCGCCCGTACCAGATAGAGACCGAACTGTCTCACGACGTTCTGAACCCAGCTCACGTACCACTTTAATAGGCGAACAGCCTAACCCTTGGAACCTACTTCAGCTCCAGGATGTGATGAGCCGACATCGAGGTGCCAAACCTTGCCGTCGATATGAACTCTTGGGCAAGATCAGCCTGTTATCCCCAGAGTAGCTTTTGTCCGTTGAGCGACGGCCCTCCCACGAGGTACCGCCGGATCACTAAGCCCTGCTTTCGCACCTGCTCGACGTGTCTGTCTCGCAGTTAAGCTCCCATATGCCTTTACACTCGTAAGCGCGATTTCCAACCGCGCTGAGGGAACCTTAGGGCGCCTCCGTTACAATTTGGGAGGCGACCGCCCCAGTCAAACTGTCCAGCAGACATTGTCCCTGGGCCGGATAACGGCCCGAGGTTAGAACTTCAATACAACAAGAGTGGTATTTCACTGACGACTCCGGGGAGGCTAGCGCCCCCCCCTCAAAGTCTCCCACCTATGCTACACATGTTAAACCGAAGTTCAGTGTCAACTTGCAGTAAAGCTTCATGGGGTCTTTTCGTCTAGATACGGGTATCGAGCATCTTCACTCGAACTACTATTTCGCCGAGCATGTTGCCGAGACAGTGCCCAAGTCGTTACGCCATTCGTGCAGGTCGGAACTTACCCGACAAGGAATTTCGCTACCTTAGGACCGTTATAGTTACGGCCGCCGTTTACTGGGGCTTCGGTTCTGAGCTTCGCTTGCGCTAACCCATCCCCTTAACCTTCCAGCACCGGGCAGGCGTCACACCCTATACGTCGCCTTACGGCTTTGCAGAGTGCTGTGTTTTTGTTAAACAGTCGCTTGAGCCATTTATCTGCGGCCTTTCGACGCTCCAGGCGCGAGCCCTTCACGTCAAACGGCCTCTCTTTTCCCGAAGTTACGAGAGTAATTGGCCGAGTTCCTTGGCAACACATAACTCGAGCGCCTTAGGATTCTCTCCTCATCTACCTGAGTCGGTTTGCGGTACGGTCACCTAGGACTCCCTAGAGGATTTTCTTGGCAGCGTAGAGTCAAAGACTTCGCCTTGCGGCTCGGGAAACCCCTCGATGTAATGACCCGCGGATTTTGCCTACGGATCCATCTATGAGTACCCCCCGACACGACCAGCGGCCGGGATCTCCTATCTTTCTGCGTCTCCCCATCGGTGATAACGCCTTTCGGTGGTTCAGGAATTTTAACCTGACACCCATCATTTACGCTTTTCAGCCTCAACTTAGGGGCCGACTTACCCTGAGCGGATTACCCTTGCTCGAGGAAACCTTAGATTTACGGCGTGCATGTTTTTCACACGCATTTACGCTACTTAATCCGGAATGATCACTTCTGTTTCGTCCAGCCGTCCTTACGGTCGACCTTCATCCTAGAACAGAACGCTCCTCTACCACTTGTACCCTCACGAGGAGGATACAAATCCAAAGCTTCGGTGACATGCTTGAGCCCCGTTAAATTGTCGGCGCGGAATCGCTCGAACAGTGAGCTGTTACGCACTCTTTAAATGATGGCTGCTTCTAAGCCAACATCCTGGTTGTTTAGGCGACTCCACATCCTTTACCACTTAGCATGTACTTGGGGACCTTAGCTGTTGGGCTGGGTTGATTCCCTTTCGACCATCAACCTTAGCGCTGACAGACTGACTCCCGGGATTACGTTAACGGCATTCGGAGTTTGAAAGGATTTGGTAACCTGTTAAGGCCCCTAGCCCAATCAGTGCTCTACCACCGATAACTACTTCCCGAGGCTATCCCTAAAGATATTTCGAGGAGAACCAGCTATCACGGAATTCGATTGGCTTTTCACCCCTATCCACAACTCATCCGAGCATTTTTCAACATACATCGGTTCGGGCCTCCACCTCGTGTTAACAAGGCTTCACCCTGGTCATGGCTAGATCATCCCGCTTCGGGTCTAATAAGTGATACTGAATCGCCCTTTTAAGACTCGCTTTCGCTACGGCTCCACCCCTCTGACGGGGTTTAACCTTGCATCACTTAATAACTCTCCGGATCATTATGCAAAAGGCACGCGGTCACACTGATAGGCGCTTACGACCCGTAGGCCGCAAACCTCCTAAAATAGTGCTTCCACTGATTGTAAGCACACGGTTTCAGGTACTATTTCACTCCCCTCTCGGGGTGCTTTTCACCTTTCCCTCACGGTACTGTTTCACTATCGGTCGTCAGTTTGTATTTAGCTTTGGACAGTGGTCTGCCCGGATTCCCACAAGGTTTCACGTGTCTCGTGGTACTCAGGAACTTGCAAGGAGAAAGGTCAGGTTTCACCTACGGGAATTTCACCCTCTGTGTCGGACCGTCCCAGGCCCTTCGGCTACCCGCCTTCTTTGTAACTCCTCGACCGCTCTGTAACGCGGCCACGCAAGCCCTACAACCCCCCATGCGCAACGCCTACAGGCTTACACGCACAAGGTTTGAGCTGTTCCCCTTTCGCTCGCCACTACTGGGGGAATCTCTGTGATTTCTGTTCCTCTGGATACTGAGATGTTTCACTTCTCCAGGTCGGCTCACCCCGCCCTATGGATTCAGGCGGGAGTTATGGGGGTTTGCCCCATACGGTTTCCCGATTCGGACATTCGCGCTTCAAAGCCTATTGCCGGCTCCACGCGACTTTTCGCAGGCTGTCACGTCCTTCATCGCCATCTGACGCCAAGGCATCCTCCGTATGCTCTTAGTAGCTTGATCACATGTTTCTTCGCCACCGCATAAGAATTCACTAATGCACTCGGTTCAGCTAATAATAGTATTTCAATCAATTGTCAAAGAACGACACCGCTTTAAAAGCGGTTCTGGCCAGATGCCAGAAGAGGCTTTTGCTCATGGAGTAAAAGCTCCGAGAATTTTTAATATAAAAATTCCCGCAACCTTCACTTTGCACCCACCACTTACATGGTGGAGATGACCGGGATCGAACCGGTGACCCCCTGCTTGCAAAGCAGGTGCTCTCCCAACTGAGCTACATCCCCCCGGTCTCACCAGAAGCCCACTCGAAAGTTGGTGGGCCTAACTGGAGTCGAACCAGTCACCTCGCCCTTATCAGGGGCGCGCTCTAACCAACTGAGCTATAGGCCCATCCCAGTTTGGCGCTGACGAGCAAAATGATGCCCTAAGCTTTAAAAGAACCGGATCCGCACCGGTCTCTCAAAACTAAATAGTGCTTAACTTGTTTGGGTATCCACTTGGAGTTACGTTAAGACGCACCCTCAAAAAGGGCTCTCTTAACATGGTCTCCATAGAAAGGAGGTGATCCAGCCGCACCTTCCGATACGGCTACCTTGTTACGACTTAGTCCCAATCACCAGTCATACCTTCGCAATCTGCCTCCCTTGCGGGTTAGCGCAATCGCTTCTGGTGCAACTGGCTTTCGTGACTTGACGGGCGGTGTGTACAAGGCCCGGGAACGTATTCACCGCGGCGTGCTGATCCGCGATTACTAGCAATTCCAGCTTCATGAAGTCGAGTTGCAGACTTCAATCTGAACTGAGGCCGGCTTTTTGGGATTTGCTCCCCCTCGCGGGTTTGCGTCCCTTTGTACCGACCATTGTAGCACGTGTGTAGCCCTGGATATAAAGGCCATGAGGACTTGACGTCATCCCCACCTTCCTCCGGTTTGTCACCGGCGGTCTCTTTAGAGTGCCCAGCTTAACCCGATGGCAACTAAAGATAGGGGTTGCGCTCGTTGCGGGACTTAACCCAACATCTCACGACACGAGCTGACGACAGCCATGCAGCACCTGTCTCTCTGCCCCTTGCGGGGAAACCTACTTTCATAGGCGGTCAGAGGATGTCAAACCCAGGTAAGGTTCTTCGCGTTGCGTCGAATTGAACCACATGCTCCACTGCTTGTGCGGGCCCCCGTCAATTTCTTTGAGTTTCAACCTTGCGGTCGTAGTCCCCAGGTGGAGTACTTAATGCGTTAGCTGCGGCACTAGAGGAGTGGATACCTCTAACACCTAGTACTCATCGTTTACGGCCAGGACTACCGGGGTATCTAATCCCGTTTGCTCCCCTGGCTTTCGCATCTCAGTGTCAGTTTCGGACCAGAGAGCCGCCTTCGCCACCGGTGTTCCTCCCAATATCTACGCATTTCACCGCTACACTGGGAATTCCACTCTCCTCTTCCGTACTCAAGCCCTGCAGTTTCAAAGGCAATGACCTGGTTGAGCCGGGCCATTTCACCTTTGACTTACAAGACCACCTACATGCCCTTTACACCCAATAAATCCGGACAACGTTTGCCACCTCTGTATTACCGCGGCTGCTGGCACAGAGTTAGCCGTGGCTTATTTTACCTATACTGTCAAATTGCAAGATTATTTACCTTGCAATCTTCATCTAGGTCTAAAGAAGTTTACAATCCGAAGACCTTCATCCTTCACGCGGTGTCGCTCCATCAGGCTTTCGCCCATTGTGGAATATTCCAAACTGCTGCCTCCCGTAGGAGTCTGGGCCGTATCTCAGTCCCAGTGTGGCCGATCACCCTCTCAGGCCGGCTAACCATCGTCGCCTTGGTGGGCCGTTACCCCGCCAACTAGCTAATGGTGCTTGAGCCGATCTCCCAGTGATAGCTTGCGCCATCTTTGACCCCGAGTTCCGAAGAACCTGTGGTCTTATCCGGTATTAGCACGCCTTTCGGCGCGTTATCCCAATCTGGAAGGCACGTTACCCAAGTATTACTCACCCGTTCGCCGCTTTACTCACCCTTGCGGGCTTTCACGCTCGACTTGCATGTCTAAGACGCACCGCCAACGTTTGTCCTGAGCCAGAATCAAACTCTCCAAAAGAATTTGAGGCTCTAAAAACTCAAACTACTATTGACTAGCACCCAAACTTATTTCGTAAGCACTATTTAGTTTTCAAAGACCGATGACAGACAAGCATCCATACGATGCTTACCCCACCGGAGACAGCAATATTCGCCGGTGCAGTAAGCACCGCAATCGAAGCAAACATAACATTCGATTGTGTGGGTATCGTATTTAAAAGAACAACTTCACCGCTCACCATAGGGGTGGGGGCCACAAGCCATAGTGGCCGGGGAGATGTGTTATACAAAAAACGAACATAATCGTCAACAATATTTTGCATATTATTTTGCAGATAGGGGCATTAATTGTCATGGCAGCGGGAAGATGTCTTATAAATTGGCTTTTTTCATTGGGATTCGTCGCGAAATCCAGCTTTCAATGAAATCTTTGCCTTGATAATAGGTCTTCACCAAATCATTCCAACTATGGATTTTCCTCAATCTCTTCAAGGTATAGGATAGGTCGTAAATAAAATTCGCGATATGCTCGAATCCTTGCCTTTTGAAGTTCGATACGCCGATAAGGTGGGAAGGTTCAAAATGGGCTGATTTAACTCATATTTCGCATAATCTTCCGTGGTGATCCATCCATTTTTTTTGCCCATCTCTTCCAATTCCGTTTTTGGGAAATGGTATCGCGCAATAAAACTGGGCATAGTCCGGGTCCAACTCCTTAACGTATTGAATGGTTTCATTGATGGTCTCAAGGGTTTCGCCCGGAAGCCCAAAAATGATATGGGTTAATACTTCAATACCAGCCATTTTGGTTAACCGGACCGCTTCCCGGGCTTGTTGGGCATTCGCCCCTTTTTTCATGTTATTTAAAATTTCATCCACACCTGATTCCACGCCGTAGGAAACCCCAATGCACCCGGAAGATCTCATTTCCGCCAAAACCTCAGCGTCAACGTGATCCACCCGGCTATTGGCCATCCATCGAATTTTATCTTCCATCTCTCGTTTTTTTATTTCTGCGCAAACCTCCATCACGAATCTCTTGCTCTGGTTGAACGTATCCGACCACATTGTGAAATTTCGTATTTTGTGTTTGGTTAAACACTCCTCCATTTCATCGACTACGTTTTCAGCGCTCCGCAGTCTTAGTTTTTTGCCGTAATACTGGTGGGCGGTGCAATAAATACAGGAATAGGGGCACCCACGGCTAGTGATGATAAGGGTATAGGGTTCATTAATAACCGGCAGGGTGTATTTTGCGTTGTCCAGCATATGCCTGGCGGCAAAAGGCAAATCATCCAAATTCTCGTTAAAGGGTCGGTCTTCATTATGCACAATCGTACCGTCTAAATCTTTGAAGGAAATTCCCAACACCTTTTCCAACCCGCTTTTCCGTTCAACCGTTTCCACCAATTCTTGTGCCGTTAATTCCGGCTCCCGACGGATCACCGAGTCCAACCCCGAAGCCAATAGGACCTCTTCGGGTAAAGAAGTGGCGTGGTTGCCTATGACCGTAAAATGCGCCTTCGTCAAAGGCCTCATCATGTTGATGATTTCGATATCACTCGTTGAGGTGGCTGTGGACATGTTGAAGAGGACAAACCCGGGATTAAATTCCAGAACGGTTCTTTTCAAGCCCTCCACGTCCATATCACTCGCGATACAATCCAAAAGTTTCACTTCATGTTTTTTTGCCTCAAGCGCTCCCGCGATCATGGGAAGGGATATCGGGACCATAACATATTGAAATGAGTTTAATCTTTGCTCACATCGACCCTCGCGGATGTATTTCATTCCGTTGCAGGTGGGCGGATTGACAATTAACGTTTTCAAGGTTTGCTCCCCTAATGGACGATGATAAAAATAATTTAAGGTTCGTTTGGAGAAATTGGACGGGCAGGCCTAATTGAGATTGATTATCATTCTATCACTTTTAATAAATAAAACCAGTACGAGTAAATACCTTTCAATTAGAGGCTTTCCAGCAGGAAACCTGCCAATTTCTGTTTATGTTTTTGAGCGTTTGAACCTCGTTCCGACACTTCTCCTCGACGACCGGACAGCGTGAGTTAAAGGGGCATCCCTTTTGTATCTGGGTCGGGCTAGGAGGATCCCCATGCAAGGGTATCGTCCTTCCCTCGCTTGAAGCTAATAGAATTTGGGTATAAGGATGCCGAGGATTTCCCAATATTTTATCCGTAGGGCCAGACTCCACCACATGCCCCAAGTACATCACGAACAGCCGACGACTTAATTGGCCAACCAGTTTCAAATCGTGTGAAATGAACAAATAACTAATTTGTTTTGTTTCATTGATTTCTTTTAACAAACTGATCATTGCGGCCTGCAACGTAATATCCAAGCTTGAAAGCGCCTCATCCAATACGATTAGTTTAGGGTTTAATGCCAATACCCGGGCCAAAGCCAGCCTCTGCCTTTGGCCTCCCGAAAATTGGTGGGGATATTTCATTAAATCATTCCGGGATAAACCCACTTGCTCCACTAATTCTTTAATGGTTTCTTCTTCGTTTCCCAATCCGGAATTTCCCGCTCGCATCGTCAATGCTTCCAGAAACATCGACTTCACTTTTTGGCGCGGGTTTAAAGACGCATATGGATTTTGAAAAACCATTTGGTAATTCATGCGGGATTGTTTCTCATTGGAAGAACTGCTTTTATCCAGCTTTCCTCCATCCCAATAAATATCCCCTTGGGAAGGCCGAATTAGACCCACCGCACAGCGGCCTAAGGTACTCTTTCCACACCCCGACTCGCCGACAAGTCCAAGGATATCGCCATTGGCTATTTCTAACGAAATATCCGTGAGCGCACGGACATAAGTTTCCGGCTTTCCCCACAAGGACCTTTTGGCCGGAAAAAGATGACTAATGTTTACAATGGATAAAAGCACCGGACTGAATTTCCTTTTTCTATTTTTGACCATCCCGGAGACTTGGAAGAACACTCGGGTTTGGCTCTTGAGCAACGATCAAAATAAACACACCCTGTAATCTTTTCTTCAGGTCTGGGTGTTGAGCCATAAATGCGTTTACGGTCATTGATCATTTTCTCATCCACTCCCAAAGAAGACAGAAGACTCGCGGTATATGGATGGTTTGGCCTCTTAAACACATCCGAAGTTTTTCCGATCTCCACCACTTGACCCCCATAAACCACCGCTATCCGATCACTAAACCATTCCATCATCCGAATATTATGGGTAATAAAGAGCAAGGTGAATTTTCGATTCGCCATCTCCTGATCCAGGATCTTCAAAATTTGGCTTTGAACCGTCACATCCAAAGCTGTTGTGGGTTCATCCGCAATCAATAGTTGGGGAGAAGAAACCAATGCCATCGCGATACACACTCGCTGGCACATTCCACCAGAAAGTTGATGGGGAAACAAGCCGCATATCCTTTCGGCATCAGGCAATCCCATTTCGGAAAAAAGTCGGATCACCTTTCCATAAATATTTTCTGAATCATTTCGATCTTCATCGAGCAAACTTAAGGCTTCCCGAACTTGATCGCCCACGGTCATAAGCGGATTGAGGGCCGCCAAAGGGTCTTGAAAAATGATGGAAATCAGCTTCCCTCGAATATCTCCCCATTGTTTACCCTCAAGCCGGGTCAAGTCTTTCCCGTTTAGCAGAATGGTACCTTGGGTTATTTTCATCTTTCGCGAGGGCAGTAAATTAATCGCCGCCAAAGAGGTTACGCTCTTTCCGCTGCCTGATTCACCCACCATGGCGACCTTTTCTCCGGGAAAAACGTTGATATCTAGGCCACGAAGGATATGGCCCCTCACTCGGCCATCCTCATCCAAAAGGTGAATATGTAAATTTTTGATTTCTAAAACCGGTATCAAGCAAGTCCTTGGGATTAAGGCGTTGTCTAGAGGTCTTCTAAATTTCCAAAACGGATATCCATGGAGGGGTAATCAATAATCGCGTAATGACCCCGAAATAGCGGGCCGGGATTGACCACCGTTGACTTGCCCATTTTCACGACTCCCTGACCGGACTTGGCGCGTCCGCAAACCACGAGAGCGGGTGAAACCGTCTCAATGATTTCATTCACCAATAAAATCCCGCAATGTTCCCCATCGGATTGATCCAAACGGCAAACGGGGGGTGAATGAAAAAGCAGAATTTTTTCCCCGGGAAAGAATTCCATTCGGCGAAGGGCGAATTCTGCCCAGGGTTTAGAATATTGCAGAGTGAGTTCGCGTTGGTCTTCACTGATGGTGATTTCCCCTCCAAACCCGGCGACCGAAAAGGATTCGGCGTGGTGGAGCATTTCATGGGCGGGTTGTAAATTTGGATAGATGTTCGAAAGATTATAAATAGTCTTGAAATATAATGACTCGGGCGCATCCTCCAACCCGGGTATTTCATAAACGGTTTTTTGTGAATCAGCCAAAGCCAAAAGCAGCTGTTGAAGGTGGATACTATCTTCCTGAACCTCTTTGTGAATGACGGGTGAATCCAAATCCGGCTTGCTGTGGAACCGCCTGGCGTTCTCATATTCCGCCAAGCGAATTTCCCCACGCATAGAACCCCCGCAATAGAAAATCAGGTCCGGTTCCTCGTTTTGAACCAACAGGGGAAGGAGCGGAAGATACTGGGCCGCCCCTTGGTAATCGGAAAGGCACAAGAATTTCAAAGGAACCCCCGCAAAGGTTTATGCCCGTTCAAATTTCCTCGCGTCTGAGAAGCCATTTGTCGCATTGCTTCAAAGTACGGATTTCATTACAATTCAATATAGCATTTTTCTTATGCCAATGGATGCAAAGAAGAAGCCATGCGCAAATTTCAAAATTTATACCTGACCATGACCGATGGGACGTTAAAGCATATTAATCCCCTGACCGGCACGGAGGTCTGGACCGTTCCGGATCGTGCATACCGGCCCCTGACCAATCGATCCCATAAAACTCCCAAGCCATTAGAATCCCAAGCCAAGGAAAATTATTGCGATTTTTGCGTTTCCGAATATTTCCAGACCCCACCGGAGAAATCCAGACTCATCCAAAATTGGGATGGACATTTTCAACGGCTCGACAAGGTCAACCCCGATATGATTGACGCCACCAAAGCCGTCTTTCGCAGGGTCGCCAATCTTTTTGAGATCGTCACGATTGATTACTGGGTCAAAAACCACGGGTTTAAACTTTCGCCAGCCCAATCCCAATGGATGCAGAATTACTTGGATAATCCCAGAGGTTGGGATCATGTCCGCAATATCATTCAAACGAAACTACGTCTCCAGGGTAAATCGATTGAAGCAACCGAGTCATTGACGGCCGATGAAATTCGAAAGCTGTCCGAATCTTTTTTTGGGGGGGCGCATGAATTGGTGATCGCCGGACGCCATTTCAGGCCAGGCGCGGCCGTCGACAACGAGTATTACTCATCCGGAGAAATGACCGATGAGGACCATTATTTATTCATGCAATTCACCATTGATGCCCTGATCGACATTTACCAACACAATCCCTTTATCCGTTATGTCACGATATTTCAGAACTGGCTTCAACCCGCCGGTGCTTCCTTGGATCACCTCCATAAACAATTGGTGGGGTTGGATGAATGGGGGACCTCGATTCAAGCCGAGGTGGAAATAGCCCGAGAATTCCCTAACATTTATAATGAGGCAATCATCAATTTTTCGGTTAAGCACAATCTTGTGTTCGCTGAAAATGACCATGCCATCGCCTTGGCGGAATTAGGGCACCGCTATCCCACTTTGGCGATCTATTCCAAATCTAAGAACGCCCGGCCGGAGGAACACGCACCCGAAGAGTTGCGAGGTTTTTCTGATTTGGTGCATGCCTGCCATGCCGCCATGGGAAATCAAATTCCATGCAACGAAGAATGGTACTATTCACCCCGGGACGCGGTGGATGTCATGCCATGGCATATCCTCATTAAATGGCGGACCGTGAATCAGGCTGGGTTTGAGGGCGGGACCAAAATCTACGTCAACCCCCTGTCGCCGGTTGCTTTACGGGATCTAGTGGTTCCTCGTCTTTACGAACTAAGACATGTTGGAAAAATAAAAAACCTGAGAATCGCCACCGAATGTGTGCTCAGGCCTGACCCGCTCCAATACTGTCAAAAGTAAGGCGCTCCGGGCGAAACGCTTTTCGGAAAAAATTTCTAGTTTAAAAAAAGAAATTGACCATCCACCCCAAAAACCCTTCCCAGCCTTAGGTTCCCATCCCAGACGATAAAAAACTTCCTCATCCCTTTGTGCTATTTCAAATCGAGAGGACTGTTTGTCGCGTGATGTTCCTTGTCCCAAAGTAAATTCTCTTGAAGTCCGGGCAATTCCTTCAAAGGGAAAATTTTCGCCGATGGGGACTTTCGGATTTGATATAACGTGCAATTTCCAAAACTTCCGACCGGGTCCGCGTAACGCCGCCAGAATTCCACATATTGATCCTCCGGCATTCCGGTCAAAATAAAGTCCTTCTCTTTCCGCGACATCATGACCGCTTCTTCCCTTTGGTATAGGATGAACTCAATACCTTCTTCTCGCAGTTTCCGGGCGAGATCATCATCGGTTTTAGCTTGTTCCGCCCATTTCAACAGAATCGGTTTTTTCCAAAAAAAATCAACATAAGCCGTACGGCGCAAAGGATAGGTTTGGTAAACGCCGAAAGCCAGGACCCGGTCTTGGGTATCGGAATTCTGCTCAATGGCTTTGTAAGCGGAATAGGTGCTCATCTCAAAGGAATAATTCCGTTTTAGCCGAAACAAAGGGTCTTCCATCCCGAGTGCGGCCGCGTAAGGTGCGGTTGTTTGTATTTGCGCCCAAAATGTTAAAAGGAAAGAAAATATGAGGGCCGGGATAAATAGAAACCCCGCCCGCTTTTTCGGGCTTTCCAAAGTTTTTTCCCAAAGAAATGATCCCATCATTAATAAAATCAAGCATCCACCCGAGGCATGCCTTAGGTTTGTGCAAAAAATTCCCCAAACTCCAAAGTAAATCACGCAAAAAACGGCCATCCGTTGAATCGTCTTTTCTTTGGTGTTCGTGAATAACCAAGGCAAGGCCATACCCGCCAAGGGCGTCCAACAAGCCCCGATGCCATTGTGGACCGTAAAAAAGGCTTTCGCGTGAAGGGCAAACCCGCTAATGAGGTTCAAACCCTCTTCCCTTCCCGTATCTGCCCAAAGCGCGTTTTCCATCCCGCGATCGAATCCCGGAGGGCCTCCCAATAAATTCGTAAAGAGGGGATAAAGGGGATTTCCATTTGCCAACTCGTTACGCAAATACCAAGGCAACGAACAAAAAGCGAAAAGTATTAAACCCGTCCAAATCGGAAGCTTCTTACGTTTCTCTTTCATTGAAAACAAACCCAAAACGAGAAAGCCGGGAAACATCCATAGAGCCGTGTATTTCGTGGCCAAGGCCGCTCCCAGAAAAAACGCGGTTAATCCAAGCCATGGGCCTGGGGTCTTACCTTCCATGAATTCCAAAAACGCAATCAGAGCCAATAATTCAAAAAGGGCAAGATGCCCCTCCACATATCCCCAGGCGAATAAGGCTAAAAAAACGGGACAGGTCAAGAACAAGAGTGGACCGATCCAGCCGAAGTAACCCTTATAATTGGCGTATGCCTTCAATATCCAAAGGGTTAAGCCTGCCGAAATGGCCAATGAGGCTTTCGACATGAATTCCCCGCCCATCACCCAAAATCCAGCCCATGTTATTTCAGCGAATTTCGGCATATCCCCCGTGTGATTGGTCCAGTGGTAAGGAATCAAGTGTTGCCGGGCGACTTCCCCGGCGAACCGGAAATGATCCAATACCGCGTCCCATATCAAAGGAGGTGATAAAAACTCGGCGGCCCAAACCAATAGAACCAAAACCCCTCCCCCTATAAACCATGGGTTCACGGGCGACATCTTAATTTTTCTTATGAATGATTGAATTTCAGCGAATCCCTGCAGCATAAAAGGCAAAAAGAAAGCACCCGCTGCCCATGAATACAAAACTCCATTGATCGCCAAACCAAAGCTGTAACAGGAAAATAAACAAAGAACCGCTGAACAGGCAAATGGGGGGCGCAACCTTAAATCCATGCGGCTCAGGAAAAGTTGTTCAATAACCTGCGCCCAACCTGCCAATCCCATCCAAACCGGGATTATTAAAAAAAGTGCGGGTAATCTTTGGATCCATATTTCTCCTGCGAGCGGGGGATTCCAAAGGGTGTCTTCCAACATGCGAAATGAAGGATGCAAAAGGTAAAATTCGGTCCCTAAAAGGGAAAGAGCCAAAAACAGGAAGGAAAAAAGCGTTGCAATCAATCGAGAGCCTTAATCCGGACTTACAGGTTGGTTTGACAATCGGAGTTCAAAAAGTATAATACGCTTCCTCACAAGACCGCAAACATTGGTCTTTTCACGCTGGCCCGAGTGGTGGAATTGGCAGACACGTACGCTTGAGGTGCGTATGGGCGACCGTGCGGGTTCGAGTCCCGCCTCGGGCACCACCCATTAAAAAGCCGCAAACCGCTTGGTTTGCGGCTTTTCTATTTCTTTCGCTTCAACCCTTACACATTAAATATTAAACCTTGTTTCACAGGTCTTATTTCAGTTTTTCCTTGACCGCCAAAGCGTCAGGGTTATCACTTTGAAAGGTCAGGGCTGTTTTCAAATAGAAAGCCGCATCCTTGCTTGATCCCTTATCCAGTAAAGCCTGAGCCACGGCCGCGTAATAAGTCGAACGCATCGAGGCGAAGTCCTTACCAATAATGCCGCTCTGATGCACCGTCTGGAAGAAAGCGGCGGCTTCCTGCCCCAATTGCGCGATCTTGTTATTCCCGATTCGATCGGGAACGATAACGGTCTTTAATTTTAAAAGGGAAGCCTGCGCGTCCAAAGGCTCATCCCACCAGCCCTTTCCCTGTTTTTTGGAAGCCACCACAGGGGCCGATTCCGCCGCTTTCGTAGGGGCGGGCGCAACAGCGATCGCGGGAACCGCCGTGGGAACCGGTGTCGCGATGCGAAGCGAGCTTCCGCCCCAATTCCCCGCGGTTTGGACCACCATCTGGTCCACGAACTGGGATTGAGTTTCGTCCCAATCAAAGTCATGTTCAGCTGCAGTACGGTCTTTGGGAGTCTCTTTTGATGAACACAAAATTTCGCCGTTCGGATCATTGGAATTGACGGCGGCATAGAGTTGCGGAGACATGACTTCCAGCACCGATTTTAAACTGCCGCCAACATAAGTATAGGCTCGAAGCACCTGATTTCCTTTCAGGTCATCCCTTTGATAAACCAGGAACATATGCTTTTTTTGGTTATCCGAGAATACCTTTACCCACAAAACCGGTCCCCCGTCGTCAGTAAAATTCTTAACATATTTTTTCTGGGTTGGATCGTAAAAACAAACTGCCAAGGTTTGGCTATGCGGCTTATCCAGATCACCCACCGGCACGGCTTGCCGGTAGATCAGGATGAGGTCCCTTTGGTTCAATCCCCGGACATCCTCAAAATCGAACAACCCCTTGCTTTCCAGTTTGCCCTCGTCCGAAAGCCAGGGCAGATTTTCCAGTAAATGATCCTTGGGCAGGACGGAGTCGGTGGGAGAATCCTGGGCCCAGCCTCGTCCCGGCATACCGGACAAGGATAAAAACGCCAACAGGATGAACCCCTTCAGAAATTTATTCATATAACCCCTCCGTTTGTTTTGAACCCCTAGAATGTATCAATTTTTGATCCAACCTGCACTCATGTAAGAGGCCGCTGATTCCCGGACGCCTTGTTCCAAGTGCCAAAGGGGTTTAAACCCCAAATGGGAACGGATTTTTCCGTTATCGCATATCCAATGGGAATAAAACGCCTCTTTAACCTTATCGACATTGAGCATGGTGGCTTTACCGGTGATTTTCTCTGCTATTTCGCCCAAATAAGCGATTCCTTTCACCACCGGCATGGGTACCGATATCGTTCGAAAGTTCCGATTCAAGGATCTGCCGATCTTTTGGGTCAAATCCTGCCAGCTGTAGGCCGCGCCATCGGAAACATAATAGGTTTGACCGACCGCCTTGGGCGATTGACCGGCCAAAAGAATCGCATCCACTAAATCCGCGACATAGACGAAGCTTACCTCCTGCCGCAAACTGGGGAGAAAAACCCATCCATCCCGCACCATCTTAAAATAAGCCAAAATGTCCGTTTCACGAGGTCCGTAGACCGCGCCTGGCCTTAGGATCGTTAATGGAACCTTTCGGTTGTAGGTTATCGCAATTTCCTCGCCTTTTAATTTGGTTAACCCATAAAGCGAAACAGGTTGGCAAGGCAAGTTCTCCTTTAAAGGCCTTCCATCCCGGCTGGGTCCGGCGGCGGACAAAGAGCTGACGTAAACCAATCGCTTGAGCGTTTTCACTCCCAACGCCGTCTCGCAAACATTTCGGGTTCCCTCGGCGTTGACCTCATTGAGTTTTTGCAAACTGGACCCACGTAGGATTCCAGCAAGATGATAGATGGCCTTCACGCCCTGGGCCGCCGCCTTCACCGAGTCGCGGTCCGTCACATCGCCATAGAACACCTTTATTCGCGGTCCAATGTTAAAGGGTATTTTGCTTGTCTTTCGCACCAACAGATTCACCTGCACACGGTTTTGGGCCAGTTTTTCCGCCAAATGGCTTCCGACAAATCCGCTACCGCCTGTGACCAATACGGGCGAAAGAAATTTCATGGGTTTCCTGTAATGAAGGGAAAAGTTTGAACTGGTAATCGGGCAACATTATAATGCACCCGCTTCTGGCAACAACCTTTCGTATTTTATTTACGCGAAAAAAAGCCCTCCGAACGGTTTAAGACCCGCTCCCGCCGGGTAAGCCGGAAAAGTCTAGCCGTAACATTTTAAAACCATCCTGAAACCAAGAGGACCCATGGACATTTTTGACAAGGCGAATAATTGGACCGCGGCGGATGACGTTCGAAAAGCGGGCCTTTATCCCTACTTCCGCCCCAATACCTCCCAAATGGGCACGGAAGTCACCATTGGGGGTAAAAAAATGATCATGGTGGGTTCCAACAATTACTTGGGACTCGTCACCCATCCTGAGGTGCTGGAAGCCATGGTTCAAGCCATCCGTAAATATGGTTCCGCCTGTACCGGCTCCCCTTTCTTGAACGGGACATTGGATATCCGGGTAGAGCTGGAAGAAAAGCTGGCTGATTTCGTCCACATGGAAGAATCCCTGGTCTATTCCACCGGTTTTCTGGCCAATTTGGGCGCCCTCTCCACCATCGCCACCCGCGGGGACTACATCATCTCCGACCGGGATAACCACGCCTCGATCGTGGATGGTCAAAAACTTTCCTACGCCAAAACGGTAAAGTATCTCCACAACGATATGGCCGACCTGGAAAGGGTTCTTTCCAATCATCCCGATGTTCCCAAGCTCATTGTGACGGATGGAGTTTTCTCCATGGGGGGGGATGTTTGCCGCCTGCCTAAAATCGTTGAATTGAAGAAAAAATACGGCGCCCGCCTCATGGTCGATGAGGCCCATTCCATCGGGGTGTTGGGACCGCAGGGGGATGGAACCGGCCCCCACTTTGGCGTTCAAAAGGAAGTGGATATGGTCATGGGGACCTTCTCCAAATCCTTCGTCTCCATCGGCGGTTTCATTGCCTCCACCCACAAGGTGATCGACTATTTACGGCATAACAGCAGGCCCCTCATCTTCACCGCCAGCCTCTCCCCCGCCGACACTGCCGCAGTGCTGAAAAGCCTGGAAATTATCAAACGCGAACCGGATCGGCAGAAACGCCTCTGGGAAATAATCAAGCGCATGCGCTCCGAGTTCCAAACCATGGGCTGGAACACGCTCAACACCAATTCGGCCATCATCCCCCTGATGGTGGGTGACAACATGAAAACATTCGCCATGACCAAGGAATTAGGCGAAATGGGGGTATTCGCCACCCCGGTCGTCTCTCCCGCCGTCCCGCCAGAGCAAACCTTGATCCGCACCTCCTATACCGCCACCCATACGGACGGTCAGCTTAGCCATGTATTGGATTCTTTCCGCAAAGTCGGCAAAAAATACGGCGTGATCCCCTGACGAGTTCCAGATAGGTTAAATCCCTATCCCATTCCATAAAAGTTTGTCTCTTTTTACCCAAAACCGATAAAATCTTGCCTTGTTAGCCTAAACTTTATTTAAAGCGAGGGAAATCCGTGGCTATCACGATCAAGACGGTTGAAACCAAGAAGGATCAGGAAGCCTTTCTTCATCTGCCTTGGAAAATATACGCGCCCCAGGGTAAACGCGAATCGAATTGGGTTCCTCCCTTTTTGGATGACCAACGAAGTCTTTTAAACCCCCAAAAAAATCCCTATCACCAGCACAGCCGCACCAAGCTGTTTATGGCCTTCAACGAGCAAAACGAGCTGGTGGGCCGCCTATCCGCCAGCGTTGACGACAATTTCATCAAATTCTGGAATGAAAAGGTGGGGTTTTTTGGCTGGTTTGAATGCGTGAACGACCAAGCTGTGGCCGATGCCCTCTTCCAAGCGGGCGAAAAATTCTTCAAGGCCGAGGGCATTTCCGAGGTCCGGGGCCCCGCCAGCTTCACCTCGAACGACGATTATTTTGGTTTCCTATTGGAAGGCTACGATTCACCGGCCCGTATCGCCATGACCTATAACCCGCCCTATTATCTTCCCCTAACGGAAAAAGCTGGATACGCAAAGGCCAAGGATCTTTATGCCTGGTATCTCCCCGCCACGGCCGACCCTCCCGAGCGCATCGTGAAAATCGTGGAGCGTACCATGAAGCGGGAACGCATCACCATCCGTCCCTTGAACATGAAAAGGCTTTACGAGGACGCAAAAATCCTCCAGGAGCTTTACAACAAGATCTGGGAAAAAAACTGGGGCTTCGTACCCATGACCGACGAAGAGTTCCAATATCAGGTCAAAAAATTGAAGGACATTGTCTGGCCTGATTTCGTGGTGTTCGCGGAAGTCGACGGGAAGGCCATCGGTTTTAACTTGGTGGTTCCGGACGTCAACCAGGCGCTCATCAAAATGGACGGCGAGCTTTTTTCCTGGCATGACCCCTTCGCATTGGTGAAGTTCCTCACCACCAAGTTCGACGATACCCGGGAAATGGCCATGGGTATCCATCCGGACTATCGAAAGAAGGGTCTCGAGGCCATGCTTTACCTGGAAGCTCTCAAGACCGGCAAAAAACGGAGGATCAAGGGCGGTGAGTTGTCCTGGACCCTGGAAGATAACGAGGGCATCAACAGCGGCATCTCGGCCATGGGCGGCAAGATCATCAAGAAATACCGAATCTATTCGAAAAAAATCTAACCTTCTTCAGCCAAAAGGCCGGTTTCCCCTTGGGGACCGGCCTTTTTTTATTGCTCTATCTTTACATTTGCCACTTTCCTCTTCCCTACCTCAGAATCAATAGTTTCATGACCCACCGGTCCGTGGGGGTGGTGACCAATGCGTAATAAAGCCCATCGCTGGTAATTTGCGGCTTGAAATCATCTAAAGCGAATTCGTAGACACCCGCTGGGGTATAGGTCCAGCTTCGTTGATAGATCTTCCGAAAAGCTGTGGTAAATAGCTTCACTGTCACATAATCGTGTGGCTGCGTGAAGGACACCCAAAGATTGATGGAATCGTTGCTTTTCACCGGGTTCGGGTAAAAAACGGGCGGTGGATTCGATGCTGGGATTATCGTGATTGTCGGCGAGAGTGTCAGTCCGGGGGTTGGCGTAGGCTGCAAAGTCAGGGTCAGTGTCGGTGAACCCGTTAAGGTCTGAGTGGGAATGTTCGTTTGGGTTAAGGTCCCGGTGGAGCTGGGAGTCGCGGTCGTCGTGAACGACGGGGTCCCAGTGGGGGTTTCGCTGGGCGTTCCCGTGTTGGAAGGGGTAATACTTAAGACCGGTGTGTTTGTGGCAGTCGTAGTTTGCGTCCAGGAGCGGGTGGGGGTCCAAAAAGCCGTATTCGTCGGGGTCAGGGACGAAGTGGGAGTCTGGAGGATGGTAAGGGTTCCGGTGGCTGTTGGGGTATTCGTCACGGTCCGGGTAAAAAGAATGGTGGGTGAATCGGTTTCAGTCGCCGTTTGAACGAATGTTCCGGTGAGAGTCGGGGAAAGGGTCCAATTCGGCGTGGTGGACGGTGTCATCGAGGCGGTAAAGGTAAAGGAACTGATGGGGGTCAGCGTCGGGCTAAAGGTGGAAGTCCCCGTCGTGGACCAAGTGGGGGTCAGGCTCGGGGTTACGCTGAGGGTCGAAGTAATCGTTTGTGTCATCGTGAAGGTGAAACTCGGTGGCAAGGTGGCCGTTGGGGTAGCGGTGGAGGTTATAGTGGGGCTATTAGTAAGGGTGGGGGTCCAAGTAGAGGTCTCCGAAACGGTTGGCGTCAAAGTAACCGTCGGGCTTGGGGTCGAAGTGGAGGAACTGGTCAGCGTTGCCGTCGGCGTGGGGGTAAATGAATTCGTGATCGTAGCGGTAAGCGTGATGGTGGATGACCAGGTCGGCGTCAAGGTATTCGTAGGGGTTGAGCTAAAGGTGGGACTATCGGAGACGGTTGGGGTCAAACTCAGCGTTGGGGAATTGGAAGGGGTGGGGGTCAAGGAAACCGTGGGACTGTTGGTAATGGAGGGAGTGAGTGAGGCGGTGGGGGAGTTGGTCTGGGTCGGGGAGAGGGTGGGCGTGTTGGTGGAAAGACCGGCCGGACAATAATTGGCGTAAATCAAGTCATGGATATTGATACCCGCGTTATAGGTTACGGGATAAGTTGAAGCGGTCGCATCCAAACTATAGGATTGCACCGCGGTCGTAAGAGCGTAAGCGAATGTATTAGAAACGGAACCGGATATGGTTTGGTAATCCACTAAATAACTTGCTGGTCCGGAATAAATATAAGCCAGCCAATAATTTCCAGGGGGTAAGAGGGTTGCCGGCACGCTGAATACGTTCCAACCCGAAGACATTGCCTGCAGGTTGGTCGAATCGGATTGGGAAAGCAGAGTCCCCATCAAAGAAACGGACTGGCTGTTGTAAATCCCCACCACGGCAGTTTCCCCGGCGCTGCTGGGGTCGCAATAAAGTGATATCGTTTCTACATTTCCTGTCACCGGCAAGTTATACACGCTGGCCCTGAAACCCCAACCCAAGGCATTTTGCTCGATCACATTCGCGTCGGCTTGATTGGTATTTCCAAAGGACTGGGCGCTCGCGCCACAATCGGGGGTTAAGGTAAGATTGGGTGTATTCGTGGAAGTGGCGGTCGGACTGGGCGTCAGGGTATTGGTGGGGGTGGGGCTATTGCTGACGGTTGGGGTATAGGTCATGATTGTTCCGGTGATAGTCGGGGTGCTCGTGGAGGTTGGCGTATTGGTATTCGTAGGAGTTCCAGTTTGGGTGATCGTATTCGTGGGCGTGGGTGAGTTGGTGATGGTTGGCGTGTTGGTAGGCACGATGCAATAGTCGGCGGCCATGGGAATCGACCCCGCCCCATAGGCTATGCTGGACGGCATCCCGTTTGGAAGCGACCCGTAGGATTGGGGCGCGGTTGTAAAAACCAAGTTACCGCTGACCCCACTGGAATTGACGATGTTATAGTCCGCGGAGTCAAACATATAGGTCAGCCAATATTGGCCGACAGGCAAATAAGTGGGTGGAATGACAAAACCGTTCCAACCAGCGACCATTGGCTGGGGTGTCGATTGAACGACCAAACTTCCAATGTTGCTCACGCTGCTAGGGTGGACGCCCCCGATATCGTAGATCCCGGCGATGACCGAAACGCCGGCATTGGCCCCGCTGTTGTATATGGATAGGCTGTAGACCGAAGCCGGAAAATTCAAGGTGGCGCCGGCGCCGTAAATTCCGGGACCGGTCGTGACATTACCGCTGCTTAAGCCGCTAATGTTGACATTCCCAAAAAAGGTCGCCGAGGCCCCGCAGGGTGGGGTCAGGGTCAAATTGGGCGTGAAGGTTAGAGTCGGCGTGTTGGAGGGCAATGGAGTCAAGGAAACGGTGGGTGAGTTCGTAAGGGTGCGGGTGAAGGTCGCTGTTTGGGGGAAAGCCGGTTCCGCTCCGGCCAAAGTCAAAAGGAAACAAAGAACGAACCCGAGGGCTATCCCCTTTGCGGGACGGTTGGAATGGGATAGGTACATAGTGCTTCTAACGGCCAAAGGGAGCAAACCTGAACGAAAAGACGGCAAATTTCGATGAAAAAAAGAGGAAACATGGGGTTTCGATCATTTTAATCATCCGACCTTCTCAGTACCTGTCCCGGGTATCCGTTTAAAAACCCTCCCTTTCCGAAGACCTGCTGTCCGTTCACAAATACCATTTTTATGCCGCTCGGAGATTCCCATGGCGCCACTGCCGTCGCCTTGTCCCCGATCGTTTTGTAGTCGAAAACCACCACGTCGCCCCAAAATCCCGTTTTTAATTGCCCTCGGTCCTTCAAGCCCATGATACGGGCCGGTTCTCTCGTTAAGCGTCGAATGGCCTCCGAAAGGCGGATGACCCCTTGGTCCCGTACGTAGGTTCCCAACAATCGGGGAAAAGCCCCCACGTCCCTTGGATGGGGGATGGTGGCCGCCGAGTCAGAACCAAAAAGAACGTAGGGTGATTGGATTTTCTTGATGAGCCCCTCTTCCGAAAGTCCGTGATAGCAGATCTTGACGTCCTTTCCATTCTCCAGCAAGAGGGCCACCACCGCGTTTTCTTCGGACAACTTTCTTTGTTGCGCCAATTCTTTCAGGGTGAGTCCCAGCGCGGATTTGGAACTCTTTGCCCGAACCCGGGTAATCTCGATCTTGTCCCCTCCGCCATATTCCAGTAGTCGGCGATGGATCCGTGCCATTAAGTCGTCCGTCTTGTCTTCCTGGTGGTAAAAGGACCAGCGGGCCGAATCCTCCGGAAGGTAAAGAAACTGGTAGAGAGGTATCTGAACTTCGTTTCCCCAGAAGTCATAGGGGTATACCGTGGCCCAAGCTTCCAGGCCCTTACCCCGGGCCTCCTCAAGGAGACGCAATCCGCTTTCGGTCTGGTCCCAATTACTGGGAAGCTTGAATAGGAGATGCTGGATCACGACCGGCACCTTGTCCACTTCGCCCAGGTGAAGGGCTTCCTTGATTGCGTCCAACACGCCCGATCGGTAATTGCGGATATGAGTGTAATAAGCCGCGTGGGGATATTTCGAAAGAACCGATGCCAGGTCTTCCAGCTCCGCGCTTTGGCACCATTCTCCCGGTTCGTAACCCAATCCGCTGGATAAACCGAACGCCCCAGCCTTCAGCCCAACCTCCAAAAAGGTTTTCATGCGCGCCATGCTTGCGGCATCCGGCGCCTTTTGTTTTTGGGCCTTTACGAACCAATCCCTAACGCTTCCCTGCCCGAGCAGGGTGCCCAGGTTGATCAGGCCTTTGTGTTTTTGCAGCTTTTGCAGGTTTTTTTCTACATCCAATATGGAGAACCCGCAATTCCCTGCCAGACCTGAAGTGACACCCCGACGTATGGCTTTTTGTTGTTCGGTGAAGGTCCAAAGCAGGTCGTTGTGGCAAAGAAGGTCGATAAACCCGGGTGCCACGACCAAGCCATGGACATCCACTTCCTTCTTCGTCTTGTAGGGAGGTAATAGGCCTACGGCTGCTATTTTCCCATCCTTGAAAGCCAGGCTTCCATGGGTCGGTGGAAGTCCGGATCCGTCCAAGAGGGTCCCGTTGTTCAATACGAGGTCATACTCGGCCGGGTTTTCGGCGAAGGAACAATCCGCCCAAAGAATGATTGTGAGAAATAACCAAATTCGTTTCAAAGTCTCTCCACTCCTGATCTTTTCATCCTAACTTTAGTTTCTTCTTGCCTTTCTGGGTATCGACCTCGTTCTTAGCGGCAAATGTATTTTTCTTTAAATTAATTCCTGTTTTTTTGAATCAAGGCCAAGTAGCCCCCATCCCTGTCCTGGGTGGGAAGAAAGGTGATTCCATATTCACCACGGATCAACCCGGTCACCTCCACAGGCACCTCCGGCATGACCACGTCCCATCCCGGATGGGCCTCCAGGAAGGCCTGGATGAGTTCCTGGTTTTCCTCCTTTTCCAACGAGCAAGTGCTGTAAACCAGAAAGCCCTTGGGATAGAGATGCCCCTGCACCTCTTCCAGAAGTTTTCCCTGTTCCTCGGCGTGTTTTTTTATCTCTTCCCTTTTCAATTTCCAACGCAGGTCCGCACGCCGTGACAAAACGCCGGTTCCGCTGCAGGGAGCGTCAACCCAAATTAAATCGAACTTCTGGGCCGGGGTAATCTTTTCGATGGCATCCTCGTAAACCTTCACATTATTCAGGCTCAACCGTTTGATGTTTTCCTGTAGTTTGATTCGGCGTACGGGGGACAAATCCGTGGCCCAGACCTCGCCTTTATCCCCTAATTTCCAAGCTAGACCCGCGGTCTTACCGCCTGGAGCCGCGCATACATCCCAAGCCCGGAAGACATGGGTAAAGGGCAGCATCTCCAGCATGGCCTGGGGTGACCAATCCTGAACGAACCAGTCACCCTGGTTGAAGCTTTCTCCTGAAAATAGCCCTCCCTCATGGCTGTTCAGCCGCAGGATATCAGGGGGCCAGGAAAGCGGCTCCACGTTGATCTTCTGCGCCCTTAATGACTCTTGAATCTTGGGACCCCAGCCGGGCCGGGCCCTCAAAAAAACCGGGTGTGGTTTGTTGTCCGCCGCGAGGATGGCCTCCAGGGTTTCGGGGGAAAAACTTTCTGCCCATCGTTTCACCAGCCAGGTCGGATGGGAATGGCGGATGGCCAGGCTATCCAGTTCACTCTCGCCCTCAAAGGTGAACTCCGCCTTTTTAATTTCCGCGTTCCGAAGAACCGCGTTCGTGAAGCCGGACAGGGCCTCCTGTCCCGCGCCCTTGACCAAATTGACGGTCTCATGGACTGCCGCGTGGGCCGGCACCCTCGTCAGGAACATCAGTTGGTAAAGCCCCATCCGCAGGGAGATCTTGACCTCTACCGGCAGTTTTGCGAAAGGGGACTGGCAAAGCTTGTCCAACTGGTAATCCAGGAGGCGTTTTTGCCGGGTGCATCCGTAAACCAGTTCGCGGAAAAGAGCCATATCCTCGGGGATCAATCCCCTCACTTCCATCACATCCGCGACCTTGGAGCCCTTCTCGATTTTCAAAAGGGCCTTGGCCGCCTCTAAACGGGAGGGTGTAATAAACTCCCTTCCCGGTGCGCTATTTGAACGATCGGGTTGGGGAGAGCGGACCGTTCCCGGAATGATTGAACCCGTTCCCATGGTTTTACGGGTCCCTCGAAAAGGAGGTCGACCGCCAGACGATCCTTTGCCAACAGTTCGGTTGCCTGCCGGAGGTTTTCCCATGGGGCGCTTGCCGGCAACCCGTTTCGGTTGGGTGAGTCGGGTTGGCTTTGCGGAGTTGATCTCCTTCGGTCCATCCGAAGGGGATTGGGGATCTCGGGTGGTCATGTGAACCTTTCGCCCAATTTAAAATCGGGATGGCCTAAAGTGAAATCGTACGCGCCCATGCGCTTTTTTCCCGGGGGCTGGAGTTCTTTTAAAAGAACCCTTCCCTTCCCTGTTGAAACCTCAATGCCTTCTTTCGAGACCCTGACAATTTCCCCTGGGTTCCCATTTTCTCCATCCAATTCCAGGGCTTTGTAAAGCCGTAGGGGAATCCCTTTCCAATAGGTCTCCGCCACAGGCCAAGGCGCCAGGCCCCGGATCTGGTCGACGGCTTCCCGGGCGCTTATTTCCCATCGAACCCGGCATTGTTCTTTCTTGATACTGGGCGAAAAGGTGGCTTGGGAATGGTCTTGAGGAATTCGCGGGGCCTTACCTTCCGATAGAAGCCGTAAGGCTTCTAAAAGTCCTTCCGCGCCCAAGGAAGCCAATCGGTCATGCACGTCACCCGTCGTTTCCTCCGGATGGATGGGGGTTTTCTTCACCAATAGCATGTCCCCCTCATCCAGCTTTTCATTCATATACATGATTGTGACACCCGTTTCCTTTTCCCCCGCCATCACCGCGTAATGGATCGGGGCGGCCCCCCTGTATTTGGGAAGGATGGACCCATGAATATTCAGGGCGGTGACCTTGGGTATTTGCAAGACCGAAGGGGGTAGGATTTGGCCATAGGCGGCTACCACCGTCAGGTCCGGCTGCTGGGCTTTCAGGGTTTCCACCGCCTCAGGAAAGCGAACTTTCTCGGGCTGATAAAGGGGAAGGCCCAGTTCCACCGCGGCACTTTTGACAGGGGAAGGCTTGAGATCTAGTCCCCGACCCGCGGGACGGTCCGGTTGGGTCACCACCAAGCAGATGGGATAACCTGCCCCATGCAGCGCCTTCAAAGTCGGCACGGCGAAATCGGATGTGCCCATGAAAAGTATGCGGAAAGGTTGCTCCAAGGTTAAGTCCTTCGACTTCAAGGAAATGTTCTACGCACGGGGATTATAGGGGATTTAGGGATGAATAACTGGGGAATCTAAATGGGCGAATTGATTTATAAGCGGACTGGCGCCTTCTCGAAGTTCTTCTTCAACTGGTGTAGCTGTTTCTGGTGGAAAAGCTTCTTGACCGCGGAGATTCTTTGAATGAAAAGCTGGCCATTCATATGGTCGATCTCATGAAGGATGCAGCGGGCGAGTAAACCCTCGAAGGAGTAGGTGTGCTCCTCCCCCTTGAGGTCCTGGGCCTTGACCTTCACCTTCAGGGCTCGCTCCACCTCCTCGCGAACATCGGGGATGGAAAGACAGCCTTCCTCGGAAAGGTCCGTTCCCTGCTCTTCCAAAACCACCGGATTGATTAAAACCAGGGTCTCACCCTTTTCTTCCTTGTCGTAATTTTCGTCCATGACCATCATTCGAAGCAGTTCGCCGATCTGTACGGCGGCCAGGCCTACACCGTTGGCCTCACGCATGGATTCGGTCATTTCCGCGGCCAGCGCCGCCAGATCCTCGGTGAATTTCGTGATGGCTTGACTTTTCTTTTTCAGGATCGGATCGGGATAAAGAACGATTGGGCGGCTCATCGGCTCACTTTCCTTTGTCAGTAAATACCGAAATTATATGGTTTCGTTTTACCCAATCTCAAGAGGATGGGTCATTCTCGGAATTTTTCTAGGATGTCGACAAATTTCCGAGCTGCGACGGTAGGATCTGCCGCGTCCATCAGGGCCCGAACGACCGAAACCCTTTTTCCCCCCGCCTTCATGACCGATTCGATATTTTGCAGATCAACCCCACCGATGGCGAAAAAGGGGATGGGTAAATTCATTTGGAAAGCCTCCGAAACATACCCCAGGCCCACCGGGTCCTTGTCCTTGGTGGGAGTGGCGAAAACGGGTCCCACCCCGATGTAATCCGCCCCCTGCACCACCGCCCCCCGGGCCTGGGCGGCTTCTTGGGTGGATAGCCCCACCAGTTTTTCCTCACCCACGATTTTCCGGGCCATCCGCACGGGGAGGTCTTCCTGGCCCACATGCACCCCATCCGCATCCGAAAGCCGGGCGATGTCAGGCCGGTTATTCACGATGAAAAGGGCTCCGTAGTTAAGCGTCATTTTCTGAAGGGCAATGGCGGTTTGTAACAGTTTCGAGTCGGATAGGGTGTAATCCCGCAATTGAACAATATCCACCCCGCCCTTGAGGGCTGCTTCCACCGTTGCCAATAGGGGCCTCCCTCCTTCTTTTTCAGGATGGGTAACCAGGTACAGGCGTGCGGCTTTTAATTTTTCCAATAGGGAGTCCCGGACTGACATGGTTAAAAATCCTTTTGCGGGGTGGAGGCCTGGGCGTAGAGTTTTTTGGGGATACGCCCCGCCTGATAGGACAATCGCCCTGCCTCGGTGGCGCACCGCATGGCGTAGGCCATCTTCAGGGGATCCTTCGCGTGGGCGATGGCGGTGTTCAAGAGCACGGCCTCCACACCCAGTTCCATGGCCACCGCCACGTCCGAGGCGGAGCCCACTCCTGCGTCGATGAGCACAGGGCACTTGAGTTTCTCAAGGATGATGCGGATGTTGTTGGGGTTGAGAACCCCCTGTCCCGAGCCGATGGGAGACCCTGCCGGCATGACCGCGTGGGCCCCGGCTTGTTCCAATTTTTGGGCCATGACCGGGTCGTCCGAGGTATAGCACATGACGGTGAACCCCTCCGAAACCAAAATCTTCGTGGCTTCCAGGGTGGCAATGGGGTCGGGCAAGAGGGTCTTCTCGTCGAAGAGCACTTCCAATTTCACGAAGTCGGACAGCCCCGCGGCCCGTGATAGACGGGCGATACGAATGGCCTCCTCGGCGTTGAAGCACCCCGCCGTGTTGGGAAGCAGGGTATATTTCTTAAGATCAATGAAATCGAGGAGGTTCTTCTCGTTCTTTTGATCGAGGGGAATACGCCGCAGGGCCACCGTGACAATCTGGGTTCCAGAGGCCGCCAGGCAATCGGCCATCAGCTCGTTGGAGGCGTACTTGCCCGTCCCCACCAACAGACGGGAAGTAAAGGTCTTGCCGTTGATGGTCCAACTGTCCTGGGTTTTGATTTGTTCTAACGTGATAGCCATTTCTTTTTCCTCGGTTTTCGCCTTTAGGCGGATGCCTGACCGCGATCTGCCAACGGTGGTCTGTGTACTAATTTTCGGGTTGATTCCCTTTTCTGGCTGTCAACTGTGGACTGCCCATTGCTTTACCCTCCGCCGACAAAGGTGATCAATTCTATTCGGTCCCCGTCGGCAAGCATGAAGCCCGCCCTTTCGGAAGGTTGGATAATTTTCCGATTAACTTCCGCCACGACCGCTTCTTTCTTAATCCCCAGTTGAGAGATCAATCCTTCCAGCGCCAGTCCATCGGCGAAATCCCGGCTTTCCCCATTCACATGCAATTTCAAAAGCGACCTCATTCGTAAATATATTCGTGAACCCTTTTTCATTGTCGAATCAATACCACTTTGGCTTCCGCGTTAAATTAAACAGAAGCTTTTCATGGTGGCTTGGCGGCAAATATTTAAATGGTCTAATATTTGATTTTGTTTTTCAAGACCGGCTGCTGAGCTGCCTCAGGATTTCCATGGCCTTTGCCTCGATCGTATTCTCGTCAGCGCTGTTCTCGATCTTCAGAAAATGGTTCATGGCGATGCGAATGAGCTGGCTGGAGGATAACTCGGGGTCCTGGGCCTGCATCCCTTCAAGGGCCTTGACCTGCAGTTGGGTCAGCTTCGCGCTTTTCCTCTTGCCCTCGAACCGGGGCCTCTTATGCCCGTGGGTTTGATCGGCGGATTTCTTCATGGCCGCCAACCGTGCGGTAGTGCGTTCCACCTCGGTTTTGGCGGGGAAAAAAGCCTTCTCGGCGGACAGCTTCGATTCCTGTTCTTTTTGAAGGCGCAATTGTTCCAGGCGGTGAATTTGCTTTTCCGCCTGGGTCAAATGTTTCTCCTCTTCGGTCATGAGCGGACGCCTCCTGGAAGATTCGGGCGGTCCATCCGCCCGGAACTTTCTAGATAATAACTCCCGAGAATGATCTTAGCAAATGGGAGTTCTGGAATCACGGAAGGAAACAAGGATTGCGAACCCGCTGCGAGCAGGTCGAAATCGTTTTTCGGTTCAGTTTGTGTTCCTGGATATCAACTTCTCGCTCAAGGCCCAGAGCCGCTCGGCCGCGTCCGGATCCACCGCGTGGTTCATCACGCCAACCAGCCCGGTGGAATTTTTCAAATCCCGGGTGCCCAGTTCCCCGTCCATCAAGGGGGCGATGTCGCAGTTCTCGCAATAGACCCCTCCCAGGCCATTAATCTTCAGGTTCGTCGCGGCCCACAAAATGGTCGCCGCGCCTTGCTCGAGGGTCTTCATTTTGTTCAAGGGATCGAGAATGGGGTTTCCGCCTTCGTCGATGAAACCACCCGCCAGGAGGGATTCCCGGGGCACGTGCCTCCCTAATCCCGTCAGGACCCTTCCCGGGTGCACGGCGAAGGAACGGATGCCCTGGTCCTGGTACCGGCGGTCCAGTTCCACCGAAAAGAGCGAGTTAGCGGTCTTGGATTGGCCATAAGCCAGCCAGGGGTCATAATTGCGGCGCTCGAAGTTAGGGTCCTCTTCCACCACAGGGGAGTAGCGGTGTCCCAGTGACGTGACATTGATCACGCGCGCTGCTTTCGCCCTGAAAAGGGCGGGCAAAAGGCGGGTAGTAAGCTGAAAGTGGCCCAGGTGGTTGGTGGAAAGTTGGGACTCGTTTCCCCGCGGGTCCCTCGCCAGGGGACAGGCCATGATCCCCGCGCAATTGATGAGGATGTGGAGAGGCCGACCCGTTTCGATAAACCGCTCCGTGAAATCAACGATGGAATTCGGGTCCATCAGGTCCATTTTCTGGAGTTCAACACCCTGTATTTCTTCCAAAACCTTGAAGGCCCGGTGGTGATCCCGGGTCGGGACAATCACCTTGCAACCCGCACCCGCCAGGGTCCGCACCGTTTCGAGACCTAAACCCGCATAGCCCCCTGTCACGATGGCGACTCGATTGGCCAGATGGATGCCCTGGATTACCTCGCGGGAAGTGGATGCGGCCCCAAAACCGGAACCAATGGGCGTCTGCGAGGTGGAAAGGGTCATGAGACATTATGGTCCGCAGAAAGGGGGTTGGGAAGACGCCCGCAAGGCGCCGAACGTGGCTTATTCCCTTTCCGGCAGGGACCGGGTGGGGTGCAAGCCCCTAAGGGAGTCTAAAGAAACGGAACAAAACCTCAAATTTTCACCGCGAAGACTTAAAGATCGCGAATAAAAGTAAAGTTTTGTTTCGATCTTTTAACTTTCATTGAGTGATGGGTGTCGGACTATAGTCGCCCAGCAGGTCCGCCCATTGCGTATCAAGGGTCGCCCCGGAAGGTTGAATCTCCCGGGCGTACACCTTCAAGGCCACATTCAGTTGGGTCCGTTTTGTGACTTGATCGGCCCAACGGATCAGGAAAAAGTATTTTCCCGGGGCCAATTCATGGATCGCCTCGAAATCCGAGGTACCCTGTTTCGAGAACTCGTCGTTTACCCGAATGTGTTTCAGGCTAAAGGAGGATCGGTACTTCGTGTATTGTTCCTCGTCCAAAAGGTTAACATTGAGGTGCGGTCTTTTTTTATTGGCCGCGATCCGGAGCCCCACGGTCGCCCGCTTGGGTATGATGAAAACCTTGTCGATCCCATAGGTTACCTGATTCCCCACTATGATCTTGTGGGGCAGCGCGAACACTTCATCCAGGATCATGGAGGGCTTGGCGGTGGTTTGTTCATAAGCCAAGCGCGGGAAGCACATCAAGAGAGTCAGGATCGCCGGAAAGATAAGACTCGATGTTTTGATCATAAAGCCTCCCAAGATATTTATTTAAACAGCGCCATTAATTATAGGAGTGCTTTGATCGCAAGGGAGCCCTTGGGGGGTATTTATTTCATCCCCGCAAGCCCCAACCCTTATCGATTTCGTTGGAAATAAAAAAATGCTCGTTTCTTTATTTTTTCGGAGGAAGCGGCTCTAAAGTTTTAAAGAGGGTCTCCACCGTGACCTGTACATTCTTTCCCACCGGGGTTGCGGAAATGAGCAATTCTTTGCGGACCTTCCGGTTGTCCTCGAACCGGGTGATATAGGCGGGTATATATTTCACGGCCTTGCCGGTTTTAAGTGTTTTGCTTGCGGCTTGGCGGATGGCGCAATCCCCGCAATGGTGGGTCTGCCCGCATCCCTCGGGAGAATAGGAATTCACGCATTCCAGGAACTCACCCATCAGGAGGCCTGCCGGGCTTATATTCCCGGCGGCGATCTTTTCGATGTAACTTTCATTGCAGCCTAGTACCCGATTCTGCTTGTCCAGGACCAGGCTCGGCAGGTCGGTTTTGCTCAAGACCTTCGCCACGTTCATCCCCCGGCTCTGGCGCTGGTAAACCTCCCCGCATTCCGGACAAATGACATGGGCCCGGCTTTGGCCCCTTCGGTTCTTGGGTAGCGTTAGGGTCCTTCCGCAGTTTGAACAATCGGCCGTTTTCATGGGGGCTCTTTAAAGAACGGGAATGGAAGTCGGTTCCCTTCCGCTTCACCCCTAAATTACACCCCAGCTTGAAAGGTTCAATTCATTTTTCATGGAAAAACCCCTGATATAAACCATCTGATAAAAGTTGACTGGAAGGGCTCGCTTTTTCCTGCAATCCAGCCTAAGGAAGAGAGACCCTTCAGGTCTCTCTCGAACCCCTTCCCCGAACCTTGGATTGAAAACGTTAATTGGGCGAGTTTGCCACGTGATAGGCCATATCGGAGACCATGTTCTCCATCAGCTTTTCCGATTTGGCCACGGCGAAGGTACGGTTCATCCATCGGCGGGTTTCCAGCATCTCCTTGCGGGTCTGCTCCAGCGTTCCGGCCATATCGGCCTCTTCCCCAAAAAGTTCCACCGCCCGATCCAACAGTTTCAAGGCTTCCCGCTGGAAGGCGGAATCGTCCTGAAGAATAACGGGAAAAGAACGGTTCTGGTATTCCGCCGCCGCGTCCAACTTCAGGGTCACCGGCAGGTCAGTGGCGGCGAAAAGGGTCTTGGCCAGTTGGTGATAATGCTTCTGGGCCTGCGACAAAAGAGGCCAGACACACTGGATGGATTCCTTTTCGTCCGCACCCAGGCTTGCGGAAGAGGCGGCCAGGTGGAGGGTCCGGCGGTAAAAAACATCCAAAAGATCGTAAAGGATGCCCGAGTTTCGCAGGGCGATCTTGCTGACACGGATCTTTTTATCCAGCAATTCGCTCACTTCACCCAGTTTGGCGGAACATTGATCCAGAAGGTCTCGGTTAGCCCGGGCGTCCCTAGGGGATATCCGCAGCGCCCGGCTTGATAGGAACTGGACGCTCTGGCCAAGGGTTTCGAGACCTTCCATCAACTGATTCAGCGAAAGATAAAATTTCATGTTGCCTCCAGGTTCAATCATTTTTATTGCTCTTTTAGGTAATGGCATATGGCGTGCCATCCCCCGGGGTGGATGGAGGACATGGGCGGGAACAAAAAACATCATGGAAATTTTGTAAATCAAAGCGATTGTGAAGAGTTAAATAAATAGGGGCTTGTGAAGCCCAGGAGTATCCAAGAGAAAGCGGGGTTTGGAATAAAAGATCAAGGTCGGGCCCTACATAAATGTCGATGAAACGTAAAAAATCATACTTTCAAGCGAGGAGGGCCATCGTGGCCGCATCAGCGGATCATTTATCGATCTTTTCCAGGATTGGGCGCAAGCGGATCAGCGTCCTTTCAATCATTTCATCCCATGTCTTACCGCCCAGGGGAATAGGTTTGGAAATCATGTCGTATCCGTCGTCATGAATCACGCAGGTCCCCACCACCTTCGACTCAAACCACTCGCTATCCTCCTGGTTGCCTGTTTCGGTGGTCAGCCAGATCGGGCCTTTGCCCTCCGCCCAGGGCACCAGCCAATAGCCGAACCATAATTTCCGCCGTGAGCCGATGGTAAAACCAAAGTAAAAGCCACGGGTCCGGTCGTTGTATCGTTCGATCGTATAGCCTTCTTCCTCCAACTTGTCCTTGACGGCGTTCACATAACTAACGAGGTCCTTTAACGAAGCGCCCATAGGGGCTTGGCCGAGTTGGGCGGGCTTCGTATGGAACGAATATTCCCGGTCCCTTTCACGGATCACGCTCATGATTTCCTCCAAATGCACGCGCATTTTCATTTCGGTTTCCCGCTCCAATATTTCCTGGATCCAATCCCCGCATTCCCGAAAGGACCAAAAGCGGAGCTTCACTTTCCCCGCGATTCCCTGTTCCCCCTCCCAATGAAGGTCCTTCACCTTTCCCTTGAGCCTCTGCAGGGTTTTTTTGATTAACGGGTCCTTCCTCCGGCGGGGGGCGAACAAGACCAGGGCCAATTCCCGGCCCGGGGTTCCTTCGTTCAAATGTTCCAGGTAATTGTAGGGCTGATTCTCGATAAAGTCGGTGTTGATCCTCACTTCCACGATCATTTTGCGGGATTTGGATTCGAAATAAATATCGGCCCGGCCGTCCTTGAAGGCCCTTTGGGTCTCAATCTCGGGCTGGGCGTTGGGGGCGATGTCGCCAAACACACGTCTTTCCAGCTTCTCGCGCAGGAGGAGATTATGGTCCAGCAAATAACCGACCGATTCGGTCAAGAGGTCCTCCGGGGTGGAGCGGGGCATCAATAGAGGCAAAAGATAGATACTACCAGGCATGGTTTAACCCCGAATTTCTTTCATTGATCGGTTCATTATAACAAATCTGCCGAGGAGCCCCTTTGAACACCTAATCGTCCAAACCCTTCCCCGAGAGGATCCACTGGACGCATTTTTCGATCCGGATTTCCCTGGTTTGGGATTGCTTGGCCTGTGAAAAATAGTACAGGTAGGCCCTTTGCCTTCCCGGGGTCAGGGTCTCGAAGGCCTTCTTCAGGACGGGGTTCGATTCCAACTTCGCCCGCAATTCTTCGGGCACCTTGAACTCGGCTGTTTTTTTCATCACCACCTTCAATCCGGCTTTTTCCACCTCAATGGCATTGTGGATATAGCCTTTCAAGACGGGAGTGAGGGCGGTGATGTCCCTGAGACGGGTGAATCGCACCTGGCGTGGGCCCTGCACATGTTCGGTTTGCTGGATCAGGATCTTCTTGGGGTCTTTCATCAAGACCCCCTTGAAGAATAGGAGCGCGCAGTATTCCTTGAACCCGTGGATCAGGACGATATTTTTTCCATCGACCGTGTAGCAGGGATGTTTCCACTTCAATTCCTCGGTCACCCCACAAGCCAAGGCGATCGCCCTTAATTGAGTGAACTCTTCCCTCCACTGTTTGGCCCTCCCGAGGAATTCGTCCACCTTGGGATTCATTCGCGTGTTGGTTTTAAGTTTTTTGCCCATGGCAGGGTTCGACCTCCCCATTTTTTATTCCATCGATGAAATGCGGATTCTCAAGGCTGGGTTACTCACACCCTCAAGCCCGCACGCCGACCTTTTTAATGTAGGCCGTCAGGGCCGCGAAGTCTTCGTCGCTGATCTTGAGAAAATGCAATCCCCCGGTGCTCCCATCCACCCAGACCACCTCTGCGGCGGCCAGGAGGGGTTCGACCAGGCCGGGCAAGGGGATCTCGAAGATCATGACCTCCCCCACCCGGATCGGGTGTTCGGCGATGATCTGCATCCCGCCCAGGCTGATGTCCCGGGTCAGGGCGACCCTTTCCCTTTTGCTATCGTCGAGGATCAATTCGATCTCCCGTTTGTCCTCTAAAAGGCAATACTTCACGGGGAATTGCGCCTTGGTCCGGGGATAGGCCCGTTTTTCAATGAACATTTTTGCGTCTTCCATGACAGCCTCCGAACCATCGACCTTCCGGCTCTATTTTACCCAGGATTAGTGAATGTGGGGCCTCGAATGGGACCCGGGGATTCACCGCCTTCAGGGGAGGGGTCCGTTAAGAATCGTAGCGGGCGGCAGGACTTTGATCCCAATAGGTTTGGTCATTGGGGGCGGATGGATGATTACTTGGCAATAACAACTCGGAAGTGCGGGATTGCATAAACAAGGAAAAAACGAGTCGCGACAGGGCCTGGTCCTAGGCCGACTTCAGTAAGGCTACCGCACCACCGCGATCTTGAGGTTTTGGTGGCCGATCAAGCCGCCCTGGGCGTTGTAAGCTTCCACGACGGCAAAATAGATCCCGCTGGCAACCCCCGACGCGTCCCAGGAAGCTCCGTTGGTCCCCGCCGGACCCGTCGCGTTCCGCTTTACCAGCTCGCCCGCCATGTCATAAACCCGGCAGGCCAGGGTCAGGCTCTGCGTCGAGTCCGAGATGAAGGTGACGGTATAACCCGTGCCCGGGTTCAGCAGGTTCGGCCTCGCCGTGATATTGCCCATCCCGGCGTTGGCCGTGTCCGAAAGCACCATCACATGCGCCGTCAACAGCGTTTCCCCGCCCTGCCCGTCCTGTGCGGATACCTCGATGTAATATTGGCCGGAAGTAACCACCGTCCCGTTGTCCCCCGTGCCGTCCCACACGATGGCCGTGCCATTGTTGAGCGTGATCGTCAATTGGGTTGGGATGGCACCGGTGACCGGGCCGCTGGTAGGCGCGAAATTCGTGGTTGATAATTGAAGTTGGGTGGCCGTGTTCGGGCCCGGATTACTCGTATAGACGTAAAGGTTCCTCACCACCTCCCCGGCCTCGTTGTAGATCTTCACCGCCACCTTATAGACCGACCGATTCACCACGACCGGCTCGGTAACGCTGGTGTCCGCGCCCATGCCGCTGATGCTGTCGATCTTCAGGTAATACTGGCCGTTTACCACCGGGGTCCCCGACGAGTCCGTTCCGTTCCAGGAACCGATGGGGCTTCCCGAGAAGAGGACCGTCGTCGAGCTCCCGGGCCCGCTCACCGCCGTGATTGCCCCCGAGCTCAGGCTGAAGCTGTTGATGGATTGGGAATACTGACTCACGGGCAGGGACTCGATCAGCTCACCCGCCTCATTGTAGACCCCGATCTTCACCGTATATTCGCCCGTCGTCAGGGTATCCGCGCAGGCGGTCATGGGCCCCTGGCCCGTGACGTTCATCACCGCGCAGTTATGGATCGTAACACCTCCCGCCACTAGGTTGTTGACCGTCGCCTGGAATACGAGCGGATAAGAACCGGGTGCGAGGGGCGAGGGCAGCTGCCAGGTAAGGAGGGCCGAGGCGGCGTTGAAGAGGGTGACGGTCCCAGCCGGGACGGACCCGAAGGATTTGAAGGTAAGGTTGGACGGTAGGGGGTCGGTCACCACCAGGTTCTGGACCCCGCTCCCCGTCACGTTCAGGGTAAGGGTATAGAACAGATCAGAGCCGGCGCCAGTGACCGAAGTGGAAACCTGCTTGGTGATCATGGCGGCCCCCACCAGGGTAACGGTGGGTGTAAAGGTCACGGTCGATGTCGAAGACGCCGTGGGGGTCACGGTCGGTGTGTGGGTGGAGGTGGGCGTCAAGGTGGAGGTTCGTGTGTTCGTCACGGTCGGGCTATGAGTGGGGGTATGGGTTTGCGTCGGGGTGAAACTATCGGTAGGCGTGCGGGTCACCGTTGGAGTGTGGGTGGAGGTAAAGGTATCGGTGATGGTTTTGGTGTGGGTGGGCGTATAGGTATTCGTGATAGTAAAGGTATCGGTGGGGGTGCTGGTGATGGTCTTGGTATTCGTCGGGGTATCGGTGTTGGTGATGGTCTTGGTGTTGGTGGGCGTATAGGTATTCGTGATGGTAAAGGTATCCGTGGGGGTGCTGGTGATGGTTTTGGTATTCGTCGGGGTATCGGTGTTGGTGATGGTCTTGGTGTTCGTGGGCGTATAGGTATTCGTGATGGTGAAGGTATCGGTGGGGGTGCTGGTGATGGTCTTGGTATTCGTCGGGGTATCGGTGTTGGTGATGGTCTTGGTGTTGGTGGGCGTATAGGTATTCGTGATGGTAAAGGTATCGGTGGGAGTGCTGGTGATGGTCTTGGTATCCGTCGGGGTATCGGTGTTGGTAATGGTCTTGGTGTTGGTGGGCGTATAGGTATTCGTGATGGTAAAGGTATCGGTGGGAGTGCTGGTGATTGTCTTGGTATTCGTCGGGGTATCGGTGTTGGTGATGGTCTTGGTGTTCGTGGGCGTATAGGTATTCGTGATGGTAAAGGTATCGGTGGGAGTGCTGGTGATGGTCTTGGTATCCGTCGGGGTATCGGTGTTGGTAATGGTCTTGGTGTTGGTGGGCGTATAGGTATTCGTGATGGTAAAGGTATCGGTGGGAGTGCTGGTGATTGTCTTGGTATTAGTCGGGGTATCGGTGTTTGTGATGGTCTTGGTGTTCGTGGGCGTATAGGTATTCGTGATGGTAAAGGTATCGGTGGGAGTGCTGGTGATTGTCTTGGTATTCGTCGGGGTATCGGTGTTGGTGATGGTCTTGGTGTTCGTGGGCGTATAGGTATTCGTGATGGTAAAGGTATCGGTGGGGGTGCTGGTCACCGTCCGGGTATTGGTGGTGGTCAGGGTCATGGTCACCGTTGGGCTATTGGTCTGCGTTTTCGTTAATGTCAGGGTGGGAGTGATGGTCACCGTCTCGGTGTTAGTGATCGTCTTGGTGAGCGTTTGAGTGGATGAAACCGTCGGGCTATTTGTTGTGGTAAGGGTCATGGTCACCGTCGGGCTGTCGGTCTGCGTTTTCGTCAGGGTCAAGGTGGGGGTGCTGGTGACCGTCTCGGTGTTGGTGACCGTCTTCGTGGGGGTTGGGGTGTAGGAGAAGGTTGGGCTATTCGTAGTGGTAAACGTACTGGTCACGGTGGGGCTGTCGGTTTGCGTTTTTGTCAGGGTGAGGGTGAGGGTGTTGGTGACCGTCTCGGTGTTGGTGATCGTCTTGGTAGGTGTTTGAGTGGAAGAGACGGTGGGGCTATTGGTGGTGGTCGGAGTCATCGTCACCGTGGGGCTGTTGGTGGATGTATAGGTCAGGGTCTGGGTGGGGGTATTGGTCACGAGCAAGGTGTTGGTGGCGGTCAGGGTGAGCGTTGGGGTATTGGTCTGGGTTCGGGTGTTGGTCAGGGTTGGAGTATTGGTTTGGGTTCGGGTGTTGGTTTGGGTGTTGGTATTGGTCACCGTATTGGTATTCGTTTGGGTGGGGGTCATCAATAGGGTATTGGTCGGTGTCGTGGTCATGGTGACCGAGGGTGTGTTCGTAACGGTAGGTGTGCTGGTCAGGGTACGGGTATTGGTGGCGGTATTGGTAAGGGTGGGAGTGCTGGTGGCTGTCACCGTATTAGTTTTGGTACGGGTCGGGGTGGCCGTGGGGGTGTTCGTCGGCGTCACAGTGGGGGTCACGGTCGGCGTTGGGGTCAGGGTGTGGGTGGGCGTCACCACGAAGGTATTCGTGGAGGTGTTGGTGACCGTAACGGTCGGAGTGGCCGTGGCGGTGGGGGTGACGGTGGGGGTGTTGGTATTCGTGCGGGTGGGCGTATTGGTCGGGGTGTTGGTGCGGGTGGGCGTGACCGTGGGGGTAAAGGTATTCGTGGGGGTCGCCGTCGGTGTGACGGTGTTGGTGTTGGTGGGGGTGACCGTGTTGGTCCTGGTAGGCGTGTTGGTTGGAGTGACGGTGGGAGTCACGGTGTTGGTATTGGTCGGGGTCACGGTGGGGGTGTTGGTGCGGGTGGGGGTGACGGTGGGCGTGAAGGTAGGCGTACGGGTGGGGGTCACCGTCGGGGTACGGGTGGGCGTGTGGGTGAAGGTGGGCGTGGTGGCGGCGGGAATGGTTTGGATATAGGTTACGTCCCCGGAGCTTTTGCTCCCGTTGGGCCAGGTCACCGAGGCCTGGTCCACCAGGGTCAGGCCGCAGCCCGCGATATTGTCGTAATAATTAATGGCCACCGCCGTCGCCGTGACGCATCCGGTCCCGAAATTCGGGAAGATCAGCTGGTTATTGGTGACGGTCGGCTCGTTCGCCAGGCCGTTGGGAGGGCTGTAGTAACACTCGGTAAAGGGCACCATGGCGTCCCCGTATCCCCAGCAATTAAAGCTGTTGAACGCGTTACAGGTTCCCTGGTTCACGTTGGTCAGGAAATTGTCCGAGACAGTGGTGGGGCCGTTCGTGACAGGCCCGCCGGTGTTGCAGACCACCACGCTGAAATTAACCGTCACCGTGTTGTTGGACGTATTGGTGACGGCGCTTTCCAGGGACTTGGTAATGGTGAAATTGGGCGGTCCGATCGTGGGCGAAGGAAGGGGTAGGGTGGTGCATTGGTGCCAAAAAAGGGCGCCGGTGGAATTGCTGGTGCTGTAATCGCCCGAGCAGTTGTTGGAGATGAAGGGGATGACCTTTCCCGTGACCGGGTTGTAGATGGGGTTGGCCCAGGTGGAGGCCGTCACTCCGCTGGAGCAAAAGGTGGTCGGGAAGGTGGTGCCCCCATTGAAACCCGTGCCGTACCAGGGATTTCCGCTGCCGTCGGGAATGGGAGTCGCGGAGGGGTTGCCGCCGGAGACGTAGTCCACCGAGATGCCCGTTCCTGAGCTGGTGATCTCCGAATGGTTGCCGCCTTGGCAGGTAATGTCCAGGTCCCAGGAACTGAAATTGTCCTCCGGGGCGGTGTTCTGGGTCTCCACGGAAAGGCAGACTTGCGCCCCGGTCAATAGGGCCGTCGAAACGGTCATGCAGGTGGGATTGGCGGCTCAATTGGTACCCGGCGCGCCGGCATAGTTGAAAGTGCCAAGGAGGGATCCCCCCACATAGACGGTGGTTAAATCATCGCCGCTAGCGCAAAGGGAGGCCGAGGTAGGTGTACATTGGGCGAAAAGGGGCTGGGCGAGAGGTAGCAGGCCCAGGAGCAGTACTCCCAGTCGCGCATTTCTGAGGGTTTTGGTAATTAAAAACGTTGAAATGTTAAAATCCATTCTCCCCATGGTCGTCAAATCTTGCTGGCATAATGATCTAATATGGGCATTGTTCATTAGGTGAAAAACGATTTTACGGACGGATGAAGTTTCCCATTAAAAGCGCAAAAATAGCAACAAACGGGTACATTTATAATCCGGTTTCGAGACCGTTTTAAAGTAATGATTTCCCGTTAAAATCAAATAGGGTGATTTTATTAACTTGGATTTGAACCGGTGCCGATATCACACCCTGTTTTTTTGGGAGGGAGAGAGCGGTCCTTCCCCTCGCGCGCCCACTTTCCGGAGTAAGAGGGATAGGGCTATCATCTTTCAGTCTAACTAAAGGGATCGATCCGGTAAGAATCCCTGAACTCTTTGGATTCTCGAAAGGGCGAAAGGTGAAATCCTATAAATTCTTCCTCTTCATCCTGTTGGGCACCCTTCCCTTTTGCCCTGCCCAGGCCCTCTGCGGGGAAACGGCCATTACCGCCAAATCGGCCAACGGCATCACTAAGTTTTATGTCAACAACCGATTGGTCGACACGCAATTCATCGCGGAAGGCCAGATCGTGGATCGGGGCGGGGTCCCCGACGGGATCGCGACTTGTTATTTTCCCTCCGGGAAACCCGAATGGAAATTAAGGTTCCGTTATGGGAAGGGAAACGGAATCCAGATCGTCTACAGCCCGGAAGGATGGATCTCAGCCAAGGTGCCTTATGTGGACGGGCAGATCACGGGCTTGAAGCAGGGCTTTTCCAAGAGCGGAAAGCTTTTGTATGAGTACACGATGGTGAATGGTCGCATGCAAGGGATCGCCAAAAAATATTTCCCGGACGGCCATATCCAATTTAGATGGGGAAACAAGGACGATCGTCCTCACGGCCTGCATCAAACCTTCTATGAGGACGGCCGTTTGAAATCCGAATCGAATTACAAGAATGGGGTGTTGGACCAGGATTCCGTCAAGATCTATCCCGATGCCGATCCCGGGGCAAACCCGGAAGCCCAGCTTCCCCATTAACCCTTTTGCCTCAGCCCAGGTATTTCTTGATCTGGCGAAGGGTTCCCACGCATTTTAGGCAGATCGCCCCATGGAAAAGGTTCCAACGGATGTATTTGACGGGCGCCCGTTCCAGGCACCGGGAGCAAATGAAATCCTTGACCTGGGCAGGCAGGGTCGGGGCTGGCATTCGGGCTCCCATGGGAAATTCGGTCTGACAGGGGGCTTTTCCATCGGCCCGGGTCAAGGGGTCGACGGGCCGCCATTCGATCTTCTCTTTCGCCGCCCAGGAAGCGTGGCAACCGAAACAAAAGTGGTTCTCCACTCCGAAACAGGAACCCCAGAGGATGACCTTTTTCTGCAGGATCAATTGATCCAATTCCGGGTCCGATTTGCGCTGGCCATAGAGGATCAAGGCCACCTCGCCGCTTTGGCACAAGGGGCAATGAACCCCCTCCAGGGCCTGATAGATCGAGTGGGACCAGGGACGATTTTTCAACCGGTTCTTCTCCACTTCCGGACGGGATGAAGGCGCTGAATACCTCACTGATGATAGTCAATATATGAATGCCGTTAAAAGGTATTTTAGGGCCGTTCCCTTGGGGCAAAACCCCATTCTCCCTGAACCCCTCCGGAACAAAACCAGCGTATAATCATTTGTGACGTTATTATTTTATCGGGAGGGAAACCTTGGCCCCCCATCCTCAAAAGCTTCTGCTCCTCGGCGCGGTCCTTTTTTTCCCCCTGATAGTGTGGGATTGCCAGAAGAACACGACCCTGGCCCCCCTTTCATCCATACCTTACACTCCCACCACCCTGCCCTGTGGTTTTCCGGGCAACACCTGTACACCCACCCTATCCCCGACCCCCAGCCCCACACTCAGCCCAACCCTCACGCTTACACCGACTCTCACGCTGACTCCGACCTCAACCCCCACGGCTCTCGCGGTGCCCCAAGGCGTTTTGGGTTATCTGGACCTTTCCACGAATAACGGCACCCTGGAATGGCTGGTGGACAACAGCGCCGCGGTGACCGCCTACCAGGTCTGGGACAGCACCACCGGTCCCGGCGGGCCCTATTCCCTGCTCGCGACGGGGGCCAAGATTCCCGGGTCCACCATGTTCTGGTCCAACGGCATGACCAACTTCAACGTCTACTATTACGTGGTCGCCATCGGAACCCTTCCCTCCAGCGCCAACTCGGTCACGGTGCACGCCCTCTCTTCCTCAACCTCGACCAACGGGTTGGCCCTTTCCGCCACCACCAGCTCCGCCCCGGTCTTCACCGCCACGGGGACGGTGGCCGGCGCCGTGTCGCGCACCTGGGAAGTTCCCCAGATCGTGCCGGCTTATTACTGGGTATGGGGGGACCAGGGCAACCCCTTGAGTTCCACCGTCACTTACGCGCAGCCGCCCGCCGGGGGGCTGACCTACGTCACGGCCGGGGTGCTTCCCGCCGCCGCCAGCGGGTTGACGGTGACCGCGCGCAGCTACAATAACGAAAACTGGAATATCGACATTTCCACGACCACCTTCAGTACACCCTAACCTCCCCGACCTAGGCTAGATGATCCTTTCCCGCTTTCGCTTCCATACCGAAACCTCCTGGGCCACCGAGGTGAGCAGCAGGCTCAAAGGGATGAAACGGGGTTCGAAAGCGAGAAGACCCGCGAGGGTGAGAATACGGGAGGGTAAATAAGCCAGGAGGAACCCCCAAACAAAAACCCGACGGGCGAGGACATAGCCGACCACCGCTCCCCCGAAGGCGTAGAGCACCAGGTCCAGGATCCACGAAAGCGTCACCGGTTCCAACCCCATCGCCTGTTGAAGGAATGGGATAATCACGGGGCTGAAATAAACCCCGCTTACCGGGATCAAGACCCCGCCCAGGATCGCCCAGAAAAGATTCTTCCAAACGAGGCCCGGAGCGAAGGGGTTCAGGTAATTCATCACTGCGCGCAGGGTCGCCTTGAGGGTCAAGCGGTAACGAGTCTCCCCGGGATGGAGACGCAGGAGACCGCGCTTCACCTGGTACTCGCAGAATTCCGCGTGGTATTTCTCATGGCGGGGGAAGATATCCTCTTTGGAGATATAAAGCCTTTCCCTGTCCTTGAATTCCCCCAGTTTCAAGTCATGGAGGTTTTTCAATTCCTCCGGGTCCTTGACGGCGGGAAACTTCTGGCGGACGCGTCCCGGCAGGAGGTCGAAGAATGTGGCGGTCTCGGAATTCATCGTGGTCAGGCTGGTCCCATCCTTGAAGTTGGTGCTGATTTCCAGGTATAGGGCCTGGATGGGGTTTACCTGGGTGCGGCTCCCGATCAAAAGGACCGCGTTCACCCGGGCCGCGTCCAGACTGCTCAGGTAGCACCGGCTGATGTTGGGCCCCGACAGGTTGGTGACCGCGTAATTGAGGACCGGCGTGAAGCCCAGTTTCGCCATCTTTTCGTCCAGTTCCCCGAAATGCCTCTTTTGTCTCTCGGTAAAACTTGCGTCTGATACCTGGACGAAGTTGAGTTGGAGGGGCAAACCTTGGCGTTTCAGGATCCGGGGCACTCCCTGGAAAAAGATGAAAAACACGCTGATGAGGAACAACTGCAGGTCGAGCGGCATCAGGCCTCCTCCCCGCCGGTGAGTCCGGCGAGTGTTGGAATGGCAGCTATTTTACACCCTATTGCAGGTGATCAACCTTGATGCGGGTGTTTGTTAGTGTCTCAGTTTGAAGTCATTCCGAGGAGCTGAGCCGATAGGCTCGATTTGCGACGTGGGAATCCCAGGTTTTGCCGTAGGTTCAAGTTGTACAACCCGAGATTGTCCTGGGGCTAAAGCCCCAGGATGGTTGGCCGAATTCAGGCCAACTACTACATGCCTGGTTCATGCCGCTTTACAAAAAAAAGACAAAGGGTTAGCGGCATAGTCCTGATTTACGTTGCCCAATGCGCATCGTAGGACAAACCGCCCCGATTGGGGCTGACCCTCGCAATGACGAATTAAATCAATAGCCCTTTTAAACTGAGACACTACCCGGGTGTTTCGTTTGGGGTTAGGGGATCAATGATGGAAAAACTTGGCAAGGAAAGGCGCGGCGTACCAGAAAACGAACAGGGCCAAGGCCCAAAGCAGGACGATCTCGATCGCTAATTTCATCAGGAAGCGTCCGCAGATAACCCAGAAAATGATGATCAATAGCAAAACCAGGTTTGGATCCAGATGCCCAAAATTCATAGACACTCCTCTATTTCGTTACGCCCGTTTCGTATGAGTTGGATATGCTGAAAATGCCGGAACCCCCGTTAATGGCCGTCGTCCAATTTTCACAACCCGCGGCCGCGTAATAGGTACCGGAGGATGGATAGGCCGAAGCGGGAATGGAGTAGGGCGAGCTGGCAGACCAGCAGTCGCTGGAAATGAAGGTTCGGGAATAGGAGGAGTTGTCGACCGCGACGAGCGCCCATTGGGCTGAACCGGGCCAGGAGGCGGTGGAACCGTCGGCGGAGATGACCGGCTGGGGCGGCAGGGTCAAGGTAGCTGAGGTGGTCCCGGAGGGCGTGACGGCGGTGAGGGTGTAGGAGCCGGCCGCCAGGGTCCCCGGAAAATTATTGGTCCCATAATCGGAATATTGGGTCCCGTTCATGAGGACATGACCGTTGGCGTAAGGCACAGGTACGGGCAGGGCCAACTCCGGGCTCGTCAGGGTGACCTGGGCGTTAGTGCAAAGCGCGCAATCAACATCAATTTCCAATTCTGCGTACCAAGTCGTTGTTCCGCCTTGGCTGGCTTGAACCACCACCTGCCCGTAACCCCATTGAATGCCCGTCCCGGAACAGGGCTGGGTTTGGGCGGGCGTGTTACAGGTGGGGGTGGCGGTGGGGCCTGGCGTGGGCGGAACTGTGGGAAGGGTATAGGTCTTCTGGCAGGCGACGGGCAGCCAAAGGGAGATCAAAAAAAAGGGGATAAGAAAGAAAATATTTTTCATCGAATACCCTCAAGGGAAAAGAATGGAACCATTTTAACCCCACCTGGGGATTCTCCCAACCCTTTCCAAGGGCCCGGAGATCCATTTCCCTTAGAATGATTCCTTTTTCACCCTGGGCGGCTTCCCGTCCAGGACATCACGGTAAAAGTAGACCTCGGATTCGCAGGGGCGGCCCTGATCCCGCAAGGTCAGGCGGGCCAGGCCCATCTCCGGCACTTCCAGATCGGCGTCCATGTAAAGATCGGAGAGCAGGCTCACATCCGCGTCGCCCCCCCTCACATTGATGCGCGGGTGAAGGTAACGGTCACCGGCGTTCACCAGGATCAATTGGACCGTGCGGGTTGCTTCATCCTCGGTGGCGAAGACAAAAAGGTTCGGCATGCGGGTTTGGGCCGATAGCACCTTTCCCTTCAGTTGGGGCGCCATCACGCGCAAGGCCCAGTCGATTGGACTGGAGATATTGGAAAAGGCCGAAACCGGACCCGGCGAATAGACGAGAGGCGAAAAATGCGCCATGGGTATTCCCCCCGTGATTAAAAGCCCCGCTTCTTCCCCCGCCCAAAGGGCGGGCCAGACCCTATCGTATTGGGTGGAGGGGGTGGGGGTCGGCGTTTTAAGCGTCGCCGGACCGGAGGAAGGGGTCGCGGATGGGGTCATGGCGGGAACCGGGGTCGCCGCGGGTAATCCGGGACCCGCGAACAGGCCGGCCTCGGTGACGACCAGGGGCACGGTCACGTCCGTATTCACGTCGACCCGGTCCTCCAGGCCCCGGATGAGAGCCGGCTCCTCGCGGAGGGTTTTCAGGACCGCCTTGCCATCCACCGGGGGGGCCTTCATCGCGTAGCGGTGGATGGAAGCCAGGTTGACGATGTCGCCGTCATAACGAAGGAAGGGAGTCAACCAATCCTCCCCGGCGTGTCCATATTTGAACGCCAGTCCCGGCCCCATGATGACCAGGCCGGGGTCCACCCGTTTCATCGCGTTGTAGATTTCCCGGAACTCATTGATGTACCGATAGACGTTGAAGGGCTGTTGGTCGGGGTCATCGTTGATCCCCTCCAAGAGATCAGGCTCATTTCCCAGGGCCCAATATTCCACTCGGCCCGGATGGGTTTCACTCTCGTGCTCCACCAATGCGGCGGCCTGCTCGGCGCTGAAAAAAGGCAGGGCCAAGCGAACCAGAGGCGCGCAGCCCACCTGGCCGCAATAGTCGACGAAAAGATCCAATCTCTCGGACATTTCCTCCGGGGTTTGGGTCCGGGGGTCCAGGCCGGAAAAATCGAGAAAGCTCAGGCCCATGGTTTTCAAGCTTGGCTCGTCACCGGCAAGGGGCGGAGGGTTGTTTCCCCCTTGGGAGACGGGCAGGTTGAGCCCAAAAAAGAACCCGCCCACCCTGCCCGTTTCGGGCATCAGTTCCGGCGGAATGGGTTTCAACCGGAGGGTGACCGGAATGTTCTTCACGTAGGGCGCCAGGCTGGTCAGGTAGCCGTCCAAACGGGCATAGAACAGGGTGCGGTCATAAAGCTTGATGCGGTCAAAAAGGAACCGGCCGGACTTGTCGGCCTGGCATTCATGGGTGCGGGGCCAGGTGGTGACGAACGCCCCCGCCAGGGGTTTGCCGTTTAAGTCCTGGACGACCCCGGTCACGGGATGGGAACCCCGGAAAGTTTCACCCGCGGTGCCATCCTTCACCAGGTCCGAATTAAGGTCGCCCGGATCTACCAGGGGAATGGAAACCTCATCCTTCCCGATCCACTCCACTTCGGGCCAGCCGCCCGGATGGCTGGGCGAAAAGTCATCTTGGGCCATGTCCATCCGCAGGATCCGGTTGCCGCTCAGGGAGCCTCCTTCGTCCAGGGCCACGTCCAGGTAGGCCCCCTTCCCCGGCCCCAGGTCGATGCCTTTCAGGAACGATAGGGGAATCTCCGCTTCCACCACATAGCCCTTGGAAGTTTTTCGCGACACAATCCGCGCCCCCGTTACTTCCTCGTCCAGGTTGAAACAGTAGAGCGAAGGGAACTTGCAATCGGTTCCAGGGGAAAAGCCGAAATGATAATCTCCCCGCGACAGGCGGGTCCGGCGCTTGGCGGAATGGTGGGTTGAAATCAGCAGTTCCACGCAATCCCCGTTCAACAGGGACAGCCGTGATCCGTCGTTGACGACGGGATTGGCCTTGGTGACCACGGCGGAGAAGTAGAGGTACTGGGTGTTGTAGGTGATGAAGACCCTTCCGCTGAAATCGTCCTCGTCCTTCCAGAAGGAGAGCCCCGAGGTGACCTGGGATTTCTGGTTCAGGTGGAACATCCGGGCAAGGGGCCAATCATCCAGGTGGCCGTCGATGCGGATGGTCGTCGCGCACTCGTCAACGGTCACGGGAGTCATTGGGAGATTTTGGGCAAAGGTCAAGGAGGAAAAGAAAAACACCACCAGGCCAGCGTAAAAACTTCGGACGGTCATTGAATCCCTTTGTAAAGTTTGGTTCAGGCAGGACATTGTATAAAAAGGAATGGACTAATTACAAAAGATGCGCTGAATAGGTAGTGTCTCAGTTTAAAAGGGCAACTAATTTAAGTCGTCATTGCGAGGGTCAGCCCCAATCGGGGCGGTTTGTCCTACGTTGCCCATTGGGCAACGTAAATCAGGACTATGCCGCTAACCCTTTGTCTTTTTTTGTAAAGCGGCATGAACCAGGCATGTAGTAGTTGGCCTGAATTCGGCCAACCATCCTGGGGCTTTAGCCCCAGGACAATCTCAGGTTGTACACCTTGAACCTACGGCAAAACCTGGGATTCCCACGTCGCAAATCGAGCCTATCGGGTCAAAGCTCGGAATGACTTCAAACTGAGACACTACCGCTAAATAGGACCATTACTAACGAATCCCCAGTGGACGCATGCGAATCCTAAAAGGTGAACCCGAACCGGAACTCGGGGATGATGTAGGGAAAGGGGACAATCTCGGTAGTGGGTGTGCTGGTATAGGTATCATAGTTATATTGGTAGGTCGCGTTGACCAGGACCGCGACCCCGGCCTTCCAACCCAATTCCATGGTCATTCCATCCATCGGCAGGGTGCGGAAGCCGAACAGGTATCCCAAACCAAAGATATCGAAGTTGGTATCCCCCGCTAATGAATAATGGATACCGTAATAGATGGCGCTGAACCCGTAATAGGTCGTCAATCCGCTGGGGGCGGAATAGTATTTGATCCGTGGCTCGAGGTAAAGGACGGAGCCCCCATAATTGACGACTTGTTCGTTGGTGACATAACCATAGTCGTTTTCGGAATATTGATATTCCTCATCGTTCAGGGGGATATAACCTAACATCAAGCCCACGTTCGTCGTGGGATTGAGAAAATATCCGAAGTCGAGGGATCCAATCGTGGGGGTGAGCACCCCCAGCATGAGGGTGAAATGGGTATCGTAAAAATCGCTTTTGACCCCGCCGTAAAGCTCCACGTATTTTTCATTGACGCCTAACTGGCTTTGGTCGGCCTGTTTCAGGCTTGCCCGGCATTGGCCCTCGAGGCTCTTCCCCTCATAATATTGCATCAACAGCGGATGGTCCTGGGGGTTTAGGTTGTAATAGCGGAGGTTCCCCTCGGCCTCCTGGACCGCCTTGGCGTAGCTATCCCCGGGCGCGGGGATCGGAGCCGGGGCGCCCACCCCGGGCATGGGAGGCGGGATGGGTCCGGAAGACCCCAGCTTTTTTCTCAAGGCGTCGGCGAAATTCTGTGTCGCGGGGTCCGGATGGAGGGTAAGGCTTTGGTCAAACGCGTCGAGCGCTTCCTGCTCTTTGCCCTGCTGATAGAGGCAGTTTCCCAGCGCCTGGAAAGCCTTCCAGTTCTTGGGATCGGTCTGGGTCGCGGCCTTGAGGTATTGCGCCGACTGATCCCATTGTTTTTTTTGGTAGAGGGACAGGCCCGCGTTCAGGTATTCGTCGCTGGTCACGGACCAAGCCACCGAGGCTTGGAAAGACAGGATCGCGAAGAGGACGTAAAAGATCGCTTTGGGCATGGATAAATTTCCTTTCGATTTCATATCAATCCGCTAAAACTATACACTCCGGTTCGGAACAATCGTGGAAAACAATGAAGTGGCAAATAATTTTTTCACCACTGAAAGGCACAAAAAAGGCGACCCCGAGCTTGTCGAGGGTTCGCCTTTAAAAAAATTGATATTTTATTTTCTCCTTCTCCCCAGGAGGGAGAAGGTTGGGATGAGGGGGAAATGACTCAAGAAAGACACCCCTCACCCTGGCCCTCTCCCTCAAGGGGAGAGGGTTAATTGAAATAACCTGCTATGTTTTTAGCTGTGAGCTAATCAAAGAGGGCTGGGCACCCGGTTTCAATTTTAAAATTGCCCCTTTCCTGAATTTGCAGATAGAGTCCGTTTTAAATCTTGCTTTATTTGGTTGTCATTGCGACGAGTGGCCGCCGATATCCCGCATTTCCTTTTGAAAATTTTAAAAGATGATGCGGGATCATCCCATTTTCCTTATTTACCCTTAAAGAAAAATGGGGCTAGGCGGACGTTCACGAGAGGCTTGTGGTAGTTGGCCTAAATTCGGCCAACCCTCCATGGGCTTTAGCCCATGGACAATCCCAGTTTAAAAAAGCCTTTAAAAAGGCCAAGACGAACATCGAACTGAGATCGCGACGTCGGCAACCGCCCCGATTGGGGCGCCTCCTCTCGATGACAGACCACAAAAAGCACTTCAAAACCCTTTATCTGCAAATTCGGGAACGACCCTTAAAATTTATATGAGAACTGTGTATGTCCAGCCTTCTCTCTAAATCAATTTATTAAAGAGGACTGGGCACCCAGTTTCAATTTGTGAATTTATATGAGAACTGGGTATGTCCAGCCTTCCCTCTAAATCTATTTATTAAAGAGGGCTGGGCACCCAGTTTCAATTTGTGAATTTATATGAGAACTGGGTATGTCCAGCCTTCCCTCTAAATCTAATTATTTAAAGAGGGCTGGGCAGTGTCGTTTCACCCATCAGATAAAGATCCACTCCCCTGGCCGCGGCGCGGCCCTCGGCGATGGCCCAAACGATCAGGGACTGGCCCCGGGTCATGTCCCCCGCCACGAAGATGCCGGGAACATTGGTCATCTTGTTGGCGTTGGCCTTCACATTGGAGCGCGGGTCCAACTCGATGCCCATCTTTTCGAACAGCGGGTTCTTCTCCGGGCCGGTAAAGCCCATGGCCAAAAACACCAGGTCGGCGGGCAACTCAAACTCGCTTCCCGCCACTTCCTGCATCTTGGGGGGGCCGGAAGGCTGCGGTATCCATTCCACCTTCACGCCCTTCAATTTCTTGACCACGCCGTTCTCGCCCTCGAATTGCTTGGTGGAAACGCTATAGAGGATTTCCCCGCCCTCCTCATGGGCTCCCGCCACGCGGAAGATCCGGGCCCATTCGGGCCAGGGGTTGTTCGCCGCGCGGGAAACAGGGGGCTTGGGCAAAACCTCAAGGGAGGTCACGCTCTTGGCGCCCTGGCGATGGGCGGTGCCGATACAGTCAGCTCCCGTGTCCCCGCCGCCGATGACGATGACGTGCTTGTCCTTCGCGATGATCTGGCCCTCGACCTTGTCGCCTTGCTGGACCTTGTTGGACTGGGTCAGGTATTCCATGGCGAAATAAACGCCCTTCAATTCCCTACCCGGTACGGGCAGGTTGCGGGGCTGGGTGGCGCCCCCGGCCAACACAATGGCGTCAAAATTCTTCTTTAAGTCCTCCACAGGCACGTTATGGCCGATGTTGGCGTTCACCTTGAATTCCACGCTTTCCGCCCGCATTTGCTCCAAACGGCGGTCCAGGTGGCGCTTTTCCATCTTGAACTCGGGGATGCCATAGCGCAAAAGCCCGCCGACGCGGTCCGCGCGCTCGAACACCGTCACCGAATGGCCCACCCGGGCCAACTGCTGGGCGGCGGCCAGCCCCGCGGGGCCCGACCCCACCACGGCGACCTTTTTCCCGGTCTTCTTGACGCTGGGCAGGGGGCGAACCCAGCCCTCGTTCCAGGCATGGTCGATGATGGAAACCTCGATCTGCTTGATGGTCACCGGCTGGTCGTAGACGTCCATGGCCAGGGTGCAGGAATTCTCGCAAGGGGCGGGGCAGAGCCGGCCGGTGAACTCGGGGAAATTGTTGGTGGCGTGCAGGCGCTCGATGGCTTCCTTCCATCGCTCGCGGTAGACCATGTCGTTCCAGTCGGGGATGATGTTGCCCAGGGGGCAGCCCATGTGGCAGAAGGGGATGCCGCAGTCCATACAGCGGGCGGCCTGGGTCTTCAGGTGGGAGGGTTCGGGGGGAAGGGTGTATTCTTTCCAATCCTTCACCCGCTCGGTTACGGGCCTTTTGTGCGGGGTTTCCCGTCCCGCTTCCATGAATCCTGTGGGTTTCGCCATTTCTTCCTCAAAAAAAATTAATAAACCAACATCCCAAACCAACATCCAACGCAAAGACGCCAAGCCGCCAAGAACGACAATAAGTTTTGTTCAAAACCCTTAGAACATCTTTACAATTTTCGGCTTCGGTTTTTACCCTTTTCTTAAACTTTGCGGCTTTGCGTTGGCCTTGGGTTTTAGTTCGCCTTTTCGTGGCCTTTGGTTCTAATCTCTTTTATCTCGTCTTTCTTCGTGTCTTCGTGTTGGCCGTGGGTTTTAGTTCGCCTTGTTTTCGTCTCGGTTTTAAACCCTTCTTCTTGCCTTCCTTTGCGTCTTTGCGGCTTTGCGTTGGCTCTTGGTTCCCCGTCTCGTTGGCTTTTGGTTTTACGCCACCGCGCCTTTTTCGGCGGCGGCTTTCTTTTGTTCCGCCAGGGCCTTCTTGTAGTCCTTGGGGAAGATCTTCACGAACTGCCTCGAATGCTTCTCCCAGTCCTTCAGCAATCCGGCCGCGACCGGGCTGTGGGTGTATTCCTGGTGCTTTCTCAGCATCTCGGAAACGATCTTCAGGTCCTCCGAATCCAACGGATCCAAATCGACCATGTCCTGGTTGCAGCGCACCGGGAAATCGCCGGTCTTGTTCCACACGTAGGCGATCCCGCCGCTCATGCCTGCCGCGAAATTGCGGCCCGTGTCCCCGATGACGACCACCCGGCCGCCGGTCATGTATTCGCACCCGTGGTCGCCCACGCCCTCCACCACCGCGTGCACGCCGGAATTACGGACGCAGAAGCGTTCCCCGGCCTTGCCGCGCAGGTAGGCTTCCCCGCTGGTGGCGCCGTAGAGGAGCACGTTGCCCGACGAGGATGTTTTCCTCGGGGGTAAAGGTGGCGTCCTTCGGGGGATAAACGATGATCTTTCCGCCGCACAATCCCTTGCCCAGGTAGTCGTTGGCGTCGCCCTCCAGGCGCAGGGTCATCCCCTTGGGCACGAAGGCCCCAAAGCTGTTCCCCGCCGAGCCGTGGAAGGTGATCTGGATGGTGTCGTCCGGCAGGCCCTTGGAGCCGTACTTGCGCGAAATCTCGGCGCCCAGCAGGGTCCCCACCGTGCGGTTGATGTTTCTAATCGGCGTCTCGAACTTCACGGGCTTCTTGTCGTCCAGGGCCGGGCGGCACTTTTCGATCAAGACCTCGTTATCCAGCGCCTTGTCCAGGCCGTGGTCCTGCTTGTTCACGCAATAGACCGGCCCCAGGTTCGATTCGGCGGGGCGGTGGAAAATGGCGGAGAAGTCGAGCCCCTTGGACTTCCAGTGGGCGATGGCGTGGTTGGTTTCCAGCATATCCGAATGGCCCACCATCTCGTTGACGGTCTTGTAACCCAGTTGCGCCATGATCTCGCGCATCTCCTCGGCCACGAACATCATGAAATTCACCACGTATTCGGGCTTGCCCGTGAACTTCTTGCGCAGTTCCGGGTTTTGGGTGGCGACCCCGACGGGGCAGGTATCCAGGTTGCAAACGCGCATCATGATGCATCCCTCGGCCACCAAAGCGGCGGTGGCGAAACCGAATTCCTCGGCGCCCAAAAGGCAGGCCACGGCCACGTCCCGGCCGGTCTTCAACTGTCCGTCGGTCATCACCACGATGCGGTCCCGCAGGCGGTTCTTGACCAAAATCTGGTGCGTCTCGGCCAGCCCCAGTTCCCAGGGGATGCCCGCGTGCTTGATGGAAGTCAGGGGAGAAGCGCCCGTGCCGCCGTCAAAGCCGGAGATCAGCACATGGTCCGCGTGGGCCTTCGAGACCCCGGCGGCGACCGTGCCCACCCCCACTTCCGCCACCAGCTTCACGGAAATGCGGGCGTTCTTGTTGGCGTTCTTCAGGTCGTGGATGAGCTGGGCCAGGTCCTCGATGGAATAGATGTCATGGTGCGGCGGCGGCGAGATGAGCTGGACGAAGGGGGTCGAAAAACGGGTCTTGGCGATCCAGGGGTAAACCTTCTTGCCGGGCAACTGCCCGCCCTCGCCGGGCTTGGCGCCTTGCGCCATCTTGATCTGCAGTTCCCTGGCGTTGACCAGGTAATTGCTGGTCACCCCGAACCGGCCCGAGGCCACCTGCTTGATGGCCGAATTGCGCGAGTCTCCGTTAGGTTCCGGGATATAACGGGCCTCGTCCTCGCCGCCCTCGCCGGTGTTCGACTTGCCGCCGAGGCGGTTCATGGCGATGGCCAGCGTCTGGTGGGCTTCCTGGCTGATGGAGCCGTAGCTCATGGCCCCGGTGGCGAAACGCTTCACGATTTCGCTAGCGGGTTCCACCTGGTCCAGGGGGATGGGGTTGCCCTTCTTGAAGCCGAACAGACCCCGGAAGGTGCAGAGGGCCTTCGACTGGTCGTTAACGGCCTGGGCGTATTCCTTATAGACCTTGTAAGAGCCGGTCTTGGCCGAGGTTTGCAGTTTGTGGATGGTCTCGGGGTTGAAAAGATGCTTTTCCCCGTCGCGGCGCCATTGGTAGCGGCCGCCCCAGTCCAAATCCAGTTCCCGGTCGGGCCTCTCGGGGAAGGCGCCGCGGTGGCGTTTTTCCAGTTCCTGCGCCAGTTCCTTCAATCCGATGCCGCCGATGCGGGTGGCGGTCCAGGTGAAATACTTGTCGACGAATTCCTTGTTCAGGCCGATGGCCTCGAAAATCTGGGCGCCCCGGTAGCTCTGGATGGTCGAGATGCCCATCTTGGACATGATCTTCACGATGCCCTTGTTGCAGGCCTTGATGTATTTCTTCACGGCCATCTTGTGGTCGAGGTCCGAGGGCAGGATCTTGCGGCGGATCATGTCATCCAGGGTCTCGAAGGCCAGGTAGGGGTTGATGGCGTTGGCGCCGTAGCCCAACAGCAGGCCGAAATGGTGCACTTCGCGGGGCTCGCCCGTTTCGATGATCAAGCCCACCTTGGTGCGCTCGCCGTTGCGAATCAGGTGGTGGTGCACCCCGGCAATGGCCAAAAGGCTGGGGATGGGGGCCAGGTCGTGGTCCATGCCCCGGTCGGAAAGGATGATGATTTGGAAGCCGTCCTTCACGGCTTGGCTGGCTTTCTTTTGCAGGTCTTCCATGGACATCGCCAGGGCCGCTTCCCCTTCCGAGACCTTATAGAGGATGGGGATGGAGACGGATTTGAACCCCTTGTGGTTGATGTGGGTGAATTTGGCCAGTTCGTCGTTGTCCAACACCGCGCATTTCAGCTCGATCTGGCGGCAGCTCTCTGGCGAGGGTTTCAACAGGTTCCCCTCGGGGCCCACGGTGGTGACCACCGAAGTCACCAGTTCCTCGCGTATAGCGTCCAGGGGCGGGTTGGTGACCTGGGCGAAGAGCTGTTTAAAGTAGTTGAAAAGGCTTTGCGGCTGGTCGGAAAGCACGGCCAAGGGGGTGTCGTCGCCCATGGCGCCGACCGGCTCTTCCCCATTAACCGTCATGGGGGTCATCAAAATCTTGATCTCCTCGTGCGTGTAACCGAAGGCCTTTTGGCGCTTCAAGACCGTGTCGTGGTCCGGTTCGGGCACGTGGGGGGCGTCGGGCAGGCGTCTCCAGGGTCACCAGGTTTTCCTGCAGCCACTCGCCGTAGGAGTGGGCCTTGGAAATCTTCTCTTTCAGTTCCGAATCGTCGATGATCCGGCCTTCCGCCAGGTCGATCAGGAACATCTTTCCGGGTTCCAGCCTTCCCTTCTTGGCCACGCGCGAAGGTTCCACTTCCAGCACGCCCACTTCGCTCGCCATGATGACCAGGTCGTCCTTGGTCACGTAATAACGGGAGGGTCTGAGACCGTTCCGGTCCAACACCGCGCCAATGACACGGCCGTCGGTGAAGGCGATGGAGGCCGGGCCGTCCCAGGGTTCCATCAGGCAGGAATGGTAGCGGTAAAAATCCTTCTTATATTGGGGCATGGTGGCGTGACCGCTCCAGGCCTCGGGAATCAGCATCATCATGGCGTGCGGCAGGGGCCGCCCGGCCATCACCAGTATTTCCAGGGCGTTGTCGAAGGTGGCCGAGTCGGATTGCCCTTCCCGAATGATGGGCAAAAGCTTCTTCATTTCGTCGGGGGTGTAGTAATCGCTGGCGAAGAGGGCTTCTCGGGCGTGCATCCAGTTGATGTTGCCCCGCAGGGTGTTGATTTCGCCGTTGTGGGCGATATAGCGGAAAGGGTGCGCCAGGTCCCACGAGGGGAAGGTGTTGGTCGAGAAACGGCTGTGCACCAGCGCCAAGGCGGATTCGACGTCCTTGTCCCTCAAATCGGGGAAATAGGGCGAAACCTGGCCGGGCGTAAGCATGCCCTTATAAACGAGGGTGCGGCAGGAGAAGCTGGCGAAGTAGAAAAGGTTCTTTTCGGTGAGGATGGAAGCGGCCACCGTATGCTCGATGCGCTTCCTTATAAGGTACAGTTTGCGCTCGAAAGCGTCCTGGTTCTTGATGTCTTTGCCCTTGCCGATGAAAACCTGCTTCATGACGGGCTCGGAGACCCTGGCCGTGGGCCCCACTTCGGAATTGTCGGTGGGTACCAAGCGCCAACCCAGGATGGTTTGGCCTTCTTCTTTCACCACGCGCGAAATGACTTCCTCGCAATATTGAATGTGGTCGGGCCGTTTGGGCAAAAAGACCACCCCGACGCCATAATCCCCCGCCACAGGCAATTCAAAACCGGAATTTTTGGCGAATTTGCGCAAGAACTTGTCGGGAATTTGGATCAGGATTCCGGCCCCGTCGCCGGTATTGGTTTCGCACCCGCACGCGCCCCGGTGGGAAAGGTTCAGGAGAATCTCGACGCCCTGCTGGACGATCTCATGGCTTTTGCGGTTCTTCATATCCGCCACGAAACCCACGCCGCAGGAATCTTTCCCCATATCAAAGGGGCTGAGTAGGTTTTCGTTGGGGTTGGGCGTTATCGGCGAGTTATTCATCTCTTCACTCCACACACGGGAATCAGGTTTTCCTATTCATGGGTAAAAAAAAGGCCCACATTTGGGCCCACACGCTAAAGGTAAAGAAAGGGGAGCTAAAATACAACAGATTGGGGGCATTTTCAAGCAAAGCTACCAGCCAGGAACAGCCAAGAAGGTAGGGTTTTCTTCAAATTTGTTTTTTCCGCTCAAATCATTTTGCTTTTGTTTCGAATCAAGAATATCTGGAGGAATTATATTTTCAGATGCTGGTTTATTAAATATTGTACGTAATTATACAAGGATGGTTTACGAAATTTGGGGGACAGGCCACATGGACTTGCTTATTGATACTTACGGTACCAAGATCGGCACAATTGGGGAGCGCATCGTCCTTTCTTTTCCGAAAGTTAAAGAGAAAAAAGAATACCCGATCCATAGACTGGAGAAAATAGTTATACTTCGGCCGGCCTCGCTCACGACTCATGCGGTTCAGCTCGCGATTGAGCACGATGTTGATATCGTCTATCTCGGTTCATTTGGCAAACCCATCGGAAGAGTATTTTCAAGCGAACCAAAAGGCCTGGCGAGTCTTCGTAAAGCCCAACTGGAAGCATCAACTTCGCTTGAGCGATCGTTCAATATCGCGAAAGAATTAGTGCGAGGCAAATGCGCTAATCAGCTCGATCTACTCCGATATCTCGCGTATCGATACAAAAAAGATGTGGGGACGGAGCTCTTACAAGCACAGACACTTTTTGATGTCTTGGACAATGTTCCGTGTTCAGAGAAGGGCAAGGAGCAACTCCTTGGTACCGAGGGATACATCGCTGACAAATATTTCAGCGGGCTAAAGAAATTCCATAGATTCCCGGGCCGTAAACCACAAGGCAGAGACCAGTTTAACAGCGTACTGAATTACGGCTACGGCATCCTTTACAATGAAGTCGAACGGGCATGTCTTTACGTCGGTCTTGATCCATATCTCGGCCTCTACCACAGTGAACGCTATGGTAAGCCTGCCCTCGTGCTCGATCTTGTCGAAGAATTCCGCGTACCAATCGTCGACTCGGTGCTTTTCCCGCTTTTCATAGAAAAGAAACTGAACCAACGGAAATATTTTGAAAAAATCGCGGTTGGTAAATATCTGTTATCACCTGAAGGAAAAAGCGTCGTGGTAGGTGCCATCATGAAGCGGTTGAATGAAATGACGGCATGGCGGGGCAAGCAATATACTCTTAAGCAGATCATCGATAACCAGATTAGGGCGTTGGCTCGCCACTTTGTTGAAAAGGAAGGCAAGTACAATCCATTTCGAGCGGAAAAACTTTTTTCGATATCATGAACAATTTCAATGCCATTACCCTAGTATCGTGGGAAACGCGCAACTGGCGGCATCGGGACAAGGCGGTTCAGTGGTGCAAGAATTATGGTCTCAAGCCGGTTTTACGGAATATGTATATCGGGAAATTGTATTCAAAAGAACGGGATAAACTCGAGAAACAATTCAAGGGGACATTCGCAAAGAAGACCGAGAAGTTTTTTGTCAGTACGCTCTGCCGGTCGTGCTTTGAGGATTCGGTTTTCAGTGGTACGCTAAGTTCTATGAAAGATGATGTTGACATTGAATCTGCATTTGAACTTATCCAAATCACGCCGAATTCGGCTGAACATTGAAAAAATCCAATAATTACAGGCTCCTGCACATGGCCCTCGCAAAAAGGATGGTGTGCAACATAACCGCAAGGCTGGAAGAGGGGTTTGATAAAATCCCAGGTATGCCCCGTCTTTCTCAACCCAAACATCCTCTTGCCGCAAAGGCCGAGAACCGACCTTCGCGGGTTTTCGGCGACAACCCCGCGTTGGCGTCGTTCACAATAACGCTAATCCTCTTCAGCATCCAATTGTTTTTTATCAAGCCATTCTTCCTGGTCAACGATGACATTTTCAAGGTCCTGGCGGTCAAAGGCATCAATGCTTCGGGCCAGGCTTCACCTTTTATCGGTTACTCCAACGTTCTTTTGGGCTACTTTTTGCGGGAGCTTTATCGCTGGCGGCAGACCTTTCCTTGGTACGGCTGGTTCCTCTGCCTGACCCAGTTCGGCGCTTTGTGGGCCGTTCTTTGGCTTTCACTGCGAAAGGCTTTGGTGTGGGGACGAGTTCTCCTTTTCACCATCGCGTGGGTCTGCGTTTATTTCCTCTTTTTTGTTTTTCTTCAGTTCACCATCACGGCCCTATTGGCCGCCGAAGCGGGACTTTTTATTTTCCTGTTGTCCGGCCGGGATGGCCAAGAAAAACCTTCGAATGGATCACTCGTCACTGGGACGGTCCTCTTATGGCTCTCCGCTTTGATCCGAATGGATTCATTAGCACTGGCATTCGTGCTCGCGCTTCCTCTTTGGATCTCTTGTCTCTCAGACCCTCAGTGGCGGGAGTTCATTGCTAAGAAAAAAGGCTTCCCTATCCTGATAGGAGCGGGGTTATTGGTCTTAGGACTGTTCCATTTCTTTTGGTTCCAGAACGATCCCGCTTGGCGGCAATACCGCGACTTTGACCAGGCTCGGGTAGAACTTCAGGACTACCATGTTCCTTTTTATACGGCCCAAACCAAACCGGTCTTTGACGCGGCGGGGTGGACTGAGAACGACCTTTGGCTTTTTAAGAATTGGTATTATACCGACCCGGCAAAGTTCAACTTAGAAGCTTTTCGCAAGATCGGGGCTTCTTTTCCCCGATGGAGTTCCGAAGGGAAGACCGCTTCGTTCCACAGCTTAGAAGAATTGGTGCTATCTGATTGGGACCTGCGGATGATCTTGGCGCTCCTGATATTGGGTCTTTTTTGTTCTTCGTCCGCGAGAAAATTCCTTCTTGCTCAGTTCTTGTGGACACTCCTTCTGTTCGTGGGACTGATCTATCTTTTGCGGGCGCCGGACCGGGTCACTTTACCGGTGCTGGCCTTTTCATTGAGCTGGGCTCTCGTCGAAGGAGAGTCTTTTAAAACGGGGAGAGATCTGGTCTCTTGGGGAAAAGGCGCGGTATTGGCAGCGGCTTTGATCCTTTGTTTCCCGAATTTAAAAGGTTATTACCAACAAGCCCGACAGCGGCAGGATGCTCAACAAACCCTTCATGACTATCTCATTGACGCTCAGCCTCGATCTGATCGGCTTTATGTGATCTGGCAGTTCCCATTGGAAGGCTTTGGTGCTTTCGATGACCTCGAGTGTCTGCGGCCCTTTCATCTTTGGATATCTTCTTTTTCACAGACCAGTCCGGCCAGTTTGAATGGTTTGGAAAGTTTTGGAGTGAAAGAACCTCTTCGGGACGCAGTGGACAATCCGCGGGTATTGGTGATTTGCTCGACCGGGGAGGGGTTGCGTTACTACCAGTATGTTCTGGAGAATTTTCACAAGAAGATCTACGCGCGATTGGTCTTTAAATGCGGAGCCTTCAGCGGTTTTTCGATTCACTCGCAAAATGGATCTTGAAACGGCTTTTTACTTTGAAGGGTTGTTGCGTTTGACCTCGACGACCTTGGCGCCAAAAAGTTTCATGGCGGCGGCCACAACGGGCTCGTCCTTCTCGATCTCTTTCACATCCACCTTGGCGGTGGACATCGACTTGGGGGACCGCATGGTGGGTTTATCCCCGGCGGCGGGTTTAGTGGTTTGCGGCGCCAAGGGCACTATGGTGAGCTTCAACCCCAGCAATTCTTAAATGATGCCTTCAACAATAGCCCTGTTCTCGGCAACGGACAGCTTGTCGAAGTGAAAGGGACCTTTACAGGACAAGGTTAAGACGCCGTCTTTGATGCTTTTCGGATGAGTGTCGTTCAAGACAGCTTTGATCGTGGCGTTCTTGGCGCCGACCTTTTCCAACAATTCTTGCCATTGGGATTTCAGCTTGGCCATCTCCGGGCTGCTTTCAGCCTCGATCGGTTCTTCTATTTCATCAACAGCTAATACGGGCTCACCTTCCATGACAACCGCAGCCTTAGGCGCGGCGGGTGCAGAATAGGTCGGGGTCGAGGCAGGAGCGGCAATGGGAGCGGCTGGCCGGGGCGCAACTATGGCGGGTTTAGGGTTGTTCAAGACCGGCGCCGCGCCGCCTTCGGTCTGCTTCAACAAAGCATTCACCGAAGTGAGCTGTTTTAAATGGGACAATTCCAAAACGACGGTTTCTAGAACGATCTGCGGGTTGTTCGAATGGCGCAGGGCCCATTCTTGCTCAATGAGAAGACGCAAGGAGGAGAGGATCTGGGTCTCGTCCATTTGGGAAGAGAACTTCACGAGTTTTTCGACTTCTTCGCCGGACAGGGAAATGAATTGAGCAGCGGAAGCGGGATAAGCCTTGGCCACCGCTAAGTGGCGGAAGGTTTCGAGCAAACCGGCGTAGAAATGTTCCAGGTCCTTGCCGCCATCGATGACGGCCTTGGTCACGGTCAAAGCGGAGGGAGCGTCTTGGTTCACCGCGGCTTCGACCAGCTTGAGATAAACCTCTTCTTCAATGGTGCCGAGGGCAATAGCGATATCTTCGGCTTTGACTTCTTTTCCTGAGAAGGCCACGACCTGGTCCAAGGTCCTTTGGCTGTCGCGCATGGAACCGCGGGCGGCCCGAGCGATCTGATAGAGGCCCTTGTCGTCGATCTTGATCTCTTCAGCGTCGGTAATGCGTCGCAATTGCTTGACCAGGGTATCCATGCCCATCGCGCGGAACTCGAAGCGTTGGCAGCGGGACTGGACGGTGGCGGGGAACTGGTGGATTTCAGTCGAAGCCAAAATGAAGATGACATGCGCGGGCGGCTCTTCCAGGGTCTTCAAGAAGGCGTCAAAGGCTTGTTTGGTGATCCGGTGTGCTTCGTCAAAGATATAGACCTTATATTTAGCCTTGGAGGGGGCGGTTGCGACGGTTTCTTGCAGGCTGCGGATATCGTCCACACCGTTGAAAGAAGCAGCATCGATCTCGATCACGTCCATCGAAGACCCTTGGTTCACATCCTGGCAAAGGTCGCAAACGTTGCAGGGTTCACCGTTCTTCAGGTCGCGGCAGTTGAGGGCTTTGGCAAAGATGCGGGCGGTAGTGGTCTTACCCACGCCACGGGGTCCGGCAAAGATGTAAGCATGGGCCACGCGCTCGGCCTTCATGGCGTTCTGCAAAGAGCGGGTAATGTGTTCTTGCCCGACCATGTCGGCAAAAACCTGGGGACGCCATTTAAGCCTGCACATGGCCCTCGCAAAAAGGATGGTGTGCAACTTTAGTAGAAATCGGCGCCATCCATTGAATGGGTGGCAAGAACCATTTTGTAGCGCCCGCACTCAAAAAACGGGCGGGGGTTTCATTGGGAGAACATCCGGGAGAATTTAATCCTAAAGAATGACGATGGTATTCGAGGTTGGATGTTTTCGCAAAAAAACAAAAAAAATGGGGTCAGGCCAACACTTGACACTTACGGATCATTTTCTCCAATTGCCGGTCTTTCTCCATGCGCATTTTTATCACCGCCCATCGGTTCCCAATCGCCGACGAACTCACCCCCAGCACCTTCGCCGTTTCTTTTGAGCTTATTCCAGCCGTTTTCTTCAGCAAATAGATCGCTACATCCCTCACTTCATTTCCCTTCTTTCGGCTTTTTATGATTGCTTCCTTCTTCACGCCATAAACTTCCGCCACCTTCGCCAATACCTTCTCCACCGGTGGATGCATGATTTTCTTTTGGTATTTCGGCATATCCATGTTTTCTTTTTTCGATATCAGGCCCTTCATCTTTTCCAAAAATTCATCTTTCCCCAAATAAACCTGATGCCTCAACTCATCCCAAGGGCTGGTTCCCCCTTGGAGCCCATCGTCCACGAACTCTCGATAGGCCTTTTGGGCCGTATCTAACCTTTTATCGAATAATCCTAATAACCACTTCGTTTCCAACCAAGACGGGGCCTTCTCAATACCTGCCGTAGGCCGATAACGGCTCCATTTCCATTCTTTCGGATGCTTCGCCATTTTGGCCCTTACCGGGTTTAAGACCGCATACCTACACAATTCCTTCTAATAACTTTCCTTGTCGACGTGGATGGCCTTAAACCGGCCTTGGAACAAATGTCCTACTCGGTGTCTTTTTCGATTGAACCTTTGGGTATAAAGCCCATTTAAATGCTTCATGGCGGTGGAAAGATTGGCGGCCGGGGTTTCAAACAACAAATGATAGTGATTGTCCATCAATACCCAAGCATGACAATGCAGGTGATGTTCTTCCACGACTTCGGCGAGTATTTTTAGGAATAAACCACGGTCTGAATCGTCAAACACGATCTTTCTTCGTTCATTCCCCCGGGAAGTGACGTGATAAACCGCGCCTTCGTAATGGATTCTTTTTGCTCGGGGCATGGCAGAATCTTATCAAATACCGAATTGTTTTTTAAGTGTTATGTGTTGGCCTGACCCTTTTTTTCCATTCCAGGATTATACCAGTTTCAATTTACCTGCCGCGCAACCGGGATTTTGGAAACTTTCTAAACGCACCCGGTTCAATTCCCTTCGTCCCTTGACAAAGCCTTATCTAACAAAGGTATCTTGGTTTTCAATTCCATTATTTTCTTTGTTTCACTCCCTTGGAGAATCTTTACTTCCGATTCAAACCGCTCGAATTTCTCCTCCAACCTACCTCGAGCCTTTTGGTCTTCCGGATTGGTGGACCTTTTGGCGATCTCCCGCAATTGTTGGACAACATAGAGCCCGTAGCGGAGCTGACCTGCGTATAAATAAGCCGGAAGCCAATCCCCGTATTCTTCCTTAAAAAGCTTCTCATGGTCCGGCACGCCGGGATCGTCAATGGCAAAACCCATTTCCTGTATTACCTGATGGTAATTTTCGGGGTAATCAAAATTGGCGATGACTATCTCCCCATTCCGGTAGGCTAGGATATTGTCAGGACCATATCGATTCATGCAAATGATTTGCCGGCCTCCATCATGGTTGAGATCCGCCAGGTGTTCCCCCCAATTTGGGACGGTAAATATCTGTGATACCCCTGAACTGTCCCATCGATAAATTTCCAAAGTTTTTTCCTGCGATACAGGGAGTTGATTAACAAGTAGAAGCAGCGTGGGGTCTTTGGGATTGGGCTGGCAATAATGCTCACCCAAACCCATACTGCAAAACTCTTTTTGAAAAACAAGACCGTAATGATCACCTTGAGCGGAAAAGATATTGATTGAATAGCAATACTTCATATGGTCAATAACCGTACAACTAACATAAAGTTCTTTTTCCCTCCGCGGGAAGTTTATCCACCCGTCACTAATTACCTGGGCTTTTTCCGGTAGGAGAGCCTGAGCTCCCGGGGGCAATGGATAAATGAACGGAGCGGGACATGGCATACCTTCGGGAATATTCTTAGATGGAATCATAGTCGGTTCAAAAGTGATTTTATTGGCATCCGCCGAGCCTCTTTCAACGGCGGAGGTTGGCGTCGGGGTTAAATTATTCTTGATGTGCCAAACCGCCTTTGGAGTGTGGATTCGCACATGGTTTTCGGTCACTTTTTTCGGGCCCCTTTTCTCCTTTCGGGCAGGGGTGGGTGACGCTAGAGGTGCGAGAACCTTTTGGGAGACCCCGGGGGCAGGCGGGGGGAGTTTATTTATCTTGGTGATGTAGAAAAATGCCCCAAAGATGGCCAATAAAAGCAGGATGGAAACTAATACGAAATAAATTCGAACCATCGATATGTCTCCAGACTCTCCCCTGTCCCCCCATTATCAAACCCGAACCAAGGGGCAATATAACATTCAGTGTTTAAAAAAATTCCTCAATTTCTTTTTAACGCTTTTCTCGGCCTTTTGGGCCAAGCCTTAAGCCATTTCCGCCTTCTTTGGATCGACGCGCTGGGCGTCATCTGGATATCGAACCAAAAACCCATAGGGGGTCAAAATCGCAGTTGGCTTCAGGTCAAGAGCCAGCTTCTAACCGGTACTCGCGACGAACCCCAACAATTCACGGATGTTATGGGTTTTTGGAAATTCTATTTGGCGGCTGACCAGGAAGGCTTTTAAGTATTTTTCAACGGCTTGTTGGCAATGGTAGGCGATGGCATCCCAAAAGGGGGCGTTTTCGGCCAGGAGGAATTCCGCTAGGCGGAGATCGGGGTCAGCCTTCTGAAGCCATTCATTGACAAGCTTTTGCGTGACCCGGTCAGGCGGTTTTGGCATAAATGACTTTGCCGTACTTGTTGGCGGGGTAGGCAAGGCCGCCGATATGGTTCTTGGTTTCCTCGAACCTCTCAAGGGGCATGACGATGACATCGAAAGGATAACCCAAGCCGCCTAAAGCGGTGTCGATCCTGACGCTTTCGGTGAGCGCGTCCTTAACACCCTTGCTGACGATTAATAAATCGATGTCACTATCCGGGTTCATGCGGTTTGTGGCGGCGGAACCAAACAAAATAATCTTGTCGGCTTTATAAACCTTGAGAATTCGTCTGACTATTTTTTTAACGACATCCTCATTGATTCCCACGGCATTACCTCAAGATTTTCGGCGAATAGGCTACCCAGAATTGGGCCCATTATAGTCCTCACACTACTACCCGAAAACATCTATCCCCCTTGTTAATTCCACCACCATCTGCATGAACCAAGGGGCCAAGCCTAAGCTCAACCTTTATCCTGTTTAACGGAAGTGATCTTAATAACAAAATTAAATCCAAATTATTTTTATATCTTTCTCCAAAACTTTAAATTCCGGATCCCCGGTTACCAGTTCGGCCTTTTTTTGTTTGGCCAGCGCCGCCGCGAAGGCATCCGCATAAGACATTTTGTGATCGGCCTTGAACTTGGCCGCATCCAAAGTTAAAGCTTGGTTGGCATCCACGATTTCCACGGGATATTCACCCAGGACTTTAAGGCAAGTTTCGGCTTGAACCGGCCCCTGTTCCCTATGGGTGATGTAGTACAGTTCCCCCCAATTGACAACACTCATATAGGCTTCAACGTTATCCTCTAGCGTTTTTTTCAGTATTTCGGTGACGCTCTTACCCGCCTCCTCGCCGTTGAAATAAGCGATAAGGGCATAACTATCCAGAACATAGCGTTTCAAGATTTAAGATCCTCCCGTTCGCGTTCTTTCTTTCTTTCCTCAAGCAGAGCCTGGGTCATCTTGCCTTTTCCGCCTTTGAGGAGCCCGAAGTTGTTTTCAATGGTTTCAGGGGTGGTCGGAATCAAGCAGATCTCGCCATTTCTTTCATAGATGCTGACTTGGGTACTCCCCTTGATGCCTAGATGCCGCCGAATTTTCGCGGGAATGACGACTTGGCCTTTGGGCGTAATAACGGTTCTTGTTGGGGCGTTTTCAGTCGTTTTCATGATTTCAACTCCAGATAGTGTGATTACATATATAAGTATACCTTTTACAATTAGTAATACTATTATAAAAAGTAGTATTTTTTATAAACGTTTACTATACGTTATTTGTGAACCAGGGCCGAGCCAACACATTTAACACTTTTGGCCTTTCTTCCCTCTCCGAATCATTATCGCACCGAAATGGCAGTCCCCCCCAATTGTCCATTTCAATTGGGGCTACTAAACCTCGCACTCACCTTGTACCAACTGTTATCAGTTGGCATCACTAACATCATCACCCACCTTGTGGGTGAGTGATTGGTCAATAGGTTCGTGCTAAGTGGCAGTCGACAGTTCGCAGTTCGCAGCCCTTCGCGAGCCTCAAGGCAAGTTGACAACCCTTCTGAATTAAGGGGCCTTGCAAACAATTAACACGTCGTGAATTTTCATATGTCCTCATTGTTAAAACCCACCGTTTCACCCTTATAAGGCTTCTAAATACCCGCCCATTGGATAAGATATCCTCCGTTCGCTGGGGAGCGGAATGTCCCGTGCCGCTCATCATCGGCCATCCGGAATTTAACGCAATTTCGGAGGCCTTCCTTGAACCGCACCTATTATCTTTTATTGTCCTGCCTGCTGTTTTTAGCTTGTGTGGTATTTTCCCCGATCGCATGCGGTTCGAATCCCACGCCTGCAGCGCCTGCCCCCGTAACGGTTCTGGTTACGCCGACCTACACCCCGACCTTTCCATCGGGCACGCTGACTGCCACCTTAACAGCCACCCACACCACCACCCCGGTCTCCACCTCAACCTTTTTGCCTACCGCCACGCCCGTAACCATCGTGGTTCTCGCCACACCCCTACCCACGGGCACGAATACCGTTATCCCGACCCCCTCGACGTCGCCTTCGCCTACCGCAAGCCCCACCCCCACAAATACCTACACTCTAACGGCAACCCCGACTTTCACCCAAAGGTTCCATGTGACCGACACAAGCACTTTCACCAGCACGACGACGGTCACACCGACCGTCACTGCTCTTTCCGTTAACTGCCCCGCGGCGGTCGCGGTGGGAGCCGGTTATATCGCTGTCAGCGACGGTCACACCGACGTCCAGATTTTCGACATGAACAACCAATTTCTTTACGACATCCCAACCATCGATCCTAGCGACTTAGCCATTGATTCCTACGGTGAACTTTATATCGCCGCGTCACTAACCGGTGTATTGGGTTATTACCTGGGCCCCCAGGGGGCCGTTTACGACTACACCTGGACTGGCCAGGGGAATTACCAAAAACCCACCGGCGTCAAGATCGACGCCCAGGGTAACCTGGTAGTCGCTAATTTTTCCGCCGGAACGATCGTGAACCTTGCCTGGGAGGACGACTCCATCCTCAACCAGACCACACCCGGGTCTTATTACCCCTGTACCATGGCGATCGACGCGGGCGGAAATCTTTATGCTTCCGGTGTGGATAGTTCGGATAATGTGGGCATTTTTAAATTCACTCCCCAGTATCAATTCGCGAATTCCTTCAGTGGATCGACATGGACGATTCCCATGGGTTTTATTTACGGTGTCGCGGTGGACACCCAAGGCAATCTTTTCCTGTCTGACATCCAAAAGAACCGTGTGGTTTATGCCTCAGTCCAAGGGCAGTACCTGGGGGAAATCGACGGTTTTTTTGAACCTGCCGATTTGTCAATGGATACGACCGATGACTTATTCGTGGCGGATAACGGAAATTGCCTAGTGAAGGAATTCAAGGATTGGCAACCGTAAATCAAGGAGGTTTTCATGAGGAAATTATTAACGATTGCGATGGCCGTGGTTTTCTTGGCGGCGTCGGCAAGCTGGGCCCAGACGGTTCAAAAGCGTAAACACACCCGCCCCCCCTATTCGGGCCCGATGAAAGGGGAAACTAAGGGAAAACTAAAAACACCCCCCTTCCAGCCCAAGAGCGGGGGCCAGGGCAAAACGAATAAAATCCAGGTTATGACGGGGAAAGCCATCGTTCGATAAAATCGGATCATAGGGGTCTGACCACAGGGTGGTCGCCAAGACTTGGCGAATTAGACGGGATAGACCGCCCCTACCTGCCAATTTCTCCCCCAAATTTTCCAAGGTCTAATAGGGATTCCGCCAATGTTTGGCAAGTTTGACCGACCGGACAGATTCTTGCGTCCAATTCTTCATCGAGGGACAAATTCAAATTGAGCGAGCGTAGCCGATTCGAATCCGTTAATTGGACGCTGGACCGACACCCCCTCAAAAACCCTTTAAATGAGTGGGCGCCCGGCGCCCATCAAAAATAAGGGTTTTATTCAAATTCTTGAATTTTTCAAGAATGCCCAGATTTCCCTTATTTTAATTGTCGGAGTATCCGACAATTAAAACCTCGATTTTGGGCTGTTGCTGCAAATTAAACGTCGGCGGACGACGGCTAATTGGCAGCAAGACCTGTTGGTTTGTCCGGAGCCTGGGCAGCAATCCCGATACCCCCAAATTCCCTTATTTTCATTTGCGGAGTATCCGCCAATCAAATCCCTTGTTTTATGGGGTAGGCGGGGTAAGAGCTTCCAAGCCCAAAATCCATTTGTTTTCCATCGTACAATTTGTACGAAGTACCTCCTTGGAAGCCTCGTTTTAGACAGGAAATAATGAACCAAGGGGCCTAGTCACCTGGCCAACACTGAAAAGGTTAGCCCTTGCCGTCCAACTTGACCCCGATTTCCCAACCGGCCGGGTCCTTCGGGCCTGGGGCCTTGTGGAAATTTATCCGTAAAATAATCATCAACCGCTTTATTATCTGGAGCGCGGAACTGAAATTAAGTTTCTCTCGGCCTTTTTCCCCCCGCGAACTGAGGATAAATTTAAATTTTCTAACGGGAAGGGGATAACTTTGTCGTTTTTTTCAACTTGTTTTTTTGTTTGCCTCAAAAGGTAGGCTTCCCTCACGTCATATTCCTCAAGGTATTTCACCGAAGGCTTGAAAAGATCGCTTCGGGATATAATCCCGACCATTTTCCGGGGATGGTCCCTTTCCACCACCGGCAGGCGGCCGACCGCTTCGGCGGCCATGCGGGCCGCTATATCCCGGCAATTCTCATCCGGGTAGGCCACGATGGGCTTCTTTGCGATTAAATCCCTCACCGGCTGATTCTCGATTTCAGCGATGGAGGATCGGATCAATAGATCGGATGAGGTGATGACCCCCACCAATTGGCGCCGTCCGTCCACCAGGGGGTAACCCCTTTGCTTCCGGCCGTCGGCGAAGTATTTCAGGACCACTTCCCTCACTTTCATCCGGGCCGGAATGGATACGACCTCCCGGGTCATCACATCCTCCACGTGAACCCTTTCCAGGACATCCACGGAATATTCCCTGAAAATATGGAATCCCCGGCGGGCCACCTTCTCGGTAAGGATTGATCTTTTCATGACCAGCACCGTAAACAGGTGGGCGGCCATGGTGGCGATCAATAGGGGGAGGAGAGCATCTTGATCGTGGGTCAATTCGAGGCCGAAAAGAATCGCCGTAAAGGGCGACCGCATCACACCCCCCAATAGGGCGGCCATGCTCACCAAGGGCCATAAAGACGCGGAATCCGGCGGGAGAAAGGAAGCTTCCACTAACCCCAATCCGCTCCCCATCATCAGCAAGGGCGCTAGCACGCCCCCGGAAGTCCCCGACCCGAGTGAGAAGGACCAGATCAAGCCCTTCACCAAAACAAGCGTAATCACGGCGCTGAGGGCCATGTTTCCCCTCAAGAAATTCGCGATGACGTCATATCCCACGCCCAAGGCACGGGGCTGGAAATACCCACCCAACCCAATGGCCAATCCTCCCATGGCCGGCCACCACATCCAATGAATCGAAAGCTTTTGAAATAAATCCTCGAACTTATAAACCGCTCCCGTTACCAAGGTCGCGAATAATCCGGCGATGAGGCCCACGAAAACGGCCCACCCCAAGTCTTGGAAAGGCAATGGACCCTGGGGCGGCATGGGAAAGAGGGGTCCCGCCCCCAACACCAGCGGACGGATGGCGGCCGCCACCGCGCTTGCCAGGGCGACGGGAACCAGGCTCCGGGGCTTCCATTCAAAAAGTAAAAGCTCGACCGCCAAAAGCACCGCCGCGACCGGGGTGGCGAAGGTAGCGGACATGCCCGCGGCGGCCCCCGCCACCAGCAGGGTTCGCCGCTCGACCGCCGTAAGATGGAAAACCTGGGCGATGATGGAACCGAAAGCCCCACCCGTCATGATGATAGGACCTTCCGCCCCAAAGGGCCCCCCGGAACCGATGGAGATGGCCGCTGAAAGGGGCTTGATCACGGCCAAGCGGGGGTCCATGAGGCTCTTGTTAAAAAGAATCGCCTCCAAGGCTTCCGGAATGCCGTGTCCACGGATCCGGTCCGATCCATACCGGGCCATGAACCCGATCAACAGTCCACCCAAAACGGGGACCAGTATGACCAGCCACCCCAAGTGGTTGTCGGCGGGGGATCGGAAGGCAAGGGAAAATTGCTGGTAGAAAAATAAGTTCGTGAAAAAATAAATGGTCTTCAGGAGAAGCACCGCAATGAGGGAACAGATCGAACCGACCACTAAAGCAATGGCCGAAATGAAGAGAACCCGCCGGTTGGTGGAAAAATCCGCTTTTTTGTCCATTCAGCTGGAACGGTGCCTGAATTCCCACCAGAAAACGAAGGCCACCAGGGCCATCAATAAGAATGGCATGTAGGCGATCCATCCGTTGTGGGGATGGGTTAATTGCGGGCTTAAGGGAATATGCTTGGGCGTAAAATCCCCCGTCTCGCAAAAACCCGCCGTCGCCATCCAACCCATCGCGGCTAACGCAAAAAAACCAAGACGCCGCGCCCAAGAAAGAATTTTTCCCATGGAAGGCCTCCCCAAAAATGCTTCATGTTTTGATTATTGGGAAGCCATCCCGAAATAGAAATAAGCCTTTTAGTTTTTTGAGGAAGAAAAGTCGGCGGGACCTGTTTTATTTTGACAAAATCATGCAATTCCTTTTGCATTGTCAATCATTCGGCCTTTCGACACACCCCCGGGGCGGGATGATTAAGAACCTCTAACAAAACCCAATATTTACCACAGAGACACGGAGACACATGCCGACCATCCATGAGACATTTAATGGAGTCGGCATTGTCCCGATTTCTTTCGCCTTTTGGGCGAAAGGGGACAGAGTAAACCCGGACAAAGGGTTTAAGATTCCTTGAATTTAGAAAGGTTTTTCTCTGTGCCTCTGTCCCTTTGGCCCTTAGGGCCAAAGATAGCTGGACTATACCGACCTCCTTAATGGGTTTATGGAAGGTCGGCATGTGGCCGCCAAAGGCGGCCTGTGGTCAAATTAGGTATTGTTATAGTCTCTAAGAAGAATTTGGGAAACGGTCAATGGATCGGCATCGTAAAAAACCTTCTCCATTCGCCCGAAAAAAATATCCTCTTCGAAGCGGATATGGGAAACCAGTGTTTCGGCGAACTGGGCGAGACTTTCTCCGGTGCCGAGGGCGAGAAAAGATTCCAAAAGGCGGTGTTCCTTCCTTATCTTTTCCACGTCCGGATCGTTGCGTCCCATCCGATCCTCGAAAAGTGCCAATATCCTTTCCTCGTCCCAAAAATGCTGGCACAGTTCACCCGCCCAAAGTTCTTTTAATTCGGAGGATATCTTTAAAATTCGGGTTGCTTCCCCGCCCGGCGGGACGGAGGACAGCTGTTCTTTCACCCTTTTGGCGGCCACGAGGGCCCGGTGGTGGGACTGGCTAAGCGGCCAAAGATATTTCTCGCGTTTCATGATGTTTTTCCCCCCAAGAGCCCGGTGGGTCCATTCCGGGCAGGCTCCCCCGGCCCGGAATGGTTAACCGTTTAAGGGTTTTAGGTATTATCCGCCTTTTTCAAATGGAACATGGACCTGGCCGTGAAGTAAAGCAAGGGCAGTACCCCTCCGACAACGAATACCAAATCCCCCGCGACCCTCGCCCAGGTGAGTTTCTGCACCAGGGGTTGGTTCCAGAATTCCGGGCTGCGGGCGAACCAATAACCGTGGGTGTAGCTCGAGACCATTTCCATGATGCCCACCGGAAAGATATCCAATAGGAGCATCATCATCAGCCCGATTTGCAAGGACCAGAAGGAAATTTTCAGGATGCGGTTGGACCAGAACTCGGGCTTGACCAGGAACCTCAGCACGAACACCAGGGCCGCGATGGCCAGGTTGCCGTAGACACCCATCAGGGCCGCGTGGCCGTGGTTGGGCGTCAGGTAGGTGGCGTGCTCGTAGTAGCTGACGATGGGCAGGTTGATGAGGAAGCCGAAAACCCCCGCGCCCAGGAAGTTCCAAAAACCCACGGCGATGAGGAACATGATGGCCCAGTAGTGCGCGAAAAAGCCGTCATTTTCCTTCGTGCCCGCCTCACCGCGCCTGAGCTTCGCGAAATCATAGGCTTCCAGGGTCAACAGGAGGAGCGGCACCACCTCCATGGCCGAGAAGAAGGCTCCCAGGGCCAGGTTGATGGCGGGCTGGGCGGTCCAGTAGAAATGGTGGCCGGTACCGATCATGCCCGAGCCGAGAAAGAGGATGATATCCAGGTACACGACCCGGATGGCGGTCTTGGTGGTCACGAGCCCCAATACCACGAAGAAGTAGGCCACGACCACGGTGGTGAAGAGTTCGAAGAAGCTTTCCACCCACAAATGGACCACCCACCAGCGCCAGAAATCCGCGATGGCGAAATTGGTCTTGGGGGTATAGAGCATGCCCGCCGAGAACATGAGGGGGATCGCCAATATGGCGTAAACCAGCAGGTAAGGCATGCTGCCCCAATCCTGCCCCTTCAATCGGCCCCAGACGGCCCGAATGACCAGCACGGCCCATATGACCATGCCCGCCGTCAACAGCGCCTGCCAGAACCGGCCCAGTTCCAGATATTCCCAGCCCTGGTGGCCGAACCAGAACCAATACTGGCCCAACTGCGCCTTGATCCCTAAGTACTCGCCCACGATGGAGCCGACGGCCACCAGCACCACCGCCCCGAAGAGCACGTTGACCCAGAAGGCCTGGTGCTTGGGTTCCCGCTTGCCGATGAAGGGCGCGATGAAAAGCCCGGCGGCCAGCCAGGCGGTCGCGATCCAGAAGATGGAAAGCTGCAGGTGCCAAGTGCGGGTGATGGTGGTGGGAAGGATGTTTCTTATGTCGATGCCGTAAAAGCCTGTGGCCTCGACGAAATAATGGGCCGTGAAGACCCCCATCAGGGTCTGGAAGGCGAAGAGCAGGGCCACGATGAGAAAGTATTTATAAGTGGCCACTTGGCTCGGGGTGATCTTGAAATCTTTCAAGGGGATGCTTTTTCGAATCGCGGGTTCCTCCCCGCCCCAGCCCAGGTAGTCGAACCGCCCGAAGAACATGAGCACCAGGGCGATGCCGCCCAGGAGGGAAATGAGCGACAAGGCGCTCCAGAGGAAGACGGCCTTCGTGGGTCGGTTGCCCACCGCGTCCTCGGGAGGCCAGTTGTTGGTGTAGCTGTAGTTTTTTCCAGGCCTTTGGGTGGAGGCCACCCAGGAGGTCCAGGCGAAGAAGTCGGTGATCTGCCGCACCTCGTCCGTGGTCTTGATGTAATTCTTGGGAAGGGTATGGTCTTCCCCGCTATTGATGAACATATCCTCGTAATGCTTTTCGAGGGACGGCCAGGCCTGGGCCTGTTCGGAAGTCCATGTGAGCGTTTGGGTGGATTCGTCGTATCGGTTGGTCTTGGCGTCCGCGACCACCTGCTGGTCGACCTGGGCCTTTTGCGGGCCAGATAAGGCGGCGTAGGATTGTTTGAGTTGCGCCTGGGCTTTTAGGTCCCTTTGGATCCAAGCGGAACGGTGAAGGTAGTCATCCGTGAAATCCGGCCCCCGATAGGCTCCGTGTCCAAACACCGACCCGTAGTCCATCAGGCCATATCTTTGAAAAACCGCCTGGCCCGCCAAAATATCATCACCCGTGAAAAGTGTTTGGCCGGTGGCATCGACCACCTTGGTTGGAATAGGAGGCGCGTTGTCATAAAGATTTTTTCCCATGAACATGAGGACGGTGAAGCCGATGACCAGGACCAGCACCGCCGCATGCCGCCAAGCTTTAGAAATTTCCATTTTTTACCCCTTGGTTAAATTTTCATCCCCCCCTTTTTAATCGTCATCGACACTTATAGATATAACTTAAGTCACACTTTACATTTTGTTAATTTTTAGTTTTGGATTTACTCCCGCATGATTTTGAAGGAATACGAGGAAATGGGGGGGTTACATCGACCAAAACGAAGGATGATTTGAACTGTTAATGATTTTTTCTGTGCCAAACGCATTCCCGCCGTGGCCTCTAATTGGAACGCAAACTAAGATGCCTGAGCCTTTTGTGGTGCTGATAAAAAAAGCCCGCCCCCCTTTAAGGGAGCGGGCTTGAAACCGACGGCAGTTTATTGGGCTATTTTATTTCGTGCAACTCGTTCCACTTTGACCCGTGGTTCCCCCCCAAGTGATACTGACCGTGCCGGTGGTGCTATAAGAGGTACCCGACTGGCCGCCGGTATTTGGGCAACCTCCGGTGTATCCATCCAAAACGATCACATCTCCCGACCCCGTAAGACTGGCGCCGTTGCCTTGCAAAACATTCGTGCCGACGATCTCGATTCCGTTGCCGGTATTATCGTAACCGGCATACAGTTGGGAAGCCTCGGTGAGGCTCGGAAGGGTGTAGGTCCCCCCATTGGTGATGGGCCCGATGACGGAAACAGGATTTTGACCTTCTTGAAGGACCATAAAAAGGTTGTTGCTTCCCGCGCCTTGATAAGTCAAGGTTCCGGTAAGGGTATAGGGATTGGTGTAGATGTTGTTATCGCCAAAACTGACGGGGATATTCAGTGCGGCGCTCGGCGTATATTGTCCCAGGTTAATATAAGGATCTCCCGGATCGAGGGTTTCATCGCCATTCAGATCCACAAAGGCCTGGAGGTACTCGGCCGGAGTTCCCGTCGTCGCCGGCTCGCTGTAAGTGGTATTGTTGCAGGTGATTTTGTCTTCCCCAACCATGGATGTATAGCTCGTGTCCGAATAGCTGCGCAGAACAATCGGGTTGGAAGAGGAAATGGGAGCCAGGCTCCCCGTGTAGGTCACGCCCCCCGACTCCCCGACGTACTTGTCGCAAGAAGAGTCGCCAAATGTCACACCGATACCCGTGGTATTACCGGTCACTGTGATCGGGGTGAGGCCAGTCGTGCAGGACCCATAAACACCCAAGACCGCCCCTTGGGTGATTTGATTTTGCTGACAAGATGGTATGTTCACTGTCCCCACCGACAGGCTTAGGTAATAGGTACCGGCCGCGGAGACCGGGAAGCTAAAGGCGCTATTATTGGTACTGACCTCCGTCCCCAAAAAGTGGGTCGAAAAGGTGTTGGTTGTACTGCATAAAATCACAATGGGATGGCCCGACGTCACGCTCGTCAAGCTCCCCGTATAACTCACGCTCCCGCTGATGCTATAGAGCGTGGAAGGCGTTATCGTCGGGCTCAAGGTTTGGGTGGGGCTTTCCGTGACCGTAGGGGTGCTGGTGATGGTCGAGGTGGAGGTGGGCGAGGTCGTGGCGGACGGGGTGCCGGTATATGTGGGTGAGACCGTGGCCGTGGTTGTGCTGGTGTCGGTGGGGCTCGTGGTCGAGGTGGGGCTCAAAGTGGCGGTTGGGCTCAAAGTGACTGTCGGGCTAAAGGTGGTCGTCGGGCTCAAGGACGGGGTAGAGCTGTTGGTGGCCGTGGCCGTACTGGTCGAGGTAAAAGTTTGAGTGGGAGATGAGGTCACCGTAATGGTCGAAGTGGACGTGGGCGACTGGGTCCGAGTGGGTGATAGCGTAATCGTCGGGCTGTTGGTGATGGTGGCGGTATTCGCGGGTGCCGCGGGGGGGGTGGTGGGACTGCTCTTGGAACCGCAAGAGGTCATCCAGGTAGTGACTGACACCAACAAAAAAGCGCATAAAAATAAAAACATTTTCTTCATGTCATAGCTCCCCTATGGCTGAAAGTGTCTGGAAAGAAATGCGTCTTAAAAACCGCAAAACCAGATGGGTGATTATCCCTAAATCATTGATGAAGTGTTGAAAAAACGAGGGTTAAAACCATTGAAAAATATAGGTTTCAGAAGATTTACAGGTCATTTACGAGAAGTTTTGGGTAAATAGGGAAAACGGTAACCATTTTCAAATCAGCGTGGCTGGTATAATCATCGCCGTTAGGGGCATCCGCCTCGCATCTTCGGGCGGCTATCCGCTTCATGGAGGGTCCGCCCTGATCCTGATCCCCTATTTCGAAATCCAGAACTTATTCGGATATTTCTTATAACGGTAGGACAGATGCAGGAGGAAATATGGGACTCATTGGAATTGTGGTAACCGCCGTCGTAGTGATCGTGATTTTCTTCATCTGTCGAAGTCTTTTACTTTGGTACTGGAAACTGGACAAGATCGAGGAACACTTAGCGGCCATCCGGAAATCTTTGGAGAAACAATAGGCAAAAACCTCGTATATGCACTGCCAGCCCCTGGCTAAGGGCGATCAGAACCATCGAGACGCTAATCCGCCAAGCCTTTCGATGCGATAAAGTTTATCTGGCGGGAAGGGCTTATATAAAAATGGGCACCAAGGCTGACCGGAATAAAATCATCACCCGTTACGTTGAGGACTTCCTTAAAAACCAGGGCCTTATCCTTTTCGAAAAGTGGTATTCGGTCCTGTAAAACCTGAATTCTCCCCAAAAAGTCTATGACTTTGAAGTGCGCGATAAAATGCTCGAGGATATCCTTGCCTCGGTGGCCCAGGATAATTCCCTGATTTTGAACAAGAAGGACAAGGGTTTGGTTGAGGGGCTTTTGAACAAATTTCTTTTGGGATCAAACCTTTTGAAATAAATGAACCAAGGGGAATGGCCAACAATGAAAAGGTTAGGCCTTTCCGACCTCACCAAGTCATTAACGTACCCATTTCAATCCCCTTCATCCTGATTCGCAAGGTTTGCTATCGTCGGCCCCTTGGCTAAAGGTTTACAAGACGACTGGATTGAGGGTTAATGCCCCGCCTCAGCAGCGGCTTTAAGGCTTCCCCTGGTTGATGAAATTCATGACGGCCTGTTCCCCCTGGAAGCCCACCATCTCCCTGGCTCCTCCGTTGTTGGGATATTGAATAACCAAGGTGGGAAAACCACGGACTTTGTATCTGGCCTGCAGTTCGGCGATATCCTGGGGATTGCTCCCCGTTTCCCTCCCGACGTCCATCACCACCACCGGTACACAGGCGTTGTTGATGCCAACCGCGTCCTGGGTTTTTTCGAAAACATTCTTGTCCATGACCTTGCACCACCCGCACCAAGACGCGGTGAAATCGTAAAGGATGGGTTTTCCGGTTTCTTGCGATCTTTTCAACCCTTCGGAAGGCTGAAGCCAGTGGATGGCGCTTTCCCCGCCCATGGCAACCGCCGGTATGGATGTATTCGAAGCGGTGGAGGGATTGAAAACGAGATGAGCCAGTAACCCCGAGACGGTAAAACCCAGGAGACCCAGTACCAAAAGAACCGGGCCGCCCTTCTTTTCCAGCTTTTGAATGCCCCACAGGATGGATAGGGACGCGGGGACCAAACCCGCGATAGGGATCAGGGACGCGGCCGCGACCCAATAATGTATTTTTCGAATGGGCGCTCGGGAATCTTCCGAACCGAAAAAATGAACGGATAGGGGGGACATGGGGATATTTTACGGCCAAAACAGCCTTCGGGCGCTTAACTTATTGGCCGAGATATTGATTTAAGAAAGCTTGCTTCGTTTCCGAGAACCGGTTTTCCAGTATCGATTGCCGGATGATCCCAGCCGTTTGGCACATGAAATAAAGGTTATGAAGGCTCACCAGCCGTAATACCAACAGTTCCTCAGCCATGCAAAGGTGGCGCAGATAGGCCTTGGTATAGTTGCGGCAGCACTCGCAGGGGCAATCCGGGTCCAGGGGCGAGAAATCCTTGGCGTATTGGGCGTTCTTAAGGACCACCTTCCCATGCCGGGTCAGGGCGGTGCCGTTTCGGGCCACCCTTGTCGGCAGGACGCAATCGAACATGTCCATTCCCCTCTCGACGCATTCCCAAAGGTCCTCGGGTGTACCCACTCCCATGAGGTATCGGGGTTTGTCTTCGGGCAGAAGAGGCGCGGTATAACGTACCACCTCGTAAATCTTTTCCTTGGCCTCGCCCACCGAAACCCCACCGATGGCATAGCCGGGAAATTCCAAAGCCAGGAGGTCCTTCGCGCTCTTTTCCCTTAAATGGGGAAAATGCGAACCCTGCACGATGCCATAAAGGTTTTGGCGGTCCGCACGGCCGCTCTTCAGGTGGGCTTCCAGGCAGCGTCGGGCCCATCGAGTGGTTCTTTCGACTGAGGCCGACACGTATTCCTCACCGGCATCGTAGGGTATGCATTCATCCAAAACCATGATGATGTCCGCGCCAATCTGGTGCTGGATCTTGACGGCCGATTCGGGGTTCAAGGCCTGGAAGCTTCCATCCAGGTGGGATTGAAATTCCACCCCCTCTTCCGAAATACGGCGCAAATCGGCCAGGCTGAAGACTTGAAAACCCCCGCTGTCGGTCAGGATGGGTCCATCCCAATGCATGAAGCCGTGCAGCCCCCCCGCTTTTTCGATGAGATCCGCCCCCGGCCGCAGCATGAGGTGATAGGTGTTCCCGAGTAAGATGGATGCCCCACAAGCGCGCACATCCTCGGGGGAAAGGGCCTTGACGGAGGCCTGCGTGCCCACGGGCATGTAACAGGGAGTTTGAACTTCCCCATGAGTAAGCTTCAGGACCCCCGCCCGGGCGCCGGTCCTGGAATCTTTCGCGATCAATTGAAATTCATGCATGTCTTATTTTCCTCGGCAGATTCAACAACATCCCCAGCCAAAGAGCGCAAACTAAAAGTGAGAGAAAACAGCCCAAGCGAAAGGTAGCGGGGCGGTAAATCACCTCGGCCTGCTCCTCGCCCTCCTCCAAAACCGCCCCCCGAAACCCGTCATTGACCCTTCCCATGGGTCTTTCACTGTTTTTCAAGCGAAGCCACCAGCCGGGAAAGGCCATCTCGCTGGACACCAGCAGGGCCCTTCCCTTGCCGGGGGCTGAAAGGAAAACATGATTCGGGTCACGGCTTAACTCCGTGACCTTCCGGCCGCTGTAGAAACCCACCCACCGGGGATCACCCACGAAACACTGGCGGTCAAAATTAAAATTCTTATCCCCCGCTTTCCAAAGGTCCGTGGTGAAATCCGCCTCAAGGAAGGCCCTGCTCACGCTGTTCCACTTGGGCAGCGTGTCCTCATTTTCGGAAAAGTTCGTGGGCGAAACCCCGGGAGAAAGGTTTTGGAACCCGGGCAAGGAATGGTAGCCCAGGACATACCGGACATTGAGGTAATCCAGGACCTTCTTCGTGATTTGCGGGGAAAATCGAGTGCTGGAAAAGCACCAATCGAAATAGTCCCTCAGGAAAAAGGAGTTATAAAAATAACATTCTTGCATTCCAAAAATCAAAGGCCAGTTTGAAACCAAGGCGTCTTTCAGCGAATTGTAACTTTCAGAAACCGTTTTTCCGCTGGTTGCCTCGAACCTTTCGACCTCGGGAAAAGAAGCGTAAATTCTTCCGGGTTTTGTCATGGCTCGGCAGAAGGGCGGGGGAACCTCGTAATACCCGCCCGGGTTGGTGAAATTAACTCCCTGGGCAGCCGGAAAAAGGGATAAAACAATCGACCCCGCCAAGAGAAGCCAACGGACCGGGCGGGAGAATGCTTTTTCGGCCCCCAATCCAATAACCAGCGCTAAGGAGCCCCAAAAAAACGGAAGTTCGACCGGTATCCCGCCCCCGAGGGCGAGTGTGTAAACCAATAATCCCGCCATCAGCCAACTCCCATCCCACCCATCGGGATCGCCGGTTCCGTTGATTTTCTGGTCCATCACCGAAGTGGCCAGGGAGGCCGCCGCGAACACCACCAGGCTCATCCAATAACCCGAACGGGCCACCCAGTGGTAAAAGGGGACGAACCACTCCATTCCCCGGCCGGCCGGCCCCCCCAGGCTCAAAACGACCCACAAGGCCGCGAGCAGGGCCGGGACCCAAGCAAGCTTGCGCTTGAGACTACCCCAAAGGATCAGAACCAAAGCCGGCCAACCCATGAAATAACAACTCAACTCAAAAAGCAGGGGCGTTTTGGAATGGAGGGGGTGGAAGATAAAGAAGGGATTCACCCAGGTTCCCAAAACCCGCAGGGGTAGGTCCTCATGAAAATCCAAGCGTTGGGCGGTGGTGGAGAACCGCAGGAAATCGGCGAAGGGTATCAGCCAGGCAAGGTTATAAGCGGTCCCCAAAAAGACCGCTCCTAAAAACAAGGCCCATTTTTCCGGCGGATGCCGTTTCAAAACCTTTTCGGCCATGATCGTTAAAAGGGTTAAATAGGCCAAGATGGGGTACCCGCCGGCCAATTGAAACCCGAAGGAAACCGAAAGAAAAAGAAAGGAACCCCGGCGTCCGTCAAACAACCGGTCCGAAGCTGCGTATATCCAGGGAATCCAGGCCAACACCATTGTCAAAACCGTCGTGCAAGGCGACGAAACGACATGTAAGGAATATCCGAACAGGACCGCCCCCAGAAATGAGGCGGGTTTGGATACTTTCCGGTTCCGTGAGAAAAAATAAAACCCCGCCATCGCGAATAAGTGGTGAAGTACAACGCAGGCGTTGAAGGCTTCCACCGGGGTCAGAAGGAAATAAAGGATTCGGAGGGGAGGATACCAGCAGACGTTTTCGGGGTTGGAAAGATAGGGTGTCCCAAACCCCGCGTCCGGGTTCCAGAGGGGAATTCGGCCCGTGGCCCAAACCTTCGCCCCCCAATCCCAAAGAGGGAAAAAAAGCCGGGACGCGTCGATGAGCACAAAGGTCCGGCCATCGAAAAAGATATGCCGGTGGAAGAAAACCCAGATCAGGGCCAGAAGAGCGAGGAACCCCAGGTCGCTCCATTCGATCCAGGCCCCCAGCCCCCGCCCATTCTTTTGGACTTTTTCCATAGGTCCTCATCATAACGGCAGGTCCCGGCGTGGGAGAACCCTAAAAAAAGAGGAGAACCGTCACAAGACCAGCATGGCGTCGCCGTAGGATAAAAACCGATACCCTTTCCGGACCGCCTCCTCATAGGCCGCCAGAACCCTTTCCCGGCCCGCGAAAGCGCATACCAGCATCAAGAGTGTGGATTGGGGCTGGTGGAAGTTGGTGAAGAGTATATCCACCGCGCCAAAGGAAAAGCCCGGCGTGATGAAGAGCCGGGTTTCCCCCTTTTGAGAAACCAATTCGCCCTTTTCTTCCCTTGCCGATTCCAGGGCCCGCACGACGGTCGTTCCGATGGCGACAATCCTTCCCCCTTTTTTTCGGGTTTCTTGGACCGCCTTGACCGTGGCTGGTGAAACCTCGTAAAACTCCGGATGCATGATGTGATCCTCCGTCTCACCTTTCGAGACCGGAAGGAATGTCCCCAAACCCACATGGAGTAAAACCTCGCTTTGCTTGAGCCCTCTCTTTTTAAGGCTTGAAAGCATGGCCGGGGTGAAATGGAGCCCCGCCGTCGGCGCCGCCACGGAACCCAACTGCCTGGCGAAGAGGGTTTGGTAACGGTCCCGATCCTTTTTATCGTCAGGGCGTTTGATATAGGGAGGCAGGGGGATATGGCCGTGTTTGAAAAGAAAGGGTCGCAAGGGGCCTGTGCCCCGGATTTCGATGAGAAAATGGCCTTCATCCAGGGTTTCCACAATTTCCACTTCCCCATGGGGTTCGAGCTGAAGAACCATCTGGTTTCGCACCCTGCGGGCGGGGCGAATCAGGGCTTCCCAGTTCTTTTCACCCTCCGAAGAGCGTAAAAGGAAAATTTCGAGTTGGGCGCCGGTCTGGGGTTTGGTCGCGAAGAGCCGGGCGGGCATGACCTTAGTGCGATTCACGATATAAAGATCGTTGGGTAAGAGCCACTGAGCCAAGTCTTTCACATAACCGTGATCCACCCGGCCCGTTTGCCGGTCAAGAACCAGCATGCGGGAGGAATCCCTCTGGGCCAAGGGTCTCTGGGCTATGCTTTCCGACGGAAGATGGTAGTCAAAGAGTTTTGTTTGCATCCGGCTCCGCCTTCAACAAATTTTAACCTAATTTAAATGGGAAGACCGATTTCCCGATCCATGGGTCCTCCGGGTCCTCACCAGTCAATTCCCCTGGGGAGGCTTCGTTCCGGTTAAGGACCGGACCCTTTCGTAAAAAGATTGGGCAATCGCCTTCTGCCCCGCCCGGTCATAATCCTCGCCGATTTGCTGCAGCAGTTTAGGTTCTTGCGGGTTCAATTGCGAGGCGGCTTGAAGGGCCTGCAAGGCCTGATCCGTCTTCCGCTGGTCCAAAAAAATATCCGCCATTTTCAGGTAATAAAGCGGTATTCGGTTCCCTTCCGAAATCTCCTGTTGGTACAAGCTCATGGCCTCGGAAGCCCGGCCTTCAAATACCTGAACCGTCGCCAAGTTCACCACGTAAAGGCTTGAATCCGGGTCCAATTCATGGGCCTTTTGAAAGGCCTTTTCCGCTTCAGGATACCGTTTCAAAATGGAAAAACTCACCCCCAAATCACAGAAAAATCCAGCGTCATTTGGTTCCATTTGTATCGCAGTCTGGATTTGGGAAATCGCCTCAGGGTGCTTGCCTAAACGCTCATAGACGCTCCAAAGACTCTCATGGGGACGGACCTGGTTGGGGTCAATGGCAATGGCGGTATTGAATTCCTGGATCGCTTGGTCCACCTTGCCGAAATAGAGCAAAAGACGGCCATAGCCCAAATGGGCCGCGGCCATAGGGGGTGGAATGGCCAAGGCTTGTTGGAAGGCTCCGAGGGCGTCATTCCACCTTTTTTCTTCCGTGTAGGTGCCCCCCAGATAGGTGTAGGCCAGAGCCGAATCAGCGGGATAGGCCCGAACCACGCTTTCCCACAGGGTTTCCGAATTTTTCCACAAACCGATTTGCCTCACAGCTCCAAACCCCAATAAGCAGGTCAAAGCCACAATGAAAAGCGGGAGAAAAAAGCGGCGGTTCGACAACCAGCAGGCCATTCCTGCCGAAAACAGGAAGAACACACTCAAGCTTGGGAAATAGGTGTACCGATCCGCGGCCGCTTGGCTTCCCGTCTGTAAAATTCCCAATACCGGCAGGAGGGTCAGGAGGTAGAACAACCCGGCGGCTCCCCAATAGGGCGCGGTCTTTCGGGTCCGGTAGCAAGCCATGACGGCAATGACCACCAGCAGGGCGGCCAAAAGGTTTTGGATTTGATAATAGGTATCCATCACGCGGGGGAATGGAACCAAGGGAACCAGGTTCAGGGGCAAGGCCATCTTAAACAGGTAAAAAATAAGAGAGCGAAAGGCGTTCATCACCCAATAGACCTGGGCCGTGGGGGCCGTGGAGGAAATGGTTTCCTCATGGGACGCCACCGCAAGGCAACCAAAAACCAAAGCCAGGATGAAGAATGGTATTTTTTCAACCAACGGCTTCAAACGCTCGGAAGGAAACCGGTCGAGGGGCCAATAGTCCAGGATGAGAAATGCCAAGGGAAGGGTTACCGCCATGGGTTTGGACATCAAGGCCAATAGGTAAAGCCCCAAACAACCGTAAAGTTTCAGTTTGTTTTTAAGGCGGGAAGAAACGTAATCCAGGTATAAAAGGATGCCCGAAAGATAAAAGAAGGAGTAAAGAACATCCTTGCGCTCGGTAGCCCAAGCCACGGACTCCACATGGATGGGATGGAGCCCGAACAAGAGTGCGGTGACCAAGGCCGTGGGAATGACCGCGCTCATGGGAAAGGCGCTTTCCCCCCGGATCAGCCTGATCACCTTCACACAGGTTAAAAAGACCAGGGCCGTATTGAGTGCGTGAAGGGCGACATTGGTGAAGTGGAAAACCCCGGGTTGGAGCCCGCCCATCCGATAGTTGAGGGCGAGGGAGAGCCAGGTGAGGGGAACCCAATTATCCGCGTGAAAGGTCGTGAACATCCATCGGAGGTTCGCCAGGTTGAGGGACCGGATATGGGGGTTTTCGGCGATGACGTCCATGTCATCCCAATTGACGAACCCATTCCGCAAGACGGGAAGATAAAACAAACAGACCATGAACACCAGGCAGCCAATACAAGCCCACAAGATAGGACGACTCAACTGGACGAAACCCGGTTCCAAACCTTCCGGTTTTGGACCGGTTACAATCGCATCTGGATTTTTATGTTGATCGGGTTGCATTCCGCCCACCCCTCACAGCTCACGGAATAGCTCACAGTAAGGCGCAAGCTTCCACCGCTAGCCAAAACACCCTTTCCCGAATCGTTCCCCGGGACTTCCATCCGCGATCATCATGAATGGGACCGCTCAAATCATCCCCACTATAGAGGATTTGGCTAAATTTGACTTTTCGAAATTTGGAGACTGCGAAAAAGGCCGAACATTCCATTTCCACCGACAGACAGCCTTCCTTTTTACGTAATTTCACCTTGTCAAGGGTTTCCCGGTAGAACCCGTCCGTCGTCCAGGTTTTTCCCTCGATAAACGGGACTTGGTGTCTTCCCAAGACCTTCCGGATGGCTTGCAGGCCCTTGGGATGGGGGAATGCTTCCCTGGATGGAGCCATATAATGATAAGAGGCGCCCTCATCCCGGACGGCCGAGGTGGGCACGATCAAATGGCCAACCGCCAGTTCCTTGCGAAGCACCCCGGCACCGCCGCAAGCGATGAATTTCTTGCCTCCCATGCCAATGGCCTCATCCAGAAACCCGGCGGCGGCCGCCGCACCGATATTGGGATGCAGTATGGCGATTTTTTTATTTTTAAAAGCGATCTCATGAACCGGGTTGGGGCCGTTTTCGGAGTTAAACACGGCGATTTTACGCGCCTTTTTCTTCCGGATGACTTGGGCGAGGACATCCTTGAAAAAACAAATCACCACCCTCTCCGGGAATAGCCGTCCCCGATAGGAGTAAACATTTCGGGGATGAATATAGGCCTGGTTGGCTGGATCGAATTCGAGAATGGGATAGGCCTGACGCTTGATCATAAAAACGGAATCTTTTCCTTGTAATTTGGGGAAGGGATGAACGCTAGGTTTTTGAAGCAAAGGCGCCGAACGGGTGGGATGAAGCGCAAAGGAAGGGTCAGATCCCCTTCATTCGAAGGATATCCCGCAGTTTTTCCTTCACTTCATTGTTATCGGGTTCCTCGCTGAGGATACGCTCGTAGATCTTGAGGGCTTCCACATAGAGTCCTTGTGCGGCGTAGATATCGGCCAGGGTCTTGCGGACAAAGGGATCCTCGATTGAATCCGCGGAACCACCCGAGTTTTTGGAAGACGCCGCCTGGGACGGGGGGGGATTTTGGGTTTCCTTCTCTTTTTCCAACCGGATGCGTTCCATCCCTTGGAATATTTCCTGGTTGATGCGGGCCTTGGCGGCCTCCTGTTCTTTCCGTTGTTCTTCCAGTTTGTGCCGGTGTTCTTCCTCCAATTTCAATTGCGCCTTGACCAGATCCTCGCGTTCCCGGGCCAGGGCCTCCGCTTGCCGTTTTTCTTTTTCCAAAGTCGCCTGCGCCTGGGACTCCGCCAATCTCCGTTCCCGTTCCTGAACTTCCTTGGCCAGTTCTTCCGCTTTGCGCCTTTCCCGTTCCAAGGCTTCCCGAACCTGTTCTTCCGCCTGGCGTTTTTGCCTTTCTTTCGCCTCGAGGATCTGGGCTTCCTGGAGCCTTAATTCCTTTTCCCGCTCTTCCTGGTTTTTAGCCTCCCGAAGCCGACGTTCCCGATCCTGGGCTTCCTGGGCTTCCCTTTCCTTGGCTTCCTTCTCGATCTTTTGGCGGTACTCCCATTCCAATTGTTCCCGTATCTTCTTTTCCATTTCCGCGCGGGAACTTTCCATTTCGTGGCGCATCTTCTCCATGAGGAGTTGCCGTTCCATCTCGATCTTTTCCTTCTCGTGGAGAAGGCTGTTCTGCTTTTCCTCGAATTCATGCAAAAGCCTCTGGCGAAGCTCATCCTCCTTCGATTTATGCATTTGCTCGGCCATCTTGGCTTCCAGTTCCTGTTTGAACTTCATTTGCTCCAATTCCCTTTTACGCTCCATCTCATCTTGCAATTGGCGGGAAGCACGGGCCTGTTCCTCCAATTCCTGCCGCATCTGTTCACGAAGCTGTAGTTCCAGCTCCAATTTGATCTCATCGGGAGAGGGCGTTTTCTCAACCGGCTCGGCGCTTCGGGCCATGAGGGCATAGACCTGTTGGAGTTTCACCCGGATCTCAGCCAAGTGAGGCCAACGCTTGAGCATGTCCAGGTAAACGTCGATGGATTGTTCATAAAGGCCCTTGTCCGCGTAGGCCTGGGCCTCGACCAAATAAGCCTGTTGGTCCGCCGATTCCTGGGCCGCAGTGGCCTCGGGAGAAGCTTCCACGACCGGCGCGGGAGCTTCCGTGGGCGGCACCAGGACTTGGTCCAGGGGATATTTCCCCACCACCTGGTTATTCGGGTCCAATTCCAATATGGTCTGGCGCAGTTCCCTCGCCTCGTCGAGGAGGTTCTCATTAAAATACACATCGAGGATTTTCTGGTAAACCTTCACCGCATCGCCGTTTTGGTTCATCCGCAGGAAATCAAGGGCAAGATATTTCAAGGCGCCCACATGGGTGTCCTGGATCTGGAGGAACCGTTCGAAAGCTTGCCGGCTCTCGGTATACTTCTGTTGGTTGAAGTAAATGACTCCCAAATGGTAAAAAGTGTTCTGGTCGCCCAAGGCCAGGGCCTGCTGGGCCGCCTGCTCCGCCTTGGAGTAATCGTTGTGGCTGATATAAATTTCGATGAGGGATTGGAGATTTTTCAGCGCGATGGAGTTTTGACCGGCCCGCACGAGTAACTGGGTCAAAGATTCACGGGCTTCCACGTTGACGGGATCGATTTCCGCCACCATCTGGAGGACTTCAGACAGTTTCCCGGTCTGGGTTTCAGGGTCCAATCCCGCCGCCAGGTTCATGAGGCTATCGATCGCTTCTAGTTTCTGCCCCGATTTCATCAGCACCCGCGCCAACTGGAAAGCGGCCTCGGACCGTGTGGGTTCGGCGCGAAGAATGGAACGGTAAATCTCCATCGACTTCGTGGGTTCCGTTTCCTCCAGAGTCTTCGCCCGGTTCAGGTATTTTTCCAGCAGGTTTTGCACCGCGATGGAAAGATTGGGGTCCCCCGGAACCAACTTCAACATGCGCTTGTAAACCTGAAGCACCTTATCAATCTGGTTCTTCTCGTCAAAACCCTGGGCCACCACGTCGTACTGCTGAAGGGCCTCCGGGACATCGCCCTTTTTACCGTAGATATCCGCGAGCATGTTGTGAACGTTGAGATCTTTGGGGTCCAGGTCGGCTAACTTGTGGTATTCCTCGATAGCCCTATCCCAATCCCCTTTTTGATAATAGGAGTAAGCGGTTTTGATCAGGACTGCTTTGTCTTCGGCCACTTTCGCTTGGCTCCTTGGGCGGAGGCTGGAAAAAACAATTTTACACAGGGTTGAGGGCGGGGAAAAGGATTTATCCATGGAACCGGCTTGCAAAGGGAGGAATAGGATCGTGGAAGGGTTTTCTCGGCATTGCCAGAAACAAAAGCCGCCGATTCCCAAAAAAGTCTTATATTTTGGGAACCGGCAACCATTTCATCTACATTAAGGAGCGGGTGTCATCTCGATACAAGTCACTGAATAGGGTGGGAAAGTGGCTGAAAAATGGCCCCCCACCACCGCCGAACCCTCCAAATGGGATGGGCCTGAATTGATCACGGCGCGGTAGAGGTTTTCGCTCCATTGGAACTCATCCGGTCCCAGGCGGTAGAAATCCAGTTTGCTCTTTCCCGCGCCCGCGCCCAGGTTAATTTCAGCGGTAAAGGGATTCTTGGAGTTCTTATTGATGACCATGAGATATTTCTTACCGTTGCCCTCGCTGGCGTAGGCGTCCAAATCATCCGGTTGATCGGTCACCGCTTGGTAGATATCCGTCCCAAAGTGGTGTTCCAACAAGTCGAGGCCCCAGTAGGTTGAACGCATCGCGAATGGATGATCGGGGTCTCCCTGGGGGTCGATCACCCCATGTCCGCCGCCCTGCCCCGCCTTCTGGGTCATCATGTCCCAAATATTGCTTTGGTTGACCCCATAAAGGGCCATTTGGGCCAGGTAATCCGTACAGAAAACGCCGTTGACTAGGCGGGCGGTCGTTGAATTCTCATCCCCCGAGTTCCATTCCGAAACCGCGATCTCGATCTGGTTGGCCCGGTCGGGCATGTTTTTCTGGATGGACTGGCGAATCTTGGGTATGAATTCAGCCCAATGGCCGACCTTGGACAACAGGTTCACGTCGCTATCATTGCTCCAATAGGGATAGCTGTGGACCGAGACCACGTCCACGTAGGGGGCGCATTCCTCGAGGAACTTCTCAACCCACCAAGGATCCGTTTGGGAAGCGAGCCAAGGTTGTCCCGCCTTGCGCTCGTGATTTTCCACCTGGGCTGGCACCGGGCCCATCAGCTTGATATCAGGCCACTTGGCCTTGATGGCCTTGGCGTACTCCAGGTAAGCCTTGCAATAGTTATCAATCACCGTCCAGTACTGGGTTTCGCCGTTCTTCGCCAGCTCCGCCTCGTAGTCGGGCTCGTTTCCCAACTCGACGTACTTGACGGTCAGGCCCTGGGCTTTGGCGTCCGCGATCCAGTCCAGGCAGTTTTGGACATCCAAGGTCATGATGTTCGCGATCATCAAGGGCTCGGAATTAGTGGCCTTGAGGTAAGCCACCATGTCCGCCCATTTCATGTCCGGCGTCCATTGAATGTTCACCCCGTCCTTGCGGAAAACCGCGCCGGTTTTCCAATTCCAAACGTTTCCATAGGCGCCGCCGGGAACCCGGATGTAGTTACTGATGGCGTTGCATTCCTTCAAGGCCGTGGGATTGGTCAGCCATTTGGGGTCGTACCATGCGGCGATATTATTGCCGTATAGGTAATGGGGATTGATCGTGCGCACTTTATCCTTCGGTTCCATAAAGACGTCAATCACCGCTTTCTTGGGGGAATTATTCATAGATTTCATGGTGATGTTCCAAACATTGTCCTTGCCGGACAACACCTTGAGGTTTTCCTTATATTGAACATAACCGGGACAGAAAACCTCGGCGATGTAATCATCCGATGGAACCTGCATGGTAAAGGAGCCGTCGTTTCCGGATTTGACTAGCGTCTTCCCGATGGCCACGATCGCCCCAACGACCGGCTTGGAAGCCTCGTCCATCACCGCGCCTTTCACGGATGAAACCGCGCCCTTCACCAAACCGCGGATGTTATCCACATAAATGGGGCCCTGGATGGGGCCGCCGGAATTGACCACCAGGAATATCTTGGTCAGGCCGCCTTTGAACTGGGCGGAATCCACGTCGATTTTGAAGTGGTTCCAACCCTCATGGGAAATCATCTTGATCTCATACCAGGAATTGGCGGGGCTTTGGGTTACCAAGTAAAGCTCCCCGTAACCCGCCTTGGCCAAACTCTTGGCCGGTAAATAAGCGTCCATGGTGATGGACTTAAAGGTTTCCCATTGATCGGGTACGGGCGGGGTCGTGCAAACCGCCAGGCTCTGGTTCCAACCCGCGGAGCCATCCGCGCCGATCAGCATGGCGCCCTTTCCTTCGCTGACGATATCCGTCACCTGGGTTACCGATCCCTCAAACCCTCCCAGGTCATCATTGAAGCCCCAAATCAAAACACCGTCCGTGGACGCGCCTTTAGCCCCGTCTTTGGGATCCATATCAGTGGCTGTCGAACCAGGCATGGCCAGTTTAGGAGTTGTGTTTTTGTAGACGGTGTTTCCCTTGAAGGTCAGGGTGCCCCATTGGGAGGGGTCCTGCCAGCTTTTGTCCTGCTGGGTCCAACTCAGCTGTAAAGCGCGGACCTTGGAAGCGGCCCCCACATCGTCCAACCCAAGGTCAAAACCGATCGATTTACCGGGTCCCACATCGATTTTGTAGAAGTATTTCAGGGGAATATTGGCCATCAAAGAATAGCCACCCGGAATCATCTTGGTGGTCACTTTCGCATCGGGAATGGGAGCTTTGTCCGTCATGCTGTAAACAACCGGGTTGTCTCCGTTTTTACCGGGCGAAATGAAAATCTGGACATCGGTGGGGGCGTATGCGGTCCGCTTGGGGTCGGTTAAATCGGTTCCGACATAAAGTTCTAAGGCGTCGCCGTTATAGATGTTGCTGGCTTCCTGGCTGTTGTACATGGGGGTTTTGCTGGAAATATCCGCGGCGATGTATAGGTTGGTCGCGTCATAGGTGAGATAAACCCTGGCGCTGGAATAATCCGCTCCGGTCCATTCGGCCTGGCCCAATACCACCTGTTCTTTCTTATCCAATACGATCACGGGAGTAAGATTCCAGGAGGCGATCGTTCCATCCAAAGAGGGCGGAGTTGCCGTATCGTTCACCTCCACGACGGGCCCGGCGAAAGCCAGTGCGGCGGGGATTAACAATGTAATGCTCAATAAAACCTGGAGTTTTTTAAGTGTTTGCATGGCGTTTTTATAAACCTTTCCTTAGGATTTGTTCTACGCATAACTAACCGGCCAAAACGAAGACAATAAGCTTCTTATTTTTTCTCGCGGAGGTTACTCAAGTAATAGCCGCAGCTTTCGCGCACCACCAGTTTGGTGGGGAAAAAACGATGGGTGTATTCCAGCGGCCTCTTTTCGATTTGGTTCCAAAGCATCCGGGCGGCCTCATACCCCATGTCATAGGCCGGTTGATGGACCGTGGTAAGCCCGGATTCGGTCGCAAGGTCGTCAAACCCGCACACGGCTACGTCCTGGGGAACCCGCAAACCCTGCTTACGTAATTCCTTGATCGCGCCCCAGGCCATCGTATCGTTGGAAGCGATCAACGCCGTGGGAGGTGTTTTGGTTTTCCAAAAGGCCTCGACGGCTTTGGCGCCTGAGAGCTCGGTCCAATTGCCGTAATAAACATGGTCGGGATGGTAGGTCAGTCCCTTTTTCTTCAAGGCGAAGAGGAAAGCGTTGTAACGGTCGAGGGAATTTTTCGAGTACTGAATATCCCCCGCGATGAAACCGATACGGCGGTGCTCCAAGGCATAAAGATGGTCCACCAGGTCCAGGATGCCCTGGGTGTTCAGGCAGTCCACGAAACAAACATTCGGGTCATTCACCTGGTAATTGATCAGGACGTAGGGCAAGACCCCGTCCTTCAGATCCTGGTAAAAACGGGATTCGACGGGGGGAGCGATGGCGAGGACCCCGTCCACCAACCCGGAATTCACGAAGTTGGTGTAAACCCCCTCGTTTTGGATGTTCCTGCTGAAAGTATTCATCAGGATGTTGTATTTTTTTTCGCTGATGAAACTGATGATGCCGTCCAGGACCCGCGTCAGGTAAAAATCGCTCAGGCTGGGACGCTCATACCAGAAAAAAACCACCCCAATGTTGTAGGTTCGGCGGGTCTTGAGGCCGCGGGCCATGGTGTTGGGGTAATAGCCCATTTCCTTCAGGATTTTTTCGATGCGCTGCTGGGTTTTCGGCCCAACTTTGTGGATGTCTTTTTGATTCACGACCCTTGAAACCGTCGCGACGGATACTCCCGCCTTCAGGGCCACATCCTTAATGGTGATCGCCATGAGCTCTATGCCCCTTTATTGAGGAAATGAATGAAAGGATTATACACAAGGCCCGATTGGCCTTGAACTAATTATGGAGCAACCGCCTTTGTCACGGTAACTTGGGCCATTTTATCGCCCTTCCGGAGCTTTAAAACGTTCTCCATTCCCTCGACAACCTGTCCAAAAACCGCGTAACCACCGTCTAAAAAATGGGCGTCTGAAAGGCATACGTAGAATTGGCAGGATGCGGAATTGGGGTCCTGGGAGCGGGCCATGCCCAAGGCGCCCTTCACATGCTTGTGGGCCGTTATTTCCAGTGGAATCTGGTTTTTCGAGCTTCCCGTGCCAGTCCCGGTCGGGTCTCCTCCTTGAATCACGAAATTGGGTTCGTACCGGTGAAAGGTGAGACCGTCATAGAATTTTCCCGAGACCAGGTCAATGAAGTTCTTGGCGGTAGTAGGGACGTCCGCGAAAATCTCGGCGATAAAGACTCCTTGCGTCGTCTCAAAACGCACTTGGGTATTCGTTTGGGAGCCCGGTTGCGATATCTTTACCGAAGGTTTCTTTTTTTTCTTGGCCATGAATGACGCTCACTTTTTCCCGGTCAGGCAAGAAGCCTCAACCTGTTTAAATTTTCACTCACACGGATTGTCAAAATAACTTCGACATCATAATCTCAGGCACTTTCCTCTTCCATATCGAGTTAACCTGTGAAAAGGCTAGATCGCCCGTTCCTGAGGTTTCCTTGACTTCCCCCACTATGGCCCGTAGAATTACCCCTCTTTTTCAGCGGTTTTTGGCCTCCGTCCCCATCGTCTAGAGGCCCAGGACACCGGGTTTTCATCCCGGCAACACGGGTTCGAATCCCGTTGGGGACGCCATCTTTCCCTCTTTAGTTAGGCCAAGTTTCCATCCGCCGACATAAGCCAAATCAGGAGGACCCCATGATCAAGGTTGGAATATACGGAGCCAGCGGTTACATGGGCGGCGAGGCTTTGCGCGTCTTGATGGACCACCCCTACGCCCAGATCGTTTGGGCCACCAGCCGAAAAGAAGCCCTTCTGTCGGACTATCACCCCAACCTTTACGGTGAAAAGATCGAGTTCATCCGTCCCGAAAATACTACGCCTTGCGATGTCGTTTTCATGGCCCTTCCCACGGGCACTCCCATGGAATTGGCGCCAAAATTCCTCAAAGACGGGGCAAAGGTGATCGACTTAGGAGCGGATTTCCGCCTCCATGACCGGGCCCAATGGGAAAAAGTCTATCAAAAGAAACACAAGAGCTGGAAATTGGCTCAGGAAGCCGTCTACGGCATTCCCGAGCTTCATCGGGAAGCCATCAAGAAAGCCAGAGTCATCGCCAACCCCGGATGTTTCGCATCAGCGGCCATCTTGGGGGCTGCCCCCTTGGTGCAGGCTGGCCTCATTGACACGACCAAGATTACCGTGGATGGCCTTTCTGGGACTGCGGGCATCGGGGCGGAATTATCACGTCCCGCCCACCATGCGGAGATCGGCAATAACCTCATTCCCTATAACGTCGTAGGCCACCGCCATACTTTTGAGGCTGAACAGGAATTGGGCCTTTTGACCAAGAAAAAGGTGAAAGTTCACTTCACGCCGATTTACGTTCCCATCGTACGTGGAATTCTAGACATCATTCACGCATTTCCACTCAAAAAGGTAAACCGAACCCAACTACTTGAACTTTACAAGGATTTTTACAAGGGTGAGGAATTCGTGAAGGTTTATGACCTGCCCAAGGAACAAGGGGTTTCCTGGCAATACCGCCCCTATCCATGGGTGAACAGCGTATCTGGCACCAACTATTCCTATATTGGGTTGGATGTGGATGAGGCTCGCGGCCGTATTGTGGTCTTTAGCGTGCTGGATTCCATCGGAAAAGGCGGGGCCCACGTGGGGGTTCAGAACATGAACCTGATGTTCGGCCTTCCCGAAAACGCCGGTTTAACCCGCCGGGGCATGCATCCGATTTAACAGGTGGAAGTTCAAATCAAAAAAGCCTATATGGCTTCATTTTGATTTGAACAAAGGTGTTTATCCACTTCCGGGACATATTCCGCCAAACTGGACCTTGTAAACGTACACCTAACCAAAAACATGGAAGCTATAGAATCTATAAATAACCTTTAAAAAAACTCACCCCAATCCACGTTCTTGGTGTCGGCGTAGATGATACCTTCCATTTCCACCAACGGTACCCGGTAAAGCGATGCTCCATTGCAAGGGCCGCCCTGGCATGCCCCTGTTTCAGGCGAATAAATCGCCCCGTGGTTTTTGCAAACCAGGAATACCCCGTCCCGCGTAAAAAAATCGTTGTCATCAAAATCCAATCCCACCGTCCAATGGCGGCAAAGGTTCAAGTAACCGTAAAATTTACCGTCTTTGCGAAAGGCAAAGGCCTCGGTTACCCGGTCCGCGCGTTTTAATTTAAACTTGAAGGCCTTCCCTTCCCTAAAATCTTTGGCCTTGGCGATCTTAAAAAGACCTTCTTCCGATATCGGGCTCATGACACCCCATCCTGCGGGTTACTTGGGATTGAACCCGGGATCTCCGTCGTATTCCTGGCGATATCCTCCGGTTTTTTACGGACAAACAAGAAAACAATCATAAGGATCGTCGTCCAAAGGCATATTTCGGGAAGCCAATTTCCTAACACGAAATATAGCGTCCTGGGATGGTCCAAGGTCATCACTTCCCCCACCAACGCCTGTTGAGTGAAAAAACCGCTGAAGGCCAAAACCCGTGCATAGGGATCGGTAATATATGAAATACCGGTATTTGCGGCCCGCAACATGGGACGATGTAATTCAGCTGATCTCATGATGCCCATCTGGGCGTGTTGGTAGGCGGCGGCGGTATGGCCGTACCAAGCGTCATTGCTGATATTCACGAGGGCGTCCGCCCCCGTTTGGGCGGCATGACGCATATCTCCTGGGAAAATAGCCTCGTAGCAGATGGTTGGGGAATAGGTAAAGGATCGGGCTGAGGCCAATAGATAATGGTCGCCCGCCGTGAAATTCCCCAGGTTGGAAACAATGGGTCCCAGGAAAGAAATGTATTTTTGAAAGGGCATGAACTCCCCGAATGGAACGAGATGGCTTTTGTGATAGGTCATGCCCGATTGACCCCTTGAGTCAAAGATTATCGCGGCGTTGAAATAATCCAATCCGTTCGGAATTTTTTTGGTAACGTCGAGGCAGCCTATGAGTTCCGGTTCGCCGCCCTTTGCCACCATGCGGGATACCCGGGTTAAAAGAGCCGGGTCCAACTTTAAAAAAGAGGGTGCGCCCGTCTCGGGCCAGACAATCAGGTCGGGCTGGGCCTTGGCCGAATTGAGAATTAATTTTTCATAACGACGATAGGTCTCGTTCTCGAATGATTTGGTCCATTTGTCATCCTGGTCCACGGAAGCCTGTAGCAGGGCCACCCTTCCCGTCCGATGAGGGGCATGGGACAAAATCATCGCCTGGCCGATCAATGACAAAATGGCCAAACCAAGGATGGGCAGAGCCAAACGAAGCCATTGGGGGAAGGACATTCGAAAACTCTTCCAATGCTTCACCAAGTAATCGGACCAATAGGCATTCACCATCAGGATCAAAAAGGTCAAACCATATTCGCCCGCCAGGCAAGCCCAATAGGCAAGGTTCGGATAGGGAGCCTGGCTGTAGCCGATTTCCCCCCAGTTAAACCCTCCCCATGGCTGGGAACCCCTGAAATATTCGCACCCCAGCCAGACCACGGGTGCAACCCAAACCGGCGACCAGCCCAATGAGGCGGTCTTGCGGAACACATAAGCGAAGATGGCGTAATAAACGCTTAAGTACCCTACCAAGGCCGCCCAGCCGAGCGGCCCAAGGTATTTCGCCTCTTCCAAAACCGCGATCCAATAAAGAATGGAGCCGAGCTGGGCAAAACCGTAAAGGTAGCCCAACCACGCCGCTTGTTTAGCGGTGGTGTTTTCCAAAGCCAGAAGGAAAGGGATGAGGGCGACCCAGGCCAGGGGAGCGAACCAAGGAGCCAGATTCTTTTCCAGCGAGTTGGGGAAGGATAACCAGACAAAAAAGGCGCTGAGCATACAAAGCCAAAAACGCCGGGGCATGGAAAGATTTCTAAACATGGCGACATTATAGGGGAGAGTTTTAGGAAGGAAGAGAGGAGTCTATTTTTTACGGGGTTTGCCGGTGGATTCGCGGATGATTAAATCAACATCGTAACCCGCGGTGAAGATATTCGATGGGTTTTTTGCTGAGGAAATTATGCGCGAGGACGACCGAAGCCTTCCCCATTTCCAGCAGGGGCTGGTGCAGGGTCGTCAAAGAAGGATCGGCCAATCGGGCTACATAGGTATCGTCAAAACCAATGATGGAAAGATCTTCCGGAACCATCCAGCCCTTTTGTCGCGCGGCCTTGATGACCCCGATAGCCATCGTATCGGAAACGCAACAAATCGGCGTAATTTCAGGTATCCGGTCCATCAGTTCTTTTCCCAGCTGGTAGCCGGCATCCATGGTGAAAGCGTCGGGGCGGAAATGGGAATAGGCCACAAAGTGGTCCTGGAATGGAATGTTATTGTCCCGCAAGGCGTCCCGATAACCGGCCAGGCGGTCCTGGCAAATCTTGAGGTGTTCGGGGCCGTTCACGAAACCTATTTTTTTATGCCCCAAGGAAATCAAATATGCCACCGCCTTATAAATACCCTTGTGATCCTCCGCCTGGAGAGTGGGAATCTTTTCCAGGATATGGTTGGGCCCCTCAATCGCCACGGGCTGAAGGATAATCAGCGGAAGTTCCTCGTTTTGGAACCTTTGCAAAACCGCGTCCTCCATGGGGACGGACAGGGCGATCACGGCGTCGATTCGGCGCTCACCCAGGATGCGTTCGTTGATCTCGTTATAATCCTCCAGGCTTCCATTGCAGTTGTAAATTTTCAAATCCACGTTGGCGTGGCGGCATTCCATCTCAATCCCGCGGATGATTTCGTTGTAATAAGGCGAATCAAACATGGTGCCGAAAATGCCGATTGTGTTCGTGCGGGACATCACCAAGCTTCGGGCGGCCACATTGGGGTAATAGTTGTACTTCTTGATGGCGGCCATTACCTTCTCGCGTGTATCGGCCGAGATACGGGGATTTTGGTTGATCACCATGGAAACGGTCGTATGGGAAACACCGCAATACTTTGCGATTTGTTTAAGGGTAGCCCTGGATTTTCCGCCGTAGATCATATCGTTTTTAGAACCTTACATTTTATTTTTTCAAATTCAAAAAAATTATTTACTCGGTTGCGCAGGTGCGGGAGCGGCCGCAGGGGCCATGGGGTTCGATTGCGGTTGGGGCGCCTTGGCCGGTGCTGGAGCTTGGCTGTTAGCGGGCGGTTGAGCCTGGGCGGCTTGCTGCTTCTGGATGAGGTCCGTCACCGCGGAGTGGCTTGATGTCATTTCCCAGCGAGGTAACAGGCCTAGGATCAGGCAAAGCACCATAAAAACCGCGGCGATTACCACCGTCGTCTTGGTCCAAAAAGTCTTCCCGCTTGTACCCAGGAGGCTTTGGCCTGTACCTGAAAATAAGCCGCCCGCGGTTTTTGGTTGTTGTATCAAAACAACGCCTATTAAAAGGATCGAGGTGACAACAAAAAGGACAGTAAAAACGAAACTCATGAATTCCCCCAATGGATATGAAACTAGGTTTATTTTAAAGGAAACCCGATAGGTTTATCCAATAAAACTTTTAAACCAGAAATGCTTTCAAAAAAACCACCCCAAAGCGCCCAAAGCCACACACCAGCCCTCAGTTCAATCAGGCTTAACTCTAGGCGCCGCCCATTTTGAAGTTTGTCAAAACGCCTTCAAAACTTGACCAAAGCAGTGAAAGAATCGACTTTCAGGCTGGCCCCACCCACCAACGCGCCGTCGATATCCGGTTGAGCCATTAGTTGCTTCACATTGTCGGGTTTGACGCTTCCACCATATTGTATTCGCAGGGCTTGAGCCGCTTCGGAGTTGTATTTTTTTGAAATCTGGGCCCGAATGAATGCTTGAACCTCGTTGGCCTGCTCCGGAGTCGCTGTCTTGCCGGTCCCAATGGCCCAAACGGGCTCATAGGCGATGACGATATGGGCCAGGTCGCCTAAACCAATGCCCTCGAAACAACCCACCAACTGGGTTTCCACGATCTTCTCCGTCTTGCCCGCTTCCCTCTCCTGCAGGGTTTCCCCCACGCAAACGATGGCCTTGAGGCCGGTCTTCAGCACATTTTTGAGTTTCCGGTTGATGGTCTGGTCCGTTTCCCCGTCGTACTGGCGCCGTTCCGAATGTCCCAAGATCACGTACTGCACGCCGGTGTCCTTCAACATCGCAGGACTCACATGGCTGGTGTAGGCCCCTTCCGATTCCCAATGGCCGTCCTGACAGCCCACCTGGATGTTGGTGAAGCGAAGGGCTTCCACCACGCCAGAGGCCGCAAGAAAGGTAGGGCACACCAGAATTTCCCGGTCCTTCACGTCTTTCACCGCTTCCTTCAACTGATTCACAAAGACAACCGATTCCTTGACGCCTTTGTACATCTTCCAATTGCCTGCAATGATGGGTATGCGCATTCTTTCCTCCGGGATGATTCAACCGCTATGAACAAAGCGAAACCCTGGACGAGGCCAGGGTTTCGCCAATTCCTTTTACTTGTCTGTTAGTGCTGCAATTCCTGGCAAAACCTTCCCTTCCATAAATTCCAGGGAAGCTCCCCCACCCGTGGAGACGTGGGACATCTTGTCAGACAGGCCCATCTGCGTGACAGCGGCAACCGAATCCCCGCCTCCCACGATGGTGACCGCTCCGCGGCCCGTGGCTTCCGCCATCATCAAGGCCACTTCCTTGGTGCCCTTGTCGAAAGGCTTCACCTCAAAGGCCCCCACGGGGCCGTTCCAGAAGATGGTCTTGGCTTTCGAGATCACCTCGCGGTATTTTTTTAGGGTTTCGGGCCCCACATCCAACCCTTCCCAATCGGCTGGGATCTGGTTGGAAGCCACCACTTTCGTGGGAACCCCTTCCTTCAGATCTTGCGCGATGACATTGTCGACGGGAAGGAGTAATGGTTTATGGATGGCTTTGGATTTTGCCAGGGTTTCCCTCGCCAAATCCACCTTTTCGGCTTCCAAAAGGGATTTCCCAACCTCGTAACCCTCGGACTTGAAAAAAGTATAGGCCATTCCCCCACCCACGATGACCGTGTCGGCCAAGTTCATGAGGTTCGAGATGACATCGATCTTCCCCGAGATCTTGGCACCGCCGATGATGGCGACAAAGGGACGGCCCGGGTTAGAAACGGCGCCGCCCAGGTACTTGATTTCCTTCATCATCAAAAATCCAGCAGCGCAGGGTTTCAAGTACTTCGTCACGCCCTCGGTGGAGGCATGAGCCCGGTGGGCCGTGCCAAAGGCGTCATTCACATAAACTTCCGCCAGATCGGCAAGTTGTTTCGCGAAGGCGGGATCGTTCCCCTCTTCTTCATTGTAAAAGCGGACGTTTTCAAGGAGAGCCACATCCCCATTTTTCATTTTCCCGATCTCGGCTTTCACCGCGTCCCCGATGCAATCCGGCATCATCAGCACATTCTTGCCCAATAGTTCCGAAAGCCTGGACGCCACGGGCTTCAAACTGTATTTCTCGTTCTTCTTCCCCTTCGGACGGCCGAGATGGGAACAAAGGATCACCCGTCCACCCTTGTCAGCCAAATATTGGATTGTCTTAAGCGATTCCCGGATACGGGTATCGTCCGTGATCTTTAACTGCTCGTCCTGGGGAACATTAAAATCAACCCTTACGAAAATCCTCTTCCCCGAGGGGTTGATATCTTCCACGCTCATTTTGTTATAGCTGGCCATCTGTCATCCTTTCCCAAGAGATAGATTCAAACACAACCGGGACCTTGATTAAGTTCCCTTCTCCCCTGAAATAACTTCCCTTACTTTTGCTTCGCTTTCGGGTCCGTCTTGAAAGCCTCCGCGATGGCGCTCAAGGCCCCCAGGGTGCCGGAGGCTTCCAACGGCAGGAATATCTTGGTGGCCTGTCCATCCGCCACCGTGCCCAGCATTTCCATGTATTTCAACGCCAACAGATCCTGGGTCGGGTTCCCGTCATGGATCGCCTTAAAAACCGTGATGATAGCCTGGGATTCGCCCTCCGCGAGGGCGATCTTCTGGAATTTATTGGCGGTCGCGACGCGCTCAATGGCGCCCGCCTCACCCTCAGCCTTCAAAATCGCGGATTGCTTTTCCCCTTCCGCCTTGGTGATGGCGGCCTGCTTGATGCCTTCCGCCTCGATGATGGCGGCGCGCTTGGTGCGTTCCGCCTTCATTTGGGCGCTCATGGCGCTTACGATATCGTTAGGAGGGTCGATCTTTTGAATCTCGACCCGCGTCACCTTCACGCCCCATTTGTCGGTGGCCTCATCCATGATTTCCCGAAGCTGGGTATTGATACGCTCACGGCTATTGAGGGTCTGGTCCAGGTCCAGTTCGCCGATGGTATTACGCAGGTTAGTCTGGGCCAACTTCAAGGCCGCCATTTCGAACCGGGCCACGTTATAGACCACCTTAAAGGGATCGCTGACGTGGAAATAAATGATGGCGTCCACCGTCACGACCACATTGTCCTTGGTGATCACTTCCTGGGGAGGCACTTCAATGACCTGCTCGCGCATGTCGACTTTACGCATATTCTCGAAGGGGGGAAAAAGTACGGTCAGGCCCGAATCGGCGGTACGGGTGAACCTGCCCAGGCGCTCAATCAATCCCTTCTCAAAGGGCCGGACAATACGAATTGCGCGGGATGCGTAAATCAAGGCGAAAAGAACCAAAACAAACAGTACAAAACCAGAGATTTCCATCGGGGTGCTCCTTTTCGACAATTGGGTTTCGGCTCCCGCACCCAGCGTTAGGTGTTAGAGCTTGCTTTCGTTTTTGATTTCCGGCGTCCCATCCTCGGCCGGCTCCACCCATAAAACATTGGACCTCAAGGCCACGACCCGGATTTCCTCCTCCAGCCGCAGGGGAACCTCTCCCTTGTTTTCTGACCCTCCAGATTTCCCCGCTAAACTTGGCATATCCTTGCCATGGGGTTTGAGGGTAGACCTTTGTCACTTGCCCCTTTTTCCCAATCAGAGCATCCACATTCGCAACCTGCGTAGACTTGCCGGAAAGTTTTCCCGCCCATCGCCGGCTGATCGCGACCAGAAGCACGGATGAAACCGCGAAAACGGTGTATTCGACCCAAACCGGTACCTGGACAAAGGCAACCACCACGGTCACCAGGGCGCCCATCCCGATCCACAAAAAGAAAAAGGAGGCGGTGGAAATTTCCAATATGAAAAAAACCAGGGCCACGACCGCCCACCACAAAGCCGGATGCATCACCATGAAGACCGCCTCAAAAGAAAAGCCGCGGACAAAACCCCAACCCCTTTTCGGCTCACCCTTTTTTGGGTTCTGGGATCCATGGTTTCACCCGCGGCTTGAATGACTGGTTGATTAAATTAGCCCTTGGAGGCCATGTACTCGACGAGGTCCACGACCCGCATGGAATAACCCCATTCATTGTCGTACCAGGCCAGGACCTTCACCATGTTCCCGCCGACCACGAAGGTCATCGAAGCGTCCACCATCGAAGAATGGGAATTCCCCTTAAAGTCGGAAGAAACCAAGGGAGCGTCCACCACTTCCAGGTACTTCTTCAACTTACCGTTGGCGGCTTCCTTCAGGGCGGCGACGATCTCTTCCTTGGTTGTCTGCTTGGAGAGCTCGGCCACCAAGTCGACCGCCGAAACGTTCGGTGTCGGAACCCGCATGGCGAATCCGTCCAATTTGCCCTTCAAGTCGGGCATGACCAGACCGATGGCCTTGGCGGCCCCGGTCGTGGTGGGGATCATGTTCAAAGCCGCGGCGCGCGCCCGGCGCAGGTCCTTGTGGGGGAAATCCAGGATGACCTGATCGTTGGTGTAGCTATGAATGGTAGTCATCAAACCGCGAACGATTCCGAACTTCTCGTGCAGAACCTTGGCGAAAGGCGCCAGGCAGTTGGTGGTGCAGGAGGCGTTGGAAACCACATGGTGGTTCTTGGGGTCGTACTTTTCCTCGTTTACGCCCATCACAATCGTGATGTCCTCATTCTTGGCGGGGGCGGAAATGATGACCTTTTTGGCCCCGCCCTTCATATGGGCGATTGCCTTTTCCTTGTCGGTGAATTTTCCGGTGGATTCCACCACATACTCGACGCCCAGGCTGGACCAGGGGATTACGGCGGGATCCTTCTCTGCAAAAACCTTGATCTCTTTCCCGTTGACCGAGATGGAATTCTCGCCGGCCTTGACATCGGCGTCCAGATTGCCCAAGACCGAGTCGTACTTTAAGAGATGGGCTAATGTGGCCGCGCTTGTCAAATCATTGGCGGCAACGATCTCTATATTTTTGTTGTTCATCGCGGCGCGGTATACGTTGCGCCCAATGCGTCCAAAACCGTTAATGCCGACCTTAATCGCCATAGCAATCCTCCGAGATTTCCCGGCGCCAACCGGGACTAATAGGGTTCGAGATCGTTCCCGCCGGGCTAACAGCGGCTTAAAACCGAACCTTTTTCCACCGCAAAAAGCTGGACACTTTCCCACTGACTTCAACGCGCGGACCGATGATAAAAACCGCAATTTTCCCTTAAAAAGTCGGTGAAAAGTTGGGTTAAGCTAACAGAAGGGGCTAGATGGGTCAATAGCATGAATCATATAGGAATAGGTGACAAAAAAAGGTTTATTGTCAGGGTTCTTTATCCCACGAAACAAT